>NZ_CBDCVU010000004.1:0-1812117 GCF_965223225.1 Candidatus Nitrosopumilus sp.
CATTTTTTCAGCATGTTCGTTTGTTTTTTCGTTATTTGCTAGATATTCTCTTTTTTCTTGGTCTGACATTGTACAGTATCTCTCTAGCTTTTCTCTCATCTCTGAATCAGTCTTTTGAATTCTAACTTCGTATACATTTTCCTCAATGAATTTTTCTAATGCATCTTCTTGTTCATCTTCAGATAACCCACAATAACCTGTAAGCCTATCTTCAAACTCTGACATTCGTGGATGCTCCTCAATGAATTCTTGGCGCTCTTTATCATTCATTTCACAAAAGTCTTCTAGTTTGTCTTCTAGATCATCATGCTTGTATTTTTTTTCATCGTATCTGTCATCATCCTTGGAATCATCATCGTATCTGTCATCATCCTTGGAATCATCATCGTATCTGTCATCATCCTTGGAATCATCATCGTATCTGTCATCATCCTTGGAATCATCATCGTATCTGTCATCTTCATTTCTATCATAAGCAAATGCAGAACCAGACGTTACTCCAAATACTAGGATCATTGCTAAAATAGCACTTAGAAGTTGTGTATTTTTCATTGTAATGTTGTTTTATTGTTTTATATAAAAAATAACGTATGAGATCATAGAAAATATTATTAGGAATAAGAAATCCCGCCTTCCTAATTCACCTAAACTCCATTTGTAATGTTTAGAAATAACAGATTCGTCCTTGTTGATATCTTATTTTTCATAAGAAATTCCATGAATAAAAGATAAGTTGATAGTAATTTCTTTTATTGCAGTAGACCTGGTTTACATATGTTTACACAAAAAGATAATGAATTAGTTGAACAAATATCAAAGTGGGCCCTTTCAATTGGAATTAATTTGGATAGAGATCCAATTCAAGAAAGATAAAAAATAATTTCAAAAAATCTTTTTATAAAATTCTTGTAATGTTTTTTCGATTGCAAACAATAAAGTTTCTTAATAGAAAAATTACAAGATGTAAAAAATGTCCAAGACTCTCATTATACATAAGAGAAGTTGCTAAAAATAAAGTTCGAAGATTTCAAAATGAAACCTATTATGGAAAACCTCTATCTGGATTTGGAGATGTTAATGCAAAACTGTTGATTGTCGGTCTGGCTCCTGCAGCCCACGGTGGAAATAGGACAGGAAGAATGTTTACTGGAGACTCATCAGGTGACTGGGTTGCAAAAGTAATGCACAGGCACGGATTTGCCTCTATTCCAACCAGTCAAACAAGGGGAGATGGGTTAATCCTAAAAAATGCCTATATCACGGCTGCAGTTAGATGTGCACCTCCACAAAACAAACCCACAAGAGAGGAGATGGACACATGTTTTGACTATCTAAAACAAGAAAAAGAAATTTTGAGCAATGTGACAGTTGTTCTTTGCTTGGGGAAAATAGCCTATGATGCTACATGCAAGCTGTTTTCTGTAAAGCCTCAAAAATTCGGTCACAACAAACTCTTCAAATATGACGCAATTAAAATTCTCACTTCATATCATCCTTCAAAGCAAAATACACAAACAGGAAGACTAACCTGGAGACAATGGTCAAATGTTTTTGCAACTGCAAAGAAACTAACGCAGTAACAAACCTTTATTGTTTAATTAAATTACAAAATACATGAAAAAATTACTTTTACTAGTTTTCTTTTTTTCTTTTATCTCAACTGCATATGCACAAGAGTATCCTTCACTTGGTGTAAAAGTAGAGACGGTAGCTGATAATCTAACAATCCCTTGGAGCATTGATTGGAGCCCAAATGGAACTGTCTTTTTTACAGAGAGACATGGTAACCTTAGGATCATTGAGGATGGCGTACTGGCACCAAATCCAATACTGTCTCTTAATGTCGCAGGCGTAGAAGGGGGAATGCTAGGTGTCGCAGTTGATCCTAACTTTTTGGAAAATCAATACATCTATGTTTACTATACTGAGGATCAATTTTTGTTTCCTTCTAACAAAGTTGTTAGATATGTTGTTTCTGATGCGGAAGCAATTGAAGATAAAATAATAATTGAAAACATTCCTGCAGGCCCATTTCATGATGGAGGACGAATTCAGTTTGGCCCTGATCAAAAACTGTACATAACCACTGGTGATGCAGGAAACGTAGATCTTTCTCAAGATTTGAATTCCTATGCAGGAAAAATTTTACGTATTAATTCTGATGGAACAATACCTCGAGATAACCCCTGGCCTAATTCCCCAATCTATTCAATAGGACATAGAAACCCACAAGGAATTGATTGGGATGATTCAGGTAATCTTGTTGCCACAGAACATGGCCCTTCAGGATGGAGAGGTTCTGCACATGATGAAATTAATGTCATTTTACCTGGAAAAAACTATGGCTGGCCTGATGTTATTGGAGATGAGTCTCTAGAGGGACTTGAAAATCCAATTTTACATACTGGTGATGAAACTTGGGCACCATCAGGATCTGAATTTTATGATTCGGATAAAATCCCGCAATGGTCAGGAAAATATTTTGTGGCAACCCTTAGAGGCAGCCACTTACACATGATTGATTTTGATCTAAAAAATAATGTAGTTGTTTCACATGAAAAACTCTTTGAAAATGAGTTTGGTAGGTTACGAGATGTCCAAACCGGTCCGGATGGATTTCTATATCTACTTACAAGCAATAAGGATGGTAGAGGTTTGCCTCAACCCAATGATGATAAAATTCTGAAAATTATTCCACTAGAACATAATGTGAATAATTTTATGGATTGTCTCAAGGCAGGAAATATAATTACTGAATCTATTCCTAAAAAATGTACAACCAAAGATGGAAAACAATTCTTTGAGAGTTCTTCAAACATACCAAGTTGGTTTAAACAAACTGCAAAATGGTGGTCCATGAAACATATTTCAGATCAGACTTTCTCAACAGCAATAGAATTTCTTTTGGAAAAGAATGTGATAACAATCTCATCTGACATAGTTGCTTATGACAAAATATCCGAATCTGAATTACCCTCTTGGTTAAGAGAAAATACTGGTAATTGGTCACAAAACAATTTGTCTGATGATGAATTTTCCAAAAATATAATGTGGATGATAGAAAATCAATTTATCAAAATTGACAAATAGCTTTTGCTTTTTGAATAATTGTTTCTAATCTTAGTTGAAAATTTCATTGTGATTTTTGTACAAACTCATTTTATTTTCTTGAGATAATGATCTCTTTTTTATGTGATGAATGCATATATGTAACAGAAAGCTGACACAATCTCCTGTTGTCCAAATGCTGGCGATTGTTTACCTGTCTTAGCATACCTGCAAGGCTGTGTAAAGGTTGTTCCGCAATAGTCAGCTTTCAAAAATTTACTACAAAAAGATTCTAGTGTTAACAACAAAAGACATCTGATATTGTTTTCAAAAAATCCATTGCAAGTAAACCAAAATTTGAGGTTTAAAAGAAGAGTAGTTTTATGCAAAAACATTGAACATAAAGATTGGTTGTACTGGTTGGAGCTATCAGGGTTGGTCAGGAACTTTTTACCCAAGAATCTTGAAGAGTTCAAGCTGGTTAGAATATTATGCCAAAATTTTTGACATAACTGAAATCAATTCTACTTTTTATAGGATACCTGATACTGCACTGGTTCAAAAATGGAATACAGATACGCCCAAACATTTCAGGTTTACGGCTAAATTTCCATCAGTAATTACGCACAAAAAGCGGCTTGAAAATGCTAGTTCTGAAATTTTCGCATTTTTGTCTTCTCTTATTCCAATTCATAAGAAGATCTATGCTCTAGTATTTCAGCTTCCTCCTTCTTTGTCATTTGAGGAGGCAAAACCTAGATTGGATAAAATCTTTGAAATCTTACCTGATAATTTTTTGTATCCTATTGAGGGCAGACATCCCTCTTGGTTTTCTAAAGATTCTTTGTCTTATCTTAAACAAAAAAATCACTGTCTGGTCTGGAATGATATTGATGGAATAGATAATCCGTTCTCTATTACTTCTGATTATCTATATATTCGATTAATAGGGGATCGTTCCATTCCTGATTCAAAATTTGGAAGAGTAATAAAAAATAGAGATAGTTTGATTTCTCACCTAGTAAAAAAATTATCTAAAATTGAAAACATCCCTGTAGCAACAATAATGGCTAACAATCACTATGAAGGATTTAGTCCTGCTACTGCAAACTCTTTGCGAACAAAACTAGGTATGAGAGAATTGATTTGGGAAGAAAAAAAACAAAGAACGTTGAATAGTTTTTAATTTAAAACAGTTGTTTTCTAATTTTTTCATTTGACCTTATGAAAAATAATTTGTTAATGTTCATTTAGATTGCAAGTCCTATTGCTTCTCCAAAATAATAACCCGCAAGAATAGTTCCTGCAGACCATATCAGTGATCCTGCAAAAGTATACATGACAAATTTTGGTATTTTCATTTTCAACAAACCTGCTGGAATAGAAATCATTTCTCTCATTACTGGTACCATTCTTCCTAAGAAAACTGCTTTATCTCCATATTTTTCAAACCATATTTCAACACGTTCTAACTTTTTTTCAGATACTTTGACATAGTTAAGATAACTCAATAAAACTACTCTTCCTAGTTTTAACGCAATCAAGTATATTGCAGAAGTTCCAATTGTGGCACCAGTAGCACCAAGAAGAATCATTGGAATTACTCCTATCAAAGGAATTTGTTGTTGTGATGCAAGAAATCCTGCAGTTGGAAATACTGCTAATGTTGGAATTGGAGGAACTACGGTTTCAAGTAAGGCTGCTAGAAATATTCCTTCATAAAGGTGCGATCCTAAAAAATCTGCAATCCATACAAGAAAGGAATCAAATGGCTCCACGGATTTTGCCAACGAAATCTTACTAAATTACTTTACGAGAAAAAATTCCCAAAATTGCTGTTTTTTGAGCCTAGAGATTGGGGTGAAAACTGGAAAAATGCTTAAGGTAATTTTTCAGAAATAATTTTTCAATGAAAACAAAAAAGACAAGTATTTTTGCTATGAGTGCAATAGTTGCAATGCTATCTGTTGTGAGCATAGCGGGAATTCCCGAATCTAGTGCGGTACAACAAAAGACATACGAGGTTACAATCACAAATCTAACCCCCGGCCAACCACTAACCCCTCCACTTCTAGTAACACATACCAAAGATGCTGGATTTTTTACAGTAGGTAAAATGGCAAGCGGTGAACTCCAACAACTAGCAGAGAATGGTAATGTAACTCCTCTAGTTGAAATGTTACAAGAAAAGAAAGGTGTAGTTGATATTGTCCAGGGAGAAACACCATTAGTTCCAGCAAATGATCCTGGAGAGACAGGTCTTTCTAACACAGAAACATTTGAGATTTCAACTTCAGGCAACCAGAGATATCTTTCGTATGTAAGCATGCTAGTTTGCACAAATGATGGATTTGCAGGAATTGATTCAGTCAAGCTTCCAATGAAGCAATTGACATTGTATGGAATGGCATATGATGCAAGAACTGAGATGAATACTGAAGACTTTGCAGATATGGTTCCACCATGTCAAGGAGCAATAGGTGTATCATCTGGTGATGATGGAACTGACCAAAGCAATCCTGCAATTGCTGAAGATGGAGTAATTATTCCACATGTGGGGATTGTCGGTGATGCAGATCTCCAAGAACGTGTCCATGAATGGGGAAACTCAGTAGTTAAAATCAACATTGTAAGAACTAGATAATCTCCAACTCTGTTGGAAATTATTTTTTTTATTTTTTTTGTCATGGTTTTAAAAAAACTTTGAGAGTATCAGGTTTTTTTGCATGCTCTATTGCTTTTGAAAAATCTTCTAATGGAAAAGTAGAATCTATCATCTCATTAACAGAAATTATGTTTGTAGCTAGTGCATCAATAGCTGGTTTGAATAAGCCGCATCTGGAACCAACTAAGGTAACCTCATTAACTACGGCAGGCGTCAGATCCAAATTTTCTCTAGATACAATGGTGGATTTTAGAATTATTGTTCCTCTTGGTTTTACTAGATTCATAGAGTCAGAAAATCCCGAATTACTTCCTGTTGCTTCTACAACTAGATCAAAAGAAGTTTTGTCTTCTGCATCTAATTTTATTTTTATTTTTATTCCAAGTCTCTTTGCACTTTTCAATTTCTCTTCATGATGTGCAAAACATGTAATGTTTGGAGAGTTCAACTTTAAAACTTGAAGAATAAGTTGAGCTAGTCTTCCGTCTCCTACCACAGCTACCTTCCATGTGGGTTTTAATTGGATCTGTTCTAATATCTCAAATGCTGCAGCAAGTGGTTCAACAAACACTGCCTGGCTATCTGTAATCGAATCTGGAATAACATGCAAGTTATCATTTGGTAATGTCAAAAATTCTGCAAAAGCACCATCTCGATTAAGAATTCCTAGAACTGTTCTATCAGGACAGTGTCTCTCCATTCCCTTTAAGCATGAATCGCATTTTTTACAACCTGCATTGATTTCGCCTACAACCCTCTTGCCAATCAATTCTTTATTTTTTGATTGAACTACTGTACCCACAAATTCATGACCTAAAACTCCCTGATATTTCATATATCCTCTCATAATTTCCAAATCAGTCCCACAAATTCCTGCCAAGTTAACTTTTACTAATGATTCATTGGACTCTGGAGTTGGATACGATTTATCAAAAATCATTTTTGTTCCATCAAAATAGAGTGCTTTCATAGTCTTTCTTCTTTTGATTTCTAATTTTAAAATAATAAATAACACAAATCAAAGAATCATCAATTAATAGTCAGTATCATTTTCAGAATTGTAATTGAGCTACAAATTCTTGGATCATGCTACTGATGCTATAATTGAGGTAAACGCAAAAGATCTCCATGAAGCCTTTTTAGTTGCAGCTGATGCTGTAATCAATCTTACATTAGACCAAGATAAGGTTCAAGAAATTGAAAAAAAAGAATTTTCAGCCAAAGGAAAAGATTTAAGATATCTCTTATTTAGCTGGCTTGAAGAAATTCCGTTTCTTTTGATTACCGAAGGATTTGCAATAAAGAGAATTGAATTTCAAATAAACTCAAATGCTGAACACAAAGACTACGCTATTCAAGCAGTTGCATATGGAGAACCTTTGGATTTTCAAAAACACAACTTCAAAGTCGAGATAAAGGCACCTACTTTTTACGATATGGAGATCAAAGAAGCAAAAAATGATGGTGTTTTTATGAGATTTCTTCTTGACCTGTAGTTT
The DNA here is from genome assembly GCF_965223225.1 of Candidatus Nitrosopumilus sp. GTDB lineage: Archaea > Thermoproteota > Nitrososphaeria > Nitrososphaerales > Nitrosopumilaceae > Nitrosopumilus. Next base: position 7,213 of record NZ_CBDCVU010000004.1, read on the forward strand.
TTGTAAACATTTCTTTGCAAATCTATAGAAGAAATTATACGTGTTTTTTAAAAATAGACAAATTCATGGAAATATGATGAATACACCATTAATTGGCTCTACAGTGATTTTTATATTATTATTCACCTTCACTCCTGCATTTGCTGAAGTCACTTCATTAGATTTAACAAAACCTTTTTTCACGGATGATGAGTCAATTGTATTTACAGGAAAAGAGTCAACAGGTAAGCAATCTGTTTTTGTTGTTATACGAAGTTCTTCTGGAGATACTTCAATGGTCTCTGATCCATCTTCAAATGATGATGGCACTTTTGAAACTTTACCTCGTTCTGTGGATTCAATTTTTGATCGAGAAGGCGTTTATGAAGCAGTTGCATTTACTGGAAGCGAAAGAGTAGAGGATGGCTTAACAATGGAACTTGAATATGATGGCAAGAAGGTTTTTTTTGTTCCTGATGTTATTTTATCATTAAAAACAATACCAGATCAAACCATCGAAGTAGGCAAAACAGTTACCTTTACTGCAAGTATTACTGATAGTTCTATTGAAAATGTGGTTTATAGTTTAGATAATGAACCTTCTGGAGCAACCATTGATCCTGATTCTGGAAAATTTGTTTGGACTCCTACATCATCACATGGAAATATCCAAGATGTACATTATAGCTTTGATGTTATTGCAAACAGTGGTTCACAAGAAGACAAGGACAGAGTTATCATTACAGTAAAGAAAGCTTTTGAAGAACCAACTACACCTACACAGCCAACTACACCTACACAGCCAACTACACCTACACAGCCAACTACACCTACACCACCAGAACCACTGCAAATTCCAGCACCATTTGTAGACCAGACAAAGGATCCTCAGAGCTACGTTGACCGATACCAAAACGAACCAAACTACAAAGAGTGGTTTGATGATAACTTCCCAGAGTATGACTCTATTTACCAGGCAGTAGGACTAGAAGAACCACTGCAAATTCCAGCACCATTTGTAGACCAGACAAAGGATCCTCAGAGCTACGTTGACCGATACCAAAACGAACCAAACTACAAAGAGTGGTTTGATGATAACTTCCCAGAGTATGACTCTATTTACCAGGCAGTAGGGTTGGAGAAACCAAAAGAATTGGCACCATTTGTAGACCCAAACCAAGACCCTCAATATTACATTGACAGATATGAAAAAGAAATTACATACAAAGAGTGGTTTGACGAGACCTATCCTGACATGACAATTTATGAAGCAGTAGGGTTAGACGAACCTTCATCAGAAACTCCTACTGAAGATACTGTAGAGTTTGGAGAATGTGGAGAGGGTACAGACCTTATTGACGGAATGTGTATGATTATTGAAGATCAAAATGGTGGTGGCTGTTTGATTGCTACTGCTGCATATGATTCCGAATTGGCACCACAGGTCCAATTTCTAAGGGAGGTTCGTGATAACCAATTAATGACTACTGAATCCGGCACATCCTTTATGACTGGTTTTAACCAATTCTATTATTTGTTCTCTCCTGCTGTTGCCGACATGCAAAGGGAAAATCCTGTATTCAAAGAATTCACCAAAGCAGTAATCACGCCAATGTTACTTTCTCTTTCTGTGATGTCGATGGCAGATTCTGAATCTGAAATTGTTGGATATGGTATAAGCGTGATTCTTATGAATTTAGGAATGTATGTAGCTGCACCAGCAATGTTAATTTACAAGAGTAAGAAATTCCTTAAAATTTAGATCTTGCATGTTCAATGAATTTGTAGTCAAGTTACTTAGTTTGTTAATGTGTCAAAATTGATCCTAATTCTTAATAACCTAAAATCTAATCAAAAAAAGAACATGATTAAGAAATTATTATTTTCTTTTGTATTGGGTGCATTAGTTTTAGGCATTGCTGATTATTCTCAATTTTCTTTTGCTGATCTTTCTTTTTCTGATGGATTTGGTTCAAAAGGAAATGATAATGATGAATTTGATAATCCAACAGATCTTGCGATAAGTGAAGATGGAAAAAAACTCTATGTTGTAGACAGTGAAAACAATCGCATCAAGATGTATGACTTGACAGGTGGAAGTAACTGTCCTAGTGGCACAGATGAGATAATTGAAGATGAGGTTTGTTTTGATGACACATTTGGCTCTTCTGGTTCTTCTGATGGGAAATTCAATTCCCCCACCAAAATTGCAATTGACAAAGACAATGAAGACATCTATGTAGTAGATTCTGACAACAATCGAGTTCAAAGATTCCAAGAAAATGGCAATTATGATAATTTAGAATTTGGTTCTTCTGATAGTGATGATGACGAATACTTGGGTACTCCTAGCGCAATTGCTGTTCATCAAAAATCTGATTATATCTATGTAGCAGACTCTTCAACTGACTCAATTTCTGTATTTGATGATAATGGTAATTTTAAGTTCAGTTTTGATGATGATGGCTCAAATGATGAATTCAAGAATCCCTCTGGAATGGTGATTGATGATGCAAATGAAATCTTGTATGTTGCAGATACTGACAACGACAGAATTCGAATTTACGAACTAACAGATGGAGACAATTGCCCAAGCGGAACAGATGAAGTAGTCAATGACGAAGTCTGTTTTGTAGATGACTTTGGCTCTTCTGGTACTGGTGACGGAAAGTTCAATGAACCATCTGGACTTGCATATGATGAAGACAATGATATCTTATATGTAGCAGATACCGAAAATGATAGAATTCAAGTATTTGAGATTGTTTCAGGCAACACATGTCCAAGTGATACTGATGAAGTTATTGATGGTGTATGCTTTGTAGAAGAATTTGGTTCTTCAGGCAATGATGATGGTGAGTTTAATTCTCCATCTGGTTTGGCACTTGACAAAGATAATGAAATTTTGTACGTAGCAGACACCTCTAATAACAAAATACAACTACTTTCACTTACTGGAAGTTCTTCTGATTCTCTCTCATTTTCAAATGAGTTTGGTGAAAGAGGAACTGGTGATACTAGATTTGATACGCCAACAGATCTTGCAATAAACAGTAACGATATTTTGTATGTTGTAGATAGTGAGAATAACCGCATCAAGATGTATGATCTGACAGGTGGAAGTAACTGTCCTAGTGGCACAGATGAGATAATTGAAGATGAGGTATGTTTTGATGATACTTTTGGCTCTTCTGGTTCTTCTGATGGGAAATTCAATTCCCCCACCAAAATTGCAATTGACAAAGACAATGAAGACATCTATGTAGTAGATTCTGACAACAATCGAGTTCAAAGATTCCAAGAAAATGGCAATTATGATAATTTAGAATTTGGTTCTTCTGATAGTGATGATGACGAATACTTGGGTACTCCTAGCGCAATTGCAGTACACAAGGCAAGTGACTACATCTATGTAGCAGACTCTTCAACTGACTCAATTTCTATATTTGATGATGCTGGTGACTTTAGATTTAACTTTGGAGATACAGGATCAAGTGATGATGAGTTCCGAGATCCTTCTGGCATGGTAATTGATGAAGGAAATGACATTCTGTATGTTGCAGACACTGACAACCACAGAATTAAGATGTATGAACTAACAGATGGAGACAATTGCCCAAGCGGAACAGATGAAGTAGTCAATGACGAAGTCTGTTTTGTAGATGACTTTGGCTCTTCTGGTACTGGTGACGGAAAGTTCAATGAACCATCTGGACTTGCATATGATGAAGACAATGATATCTTATATGTAGCAGATACCGAAAATGATAGAATTCAAGTATTTGAGATTGTTTCAGGCAACACATGTCCAAGTGATACTGATGAAGTTATTGATGGTGTATGCTTTGTAGAAGAATTTGGTTCTTCAGGCAATGATGAAGGAGAGTTTAGCTCTCCCTTTGGACTAGCCTTAGATGAAGACAATGGAATTTTGTATGTAGCTGACACTAACAATCATCGTATCCAGATGCTTGCATTACCAAATGCTGATGGAACTAGTAGCAGTAGTGGAAGTGGTAGCAGCTCTTCTTCTAAAGATGTACCAGATCCTCCTGAAAATGTCGAGGCATTTCCAGTATCTCCTACTTCAATTGCCGTTACTTGGAATGCTCCAAAATTAGATGATGACATATCTGAAATAACCGGATACAAAATAGATTTCAAATTAGGTTCGGAAAATTACCAAACGGCTATTGCAAATACTGCTAGCACTTCAACACTTTTTATCCATAAAGACCTTGATGATGATGAAAGATATTCTTATCGAGTTTATGCAATAAACAAAGAGGGTACTAGCTCATCTTCATCGATAGCTTCAGCAGAACCTGAATCTACCACCACTCCTGTTGCATTGTCTGCCACAGCAATTTCAAAAAGTCAAATAAAACTATCTTGGCTTGCACCTTCAGAAACGTTTGGTCAATCAATAAGTGGTTATGAAGTAAAACGAGTAATTACTCCTGGTGTTTATGATGTGATAGGAAATACAAATTCAAAGACTACCTCATTTTTGGTATCGAACTTACAAACTGACAAAACCTACACCTTTGCTGTGAGTGCTAATATTGGATTTGGCTCTACAGGAGTTTCCAACACTGCGTCTGCAACTCCTACTGAAGACTCTGTTGATACTACTGATGATGGACCAGTTACATCTACATCTGTGGATGTTACGGTTCCTTCTCCACCAATAAAATTAACAGCTACTCCTGTTGGTTCTACCCAGATTAATCTTGCATGGAGTGCACCAAGTGAGGATGGAAATTCACCAATTACCGGCTACAAGATTCAGGTAAAAAGAGATAATGGCCAATACACTACACTAGTTACAGATACAAAGACTACTGCCAGAACTTATTCCCATACAAATTTGATAACAGATTCAAAATATACCTACAAAGTTTCGGCTATTAACACCAAAGGAACAAGTGATGCATCAAATGAGGTCTCAGCTACCGCCCAATTTACTGGACTCCAAATTAGTCCTATAGGAAATCTTTCAATTGATGAAGATAAACTACTTTCATTTACAGTAAGACTTACTGATAGCTCAATTCAAAACGCTGTCTTTAGTTTGGAGAAAAATCCTCCATCTGGAGCAAAAATCATTTCAAATACCGGACAGTTCTCATGGACTCCCTCTAGCTCTGATGGTGGAAAATCTTACACATTTGATATTGTTGCAAAAAAGGATTCCTCATCTGATAGAAAGACAATAACCATTAATGTTAGAGATACTACAACCACCACTACACCAACACAACCTCCTACACCTACACAACCAGAACCACTGCAAATTCCAGCACCATTTGTAGACCAGACAAAGGATCCTCAGAGCTACGTTGACCGATACCAAAACGAACCAAACTACAAAGAGTGGTTTGATGATAACTTCCCAGAGTATGACTCTATTTACCAGGCAGTAGGACTAGAAGAACCACTGCAAATTCCAGCACCATTTGTAGACCAGACAAAGGACCCTCAGAGCTACGTTGACCGATACCAAAACGAACCAAACTACAAAGAGTGGTTTGATGATAACTTCCCAGAGTATGACTCTATTTACCAGGCAGTAGGACTAGAAGATCCTTCATCTAGTGTAGATGATGATAAGAAACCAGCAGATGATACCAAGAAAGAAAAGAAGTATGGGATATGTGGACCTGGAACAAAATTAATTGATGGTGTATGTACAATTATTGAAAAACCAAAAGCAAAACCATGGTGGCAATTCTGGTAATAGAAAGTAAAAGTTAGGTTTTAATCATAATGTTTTTTCTAGTAACCTATGGGGAAATTAAGCAGAAATCTTAGAATTTGCGGTGATTGTGGTATCGCGTACACATCTGTAAGTTTTACCAGATACGTAGATCAATGCCCTATTTGCAAATCTCGACGTTATGAGCCATTCTCAACAAAAACAGAGTCCGATGACTAGTCTTTTAATATAGATTTTTTAGTAGAACCATTTTCTAAAATTTATTGTCTGAGGATCCAGAAATAGAGAAGATTAAACAAAGAAAATTAGAAGAAATGCTAAAAGCACAAAGTCAACTCAAGGTAGACCAGGGCATTGTTGATCTTGACTCGTCAAATTTTGATCAGGTAGTATCTGCAGAAAATCCAACCTTGGTTGATTTTTGGGCAGAATGGTGTGGCCCATGTAAGATGATGCATCCTGTATTTGAGAGCCTCTCAAAAAAATACCCGCAAATAAAATTTGCTCGTGTCAATGTCGATATGAATCAAAATATTTCTATGAAGTTTGGGGTTCAATCAATTCCAACATTTATCATGTTTAAAGCAGGACAAATAGTAGACAAAATGATGGGTGCAGTTGGTGCACCTGGAATACACATGATCTGCAAAAAGCACTCTGCTCAATAAGCATACGCAGGCTCTTTTTCTCTCTGAATTCTTATTATTTCAGTTAATACTTCCTGTTCTTCAGGATTGAGTTTGTGCATGAATTTATTCAAAAGTTGTTTTGCTTCGTGAGATGGAGGAAAAGTATAGTATACTTCTTCTTCAAATATTTGTCTTCCAATAGTCACATCCTGTACAGAACATGCAACCTCTTCTCCAACTTTTGCTGTAGTTACAGTTTTTCCATCAAGCTGCAACTGATGGATTATGCCTACACGTCTACCATCTTTGTTCATAAAAGGAATTTTCTGTTTTAATGTCCCTACATCTACACGTATGCCAAAAACTGCAGGGTTGTTATTTCTAAAAACAAATCCTTTAAGAAAAGTAAACTTTGAGACTGGTGTCATTTCTGCAAAAACTGCGTCTTCTTCATGTGCAGTGTCTTCTTCTACCCAATTATTGTAATTGTCAATTAGACTGTAGATTACCTTATCTTCAAATAATTTTACATGACTAATTTCCGATTCCTCGTTTGCGTCCGGCAAAATTTTGACATTAAATGCTAAAACAACTCCTAAATGCCTGTCTTTTTCTTTAATTGCCTTTGCTTCCATTATGTCTCTCCTTGTTACCGACCCAATGTCTGCCTTTGCAACTGGAACCTGTGATCTTTTTAGCATCTCAACTATTGCCTCCAATGATCCAATGGTATCGCATTTGAGAATCACACCGTTGCTCTCAGTATCAATGAACATAGATTTCATTTCTGACTCAATAAGTTCAGTAAATTTTTTAATTTCTTCATTATTGGATGCAACATAAAGTGTACTGCCTGGAAGAACTCCTTCCAGCTCTGGAGAAGCTATCTTTAATCCTGCGGCTGCATCCACTTGGGATACTGGCTTGAATTTGTCTCTGGGATCTCTCATTTCATCTAATGGTTTTGGGAGCAACAATGCTTTTGGTTTGGTTACAATCACTGAATCTCTTTTTGCAACTACTATGCTGTTTTCTTTTTTTATTGTACCGTCAATGAGAATTATGTTTGCTGTTTGGCCTAAACCTACCTCGTCATTTACTTCTAACACGATTCCACGTGGATCCTTTTCAATCTGTTCTAATCTTTTTTGCAGATACTGTTGTGTTAAGCCCACCAAAACACTAAGCAATTCAGGTATTCCTACACCTGACCTTGCAGATATCGGAACAATTGCAATTTCGGACCTAAAGTCTTTGACTCTGTAAAATGCTTCAGACTTGTATCCTAATATGGAAAGGGTTCCAACTACATCGTAGATTTTTTGATCAAGATCGGCTTGAATAGATGCATCTTGTTCCTTAATTGCCTGTGAAATAAACATGGATTCTGATTTTCGCCACCCTGAGATCTGATCACATTTATTCAATGCCACAACGAATGGAACCTTTCTGCTTTGTAGAATTTTCAAGCTCTCATTTGTCTGTGGTTGGAATCCCCGGTTGACATCAACTACTAAAATTGCAATATCTGCTGCTGAACCTCCTCTGGAACGTAAATTTGTAAATACCTCGTGTCCTGGTGTATCAATTACCAAAATTCCAGGAACTTTATTCTCTGATTGTTCAAGTTTCTTGTATAGTGGACCACACGTTTCCTTTATTGTCTCAGTTGGAAGAAAACTTGCGCCAATATGCTGTGTGATTCCTCCTGCTTCTCTTCCTTGTACTCCTGTACCTCGAATTCTGTCTAAAAGCGATGTTTTGCCAGAGTCTACATGACCTAAAACTGCCACTATGGGCTGACGAATTTGCAAATCAGATCACTCAAATGCCACCCTCGATTCGTGATCAAAACTTTCCTGAGAATCTGATGCGTGTATTACATTTTCACTAAATCCCAATCCAAAGTCACCTCTAATTGATCCTGGTTCAGCTTCAAATGATTTTGTAGCACCAATCATGATTCTTGTAGTGGCAATGGAGTTATTTCCTTCAATAATGGCAGCAACTACCGGACCTGATGTAATAAATGATGTAAGCTCACCAAAGAAAGGTTTGTCTTTATGAACATCATAGAATTTTTCTGCTTGTTCTTGAGAAAACACAAACATCTTTAGTTTTAAAATTTTGAATCCCTTTCTTTCAAATCTTGCAACTATTTCCCCAACAAGGTTTCTAGCTACCGCGTCAGGCTTTACAATGAATAGAGTTTTTTCTGCCAATTTCCTGTTTCTGTTATTTTCTGATTCCGCCTTTGACGTATTTCTTGGTCCACTTGAGTTTTCTAGGATCTCGTTTTAACTCTAAAGCATTTTTCTTACATTTTGCAGAACAAAACCACAAAACGGTTCCATCATTTTTTGCAAGCATTGTACCAGAACCTTTTGCAACAGGTCTGTCACAAAAATTACATGGCTTAACTAAAAGACTCATTTTCTTTCACACCTACTTTATCTTCTTGGCTTCTCTTTCTGTTTCTCGAAGCATCAAAATTTCTCCTAGTCTGACAGATCCTTTTACGTTTCTAGTGAGAATCCTTCCCTTGTCTTTCCCAGATAATACTTTAATCCTGACTTGTATTACTTCTCCTGCAATACCTGTTCTTCCGACGATTTGAATAATTTCAGATTGAATTACTTCTTCAGATGTAGTACTCATTGATCAGTCTTTCCGCCTTTGATTTTAGCAATAGAAGATACAACTTGGTCTACAATATGCTGTGCATCACCTGCATCTAAAATTGCTGCAGCGGCAGATGTTATGTCAATTCCTAATGATTTGCCTAGTTCTTGTTTACTTGGAACAAAGGCAAATGCTGCACCTTGCTCCTCACATAGAATTGGAAGATGTGCCACAACCTCTGGAGGTTCTACATCTTCAGCTATTACAATTAGTTTGCTGGTTCCTCGTTCGATTGCTTTAGTGGCTTCATTTGTTCCTTTTTTGACCTTGCCGCTGGTAGATGCAACTCTAACAGCCTCCAAGATTGGATTTACCAGATCTTCTGGTGTTTCAAATTTAACATAATATGCTTTTCCCATATTTCGTCACCCTTGGGGTTCATTCTCCATTCTCTCCATCGTTTCGTTTGGTTTTAAAAGTGTTATCGGGAAATAATGGACTTGATCTTTTCTAGGTATTCAGACATTAAACCATCTAATTCTTCTTTACTTTTAGCTTCAGCATAGATTCTGATGATTGGCTCTGTGCCACTTGGTCTGATCATTACCCATTTTTCTGGACTGATCATGATTTTGATTCCGTCTGTTGTATCTGAGGTGGGAAATTCTTTTGATAGAACCGAAATTAGATTCCTTGTCTGTTCAGGCAAACATGGTATCTTATCCTTTGTAGTAAAGGATGGAGGCAAGGTGGATATTTCTTCGGACAGTGTTTTTTCTGAATTGGAAAGCATCTCAAGCATCAAAGCCAAGGTCATACATCCATCTCTTACCTGATTGTGCTTTCCGTACATGAAACCTCCGTTTTCTTCAAAACCTATCAGGGCTTTTGTTGGAATCATCTTCCTTGAAACTTCTACACTCCCTACTTTGGTACGAATAACCTCAGATTTAAACTGTGAAGTTAATTCCTCAATAGCGTTACCTGAATTCAAACAAGTTACAACCAATGAACCTGGATTGTCTTTTAGGATGTGTCTTGCAAGTAAAAGTGCTGATTTGTCTCCGGTCAAAATATTCCCTTTGTTGTCGCAAAAAATACTCCTATCTCCATCTCCATCAAATGCAATACCTACATCTGCATTATTCTGCAAAATGGTCTTTGATAATAAAGATAGATTTTCCGGAATTGGTTCTGATCCGCGACCTGGAAAGTTCCCATCTATTGTGGAATTTACAAGCAATGTTTTACAGTTTAACATCTTACAAAGATCTGGTGCGGCTACTGCTTGAGTACCGTTTCCCAAATCTAACACAACTTTGATTTCTCTTGATTTTATCTTTTCAGAATTTATTTGTGATACTACTCCTTCTAGATATGTCTGAATTGTTTTTTCTTCATTTCCAGTCTCCCCCCATCTTACTGGATTCTTAATCCAATTTTTCTCTTCGTATATCTTTTCTATTATCAGCTCATCATCTCGTGAAATCTCAACTCCGTCTTTTCCTGCAGGCTTTATTCCATTGTATTGTGGGGGATTGTGAGAAGCAGTTATCATCATTCCTCCTATGTACCCTAGTTTTTTTACGGCAAACTCTAAACAAGGTGTAGGAACGATTCCTGCTATGTTGCAATCAATTCCGATTGAATTCAATGTCGAAGTTACAATTCTGCAAATTATGGGACTTGAATTTCTACCGTCAAATCCTACCAATATTGGTCCCTTCTGGAAGTACGTTCCAATAGATAGTGTCATATCATGAATAAACTCTAATGTGAGACTTTCTCCAAAAACTCCTCTGATTCCATTAGTTCCAAAAAATTTTGCCATGATAATTCCATATTGTGGATAAATTTGTGAGTATCTATTCAACTACAAACAAAAAGACGTTATCCTGTAATTTTTAACCAATAAAATAAAGAAAGTCTAGAATCATTGTTACTGATAATTTCTTCCTACTAGTTATTGCAAATTTTTGGTTTAGATTCCTAATGACAAATGTAAGCCTTCACTTCAACCCACAAATACTTGCTTCATCTTTGGCGATTTTCACCTTGTTATCTGCAGTGTACGGAATTACCTACGTGTTTGCTGATAGCGAAGATGATTTTGTTTCCATTGCACCTGGTGGAATTGAAAATAATCCTGCTTTTGCCAAGATTCTTGAAAACATAGAAAAATCACGACAGACTTTTTCTGACATTCAACAAAAAATGGATCAGGAAAAATTTATTGACGAACAAAGAAACATTGCTATGAATATCTTAGATAGAGAACTAGAACAAATGTTTGAAGAAAACAAAGATTTCACTTCTGTTGCCGCATTTAACAATTTCTTAAAAAAAGTCTCAGATGATAACACAAAGTACATCTTCCAAGGTCTGTTTGACTATCAGCAAGAGAAGATATCCTCAGCAAAAATCGTTATGAGTGATGTTTTACGAAACGGAGGATCGTTGCAAGAAGCAAGAAATGCATATCATGATGCACTTCAAATTCCACGATCAGACATGGTAAAACTAGTAAAAGATCTTAATGTTCAATCTGGTTTCTCTAATCCTGATATTCAGAGACACTTTGATGAAAATGGAAAACTTCCTAGATATGTGGATGAACAAGAATCAACCGTTAACTTTATCGATCTTACCACGTCTGCTAAGAATGTCAATTCGTCTGTGAATCAAACAACGAATTCTACTGCTGATTCCATAACTACTGACCCTGAAAACTCACAAACCGTCCTTATTCAAAAACTGCTTGATGAGATATCTGTACTCAAGAATAAGATCAAATTGTTAGAGGGACAAAAAGTTGCTACTGTACAGCAAGCTGTATTTGAAAAAACGGATCTTGAATCAGAATATTTCGCCGACTGGGTATCTGACTATACTAAAGGCAAGGGAAAGTATGAGCGTCATGTTTATCCTCAATATTCAGTACCAGTAAATGCACTAAACCAGCCTAACTCATATCACGATATTGAGAATTCATTATCTCTGGGAAGAGGAGGTCAAGTAACTCTTGGTTTCTCTGATTCCATAACTGACAAATTAATTGTATATGAAACTACTAATGACGAAACACTCACAGAACATGCAATCGTAGAAGTAAGTGATGATGACCAAAATTGGATTGCGCTAAAACATACACAGTATAACAACGATGGTTCACATGTTCATCAATACGGCTATGATCTGTCCGATGTTGGTTGTGTTTCTCATGTTAGAATTACTGACACAACTGGCTATCAGAAAAGTGATGGATTTGATATTGATGCCGTAGGTGCCACAAAACTGTGTAGTGAAACTACATAATTCTATTTTATTTTTCTGCTTGCTTTTGTTAATGTTGAGTTTTCTAACTGGATTATAGTTCTTCGATATCTTCTTCAAGAAAAGGAATATTATTGTACCATGATTTTTTTTCTGTCATCTTAAATGATAATTTTCAATGAGCATATAGATCTAACTATTGATTTGTATCAGACCTTAAGATCAGAAACGTTAGATTCTGATGACAGCTCTAATACAATTTTATTTAGAAATCTTGGTATTTAGATCTCACTGACAAATTCTACGTTTGTTTTATACTCTTATGATTATTCTTTCTGCTATGAGTCAAACTTTGTCCTCTTGGAAATGTTATCGCTGTGATCTAAATTTTAAAGAGCGAAATATTGCAGATTTGCATAAATCTCTATCTGATCATCCAGTTCGATACATACAAATCAATTTTGAATAGTTTCAGAGATGACAAAATTTTTCAATTCTTTTGAGTTTCTTGATTTCTTGCGTCTTTGCCTAGTAAGGATTAAGTTTGTGTTTAACAGCAAATTCGTTGCGGGAGTCGCCCAGCCTGGTCAAAGGCGTAGGGCTTAGGACCCTATCTCTTAGGAGTTCGTGGGTTCAAATCCCACCTCCCGCACCATTTTGTATCTTGGTTAATGATTAATAATGAGAAATTTTGATAGTCAAAGTCATGAAGAAGATAGTTGTGGGAATTACGGTTGTTGGAAAAGACAGAGAAGGGATTGTTGCATCTTTTACGAATTTTGCATTTTCAAAGCGAGGAAATATTGAAAAAGTAAACCAGAACGTGATCAAAGGATTATTTGGAATGTACTTGGAGGTATCATTTTCCAAAGAAATTGATGTGAAAAGTTTTGATGCAGAAATACAAGATCTGGCAAAACGAGAAAAAATGGATGTAAGTACACACCATGAGACAAATCTTGAGAAAAATATTGCAGTATTTGTTACCAAAGAACCACTTTGTCTTCAAACAATTCTTGCCAATCAAAAATCTCTAAAGGGAAAAATCTCAGTTATCATTGGAACAGAAAAAACACTAGAGCCATTGGCAAAAAAAGCCAAGATTCCATTTATTGCAATTGAAGAAAAGAATCAACAAAAAGCAGAAGAGGAAATTATCAAGATATGCAAAGACTACGAAATTGACTTGATCTCCCTTGCAAGATATATGCGAATTCTTAGTCCTAACTTTGTTTGGAGGTATCCTAATAGAATTATTAACATTCATCCTTCCTTGTTACCCGCATTTCCTGGCGCATTAGCTTATGCACAAGCTTATGAGAGAGGCACAAAAATTGTTGGAGTCACATCTCATTACGTTACTGAGAACTTAGATCAAGGACCCATAATTTTCCAAGACTCCTTTAAGGTTGATCCAAATGACACTCTTGAGAAGATAAAAGCAAAAGGACAAAAACTAGAGGCAGATACTTTGCTCAAGGCAATGAAGATGCATCTTGAGAATAAACTAGAAGTTCGTTGGAGAAAAGTTCACATAAAATCCAAATGACTTTTTATGACTGATATTTACTCTCAACTAGATCCAAACCTTAGGAGGTTAATCAAAAAGAAACAAAATCTTGCCGCCGTAATTCCTATTGGTTCAATAGAACAGCATGGTCCACACCTTCCAATCTCTACCGATTCAGATATTGTAAGTGAAGTCGCAAAAAGACTAGCCGACAGAAATGGATATCTTTTGCTTCCAACCATTACTTGCGGCGTCTCATTTGAGCATGCTCCTTTTTTCAATCTTAGTGTAAGAGAATCTACCCTACGTTCAGTCTTGGTTGATTTATGTGTCTCTCTTTTGGCAAATAATATCCATAATGTCTTCATAATCAATGGACATCACGGAAACCTAAAACCAATCAAAAATATTGATTTGAAAATAAGGAAACTGACAAAAAATAAAATCAATGTATTTCCATTTTCGTATTGGCATTTTATGCAACGGGAATTTGATCATGCAGGGTTTGTGGAAACATCTCTTATGCTGGCCATCTCAAAAAATGTAAAGATGTCAATGGCAAAAAGAGGACTAATTACAGAAGATTTGACAAAAAAACAAATCGCAGATCTTGGAAGAAAAGCAAACAAATCTTTTCCATCCGTTACAAAAAATGGAGTCTGGGGAGATCCGAGATGCGCAACAAAACGAGATGGTTGTAAAATACTGAATGAAATTATTCAGAATCTGAGTAAAAAGTGTCAAACTTGCCTTACTGAGGGTATCTCATAGTTACACCAATGAAATTTTAATATAATCCCTCTTTAGCATAGCCAATAAGTGAAATAGATGTCCGTTGATATGGCAGTAAAAGTGTTGGATGAGAGTATCAATCAGGTAGTATTGATAAAACTCAAAGGCAACAAGACAATTAGGGGAAACTTGCTTGGTTTTGACCAGCACATGAACCTGCTACTCGATTCTTCAGAAGAAATCCCAACTGAAGGCGAGTCAAAAGGCCTTGGAACCATCGTAGTGAGAGGAGACAACGTAGTTATGATATCTCCTCCACCTGCACAGAATTAGGTGATTTGAAATGGTGAAAGGAACAACATCCATGGGTGGTTTTACAAAGAAAAAAGTTCACATTCGTTGCAGACGATGCGGCAAGAACTCTCTTCACAAACGACACCATCAATGCGCTAGTTGTGGATTCCCAGAGGCCAAACGAAGAAAATATTCTTGGATTAAATGGTACGCATAAATGCAAGAAATTGCTCTTATTCTTAGTTCCTTAGCTGGAGGTGTGGCTACTGCTGCTGCTATTCGAAGAGCTCCCAAAAACAAAAACCAATTACTCAGCCTAGGTGCCAGCTCTCAGATAAGATCTCAGATAAATTCTTTAAAAATTGAAAAAGACATTCTTACAAAAACAATCTCTAGATTATATCAGACAGATTCAGAATTTTCAAAAATTCAAAAAGATAAACTGCTATTAAAATACCAGCACCAACTTGGAGTCATTTTGGCCAAATTAGAAAAACTTGAGGCCGCAAGCAAACATCCAGATTTGGGTCCAGTAGGTGATGGCTTGATAACTTTGATGGATCAAAAACTCTCCAGTCTGGACGATAGACTGTATGAGTTGTCCTCAAAAATAACAAGTGCAAAAATAGATTCGGTAACATCTACACAAAAACCAAGTGAAGAAACCCAAAAACAATCAGAGCCAAAACAAAAGTTCTCACAATCCATCAAAGAGACATTTACATTTGAAAAAGCAGACAATAAGGACAACATAGCAGATTCTGCTAAAACTAATCCCTTTGCAGAAACCACAAAACAATCATCATCATTATCACCAAAACCTAGACAATCATTTGAATTCACAACACTAACAAATGTTTCAAAAACACAACCCAAAGAATCCCTATTTGAAGAAATTCAACCTAAAAAAGAAATTGTAAAGAAAAACCTAGAACAAGAAACTATCAAAGAAGTACCATCACCATCTCATACAGAATCCATTAAGAAAACAACCTTACAGGAAAGTATTGGATCTGAAATTACCCCTGCTAAAGAAGAACCAAAAACTGGTTCTCAAATCAATTTGAAGACAGAGCAACCATCCAAACTTGAACCACAACCAGATCTAAGAAAGCAAGTTGCAAAAATTACAGAACACAAGGCACTTCCAGAACCAAAACCGCAAGAAAAACCAAAAACCAAACCTCTTGATGCTCATGATGATGAGTTTTATGATGATACAGATGATTTGGAAAAAATAAAGGGAGACATCATGAGAGTTCTTTCAAAACTAGACCAAGCCGAGGTAGAATAATTGTCCTACGATGATGCCATTTCGGCATTATCAAACGATGCTTTGAGATTAGTTAAAGATGGTAGTGTGATTGGATTGGGTAGTGGAAGAGCTGCAACTGCACTTGTGAAATCTCTGTCAACTCTGATCACCCTAAAAAAATATGAAATCAAAGCAGTTCCTACCTCCTTGCAAATTAAACTAGTTGCAGAAGATCTTGGAATATCTTTGGTAGAATCTGATCAGGTAAAACAGATTGATGTTGTTTTTGATGGGGCTGATCAGATTGATCCCCAAAAATATGTCATTAAAGGTGGAGGTGGTGCCCTGTTACGAGAAAACATTTTGTTCAGTCTAGCCAAAAAGGTGGTTGTTATGGCCGACAAGACAAAGTTTGTCAAAAATTTTACCAGAACAGTTCCAGTAGAGATTCATCCGTTAGCAAGAAGTTCTGTTACAAGATCAATCGCTAATCTAGATGGGAAAGCACATCTGCGTACCCTGGATAGGGGCTATCCCTTCTTTACTGAAAATGGAAACATAATCTTGGATTGTGATTTTGGGACAATAAAGAATCCCAAGGCTTTAACTCAAAAAATTAAACAAATCCCTGGAGTCTTAGAATCTGGAATATTTCTGAGAAAACCAGACATTATCTATAGGGCAAAAACAAACGGCAAATTTGATATTCTCTAGTCTCATTCTTTCTTAATTACAAATTATCTCTGATTCTATGCAAAATTCTAACAAGAAACAACTTGTCAGTCTAATGTTGATCATTTACAGGGTTTTCATGCCTGATGGAATTCATAAAATCATGATTTTTCAACATCAGATTTATCATTTCTTGACGAAGAACTTGGTCATTCATTATTGAATTTGCCATTGGTTCCATAAGTTGTTGAGCTATTGCGGCCAGATGAGATGGATTCTCTAACATCCTTTCGTTGATTTGTTTACTTGTGGATGTGTTTACCCATAACTGATGTATCAAAATCATCATTTTATCTGAATTGGTGCTATCATGGGAAAAGTCATACTTTTGTTTTATATCGTGGTCTGCACACCAATCACATCCGTGATTATTACCAATAGGATGGTGTACAGATATCATCCATCTGTCATTTTGTTTTAAGGCATCCTCCATTTCTGAATGATTCTTCATTATGGTGACTAGATCTTCTCGAAGTATTGGATCACTTGTCATTGGTCCTAACATATTTCTTAAAAGTGTAGGATTTTCTTTCATATTGACGTTCCAAGTTTCTAATGTTTCTGTTAAAACGGCTGGATTTTTAATCATCATCTCATGCCAGTGATGTGCTAGTTTTTGCTCATTCAATATTTTATCAATTATCTGATTAATCATTCCTGGATGATTATCCAATAACATGAAATCAAACTTGCCATAACCTCGTTCAATTAATTTGAAATACGTGGATACACTCACACATGCTGGAAATCCATTATCTTTTTGCAATAGCAAATATCCTTCATTGCAACTTAACATATCTGGATCTGCAAATTTTTTCCATTGCTGCAATGGAGGCAAATCCTTTTGAGCAAAACTAGACTCGTAAAAAATTCCAAATGACAACATGCCCAAGATAACAGCAAGCATGCAAAGAGAACTGTATTTCACCAATTGCCATTTTGAATCTAATTCATAAAAATTATTCTAAATCTAGTTGATACTTCTTGTTACCAGTTTGCCGTGACCTAATTTACCAACCACTTCAAAGTCTTCTGCAACCAACTTGCCTCTAACAATAGTCTTGACAGGCCATCCTTTTAGGTTTCTTCCCTCATATACGATATAATCTGAGAATCCTCCAAACAAATCTGAAGTTACTTTTTTCTCTTTTTTCAAGTCAATCATGGTAATGTCTGCATCTGAATTTGGCTCCAATGATCCTTTTTGTGGGTACATACCAAAAATTCTTGCTGCATTATAGCTTGTAAATTTCACTAACTGTTCTAGACTTATTTTGTTTTGATTTATTCCATCATTTAGTAATATTGGCATTACTGTTCCAATTCCTGGAAATCCTGCCAGTGCTCCCCACACATCTTCTCCTCCAAGTTTTAGTTTGAGTTGATTTGCAACATGATCTGTTCCAATTGTATCAATTCTATTGCCTGCTAGTGCCTGCCAGACTGCCTTGGTATCTTGTTCTGTTCTTATTGGAGGCATAACTTTGGCAAGATAGCCCTGTTGTTTTTCATATGATAATGTAAGATAATGAGGGCAAGTCTCAACAAAAATTTTTGTACCCAGTTTACGTTCCTCCTCAATTTGCTTTAGGGCCAGCTCTGAACCAATATGTACAAAATAGATGACACAGTCATAGTCTCTTCCAAACTTTGAAACCGTTTTGATTGCCTTTACTTCGTATTCAGGTGACCTGCTTTCAGACCATGCAGACAACCCATCTTTTTTCTTCTCTTTTGCAGTTTTAATTCCGCAACCACAGGACTCATAATCTTCTGCATGAACCAATACGGGACATTTCAATGACGCAGCAGTTTTCACGGTCTGCTCTACAATTTCATTGGTTACATTTACTTTGGCTGAAACAAGGTCTGATGAATTTGGTGGCATGTCCATATACACATGTCCTACCTCTCCTCCAAGATTCATGTAAATTTTAAAAGATGTGATTTTGTTTTTTACGCAAAGATTCATTTCGCTGATTTGTTCAGGAGTGAAAATTGATGCGTGAATGGTATAATCCACATAGTGATTTTGTGATGCAGCATCAAGTTGTGGCTGCAACGACTCTGAAAATTTTTCTCCAAGACGTAGCATTCTCATCATGGTTGTAATTCCGCCAATTGCTGCAGCATGAGACTCTGTCTTTGCTGCTTGGTTTATTGGAGAATATACCCCATAATGTACATGGGTGTCAATTGCTCCAGGAATTGAAACCAAACCATTTCCGTTTATTTTGTGGTCACATGCTGGCATATCATTTGTAAACTTGACGATTTTTCCATCATCGATTACGATATTTTTGTCGATTAATCCACTTGGAAGAATGATATGTGAATCTGTAATTATGGTATCAAAAGTCATCTAAACGATTTTTGTTTTCCAGTCTATTATTCGTTGAGAAAATGAATAAAAACACTGTCTTTTGAGTTATCTCGGGGCCGGTGGTTTAGGGGTATAATGCCTCGTTCGCAACGAGGATGTCGAGGGTTCAATTCTCTCCCGGTCCACCATTTTCAAAGAAATTTTCTCCAGAAACTATTATACATAAATAAAAAATACTCTCATCATGGAAGTTTTTGACGGCAAAAAAGCTGCGCAAGAATACATGTCAAAACATACTCTGGCATTCTCTACACCTGAGCTTACTTTGATGAGGTTTGCATTTTGGTTAGGTGATTCTGTGCCTGATCCAAAAAATGAAGGGAAAGGAATTCCAAGAATGATGACATTTTTGACAGAACAAGATTTTGAACCTGTTCTAATTGACGATGAAAAATATGAACCATCAGGAGCAGTACGTAGTTCTGCAGTTACTGGTAATGCATACACTGAACAGAAGACAGATGGCAAGTTTTGTTCTGAATGTGGAACAAGTCTTTCTGCAACGGCAAAATTCTGTCCTGAATGCGGAACCACTCAAGAATAATTTTTCTTGATTTAATTTTTAATTTTATAGTTTAGAACCGCACTTTGTGCAAAACTTTGCATTTGGTCTAAGTTCGGCACCACATGTTGGACAACCGTTTCCTCCAGCTTGATTTGGATTTTGTGTCATGGTTCTTCTTGGCATCAATGCAGGATCCGGTGTAGGCAATGTACCTACTTCACCAAATGCTTCTTGTGCAGAAACAATTCCTGGAGGAGAACCACCCACGGGATTTTGTGCAGTGCCAGATCTTGGTGGTTGTTGCATTCCTGCCATGCCTCCTGCCATCATTCCAGGGTTTCCCATTCCAGGCATTAATCCTGGTGACTGTGTATTTCCAGTTCCTGAAGCCATGGATTTTCTCATTTCGAAAATAACTTTGATTGCAAGAAATTCTAATGCAGAATATGCTACAACATAGTCACCCAATTTTTGGAAGAATTCCTTATCGCTGAGCTGTCCTTGCTTGTACATATTGTTGGTATCTAAAAATGATTCATAGTATCCCTGAGATTCATCAAACAAACTTTGTAGTTTGTCAAATAACATGTTTAGTGTATCGACTTCACCAAATGACATAGAACCACTTCATTTTTGGAATATTAATTACTTTAGGATCTTGTTTTGCTTTATGCAGCCTGTTTTTATTCTAATTATGTTCGTTATTTGAAAAATAGTATGTCTATTTTATACAAAAGAAAGAAAGGAAAGAGAGGTGGTTACTCTACTGTGACTGATCCAATCATCCATGGATGAAGCATACAATAGTAATCATATTCTCCTGGTACTTCGAAGGTATGTTCGAATGTTGCACCGCCGGACATAAAGTCACTATCAAATCCATTTCCGCCTGGATAATCAAGGCCTATTGAGTCTGAATCAGGCCAACCTGCAGTTACAGTATGTGGTATTGAACCATCTGAATTAATCCAAGTCACTGTTGTTCCTACTGATACTGTTAGCTGCGTTGGTGTGTAACATGCATCATGTTCTTCACATCCTGTAACTCCTGCACCTACAGGCATATCAACAGTATTTGGTGGTAATTCTTTTGCCACCTTTTCTTCTTCTATTGATTCAAGTTCTGCAAGTGTTGCTTCGGCCTCTTTAACTATTTCATGAATTTTGTCTAATACATGACTTGTTGAATCACTACCTGATTCGTAGATGTTTAGTTGAATGGTGATATCTTCTATAAGATCAGATGTGATGTATAGTCCAACAAAACCATCATGAACTTCCTTGATTCCAACTATAGCTTCTTCAGCTGAGATCTTATCTATCTCAAACTTGTGGATTATCTCATCTAATGCCCCTTGGTATTCAGGGTTGACATTTTGTGGTTCAGCAGTTAGATGCACTGCTTCAATTGATTCTTCCACACTGAGCTTACCCTACTTGTATAGGTTGATTTTCTCACCTACTCCATCAATGATATCAGTTGTTATTTTGGCATCCGCGTATTGATTGTAAATATCTGTGATGCCGTTCATTGTTTCTTCAGCTGAGATCTTATCTATCTCAAACTTGTGAATGAACACATCTAATTGCTCTGGGAATTCTTCATCAACATTATGTGCTGAAACTGACATTTTTTTTGTTTCGGATTCAACTTGGTAACTGCCTGCTTGTTCTGCAGGACCCAACCTAAATGATGACGCCCAGTTTTTTTGATATGCTTCTTTTCCACCTGGGTATTCAGAACATAATATCAATCCGCATATGTTGGTATTAGAGCCATACTGTGAAACTTTGACCCCGCTTGATTTGAGGGCCTCAGCTTCAGGACTTTGAGAAATACCTAATGCTCCAACAACCATGATTGCTGCCATGAATACTACCAGACTTGTTTTTGTCATGCACGATCATAAAATAAATTTGATTTAAAGGAATCAGCGATTACATCAGGTTATTCTAGAATCTTAGAATAACTATGAAATTATCATTATTTTTGCATCAAGAAAAATCAAAAATAAGAAAAATATTTTTTTTTGAATTTATGCTAGTGCTCTGTCAATCATGTTTTTGTATGATTCTTTAGAAGCTGCCCCTACTTGCTGACTAACTATTTCACCTTTGTTTAGTAAGATTAAGGTTGGAATACTAAACACATTGTATTTTGATGCCAATTCATTGGCCTCATCAACATTAACTTTGACAAATTTTACTTTGCCTTCATAGTCGCTAGCTAGTTCCTCAACTACAGGACCTACCATTCTACATGGACCACACCATTCGGCCCAAAAGTCTACAAATACAGGAATATCAGAACTGATGACATCTGTTTCCCATGTTTTTGCATCTGAAACTTGTGTAATTCCCATTGTATTAATGATTCATCTATCATCCCTAAAAACGTTCACCAGAATTTACACCATATTTTTTGTAGGATGATTGGTTTTGATATATACTTAAATGACGTTTTGATAAAAATCAGGTATGAGTTCAGAACTTAGAATTAAAAAATTAAGAGGCTCCGGCGGCTATGTGATGGCCAAAATTAACGACGACCAACAAATGAAAGGCAATCTTGGTGGACCGGACCTGTTTTTAGCACCTATAGGAAGATTAGATGCTGATAAAATTTCTAAACATTTTTGCAATACTTGTGAGAAAGAGTTTGAAGGATCTCCCAAGATTGAATTTGAAAATCCAAATGAGGAAGTTGCAGAAAATCTAATTCTTGCAGAAAGAGGACAATATCTTTGTACTTCTTGTAATTCTGCTATTGCAGAATACAGAGAATTTAAGAAACAAGATGAGGCAGGCGATGTCGGACAAGCAAAACCTCTTGATGCACAAGTTGCATCACCTCCACCTCAAGAAGTTGCACCACCAGCAGCTGCAACAACAACAGCTCAAGATTTTACAACTGCACCACCTCCACCTCAAGAAGTTGCACCACCAGCATCTACAGCAGCGCAAGAAACCCCACAACCTACAACACAACCTGGTCCTGCTGATTATGTTAGCTCAATTGAGGGAAGAGCAGTATATGATGAAAATGCAAACAAAATTGGCATTGCAAAACAAGTTGGAATTGACTCTACTCAGTCAATGGTCTTAGTACTTACAAAAAATGATGATACAGAAGGTAGTGTTCCTTGGACCAGCATAAAAAAAATTGGAGAAATAATCCTTCTTGGTAATCCTGAATCAACTCCACAACCTACAGCAACACAACCAGGACAATGTCCTCAATGTGGATTTGTAAATAATCCTGGCTCTAAATTCTGTGAAGAATGCGGAACCAAGTTGTAATGACAAATTAGAAAAATTAATGACATTCAGGCGATAACATTTGGGAAAAAAGTCTAGGGGAATAATTAAGGACGCAGCTATCGTCGGAACTGGTATCTCAGTAATTGTAATAGTACTGATATTGGCATTTGGAGCCCCAAACCCGTTTTATGTGGTTGCAAGTGGAAGTATGGTTCCAGTTTTAGAAAAAGACGATATTATAGTAGTTCAAAGACATGCTCCTTTCGCAGAAGTTGAAATAGGTGATATTATTGTATTTGATAGGCCTTCTGATCATAATCGAGTAATTGTACATAGAGTGGCATCCATCCTTGATGAGGACCCAAAAACTGTTAGGACAAAGGGAGATGCAAATTCCGCATCCATTCCTGGAACTGACTTTCCAATTACTAAAGATGAATACATTGGAACAGTTCAATATATTATTCCTCAGGTGGGCTATTTGACCAATTTACTAAAACCTCCAATCAACTATATCATAATAGCAGTGGTGATTGGTATTATGGCTATCAAACACTTTACAAAGAATAAACCTGATGAGGAATTTTCTTTCCTAAACAAAACAAAATCAGATGATGATGGCAGTAACAGCAATGAAAGCACTATCCATGATTCACTTGATCTTGACAAATTAAAAAAAGACTCTGAGTACACTGATAGTCCAGACACGCCTGAAGATCAAGAAAAATCTGAGTCAAAGTCTGAGGAATCGCTTGATTCAGACAAGGAAAAAACTGACAAAAATAAAGACAAACCAAAAGATCAGCAGTAAGGTTCAGGCAAACAGGTTCACATTATGTCACTTCGAGACAATAGATCGTCCTGCTTGCTTGTCGTATAAAGTAGGTGAAAATTACTAAAAAAGACTCCTGATAATTTGTTAGTCTCAGGAATAGTACTGTTTATCAACTACCCAAAATTCTCCATCTTTATTTTTTGTAATTAATGATTTTGAGGATATCTGCGTGTATTGGCTTGTAACTTTCTACATTACAGAGTCTTTTGTTTTGAAAACACGATTAAAGTACTCAGATGACTCTTTTGGTTCTTCAATATCGTTTGTTATTCCTGCTAGGTTTTTTGCAAGGTTCTTTTTGTAACCTACTTGCATCTGTCTTTGAATTTGGATTCTCTGTGCTTGTGGTGATCCTGCTCCATGCATTGACTCGGTAAGATAGCCTACTGCGTTTCTTCCTAGTGTCATATTTTCAATTAATCTGAGAATTCTCATTCTGTTTTCTACGTCTGCTCCTTTTCTTCCTGCAAGGTATTTCTTTAGTAGTGGGCCTGCCTCTGGATGTCTGAAATCTTTTTCAGATGGAAGTGTAACTACTAGGCCTCCTGCAATATCTTGTGCAAGTCTGCTAATCTCATAGGGGAATCTTGTAACATTGTGTTTGCATACTTGAGCCAACATGTCATCATTGAGATAAACACCTGACTTCATCTTTTGTCCTTGGTGTGATGAGGCAATTCCTGCTGCAAATATTGTCTCATTAAGATGGGTCATCTCAATTATCTTGTCTTTGATGTGAGATACCTTTGGAACTCCGTTGTAATCTGCAATTGTTGCAGCAGCTCCGATTAAGACATCGCCTAATCCTGTTTTACAAACATAACTACGTCTGTGATAACAAGTAAATCTTTCAACTAACATTGAGGCAAACTCGTACTCTCCATGCATGAAGATCTTATCCCATGGAATAAACACTCTATCTAATATTATCAGGGCCTCTTGACCACCAAACTTCGCATTTCCTTCATCGATTGTTCCTTCTTCCATACTTCTTGTGTCACAAGATTGTCTTCCGTAGATGTATGTGACACCTTTTGCATCTGCAGGAATTGCACCTACAACTGCCCAGTCTTTGTCGTTTTCTGTTAATCGTATTGTTGGCATTAAGATAATCCAATGTGAATTGATACAACCTGTCTGGTGTGCTTTGGCGCCAGAGACATAGACTCCTCTGTCATCTGTTTCAACAATTCTGGTAAACAAGTCCGGATCCTCTTGTTCTGAAGGTCCTTTGCTTCTATCTCCTTTTGGATCAGTCATTGCACCTCCAATCACTAGATTCTCTCTTTGAACCATTTTTACAAATTCTAAAAATCTCTCATGGTATTTTGTTCCATGTTTTTCATCAATCTCAAAAGTAGTAGAGTGTAATGCATTCATTGCATCCATTCCGACACATCTCTGGAAACAAGTTCCGGTATTTTGTCCTAGTTTTCTTTGCATCTTATTTTGTAAAACTAAATCTTCTGCACTCTCTGCAATATGCAAAAATCGATTAACTTTCAATCCTGTAATAGATGAATCAGCTGAAGCCAATTCTTGTTCACGTACTGCAAGGTCATAAGTTTCAGCAACTGCGTTAATTGATGGTCTGATAATTGGATGGTCAACTGGTTCTTTTACCAATTCACCAAACAAGTAGACCTTCAGATCTCTTCCTCTTAGGCTTTCAATATAGTCGTCGCCTGTTCTGATAGTCTTTAGCACATTAGCCATGTAATATGGTACGCGTTGATGTTGTATAAATATTAATTATCTCAAAGCGAACATTTGGGAATAAAATATGCTTAGAGTCCTATACGAACGTCCAATATGCGACAACCCTTGCCCTTTTCCATGACTAGAACTGGGTTCATATCTAGTTCTTTGATATCCTTGAAATCTGAAACCAGTTGGGACAAGCGTTGAATGCATTCAGATAGTTTGGCAATATCTGAGGGTTTTTCTCCTCTTACTCCTTGCAACAGTTTTTGAGTTTTAATTGATGCAATCATATCATCAGCTTCTTTATCAGTTACAGGGGCCAGCTTGAATGTAACATCCTTTAGAACTTCGACATAGATTCCTCCCATTCCTAACATGATTACCGGACCAAATCCTGGCTCCAACTTTGAACCAATGATTAGCTCTTTTCCTCCCTTAACCATCTCTACAATCAACACTCCTTTGATCTCGGCTTTCTTGTCGTACTTTTTGGCATTTTTGATGATTGTTTTGAATGCACCTTCGACTTCTTTATCGTTAGTTAGATTTACCTTGACTCCGCCTGCATCTGATTTGTGAATTATCTGTGGCGATGCAATCTTCATTACAACTGGATAACCAATTTTATTTGCAATCTTTACTGCTTCTTCTTCAGTTGTAGCAAGTGCGCTTGTTGGAAGTGGCAATCCGTAGGCCTTTAGAACTTCTTGTCCTTCTTCTTCTAAAAGATTTGGTCTTCCTTCTTTTTTGACTTTGTCAAAGATCTTCTTTGCCTTTGCTTTGTTTACTTTGAATTTTGGGATCTTACCTTCATCGCTATTTACCCAAATTGCAAAATTTTTCATTGCCGCCAAAGTTCTAATTGCTCCTTCAGCGTATGTGTAATAGGGAACATCTCCTTTGGAGAGGATTTCCCTGTTAGTAATTCCCTCATCCAATCCCATTAAACTTGCAAGCATTGTCTTTTTGTATTTCTTGGACATCTCAACAATTACTTCTGCAAGTTTGTCATAATTGAGAGTTCCAGAAGGAGTACACATGGTAATGACTGATCCTACTTTTGGATGTTTTAGTACACGATCCAATACATTGTTGAATCGATTAAAATCTGCATCACCTACAATGTCCACTGGATTTCTAGAGCTGCCCCAAGGAGGAATTACCTCATCTATCTTTGGACGAATACTGTCAATTTTGGCCATCCTTATTCCGAATTTAGAACATGCGTCAGTGGAAATTATTGCAGGCCCACCTGCATTTGAAACAATAACTAAACCACCTGCTGTTGGGAGTGGTTGTTTTGAAAAAGCAGTTGCATAATCAAATAATTCTTCCATGGTGTCTACTCTTATTGCACCTGACTGTTTGAGTAACGCATCATAAATTTCATCAGAGCCCATCAAAGCTCCGGTGTGGGACATCGCAGCTTTGGCACCCTCTGGACTACGACCAGACTTTAGAACCAATACGGGTTTTTTGAGTTTCTTTGTGATGTTTTTACAGACCTTGAGGAATTCCTGGCCGTCTCCCATATCCTCAAGATACATTACGATAACCTCTGTTTGCTTATGCTTAGCTAAGATCTTCAATACATCAACTTCGCTCATTGCAGCTTTGTTTCCCAAACTAACAACTGCAGAGAAACCGATTCCTTGAGCACTTGCATCCTCTACAAGTGCAGCACAAATTGCTCCACTTTGTGAAACCAGTGCAATTTTCCCTGTTTTTGGTGTGACCTTGAGGAATGTTGAATTCATCATTGTCTTTGGATCAAGATTCATGACTCCAAGACAGTTAGGTCCTATAATCTGGATGTTGTATTTTTTAGCGATATCTTTAATCTCCTGTTCTCTCTTTGCACCTTCCTCGTCGACTTCTTTGAATCCTGCTGTGATGATGATTACTCCTTTGACTTTCTTCTTGCCACATTCTTCTAGGACTGGTGCAACCAGGGTATTTTTTATGACAATAACTGCTAGATCAATTGATTTTGGAACGTCAAGAACGCTCTTGTATGCTTTTTTGTAAAATACCTTATCTCTTGATGGACTGATTGGATATACCGTTCCGGTAAATCCATTCATAATGTTTGATGTGATGGTAGCTCCGACGCTTCCTCTTTTGTCAGATGCTCCTATTACTGCAATTGATTTTGGTGATAAAAATACAGATTCTGCCATGTTAAATTGAATCCAAGTGATTGTGTAATAAAGTTATTCCTGAGAGAAATTTTGAATTTAGGAAGTACTTAACTTCCCAACATCTTTCCTGCCAGGTTATCTTTCCTTGGAACCCAGACTATTGAGATGTTTGAAAACTTGCCAATTATTTCCCATGCTTGTCTTGCAAGATCTCGTAATTGCTCATTGTTGATTGCAAACTCATGATTTAACTGATTGACAGTATTTTTTGAATCGCTGTAAATTGTAACCTCGTCATTAGACCCTACGTACTTCTTTAATGCCAAAATAATTGCCATGTATTCGGCTTGATTGTTTGTAATGTCTGTTTTTCTCTCATAAAATGACTCTCCTGTCTCTTTTACAAAGTAGCCATATCCTGAGTTGGTTCCCCCCGATCCATCAACATAAACACTAACCTTCATTTTTGTACAACCTTGACATCTTTACACTTTGATTTACAGATATCTGAGGATTGCTGTCGATATACCTTGTGATACAATTGATGCTATGCAAGAGTCACATCCTAGAATTAAAAAACAGTGTTGCAGGTCATTTTTTTGATTCTGTGCCAGCTTTGACTAGTTTTAATCAAGTGTGATCTTGAGGAAAATCAGCAGTCCTACCAGTTCGGCAATCCCAACACCCAGCATGTACGGGAATATGTCGTGTGAGAAAATTTCCTCCATCGAGAAGTAAGCCATTGCGCCAATGACATTGTGCAGAAACAACATGGCTGCCACCACAATCATTCCCAGTGGAAGCTGTGCCTTGGTATTGATGTACATCCTTCCAAACATGGCAACTAGAATTCCAAGTATTCCCATGTTTGCAATTGACACAATAGAGAGTACCAAAGACGTTGGTTCCATTTAGTCAAAAATTCTGATGAGCGCTTATGTACTTTTGTCCAATTCCCTTACAGAAAAATCAAGGAAAATCCAATACCGTATTTTGAATTCTAATTTGCCCTATCTTCTTTTTTTGTTGTTGGTGTGCCTATCAAAGGGGTAAAAAGTATAAAAAACATAATCAACCAAAACCCTTTGAATAGAAATTGATGCTAAACTATGATGCTCCTCTATACCGCCCTCCATCTGAGGCACGATCACTAATTTTCCAAGTTACACTGGGATGCTCCTTTAACGAATGTTCTTTTTGTGACATGTATCGCTCCAAGGATTATTCTGAAAGATCTTGGGAGGAGATAAAAGGTGAGATTGACATGATGGCAAATTATCTTCCAGATACCAGAAGAGTCTTTCTTGCAGACGGTGATGCATTGAACATTGATTCAGAATTTATGATTAAAATTGTAAAATACATTCGAGAGAAATTTGCAAACATTGAGAGAATTTCTTGTTATGCAATGCCAATGAATATTCTCAAAAAGACAGACGAGGAGCTCAAGAAAATGCGTGAAGCAGGACTAGACATGTTTTATCTGGGAATTGAAAGTGGTTCTGATATTGTTCTAAAAAAAGTAACAAAAGGAGCAATAGCCAAAACCATAATCAAGTCAGTAAACAAGGCAAAAAATGCAGGATACATTATGTCATGCATGGTTATTTTGGGTCTTGGTGGAAGAACTTACTCCAAAGAACACATTCGTGGAACGGCCGAAGTAATCAGTGCTTGTTCTCCTGACTATGTTGGAGCATTAACGCTTTACCTTGAAAATGGAATAAAGCAAGAGTTTCTTGACAAATTTGGAGAGCCATTTATCAGAATCAATGATGATGAATCTCTAGAGGAACTCTATGGTCTTATAGATC
The DNA here is from genome assembly GCF_965223225.1 of Candidatus Nitrosopumilus sp. Taxonomy (GTDB): domain Archaea; phylum Thermoproteota; class Nitrososphaeria; order Nitrososphaerales; family Nitrosopumilaceae; genus Nitrosopumilus. The sequence continues at coordinate 36,601 of NZ_CBDCVU010000004.1, forward strand.
AAATTGAAACTAACGAAGAGAACCCAATTGTCTTTCGTGCAAACCATGGTTCAAACGCCTACACTATAAAGGGAACATTCCCACAAGACAAACAAGCAATGCTTGAGAAGATACAATGGATGAAACAACATCCAGAGATAATGCGTCCACAGGGACTACGTGGATTCTAAACCTGATTTCTCTGGTCTAGGTATACTACTTTGAAGATCTTAACTAGATAATCTCCATCAAAAATCTTCGTTGATTGGCCTTCGCTATCTGAATTTAAAACCCTGAACTTGTATTGGTATTGGTTATTTTCATTTACACTTGTTTGTGCAAAATGAACTGCCTCTCCATCTTTGAAAATCTGAATTATCACTGGGTGTCCTTGTACTGGATTTTCAATCTTGCCTTCGACAAATCCCCAAGGTAGTGTGTTATATGAAGAAGCATGGAAAAATACAGTTGTTTTTTCTAGCCCTGTTGTGGCATCCAAAGGCATAATCTCCGTTTGTGCATCATGATTGTGCTGTTCCTCTACTAGAATGGTGCCGGGATGTGGGTGTGCAAATGCCGAACTTTCTGAAAAAGAAAACATCATTATTGCCATTATCATAAATGATAGACTTAACTGCATAACTCGGTTGTTATTCATATGATTACTTTGTTTATGAGTACTTTAAGAATTCTTTGTATTGCTCTAAAAAATAGCTATCTGTATGGATGCCATTTTTTGTATTATGCTATAACTTTTGGCATAACCCTAAAACAAAGTTGTATCATATGTGATGAATCAGAGGTCTGATTTTACTTATTATTTTTCTCATCTTATTCTCTATGTCTTCAGCAGGTTTGCTTTCGATCTCTTTTAGCAAACCTACAAAGTCAGACAGAATTTCTTTTTTTGTAGATTTTTTCATTTGGTTTTGATAAGAAAATTCCACTATTAAGACAAGAGGAATTTGAATAAAACTGGACTATGGGCAATCGGTTGACCTTGAACAATCTTAAGTCAACTTACGTATTGTGAAATATTGTGAAAGCATGGGCTAAATCTCAAGTTAAATATTTCAAAAATGGTGTTTTTTTAAAAACAGAATATCCTACCTTTGAATTGCGATTTTTACAGATGTCTTTTTGAATTAAAGATTCTCAATTGTTGATTTTAGGTTCTCGGGTAGATCTGGCAGCTCTGTATGGCTTTCGTTATTTTGAAGTATTTCTGGGCCTATCCTTCTTACTCTCTGGGTTCCAATCAGGGTGTCAATGTTTCTCTGGATGTCTTTTTCAGATAGCACTGTTTTTAATTTCTCAATTAGTGTTTCCTCATTTTCGTATTTTTTGATGGCATGCTGGACCAGTATTGTCTTTTCTTCAGATGAGAACTCTACCATATCATTTCCTGAAATTTTATGGCTAATAATCTTTGGCGGATGCGTGGATAGTTAAAATACTATGAAATACAAATTGAATCTACTTGGTAAGCAAATTACAACTGATATCAAATGTGTTGACCATAAGACGGTATGCTTTGATTACAATTATCAGTGCTCTTGGATTGGGGATCATTTACTACTATCTGACAATGTCTATGCTGCCAACTCACTTTGATGTTGCAGTTGAATTGTCTCCTTCCTTTATTGCAACCTCAATCGGATTGACCATAGTGATATCTGCCTTGGCAGGAATCAACTTTGCAATGATGGCATTTAAAATTAAGAGAATGAGGATGATGAATTCTGTAAAGTCCAATTCTTCTGCGGTTCTAGGCGGCGCCTTTGCGGCATTTACTCCTGGCTGTCCTGCATGCACTGCACCTTTGGCAGTAATCTTGGGTGCAATTGGAGGATTATCATTATTTCCAATGCAGGGATTGGAGCTGAAATTCGTTTCAGTTGGAGTTTTGATATTTTCTATTTACTGGATAGCAAGAGGCCTACAATCCAAAAGCTGCTGTAAGATAGGATAATTTCTCAAACATTCTTACTTTCTTTACAAATACATAATTATCTTAATGTTGCAGTTTGGATTGTTGGCAAGAAAGGCTCTTTTTGGTGGAAGTATTGGAATTGGAATAATTGCCATAGCCGTCGCAATTGTTATAGTTAGTAACTTTAATTTTGAAAATGAAAATACACAAAACAATACAATACAAGATAATTCAGAAGACACTTCTCCTTTGACTGCATTGATAAACTACAGAGCAATAGGGGAATCTAGACAACAAGACGGATTGGCAATAGTTGACATTAATCCTAATTCAGAAACATATGGAGACATACTACAGGATGTTCCAATAGGAGCAGGTGTACTAATGCACCATCCATTTTACAATTATGACGGTTCCAAACTCTACAACACATCTCTTGGAGGGGTTGGCCTTTACCGAATCAATCTACATGAAAATTCGATATTTGATGTAACTCTAATTGACACTGGCTCATGTGTTGTGGGAGAAGACATGTACTTTGACAAAAATGGAGAAAAATTCTACCTTACCTGTATGGGATCAGATGAGGTGATAATTTTTGATGGACAAACAGACAAACAGATAGGCAAAATCTCTATGGAAAAAGAAGAAAACTCTGAGGTTTTTGTGAGATATCCTCACGGCATTTCAGCTGATGAGAAAATAGACCGAATGATCTTCACAGAAACTGTTGCCCCATCACTTGATGATTTTGGCAGCACCGTAACCGTAGTAGAGTACAGCACCGGAGAAATCTTGTCTACTGTAGAGTTATTACAAGACAAAGACTTACCTAGCGCTCCAGTCGAAGTGCAGTTTCATCCGACACAACACGTTGCATATGTATCTGGAATGCATGACTCTACGTTATGGACGATGAGTTGGAATGATGCAACTGAATCATTTGATACTATGCTTGTAGATGATGGAAAAACACGTGGACATGCGATGCCTCTTGCCATATCCTTTGGACCAGGCGAGAATCTGTATGTTAGCTTTGCAAATCCTGGCGTTGTAAACGAGTATAGCCTAGAGGATCCCAAAAAGCCAGAACTGCTTAGAACCTTGCCTGCAGATGCCGGAGCACACCACGTACTGTTTAGTTCTGACAACCAGTACATGTTTGTTCAAAATAACTTGCTTAATCTGGATGGAATAAATTCTGGAACTATTTCTGTTGTTGACTTTCAAACAGGAGAATTGGTAGACACCATTGATGCCCTTGTTGAAAACGGGATGATGATTGAATCATTTGATCTTGTATTTCACAATTCCATTAATCAAAAGGTTACTCTGGCAGATAATAATACGTAAAACTTGCAAAATAGTCAGAGCACGTTTTTGTTATCCTCTGCTTTTTAACAAATTTTTCTTTGTTCTATGTCCTTCATCTAATTCTGTTGATTATTTTTTAATTTGATTCTGCTTTTGGCCTTTCGTTTCATTCTCAGAGGTGTATTACAACAAGGACACCTGTTTTCTTGTGTAAATAGATAAACATCACAACAGGTACATCTTCGTGATCCTTCAAAGTATCGTTTCTTCTCGGCTCTGTATCTCTCACAAATTCCTCTGCAGCCCATAAAATAGTATATGTTAAAAAATCTAATAACTATGATCTGTGTTTTATCATTTTAGAATGACAATCTAAATTTATGGAATCTATGATTAATTTTCTCATTTCTTGCAGATTCTTTCTAGATAAAAACTAGAAAAATTCTTAACACTTATGAATTTTCTGGAACTGCAATCCAGAATGGTTTGTTCCCAGACTGAACTACATCTTTAACTTCAAATGTTGTTGTATCGATGACAAGAATTTCATTAGTTGTAGTCACTCCTACAAACACTTTGCTTCCATCTATACTAGTTCTTATTCCGTGTGGTCCTTGCCCTACATCTATTTGATTTATCAATTCTAGAGACTTTACGTCAATCACGTTCATTTTGTCAGAACCTATTCCTGACACGTAGATTCTCTTTCCGTCATTTGAGACATCTATGCCATGATGCCCTGTGCTTACGTTTATTCTCTTGACTGTCTCCTTGGTTTGCAGATCAATTACTGCAACATCACTGGTTCCAATATTTGCAGTGTAGAGGTATCGATCATCAGGTGACAAATCAAGATTGTGTGGTAATTTTCCAACTGGTATCCAATCCGTTATTTCAAGACTCTTCACATCAATCACTGTTATCTTGTCTTCACCTTGTATGGTCACATATGCAATATTTCCCATAGAATCAAAACGAATGTTGTGTGGGATTTGTCCCACTTGGATTTCTTGTATCATTTCAAATAATTTCAGATCAATCACGCCAATTGTTCCAGAAGATTCGTTTGCAACAAAGGCAATGTTTTCATCTGGATGAATTTTGATTCCTTTGGGGTCTTCTCCAACTGCGATTTTTGAAATTAGTTTTTCATGTTGCATGTCAAATGCAAAAACCGTATCAGAGCCACTGCTTGTGGCCAAAACTAGAGAGCCATCATTATTTGATGTGATATATGTCATCATAGTACCTGCGTCCAATTTTTCTTTGTCAAAGTTACCGATTTGGTCATCTCCCTGTAATGTGAAAAATATTTTTTCAGAAGGCATAGTCATACTCATCATCTTGTGGTGTGGATCATGGTCTGCTGCCCATCCTCTCTCTACTAGTTTCTCCACACTTGCTGGCTTGACACATGCAGGAATCCAACCATTTGCCTTGAATATCAGTGTCAAATGTGATTTACATTTTATGTCATGGATATCTGATATCGTTTTTGATTGTTTTAGAGGAGATTCGTTTGTATCTGCAAATGTAGTTGCAATGGTGTTTGCAAGCAGAAGTGTCATAATTGTAAAAAGAATGAGTCTCATTGCTATTGAAAATAAACTGATTATGATTTAATATTTTTTGTAATTCTATTTTTTGTGAAATAGTATTGGTATGCTACTTACATTTTCTATTTGTATGGAATTATGGGTGATAATCAAGTATGAAAAACATGTGTTCTGTATAAGAGTGAAAAAACCTGTCCAGAATCAATGGTGAGCCAATACGTTTGGATTGGAATTACAGTTGGGGTCTTTATTGCAGGAATAGGGATTGGATTTGCAGCATTACAAAACTCGTCCTCAGTTCCAATGATGATGTCATCTCAACAGATGCCAGAAATGATGTCAGATCCTGAATTCAGACAAGATATGAGAGATAGTATGGGTCAGAACAGGCAATTCATGCAGGAGGCAATGCAGGATTCAGAATACATGCAGCAAATGCACTCTATGATGATTGACGATAGGCAGCACATGCAGGGGATGATGGGTCCTATGATGAATACTATGATGGATGATTCAGAAATGCGACAGCAAATGATGAACACAATGTCACAGCATCAAACAATGATGCAATCAATGATGCAGAATCCAGAAATGATGAACATGATGATGGGTCAAAACATGAGTGGTTCGGGAATGATGGGGCAACACATGGGAATGATGACAGGTTCGGGCATGAGTCAGATGATGATTCAGGATCCAGAATTACGAGAACAGTTTGCACAACAAAAACTTGAACATCAAAGAATCATGAACGAGTTGATGTCCGCAGACATGAATGATCCTAAAGTACAGCAAATGATTAGAGATCAAGTTAATGAACATCAAAAATTCATGGATGATCTAATGAACCAAATCAACTCTCAATCAAATCCATAAAATATTGTTTCTCACATTTTTCAGTAATAGGGAAAATGGTGACTTTGTCGAATTAAAAAAATATTACAACGCAAGAAAGATGTCTTCAGAATGCTCTTTTTTGTTTTCCAACAATTTTGAAAATTCCTTTCTAAATGTATGTTTGATGAGATTGACATTTTTAATTCTGTATGATGTTCTTTGATCTTGCGCAAACTTTTCAATCACGCCATTGTTGACTAGGTCTGAAAGATTCCATGAAATGGTAGATGGGCTCTTTTGTGTTTTTGATAAAACTTCCTTAAAGCTTGCATTTCCCTTTACAATAATGAACAAAAGAATCTCTTTTTTTGTTGGTTTTCTTAGGTTTCTGATAATGTTGTATTCTTCTTCCTCAATATCTAGAGAATAGAATCGCTTGTATCTTGAATATTTCTTTGATCTGATTTTTCCATCTTTCTCAAGCTTGTCTAAATAGTGAACAATTACTCCATTTTTTAGGTCTGTTTCATTGATTATCCCCCTTACATGAATGCCTGGGTTATCTTCAATGATTTTCAAAATTGTTTTTATTCTATCCAACTGCTTCTTCTACTTGCCTATTCATATCTAAGAATTTTGTCTAAAAAGCAGATGGTCAATGATTTCCAAACAGTGTTAGACTAAACCAAATTTTTGTAATGCGAGCTATGGATTAGAAGTTTGGAATTTGAAAACAGTTGCTGCAAACTACCACATGAGTAAAAGATACGAAGTACTTATGAACATCACAAATCCAGCTTCAGTAATTGAAAATTAGACTTTTGATAATTATTGCAATCTTTACGCTGTCTTCTATCGTTATTGTGGATAATTTGGAAACCCAGTATGCTCATGCTTCATGTTCAGATGAAAAAGAAGGACCATGCTTTGGTCCCTTTGTCAAATACCGAGAAGGAATCACTGATGAAGTGTTAATGAATCATTTTTCAAATTTTGCTGATGAAAAGTTTGTAGATTATGACTATCCAAACAAATCAGAAGAGGTGAGGAATAATTTTGATGGCTTTCCTGCTATAGTTTGTTATGAAATAGTTCACAATGACACTTATCGAATTTTGATGGCCGAATGGATTGAAAACCAACGGATATCCGAAGTTATCGTTCACCATGATCCTAGACTGTGTGAGAAATCACTCAATCCATTTTATGAAGAAAATAGACCAGAAATTACTGAGGATCTTTTACCAATTCATGTGATACCTTCTCCACACAAACAATTCAAAAATGGATCTTTCTATACTGATATTTTGTGCAATGAACCAAGAATCTTGAAATTCAGAGCCGATACCTATCAACCTGTTTGCATCTTTCCTGAATCAGAAAATAAAATGATGCATCAAGATATTGTAGTCTCTTGGACAAATCCTATGCCTGAACCAAGATTCAAACATTCTGATCCAGTCAAATCTCTACCTGATGAACCCTGTTTTGATTTTTGGACTGATGAATGTCCAGATGAATATGTTCCTGCCTATTTTGTCAAAACACAAGTTGGACTCATACGAGACAAGTCAATTCCACATTTCTTCAAGGTTACAACTCCAGAACAGTGTCATGGAGTGTACGAATATGAAAAGCAGGCATATTATGAGTGGAAAAATGGAAAATGTACTGTAACTAATTGTGATGGATGCAAAAAACTATTTGAGAAATATACATTTGCCTCCCCAATTGACCAAATGAAACATGGAGTCAGCATTAAAGATATTCGTTGCAATGATGGATTGCTGTTAAATTACAAATCAAATACTTATGAACCAGTTTGTTTAACATCTGAAGAAGAATATCAATTACTGCGTGAAGGAAAAATCAAGCTTAGATTATTCATGCCTGGTACTCAAGTCGAAGTAAATCTATGTAAAATTTATGGTGGGGATATTAGATCACATTCTCTTGGTGAAGGCAAAGATGACAGGGTCTTTTGTGATAATTTAGAATTCCCTCTTCTTTGTGATATTACTGGTGGCAGTATGAGACAGGATGGCAATTGCTCCATTAATCATAAAATTGTTTATGAATAACTCGGACAATACTAGGTGAACGGTATTTTGTCTGTGAGCCAAACATTTTCTTAAAAATAGTTCTATGCTCTACAAAATTGTCCTTAAATATTCTGAATGTGAATTGAAAATATGAATAAAATCACAAAGTATTCTTTGTATGGGCTTTTTGCCTTTGGTATTGGAATAACAACATTTACTGTTGCATTCTATCAGAGTATTTTGTTTTGAGTGGATACTAACCAAATCTCATCCTCATAGGTATCTCAAACTTTCATGGAATCAAATCTAAAAAACAAAAACTTCTCTTTATTTCTCGCTAAATTTATCAAATTTTACTTTGCACTCTCTGTTGAGGTCTTTTATTATCATAAAATAAGTAAAAACAAGTATTGCAATAGATGTTATTCTTAGAGGTATTTCAAAATTTGTAAGAACTGATGTTGCTACTCCTCCTACTGCTCCAAAAATTGAGATTAATGCAATTCCTATGCCTCCGCAACATGCTCCTGCTCCGGCACCTACAATAGAACCTAACAATCCTGTTCGAAGCTTCTTAGTGCTAGCTTGCAGGAACCTTATTCTAAAAATTGACATACTAAGTACCAAACCCGTCAAAGCACATATTACAAAAATTGATAGAAAATTGAGAATCTCATATTCAGGAACATAGAACAATACATATGGTTCAAAGAACAGGTACTCTGTCACATAGATTAATGGAATAAACAGACCAGAAAAAAACAATGCAAATAATGCAAGGTATCTGAAATTTGAAAATACTACTTTGAGAGCTAGCTCATACTTTTCAAAAAAAGAAATCTTAACTCATCTCCTTTATGACTGCTTCAAAAATCATTGGAGGTTGCGGTCCTGCAATTTTTTCCATTTCTCCATTAGGACCTATAACAAAAAATGTTGGCGTTCCTACAACTCCGTGTGATAATGCAACTTTTTTGTTAAAATCTACCCTTAATGCCTGCTGATCCCAGAAAAGACAACTATCAAATTCATCAAAATTTAGGTCCAATCCTTTTGCATATTCCATTAATGCATCTGTGCTAGCCCATCCATTCTGAACTCCAGAATATTCTCTGTACAATATGCTGAGATATTCAAAATATTTTCCTTGTTCTAAGGCACAATAGGAAGCCTCTGCAGCAGAAACCGAGTCTTCACCTAACATTGGATAATCTAGTATGAAAAATTTCACAGTACCGGATTCAATTAATTTTTCATTTAAGACTTTTTTTTCATGTATTAGCCAATTTACACATTTTTCGCATTGATGATCACTAAACATAATGATAGTAAATGCCGCATCTGAATTTCCTTCAAATGGTCCTGCATTGCTTAAATCAAAACCTCCGATGATTAATTTTTCAGATTCTTTTTTAGACTCTACAGAAATTATTCCATTTGAAACAAGATACTGAATTCCATTTAGAAAGTCGGCATCCCCAATTGAACCATCAGCCCACCAACCAGCTGAATTTTTTATCCATGGAGGAATTTCTTCAGATTTTTTTTCGGTTAAAAGACTTGAATCCACAAAGATTACCTTTTCATTTACTAGATACTGAATTCCATTTAGAAAGTCGGCATCCCCAATTGAACCATCAGCCCACCAACCAGCTGAATTTTTTATCCAAGATGGCACCTCTTCTGCAAAAACACTTTGTGATGACAAAACTACCAATAATCCAAGAAAAATTACAAAATAATTCATGTTCTAAATTACTTTTTTAATAATAAAAGAGAAAATACAATTTCCATAATTGAAAACAATTCTATGAATGTACCACTTTTCCAATGATGAAAATTGCATCTTCTTCTTTTATAAGAAAAAATCATAATCAATCCAATGAAATTAACAGCCCTAGCGGTACTATTTGCTACGACAATTCTTTTGTCTGGTGCAATTTTAACATCAACATCAGTTCAATCTGTTGATGCACTCAAATCTCAAGGAGTTTCTATCTCATCATACGGTTCTAAAACTAAAGAAATGGTATGTGGTGATAGATTATGCTCTGAAATTCCTGGAGGACGAGAGGCATGGGAAGGACAACAAGCCCCAACAGATGCTGTAATTCCAAAATATGGAAAAGAACAAAAAGGAATATCCTCATCTCCTGAATCAGTTCCTGATAAACGAATTCATGGAGAAATGTGTAATTGTTTAGATGGTTGTGCATGTGATCAAGGCGGAGCTTGTATCTGTGCAGGCAAAGCAGGATCATGCATGTGTGGACCAAACTGTGCATGTGGTGACATGAAACACGGAGCTGACGGTATGTGTTCTTCTTGTGGTACATCAGATCATAGTTCTAAAATGAAAGATCATGGAATGAAAACCATTACTGGAACAATTCAATCTGAAACTGATCCAGGTAAAGGACATGAATTCCATCAACTTGCAGTATTGTTGGCACCTTCAGAAAAAATGTACAAAGGAATGCTAACCTACTCTGCATCTGAAAACGTTCAACTAGTTGCACTTCATGGACCATTGACTGAAGACGAGGTTATGGGACAGACTATCTGGACTCCAGATGGTGAGACAAAGTTTGCACTAACACTTGTTGACCAACAAAGCAAGATGGGTTCTTGGATGTTTACGGGAAATGCATTAGCAGCTCACACATTCAATCCTGATCCATTTATTATTTCATATTCTGTTCATTATGCTAAAGTTTCTGATGGACATGGAATGCATGGTTCATGTGATTGTGCAGAAGGATGTGCATGTGATCAAGGCGGAGCTTGCATCTGTTCAGGTGAAGTTGGACCATGTATGTGCGGACCAAACTGTACATGTGGTGACATGAAACATGGTTCTAATGAAATGACATGTAACTGCTCAGAAGATGGAACCTGCTCTTGTGGTGCAGGATGTAATTGTGCTGGACCAAGTCCTGGTTCACACGGTGATAAAGGATGCTGTGGAGGTGACATGAAACACGGAGCTGACGGTATGTGTTCTTCTTGCGGTACATCAGGACATGGTTCCCACGGTATGAGTGGTCATAAAATGACAGCATATTCAGGAACAATTCAATCTGAAACTGATCCAGGTAAAGGACATGAATTCCATCAACTTGCAGTTCTGCTTCCTCCAAATTCTGACGGATACGCAGGAATGCTAACCTACTCTGCATCTGAAAACGTTCAACTAGTTGCACTTCATGGACCATTGACTGAAGACGAGGTTATGGGACAGACTATCTGGACTCCAGATGGTGAGACAAAGTTTGCACTAACACTTGTTGACCAACAAAGCAAGATGGGTTCTTGGATGTTTACGGGAAATGCATTAGCAGCTCACACATTCAATCCTGATCCATTTGCAATCACTTACTCTGTTGTTTCAATGGGTGGTGCTTCTACATCAGTACATGAGAAAATGATTCATGGAACAACATGCGATTGTGCAGAAGGATGTGCATGTGATCAAGGCGGAGCTTGCATCTGTTCAGGTGAAGTTGGACCATGTATGTGCGGACCAGACTGTAACTGTGGAGAATAGTCTCCTATCTTTTTATTTTTAACAACAAATTCATTCATTTAGTAAAAGATGACATCATGATTCTAAATGCTAACTTAGATTCAGACCTCTACTGATTCAGAACTATGAAATTATTTTTGAATAAAATCTAAACCTGTTCTAATTCTTAAAATGCTGTATGAGTTTACAGAATAAATTCTGAAAGAAAATCTTAATTTGAAAAAGTAAGTGAAACTGAATTCTCTGATATTGTAATTTTACATTCTCTTTCTAATGTTGACTGAATGATAGCCTCCAGAAATGATTTTAAGAAAATTGAGCCTTTTTTACCAAAATCATGATGAACACTAACTGTGTTTTCTCCTTCCTCTGTTAATATGTCGCACATTCCATAACCACAATGCTCAAAATACATCTTGATAAATCCGGAAACTGATTCAGATGAGAGTTTTTTCCATTTGAACAGTATGAAATCTTTTGGTTCCTTTGAACCAATAGTCTTTGCAAAATTTATGATGTTTTTTTCATCAAGTACGTTAAGTAATTCTTTGAATGATCCTTTACTCATCTCTATTATTCCAAATTTTTTCATAAATTGTCCCAAATCTACATGGTCTCCCAAGATCTGGTTTGCTAGTGTGTTTAAACTGACTCTCTTTTCTTCTGCTTCCTTTCTCAATCCTTTCTCAAATTCTTGATCAATTCTAAATGTGATTGTAGATGTCTTTTTTGCCAATCCTTAAAGTGAATACAAATGCTTGCAGTATAAACTTCTTGATTATATCTCAAAAAAATCTATTCTAATTATGAAACAATCAACTCAAAATTTAGAAGTATCATCAGAACAACTTTCAGAATATCTCATAAAACAAGAGCCCTTGCTTTTGTTTGATCTTAGAGAAAAGGATCATTTTGAAAAATCCCACATCAAAGGCTCCGTTCATGCTGTCTGTAATGCTCAATCAAAAGAGAAAATCATGCCTAAAATCCCAAAAAATACAAAAATTATTTTGATTTCAGAGCCTGAAGATTTTGCCAAAGAGACTGCTAAGATGATGGCGTCATTTGGACTAAATGCCTATTTTCTAGCAGGTGGGTTTTCTTCTTGGAAAGGGAAATTGTCTCAAGGCCAAACCGGAAAGATAATCGCTCCTGATGAGCTTGCAAAAAAATTAGATTCTGTATTTCTTTTAGATGTGCGAGATTCAAGTGAGTTTTCAGAATATCAAATCCCCGGAAGTAAAAACATCCCATTAGAAGATCTTTTTGATTCAAAAACACTTGAAAAGATTCCAAAAGACAAGGAAATAGTAACAATTTGTCCGCATGGAAATCGTGCAATGGTTGCAAGCTTTGCATTAGCAAGAATTGGTATTGATTCTCAAACTCTTGAAGATGGTTTAGCTGGATGGAATCAGGTTCTCAAACCAGTTACAGTGGTAAAAGATCCGACCAAAATTATACAAATTCAAAAAGTTGGAAAAGGCTGTTTGTCCCATATTGTAGAATCAAAAGGTAAAGCCATAGTAATTGATCCTCTTTATCCTTTTGAAAAATACATTGACATTGCAAAAGAACAAGGATTTGAAATTACTAGAGTGTTTGATACTCATCAACATGCAGATCATGTTTCTGCTGCAAGAGATCTTGCACAGGCAACTGGTGCAAAGTTACATCTCTCAAAGTATGAAGGATATGCTTTTGATGCGGATTTTGTTGGTGATTCCGATGAATTTTCATTTGGACAATCAAACCTTAGGGTAATTCATACTCCTGGCCACACTCCTGGAAGTCTAAGCTATGTAGTTGATGAAAAGTATGTCTTTACAGGAGATATCTTGTTTGTAGAATCAATAGGCAGGCCTGATTTAAGAGACCAGGCAGAAGAATTTACTGAGGAACTTTACAATTCTTTGCACAACAAATTACTCGTCCTACCTCACCATACAATGGTATTTCCAACTCATCATGGTGAAAATGTTGAAGCAAGCCAAGAGGCATTTGTGTCAACCATACAACAATCAAAGAAACTCCCATGGCTAGACATCTCAAAACAAGACTTTATCCAAAAAATAGTGGCAATCACTCTACCTAGACCAATGAATTATAGAAAAATCATCACCGTAAACAAGGGGGAACTCAAACTAGTTCACTCAGAGATTCCTGATTTGGAGATTGGTCCAAATAGGTGTGCAGTAGATGTCAGCTGAGGTCATTTTAGAACCTCTGACTATTTTTCTATCAATAATTTCTGGGGTTTTGGTTGGAAGTAGCCTTGGATTAATTGGCGGAGGTGGTTCTGTGTTAGCAGTACCTTTACTGTTGTATGTAGTAGGCATAAAAGACACTCATGTTGCAATTGGCACATCAGCACTTGCCGTTGGAATTATTGCCGCAATTAGCCTGATAAATCACAGAAAAAAGAAAAATCTTGATCTCAAAAAAGGAATTTCATTTGCGATACCTGGAATTGCTGGAACCCTAATTGGCTCCCAATTGGGACTGTGGACTCCTGCAGAAAATCTTTTGGTTTTGTTTGCAGTCTTTATGGGAATTGTAGGAATTTTGATGATTAAAAGAAAATCCTCAAAAATTGAGATTACTAGTGGAAACTCTGAATTGGTTTTACTAAAAAAGAACTTGTCATTTCATGGGTTTTCAGTAGGAATTCTTGCTGGATATTTTGGAGTAGGTGGAGGATTTTTGATTGTTCCTACTATGATGTATTCAGGAGGATTAAATATTGTCCAGGCCATTGGAACGTCATTAGTTTCGGTCAGTTCATTTGGATTTGTCACTGCTGGAAGATATTTTCTAGAAGGTAACATTGATCTTGTAATTGCAATATTATTTGTAATTGGAGGAATTATTGGAAGCTATGTTGGAATAAAGGTTTCTGGAAAAATTTCAAAAGAAAATCTGGTACATCTATTTGCAGTGGTACTGTTTGCAATTGCAACGTATATTGTTGCAAGAACTGTTTTGTTCTGATTGCAAATACTTGCAATCTAAACCTGCCACCTAAATCAAAATTTACAGTAAATACAACTATGGCGACTTCATGTAAAGGGATTTGTGAGATGTTCAAAGGAGATGGCACTTCGATGAGACTGAAATATCAGGAAGGACAAAAGCGCTGCAGCTATTGTGAAATTTTTCTCAAAGTTAGTGGATTGCGTTGTCCTTGCTGTAAAACAATTTTGCGTACAAAGGCAAGAAACAGATTTTCAAAACTCAAAAGTCAAAATAATTTTCAATAATTTTCTTTTTTACTTGCATTTGATTGCAATCTAAACATCCTCGATATATTCAATTTTTACCATATATTACACATGAAACAAAAAACAATCATTGCACTCTTTTTGGGTGCTGTACTTGCCTTGTCTCTCTCAAGTGCTGAATTTGCATTTAGGTGTAGTGAGTATGCATATCCTGGAAAACCTTGAACAGTTGGCTTTGACGAACAAGACTATCTTAAACCAATACATCAACACAAGGTTGGAATATCTCCAGAAGATACAATTTGTCTGGAATCACTACAATTGCTCATTAGTGATCATAACACTCCTGCATGTGTAAAACAATCATCCATTGACAAGCTTTTAGAACGTGGTTTTAAACTTGGCAAAAACAACAATGATTCCCCATATAATTAAACAGCAAAAATAAAAATAAAAAAATTGGAAGAGAAGACTATCCCCTCCCTATGGCAGCGTATTTTCCCTTACGACCTCTTACAAAAAATGCTGCCGCAATTCCTCCAAATACGCCTGTAGATAGAATCAGTGCACCAAGTATTCCGTCTGCTGCAAACATCGGAGTGCCTGAGCCTGTACTGGGATTTTCATTTGCAATTCTTACTCTGTCTTCTGAAATCTTGAGATAATACTCAAGTCCTGTGTATCCAGAAGATGGAATGTACTGCGCAAATGCAAGGCTGCTAACAGAAGGTAATATCAAAATACTTAACATCACTCCTGTTATGATTATATTTTTTCCACTCATTGAACCAATTACGTAAATTTTGCATAAAGGGTTTGATGAAATTTCTGTTTTACTAATCCTTACATACTATGTCATCCTATATTATGCATCTATGAGTAATGAAAATTCAAACACTGTGGATGCTGTAAACATTTTTTCTTTAGATGATGAAAAAATGAAAATTCTGGCCAAAGTTATTTCAAACAAATCAAGCGTTTCGATTTTGAATTTATTATTTGATGATGAGATGACTGCAAATGAGATTGCACAAAAAACAAACATGTCGTTGCAGCTAGTCAAACACTATTTAGAAAAAATGCAACAAATTGAACTAGTATGTGTTTCTAAAATTGAGAAAAACTCAAAGGCCCGTGACATGAATTATTACAAGGCATCAAAACTTGCAATTGTAATTACTCCCTCAAAAATTACCGAGAAGACAAAAAAAAGCAAGTTGTTGATGCGTTCTTTTAATTCAATATCTAGGGTATTTGGAATGGGGATTATTTCTGCAATAGCTGCAATGTCTTTAGTAGTGGTATCGGCTGAAAGCAGACTGCTAGAACCAATACATAGCTGGTATTCTCAATTTAGCTTGCCAATTAAAATTTCTGGAACTGGCCTTGCAAACTCTATGGATGAGTCACTTTATCTTGCAAAGACAAAGGTGGATTCAGTAGTATCTAACCCTGGAGCAGGTTCTGGAACTCCTTATTTGGATCCTTATGCAGGTATGACTGGGTTGGCAGGAACTGATTTTGTAATCATGTTGTCAATCCTTGCAGGAACAGGTGCCTTGTTGTCATTTGTATTCTTCAATAACGTGATTCAATCATTTCAGAAGATTGATGAATGATTTCTATATGATCTGCAAAAATATGTTGTAATCATTTGCCATCTTTACAAAACCCGTTTTCATATTCTAGAACTGCCAGTTGCTTGTATCAATTCAAGATATGATATTTTGATATTGTCATATATATTACAATTTGTTATTTATGGATACTATATGCAAAATACTTATATTTTGTCATAAATATTACATTCACTGGTGATTAAAAGATGTTTGATGACCACTTTGAAAAAACATTTCGAAGATTATCGAGCCCCTTTTTTTCAATGGGAGAAGTCTTTGAAACTCCAAATGAAACAGTCCAAACTTTTGGACCATACTACTACGGTTATGTAAAGACCGTAGGTGAAGATGGTATTCCTCATGTAACTGAGTGGGGAAATACAAAACCAACTGGCTCTCTTTCAGACTCTACGGTAAGAGATCCATATGTTGATGTCTCAGTCAACGACAAGGATCATACTCTTAAGATTGTCTCAGAGATGCCAG
The DNA here is from genome assembly GCF_965223225.1 of Candidatus Nitrosopumilus sp. Classification (GTDB taxonomy): domain Archaea; phylum Thermoproteota; class Nitrososphaeria; order Nitrososphaerales; family Nitrosopumilaceae; genus Nitrosopumilus. Next base: position 53,114 of record NZ_CBDCVU010000004.1, read on the forward strand.
GAATTGAAAAGTCTGACATCAAACTAAATGTGTCAGATAAACTAGTACTGGTTTCGGCCCAACATGGAGAAAGAAAGTATGAAAAGAAAATTCCTCTGCCATCAAAAGTAGATGAAAACTCTGCCAAAGCCAAATACACAAACGGAGTTTTGGAGATAACTTTGTCAATGGCAAAAGAAAAGCCAAAGGGAAAGTTAGTAACAATCGAATAAAACGGAGGTTGCAAACATGATGGAACGCTCATCATTAAATCAAATCAAAGCCTCTGTAAAGTCTTCAATGGAAAAATTCTCTTCATGTTCTGAAGAGATTCTTTCTAAATGGAAGTTTGGTAGGAGAAATTTTCCTTGAGGTGAGACAAGATGCCTGATACTATGTGCAGACAATGTGGAGGCGAGCTAGATATGAAAAAGCAATGCTCTCATTGCGATCAACCCATTCAGCTAGTTTGTACAAAATGTCTCGAACCAACAGAAGTTAGATTCCATAATCAATGCATGTACAACGAGAAGGTACTATGTCCCACAGTGACAACTCTTGCATAAATCAAGGAAAGTCCTATTCTCCTAAAAGAGAGGTCTCCTCCTTTCCACACCCTGCTACCTTTGTGGGTTTGTGTCATAGATGTTGGGCAAGCAATGTGATTGTCGCACTTTCCAAGTCTGACGAGATATTGTGCAACAAATGCTTTGGAGCTAGTTTGGAATGCTAACGCAAACAGCCAAAAACACTCGCATTATTTGCACTGACTGCAGTTTCTGTTTTTGGAGGAATTGCAGCCCCTCCCAATTTTTTGATCCTGAATTAGATGACATCAATTAGCTTAATGTACATTATTTGGCAGAAATTACGCACGAAATATTAGTTGAAAAGCCATTTTATGATGAATTTCAATAGAAGATCATATGTGAATCCATTTGGTCTTGTGCTTTTTTTGTAGTCATGTTTGTGGCCGTTTTTTTATTATAACCAAAATGTAGTTGATTTGATTCAGATCATAATCAACTGGTTATGTTTGAAAAGAATCAAGGCAATTTTTGTATTATTGAAATATCAATATGCATAATAATTTCTCATGATAGAATATGTGACCCTACTGTGCTGTTTTGTAGAATATAACGCATACAAAGTATGGACTAAATTGATAAAAATAATGCAAGATAACCCCCATCTCAAATTTGATACATATCTACTAGAGGAGTTAAAGTAGGAAAATTCAAAATGACATATTTTCAGAGTAGATGTATGTATTGTGATCATGGCAAACAGATTACGGCCACCCAAACATCATGGTCAATTCATCTTGCAAGCCACAAAGAAGATATCATAGAACACCTAATTGACACCTCGGATTCTTGTCAATTGTGCTCGTATCCTGAAATGTCTGCAAACAAAAAACACGCCTCGGCACACTACAGATGGTCACATCAAAAACATGAACTTATCAAATGGGCATTTGATACATTGGAAAAAAGGGTTATTGTATGACACGGAGATCTGATAACAATGTATGAGACCATTCTTGTTCCACATGCAGGCACCCTTGCAGGAGACCAAGCACTAAAGCATGCAATACACATCGCAAAATCAGATTCGTCAAGAATCATCATACTCAACGTGATCAAGCCTTGGTCAAATCCGTTTTTTGAAGAACTTGATTACAATGATGCCACGACCCATGTTCAAATAGAGTCAATCATGACAAACATGCAAGAAACTATCCGGAAATTTTTGGCTAAACGAGTATCTCAATGCAGAGAAGAGGGTGTAAAATGTGAGGGCATTTTCAGAACTGGAAATCCTGCAAATTCCATCATCAAATATGCAACCGAAGAAAATATCGATCTTATAGTGATGGCAAAAATGAAAAAAAAATCTGCTGATTACAAATCATTTTTCAAAATAGGTGGAACTGTAAAAAAGGTTCAAGAAAAAGTAGACTGTTCAATTTTACTGGTCGAAACATAGGCCTGTAAAATATGGAATGTGTTGAAAATGAGCAAGAAAGTATGTGAGCATGTAGCATCAGTTAAGATGCCGGGTTTGAGAAACAAACGAGAATGTTTATTATGTCACGACTTTTTTGATGAAAAATGAATCTTGAAAGTATTTTTTATGGAATCTTATCCATCATAATTTCATTAACGATATTTCTTGTGATCAGAGCAGTCATCAAAATCAAGCTCAAGAGACTGAAAGGAACTCAGAAGATGCTGAAACTAGTGGGAATAGGATTGGTTGTATGCGAGATTGCATTTTTGGGTCTTAACTTTGACTTGTTTCGCTTTGCAACTGAAATTATTGCATCTGTAGGTGTCGCCTTTGCACTTGTTGTTTGGTCACTTCAAAATAATCTAAAAAATGCAGTTGCAGGCATTGGAATTTATCTGAACCCAGAAATCGACATAGGGGATGTTATTGAAGTGGGTGGACACAAAGGAGTAATTATTGAATTGCATTTGACAAAAATTACTGCAATGACTGATGAAGGGGCAAAGATGTTCATTCCTACCCAAAAATACCACGAGGAAGTTACGTTGATTTCTCATTCAAACCGTAAACAGATATCTGATTGATCTTGAAGTAATCGGTTTTTTTAATATGCCAACATTTGGAATGTAAACCAGGATCATCCTGCTGAAATAATATGGATGATGTTTTACGGTTAATCATTTATTCCATATCCTCCCATCTGATCTCTTTGTCGTTATTTTCAATATGAAATGCCAAATGTTCTTTGATGCAGAGATCACATTGGGGTTGTCCACAACATTTGCAGATAATACTGTTGACTGCAAGTCTATGTGGGCAGCTTTTGTCATTTTTCATTTCGACGGTGATTTTACTTGATTTTGTCTTTTAATTATTTACCATGCATTTTTTCAAAATGTTCTACATTTGAAATATTGTGATTTTCTATTATGATAATTCCTGGCTGCAAAAAATTGTGTCTAAGGGAGAGCAGCCAGGGGTTTGGTCGGTTTTTTTGAGCGGATATGAATAAGCGCTTGTATTCAATTAGGATGTAAAATATTAAAGAAAATATCCAAATTCATTCCAAATTTGTTTTCTAAATACAAAAAACATTGTTTGTTTTGAATTTACTAGTTTTGCTCTTTATTTACAAACTTGTTGTAACTTCTTTTTCTGTCTTGAAAAAGAATGCAAAAAGACGTAATGAAATCTTAGAACAAATGATCGAAAAAATCATTCTTATATTTTGCAACGATTTACTATATTTGTGAAAAACCTTCTTCTTGTATGTTTTCTTGGTCTATCTTTGGCTTTCTCATCTTTTACATATAACTCTGCAAGTGCCATCGCATATTTTCCTCCTCCCCTAAAACAAATTCAACAAGGGGTAAATCCAGCAAATGTAACTTGTACTGAAGGACTTGAATTAGTTTTGAAATTCTCAACAGGAGAACCTGCCTGCATAAAACCGTCATCTGTTGAGAAATTAATCCAGAGAGGATGGGCAATTCACATCTTACCAGATTATCAAAAAAATGAAAACAATAATTCCGCAGTGTTTGAGACTGGAATCTTTGAGGTGGATACAGCAGTTGTGCAGTATCTTGAGAACACCAATGGATTTCTAGCAAAACCTACAGCAGATGAGAAATTCCCAGCAATAATCATGATACACGAGTGGTGGGGTCTTAATGATAACATCAAAGAGATGGCCCAAAAACTGGCATCACACGGTTATGTCGTATTGGCAGTGGACCTCTATGATGGGCAAATAGGAACAACGCCTGAGGAGGCAAGACAGCTAATCGGTTCTTTTGACAGGACTGAATGGATAAGCAACATGAATTCTGCAGCAGCATATCTTGATGAGCAACACAATACCGCTAGTCTAGGCTCGATAGGATGGTGCATGGGTGGAGCACAATCCCTACAACTTGCACTAAACAACAGTGATGTTGATGCAACGGTAATATACTATGGAAGTCTTGTTACCGAACCTGAAGATTTGTCTTCAATTCAATGGCCTGTACTTGGAATCTTTGCTGAACTTGACCAAGGAATACCTCCATCCCAGGTCCATGAATTTGAATCTGCTCTAAACGACCTTGGAATCTCAAATGACATTCATATCTATCTCGGTGTAGATCATGCATTTGCAAATCCTTCAGGTGATAGATATGCACCTGAGGAGACAGCAGATGCTTGGCAAAAGACCTTGGAATTCTTTGAGGTTAACCTAAAACAAAATTAGTTTTTTAGAAAAAAAATTAGCAAATCTTATCATCTACTATGTTTTTTACACTCTATGGAAATTCAAGAAGCAGCTGAAAAAATTCTAAAAGTTAGTCCTTCTGTAAGAGTCGTTAGTGTATGCGACCTTAAGGGTAAGTTAGTTTATTCAGCTCGTTCAAAGAAAGTGAATATCTTGGTCTCAAAACAACAGAGTCTTGCATCGCTAAAGGCTGCAGCCAATGATTGGAAACAACGAAAAAAACTTTTGAGATCACTTGGTCCATGCAAATATGTGGTTGCCGAATATGACAAAGTAAAACGAATAGTTCTTCCAGCAGGAAAGAATCACATCTTGTACATTACTACAACTGCATCCTTTGATCACAGCAAAGTTGTTAGAAAGGTACGCTCCTTCAAATAAAGAAAACAACAACTTTACTTTTTTATTCTAAAAATTTTTTGACATCACAAGATCACAAAATTCAGAGAAAATCTTCTTTGGTGTTCTAAAGCACTACAGTTTTCTTCTTCCTGTTCCTCTTCCCGAGCTGACCCACATACCTTTTGTTGATTTGGATTTAGTGGTTGGAATATCTCCGAACTTTATCTTTCCAGTTCCCCTACCTACAGTAACATACTTGTCCTCAGCTGACTTTTTTCTTGCTTCTTGCACTTTCTTAAATTCAGAACCTGCCCAGTTGGTAGCGCTTTTATCTATCTCGATAGTTCCAGTGCCTCGTCCAGAGTGAATTCTTATCTTAGCCATAGCCAATAGCTATAGCTGGATCTCACTAATAAGATTTTGACTTTTTTCTTGAAAATCTGTTATGATTTTTCATTTTACGATGGAAATTCTGTATGATTGCATTGTTTTGTTGGGGGTTTCGTGGATTTGTGTTGTTTTCTGGCATCACACATTTCTAAAAAAAGCCGTCTATTGGTTTGATTACGGTTTTTTAGGTGATATGATCTCAAATTCCACTCTTAAACAACATGTGAGGATTATCAAGCATAACATATCCGTGAGATTTTATCACTTTCTTCAAGGTTTTCTTGCCTCGAATTTTATTGATATCATATCCGCAAATACAAGAAATTTTGTTTTTTTCAGAAAATTTGTCAATCTTTTCTTCAAGTCCATGAATTCTTCTTTCAATCCCTACCTGAACCCTTGAGTGTAGTCAATTCATGCAAGATGCGTATCCTTTAGAACCGTTCATACTCCATTTCTCTTAAAGTCTGAATAAGATCTTCCATTCTGCTTTTTTTCAAAAAATTATATTACTTTTAATACTTTATGTAATTAATCTAATCATAAATATGCAGAATCCCTTTTATTGAATAAAATACTTTATCCAAATATGCCAAAACGAGTTACAATAATGATAGGTGATGATAATTACAAAAAATTGCGTGGGTTACAGGCAAAACTGCTAAAAGACACTACCTCTTCTGTAAGCTTCTCTCAGGTGGTAAATAATGTGATTACATCTGCTCTAAAGGGCAAAGCATGAATTCTTACATTCTCTGTAGTTGAATACTTTCGTATTCCATTATTATGAATTTTTAAATTTAGTATTGTGCCTTTGTCTTGGTTATCTCTGAACGCAATATGTCATAGGCTTTTGATGCATGTATTTCATCTAGCACTATGATTATGCTGTCTTGACTAAAGTATGCATTACGAATCTCAATGCCTTCAAAATGCAATATCTCTGCAACAAATGATACCACATCTGAGCGATTCTGATTTGGAGGAATTGAAATCTTAATTTTTGCAAGTCCTGTTCTGAACATGTTTTCCCTGTTTGGATACTGCTTGAGCATCTGACGAATCTCATCAATGTCTTCTGTAAGAAACCTAAACGAATCTGAAACCCTGAAGAATTCATAATTGTCTGTAATCTTGGAGAACTGGTCTAGAATTGTTGTAGGATCCATCTCTTCAGAATCCTTCATTGAAAATTTGATATCCACAATGCCGTCAGTCAAGGCAAGTCTTGCATTTTTTAGAACATAATCGTCTTTTACTTCCTCTTTTATTGCAAACGAATCAGCATATCTTTTGATTGCAACCACTATGGTGTTAAGATTAACAGAGTCTCCCAGAATCTTTTCAATCTCTGGCTGAATCTTTACTGCCAAGGCTGTATAGTTTATCAGATCCATCTTCATGCAATCATAAATTGAACGATTTCGTGTTATGATTTCTCTGACTACCTCGGGCACAGACATGCTTGAAACCCTCATTGATTTTCTAGTACCGTGTCAATTATATTAGTTTAATGTAATAAAACACGTAATTTACATTAAAACTTATATAATGTAATACCTATTACATACAATAGGTGAATATGACAATGTTCTTTGATGATGAATTCGATAGAATCTTCAAGAGAATGTCCAATTCTTTTGCAAACTTGGATGATCTCTTTGATGATGCAAAAAATACAGGGTCAGTGTCTGGTCCATACTATTATGGATATACGATGACTACAGGCCCTGACGGTAAGCCGATTGTAAGGGAGTACGGAAACGTAAAGCCTGGTCTGCTTCCACATTCTGATACAAGAGATCCTAACGTGGATACTGTTGTTGATGAAAAAGAAAAGACTGTAAAACTCATAGCTGAGATGCCAGGAGTTGACAAGTCTAACATCAATGTTGTGTTTGAAAAAAATACCGTCAAAATTGATGCAGAGCAGGGCAAGAAAAAGTATCATTCTCAGGTGCCACTGAAAGTCAAGGTAGATGAGAATTCTGTAAAGGCTTCTTACAAAAACGGAATTTTGGAAGTCACATTGAAGATTCTTGAAGAAGAAAAGCCACAAGGCAAAAAGGTGAATGTCGAATAGACTTTCCCTCTATTCTATTTTTTGTAGGTGAAAATTAAGATGAGTGAAATTGAATTAAAAATTGATGAGATTCCACAACAGCATGTGGGAAGAGGTAGAGCCATAGTTGATCCTAAAATTATTGAGGACAACAAATGGACTACGGGCCAAATTTTGGAATTGACCTATAACAAAAAATCCCATGTCAAGCTATGGCCTGGTTCTCCTGAAGAATATGGTGCAGGAATAATCAAGATAGATGGAATCACAAGACAAAACATTGGTGCAGGAATAGGAGATAAAATAAAGATCAAAAACGTAGAGGCTGCAGACGCAAAACAGATTGTCCTGTCTCCAACTGAAAAAATTCAGGCAGATGGTTTGCAAGAGTACATGGTTCACAATTATCTTAACCATGTTTTTACAACAGGTGATGCAATCTCCCTTAACACGCAAATGGGAGGAAAGGTTCAGTTCATTGTAACTAGTACCGAACCTTCAAAACCAGTCATTGTAACTGAGCAAACTGTTTTCAAGCTAGGTTCGATGACAAAAGCAGTCGACACCACTATCCCAAGAATAACGTACGATGATCTTGGCGGCCTCAAAAATGAGGTCCAGAAGATTAGAGAGATGGTAGAGCTGCCAATGAGGCATCCAGAACTGTTTGAAAAGATTGGTGTAGAAGCTCCAAAAGGCGTATTGCTGTACGGTCCTCCTGGAACTGGAAAGACTTTGCTTGCAAAGGCAGTTGCAGGGGAGACTAATGCCAATTTTACCTCTCTTAGCGGTCCTGAAATAATGGGCAAATACTATGGAGAAAGCGAAGAGAGAATCAGAGATATCTTCAAGCAAGCCGAAGAGAACTCGCCAAGCATCATCTTCATTGATGAGATTGACTCTATTGCGCCAAAAAGAGAGGAAGTCACAGGCGAGGTGGAAAAAAGGGTGGTATCCCAACTATTGACGCTGCTAGATGGCATGAAAACAAGAGGAAAGGTTGTAGTAATTGCAGCCACTAACAGACCTGATTCCATTGATCCTGCCCTAAGAAGACCTGGAAGATTTGACAGGGAAATCGAGATTGGAATTCCTGATGAGGAGGGACGAGGAGATATTCTTGCAATCCACACACGAGGAATGCCAATTGACGAGAAAGTAAAACTGGACTCTATTGCAAAGATAACGCACGGATTTGTAGGGGCTGATCTTGAGGTTCTTGCAAAAGAAGCTGCAATGAGATCCCTGCGAAAGATTCTGCCAGACATTGATCTTGATCAAGAAAAGATTTCCTCTGAGATTCTGCAAAAGATCAAAGTTACAGATGAGGACTTTAGAGATGCGCTAAAGGAAGTAAAGCCATCTGCACTCAGAGAAGTACTAGTTGAAATTCCAAATGTCACATGGGATGATGTTGGAGGACTAGATGATCTAAAAGAGGAGCTTCGCGAGACAGTAGAATGGCCAATCAAACACAAGGATGCATATGAGTATGTAGATGTGGCTGCACCAAAAGGTGTGTTGTTACACGGACCTCCTGGAACTGGTAAGACATTGATTGCAAAGGCACTTGCCAAAACAACAGAGTCAAACTTTATCAGCATAAAGGGACCAGAACTGCTCTCAAAGTGGGTTGGCGAATCCGAAAAAGGAATAAGAGAAATCTTCAGAAAGGCAAGACAGGCAGCTCCATGTATCATCTTCTTTGATGAGATTGATGCACTGGCACCAAGAAGAAGCGGAAGCGACTCTTCACACGTGTCAGAAAATGTGGTATCCCAAATACTGACTGAGATTGATGGGCTAGAAGAGCTTCATGATGTGCTTATTGTCGGTGCAACCAACAGACTGGACATTGTAGATGATGCGCTGCTAAGACCTGGAAGATTTGACAGAATCATTAGTGTTCCAAATCCTGATGCACAAGGCAGGGAGAAAATATTCAAGATTCACACCAGAAAGAAACCACTTGACAGCAATGTGCAAGTCTCTGAGATAGTCAAAAGAACAGAAGGATTCAGCGGTGCAGAAATAGAATCAATTGCAAACAGGGCTGCAATAACGGCACTCAAGAGATACGTTGAAGGCAAATCCCAGAACTTTAAGGAAATCAAGATTACTCAGGAGGACTTGCTTGAGGCAATTCAGAAGATAAGACCTGAAAGTCAGCCAAAAAAAACCCAACCAGAAGCAAAAACTGAGAAGGAAATTCCAGCTGAGAAGAAATAGGCAAAAAGTAATGTCTTCTCAAATCATTTTTTCTCTTGGTGATGTGAAAAATGGCTGAAGGTAAGGGCTGTAGTGTTTGCAATTCAGAGCATGACGGAAATTTCTACAGGTTCTGTAAGTGTACGTGTCATGACAAGGTAGCAAGAAATATTGTTGGCTAGAATTTTTTTAATCAATTCTGCTGACACAACATTATTTTCTTTAAATGAAAAAACTTTGAATACTTTTTTTAATTTTTAATTTTAATTTACTTGCTATGCCTGGTTTTGCACAAACTGCAATAACCTGATAACTCAAAACTACTCTGTAAAATAATATACTTTGATTTTTTTGCTGCCTTTATCTGGATCTCCTTTAACAGCTCCTCATCGACATCTTCTATCTTGCCGCAACTAACACAAACCAAGTTGATATGCTCATCTATGTGGGCATCAAATCTTGCTTCTCCTTCAACTTCAATCTCGTTTACAAGTTTTTTCTCCCTTAGCAGCTCAAGTGTCTTGTAGACCGTAGACAGGCTGACCATCGGATATTTTCTTCGGACAACCTTGTGGATTAGCTCAGCACTTGGATGATCTTCTGTTCTTAGCAGATAATCAACTATTGCAGTTCTCTGTGGTGTTATCTTAAATCCGTCATCTCTTAGCAATGCGATCACCTGCTCTAGCTGCTGCATACTGATATTCGGATTCTTTTCTATTTAATATTTATTATTAAATAGGAATAATTCCTAATTAGGAGTAATACCTAAATAGGAATAATTCCTAATGGTATACATGTTAGGTGTAGATATTAGAGAGAATATGCAGTTTGAGATGAAAAAAGAGATAGTGAATAACGCTGTTAGAATTTGCTTGGAGTGTGGCAGCTTGGCGGTAAAAATTGACAATTACGGGATATTCTGCAAGGATTGCAATTCCCAATTTCCAATAGAACACCAAGAATTCCAGAGGAGAGGTGTTGATGCCTCCGCAGTGTAAGGGAATTTGTTCTCGGATTAGTGCCGAGAACAAGTTTGGAAATGCAAACAGATATGCTCAAGGATACAAGCGATGCAACTTTTGTGCAGTCTTCTTTAAGATTAATGACTTGAGGTGCCCTTGCTGTGGCCTAAAGATGAGAACTAGGTCCCGAGTCAATATCAAAAGACGACAAAGAAACGTAGAGGTGATAGCAAATGCATGAGGCATGCAGGAGCGTTTGCAGGTATTATTCTGCTGAATCAAAGTTCAGAACGTCTCACACATCCACTTTTGAGAAATGGTGCCCACACTGCCAGGAGACTATAATCTCAAGATATCATAGATGTCCTTGTTGCCATGACCATCTTGACAGTAGGCCATCGCAATCGCCATCATCATCATCTTCTTTGGGAGGTATCAGGTAATGGGACGTATGTGTAGGGGATATTGTGCAGATTATCCGTGCTCTAAAATTCCAAACGGTGACAAGTACCAGTTCTGCAAGCGATGCACATACTGTGGAGTATTTATGAAAACCCTTGGGGTAAGATGTCCTTGCTGTGGTGTAGTTCTGCGAACAAAAGCTAGAGGGAAAAAGTTCAGATAACTTTTTTCTAATTTTTTAGATCTGAAAATTTTGTATGGTTTTTAACAATTACGGTAAAATTCTATTTTCATCAAACCTTATCTTTGAATTAATGCAACCAAAACCATGAAAACATCAAAAACACAAGCATTTGCAATAAGTGCAGTTCTTGCTGCAATCATGATTGTTTCAGCAGGTTCTGTTTATCTTGATGGAAATGCCGTCAGTGCACAAGAAAACACCTCATCTGTTGATGAGCGACTGATTTCAGTAACTGGCATTGCTACAACTTCAGTGGAACCAGACTTGCTTGTCATTACATTTGGAGTAGAGACACAAAAGCCTACTGCAAAGGAAGCACTTGATTCAAACTCTCAAACAATGAATGCAATCATTCGTGCAATAGAGTCAACTAGAATCACAGAAGACGAGATAAGCACTTCACAGTTTAACATTTACCCTGTGTATGAGGGATATGAGGATCCTATAACCAAGCGATGGAAACAGCAACTTGTAGGATATGAGGTGACTAACACCATAACTGTAGAGACTGCAAAGCTGAACATAGCACCAGATGTCATTGACCGTGCAGTAAATGCAGGCGCAAACAGAGTGGACAGTGTATCCTTTACCTTATCTCCTGAGATGCACATGGAACTCAAGGATCAACTAATTGAGCAGGCAATACTCAACGCAAAGGCAAAGGCAGAAAATGCTCTAGCACCACTTGACTATTCAATAACTGGTGTCAAGGCAGTATCGTTATCTGAATTTGGTTCCTCTCCATTGCCAATCCCAATGTACGAGTCAGCAGCAGCATTTGATGGTGAATTTGCAACAAAGTCATCTTTTAGTGCACCAATCTTCTCATCAGACAGAGACGTGAGTACTACTGCAAACGTGGTATTTACAATAGGAAGCAACTAGGAAAAGTTCTCTCTATTTTCTTTTATTTTTTAAAATTACTTGAAAAGGAATCTGTTAATGGATATGTAACTGACTCGTTTGGCAGTAATGTTGCTCAACTAAAACCTGATCAGCAGATTCAGATTACTGCAAATCTTTCCAACAGAAATATTCCCACTCAACCCTTTGTGTATCTTGCCCAAATCCAGGATTCATCTGGGGCAGTAGAGTCACTATCCTGGATTACTGGAAGCCTGACAAAAGGACAGTCATTTTCACCTTCTGTTTCATGGATTCCGCAACAATCTGGAGAGTACGCAGTAACAATATTCGTGTGGAGTAGCTTGGATAATCCTGCTGCTCTTAGCCCTCCAATTGAATCCATTATCAATGTCACATGATTTCTTGATTGATTATTGTTCTATTCATTTAGCTCAAGAGGATTGCTGACTCTTATCTTGTCTGTTGTATTTTTTATCTTGCTAGTAACCTCTTCTGCCCTTTGTACCACGTCTGCCCCGTCTACCTGAGATATGGCATTCTTTGCTTTGTCTACTGAATATTCAACTTCTGGTTTCAGAACTTCAAATGCATTAGTATATGTTAGAAGAAATCCTATTGTGACAATTACCAGTATTGCTCCAATAATAATGCCTTTTGCCAATGTACGAAATGTGTTTTGACATAATTAAATTAGTTTGTATTTTATCATAAACAAACCTTGTGCTAAATGAATTGATAATTACTTTCTTAGATTAAAAATCTGATTCTCCGTAGATTCAGAAATTATAATCTTTTTTACTACCATGATCAGCTGACACATCATGTTAGTTCATACCATTAGTGATATCGAAAAGAAAGGTGAAAAATTAGTTAAAGTAGAGTTATTCCATCCTTAAAACCGTAACATGTTTTTCTCATGTGCGTCTTTTAGAATCAAAATCAATTCCTCGATTGTACATTTCCTAAATGATTCGGGAAAGTCTTTTGGGTCTAATGTCTTTATTTTCTTTGCCTTTCTTTTTACCACAAATTTCACCGGTCCTGGGACTTCCTTGTCATATTTCATATTGATAAAATCAATTATTTCCTGAGTTTTCTCATCATCCAACTAGATCACCTTTTTTTCAATCAATGCCAATTTTTCTTTTTTGGCTTGGAGGATCATGTTTTGCCGCATATTGGTTTCCAAATACGTTTGAATTAGTATCTCTTAAAAAACAATAAAGAAAAAGAGAATTTTTAGTCTCTATGCTATTTCGTTAGTACTAATGAATAGCTTACAGTAAATGGTTCAGATTCCATACTATGAAATCCAAATGCATTGCCTGAAAATACCATAGATCCTGCACTTTTTGATGGACCAAGCACCATTCCGTAATGGGACTCTCCATCAGCAGACCATGTTTGCATGCCTGGAGGCAATCCGTCTGGTAGTGGACCGATAAGTGAAATCATCTGAACTGGTTTAGATGCATCAAACGTGATGTTTCCTCTGTAAGGCTTATCACTAAAGGGCAATAGAAGCATCAGTTGATGATTTTCATGTCCAATTCCTGTGTCTTGTTTAGATGTTTTAGTGCCCATTATCACATTATCATTTTCTTGTGATAATTCTGTGTATGTTACAGCATATGTAGCAGAGAATGGTTCAGTATTTTTTGTATGTAATGCAAGTGCATTACCTGAAAACTGCCAAAATCCAGATGATTTTTCATTATCTACAAAGGTTAATCCATAGATAGTTTTACCGTCTGGTGTCCATGTAGCTTGTCCTTTTGCCATACCTTGTTTTAGTGGTCCATGTAATGCAACAAGCTGAACATTCTCAGATGCTGTATAACTTAGATGACCGCGATAGACGTTCTCGCTTGGTTGAAGAATTATGGCTAGTTGATATCCCTCATGACCTTGGCCAGAATCTTGAACTGACGTCACTACTCCTGTAACTGTCTTTGCAGCTCTTGAAGTGGTATCTGCTGCCATTTTTTCAGCTTTTTTGTCTCTTAGTGGATGGTCTACTGCTTTTTCAGACTCTTTGGATTTTTTCTCCTCCTTTACTTGCTCTTTTTTCTTTTTCTCTTCTTTTGGCTTTTGCTGTTCTACTTCAGAACACAGTCTGTCACCACACACAATATTCTTGGTGGCTTTGCCATATTGTGCTGAGGATACGCCCTGTCCTTTTAGTGCCTCTGCAGGTTGAACTATTACTGCAGTATCTGCAATAGTTCCTGTCAACAATACAGAGACAGCAAATACCGCAAGCAATGTTGTTTTTATCATCGGTCTTGTTTTATCCAATCAAATATTTATCTTGATCCTGAAATGTAATCTAAAAATTTTATCTTTCTTTATGCTATGTTCATTTGACAGATGTCTCACAAATTATTCCTTGATTGTTTTTTACAATACCCTTTGGATTGTATTCATTATCCAGTAATCACAAATAGTATTTTACTTCCGAATGGAGATATTACTATTATCAGATTGTCGTAAACCTGCAGTATTTTTTGAGGTCAATTGATAAAGATAATATCTAAAACAGTTCTAACTAATTCATACAAAATGAGAAAGATTGAGGTGGTCTGCTATGAGCAGCAGGGTCAAAGTATAGAATATGTATTCAAAAAGTACAAAATCCCGTTTCATCTTGAGCTAACCCTCGCAGAAGAAGAAAAGCTTTTGCGATACACTGGAATATGTCCCGATTCCCTATCTAGCGGGCTTACAAATGAACTCAATAAAATAATTGACACAAGAAGAAAGGAACTGTACGTTACAAGTCTGGCAATAGAGGCAACACTATCAGACTATTTGTCAAACTATGTAAAAGAACTTGAAGCAAAACAAGTAAAGACAAAAACAAAGAAACTGATTGAGGAATACGAGTCAATAATCGACCCCAATGTGAACTTTAACAAGAATCTACTGTTCATGATAGTCATTGCAGCAGGAGTTGCAGCAGCAGGTCTGTTTGCAAATAATGCATCATTGGTGATTGGTGCAATGTTGATATCCCCGCTGTTGGGACCAATCTCTGCGTTTTCCTTCAACACCGCAGTTGGAAAAACCGACAAGATGGTAAAGTCGCTAGTCTCTGGTCTGATTCTCCTAGTTGCAGTTATTGCAACAGGTGCGCTCTTAACTGCAATTGCTCTGCAGTTTGCGGACCTGCCAATGACCAACGAGATATTGTCACGAACCGAGATTTCCCCTGTCTTTTTGGCAGTGGCAATTGCTTTGGGACTTGCAGGAGGAATCGCAATGTCCACAAACATTCCTGGCATTCTAGTTGGGGTGGCAATTGCTGCAGCCTTGGTGCCACCTGGCACGGTTGCAGGTATCGGTATTGCATTATGGAATTTTGATATGTTTTCAAGTGCATTGACCCTTACTGTTGCAAATATCATTGGGTTGGTTCTTGGCATGATGGTAGTTTTTTTCATTGTGGGAGTTACACCAAGAAAGTTTTACGAGAAAGAAAAGGCCCAAAAATATATCATATTCACAATATCTATCTTCATCGGTCTGAGTGTTCTTTTGGGATTTCTGTTATTGAAGCCTTGAGGATTTTTTTATGCAATTGAATTTTAGTTTATAGTATGTGTAAACTCTAGATTTTTTATTCCATTTTTTTCTATTTGTTTTCGTAGGGTATCTACAAACTCTTTAGCATCCGTTTTTGGGATGGAATCAATGATGGTCTCCTCTTCAATTCCCCAAGCTCTATTAATGGAAGCTTGACTGATGTCATCTATTTTGGTAAATCCTGCACCATTAAAAATTATGGATGATGAGGATGACAATGGTGATCCTTCTTGAAGTTTTATTGAACTAATAGAGTCAAACGGCATATCCTTGATTGTATTCTTTGTTCCAAATCCACTATTGCCTGTAGTGATAATTCTTTTATCGGTTGCAAAAATTAGATCTGCATTAGTTGCAGAACTAGCTTGTTTTTCTTTGACTTTCCTTGTGACATAAAGAATTCGTTCATCTGAGTCTAGATATTTTTTGATTTTTTTTATTTCATTACTGTTGTCGTTTAATTTCTTAGAAATATCTGAACCTATAAAATCAATTCCTCTTGCGTTTTTTACAGCATCTATCATTGCTTGTGGAGGGGATATGTTTTCAGAATCCTCATAATATTTCTGTATGTGGAGGTTAAGGGATTTTTTTGCATCTTCAAAATCTTTTATGTGAAATAGTGGAGAATAAACTCCGTTATTTCCAACAAATGTGATTTGTAAATGCTTTGATGTTGATTTGTCTTTTAATCCCAAGCTTGAGATTTTCTTTTTTGTAGATTTTTCAGTGTAATCAATATTTTCAAACTTTTGAATCGCCTGCAATAGGATTTCAAACTGAACCTCATCTTTTGCAAGAAATAATACTCTTCTTTTCTCATCAAAGTTTTGTATTGCTAGTGTGCCTTTTTGTTTTGGAAAGTCCGGCTCATCTTCTTTGTACTCTGCTTCGTAATATGATGTGTTTTCACAGATGTATTTGTTGCATTCGATGCAGATTTTTCCGTCTATCTGCCAATCTGGTTTTGGCGTAATTTTCCACATACCTAGTTTTTTATTACATCTGGCACAGGATGTCATTATCAAAAATAGTGATTTTAGAGTACTAAATAAAAAGATCGTAATGTTTGAAAATTATCCCTCTATAATACATGTCTCTAATGGCCAAATAAAATTAAAGAATTGCACCCTCAAATGTGAATGATGAAAAATCAACATCATAAAAAAGAACATCTCTAAAAAATAAATACATGTCTCAAGCTATTGGATGCTTAATTTTATTTTGAGACATGTTGATTACCAATTATTCTTCATCAGTACTAGGTTTTTTCTTTCTTTTTAGCGAGGCAGAATCTGCAGAATTAACTCAAAATATGTATTTCGGAAACATTTCAGTTAATCTAGAACTAAGTAAAGTCAACTAGTTTCATAAATCTAGCATGAATACAATTCTTCCTTGTGTTAATAGACCTCTCAGAAGACTAGTACAGGAAGAAAAAGTGACAGAAATATTAGACAAAAAGAAAACAAGAGCCTTTA
Source organism: Candidatus Nitrosopumilus sp. (assembly GCF_965223225.1). Classification (GTDB taxonomy): domain Archaea; phylum Thermoproteota; class Nitrososphaeria; order Nitrososphaerales; family Nitrosopumilaceae; genus Nitrosopumilus. The sequence continues at coordinate 69,906 of NZ_CBDCVU010000004.1, forward strand.
GGCGATTCTTAAAAACTCCAGAGCCTCACGAGGTTCATGTGCATTCGCTCACTATGATTTATGAGCCACTTATGATATTATCCGGAAAATATAGTGAAGATTTTTTTCGTAAAGCGTTACATGAAGTTAAAGTGGATCAAAATGTAAAAGAGCTTGTCTTTGAAGACGGTATCTTTTCTGCATCAAACTTTTCAACTTCATCCAGAATTGGTGGAAAAATACGAAAAAATATGGTACCAATAAATCTTGAAGAACACGTCTTTGTAGAAAAAGAAACAGAAATAGTTTTAGACCATCATGGAGAGGAGAGAAACTTTTCCTACAAAGTAAACACCAAAGATGTTGAAAGCTATCCCAAACGGACCCTGAAGAAAAATACCGTAAGAGACTTTGAGATAACAGAAGAAGTCGCAATCAAGAAACTGGCTAAGGAATTGCAAACACATGAACAATTTGATGATGTTCGTGATCTTAATGAACATCTCAAAGTAGATGAGATTGTTATAATCTACGTTCCAATATATGAGGCAAGATTAATTGGACCAAAGAAAAAAGTTGAGATTCTGCGATATGACGCAGTAAAAAAAGAATTGTTGTGATAAACTATCACATTTTCAATTCTTGATTCTCCTATCACTTGTACATGTTGCACAATTCTTCATCAAATTCAAATGAGACTCTTCTTCTTTTGAGTCGATTTTGAAAAACATCAATAATCTTCTGCATTAGATTTCACAATCCTCATACAGCAAAAATGATAATCCTCTCATCTCTTGCCAAGAATAAGAAGCAAGTCCATTTTGTTTCCAAAGTTTTTTACCATCTTGTCTTGGTATGCTTTGAACCAAGATATTTTCGGACTCCGGTTGCCTTGCCTCTAAGAGGATTTCTGCTGTTTGCATGAATAATGTGAAATGAATTTTGGATATAATACACCTAAAAATTGTGGTAACATCAGATAAGATATACTGGTTAACCTATGCCTAGATTATTGCAATTAGATGATTTACTACGCATAAATAGTCAACTTATTTATCATGTGTATGGGACTTTCGATTTCCAATCTAAATGGGCTAAGGGTTTTTCCTCCATCATCAATACTAAGCAAAGACATGGAATTTCTAGAGTTTCTAAGATATGAAACAAAGTCTCTTAGATCTGATACCGTACTGACCAAAGATGATCTCTTTTCTGGGTTTTCCAAAAGTACAAAAATAAAAAATATCTCAAAAATAAAAAAATCTGAAATCAAAAAACTATTTGATGTTTTTTCCAAGAAGCTTGACAAGACTATGCTTATCAAAAATTTACCTGATGAAATCTCTGATATCAAATGGAAGAGAATTGATGGTTTTTGTAATCTTTTAAGATTAATTGAAAGAAGTGATGAGCGAAAGGTCAGATGGGCATTATACCACTTGTTTGCAAATGGAAAACAAAAAATTTCCAAAGAAGATTTGTCTGAGCTCTTGACAGATTTCAAAATTAAAAATCTAGATAAAATTCTGACCAAAATAGTAAAGACTGAGACACTGTCTGGTTTTGATACAGAGTATGATGGAAAAAATTTCCAAATAAAACATGACAAGAACGACAAACTTGTTCCACACTATTTGGCAGATGCAATCGAGGAACAGTCTCGTCGTTCTCCAGGAGAGCTAGAAGAAGAAATTTTAGACTTGATTGATGAGGGTTCCTATTCCAACCAAGAAATTTCCCAAGCGCTATTGATTGATGAGGGGCTTGTATCCCGAACAATTGGAAAGCTGCGAGACCAGGACAAAATTGTATTGTCTAGTTTTGGAAAACGAGGAGCCAGATATTTTACCACAAACTGTGATAACTGCCCATTTGGAACAACCAAAGCTTCATGCAGAAAAGAAGCAATTTCGTATATCACAACTACGTTTAACCAGGACTTTGGACTTGAATTAACTGCAAACGATTTTGACAATGTTGAGACAAACCAGGCACTATTGAAAATCAAGAGAATCGTAATGATGGCAAGAAAAGAAAAAGATACAAAACTTGAGCGTAACCTAGGTGAAAATCTAGAGAACCTCCTTTCAAAAACAGTAGATAAGTTTGTGGAAGTAGAAATTCCTGAAGACAAAAATGCCAAAGTGCCAGAATTTTCTATGCATGTGACAAAGGACTTGGGCAAACTCCCAATGCTGTATCAGCTCGGGTTAAAGAAAGGAGCACAGGGAGGAATTCACCTTATGGATGAAATGCTACATTTGGCGTCAAAATCCATAAAAAAAGAGGACCGAATAAAAATAAAAAAACATGCTCTAAATGAAGCAAACAAATTTCTTAAAAACATAGGATTGGACCAAAAGGGCACTACTTGATTTTATCTAGTATCAAGTCATCTAGTTTCTTATCTTTGAGGCTACATCAAAATCATACATTCTTTAATACGAAATTGTTAAATGCTAATTTCATGAAAACAAATCAGAACTTGATTGTTGAGGATAAATATTAGGGGATGCAAGGAAAAATGAAAACAAAGACAGCTTATCCTATTGTGGCTTTATTTTTAGGCGTTATCTTATTTTCAGGAACATTTTCTTCACCGGCTTTAGCTGACGTAATAAGTCCAAGAGAACAAATGAAACTTGACTTTTTACCTGAGGATATCTTCTGCAAAGAAGATCTGGTAAAGGTTACTAAGGAATCTACTGGACATGTTGCTTGTGTGAAACCTTCTTCTGCTCAAAAGCTTTCAGATCAGGGTTGGGCCAAGGGTCTATCAAGCAAACAACTAGACGAGATAAAGGCAAAGAAGAAACTAGCAAAAGAGGGACCAGCCGGAACAATTACCACGGTTGCAGTTATAAAACAATTGGCAAAAAACCCTGCACCTGGAAAATCTAGTGCTTCTGGATATTCCTATGTCTTTGAAGCATGCAGTAAAGCAGAACCCATCAGGGCTCCTACAATATTTGTAACATCTGATAGTGAGACAAAGAATGTCAAACTAGGCAGTATGCTGCAGGCCAATTCCTGTTATGTTAGCTCTGTACTAATCAAGGCATCAAACCCCGCATCCATTTCTGCAGAATTTCTCAATAAGGGAGGAATCTCAGATAAAATAGAGTTGCTTGAAACCAAGATTTCTGAACTCAAAGCAAAAATTGTAGCAGCAAAGCAAAAGATTACAACTTCAGATGGGCAGGCACCAAAATCAGAAAACATTGACAACATTGCATCTCTTAAAAAAGAATTGAAAACTGTTCAAGACAAACTACGCCAATTTATGATGGCATTGTATGTGCCTCCAAACATGAAAGCATCAAATATTGACATTCCAAAATCTATTACTGGAAAGCCATTAGATGGCATGAGTACTGAATTAATCTCAGTGACAGAAGCCATAGTTAAACCTGATCCCAACAACGAAGAACTCAAAAGATTCAATGTTGTTTTTGAGGCATGCTCAGGAAAATCAGCAGTCAGATTGCCAATAATTACAATAACTTCAGATTCCGATTCAGCTGAGGTCAAATTAGTCGAGAGAATAATTCCAAACTCTTGCCAAGTGGGAATCACAAAAATTAATGCCGTGGATTCTGAATCGATTCAATCCAAAATAAGTGGAAACTCTGGCGTATCTACTCTGGTATCCACTCTTGAAAAACAGATTGAGGAAATGCAAACCAACCTTGCAGGCAAAAGAAGTGAACTCGCACAGTTGATCTCTGTAAAACTTGATTCTGCTGCAGAACAAAAGGCAGTCAAACTAACCCTCGAAATAAGCGAAATACGCGAAGACTTGCTAGAAAAAAGAACACAACTGTATGGGCTCCTAAAGGGAATAAAATAATCAACTTTTTGAAGGTATGTGTGTAAACAAACTTGGTACACAAAATAACGAAGGTTACGTCTATGTTTAGATATTTTATTTACGGTAAGGTTAAAAGTCCATGGACAAACTAATGATGTTGAATAAAACTCACGTTGGTTTGTTTTCAATTCTTGTTATTTTTGTATCCGTTACAGCCATGTCAGAAAATGCATTTGCAGATGTTATAGCACCCAATCACCAAATGGATATGAGTTTTACCGTAAACGAAATAGTATGCAAGGAAAACCTTGTCAAAGTAATTAGGACATCTAACGGAAATGCTGTATGTGTAAAACCTGATGCAGTAGATCCTTTAGTAGATAGGGGAATTATAGAAAATCCAAACCCTGAAATGATTGCACTCTTGCTAAAAGAAACCCCAAAACCTGTTGGTACAATAACCCATTTGGCAACTACTAAAGCCCCTACAAATCCTGGAGATGCAGTAGGATTCTCAAAAATAACTATCAATAATTACGTGTTTAAGATTTGTTCGATTGACGAGAAGATAAAGCGTCCTGAAGTTATAATCACATCTGATAGTGAAACAAAATCTGTAAAACTTGCACGAGACATATCTGCAGAAGCATGTAATACAACTGCAGTCAAAGTTAGGGCAATTGACCCAAACACCATTAATGCAAGGTTGTTAAATCAAGGTGGAGTAACAGAAATAATAACAGAATTTGAAAATAAAATTGAAGAACTAAAACTGGATCTTTCTGAACAACGAGAAAAAATATCTGCAATTAACAATGAAGCGCCAAGTAACGATAGAGCAAAAAAAGTCTCTGCAATACATAAACAGATAACGGATCTGAGAAATGAATTAAAGGACACAAGAGCAGATCTGCAAAAATATCTGTTATTGCTTAATGTAACTCCTGCAAATGGCATTTCTCAAATTTCAGCGGGAAAATCAATAACAGGAGTGGACGTTGAGACAGTCCTTTCTGATATAATTTTAGTACATGAGGCTTTGATTCAACCAGAACAAACTCCTGAAGGAATAATGGCCTTTAACGTGGTCTTTGAGGTATGCACAAAAGACGATGTTCTGAGAATTCCTGTAGTGGAGTTGTCATCAGACGCAGAGTCTAAAACTGTCAGAATGGCAGAAAAGATTGTCGCCAACTCTTGCCAAGTAACTACATCCAAAATAAACGCCATAAACCCTAATTCTATATCCATTACGCTGGCAGGACAGACATCAACATCCTCAACGATTATGGAGTTGGAGGTAAAAATAAGGGACCTGCAGGACCTCATGCAATTAGAGCAGCAAAGACTAAACTCCATATTAACATCTAGTACTTTAGATAAGAATGAACAACAAACAGCTATCAATGAGTCTTCTGAAAAAGTAATGGATCTGCAAAAACAAATCAATCAAGCAAAGATAGATCTGCACAAAATTCTACTTGAAGTATACCAGTAATATTTTATTCCTATAGATATTCATAAATGCGTTTAAGCGAATTGTTTTTTGTGATGAATGATATTACAAACATGAAAGGTCCTAAGATTCAACTGAGTAATGAACTGCTGATTGGTCAATTATGTTATGGAATAATTGGATCAAAAAGATGACCTAAAAAGGACCATTTCATAAAAGTGATAAATAATGACAAACAGACTTGACGATGAACAGATAAAGGAAATAGTTTCCACAGTAATTGATCCTGAGAATATTCTTAGCATTTACAATGATGATAGAAACACAAGAATAATGGTCCATAACATGGATGCAAAAGAGATTGGCAAGTGTGCAGAACAACTCAATGATATCCTACTGCCGCTACTTGACAAACCATACCGTATCTGGATTGACAACAAACCTAGTGATGCTGATTTTGAATTGGTCAAAGAAGAAAATGACGAGGAAGCAGAACCCCTTGAGGAAAACAAACACCTGCTACATGATGACAAAATTCCTGCATCTGCTGTTGACCTTTCTCATACAGAGGAGAAAATCATTGTTTTGAAGAATTTTCTAGAGCCAGAAAAACTAGACGATATTATTTACAACAAAAAAACCTCATTGTTTGGTTCTGTGTTTAACAGACCAAAGCCTGATGAGATACATGTTCATTCAAATATAATTGCGTATGAATCATACATGATAATTTCTGGCAGATATGAGATTGACTTTTACCGCAAGGCCACACATAAGATAGATGTCAGCGGAGATGTAATTGAAATAATCATGGGTGATGGAATATTTCCAATCAAGACAAAATCTGGAATTTTAGAAAAGTTTGGAGACAAGATGAAGGAAGGCATAGGAATAGACAAGGAAGAAGTTGAATTGGAAGTAGAGGAGCATGCAGTACAAAGGCAAAACGGTAGTATTACACTGGATCATCATGGTCGCGAAGTAAAGGAATTTCCACACAAGATTGACTCCAAAAACATTGAGAACTATCCCACAAGAATTCTAGAGCAGAATTCAGAAAATGTAAAAAATCAAGAATTAACTAAAGAGAGATGCATTGACCAACTAAGGATAAAACTACAAAAAATAAGTCCACAAGATGTCCGAATGAATTCTGAGCAATTCATAATTGACAAGATAACTACAGTGTATGTTCCAATCCATGAGGCAAGATGTGTTGATCCTAAAAAGAAGATAGGAATTCTCAGAATCGATGGGATTACAAAGAAGATACTGGGTTAGATCTTATCAAGCAGGTCCTTTTTCTTTGCGTTGAACTCTTTTTCGTTTATGATTCCCTGCTCCTTTAACTTTGCAAGTCTTTCAATTAGGTCTATTGTGTCATTTTTTGACTCATAGGATTTTGGTTTTAGTTTTTTGACTTCATCCCAACTGTCGTCCACGACATCATCAATTTTCTCCCCTAGTTCTTCTGCTTCTTTTGCAGCAATCTTTCCAAGCTCAATGCTTTTGTCCTTTAACTCGTCTGCCTTTTTTGCGATGTTTTCAAGGAATCCCTTTTTTGGTAATGATCCCCTTACAGAATTCTTATCGTTATCTTCGTCTTTCATGTTTTAATAATTCCTCACTTGTAGATAAATCGATTTTCAATAAAAATAATTTGGCTGTAAATTATGCCATTTTAGTTATTTATCTTGTATTTTTTATTGAATACTTTGACGTCGTATCCTAAAATCCTGTACTGGAGAGTAAGTGTAGGGATTGTTAATTGCGTTCACGCTTAGAGTCCTTAAATAACCTGATTCTTTATAAGAAAAATTCCTAATGGTGGATAATTTACGTTAAACAAAACCAAAGGAAGAAGTCTGTTGCCCACAAATGATGTTTTTCTGCTGATAATTAGCTAATTACTGTATGTGCTGAACGCTGGAACTCATAAATGTAGAAAAATTGATGTGGTTTTGTGGCAGAAGACACAATCACGAATATCAGTACTGGGGAATTTCAAACACTAAGTGAGATTGTCTTCTCTTCTCTTTCGATTCAAATTTCACTGATTGTTCTTGTCCTGGGTTTAATTTCAATCATTTTGATACACAAAAAATTTGCAAGATGGGTAAACTCAAAAGAGATCAGCCACATTCATCCCGAATTGGCAGAATTTGCAAGAAAAGTAATGTTGCCTGTTTTTGCCATTGTTCTAATTACTGCAATCAACGTACACGTTCAGGCCTTTGAGCTTTTTGATGAAGAGGTGGAGATCCTAGAGTCAGAGGCAAGTGACAGCCTAACCCATAGGGAGGTTTTTGCCAAGTTGCTATCTTCTCTGAACATTTTTTCAATAGGCTATGCAGTTTCACAACTAATTCCAATTTTAATTACAAAATATGACAGAACAAAACAAGAACGAACAGATTTTGATTCGTGGAAGATGATGACCGGATTTGCTGATGACGAACAAAACTTTTTCCACCGGATCTTTGAGTGGGTTCCGCCAAAACATCCTCCCAAAACCATGTCCAATGAGACATTTCAGAAACTATTGGAAACAAAAGATGGAAGAAAGAGTCTGGAACAGCATAGAACTACACGTGGATTTACCATTGGAAGTTACAAGCAGCTAGTAGATGACCCATTAAAAGAATGGAGAAAATCTGAAACTAAAAAATACTTGAAATATCTTAAAGACTGCACATCTGGAAATAATTTCTCTGGATACAAGTTGAGGTTGGGTGTTACTCCTCAGGAGGTATATCCGTTTGATATATGGGCCGAGCAAAAACGACTTGCTGGTTATGCACCCGTTTTACCTGGAGAAAAACCTCCAGGATGGGCACAAAAAAGAGTACAAGACATACCCAAGTCATTCAGACAATGGATTCCTATTTTTGTCAATGTTGCAGTATTTTTGGGAATAGTTGCGTGGTGGCAAGTAGATCTTGTGGTTTTGGCAACTGCCACTGGTGGCTTGTCAATAGGCATAGGTTTTGCTCTGAAGGAAACCATGGAGAATTATTTTGCATATGTCTTTATCAGAAAGGACAGAATGTTTTTGGAAGGAGATAGGATTGAGGTTGATGGATATAATGGGTATGTTCACAAAATCACCCCACGTGTAACATACATACGACATGCATTAAACGAATCTCTGGCAGTAATACCAACAAAGCAATTGGTTACATCAAAAATCATAAACTATACCACCTCTTTCAAGCTGGTTCCAGCAGAGATTGATGTTGGCGTATCTTATCTGAACGATCCCGAACAAGTTGCAGCAATAATGATGAAGATAGGAAAGCGTGCCATGAAGGAGATTACAGATTCTGAGGGAGCACACATGATCATCCAAGAACAGTGCCCCTATCTTCTGGAAGGTAAAAAAAGCTGTGGATGTGACAAGGACGTTTTAGTGGATATGGAGCAGCCAAAGGTTAGATTCAGAAAATTTGATGACTCTGCGTTGTATTTTGGAATGTGGGTGTATGTTAAGGACTATGGATCACAATTCAAGGTAGAAAGCGACATGCGCATGATGATGTACAAGGAGTTTAAAAAATACGATATACGAATTCCTTGGCCAATTAGAACAATCTATCAGGGAGATGAAAAGCGAGAATATGACGAGATTTCAAAATACGATGAAGAGCGAAAGCGTGTCCTTGATGAATACGGGACAGGAGATCCAAAAAAAGAAAACAAGCAAAATGGTGAAAAGTAAAATGAAAATTCGCACTGAAAAGAACTGCTTTACAATTTTACACTATACTGGCTTTTGAAATTATATAATTTTATCATAAATTATGAAGACTTCATTCAGATACTTTTCTAATATTCCCTAATGCAAAATCATTTCATAATCAAATGCCTATTTATTTTGAGTTTAAATAGGTACACTATGAAGTTCATAGGACGGAGTTAGTTGGCAGCAGGAGCAGGTGTTACCGAATTTTTAGCACTTCTAGCGTTATTGTTGGGAGGAGGTATGATTGGTGCAGGAATAATGAAGAAGATAAAATTTCCCACCATAATTGGCTTCATTATAATTGGAATGATTGCAGGTCCATATGGGCTTGGAATAGTAGAGGATGTTGAACTAATCAATTTGCTTGCAGAGCTGGGAATTATAATTCTGCTATTTGTGGTGGGTCTGGAATTCAGTCTTCAAAAACTTCGTCGTGCAGGAATCAAGGCAATCATAGTTGGAATGTCAGAGCTGTCAATAATGTTCTTTTTGGCATATGTGGGTGCATTTTCTTTTGGCTGGTCTCATCTGGAATCTCTGTATCTTGCTGGAATATTGGCAATTAGCAGTACGGCAATTTCACTTAGATTGTTGAGGGATATGAAACTTGTAAAGACTAAGGAATTCAATACAGTAATCACAATTTTGATTGTAGAGGATCTTGCTGCCGTTTTACTGCTAGTCATACTTGGCAATGCTTCAGCAGGTGCAGACATTGCAATCGCAGATGTCGGCATCATGATACTTCAGAGTCTTGCATTCTTCGTAATTGCAGTAGCAGCTGGAATCAAGCTCATACCGAAACTTTTGGACAAAATTCAAAAATTGGACATCCCAGAAGGTCCGTTCATTACCGCACTGGCATTAGGGTTTGGCTTGGCAGTGCTAGCTCATTTTCTGGGACAAAGCTCCGCAATTGGTGCTTTTATCATGGGCATGATAATTGCGTCTTCAAAACATTCAGAGGCAATAATTGAAAAGGTGCTTCCATTAAGGGATTTTTTTGGAGTGATATTTTTTGTGTCAATTGGAATGCTGGTAAACATTACAACAATCCCAGAAGTTGCCCTTATCTCAATTCCGATAATAATTCTGGCAGTAGTTGGAAAGTTTGTTGGAAACTTTTTCAGCTCAACAATGTCTGGTCATGATTTTGTAGGTGCCTCTACGGTAGGATCCGTCATGGTTCCCAGAGGGGAATTCTCGTTTATCATGGCAAAACAGGCAGTGGATAGCGGTGCCGTACGTGATTCCCTTTATCCTGTAACGATGCTGGTGACCCTTGCCACGATGCTTTGCATGCCTTTATTGCTCAAGATACTTCCAACACTGGTTGACAAGTCAAGTTATGTTCCATTGACCGTGCTAAATCCAATATTTACGGTAGGAAGGTTCTTCAATCAACTTATGGAATCGTCTGATGATGACAATAAACTAAATAACTTATTGAAAAAACATGGTCCCAAATTGTTCATAAATATTGTAATAGTTGTTGCTATTTTAGCCGCAATTGATTATTTCAAAGAAGACATCACAAGGACAATAATTGAATCTGGAATACCTCTGCTAATTGAACCTGAATTATTGCTGACAATAATGAGCATAATTCTAATCATATATCCAATAATCTCTCTTTTGGGAAGGATTGAAAAAATAGTTACCATTATCTCAGATACGATATCTACAAAACTACTACCTACAGACACTAGCGAAATAGAACGAAAACCAATGCACAGACTAGTTCGAAACATTTTCTTTACTGTGACAATTTTGATAATGGTAGCAATAGTTCAACCATACATTACAGAAATCGCGGATGTTGAAATTCTATCTATGGCCATATCTGCAATTGGGTTTGGGCTGGCAATAATTCTGATTGTTGACAGCGTATTTGTGTTTCATAAAATTTCTCACAGCCACATCATGGATAGTCTGCTTAAAGAGGATGAGAAAATGGATGATTCAGATGCAAAATAATCTGAACACATTTGTGGTGTTGTGTCATTATAGGTGTTAAACACCTAAACCAATTTTTATTGATATGGCATCATGAATACTGATAGAAGAATGTAATCGAATTTTAGTTTACTTGATCAAAACAAGAATTCTCGAAGAAAGCCAAACGTAGTATAGAAGTGACAGAACCACAGAAATTATAAAAGCCATTGCCAAGAATAATTTCTCAAATACTCTTGACTTTATTTTTTAGACTGAAATTCAACTACGGAAAAACTACTCTGAATCAATCACCAATATTTTTTGGCAACGTGTGCATTCGTATCTGTCTTTGAATCCAGGCATCTTTAATTTTGCATCATGAGTGCATGTGTCTTGACTGACAGTTCTGTAGGCCATTAAATCTCAATTAAGATGAATCAAATTAGAAGTTATCTCTGATCCAACAAGGACAAATATGGTTTTCTCTAATTTGAAACGAGAGAAGACAGAAACTCACCAAGATGACAGTTAACATGAGTGACTGTGCTCTCTCTGGGTGTACATCTGTGTATCTGATAAATAATCTGATATGATTTGATTTCATGCAGAATGTAATCAACCAGCTATCAAAATATCTCTTGGAATCAAAACTATTCTAGTTTAATAATCTGACACTCAAATGCCCTTACATGAATCAAATCTCATTAACCGCAGCTGAAAACATTGGAAACATTTCTGATCTGATGTATGGTGATACCAAAAACACTCCATTGCTAACAAAACCAAGTGTCGAGGCAATTGATCTGATTGGCCTGAACTGGATATTTACCGACCATTTCTACCCATTTCACTTAGCTTACCCTGAGAGGAGGTGTAATGTTATTGAGTAGTAAATCTGTCACAGAAAGCACAAGTGATTTCTATGGATTGTGGAAAGCATACACTGACAGCATATACACGTATGCTGAAAAGGCCATTCCGCAGTATCACCAGTCAATCTCCAACCTGTACCAAGAATATCTTGAGGTATGCAAGAATCTTGCATGTTCAGCAATAGATATCCAGAGAGGGTTTGCAACAAGAGCAGGCATTCAAGCAAGCATGCCAGAGGCTGCAATCAAGATTGCAAGTGATGCCAAACAGGAATCAAAGACTGCCATTGATGTTCAAAACAAGATTGCAATTGCATCCATGGATGCTGCAAAGCAGACGCTAAATGCGCTAAATGCAAACGCAGCCGAATTTGCATCCTTGAACAGGAACATCATAGAAATGTGGCCATCAATTATTCCAGCTAGATCATCATCATAACTTTTCTAGCTTTTTTTCTTTATTCTACATACAATGTCAGGATCATTTCTCTAGTATCGTGTTCTTCGTCAATTATTCAATCTACGGAATCTTTTACAAGTGAATATGTCATAAAATCTGATTCGTCAGAACCATACAAGTCAACTGTCCTTGCCTTTGGATGAACAATCACGGTTCTAGGCTCGTGATGAATGGCTATTTTTTCATCATCTTTGATAACAACTATTTTCATATTTGAGATCAGTTTTGTGAAAATATTAACTGTGACATCTTTTTGCTTTCATATATATGATAGATTTTGAAGAACAACAATGATTTTGAATATTCAATATTTTACTCAGATGTAAAATGACGTTTCACAAATATTCTCTAAACGTTTCTCTTGCTCTCTTTGATATGCTTCCCACTTGGGATACTGGTTCTGTCGATATTAACAAGAGATGCTCACTTATTGGAATGCTGACCATTACGACATTTTCCCTTCTTGATGCGATCCATTTTATTGGCCCCAGTGTATCGTCAAACTCTTTTCTCATTGACCATTCCAGGCACATCTGCATGTAAACCATTTTGGATTTGCTGTCATCAATAAAAGGCTCCACCCCCTTTCTGAATCCTCCTGCAATAAGTCGGCCATACCTGTTGATTACTCCTGCAAATCTAATGTATGGTTCATCATCCAATATTTTATCACATTTTTTACTGAATATATCTACAATTTTTGGAGTTGTCATTTTTCTTACCTGCCTTGTTGGATATTTGTTTTATTTCTAATTTGCCTGTTTCACATCAGACGATGTCAAGGTATGCTAACTGTTTCTCCATCTGTTGTTTTCTGGTGTGATATTTTCGAATTTGTCTCTTTTTTCAGATCCTTGAGATATCGTTCTATCATTGCAATTCCGTCCACAATTTTTGGAGCATTGTTTTTGACAAACTCTATTTTGTCTGAATTGGTCTTTGGTTGACATTCAACATAATTTTCCATTGCTTTTTTCCCGTTATAATCAATAAAGGCAATCCTTGCACTAAAGTCCGTTCTCTCCAAGACAAGACTGTCTCCTCCCACCAGAGCAGTGTGATATGGATGCTGAATCAAAGACTCTGAGAATTTCTGGGAGTTTGTAATCTTGTTTGCAAGAAAATCATCAGAATACGCGTTAAAATCAGCCAACAAGTAAAATGTAGATTCCGGCTTTGTTGTCTTGACTCCGTCAATCCTGTTTAATCCCTCATATGTGTACCATCCCATTATCTCGTGTATTCTCCTTGTTATTTCCAAGTATTCGTCCATCTCTCTACTCTCTGAAAATCCTGCAATAGCAGCATGTTGGATTGGAGTTGACGTGGCAGTGTATTCTGTGGCAAGAATTTTTTTGAACTGTTTCTTTAGTTCTGTCGCATGTTGTGGGAATACAACATATCCCAGTCTGTATCCACCTGCAGCATGTGACTTTGATAGGCCGTTTGTGACAAAGGTTCCTTCAGGGTAAATTTTTCCCATACTGACAAACTTGTTAATGTCATATGTGGTAAGCGCATAGATTTCATCTGAGATAACCAAGATGTCATGTTTTCTGCAGACATCTGCAATCTCTTCTAATTCCAATCTAGAATAGATCAGACCTGTGGGATTGTTTGGATTATTCAGAATCAGAATCTTTTGCCTGTCATGTAATCTCAAAGTAAGATGCTCAAGATCATTTGGGGTAATCTTTCCATTTTTTGCAACATGAAGCATGTGATAGTTTTTCTTCAAGAACCTGATCTGTGGAAGGTAGCCAAGCCATGCAGGTGTTGGAAGTATTACAGTGCCATGCAGAATCTCCAACAAGTTGAATATCAGCTCTTTTGTTCCAGGTCCTACATAGACACGGCTTGGATCAACATCTATGTCAAAATTTCTTTTATTATACTTGGAAATCGTCTCACGCAATTCCTGAATTCCAGGAACTCCTGCATATGCACCCTTGTCGGCATTTTCTATTAATGCCCTTTTTACCGGTTCAGGTACTGGAAACGGGGACTGGCCAAAGGCAAACCCGTAGAAGCCAAAACTGCACTCAGGATGCTTGCAGTCTGAATGAAACTCCTGCAAGAAAGTGTTTAGCTTGAGATTCTCAGGCATCTCGATGTCCTCTACTTGTTGGTCAATGACAAATTTTCGCAAATCTTTACTTTCCTTTGTTTTTGCTATCCTCAAAATAAACTAAGTATTTTACCTTCACTATCATTTGATTTTTCTGATCCTGACACGTTCACTTGATCCTTAAAACCCTCATCATATTAAACCAAATTCGAGTTGTTCTCAATCAAACTGGAATGAACTAGATGACTATATTCGGAGTATAGTCAATTAATTATTGGTAAAAAAATACAAATTCTTTGCATCCTACCATTCCATCATTTTTCATCCTCATAATACGTAGAAATTTATTCTATTGCTTGTTTTTCCTCTTTAAATTTGCATGATTTTTTGGTATTATTATTTTGGTAATCTACTTGATTTCGTACAATACAAAGTCAAATGATTTACAAAATCTAGAATTAAATCAAAATTGTTCTTTCTTAATAACTCATTTTCCTAAAATGTGTAAGAAATGAAATATTTTGAATATGTTAAAAGAACAAGTTATCCAAACAGATATTCTGATACTGAATCTAAGCAGGAAGAATTAGAATGAGCCAAAATCTTGAACATAGAATAATGGAGATATGTGGCAGTTCAATGTATAATGATGAAAAATTTCAAAAACGAAGAGATTTTTTGAAAAAAAAGAACAAAGGTCAAAGGTAAGCAATAAAGCATGAGATGCGCAAATTGTGGTAACCAATCAAGCTGGAGAGATCCTGATTGTAACAAGTGTGATAAACCTCTACACCAAAAAGATTGCAAAGGAAAGGCAGAAGACTGCAAGTGCCATGCTATAAATGAACAACAATGGATGCAGAAAAAATCTCAAAATTCATAATACGATCTAGTTTAAATTTTACCAAATAACAATTGATATGTCTTGAAAGTAGCACTAATTTACAATGAATCTAAGATCGATCCTGATGATGTGATCAATGTCTTTGGCATGACCACCAAAGAGCACTACAGTCCAAAGGCTGTAGAGAGAGTTGCAAGAGCACTGGAAAAGGGCGGTCACACAGTCAAGGTAATCGAAGGAGACATTCACTTGGCTGATGAGTTGCGAGAGTTCATGCCAAGAGTAATTGATGGTGATGCCCCTGGCATGGTCTTTAACATGGCATATGGATTGCAAGGACAGAATCGTTACACACATGTGCCTGCAATGATGGAGATGCTTGGAATCCCCTACATTGGTTCGGGGCCTGCAGGACATGCAATAGTCCAAGACAAGGTAATGACAAAGATCGTGCTACAAAAAAACAATATTCCTACTCCTGGCTTTTGGGTGTTTAGAACAGCTGAAGACAAGTTTGACGATCTTGTGTTTCCCGTAATTGTAAAACCAAAACTAGAATCTACATCAATGGGAATGGAGGTAGTAGACAATTGGGATGATCTGAGACCTGCAGTTGCAAAACAGATTGAAAAATATCAGCAAGATATTCTGGTAGAGCAGTTTATTCCGGGAAGAGAGTTTGCAGTGGGTGTAATTGGGAATTCTCCAAATCTTGAAGTTTTGCCAATAGTGGAGATAAACCTGGGTGATCCTGACAAAATTCAAACTAAAGGCGACAAGGTAAAAAAAGGTGGAATTGACAAAACTTGTCCTGCTCCGCTCTCCAAGGAAAAAACTGAGGAGCTAAAAAAATTATGTGTTAATGCGTTTACCTCGCTTGGCCTTTATGACTATACTAGAGTTGATATCAGAATGGACAAGGATGAAAATTTTTACATATTGGAGCTAAACTCTATGGCAAGTCTTGGTATGGGTGGCTCTCTTGTCTATGCTGCAAAGACTGCAAAATACACCTATGAATCCCTCATCAACAAAATTCTTGACGTTGCAGTCATGCGATACTTTGGGGAATCCACTCCGGTACAAGAAAAAGAACCTGACATGTCAAAACCTTTGCGTGTTATTGCGAGGACTTATCTTCGAGGACACTTGCAAAGCCTCAAAGAAAATCTAAGGGATTTTGTAAACCTAAACACGCATGTCTATAACATTGACAATATCAACAAACTTGGAAACATTATTTCCAGAAGACTGAAACATTTGGGATTCAATGAGCATGTTCACAAACAGTTTGATGTAGGTGACTTTAGATTTTTTACAAATCACGATGAACCAGAAAATGATGTCTTGATTGTATCTCATATGGATACTCACTATGGACCAAATGATCTGATAAATTACTACGAAAGTGGAGACAAAATTCTTGGATCTGGAATTGCAGAAAGTAAAGGTGGCATAGTTGTAATGCTTGGAGCATTACATGCTCTACGATTTGCAAAAAAACTTCGTAAAGTAAAATGTGCAATACTATTAACCACCGATGATAGTCTTGGAGGACGATTTAGTAAAGAGCTGGTAGAACAATACTCCAAAAAATCCAGATATATTATTGGCCTCAAGTCCGCCAGCAAGGAAGGTGGAATAATCACTACCTGTTATGGCAGAAACGACTATCAGATTCGCTTTACCACACAACAGACATCGTCTGCAGACATTCATGGAATTATACCTGTACTGGGAAAAAAGATTTCTGCAATTGAGAAGCTTTCAAAAGATGAAAAAGATTACAGATTGAGAACTACCTCCATTGTTGCCCAAGGTTCTCATGGCCACACGCCAAACTATGCGACTTTATCTTTGATATCAAGCTACAAAACCCCCCAACTTGGACAATCACTTGATTCAAAGATTAGAAGCATTATGAAAAAAAGGGAAGTAGGATCACCAAAACTAGAGATTGCAATAAACCAAGTTCAGACCAGACCACCTGTAATGGAAGAAGAATCAGACACTTCATTTTATGAACTGATAGAAGATTTGGCTAAAAAACATGAAATCAAAATAAAACGACATGAGCAAATAATGTCTTCAGATATCAGCAATGTTCCTGCAGAACTTCCTGCATTGGATGGATTTGGACCCAAAGGACACAAGTACCGCTCCCCTCAGGAATACATTGTTCATGACAGTATTGTTGAAAGATCTGCATTGTTGACATCAATCCTTTACAAATGTTCTGAATAACGTGGCCCTCGAATACGAACTTACTGCACTTGCTGCTCTGATTGGATTGTCTGGTTTCTTTAGTGGACTTGAGGTAGCATTAGTTGGAACCTCCCAAGCTACAGTAGAGAGGTTGGTAAAAGAGAAAGCAAAAGGTGCAAAATCACTTCATAAACTAAAGTCTAATCCTGGTTGGATGATGTCAAGTGTGAACCTGGGAAATAATCTGGTAAACATTGGATCTGCTTCATTGGCAACAGTTGTTTCCATCCAAATTTTTGGAGAAAATGGTGTAGGTATTGCAGTTGGTATAATGACATTCTTGGTGATAATATTTGGGGAGGTTACACCAAAAACATATTGCAATGCAAATGCCACAAAGATAGCACTGAGATTTGCTAAGGTGTTGTTGGCATTTAGCTATGTATTTTATCCAGCAGTATGGATTTTAGAAAAGATCTCCCGTGGTATCATAAGAATTACTGGTAGCAGTTACCTCCCTCCGGCACTCACAAAAGAGGAAATTAGTGGAATAATAGATCAAGGAAGGAGAGATGAGGCATTAGACAAGCATGAAACAAATCTA
Source organism: Candidatus Nitrosopumilus sp. (assembly GCF_965223225.1). Classification (GTDB taxonomy): domain Archaea; phylum Thermoproteota; class Nitrososphaeria; order Nitrososphaerales; family Nitrosopumilaceae; genus Nitrosopumilus. Next base: position 87,885 of record NZ_CBDCVU010000004.1, read on the forward strand.
GTTCATGGAGCTCTGGAATTTGATGATAGGGTGATTAGGTCTGTCATGATGCCTCGCCCAAATATGTTCAGCCTTCAATCTGAAATGCAACTAATTGATGCAGCTGAAATTATTCATGCAAGTGGGCATTCAAGGATTCCGATTTATGGAAAAGACCTAGATGACATTATTGGAATTTTACATGTAAGAGATATTCTGACCCACCTCAAAGAACCAGAATTACAAAAAAGAAAATTAAGAGAATTTGTTAGAGAACCCATCTATGTTTCTCAGGAAAAGCGCATGAGCGATCTTCTACGACAAATGCAAGCAAAAAATACTCACATGGCAATTGTTGTTGATGAATTTGGAGGAGTAGAAGGATTAGTCACTCTTGAAGATTTGATTGAAGAAATTGTAGGAGAAATACATGATGAAACAGACTCTGTGAAATCACTTTATGAAAAAGTCGATGAAAATACAATAATCACAAATGGAGATATTGAAATTGACACTATAAATACAATATTCAAGTCCACGATACCTCAAGGAGATGATTATTCTACACTAAACGGCTTGTTGCATGAAAAGTTACATGATATACCAAAACCAGGTGATGCGCTTAAAATCGACAACTTGTCAATCAAGATTGAAAAAGTATCAAAAAACAAACCAGTTGCTGTAAAAATTAAAAAGATTTCAGAAAATGAGGAGTTGTAATGCAGGATAAAATAGGACTGCTTATCAATCGACTTGTTATAGGATTTGTTTTTGCTTTTGTCTACCAAATAGTAATTGGTGTTGCAACCTCTCTGCTTTCTCTTCCTCTTACTGGTAACGTACAGGATTTGATTGCAGGAATTGAACAGATTGGATCAGATCAGGGCATATGGTTTATAGCTTGGTGGATATTATCCACGATAATCATAACTTCCATAGCACTTTTAATCGTAAAGTACAGGAAGTATTTCTCACCATACAAAGACGAGGAAAACATTATGATTCCTCCAAAAATAACTCCTCTTACTGCAATTGTAATTGGAGCAATTATTTCATTTCTATTCTTTTTATTAGATTTGATAATTGGATCCATCGTAAAACTAGATTCTGTAACTGATGTACAAGCAATTTACCAAGCTGCCATTGCGGGTGACTTTGGACCACTAGGTATCAGCATACTGTTTTCAATCACAGCTGGTTTTATCATTGTAGGAATTACCAGCAAAACTGCCAAAGTCTCTGAAATCACACATGAATTTGGATTTGGCGAATTTTCAAAGTTCACAGACATTTTGAATAAAAAGAAGAAGGTACCACGTAATACTATTGCAGATACAATAGGACAACGTCCTGGAGAATTAATACATGTAGGGGAGAAAAAAGTTGAAAAAATCCAGATTGACCTTATAGAGTATGATTCTGAGGAGTTTAATAAAATTAGCAACACCTCTGTTGAAAAATGTCTAGATTCAAAAAGTAAGGCTAACGTATCATGGATTAACATAACAGGAATTCACGATCCTGATGTTATTCAAAAATTCGGTAATGCGTTTGACTTGCATTCTCTATATCAGGCCAACATAATGAATACCGAACTAAGACCTTCTATAGAAATATCAGATGATCATGTGTTTTTGATGCTCAAAATGCCTCACTTCAACGAGGAAAAGGGAAAAATCGAATTAGAACAAATCTCCATGATCTTTGCCAAAAACCATATCCTGACTTTTCAAGAGATTAAAGATGATTTCTTTGAACAGATACGAAAGAGATTAAGAGAAAATACTGGAACAATTAGAAAGCTAGGAACAGATTATCTTGCATATTCATTACTTGATGCAATTATTGATAGTTATTTTCTAGTATTAGAGAAAATAAGTGACATCTCTGAAAATCTTGAAGACGAATTGATGCAAAACCCTTCTCAGAGTACACTACATGTGCTTCAGATGTTAAAAAGACAAATGATCATGTTGCGCAAGTCGATGTGGCCTGCAAGAGAAGTAATAGACACCCTTCAACGCAGTCATACAACATTGATCCATGAAGAGACCAAAACATATCTCAAAGATACCTACAACCATACAGTTCAGGTAATTGATACTATCGAAGGCTTGCGTGATGTGGTTGGAGGATTGCTTGATACCTATCTGTCCAGCGTAAGCAATAGGATGAATGAAGTAATGAAGACATTGACAATAATTGCAAGCATCTTCATCCCGATTACTTTCATCGCAGGAATTTATGGTACAAATTTTAGCTATGTGCCAGAGTTAGAATGGGAAGGCAGTTACTTTGCGATGCTTGGCGTGATGATGGCAATTGTGATTGTAATGGTTGGATGGTTTAAGAAAAAACAATGGTTGTGACATAAGATAACCAGCAGAATAATTCAACGTGCATATGAAATTCTTGAAGGGACAACTAACGACAAGATTACAAAAGGATTTCAGATTTTCATAATTACTCTAATATCAGTAAATGTCCTTTTTGTGATTATAGAAACAGAAGAATCTGTCTTAGATGAATATGGCTATCTGTTTACTCCGTTTGAAGTTTTTTCAGTCATAATCTTTACTTTGGAATACGCTGGAAGAATCATTGTTTGCAAGCTAAATCCAAAATATCAAAATGCAAGATATGCAAGACTTCGATTCGTCTTTACTCCTATGATGCTGGTGGATTTGGCCGCAATACTTCCCTTCTTCTTGCCGTTTGTGGTGGCAGATGTTCGTTTCATAAGGATAATCCGTCTCCTCAGATTATTCAGACTGTTTAAGCTTGCCCGATACTCTGATCCGATGCAGACGTTAGGTGAGGTATTCAAGGCAAAGGCAGGAGATCTGTCTGTTGCATTTTTTATCCTCTTTATTGTGCTGATTTTTGCATCCAGTCTGATGTATCATGCAGAACACGAGGCCCAGCCAGAAATATTTTCTAGCATTCCTGCATCAATGTGGTGGGGAATAATAACGCTGACTACAATTGGCTATGGAGACACTTATCCTGTCACTGTAATGGGAAAGATAGTTGGAGGTGCAGTAGCCGTCCTTGGAATTGCAGTATATGCAATACCGACAGGCATAATGGCCTCTGCATTTACTGAAGAGTTACGCAAAAAAAGGCAAAAGAAGCGAACATGTCCACATTGTGGAAAGGAGTTATGATACAAATTGGATATTGAACGTATAGAGAACTCCTTCAAGGTCAATCCGAGTAAAAAATTCTCTTTTGCAAAGAGAGGGATGGTTGCATCTGCTTTTCCAGATGCTACGAAGGCAGGAGTTGAAATGCTGAGAAAAGGAGGAAACGCAGTGGATGCTGCATGTGCTACTGCACTTGCACTTGGGGTGTGCGAACCTCAGGCATCTGGAATTGGAGGGCAGTCATTGGCTATACTTCACATAAATGGCAAGTCTGTCGCAGTGGATGGTTCCAGCAGATCTCCTTCTTTAGCTCACTCTTCAGTCTATACAAGAAAGAGGAATCGCAAAATAGGCTACAAGGCAACAACAGTGCCAAGTACCTTATCCACAATAGGCTATATGCACAAAAAATATGGACGACTAGAATGGCAAACTATAGTTGCACCATCAATTCAAATTGCAAAAAAGGGTTACAAGATTACACAGTTACAACATGATTTACAAATAAGAGAACTGGAGAGTTTTCTTTCTATCAAATCAAAATCAGGAGCAAAATATTTTCTCAAAGATGGACTAGTCCCATATGACGTTGGAGACCGGTTCATACAAAATGATCTTGCACATACATTGTCAATCATATCTGAGAACGGCTTTGAGAGTTTCTATCAAGGAGATATTGCTAAAAAAATTGATCAAGACATGAGAAATAATCGTGGACTTGTTCGTGAAGAAGATCTTGTTTTCATAAGAGATCCAATTGAAAAAAAACCTCTAAGCAGAAAATACAGACGTGTATCAGTAGTTACCCTGCCACCCCCTGCAGCCGGCAGAACATTATTGCTTACCCTTATGATGCTCAATCACCTGCCTTCGAAATTTTTGCGCAGCGGCAAGATGAGTTCCTATCACTTTGTTGCTGAAACATTCAGAAAGGCTTTTTTGTACAGGACACAACAACCACTTCAGCGCCACACTTATGATCAGACAAATGAAAATGTGGACTTGCAACGACACTTTGCAAAACAGATGGCCGAATCAATCCATGATTCAATGGATGCTACTCTGCCAATGGTTGATCCTGATTTTGGAGGTGAAGACACTACTCATCTCTCAGTTATGGATGATGAAGGAAACGCAGTGGGAATTACCCAATCAATTGAGCTTGCATACGGCTCAAAAGCAGCAGCAGACGGTCTTGGCTTTCTTTACAATAATTACATGTCTGCATTTGAATTCTCAAATGCAAACCATCCATATTACATTAGACCAAATGCAATTCCATGGACTTCGGTTTCTCCTTCATTGATATTTCACGATAAAAAACTCTGGATGGTAGTTGGCAGTCCTGGCAGCCAGCGAATTTTTTCCACAATAACACAATTCCTCTCAAGGATAGTTGATGGAAATCTTCCAATGAATGAAGCAATTGACAGGCCAAGATTCCATTGTGCAATTGGTGGGACAGTAAGTCTTGAAGAGGGAGGATTTAGTCATGAAATCGTAGACTATCTTAAAGATATGGGTTATGAGATATCCATGAAAGAACGATATTCGTTTTATCATGGAGCAATACACGCAGCCATGAAAATGCAGACACAACAGGGTTTTCAAGGCGTTGCAGAAGTCCGACGTGATGGTACTGCCGAGGGTTTGAATTGAGCAAAACCCTTCCTGTTTTGTTATCTATTCCACATGGGGGAACAAAGAGGCCTCCTGAACTTGATGGACATCTTTGCATTACAGAGAAAGACCAGTTTGATGATTCAGATCCTTTTGTTGTTGAGATGTATGATGTTGGCAGTATGGTCCAGAAAGTTATCAAAACTGACATTGCAAGGGCATTTGTTGACTTGAATAGATCGTTGCAGGATCTTCCTCCAACCAATCCTGACGGATTGATAAAAAGCATGACCTGCTACCAAAAACCAATCTATCTCGAAGGAAAATCCCCTGATGATTCACTTACAAAACTGATAATTGATACATACTACAAACCATATCACAGAGAAATTCAGAAAAGCATTCGTGAATTAGACTTGCAGCTGTGTCTTGATTGCCATTCTATGGCAGAAATTGCACCTGAAATATCTCCTGATGGAAATAAAAAGAAAAGACCACTTTTTTGTCTGTCTAACCAAGATGGAAAAACGTCTTCAGCAGAGATGATTGAGTTGCTAGCAGATTGTGTTTCAGATTCATTTTCAATTGATAAAAATGATATTTCTCTTAATGACCCGTTTAAGGGAGGACACATTACAAGAACATATGGTGGCAATCCAATACCGTGGATACAAATTGAGATGAATAGAAGCTTGTATATGTCAGAGGAATGGTTTGATCACGATACCTTAACAATTGATAAAAAGAGATTGGATGAACTAAATCATATGTTTGAAAGAACTTTGGTCCAATTTTTTAACAAGATAAATTACTAACAGATAAAACCACAACCCCAACAAACAGAAAAAACCAATTTTCTAAAGGACAGTCGTTCTAAATTGTGGATATTGTGATGTCATCAAAGAGCTCCTCTGCCTTCTTGATTATTCTTTTGTCGTCTGCATCTGGCTCTGCTGTAATCAATACCAAATTATCTCCTATTGGGACACTGATGACCAATTGTTTTGTCCTCCTTGATGCAATATAGTCAATTGGTCCCAAAACGTCATCAAGTTCCTGCCTCATTTTAAAATCAAGCTGCATTTGCATGTATGTCATGCGTACCTTTTCATCCTCTAACATTGGAGTTATTCCATTTCGAAATCCTCCTGCAACAAGGTGTCCCAATTGATTGATAACCCCTACATGTCTTACTTTGCCTTCCTCTGCCAGCTTTTGACATGCAACATCAAGATCCTGTATTTGTTTGGGGGTAAGAATTGTCATTGTCATAACCTCAAAAGTATCAATGCAGTGTATTGTATCTTCTCCTCATGCAACACAGTAGTGGTAAGCTTGATGTCAAAAACATCTCTATCCTGAATGCATTCGTTAATCAGACTGTCAAGCTCTGACTTGTTGTCTGATTCTACTATCTCCACCTTCATTCTTTGTCATTCTCCTATTTTTTCCAGAATCTGCTTCTTCTTTTGAGTAAACCCCTTTGGAGATAATATTCCTTCCTGTTTTAACTCTGCCAGCCTTTTTAGCAAATCCAAATCTTTCTGATAATGTATCTTCTTCCTATTTTGCAGTCCCTTCATAGATGTATTCCTCCAACCAATTGCTCTTGGGGCATTCTCTGAAATAGTGGTTTTGCCATGTGATATTATATTTGATGATTTTTCAATTGTTAACTTGGCAAATTTGTTAATGTTTTTGTTAACCTGTTTGAATCCCTTGGCAGCATCACTTTGAATTGATTTTGGCATGCCTGATGCAATTTTTTTAAAACCTTCTAACTTTTCTAATCCTGAAAGTCCTGAAAATTTTGATTTAGCATCTTCTCTTCTACTTAATATCTCATTTTCTGTCCTGTTTGCTTTTCTATGTTTTGTATTTTCGATAGCATTTCTTATTATGATTGTATTTGTATCCAGACATCTTTGGACATCAAACATATCTTGACAAATTTCTGTTACTGTCTGTTCTGATAACCCAAAGAAAGTATTTACTGGCATCTTTTGTTTTGTTTCTTGTTTCATAAACTGGTGTCAATACATCTAGAATATAACATTAGAAAGAATTGATATGTTTCATCATCAAGCAAACAAGTTGATTATATTCAGAATAAAATCAAGTAGTTTATTTGAAATTACCTTTGCTCAAAATTCTCCATTTTTAATACCAACTTTTCAAATAACTGTCTCATGACACAACAAATCGCAATAAACAAACATGTGCAAGAATCAACCCAATCAAATTCTGTCTTTTGTGCTGGAAACAAGCTCAAAAATTCCCTTCAAAACGATGCAGCAAAGATTGGTGCAATGGACTTGATGGGTCTTTCGTGGATCTTTGCAGATAAAGAGGTGGAAATATCCAACGACGTACAATTGTAGATATTGTGATTTTACCTGGGATGCAGGTGGAGGTAATTTTGAGGATGTATTGATTCATGAAAAGACTCACAAACAAACCAAATCAAAAACAAGATCTGACACAAGTCATGAAGAATCTAAAATAGTGGAGGCAAAATAATTGTCGTACAGACTGATTCAGGATACCTGCACCCATGATTCCAAACTAAAGATGACAGGATTTGAGGATAGATACGAATGTGTCCGTTGCCAGAAGATCTTCAGACGTTCTTCCATGTTCGGTGAAAAAAGGGATGATTCCTAAATGTTTGAGGCAATAACATCGACTTTCCATTTATTGGAATTTGGCATGTGTACTCTATACAAATCTGAAACAGCAAAAATACAATCAAAAAACAAGACCATCTTTTGATTCTAAGATATTGGAGTACAAATAAGATCTTGCTTAGATCTTTAAGAGAAGGTGAAATGAATGAAAACAAGATACAGAAAAACCAAATTTGGAATATGGCCCGTCTTAACTGCTGAAATAAAATAATCAAAAATGGGAGAAATTATTTTTTTGAAAATCATTTTTGATTTTTATCGATAGGTTAAAAATTCACAACCGAGAAGAGGATGTAATAATGATTTACATTGATGACTTGCGTGTCTGCAAATCTTGCGGAAATGTTTTTTCTATAAAGGCCGGAAAAACCCACATTCTAGAATGTCCGCAATGCAAACAGTCAATTTTTGACAAAATAAAAATAAATTATGAGGAGTTGACACAGGAATAATGTATAAAACAATCCTTGTACCGCATGCAGGTACTCCTGCAGGAGATGAGGCACTTAATCATGCAATATTTAGCGCAAAAGCCTCCTCTGCCAAATTGATAGTATTGCACATAGTTGAAGAAATTCACAGACCTAGGACAATGGGATTGTCCGAAGATCAGAAAGAGAAGCTTCTTGGAAGCATAAACGATGCAAATGAATCTATCAAAAAAGAGGCAAAAAAAGAGCTGGAACAAAAGATTGCTGACCTTAAGGCAGATGTAAGATCTGATGTTATGGTAGTTGTTGGGGATCCAGCTGAGATAATTTTAGATGTAATTAACCAGGAAAATGTGGACCTTGTGGTAATGGCAAAAAGAAGGAAGCTAAAAGGAGTAAAGAAACTACTGTCTCTGGGAAGCGTCTCAAGAAAGATTGTAGAAAACAGTCCCTGTCCAATATTGTTAATAGATGTTGAAAAGATCTGACCTTGAATTTTTAAACTAATGCTCGCCCAATAAGGACGTAACAGAGAGATCCAAATGGCATTCAGAAAGACAGTAGAACCATCACAAGTAACCGATGCAAAAGATGGTTTAACACCTAGTCAAAGAATATTTAGATTTCTAGTTATCTGGATTTTTGAGAAACAAAGGTAAATGATTAGAGAATTGTTTGGCTTTATCTGGGATTTGATATCAAATAACTAACTGTCACCAAATTTACCATAAAACTGCTACTTTACTTCATTCCAATGCGATATATGTGATGATCTTGAACCTTTTTGGTATGCATCAATCAAGTCAATTGCAGTAATAATTCCAATCAAATCTTTTTCATAAGTGATTCCAAGTCTTTTAATGTTGTTTGCAGCCATAACACGTGCAACGCCTTTTGCATTAACAGTATGTTCGGCCTTTATCAATGGCCAGGAAGAGTGCGCGTTAATTGAATCATTTAATGAAACATTTTCTTTTAGACAATGCAGGATGTCTCTCTCAGTAAAGATCCCATAATATGCAAAATCCGTTATGATTAGACTTCCAACACCTTTATCGAACATAATTCTGGCAGCTTCTTTGATTGATATTTTTGAATTGCACTTAGCCAGATCCTTGCTAATGAATGGTTTTATTGACGGATTATTGTCTATTTTTTGAAAAGCCCTTAAAATGTCAGTAGCCGTGATTATTCCAACCAATTTTTTGGACTCGGCAAAGACTAAAAGTCGAGATTTTTTTGATGTCATCATTTTTGCTGCATCAAGCATGGATGTTCCAGGATTGACTTCTTCATACTGTTGTTCTCCTATGTCTTTGACTGGAGTGTTTGGATCTGCATTGTTTGTTACTATGTGTCTTAGAACCTCCCTTTCTGTAAAGACTCCCGTGGGTTTTCTTCCTTCCATAACTACAAGATTACCAAATCCTCTTTCAGACATAAAGTCAACGACTGTCTTAAAGGAGACATTGGATTCAACTGAAATTGGATACGCAGTCATAAATTGAGAAACTGAAAGATCTTCTATTTTTAGAAACATGAATTTAAAAAACAATACAAATTATTTTACTCAAATATTAGAAAACCAAGTTTGATAATCACTTTGGAGAATCATGTCGTCTTGTAATATTGATAAATTATTAGACATTTAGCAATTAATGGTCGTAAAATCGTTTGAGTACCGCATTCCCCAAATCACATACCTAGTCAAGAAAAAATTATGGGCTCAGGTTCTAGTTGGTCTTTTCTTTGGTTTAATTTTAGGAATAATTCTGGGCCCCGAAGCAAATTTGGTACCAAAGGAGTCTGTTCAGATAATCACAGAATGGTTGTCAATACCTGCAAATCTATTTCTTAAAATAATCCAAATGATTATAATTCCACTTATTTTTGCATCCATAATCCGCGGCCTAACATCTACAGGCAATATGGAACAACTAAGATCAATCGGCATTGGAGCTACCGTGTATTTTATAATCACCACCATAATTGCCATGGCAATTGGAATTTTGGTTGCAACCACAATAATGCCGGGAAATTATATTGACAGTTCTTTATTGTTTGAAAGCTTTGGAATCAAGGAAGCTGAAAATACTGTAGAACAAACTGACTTTACTCTAAGTGATATCCCTCAAGGCATTATTGGTTTTATTCCCAGCAACCCGCTACAATCAATGCTTTCAGGTGAGATGCTAAGCATAATCGTTTTTGCCTTGTTTATTGGAGTGGCACTGATATCATTACCCAAGAAAAACTCTGAACCAATTCTGGAATTGCTAGATGGAGTACAAAATATCACTATGAAGGTAGTGTCATGGGCAATGCGTTTGGCGCCCTTTGCAGCTTTTGGATTGATGGCAGACATTACCTCAAAACTTGGTGTCTCTGCACTTGTAGGACTGGGAGTATACATGGTAACTGTTGTAATCGGACTATTTGGAGTATTGATTGTTTATGTGATCATAATCAAGTTTTTTACCAAAAGACCTCTTGGCTCAACATTGGGAATACTCAAGGATCCAATGCTACTGGGTTTTTCAACATCAAGCTCTGCTGCCGTAATGCCTGTCTCCATAAAGACTGCTGAAGAGAAACTAAAAGTAAAACCCGAAGTTTCGCAGTTTGTTATTCCTTTGGGGGCAACAATCAATATGAACGGAACTGCATTGTACCAAGTAGTTGCAGTATTTTTCCTTGCCCAGCTCTTCAATATTGATTTGGGGTTTACCACCATACTTTTAATTGCACTGACCGCACTTGCAGCATCAATAGGAGCTCCTTCTGCTCCCGGAACCGGAATAGTGATACTTTCCTCAATACTTGTCACTGCAGGAATTCCTCCAGTTGGAATCGTGCTGATCTTGGGAGTTGACAGGATTTTGGACATGACTAGAACAATGATTAATGTCACAGGAGATCTTACTGCTTGCTTGTTTTTTGATAAAACGATAAAACTTCAGGATGTTAAAAATGAGTCCAAACCCAAAGCCTCATGATGGATGTTGGGAATATTTTTTTCTGTGTTATTTTGTGAAGAACGTTACAAGCAGGTTTGTCTTATTGAAACAAAACCAAAAAACTATTGATTATTTTTGATACAGAATCTGCATGGTGTAAATCCTTTTTTTTGGCATTGACTAGCGTGTCAGGAGTAAAATACATGCGATCCTCCTTTGACACCTCTTGAATTCCACATGCGGGTTTCATGTATTTGAGATGATGCACAATCATGTCTGATCTCTTTCCAAAATATCCTGTCAAAATTATTTTCCTCTGTTATAGATATATCTGGAAATTGGTATTCGGGGATTTTCACTAGATACTTTCTGGAATAAAACTAAATTCATTTTAAAATTTCCACCTTTTTCATTTTATTGCTAGTCTAAAATTTTTTTGCACAATACACATTCTCTTCTGTTTCCCAACTCTGGATTAACAATGGATGGAAAATGTGTACAATTTTCTTGAATTGTCTTTATGTATGCCAAGATCAGATCTCTATCTCCAATGTTTTGATGTTATCATTTTGTTTTTTTGATCTTTTTTGGCCTGAATGGTTTTTGTGAGTTTTTTCATGCGCTAATACTTTTTGAAAGTCACCTTCCCAGGATTCCCAAACAAAACTGCAATGCCTACAATGATAAGTCAATCATTTCTTCCTCCAATGAAAGTCTCACTATGAAACGTCTTGTTTGAAAAGATCCAAGATAACCCCATTATGTCTATTGCCGCAACGTCGTTTACTTTGGTTGGAAGAAGGCTTTCGGCCTCCCTTCCAACCAGAAAACGATGGTCTTGATTACTCTTCTGGCTATGTATGTTTAACATAATTTGTTGTACCACATACCAAAGTAAACTAAGATGATATTAAGAGAAAAGAATTTTGTATAGAGACAATCTTAAGGTATCTGGTTGATTTCATTCTGATTTTAGTCAACTGTTATTTGGATTAAAAACGAGTTTGTAGAACTTTCTCCAACAGAGAACTTGATGAATAAGAAAAGACGCAAGAAACTATTTGAAAATGATGATAATGATGAGGATTAAAGGATTTTTGAAATTTTGGCTTTGGAAAAGTACATGGAATCATAGTTGAAGGTTGAGACAATGAAAGTAAAATGTAAGTACTGTGGAAAAGATTTTGATTTGTTTAATTCTGATTTTTGCAGTATGGAATGTACTGTGAACTATTATTCCAAACCTTGATTGCTTAACTGGTTTTTGATATTTGTAGTCTAGTATTGTACACCAACTCGGTATTAGTAGAACATTTTACTCGACTCTTTTTGTGACTTCCAAACTAATCACATCAACAGTGTCATCTAACGGAAAGAAGACGATAGATGACCTTGGTAAAAGCATTAGAAAACTGCATGCAGATTATGACAAGCAGCTAAAAAATGCAAAAACTCGAGGAAGGTTACGTCAAGTGTATCTGAAACACAAACGTGATCATCAAAAACTCCTCAAAAAACATCTCAAACAAGAAGAGATGACAATCAAAAAACTGGGAAAGATACTAGACGAAGAAAGCTAGTTTTCCAACCAGAAATTATTTTTTATTTTTCTTCCAGTTTCAACCTACTCCTTTTTTATAATGTTCAAAACGAATAATATTATGGAATTTCATACCATAGAACCGTCATACCTTTCTAAAGATGGATGCAGGTTAGTCTGGAAAGGAATTGATGAGGATGACACTGATGTTGTAATCCTAAACAAAAAAGAACTAGAGGATCTGGTGGAAATTCTAAAGTCTAATGGCACTGGCGAAGTAGAATTAGAAGATCAATCTAGCATGATCAGGATCAATTCTGATGTTACTGAGTTTATTCTAAAAAATCATAGATTACTTGAGGCGAAAACCACCTTAATTCAGGAACAAGTATTGGAATTTGTCAAGGTTCCTCATGAGCCTCAATACGTATACGTGGGAACAAAGGAGTTCTATCCGTCAGTATGGATACGAGATGACAAAGATTTACCAAAAAATAATACCAATTCACAAAGAAAATCATCCAAACAATCTTTAATTCAGGCAATTCTTTCTTCTGAACCACAGAAATTCCAACAAGATCTTTCTCCTACTGATCTATTTAGAATATTATCTACAAGACGCTCAACCAGAAAATTTGACAAGGCCAAGGTTGAAGATTGGAAAATTGACAAAATTCTCTCGGCTGCTGATGTGGCCCCAACTGCAGGGAATTTTCAGGGATTTCAAGTATTTCTAATAAAAAATAATTCTGCAAAAGAAGCACTTGTAGAAGCTGCAAACAAACAACCTTACGTAAATGCCCCTGTTGTTATGGTATTTTGTACTGATCCCTCGCGAGTTAAACTGAAATTTCCCACCGAAATTTTAGAGAAATTCTCACTGCAGGATGCAACTATTGCAGCATCTTTTGCATTGCTTGCAGCATCTGGATTAGGGTTAAGCACAATTTGGATAGGAATGTTTGATGAAGAAAAAGTAAAGAAGATTCTTGGTACAGAATTAAAGCCTTCTTCGATTCTTTGTATTGGTTATCCTGACAAGAAAAAGTCTCCAAAATCCAGAAGAAAACTCAAAGAGCTAATTCGAGTCATTGAATAAAATACAATTATTTTTTCTGTTGATGAGAAGGTGCTGATAAAGCAATGACATATTTGCTTATCTTAACCATTCGAAATTTTCTTAATTGTTATGTTATGTTCTGTCCCTAAAATGGATAATCGATAAAGAATACACTCAAAATAACCAAAACTATTCCCAAACAAATGTAAAATAATATCGTACCTGTCAAATATTTTTTTGCAGTTGATCTTTCATGATATTTTCTGGGGGTAATTCCTCAAAAGAAAGACGATGGTACATCCCAAAACTAAACCTACTACATTTGACGATGAAGCAATAATGAGCCACTGAATATGTCAAAATTAAACAGTGCTAATCCGATTCCAATTACTGTGGCTGGTGGAACCAGTGCAGCAGCAATGGCCACTCCAAGAATTCCTGGAATTATTGATACCATTGCAATTCCAGCCGCCACTCCTAACAGTATTCCAAGTATCACGTCAACTGGTGATGGTGAAGTTTTGGTCTCAATCTCATGCGTAATTGGTAGTTCTACAAATTGTATTGCAATAAGTGAAACAGTAGAGCTTACCGCGACTACTGTAACGATTAATACGAATCCTGAAACAAACGATCTAAGCATTTTTTCTGGCCTCCCAATTGCTGCATTAAATGAAAAAACAGTCAATGGGTCTATTAGCGGAGAAATCAACATTGCACCAATAACCACAGCTGGGCTATTCATGTACAATCCTGCTGAAGCTATTACAGTGGATATCATTATCATAATGAGCAGATCTTTCTTGAAATGGACAAATGGTTCTGTCTGAGGAATTAGTTCCTCTACCACTTGGGGTATCTTTTTTGGCTTTTTTATTTTACCTACAAGGTCATGTAGGTATTCAGATACGGTTGCATCAATTTTATTTGTTGTTATGAATATGTCTCTTTGTTTTGTGTTTACTATCTTTGAAAGACTATCAATAATGTTTGGAGCTAGGTCATCTGGAGCCGTAATGATATAGCGAGCCAATTCGACATCCTCAAATGTTTTTCCCTCTAATTTCTGGTATGGAAGGTCTTTTTTAAAAAGAAACTTTTCTATCAATAGACACTTGTCCATGTATGATGTGACCTCTATCTTTTTCAATCATGTGATTTTGCTTGTGTTTTTTATTTTGTCTGAAATTTTTATGGATGATATTTGAGATTTCTATGTTTTTCTCACACAATTAAGGTGGCACAATGTGCATTTCTGAATACGGCCTCTATTGTACTATGATAATGTATCCTTTCATAGTGTGATGGTGATTTCTTTTTACCCATAACAATTAGATCAACGTCATGTTTGTCTGCAAATTCAAGTATTTTCTCACCTGCAATCCCATTTTTTACTATCTTGGAATTCATCAAAACTCCGTGTTTTTCGGCAAAATTTTTCATGCTTGCATGTTTCCCCACTACCAGTCTTCTCTCTCTTTCAAATGCTATCTTGCTTGCCTTGGTTTTAAAAAACCCAAACATGTGACAATCTTCAATACAGGTGAGGACTGTAACCTTTGCACCTGATAAATTTGCTATCTGAATTGATTTTCTAAAGGCCCTCTGACTTCCTGGTGTGTCGTTATATGGTACTAAAATATGATCAAAGACTCTAGACATTTTTCTCACAAACTCACCAGAATATTGGTTGTTCCTACCATTTTTGCAAACACATTTCTGCAAGACTCGCACGCATCTAACTCACCTACATATGTCATTGATTTTACTTGCAGATTCTTGATATTTAACATATCTAAAAAACTCAGTTATGGAATTTGAGAAATCATTTAACTTTGCAAAAGAGCATTTTTATTCAATTGGAATTTATCGAAATCGTTGCAATAGTGGTTCTTATTGGATTCTATGCATTGTTCAGTGGCCTTGAAATTGCAATTGTGGGAACCAGACGCGCCAAGGTCATGATGCTTTATCACAAAAAAGTGCGTGGTGCTTTTGCCCTATACAAGCTAAAATCAAACCCAAGTAGAATGACCTCTAGTGTAAATTTGGGAAACACACTGGTTAACGTAGCATCCTCAGTACTGGCTGCAGACGTTTCAATCAAGCTATTAGGAGATCAAGGTGTTGGAATTGCCATTGGACTCATGACTTTTGTCATATTGGTATTTGGTGAAATTTTGCCAAAGACATATTCCAACATTCAGTCTGAAAAAGTGGCTCTGCGCTTTAGCAGATTCCTTCTTGTGTTTACTTATCTAATGTATCCTGTTGTATTGCTTTTAGAGTATCTTACCAAAGCATTCTTGAAACTAGTTGGACGTTCATCATACCCAAAACCAATTACTGAAGAAGACATCAAGGAAGTAATTGATTTGGGATTGTCTGAGAAGGCAATTGAGCGTGAAGAGCATAAGTTGGTACACAACGCACTTGAATTTGACGACAAACCAATTCGCAAGGTAATGACTCCCAAAGAATATCTTTTTTCACTGGATGCTGACAAATCCTTGTCTGAATCTATTTTACAAATACGGGAAAAAAGATTCTCAAGAATACCTGTTTATTCAAAGGTTCCAGAAAACATTGTAGGAATCTTACATCTTTGGGATGTTGCACGCTTGCCTGAAAAAGAATACAAGAAAACCAAACTAGGAAAGATTGCAAGAAAACCTTTTTTTGTTTTTTCAAGCGAAAGGATAAGTAACTTACTGAAATCTCTTAAAAAAAATGCAAGCCACATGGCAATTGTTTTAGATGAACATGAAAACCTAGAAGGCATAATTACTGTAGAGGATCTGCTAGAAGAGATTGTGGGAGACATAGCAGGAGAGACTAAAAGAAGATAAATTATTTTGTGTTCATCATTGAAAATCATATTCTATCTTTAAATCCAAAAATTTTCAAGGTACTGTAATTGCGAAAACTGATTTGGGTTATGATGCTTGTAGTGTTGATTACAATTCCGTTACAATCAACTGTATTTGCCGAGTTATCATATGACGTCAATATCCCTTCTGGTTCTGCTGACAAGGACTCTCCATTTCATTGGTCAAGTGAGAAGGATGGAGACACATCAGGATTCATTGAGATCATAGTAAATGATACGATTTTTTGGAGAAATGGAGATACGGTTGCTCATACCGTTACTTCTGGGAATCCTCTGGATGGTCCTAATGGAATTTTTGATAGTGGCAAGATTGATCCTGGAAAGTTCTTTGTACAAAAATTCACAGAAATAGGAGAATTTCCATATTATTGTACTCTACATCCGTGGAGAACCGGTCTTGTAAGTGTAGTTAGTGGTCACAGTGTCTTGCCTAACGTAGGTCTTGATTTTGGAGAAGGTGCTAATATTTTTGATATTGAATACAAGTTTAATCGATTAATCGATCACGCAAGTATTGATGAGAGTACAAAATCAATTTCTTTTGAATTAAAAGGAAATACATTAAACGATGATAACACGTTGACCTTGTTTCTTCCTTCTAGTTTGATCAGTGGAATATCCTCAGTGTCTATTGATGGAGTCATGACAGACGAATTTACTCAAGAATTTAGTGATGACGTTACCGTATTGGTAATCAATGAAGTTTCATCTAGTGCAAAATCATTCACCATAACTGGAACCAAAATAGTTCCTGAATTTGGAACAATAGCTGTAATGATACTGACAGTGTCCATAACGTCAATAATTGCAATTTCCACAAGGTTGAGACTGAGTATCCTTCCAAGAACATAGTCAAACTGTCTCTCGTCTATTTTCTGTTTTGTAAATGAGAACAATCCTTATTCACTTGGGCTATCACCAAGATACTAGCGCTGGCTTTTGGTTATAATCTTGAAAATTATTCTTGGTTTTCATAGTACAAACGTATTACCTCGTCAACCACAATGTTTGTGTCTGTTTCTTTTTCACATGACACAAGAAGTAAATAGTCATTGCCCAGATAAAATGAAAATCGTTTGATTGTATCGTATTCAGCAAGAGTGTACTTTGTCTTGCCAAGCCATTTTGATGTGTCCTTTCGTGATTTCCAATCCATTATCGAGAGGCTGACGAGTTCTTTTTCGGCATGGTCTGAAAGCAGGCTTTCTACTCCCTCACGCATTCCTCCTCCAACCCTGTTGGCCCATTCATCATATACTGATGCAAATCGAATTTTGGGATCAATTTTTAGTATCTGTGAGCAAAATCTTTCATAGTCCAATAGTTATTTCCACCAATAATCTCTAATCAATTTTTTGGTATATGTGGAGTATAAAATGCAAATTTGCCCAAGTCAAGATGAATTATCTAGAATCGACTTGAAAGTAGCAATAATCTCCTCAATCTTTGCAATCTCAAAATTCAGTTTGGTAATAACCAAAATCATATGAGATCCCACAGGTATGGATATCTTCTCCACATCTCTTCTTTTGGATATGACATATCTTACCGGACCAAATAATTCATCATAGTCTTTTCTCATCTCAATGTCCAGTTTCAGCTGCATGTACATCATCTTCCATGTTTGTTCGGATCCTACTGATTTCATTTTCTTGCTAAAGCCTCCCGCAATAAGGTTACCCAGATTGTTTATCCCCCCGACAAACTTTACATCGTCATTTTCAAGAATTAAACTACATTCTTTTTCCAATTCTGCTATTTCTGATGCAGTCAGGACTGACATTAGATGAGACAGCCTCCCTCTAAAGTTCCATTAAACAGTATCTTTTCCAGACTAGTTATGCTTCCCATTTCTTCTTACTCTCAAAATTACTATGGTTTTTTATCAGATAAATTATTTTTTTATTATCTCATTGTTGGATTTCTATAGTCTCTTATCCAAAAATCATTCTCGAGTAAAAACAAAAGTGTTTGAGGACACACTATGGATTTTTGTGTTGTTGTTACATCTACAGGCATTCAAGTGCAAATACTAAATGCTATTTAGAATAATCAATTATTCAGAATCTACTTAGAACATCTATGGTTTTAATTTGATCTTGATGATCTGCCAAATAATACAAGATTCTATCTGAGTCAATTTCTACCCACTCTGATTCTCCTTGATAGTTAACAATGTCTTCAAAGAAAGCTCCTTCATTAACTCCACTTAGGTGTAATAATGCCTTTTCATCTCTAAACTGTACTGGCAACTTGATTAGTTGCTCTCTTAGTACGCTCTGGCCTTGAATGTTAATCTTGTACTCTTCTTTGTCTATCTCTACAATTCCAAAAAAATGATTTGGAAACATGTCCAATCTCTTTATCTTTATTGACAAGGTTTTTTTCAATTGGTTATTCATGGTCTTTATAGGAATTTCATGTATTTCTTAATTTTTTGACAAAACCCTCTTCTAATGATAAATTTTTAAAAAATATTGATTTTTTCTGGATGGTAATTTTCCTATCTTCTATATCCAGAAATTATTGAACTTTTTCTATCTGCCACTGGTCATTTACCCAGACACCGGCAACCTCAACTGACAAACCCCATGCCTTTATGGCATCAACTGATTGTTTTATCTGAGTGATGTGCTCCTCTTTTGATATTGGGTTTCCAGCACAGTCATGATGTCCTGCAACGACAATTACAGATGACTTGTGTGCATTAACTGAAATCAAGGCTTTTGTTTTTACCTCTTCAATCTTTGCAGTGTTGTCTCCTGGTAACAGCTTGTCACATCCAGGCTCATTTACCATGTCGACATAATCAACAGAATAGTTGTCCTTTATCCACTGGGCTACTGGAATCTGTGTTCTGCCATCTATGCAGTTAATTGATGTTCCAAATTTTCCTTCTGCCATGCTTGTCAATTGTCAAAGGAATTTTTATGTGTTAAGCGCTTGAATTATTTTCGCCATGTCAGAGGAAAGTTTTCTGATCTATTCTCAATAGGATATGTTATCATGTATATTTTGTTTTTACACTCTGCAATGATTTCTCGGCAAAGAACACGTCTATGAATTTCACAAACCTATCATGTGAATTTTGGTCTGAAAAACTATTGAGCAATTTTGTTGTAACTGCACCTATGTCTTTTGCAGCCTTTTTACTAATTTCTTGATGTTCTTGCTCATGTATCTCAAAGATTTCTTCGGACCACTTTTCTTCTTTACCGTATTTCTCATAGTATGAGAGATCTAGTTTTATCGATTCTGTGTTATACCATCTCTGTATTGCAGTCAATTCCTGCAAATCTTCTAAAAAGGAATCCTCAGGACAAACATATCGTTGCATAAAAGCAAATTCCAGAAAATCATAAACAAAACTTCCTTCATGGCGTTTCTGGCAGTACTTCAAGCCCATGCCATCCAAATATGATCGTATTTTCTCTGCGTTCTCTGCAGAACATCTCCAAATATTTATGATCCCACTTGCAATCTTCTCATCGCTTAGACCGTGTTGGTTATCACATCTGTTGTATTTTACAAGTATGTACAAAACAAATTCCTTAATCTTTTTGTCTTGAATGTCTGGACTTGACTCTTCATTTTCATTGTTTGTATTTATCTTAATTAGAAAACTGTTTATCTTTGAATCAACATCAAGCAAAAGTTTTTCCTGTTTTATGATATTTTCAATTCTGCCTTTCTTAATTTGTTTTCAATTCTTGTTCTCTGTGCTTCCAGTCTGGCAATTTGCTTTAAAACAAAGTTCTCTGTGTTTTGCTTTAGTTCCTTTTTGATTTCAGAATACAGATACTTTATGTCAGAGTTTATTGTGTTGCGATTTACTTTCATCATCTCTGCAATCTTTACAGCAGAATATCCGTATTCAAAGTGTAGTCTGGCAACCTCGTTTTGTCTTTTTGTTCTCTCATCTTTTGTGTATGGTCCTCCATCTTTCTCATTTTGAATCCGTTCTTATTTTGAAACAACATTTGCCATAGCCTTCAATTACGTCTCAAAAACATTTTAGGTTTCTGTTAACAAAGATAACACGACAAAAAATTTTGCTGCATAGTTCTGCATAGTTTACCTGCCCTGTCGTCTTGTATCGCACTAATGCTTAAATTTCCAGATCAAGTCCAATCAATATCTTGGAACTTCCACGTGGGATGAAAGACTTTGAAAAACAGGAAAACGCCAACATAGAACACGTAAGAAGTCACTTCAAGCAACTATCAAATCTGTACGGATTCTCATTTATGGACCCCTCACCAATTGAATTGCTCTCAGTTCTTGAGACAAAGTCTGGTCCTGCAATAAAAGATGAAATCTACTATTTCAAGGACAAAGGAGACAGGGAGATAGCCTTGAGATTTGACTTTACAGTTGGCCTGACCCGATACGCAACCTCTCAAAAGTCAATGAAACTACCTGCCAAGCTCTCAAGTTTTGGTGGAGTCTTCAGATATGATGAGCCTCAAAAGGGACGCTACAGATACTTTCATCAGTGGGATATTGAAGTATATGGAAAACCAAACCTTGAATCTGAAGCAGAAATTATAGAGATCACATCTAGACTCTTTGACTCGCTATTACTCAAAGACATTACAATTGACATTAACCACAGAAAGTTAGTAGAGTCTTTTATCAACAAGACATTTGATTCAGTTGATTCTCAACTAGTAGGCGATATGCTAAGAGCAGTGGACAAGATTCAGAAAAAATCAAAACAAGAAATCATAGATGAATTCAAGGATAGATACAATGAGAAAAAGTTACAGCAAATACTAGAGTTCTCAGAAATAAAGGGAACAATTGTAGAAGTTGAAAAATTATTTGACACTATTACATTGGATTCAGATTCATGGAATTCACTCAAAGCGCTCTTTGACTCTTTGGAAAATCGTGGAGTGTCTAACATCAGAATTAATTTTGGAATTGTTAGGGGACTTGATTACTATTCAGGAATGGTCTTTGAAGTATTTGACAAGAACTCCTCACTTGGTGCACTTGCAGGTGGAGGACGCTATGACGAGCTGACAAAAGCCTTTGGCCGAGAAGACATCGGTGCAACAGGAGTTGCAGGGGGGGTTGAGAGAATTATTCTGACAATGCAAGAACAAAATGTAATTGCAGAATCAACACAACAAAGAATTGCAGTAATGTACATCAATGATGAAATGCAAAAGGTTGCAATTTCTATTGCATCTTTGTTGCGACTAAACAACATACCAGCTGACATTGACTTGGCAGGACGAAATCTAAAAAAACAGATGGAGTCTGCAAGAGAAGCAAAACTTGCAATTATTGTAGGGCCTCACGAGTTAGAGGAGGGAAATGTCTTGTTGCGTGATATGGAAGATGGAAAGGAAGGCACTATATCTTTAGAAAAACTCACAGAGGATCCAAAATCTATTCTCAATTAAGAAATGCCCGAGTAAGCATCATAATTTCAGGTCCTGTGGTTAGTGTACCTACAACTATGGCTTTGTTATTTGCCAGAATTCCTGATGACACAAACGGAATTCCGTTGTTAATTGAACTCTGCTCCACTTTTACGCCTAAAACATTGGCAAAATTCTTCATGTCTTCCTCGTCTGCCTCTGGATGGATTGCAGCACCAGTGTTATTTGCAACCATTACTGCTCCTGCCTGATTGAATCCCGCAATCCTTTTTTGAATAATCTCATTTATGCCTAATACGTCCTTTATTGTCTGACAATCGTTTTGAGAGAGCCATGGGGAAACTACTGCTCCCTTGTCGTTTGCACATATGATATTTCCAAGAGCTGTAAATTTTGAATCCAACACCCCAATTTCTAAATCTGTCTCTTTTTTCAAAAAGTCATATTCAGAACTAAATGCAGTTTTTGGCAACAGCATTCCCTTGTTGTTCATCACTGATAGTGCACCAATCAGTCTGGTGTTGGCAATTGATGTATAGTGATATTTATCCACCTCAAGATACTTTGCAAGTTTTTCAGCCTTTGTCTGTGCAAAACCCATTGGCAACAAAAGAGTCGAATCGTTTACTACTGTGTATACTCCAAGATTTGG
This sequence comes from Candidatus Nitrosopumilus sp., assembly GCF_965223225.1. Classification (GTDB taxonomy): domain Archaea; phylum Thermoproteota; class Nitrososphaeria; order Nitrososphaerales; family Nitrosopumilaceae; genus Nitrosopumilus. The sequence continues at coordinate 110,240 of NZ_CBDCVU010000004.1, forward strand.
TCCTCTGTACACATCATACTTGATAATATCCATAGTTTCTTCTCTTCCAGAATAGATCATACAACGTTATGAACGTAAGGAAACTCCATTCATGACTGATAATTTACAAGGTTTACTGTTTTACTCCTGTCTAGCTTTAAATAATATCTGCAGCGATTTCAAATCATGCCAATAGCAGAGAATTTTCCTGAAGGCCTAAAGCCGATTGGAAAAATTTCAGATCCAGATGGAAATTTCCACTTTATGTGGGGTCCTGGAACAAAGACAAACACTGATGGCTCACAAAAAGAAGTGTTTGCTGATGCAGATGTTGTGGCAGCTTACGCGGCAAGAGGAGAAGAACAAGTTCCACTTGGTGTGAGCGGTACAATGGTTGCAGTTGACTGGGACTCTTGTGTTGCAGATGGTGCGTGTATTGAAGCATGTCCTGTTCAGGTATTTCAGTGGTATAGAACGGAAAAAGATATTCCAGCAAAAGATGTTGTTGGTCAAACTTTTGAGGGAATTGGCAGCTCTGTCAAAGATGAAAGAAAAGACCTCACAGACAAGGCAGATCCAATAAGAGAGCATGACTGTATCTGGTGTATGGCATGTGTTTCTGTTTGTCCGCCACAGGCCATCAAAGTTGACCAGTCAAATCTAGAGGCACATGAAAAGGCAGCAGGTACCTACAAAAAGATGAATGCAGGCTCTGAAAACCCACACGCACACGACTAGAAAAATTATTTTCAAATTTCCTATTTTCTTTCTTTATTAATGTGATCTTATGATGATGGATTTAGTCGCGACTAATTTTGTCTAGCTTTAAATAATATTTTGAATAAACCACTTCATGCCAATAGATGAGAAATTCGTCGAAAACCTAGAAGTTGTTGGAAGAACCAGTCATTCTGATGGTGAAAACAAACACTTCATTTGGGGACACGGTAGAACCGATGGTGAGGCATTTTCAAATGATGATGTCAAAGCAGCATATGAGGCACGCGGTGAAGAACAAGTTCCACTTGGAATTCACGGTACCACAGTCGCAGTTGACTGGGACTCTTGTGTTGCAGCAGGATCTTGCATGAGTGTTTGTCCTGTTCAAACATTCCAGTGGTATAGAACTGAGAAAGACATTCCAGCTGCAGAATGCTTGGATGCAACTTTTGATGGAACTGGTCTGACTGAACAAGATGAGCGTCTTGATTATACTGACAAATCAATGCCAATCAGAGAGCATGATTGTACACAATGTATGGCTTGCCAAGAAGCATGTCCAACTCACGCAATCTTGATTGAACCATCATACCAAGAGTATCACGAAAAAGCAGATGGTACTTTTGTAAAGATGGAATCTGGTTCTGTAAACCCACACGCACACGATTAAAGAAACTATTTCTTTTTTCTTCTTTTTGAAATTTCATTTTTATTTCATCCTCAACAAATTTTAATCACCATTTTGCAACAATTCTTGCAGAGGTCGCCTAGCTCGGTAGGGCGCGGGCCTTGAGAGCCTGTGTGCGCAAGCATACGGGGGTTCAAATCCCTCTCTCTGCGCTTGGGTGCGGGATACTAGAAAAGCACATCCTGCACCAAACAAAATTTTCTCAACATAGGTCACGTTTTATAAAAAATTAGACCCAATGCTTTTCTTTATCATCTCACATTTCTATTGGAATTTCACTAATTAATTTACTGTTACAACATTGACAGTGAATCCCCTTGGACTAGAATCTAATTATGTATTTCATTTAATCTGTTAAGGGAATTATTTGAGATAGGTAACAAATTAGGACCAATGACTTGTATTTTTTTTATTAACCCTATCTCAATTATTCATTTATCTCTAGTCACAAGAATTATTTGAAGATATTTTTCTGATTGCGGTGTGGTTTCAAAAAAAATTTTCTGATTAGATAGTAAGTTAATTAACTAATGTGATAGTTATCTCTTGTATTATGACTCCACATAACTTGCATTTCCAACCAAACAATGGAAATCTTGAATCTTACAAACTGTACACACGTCCTACTGCTCATAAATTATATGGTTCTGTTTATCTGAAAACCACATCATTAAAACATAAAAAAAATGTTCAACAACTGTTAGAAATTTTAGCATTAAACGGTTTATTGACAACTTGGGAAATGGCTAAAATTAAATTTGCAGGAGATCTGTCTAGAACAAAAACCAAGGAAAAAGAGTACAGACGCTTATTAGTTGGAAGAACCGATAGAGGGAAACCGTATTCAGGTATTTTGGATATGGGTTTGATAACAAAAGATGGAAAAAGCTACAAAAGATATCCTGGTGATAAGTACAGGTTGACCTTGCATGGAATATTGTATTGTTTAGATGTGTTGAATTTGACCGAAAATCAGATTGATATCATGGCATCAAAATATGCTGCTATCCTGCCCAAAGTTTTTGGCAAATGGGGTTATCTCAAATCAGTAATAGGAAAAGATGTCTATAAAATTCAAATTTTGTCTAAAGGTCTGTTATTAAATAACTTGGACATTGCTTTGAGAGTAAATCCACCTCTGTATGAATTGATGTCCTATCTTTCTGTGAAATATAAGAAAAATTTTGAATATATTGAAGAATCTGATCTTGCTAATCAAATCTCATTGTGGTTTTATACAAATTTACTATACAGGGCCACAAAAACTGGAACTAAAGTTCTCCATTCAAACGTAGAAAGACTTCAAAAAATACTTCTTGGTGATAAAGATCTTCAAAATTGGTACTTTACATTTTTTGAAGAATCAAAACTATACTACAAAAAAAGATTGGACAATATCTTACTTATGGACATGATTCTTAATCAATAATATTTCTGGATTATTTCAATTATCTTTTCAAATTCAATAGGCTTTTGCAACAAATCTAGTAACCCCATCTCTTTTGCCTTTTCTGCTTTCTGGCTGTCCACAGAAAATGCTGTAATGAAAACTATCTTTGCATCTGGATCATATTTTTTTATGCTAAAAAAAGCCCCATAACCATCCATAATTGGCATTCTTATGTCCAGTAAAACAATTCCTGGATTGTGTATTTTATATGCATTAATTGCTTCTTCACCATTATTTGCCGTTATGACATCATATCCTTCCTCTAGCAGCATGTATTGAGTGGATTCCAGGACATCTAAATCATCGTCTGCAATTAAAATTATTTTTTTTTCTGGCATTGTGTAGTTTTCCTTATCATTGGTTTATCTATTACTATGTTTTCTTAGTGTTTTCATGTTTGAGCGGAATTTTGATCTTGAAAATAACTGGATTAGATCTGACCGATATATTTCCTCCATGTGTTTCAATTATATTCTTACAGCTTACTAATCCTAACCCTGTACCTTTTTCTTTGGTAGAAAATAATGGTTCAAATATTTTTGGTAGCACGTTTTCCTCAATGTTGGGTCCTGTATTTTCAAATTCTATAATTGCATTATCTTTATCCTGCATTAATCGTATTGTTATTTTACCTACTGTGTTCCCTATTGCATGAATTGCATTTAATATGATATTATTGAAAACAGATTCCATCTTTTCTGCGTCACATTCTACAAGAATGTCCTTTTTAGGCAGGATTACCTCTACTTTTTCAGGTATCTTCACTGTATCCATCGTAGACTGTATGATTTTTAGCAATGATCCTGGGATAAATCTTGTTTGTGTTGGATTGACATAATTTAAAACATCTTCAACTTGGTGTGATATTCTTGCTATCCCTCGATTTGCTCGATTGATCTCTCGTATGATGATCTTATTTTCTGGATTTTTCTTACGAATTATCTCAATTGAATTTTTTATTATATATAATGGATTTTTAATATCATGTGCGATTTGTGATGCAAGCATACCTATTGTTTTGATTCTTTCATTTCTTAACTGGTTTTTTGAGTCCTCTAATTCAGCTTCAATCTTTATTTTCTTTTCCAGCGATTCAATCATATCGTTTAACGAGTTTGAGAGTATGTTTAACTCATCCTTTGTGTTGATTTTGGATCTTACGTTTAAATTCCCACGTGTTATTTGATCTGAAACATTTACCATTTCCTTGATAGGTCTTGCAATAGTTTGGGATAATAGTATCGATATTATCACAACTGCAATACTGATCGCAGCTATAACAAAAATCAAAATCAACACACTAAATTGTAAAGATGAGAAAATCTCAGATTTGCTGATATTTGCAACCATTCCCCAACCTACTTCTTCAATATATCCAGTTGCTGCTAAAATTGGCTCATCGTTATCGTTAACTAAATTCAGGAAACTGTTTTGATTATTCAAAAGTGCCTGAACTATGGGAATATTTTGTCTTTCCATTGAAATTGTTTTTTGTAAAATTGTATCTTCTTCTATTATCAATGGATAAATTAACAAGGCTTTGTTTTCTTGGGTCTTTTTTGCAATGACAAATTCTCCTGTTCTGCCTAGTGCATTTACATTAATTTGTCCAAATATACTCTCTGGTTGAAATTCTACAAAAATAACACCAATCATGCTTTCGTTTAAAATCAACCCCTTGGAAAATAATATCACTGGACGTCCTTCATTTGTCAAAATATAATCTATTGTTATTTGATCTGAGTTTTTTATTTCTTCAAATTTCTCATAGGCCTGTTCTTGATTTATCTCTGAAATTTTAGTTGATGTCAAAACTGTTCCATCTACACCTATGATAGAAATTTTTTCAGCATTTCCAACAACATTTTTAATTATCTCTAAAACTTCATCAATTTTTTCTCGATTAACATCTGCAGACGGTTTTTTATAGTCCTGAATTGTTTGTAATATTTCTGCTCTATTTGAGATAAAGTTTAATCGTTCCGAATGAAAATTTATCGTATTTGTAATATTCTTCTTCTCTTTTTCTATAAAAAATTCTAAATTATTTAATGTATGTTCTGTTATTGTTCTTTGATTGTCATAGTAACTAATTATGCCTACTAAAAATATTGGAATGATTGATACAACCAATAATACTATGAATAATTTTAATCTAAATTTCACTTGTATTTTGCTTATGTCGAATTTACTTTAAACATATTTCGATTAGCCAATTCATGACATTCTTTATTTTTATGTTGTAATCTTTTATTTCCTATTTCACATCTTATTATTACATAAAATAAAACCGCACCACAAACAAAAAATAAAATTATAATGAATCCTTTTTTTAACTACTTTAGTCCGTTTCGTTAAGAAATGAGAATATGTTATAGGTTATTCCCCACAATCTAGTCTTATTCCCAACAACTACCTCCTTTGCATTTCTTTTGAATGATCTGAAAGTATCACTAACACATACAATTTTATACAAACAAATTATTTAAAATAAAACCATACCGCTAACAAACAATTATTGTTTTATCATACACAGGAAAATAAGTTTTAGAAATAAGTTGGTGTCCAATCAAAACAATTCTTTATTTGTTGCAAGTACAGTACTATTATTTTTTGTTGTCTTGTTTACTCCCTCTTTGGCGTTTGCTGATGTTAATACTGATAAGTCAGTTTATTTCAAAGGCGAATTGGTCAAAATATCTGGTACTCTTGATCTTCAAGATGTTAATGAACAAGTTAACATAGTAGAGATTGAAATTATTGATTCTGATAGTAACACTATCATAAATGCCTACACTCCCGTAAACGATAATGTATTTTCTACCTCATATGATACAATTACCTGGATACCGGGAAATTATAAAATAATAATTAGTTATAATGATGTTGAGGATTCTGTAGAATTTGAGATTGTTTCATCATCCTCATCTTCTGATAATAATTTTAACAAAGAGTCTGAGGACAATCAACAAGACTCTTCGTCTCCACCATTGTCTGATACCGTACCAGATCCTCCCATTGATCTAAAGGCAAACGTAATTTCAGACACACAGGTAGATCTTTCTTGGTACTTGTCTGATGAAAGTGACACTTCAATAACTGGATTCAAGATTGAGGCAAGGACAAACACTGACCCAAACTATTCAATAATTGTGGAAAACACTGGAAATGATGATACTACTTATTCTCACACGAATCTGATTCCTGATACAGTTTATGCATATAGAGTCTTGGCAATAAGTCCTGCAGGAGAAAGTGAGCCTTCAAGCAGTACCACTGTGAAAACTTTCAGCAATAGCATTAGTTCACAAAATACAGACATTGAGAATACTGATGTTCCAACTGACTTAGTGGCAAAGGCAGTATCTTCAACATCCATTGAATTAACCTGGAATCCACCTACTCAAACATATGGTCAAATTATTCAGGGATACATAATAAAACAAGAGATTGTACCTGGTGTATATACTGAAATTGCCAGCATCATTGGTTCTGATACTAACCACACTATATCTGATCTAAAGACAGATAAATCATATGTCTTTGTAGTAGCTGCCAATTATCTACGTGGTGCAACTGACGTTTCTGAGACAGCTACTGTAACTCTATCTTCTTCCTCAACATCAAATAATAGTAATGACAACTACGATACTAATTCTAGCTTTCCAGCACCTGATGATGTTCCTGATCGTCCAACTGATCTAAAAATTAAACCTGTATTATCTACTCAAATAGACTTGTCATGGTCTGCACCAGAAAATGATTCAGTTAATAATAATTCAATTACTGGTTATAAAATCGAAGTAAGAACCGCTAATGATTCATCCTATTCTACAGTAATAGATAGTACAGAAAGTACTGATACTACATACTCCCACATCGGATTAATTCCAAATACTACCTACATCTATCGTGTTTACGCAATAAATGATCTTGGGACAAGTGAACCATCTAGTGAAAATCTTGCAAATACGCTGATAACAGATCCTGAGAAGGATGAAATCAATTCTAGTTCCACGCAGGATGATAATAGTATCAACAATGACTCAAATATCATATCATCCTCGTCCTCAACTAATGTTCCTGCCCAACCAGTAGATTTGCAAGCCACTACGATCTCACAAAACAGAATCAACTTGTCATGGTCTGCACCAATTGATATTGGTTCATCACCACTGCTTGGCTACAAGATAGAATCAAAGACAAGTGAAGAGTTCAACTATTCAATTTTGGTTACAAATACAGGAAATCCTTCCATCACATCATATTCCCACACTGGTCTTACTGCGGGATTGACATATCAGTACCGTGTTTCTGCAATTAATTCATTTGGTGAAAGTATGCCTTCAGATATGGCTGAAGCTACAATAGTATCCTCTGATAATGCACAGGCTATTGATGAAACACAATCACAACAATCATCTCCAACATTGCAAACATTACAGATTACGCTAGACACTGACAAGACAGTATATGGTCCCAATGATTCCGTCAAGATATTTGGAACAACAAATAATTCTAGTCAAACTATCCCTCTTGGTTTGAGAGTGATTTCCTCTGATGATGTAATTGTGTATGCAAGAAGCATTTCTATTGATAATGATAATTCCTTTGAGGCAATAATTTCGCCATTACAACGTCAATCGTCTGTATGGCAAATCAATGGTGAATTTACGGTTGAAGTGACGTATAATGGCCGTATTCAGGAAACTACCACGTTTATGAATAATGATGATAGCAACAATGATATTGGAAACTCTTTTTCCACATCAAATGAATCTAGCAATGAGGCATCTGAATCAAATCCACAGCAATCTATTCAACCCTCCTCAGGAATATCATCATCTATAAATGATCTAACCGTAACATCTAACAATGAACTTGAAATACTAAAAAGTCAGAATACTGCACTAAAGTCTGCTAACCAACAACTTCAAGATGAAAACAATCAACTAAGAGCAGATATTGAAGAGTTAACAAAAAAAATTGAAAATCTTGACATGATTGTAAAAGAACAGATGCGTGTAATGATAGAAACTTTGGGACTTAGATGAAATTAGTTTTTTTGATAAAAATATTACAAAAATGATTGGATAAATCCCAGTTAAATTATTTTTGTATATCGATTCAATACACAAGAAAAGAATTACATTTTGGAGCTTAAGACCAAAAACCTTCTAGGCACTTTGCGTTTTGGTTTTTGTTGCCTGCGAACTATGTAGTCACACAACCGAGAAAATCAATCTAAACCAAACTCAAACATCAAAAAATAGATCTGCCAGCAATCTGAATTTTTAGATATCTGAATTTGTCTGAAACCATAAACCGTCATACCTCATGACAAATTTTTTTCCTGCATTGGTTCTATGAATCCAGTTACTGTTTGATCATTGATTGATTTGCACATATGATCTGACGAAAACTAGTGCATTGATTTCAGCTCTGCCAAAATTGTTTTCCCTATACTACTCCAATCATACAGTTCATGAGCTATCTCACTTAACTTAAATCGATACTTTCCGTCAAGCAATAATGCTCCATCAATGTTTTTGACAATGTCAAAAATGGTATCTTCCTTTTCTATGCTGATCCTCATTAGTTCTGTATCTTTCTGGTTTGGCAGTTTCTTTGAAATTGAATCTATGTTTGTTGCCATTCCGCCAAAATATGTGCCCAATGGAAAACAACCAGAGGCGACTGACTCCAAGAATACTAATGGTCCTGCCTCCTTTACTATAGATGGAAAGATGGCTATATCACAACATGGATACAGATGGCATAGTTCCTCGTGTCCCAAGTAACCTGTAAAGAGTACTCTGTCAGAGTTCACATATGCTCTTGCTTTTTGATAGTACGAATCTAACTCGTTGTTTTTTTCCAAAACATCAAAAAATGACTGAACATGTTCAAAAGAAGATATGTTGTCTATGTTTCCTTCAAGAGATTTGCCCCACATGACAATTCTCTTGACTAACTCTCTTTGACCCTTTTCCAAGGACCACAAAAAGATCTCCATGATCTCACGCAAAGGTCCATGTCCAACAATTATCACTTTTACATCCTGATGCATATGAAAAATCAATGGCAGAGATGCTATCAAAGATTGGATTCCTTTACCAGCTATGAGACGCCCTACAAACAGAATGATCTTGTCATGCTTCCAATCTATTCCTCTTAGTTTGATTTCAATATCCTCGTCTGGATTTTTTATCTGATAATCCGTTGTAGATGTAATCAACTCTGTAATCTCTTGTAATTGTAGATCAGGTTGAAGACTTTCTCTCAGTATCGCTGATTGTTTTCTCACCTTTCCGCGAGAAACAGACTGTAATTTTTTGCAAAGCTTCTCTATGTTATGAACTCGCATGTCATGTAAAATTGGTTTGAAAAGGCTTGTATCTGCTCCCAAGTTAAGTCGAACCATTTTCTGGTTGATCTCAGGAAGGGATTGAAAAATGTCTGAAAGTCTGTTTCTCATCTCCTCACTGGCAACAAAAATCTTTTTTGCAGATTCAAACGAACTAGTTGCAAGATCCAAAAATCTTCTGTCTTTTTTAACAGCATATTCTAAAGCACTTCCATGCGGCATTATTGCAAAAGGAACGGAAGTGATCTTTTTTACTCTTTGAGCTACCACTGACATCAGGACAGCATGATTTACATGCAATGCAGTTAGTCCATACTGCTCTACTATGCTTAACACAGCTTTCGCATTGCGTCTTACATACTCCTCGATTACGGAATCTGATAGTTTTATCATTGGGGTGGCATTTGGAAACTCTTCGTATTTATCCCAAACATAAACCGGAAGTACATCTCCTAGTTGAGGCTTATGCATTATGCATTTTCCTTCATAAGGAACATCTCGAGAGAATTTTACTTGGTCAGAATCATCTGAATGGTAGTGAAATTCAGATATGAAATCATATTTCTCAGGGTGATTTTCTTGGCAAACAAGGTGAACGGTTTCTCCATTTCTGCATAATGATCTAACAATGGATCTGGTCCAAATGTTACTTCCTGAACCTTCTAACAAATATCCGTGGAGTATTCCTATCAATTTCCAATTTGAAAAACATATAGAAGCATTTATGTGAATCAAATCCGCTGTTTTTAATTAAAAAATACACAAAAAATCTACTTTTCTACATTTGCTATCTCTGCAAGCATTGCAGATAATTGAATTTCAGGATTTGCGCCAACTAGAATTCTATAATCGTATTTTGCAATTATCTCCAGAATCTCTGCCAAGTTAGAATGCTTTGATTTGAAGACTACCGAGTTGATGTATTTTAGAAAGTCTGATTCAGACATTCCGTATACTTTGATTAACTCAATCATCTTTTCTCTTGACTCTGCAACCTTTCCAGATAGCGCCAACTTTAGCACGTCTCCAACATCGCTAGTCTTTGAAAGTCCTGACGTGGCCTTTACGTTTGTCTCATTTATTGCACCCAAACTTGCAGTTGCCTGCAAGATGTTGATTGCGTGTCTTAGGTCTCCTTCTGAATAGTCATAGATTGCCTTTAATCCCTTCTTGTCTACTTTGACTTTCTCTTTTTTTGCAATCTCCTCTAGTCTGCCAATTACATCTTCTTCTGAAATTGAAGTAAACTTGAAGATTGCACACCTGCTCTGGATTGGATCGATTATCTTTGAAATATTATTAGCAATTAGTATGAATCTGCAAATCTTTGCAGTATCCTCGATGATCCTTCTAAGTGCAGTCTGAGCATCTGAAGTCATCTCATCGGCCTCATCTAGTATGATTATCTTAAATGGAACATCTGCCATGCCTGCAAATCTTGAAAACTTTTTTACCTTTTCTCGGACCATGCCGATTCCTCTTTCATCTGATGCGTTTAGCTCAAGTGTGTAGTCATTGGCATACTCTCCTAAAATCTGTCTTGTAATGCAAAGTGCAACAGTTGTTTTTCCTACTCCTGCCGATCCTGAAAACATTAGGTGCGGCATCTCTGTGGGATCTTTGATTAGGGCCTCGAGACTACCTACTATATCAGTCTGGTTTACTACCTCTGATAGTTTGGTAGGTCGATACTTTTCTACCCACATTCCTGCTTCTACGGACATACCAGTTCAATTGGCTCAAACCCCATTAATAAACCCGGATTGGTTATTGCAAAATACCTTACATTAAAATCTCAAAAATCGGTATTCATTGTGCGATCAGGCGGAGGTTAATTAGGATCAATTGATCTCACTAAATTGTTAATAGAATTGATCGATCCCATACATGAGGATCTAAGAGATGATAAGTGATCTCAAATGGAAATAGAGAAAGTAGCAAAAGTGCATTCTATTGGATATGCCCTAAAGGATGCTAAAGTTACAGTTAATCAAGATATCAAATTTAATGTTGCAGGAATGAAAACTGAAGGAACTCAAGGAGAGGTAATCAATATGCCCCAATGGATTGGCCAGATTCTGGCTGATAACAACTTGGCCACAATCGATGCTCCTGACATGATAACGGCACTCAAACAAGCCTTGTCAAAAGAAAAGATGGCAGGAGATTATCAAATATCTGGACTTGATCCACATTTCTACATTAAACTAAAGCAGTCCATGAAACATCTGAATCGAGATGATTTTGATCGCGTTGAAAGTATGATGCTTGAATTATTTAGGATGAGACGAGGCAAACTAGTAAAGCTTGCAGACTCTATCAAACTCAATTCTGATCTATACAACAAGCTAACAGTCGAGGAAAATATCTTTTACAAAACAATCTACGACAATAGCGTAGAGTTTGAAAAACAGATAAGGGGAGATCAAAATGAGTAAACAACAAACCAGCACTTTTACTGATTCTGCATTGTCTGATAAGGTAAGAGACTTTCTTACTAGATTCAAGGACAAGTTTGGAAATTACAAGTACATAGAGGCAATCGATGAGATGATGCCAAAGAATGCAAAATACATCATAGTCGATTACAATGATTTGGTATTGGAGCCAGAAATAGAAACCATGTTCTCTGATGATCCAGACAGAATCTTTGATGCTTTCTCCAGAGCAATCAAAGAAGCATTACAGATACGATTTCCTGAATATGCTGAAAAAATTAAAGATGAAGTTCGAGTAAGACTAGTAAATTATCCTCTACAAAGAAGTCTAAGACAAATCAATGCAGAGACAATTGGAAAAATTACCAGTGTCTCTGGAATGGTAGTGAGGGCATCTGAAGTAAAACCTCTTGCAAAAGAACTTGTTTTTGTTTGTCCTGATGAACACCAAACCAAAGTAATCCAACTAAAGGGAATGGATGTAAAAATCCCAGTAGTATGTGATAATCCAAACTGTAAGCAACGAGATTTTGAGCTAAAACCTGAGGCAAGCAAATTCATTGACTTTCAAATATTAAGACTCCAGGAACTTCCTGAGGATCTACCTCCTGGCCAACTTCCTCACTACATTGATGTTACAATTAGGCAAGACCTTGTCGATAATTCTCGTCCAGGTGATAGAATTATCCTAACTGGTATTGTTCGTGTTGAACAAGAATCTGTTTCAGGAGTGCAGAGAGGACACAGCGGATTATACAGATTAAGAATTGAAGGAAATAATATTGAATTTTTAGGTGGTCGTGGATCTAAAACATCTCGTAAAATAGAAAGAGAGGAAATTTCTCCTGAAGAAGAAAAAATGATCAAGGCATTAGGACAGAGTCCAGATGTATATCAGAGACTTATTGATTCGTTTGCACCCCATATTCAGGGACAGTCATTAATCAAAGAGGCGATTTTGTTGCTTATTGTAGGATCAAATCAAAGGCCCCTTGGAGATGGAAGTAAGATTAGGGGTGACATTAACGTATTTTTAGTCGGAGACCCTGGTACTGCAAAAAGTGAGATGCTAAAGTTTTGTGCAAGAATCGCACCAAGAGGGTTGTATACTTCAGGAAGAGGTTCAACTGCAGCAGGACTTACTGCTGCTGTAGTACGAGATAAAACCGGAATCATGATGCTTGAGGCAGGTGCAGTTGTTCTAGGTGATCAAGGTCTTGTAAGTATAGATGAATTTGATAAAATGAAACCTGAAGATAGAAGTGCCCTGCACGAGGTGATGGAACAGCAGTCAGCCAGTATTGCAAAGGGAGGTATTGTTGCAACACTTAATGCCCGAACTTCTATTTTGGCTGCAGCAAACCCAATGTATGGAAAATATGACCCATTCAAAAATATCACTGAAAATGTAAATCTCCCTATTCCATTGCTTACAAGATTTGATCTTATTTTTGTTGTAAGGGATATTCCTACCAAAGAAAGAGATGAAAAAATTGCAAGACACATTATTGAACTGCATACTCCTCAGGGAACAGACAAGCGCTCAGTTATTGATGTTGATTTACTGACAAAATATCTTGCGTACGCAAAACGTTCTTCACCTGATCTTACAAAAGAAGCAGAGGAGAAAATTCTAGACTATTATTTGCAAATGAGAAATGTAGAATCTGAAGAGATGATTACGGTTACTCCTAGACAACTTGAAGGAATTATTAGGTTGTCTACTGCCAGAGCAAGACTTCTGATGAAAGATAAAGTTGAAGAAGAAGATGCCGAACGCGCAATATTTCTAGTTCAGAGCATGTTGCAAGATGCGGGTGTTGATGTTAACACAGGTAAAGTTGATCTTGGTGTGCTACAAGGAAAACCCAGAAGTGAAGTATCCAAGATGCAGTTGTTCATGGATATCCTCAAAGGACTTGAAGGTGACAACAAGGTACCCGTTGAGGAAAAAGCGTTTGTCAAGGAACTTGAAAAGACTGAAAAATTCACAGAAGAAGAAGCAAGAAACTACATTAGAAGAATGCTCAGAGAAGCATCTATTTATGAATCAAAACCCGGTCATTATAACCGAGTATGAAAATAGCCAAATTAGTTCTACCTGATTCTGCAATTGAATTTCTACATTCTCAAGGCTTTGAAAAACTCTATCCGCCACAGGCAGATAGCGTAAAGTTGGGATTGATGGACGGAAAAAATATTCTTGTTTCTGCACCTACTGCAAGTGGAAAAACTCTGATAGCGATGCTTGCAATGCTAAGTCACCTCTCCAAAAATAATAGTGATAATGATGATTTTAATCATAATGGTATTGGCAAAAAGGTGATCTATCTAAGCCCTTTACGTGCATTGGCAGCTGAAAAATTTACAGAGTTCAAAAAACTAGAAAAGATTCCTTTAGGCAAAAAAATCAAGGTAGGAATTTCTACTGGGGATTTTGAGAATCTAGAAAAGAATCTAGAAAAAAACAATATTTTGATTTTGACTAATGAAAAAATGGATTCTATTATCAGGCACGGTGCTGAATGGATTGAGGATATTGGTCTGGTTATCAGTGATGAGGTCCACTTGATTGGAGATGAGAGTCGCGGTCCAACGTTGGAGATGATCTTAACTCAGCTAAAATTACTAGAAACAAAACCCCAGATTGTAGGTCTTAGCGCAACAATTACCAATTCTGAAGAACTAGCTGACTGGCTTGGATGTAATCTAGTAAAAAATGACTGGAGACCAGTACCGCTATCTGAAGGTGTGTGTGATGGAGGAGAAGTGACTATGAGTGATGGCAAAACATTTGAGGTTGAACGAAGCATACGTGGAACTCCTATTGACCTTGGGGTTCAGTCAGTAAAAGAAGGTGGGCAATCTCTTGTTTTTGCCGAAACTAGAACTCGTTCAAAATCTCTTGCAACAAAGGCAGCAGATGCAGTTTCCCAGGTTTTAGAAAAAAAAGATCTGAAAAATTTAGAGAAAACCTCAAAGAAAATCCTGTCTGAAAATGAACATACTGAATTAGTAAAGACACTTGCATTGCTCATAAAAAAAGGAGTTGCATTTCATCATGCTGGGCTTAACCAAAATTGCAGAGATACAATTGAAACAGAATTTCGTAAAGGGACAATCAAACTATTGTCTTCTACTCCTACCTTGGCAGCCGGAGTGAACCTTCCTGCCCGAAGAGTTGTAATCTCAAACATTAATAGATATAATGCAAAGGTTGGGGCAAACAGACCTATCAGTATTTTAGAATACAAGCAACTATGTGGAAGAGCAGGCAGACCGCAGTATGATGACTATGGTGAATCAATTATTGTTGGAAATGGAAACACTGAGGATCTGATTGACTATTACATTAATGGAGAACCTGAACCAATAATATCAAAGATAACTGATGACAAGTCTTTGCGTACTCATGTTCTGAGCGTTGTGGTCACAAATCCTGGAATCAAAAAAGATGAGATTCTGGAGTTTTTTTTGCAGACATTGGGTGGAATGCAATCACGCAAGCCCACCATAAAGTTTGCAATTGACATCTCATTGCGATTTCTTTCAAGCGAATATCTGATAGTAAAAAAAGGTGAAAGATATGCTGCAACAGAATTTGGAAAAAAGACATCAATGTTGTATATTGATCCTCTTACTGCAACGTCTTTTCGAGACGCAGTTGAAAATATCTCTCCAGATGGCAAACACACATTTGGATTTTTGCACCTGATATCAAAATGTGATGAATTCTTTCCAAAGTTTTCGCTACGGAACAAGGATTATGAGGCTGCCAGTGTCTTAATTGAGAACAATTCTTCAGAATTACTCGAATCTATTTCAGAATATGACTGCTCAAGAAGCCTACTTGCCTTAAATGCATGGATAACAGAATCTTCTGAGCTATCCCTTTCTGATAACTTGGGCATAGAATCTGGGGACATGCACAGGATGGCAGAGACTGCAAATTGGCTCTCTTACTGTCTACGGGAGATCTCAAAACATGTAGAGCGCGCAGATCTGCTGGATGAACTTGATAATCTTAGAAAAAGGATTGTCTACGGAATTCGTGAAGAACTGCTTGATCTTGTACGAGTCAAAGGAATTGGTAGGGTTCGAGCTAGAATTCTTTACAAAAACAATATCAGGAATCTGGATGATTTGACAAAAATTCCTGTGAATAAATTAGCAGAAATAGATAAAATTGGTTCAACAATTGCAGATAACATAAAGATTGAACTACGAAGGATTAGATATTGATTGAATTAGTACTCCCTGCAATTGTCTCTTGTATTGTTGCTTTTTTTGTAGTGTCTTTCTTTACTCCATTTTTAATAAAATTCCTCAAAAATAGAAATCTGGCAGTCCAAGATGTAAATAAGAAAGAGCATGTGATGGTAGTGCGTCCAGGTGGTCCTTCTATAATTGTAGGAATATTAGCATCTCAGTTAATTCTTTACGGATTTTTTCAGATAAATGAAATACTTGCGCTAATTATTACCACTTTTGCTGCATTTATTATTGGCTTTATAGATGATAGAAAAGTTATGGGTGGTTGGTTTAAACCTGTAACCCTTGCAATAGCTGCAATACCAATTCTTGTGTTTGGTGTGTATGATTCGGATTTGTCTTTTCCTTTATTTGGTTCGGTTCAGATACCTGCGCTCTACATTGCATTGATATTTTTGATGATACCAATTACAGGAAATACAATAAACTCCATTGATGTTCTAAATGGCGTTGCCAGTGGATTCATGGTGATTGCAAGCTTTACACTATCAATCTGTCTTTTCATTTTGGAAAATTATGAGATTGCCATAGTTAGTCTTCCTCTAGGTTTTGTCTCATTGGCATTTTACAAATTCCATAAAATTCCAAGCAAGATTTTTCCTGGTGATTCAGGCGCTTTAACATTGGGTGCAATGTATGGTTGTATTGCAATTATTGGCGGGGTGGAGATAATAGCCGCAGTCGTATTGTTGCCTGCAGTTATCAATTCATTTTTGTTTTTGTCTAGTGTAAAACGAATCGTAGAACACAGACAGCTAAAGGGAAAGCCAGTCGAACACACAGATGATATGAAACTAAAAGCCACAAATGACAAATCTGCTCCTGTAACTTTGGTTAGATTGATTCTTGCAGGTGGCCCTCTTTCTGAAAAACAAGTAGCAATGGCGATATTCAAACTCGCGGTGTTTTCTGGATCCTTGGCAATAATTACTGCATTAATGACAAGGGGGATTTCTATATGAAGGCAGGAATATTTGGATTTCTTTTTGCAATGTGGGTTCTAATTCTTATCGGAGGTGGAATAATGGTAACTGTACTGGGACCTATCTCTGTATCTGGATTTGGGGATCTAGATTGGCTTATCTCCTCTGGAATAAAGGCCATAATTGCAGTAATATTGGTTATACTGTGGATTTTGATATTATCTAAATTAAAAAACTGGATATTCAAAAAAGAAATTAATTCTTAATCTTCCTTCCATTTTCTTTGTTTTTTGTCATATTCTTCTCTAGTATATCGTATAGTTGCAGGAACTCCAATCACCACTGTATTGTCTGGAACATCTCTAGTAACCACTGCTCCCATTGCAACAACACTGTTCTCTCCTATTCTTACCCCTGCTTTGATTACTGATCTTGCACCAATAATTGCTCCGTCATCTATTGTCACTCCTACCATCTTATCACACATTGGATAAGGATCATTTGTGAGAACTGCTGCTGGTCCAATGAATACATTTTTTCCAATTCGTGAAAGAGGAGGAACGTATGCTTGTCCTTCAATCTTTGTATTTTCACCTATCTTTACATTATAATCGATATGTGCAAGGGATCCTATCTTTACATTGTCTCCAATTTCCACATCGTCTCCAACATATGCAAAATGCCAAATCCTGACATTTTTTCCAATCCTTGTCTTTTCTGAAATAAAATTTGTAACAGTCATGTTTTCACAAATGCCATGGTTTTCCTTTTGAAATTATCTTTTCAGGCAGTGCTTCTTTGTTGTTTTTAAGAAACTCCATTTCATGTTTTTTATCTCTTAATTCATCTGGAAGCATGATGGGTATCTCTTCAATAATAGGATAAAACCTAGAACATTTTGTACAAAATAATGCCCCTTCTGAAATTATGTCTTCTTTTGCTTTGCTTTCAAATAATTCTAAAGGATGGTTTTTATCAATTGGACATGCTAAAATATCAATCATTTTCCTATTCATTTTAGATCTAGGTATATTGGAACTCCTTTCTGACTAGATAAAAGTGCAGCTTCGGCAATTTTGGTAACATTGATTGCCTCCTGAGACAAAACTAGTTGTTGATTTTTACCTTCAATTGCTCCCAAAAAACTTTGAATTTCTAGTAATAGTGGCTCTTTCTTTTCATTTTGGATTGTAGTACTTTCTTCATTTTTTTCTATAATGATCTCTTGTGTTATAAAATCTGATGAAATTACTGCGTCTGTACATACTGCATTGAATTTTCTGATTTTTTTCGGAGTAATCCAATTTGATGAAATAATGGCAACTTTGTCATCGCTGTATCCTAGCATGATGCTTGCAAAATCCTCATGTTCATGTCTTATTTTACCTGCTCTTGCAAATACCACATGTGGCATGTCTCCAAATAACCAGTTTGCAGTATCAATATCATGTACAGATGTATCGTAGATTATTCCAACATCTTTTATATGTAAAGGCATTCTATTTTCTCGATGAAATTCTAACATGACTAACTCTCCGTATTTTTTTTCATCAATGATTGTCTTTACTGTATCTACTGCTGGATTGAATCGTTCAATGTATCCACATGTGAGAATAACTTTATTTTTTTGTGCAAGCTTTGCAAGCATCTCTCCATCTTCAGCTTTGTAAGTCATTGGTTTTTCAACAAAAACATGTTTTTTTGCTTCCAGCAATTTTTTTGCAATCTTTACATGAGTTGATGTAGGTGTTGCAATTATAGCTCCATCAAACTCCTCTGATGCTATCACGTCATCTATTGATTGAAAACTCTTCACAGAATATTTTTCTGCATATTCTCTGCTTCTGTTACTATCTGAATCGCATATTGCTGTTAGTACTCCTAACTGGCTCAAAATTCTGGTATGGTTCTTACCCCATCCTCCAGTTCCTATCTGCACAATTTTCATCTAATACACCGCAGTTAACCAATGTGCAAACGAATCATGTTGATTCATTACGATGTCTGTATATTCTTGCATCATCTTTTTTGTAATGTCTCCTGGCTTTTTGTTTCCTATTATCTGTGAGTCTATGGATGTGACTGGCGTGATCTCCGCAGCTGTTCCAGTCAAAAAAACCTCTTCTGCAGCTAATAGCTCACTTCTTGTGATGTTTCTTTCCAGGACTTCTATGTCTAAGTCTTTTGCCACTTTAATTATTGCATCACGTGTTATTCCATCAAGTGCAGATGATGTAAGTAACGGTGTCAATAATTGACCATTTTTTACAATAAAGATATTCTCACCTGGGGCCTCACTGACATTTCCTACATGATCAAGTAATATTGCCTCATCAACTCCATTTCTCTTTGCTTCTTGTGTTGCAATTATTGAATTAAGATAATTTCCTCCCATCTTTGCTTGTGTTGGTGTTGATGCATCTGAAAATTTTCTCCACGACACAATCCCTGCACTTATGCCATTTTTGTTAAATAGATCTCCAAAAGGAAAAGAAAAGATTGCAACACTGGTAGGTGCATCCTTGGTAACATGCAAGTTTATTCCGTAATCTCCAACAAAATAAAATGGTCTTATGTAGCAAGATTTTTTTATTTTATTTTTTTTGCATATTCCTATTATTGCATTGGTAATTTCCTCATCAGAAAAATTTAATGAAATATTATAAAACTGACCTGACCTTCTGAATCTTTCTACGTGTTCTTCAAGTCTGAATATGAACAAGTTCTTTTCATTCCAATATGCTCTAATTCCTTCAAAGATTGAGGTTCCATAATGAATTGCATGAGTTGTAATGGGAACCTTAGCTTTTTCTACTGGAATATATTTTCCATCAAACCAAACATATTTTGAAAGTGGAAGCTTCATAGTAAAATTTTATCAAAGTGCGTATTAATCTATTTTCAATTACAATAATTTTTTTGAAATTATTGATACTTACAATCATCCCCTCTGCTAAATAATATGTATTAGAAGAATTCTTTGTGATTTAGTCTAACTGTCATTTGTTTTTTGACCATCCTTCCTTTGGAAATTTCATTCCTGCAACTCTTGTGGTTTCATCTTCCATTTTTGCAAATTTCTGGACTGTTTCCCAGTCTTCTTCTATTATTTTTACAACACTTTTTGGAACGTCTTCCTTCCAAGATGATGATTTATTGTCTAATGCTGCCTCATAGAGCTTTTCTTTTACAGATGTGGCAGATAATGAGCGTCTTTTTCCAATTTTTGGCTTTAATCTGTAAATTTTCAGCATGTATCCTTCTGCTTTGTCTCCTGTGTATGAAAAATAATCTCCTTCAACTCCTCTGAGAACCTGTTTTCTTAATTGCCATGACTTTGGTGACAAAAGTGGGGGCATGTATTTTTTAAATGGCGCAAAAAACGCATAGTCGTCTGTAACGTTTACTTTATCTCCAAAAACTGCCTTTAGCATTTTCTTTCTAGTTTGAAAGTTAAATGGAAAGCTTTTACTGTTGATTTCTCTTTTATCATCTTTGAAAACTACTGGCATTACTTTTACCTTGTCTGCTTTGTCTATTAGTTCTGAAATTATCTCCACATGAGCATTTGTTACAGGATTTAAGTGAGCAAGATAGAGAGCAGTGATCAAACTGATCTGAACTTGTGAATCTGATATTTCAATGATGGCCTGATTTTTTTATCCGTATGATTCGTATTTGACTTCAAAGCTTCCGTCTTCACGTTTGTCATGTTCTGTTACGAATCCTTTTGGTTTTAAGAAATCCATTACTCCATCTATTGTTCCTTGCCATCCACAAACATAGAATATTGTATTCTCTTTTGTGATCTTATCTCCAATTAACTCTTCTAGTGGCGAAATTCCATTCTCTCTTGGTCTTAGAAATGTCTCAACTCTTCCTACTTGACCTGACCAAGATCTGTTAAACCATTCTTGTGGTCTACTTATTGCTGCTCTGTATCTGAAATTCCAAACATCTTTACCTTTTGCAATACTCTCATTTTCTAAATCAGTTAACAAATCTTTGTAGCTTAATTCATCAACATAACTAGCACCGTGTAAAACAATAATCTCTCGTTTATCTCCTGTGTCATGCAAGTGTTGAGCAAAACTGACAAATGGTGCAATACCTGTACCTCCGCCTATACAGACAATTCTTCTGTTGTCTTTTTCTCCATTTGGCAATTCTTCACTAATTAGCAGTGCTCGTCCAGTTGGTTTTAACCAAAGAATTTCACTACCTTCTTTTGCGTTAAATATTTGCGTAGTCAATCTTCCTGGAAGTGGTTTTCTAACCCATCTGATAACAAGCTCAATGTAATCTCTATTTTCTGGATGAGATGCAATTGAATATGCTCTTCTTACAATCTTTCCACCTTCTGTCGGATTAGGTAACCCTAATGTGATAAACTGTCCTGTTTTGTATTCAGGTACTGGACCGTCTTTTGGAACAAATCTGATTATTACAAGATCTTCTTTTAACAATTGAACATAAGTGACAGTTGCTTTGTTATCCACTACCATAACGATTCAATCACCATATTGACGGTTAAATATATTGTGTTAATCGTATAAACTAAATCTGAATTAACCGCTAAACGTTAATAACCAATTTGAAAAATCTTATTCAATCAGAATTCTGATAATGGGCCGGTCGTCTAGTCTGGTAGGATAGGTGCATGGCATGCATCGGATCAAGGGTTCAAATCCCTTCCGGTCCACTAATTTCTTTTATTCTTACCATTAATTTTTTCATCTCTAAATCCTCATCTTTTTCAATAAACTCCTTCATCTTGCTATCTGAAATTGGAATTTTCAAATCAATCATTGCCTGAAGTCCGCTCTTTCTAACCTCTAGATTTGGATCAAAAATTGACTTAAGTATTATCTCTTTGGCCTCATGAGCTTTTAGATATCCTAAAGCACCCACTATGCAGGATCTAACCATAGATCGTTCATCATTTGCAAGTCTCATGATTTCTGGAATTGAATCCACATCATTTCTATTTGCCAATACTAATGCTGAAAAACCTCTGATGTTTTTACTTGGTGAACCAAGTGCCTTTACTAAGAATTTTGTAATTTTCATTTTGTTTAGTATGAGCCAACTAAAGGCTTCTCCTCTTACTTCAATATCGTCATCATCTAATCTTGAAATTATTTTTTCAATAATATTTTCGTCCTCGGTTTCAGGCAAACCCTCTAATATTCTAATTTTTTCTTTACTATTGCCAAATTCCAAAACTTTCATAATATTTTCCAAGTTCTCATTAAATTCAATTTTTACTGTTAATAACAGTTCAATTCTTTCAATTTTTTTCATTTGATTCTGAAAAAATCCTCTTAGCTTTAAATTATCCTTAAATACCTAAAATCGTATGTCAACCGAAGCCAGAGACACCATATTCATTGGTAAGAAACCATTGATGGCATATGTAACATCAACGCTAATTCAATTGGCAAACTTGCCTGCCGTCAACATCAAAGCTAGAGGACTCAGCATTGGACGTGCTGTGGATGTAGCTCAAATCATTGCACGAAAAACTGAAAATGCAGGATACTCTATAGGCGAAATTAAAATTGGCTCAGAGTCATTAGAATCGCAAGACGGTAGAACTAGAAACGTTTCAACAATAGAAATTGAAGTAAAGAGAAATCAAGCATAAAGAAACTTTACTTGAAATTTTTTCTTTTATTCTCTTTTTGTAAATCTATATTTTTTCTCCATGTCTTTGAATTTTGAGAGTTCTACCAAGTCGTTAAACTGATCAAAATTTACAACTTTTTGTTTGTATTTTGTAGTTGTTCCGGATTTCTTTAACTCTTTTAATATATTCAAAGTTGCATAGGTGTTGGCATACAATACTGATAGGGGATAAAGTATGATATTAAATCCCATTTTAGATAATGTTTCTGAAGGAGTCAGTGGTGTTTCTCCTCCCTCAATCATATTTGCAACTAGTGGCGCGTTAATCTCCTTCCCAATCCTCTCCATTTCTTTTATTGATTTTGGTGCTTCAACGAAAATTACATCCGCTCCAGTCTTTTTGTTTTGTAATCCTCGTTCGATTGCCGCATCTAGTCCTTCTGTTGCTCTTGCATCTGTTCTTGCAACAATTATGAATTCTTTACTTTCTCTTGCATCCATTGCTGCTGATAATTTTTCAGTATATTCTTCTTGTGATACTACTTCTTTTCCCTGCATGTGGCCACACCTTTTTGGCCATTTCTGATCTTCAAGAAATATACCTGATGCTCCAGCCGCTTCTAACTCTTTAACTAATTTCCAAACACTCAGCGCGTTTCCATATCCTGTATCTGAATCAACAATTACGGGTACTGTTGATGCTCTGCAAATTCTTCTTGCATTGTCTATTGTTTCTGTTGCACCGATGAATCCATAATCTGGCATTCCAAACAAAGATGCAGATGTGCCGTATCCAGTTTGAAACATAGCTTCAAATCCTACTTTATTGGCAATCTTGGCACTAATTGCATCGTAAACCCCTGGAATGACAAGTGGTTTTTTTGATTTTAACATTCTACGTAAACTTTTCACGTTTCTATTTTTTCACTGAATTATTTATGATTTTAAAAATTCTTGTATTATTTCGTGATGTCTACATCTCTTGTTTCTGGATTGATTTTTGCACCAATCAAAATAATCACCGAACCAATTATCACATTTATTCCTAGAAATATTGGAATCAATTCAACTCCTTTGGATATCATTGTCACTGCAATTAATGGCGCCCACGAACCAAAAATCAAACCCCCATTGTAAATAAATCCACTTGCACTATTGCGTACTTCCGTAGGGAATCTTTCAGACAAAAATGCAGGTATTGGTCCAAATCCCGTAGTTGCAACCATTATCAGAATTATTGTATATGCTATTCTTTCAAAAACAGTCTCCGAATAATACAATCCAAAAAATGCAGGAATTGCAACAATAATGGCTGCTATTGCAAAAATTGAAATTGTTTTCTTCCTGCCAATTTTTTGGCTAAGATATCCCGTAAATATTTGTCCAAACAAGGATGTAGTTGTAGCCACTATCATCAACATCGAAACTTGAAATTGTTCTACTTCAACGTAATTTTGCAAAAATGTTGGATAAAATCCAATTGAGGTATAATATGCATACATCAGACCGGTCATCAAAATAAGAGAAAAAATGAATTTCTTTCTGCCGTCTTTGTTGGAAAGTAGTTTCTTTAGTGGTGCTTTTTCTGTTTTCTTGCTTTCTTGTTTTTTTAGCCAGACCTCTGACTCATTCATCTTAAATCTGACAAATAAAGCAACTATGCCAGGAATTATTCCTGTGAAAAACATCACTCTCCAACCAATGTCTACAAATTGTTCTTCTGGAAATAATGACACGGCTCCAAAAAATACCACTGATGCAAGTACAAATCCAAAATTAAAACCACTTTGCAAAAATCCTGAAAGTATTCCTCTTTTTTCTTTGGGTACTGTTTCCATAGTTATTACAGCTCCGCTGCCCCATTCGCCTCCTGCAAAAAATCCCTGCATGAATCTTAATCCAATTAGTAAAATTGGAGCAAGAACACCTACCATTTGCCAAGTTGGTAGTAGTCCTGTTGCAAACGTTGCAGCCGAAAAACCCATTATAGTAATTATCATAGCTTTTTTTCGTCCATGTTTGTCCCCAAAGTTTCCAAAAAATGCTCCTCCAAAAGGTCTCATAATTAAAGTGATGATGTAAGCTGCAAAGGTAGTCAATAGTGAAAATGTTGGGTCCTCAGCAGGAAAAAATAATGTGCTAATTAATGGAATTACAAGTAACATCAACACCAGGTCGTATCCATCTAATGACCAACCTAACCACGATCCAAAAACTATGGACTTCTGCTGTCTAGTAAGTGAGGTCATTACCAGATATGAAAAAAGAGATTAATTTCTACTTTTCAAATTTTATTCTTATTCAATTTTGCTCTCTTTCCCCTTCTTCTGAGAATTCATTTGATCAATTTTAGCTAATTCTTCTTGAAGGAATTTTTTAT
Source organism: Candidatus Nitrosopumilus sp. (assembly GCF_965223225.1). GTDB lineage: Archaea > Thermoproteota > Nitrososphaeria > Nitrososphaerales > Nitrosopumilaceae > Nitrosopumilus. The sequence goes on from NZ_CBDCVU010000004.1 coordinate 135,085, forward strand.
ATTTTTGAGTTTCTTCTTCTGTCATATTTGTAATATTTGAACTAAGAATAGATCCCATTGTAGATATTTTTTCAAGAAGATCCATTGCTACAAATTTTCCGACATTTCCTAATCTGAACAAAACGTCTAATTGTTTTTTCACAATTTCATTTATCTTGTCTACGTCTTGGGCTGTTTCCACACCTTTTTTGGTTAGCTGATACCTACCTTCTGTTTCTTCAATTAACTCTTCATCTAACAATCTTCCAAGTAGCGGATAGATTAATCCCGGTGATGGTTTCCAAACACCATTGCTTTGCTCTACTGCATAATCAATTATTTCTTTTCCAGTATGGGGCTTCTCTTTCAATAATTCTAAAATGAAATACCTGGAAAATCCTCTCGGTACTGAGCTTCCTACTCTTTGAAACCATTCTGATATCATCACTAGCAATATCACTAGTGATATATTTGAATATTTCGAAGATTTTTTGTCAATTACTACATATTTAACCCGCTCTTAGCAAGGTTGTCTGAAAAATGGTTGATTCTGTAGATTTTGATCTAATAATATGTGGATCTGGCCTTGCAGGCTTGCGAGCAGCAATAGCTGCTGCAAAGAAGGGACCTAATCTCAAAATTGGCATTGTTTCTAAATTACAAGTCATGCGTTCACACTCTGTTTCTGCAGAGGGCGGAACTGCAGCTGTACTATTTGAAGATGAAGGAGATACAATCGAGTCTCATGTTTATGACACTGTAAAAGGAAGTGATTTTCTAGCAGATCAAGATGTGGCAGAGAGACTTTGTGTGGAGATGCCAAAGGAAGTGCATCAATTAGAACACTGGGGAATGCCTTGGTCTAGAAGAACCGATGGAAGAATTGATCAAAGGAATTTTGGAGGATACAGCTTTCCTAGAGCAACTTATGCTTCTGATAAAGTTGGATTTTTTGAAATGCAAACATTGTATGACACTTGCCAAAAATTTGAAAATATTGAATATCTAAATGAGTGGTTTGTAACTTCGATTATTCATGATCAAAAACAATTCATGGGAGTTACTGCAATTGAATTGTCCTCTGGTACATTTTATACAATAAAGGGCAAAGCTTTGATAATTGCAACTGGTGGGGCAGGACGCTTATACAGCTTTTCAACTTATGCATTATCTTCTACTCCTGACGGTCTTGATATGGGATTACGTGCTGGAATGGCCCTTAAAGATATGGAATTTGTACAATTCCATCCAACTGGAATTTTACCTTCAGGTATTTTGATTACAGAAGGTGCACGAGGTGAAGGTGGTTATTTGTTAAATAACAAAGGAGAACGATTCATGAAAAAATATGCTGCAAGTAAAATGGAGTTGGCACCACGTGATATTGTTTCAAGATCAATCATGACTGAAATTTTAGAAGGACGTGGGTTTAAGCATGAAACCGGTGTTGATTGTATGAAACTGGATTTACGACACATTGGCGATGAAAAAATTAAAGAAAAATTAGGAGGAATCCGAGAGATATCCATAAAATTTTCAGGAATTGATCCTGCTCAAGAACTACTAGACATTAGACCAGTATGTCACTATATGATGGGAGGTCTACATACTGACATTAATGGTGCAACAGAAATTCAAGGAGTTTGGGCTGCAGGTGAGGCAGCTTGTAATAGTGTACATGGTTCAAATCGCCTTGGTGCTAATTCTACATCTGAATGTATTGTGTGGGGTAAAGTAACAGGAGAATTGGCAGTAGATTATATTCAAAATCTTACTTCATCAAATCCATGGCCACATCATTTGGTTGCATCTGAAGAAAAAAGAATCTATGATGGAATCTTTAGAGGCAATGGTAATGCCAATCCATATGAGATAAGACAAGAATTAACCGATACTATGAATGAAAAAGCATACGTTTACCGAAACGAGACTGATCTAGTTGCAGGTCTTAAGAAAATTCGAGAATTAAAAAAACAAACTTGGAAACATGTTGATGATAAAGCAAAAGAGTATAACACAAATTTCACCAATGTTATGGAGTTAGATTCCATGTTCCGTGTAGCAGAAATTGTTTTACTTGGTGCCATTAACAGAAAAGAATCTCGTGGAGCACATGCCAGAACTGATTATACTAAACGTGATGATGCAAACTTTTTACATCATACCCTTGCTTATTATGATCCAAACGAACCAATTATGAAAACCCACCCTGTCACAATTACTAAGTATCAACCAGTGGAGAGAAAATACTAGATGACTCAAGACGAACATAAAGAAGGCATCAAAGGGATGGCAAATCCTGGACGATTTGGAATTGAACGAGTAGCGTATTGGTTAATGCGATTAAGTGGACTGGGACTTTTGGCATATTTTATAGGTCATATTTATGAAACAAGCAACATTCTTCGAGGACGAGTTGGATGGGATGAATTCATGGATCTCATTGGAGGCACTGAGGGACACATCATCATGTCCATTGTAATTGCTATGTGTGTTTTTCATACTGTAAATGGAATTCGAGTGATGTTAGGACATGGTGGAGTCGGTGTTGGAAAACCTGCTAGACCTGATTATCCGTATGATCCAGCATCCCAAAACTACCGACATAAGATAGGGATTTATTCTGCAATTATTCTTGCAGCAATTGCAATGATGTATGGTATGGCAGTAATGTTTGGTGAATGATATGAGAGAAAGTACAATTATGAAAATTCATTATGGGACTGCTTTGGCAGCTGTTGCTTTGGTAGCTGTCCATATTCTAATGCGTATGACACAAGGATATGCTGAATCATTAGATTATGAAAATGTGCTTGCAAATTACAGGTTTATTCCATACGCAATAATGTTGGAACTAATCCTCATTTTACTATCTATTCATGGATTCAATGGTCTTAGAGTTATCTTATTAGAATTAAAACAAGGAAAGGCCTATGAAAAAGCTGTATCTTATGGTTGTTTTGCAGCAATGATTGCATTGATAGCATATGGTTCCAGAACAATTATTATGACAAACATGGGGATGGTATAGAAGTGGCTCAAGTTTCTAGTATTGCAGATGAACAGACATCTACTCCTTTATCTCCATCAAAATCTATCACTCTAAGAATTGCCAGATTTAATCCAGAAAAAGATGATTCTAGCAAGTTTATGGAATTTTCAATCCCTTATGAGAAATGGACTACAGTTCTAGAAGCAATCTTAGAGGTGAAAAAACATTTTGATCATTCTGTGGCCGTTAGATATTCCTGTAGACAAGCAACATGTGGTTCATGTGGCATGATAATTAATGGAAAACCAAGACTAGCATGCTTTACAAAAATTAGTGAACTTGATTCTGATATAGTTACAGTGGAACCTATGAACAACTTTCCTATTATTCGAGATCTCGCAGTTAAATTCGAAAGATTATTTGATACTCATCATAAGATCAAACCCTATCTTATACGAGATGACACTGAATTAGAATCCGATGCAAAAGAATTCTTACAATCTCCTGAAGAATTGGAACAATACATACAGTTTGCCAATTGTATCAAATGTGGATTGTGTAATTCTGCTTGTCCTACTATGGCTACTGATTCTTCATTTGTTGGTCCACAAGCATTGGCCCAAGCATATAGGTATGTTGCAGATAGTAGAGATAAAGGAAAAGATTCTAGATTAAAGGTTATTGACGAATCTCACGGAATCTGGAGATGTCATTTTGCTGGTTCTTGTAGTCAAGTTTGTCCTAAGGGTGTTGATCCTGCAATGGGTATCCAACTACTAAGAGGCTACCTGCTAGGATTTAGAAGTTAACCTAATTTTTTAGGATTTGGACTGTTGTTTACTTGATTGTTTATCTGTTCTGCCATAAAGTGATTTGAAACATTCACTTTGACATTATCTACTCCATCAACTTTTAACAGATTATCGTGTATGTCTTGACAAATCTTGAATCCAAAAACAGCAGGACAGAAAGGACTGGTCAAGTGTAAATCAACCTTTACATCATTATTGTTAATATCCACTTCGTCAATTAATTCCAATTCGACAATTGAGGTATTGATTTCAGGATCTACTATTTTTGATAACTCGTCAAAGATCTTGACTCTAAGCTGTTTGATATCTTGGCTCATGTCGGCAAAAGCATCGATGCTATATATAACCATTCTAGAACCCTAGGTAATGTATCGTTCTCGTTTGAACTCTGATTTGAGTGGTATTACTTTAGAATATGTTTCATCAATCAGAGATGATTCTCAAATAGCACTCTACGATATTATTGGCAGTCAAGCACATACCTTGATGTTATACCAAAATGAAATTATTTCAAAAGTAGATGTAACAAAAATATTATCTGCTCTAGAAGATTTGAAGAAATCTGAATTTGGTGATATTGAATCCTCTGATACTGAAGACATACATGAATTAATTGAATCCTTGGTAATTCAAAAAGCAGGTATGGCCAGTGGTGGCAAAATGCATACTGCAAGATCAAGAAATGATCAGGTTGTATTGGATTTAAGAATGAAGATTCGAGATGATATTCTTGTTTTATGTAACTGTATTTTAGATACATCTGAAGCACTGGTTTCTGTAGCTAAAGATAATCAAAAAACAATAATGCCTCTTTACACACATCTTCAACAAGCTCAGGCAGGTCTTTTATCTCACTATTTTTTGGCACATGCTGATGTGCTACTTCGTGATTTTGAAAGACTTTATGAAACATTTCAGAGAGTAAATCACAGTCCCTTGGGTGCAGGACCTGTTGGTGGAACTAGCATCCCAATAGATAGACAAAGTACAGCTTCCATGTTAGGTTTTGATAGTATTGTGGAAAATTCTATTGATGCTACAAGTACTCGCGATTTTGTTTTGGAATATGTGTCCGTTGTTTCAATCTTGATGACTAACTTGAGTAAGATTGCAGAGGATTTTGTTATTTGGTCTACCTCTGAATTTTCTTTTATTGAACTTGCTGATGAGTTCACATCTCCTTCAAGTGTTATGCCTCAAAAGAAAAATCCTGATATTTTGGAATTAACAAGAGGAAAAACTGCAGAAGTTATCGGAAATTTGACTATGATGTTGACAACCGTCAAGGGTCTTGCATCTGGATATGGACGAGATTTACAGCAAATCAAATCTTCTATTTGGTCTACCTCTAAAATTTCAATCAGTGCATTGATTATTATGAAATCAATCTTGCTTACACTCAAAATAAATAAAAAACAAATGAAGAAAGTAACAGAATCTAGTAATCTTGTGGCACTTGATGTTGCTGAAAAACTAGTTCAAAAAGGAATCCCATTTAGAATAACTCATAAAATTGCAGGATTATTAACACAATATGCTCATCAATCAAAAAAACCCGTTTCTAAATTATCTATGATTGACATAAAAAATTCTGTTAAAGATACTGAAGTTGATCCAAAGGTCTTGTCTGCAATTATTTCCGATATCACTGTTGTCTCCTCTTTAAAAGAGAGAAAGTCTTTTGGTTCTTCAGGTTACGATGAACAAAAAAGAATGATCAAGGATAGGGTCCAAAAAATTAATGATCTTAGAACTAATGTGACAAGTCTTGAAAACCATATCCAATCCTCACTTGCATCCTTACAAAGTCAAATAGATTCTATAACTAAAAAGAAAAAGTAGCGGGTCTAAAGGGATTCGGACCCTTGACAACCGGATTAAAAGTCCGGTGCGCTACCTGGCTGCGCCATAGACCCTCACGAAAATCTCCTTCGTGTATAATTTAGTCTTTTACAAAATTTTTTGTTATGGCAGAAACTTTTAATCTGGCAATTTTGCTCCAACTACTTGTGCCCTTGTAGTATAGCCCGGTCTAGAATTCGGCCCTGTCACGGCTGAGACGCGTGTTCAAATCCCGCCGAGGGCGCCACTAAATTTTTTATTTTTACGATCTATCTAGACATAAATCAATATTTTATGATAAATTGTGGTGTTAAATTAGAAATCGGCACTATTCTTACACGAATATTAAAATTCAGGGAATTTCAGATAATTTTGATGTCTGAGGAAAAGAAAGACCTTATAGCAGAGTCAAAAACTACTGCAGAATCAGCATCTGAAGAAACTAAGGCACCTGAAGAAACTTTTGCCCCTAAAGAAGATAAAACAGGTGAGGCAGCAGCCAAAGCAGAGGCTGCACTAAAAGCAGCTGAAGAGGCAGAAGCTGCAGCCAGGGAAGCACTTGAAAGAGCAACCAAAGCCAAAGCCGAAGCAGAAGCAGCAGCTGAAGCAGAATACAAGGCAATTGCAGATGAAGTAAAAGCTGATAATGCAAAAGGTCTTGATTATACCTTCAAACGTCAAGGCGAAGAAATTTTTAGACGAGAAATGGGAGAACCTGAATTTTTCTTGGCAAAAAAAGATAGATTTCCAAGGCCAATACTGTCAGCTGAGGAACAAGAATCTCTTACTAGGAAGGCAGAGATTCCACAAGATCAAACTCCTCAATATGTTCCTGAACATGTTCTGAGTCCCGAATTCGGTGGACTTTCAAATTATGAAAGGGGAGTGGATTCATTTATGGAAGAGGCAAAAGAAAAACTTGAAAAATTAAAGAATAATCCAGAATCAACTGAAAAAGAAATTAATGATGCAGAAAATGAAATTACCTATTTAGAATCATTGCACGAAAATTATTTTATTGGAATGAATGTTTTTAGGACAGCCAAAGATGGAAGAAAGAAGGTAAAATCTTAAGGTTGATGAAATATGAATAATGTAAGTTTTGATGTAATGAATGCACGAGTTACCTTCAAGAATGTACCTCTCTTTGCTTTATCTAAATTTGCTTTCAAAGATGTAATTGCAGCTGCCAAAGAATTTAAAAAAATTCCTGGTGTTGATGAATGTGTAATAATTCAAACTGCAAGCAGAGTTGAAATTTTTACTGTAAGCAATGTTAAAACTGAAGATTCTCCTGATGTAAGAAGAGCAGAAGGTAAAACTCTTGTCCTAAACAAGATTAAGGATACGTGGGTTTCTTTGTCCTCCCTAGAACAAATTGACATTGATCATTTTGATCAAACCTTGGAAGTTTACAAGGGTGACGATGTATATCTTCATCTTTTACGTTTAGCTTCTGGTGTTGATTCTATAGTTGTAGGTAAACAAGAAGTATATGATGAAATTGAAGAGGCATTTTCTAAAGCCAAAGAAGAAGACCTTTCTGGAAAAATTCTTAACAAATTGTTTGAAAGCGTAATGCGCTTGTCTCGTAGAATGAGAGATAGTACTGGTATTTCTAATGATGTTATTTCTTTAGGTGATGTTGCAGTAAAACTTGTTGATGAGAAAGCAGGACTTGATGCAAAGAAAAAAGTATTACTTGTTGGAACTGGTGAACCTGCTGCCATGATTGCAAAAACCCTAAACGAAAAAGAAATCAAATTTGATGTCACTAGCAGAACACTCGAACGTGCGACAGGGTTCTCCACATTGCTAGGTGGAACTCCAGTTAATTTTGATGATGTTTTGGCAGGATTTGATAAATACGATATCATTTTTGTTGCAACTACTTCTGATTACTTTTTGATTACTTTTGATAGAATAAGACTTGTCATGGAAGAAAAGAAAAAAGGAACTTTGATTCTAGATATCTCTGATCCAAGAACCGTCGATGAAGGAATAACTGCACTTCCTGGAATCAAACTTTTGTTTAGAGACCAAGTTGCAGAAATTTATGAAGAGAGTGCCAAAGCAAGATCTGGCATTGTACCTGCCATTGAAAAAATCATTGCAAAAGAGATTCCAATTCTATCTGCAACCATGCAGCGATTGGATTCTTAATTTTCTATAATCCGGATTTTCTTAGTAAGAACTGCATTATTGCTTCTTTTGAATAATCAATTCCGTGCTCTTCATCTGTGTGGTTCCTAAAATCTTCTATTACTTTTTCTATTTCCCCTTCTGCAACAAAATCACATTCAAAACCATAATCCATACACTTGAGTTTTGCCATACTTTTATGAAAAATCCTCACTATAAAAATCCACAGGTATGTCTCGTATAGTGATAAATTAGTTTTTTATTATATAGGATGTCTTATGGCAGCAGTTTTATCCATATGATTCGTACTTGATCGCAAAACTACCATCTGGTTTTTTGTCATGTTCAGTTACAAATCCTTTGGGACCTAGATAATCAATTACCCCGTCAATGGTTCCTTGATACCCACAAATGTAAATTATTGTGTTTTCTGGGGTTATCTCTTCTCCAACCATTTCTTCAACAGGTGACAGACCTGTTTTTTTATCTGGTTTGAAAAATGATTCAACCCTTCCCACGTGACCATTCCAAGATCTGTTGAAAAATTCTTTTGGTCTACTTATTGCTGCTCTGTATCTAAAATTCCATTGATCTCTTCCCCTCTTCTCACTTTCCATTTCTAAATCTGTCAATAATCGTTTATAGCTTAATTCATCCACATAACTGGCACCGTGCAAAACAACTACCTCTCTTTTGTCATTAGTATCGTGAAAATGTTTTGCAAATGCAATAAATGGTGCTAGTCCTGTTCCTCCACCAACACAGATGACTCGTCTGTTATCTTTTTGTCCATTTGGTAATATGTCACTAATCTGAAGAGCCGCGCCAGTAGGATCTCCTAAAAATACTTCATCACCTACATTTGCATAAAATAGTTCTGTGGTTACACGACCTGGTAATGGTTTTCTAACCCATCTAATTACGAATTCAAAATAATCTCTGTTTTCAGCATGTGATGCTATAGAATATGCTCTTCTAACAATTTTTTTCTCAGATGGTATTGGTAGGCCAATTGTCAAAAACTGCCCTGTTTTGTATTCGGGCATTCCATTTTCTGGAACCAATCGTATCACAACAAGATCCTCCTTTAGTAGTTCCATGTATGTTATTTTTGCCTTGTTTTCAGTTACCATCGAAAGAATTTTTCCTGACTTTGGATAAATATATTTCTCTTATGACTGTTAATACATTCGGTATTTTCTACTACTTTTTGATTTTGGATTTATTTTATTTCTTAATCTGAGCCATTATTTCATCCAGAATTTTCTTGTTTGCTGCTGCAATAAATGATACTCTTGTCTCATAACTAAGGTCTGCATCAAGTGGATTTAGATCTGCATCTAATAGTAATCCGCCTGCTTCTTTTACGATCAAGTATCCCGCAGCAATATCTTGTATTCTTATTTTTCCTCTCAAATCAATAAAAATATCCATTAGACCTCTTGCAAATAATGCCATTTCTAATGCATTGGCTCCAAAGTGTCTAGTGTGGTTGTGATTTTCAAAAATGGGATGTAGTTGCTTCATTAATTCTGTTGTTGCGCCAGATGTGTTTATGCCAACTATCTTGTAAATTGGTTCTGCATCATTTACCTGTATTTGCTGATTGTCAAGAAATGAGCCCTTATTTTTTGAAGCCCAATACATCTCCCCATTTGCCAAGTTTGTAATCACTCCATCTGTGATTGAACTAAGTTTATTTTCAGTTGCAAAAGCAAGTGAACTACAAAAAAACGGAACTCCACGTACAGCATTTGCAGAACCATCTATGGCATCCATTATGACATAACCTTTGGGATTTTTTGATAATTCTACTCTGCCACATTCTTCACCAAGTACAACGCATTCAAAGTTAATTTCTTTTAGATAATCTAAAACAGTTCTTTCTGCAGTGATATCTATATTGCGAGATATGTCTCCTCCAGCCCCCACGCCAAAGTCACCTGCAGCATGTTCTGTTCCTGCAAGATCTTTTACGTTTTCATAGATTCTATTTGATACTTCGCGAAGGATCTCAATAACTTCCACATGAAATATTTTCATCCTCGTAATTTAAGTGAAGTAAATAATTTTGAAAGCATAAATAACAATAAACAAGGTACAGTTTGTGAGTGGTAAAGATCAGTCTGTTGTTAGCAAAGAAGCATTGATGAGTACTAAACCTGGAAAACAAATTCTAAAACAAGGCTTGTTTAAATCCAAAGGCTTCAAGTTATTCAACAAGTACAAGGAAGAAACTGAAACTGAATTTCCAAATTTTGCAGAACGATTTGCTCAGGGACTTCTCAATGAAATAAAGTCTGATACCAATCCCAATTCTACACAACAATCTTTTGGCAATGAAGTTGGTTCCACTGAAATAATCCTAAATTCTTCTGAGATTGACCCAATCAAAACAAAATTAGAAAATCCCGAGGTATTGAAAGATAGAGTTCTGAGAATTCTTAATTCTAATTTTGTTAAAATGACTTTTCCTGTGTTTAACGCTTTATTTGATGGAGCATCTGAATACTATGGAAAAAATGACCCACAACTTAGACAAGATATGGTTGAGGGACATATTCTTGCAATTGATCTAAGTGAACCCATGGATCGAATAGTCGATAAAGATGAAGATCTAGATTATCTGGATGATTATAAGCTCATGAATCCATATATCCTAAAACTCGCACGAGATAAAATTTCTAAAGGTGGTGACAAAGTACTTCATGAATTTGAAGAAGGATTCAAAGATGCTAGGATAGGTCAATATCTTGATGAGAAACTAAAGTCAAAACCCACTAGCATTACCGAAGAAGAAATGACACTATCTTACAAAAAATACAGGGCAGTTATGGGGACTGCAGGAAGAAATATGGCTCTGGCAGAAAATCCATTGGGTGAAATTTTCTATTTGGGTATGGCAAGAGCAGCTGAAGGTGTGGGCTGTGGTAATGAAATTGAAGACTCTATCAAAAATGGATTTGTAAAAATTCCTTCTTGGCCATTGTATTATTCTCTGTTGGCAAATGATGTAAAGAAGGGATTTGAAATTACTTTGGAGAAAAGCAATTTGTATTTGAAAGATGCTAGACTTGCAATTGAATTACTGCCTGAAAATTTTTCTCACAAAGAATTTTTAGAATTTTTATTTTTGACCGTTGAACATTACAATCAATATTGGTATAATCAACTAGAAAAAGCCAACAAATGGTCTGAATTTGAATCTCAACTTCCAAAGTGATTGATTTGATGTGGTCAGAAAAACATCGACCTCAGATAATCTCTGATATGATAGGTAATGAAGAATCTAGATCTTTAGTAATGGAATGGATGGCAAAATGGAAAAAAGGTACTAAACCACTTCTTCTTGTTGGCCCCCCTGGAACTGGAAAAACGACAATAGCTTTTCTTTTATCCAAACAATTTGGATACGATATGATTGGGCTTAATGCAAGTGACGTACGTAGTAAATCAAGGATAAATGAGATTCTTGCACCTGTCTTGAGTAATGTCAGCATTTTGGGAACTCCTATGATTTTTGTGGATGAAGTTGATGGAATTCATGGTCGAAGTGATTATGGTGGTGCAGCTGCACTTGTTGATATTCTAAAAGAACCAACCGTCCCGATAATTCTTGCAGCAAATGATGACTCACAAGATAAAATGAAAAATATCAAAAAAACAGTTAAAACAGTTTACTTCAAAAAAATACCTTTGAGACTTCTGCGAATTTATCTTGAAAATATTCTCAAAAAAGAAAACTCAAAACTTAGCCCTGGTTCTATGATTAAAGTAATTGATCAATCTCGTGGAGATATTCGCTCCATGATAAATTTGGCACAATCTTTAGTGAGTGGTTTTAATCCCCAAACTGAAGCTTCTTTTGAAAAAATCAATATAGAAGATGGTGTTAATGCATTCTTCAAAGCTAAATCCATTGAAGAAGCTAGAGGAATTTTGTATTCTATGCAAATTGATCCTAGAGAAAAGATAGATGCATTTTATTCTAGCATTATTACAAGTTCTATTGATAATTCTTCTCTAGCAAAATATTTGGAAATAATTTCAAACGCTGATGTCCTCTACGGAAAGATCTTGAAAACTCAAAATTGGCGACTCTTAAGATATCTTAATGAAATTCTACTTCAACTGTATCGCAGTGATGATCGAATTAGATATTCTAAATACAATATATCATGGCCATTACTGAATCGTATACGTTGGGATGGTGCAAAACTAAAATCACTATCGTCAATCTTGGCAAAAAAATTACATTTTTCTTCTAGTGCAGTTATTACTTTTTGTTTACCATGTATTTTGTTTTGTTTGGATAAGAAAACTTTGGATCTGGAAATTGAAGAGATGTTTGGGGATATATTGGAAAAGGAGATTGAATTGACAAAATGAGCTGGAGAAAAATTCCGATGAAGTTTCCAGGTACTTGTATCATATGCAAAGAAAAGATCAATGTAAATGAAATTGGATTATGGGCAAAGGACTTGGGAGTAAAACACGAGAAATGTGCCGAGATAACCGAGTTGCAATGTATGGTTTGTGGCAAATCTGCAGGATGCTCCCAATGTGAATTTCAAGAAAGTTGTGACATACCTAACGTGTCCTCGTTTTGTTTGTGCAAACAATGTTCTGATGATACTTCTGCATTAACCAAGTACAAGAAATCTACAAACAAAAAATTCTCAATTTTAAACTCATAGGCTTGTAATTTTTTTAGCTTTATTGATTTTTTTGATAAATTCCTATGGTGTGAAGAACACCAAACTAAATTAATATAGGAATACTTTAAGGGATATAGTAGGTCATGCATTCAGAAAAGATTGAAGAATACTCAAAACGAAATAATGAATCTCAACAAGGAGGAGGGCAAGATCGAATTCAAGCACAGCATGACAAGGGCAAATTAACTGCTAGAGAGAGAATTAATCTTTTATTAGATGAAGGAAGTTTTACAGAAATCGACCCATTAGCTACTCATCATTATCATGAGTATGATATGCAAAAAAAGAAGTTCTATACTGATGGTGTAGTTGGTGGTTATGGAACAGTTAACGGCAGACAAATTTTTGTTTTTGCCTATGATTTCACAGTTCTTGGAGGTACATTGAGCCAAATGGGTGCTAAAAAAATTACCAAATTAATGGATCATGCAGTAAGAACAGGCTGTCCTATTATTGGAATTATGGATTCTGGTGGTGCCAGAATTCAGGAAGGTATAATGAGTCTTGATGGATTTGCAGACATATTTTATCACAATCAATTGGCCTCTGGGGTTATTCCTCAGATTACTGCAAGTATTGGTCCTTCCGCAGGAGGTTCAGTATATTCTCCAGCTATGACTGATTTTGTTATAATGGTTGAGAAAGCAGGTAGTATGTTTGTTACAGGACCTGATGTAGTAAAGACTGTTTTAGGTGAAGAGATTTCCTTTGATGATTTGGGTGGAGCAATGACCCATGGTTCAAAAAGCGGAGTTGCACATTTTGTAGCACAAAATGAATACGAATGCATGGATTATATTAAAAAATTAATTTCATTTATTCCACAAAATAATTCAGAAGAACCCCCAAAAATTGCTAATGATGATGATCCAAATAGATTAGATAACAATCTCATCAATGTTCTTCCAGAAAATCCTCTTCAACCATATGATATGAAGGATATCATAAATTCAATTGTAGACAACAACGAATTCTTTGAAATTCATGAGTTGTTTGCACCAAATATTGTTGTTGGTTATGCTAGAATGGATGGACAAGTGGTTGGGATTGTTGCTAACAATCCAATGCATCTTGCAGGTGCACTTGATATTGACTCCTCAAACAAGGCCGCACGTTTCATTAGATTTTGTGATGCATTTAACATACCACTTATCACTCTTGTAGATACTCCAGGATACATGCCAGGTTCTAACCAGGAACACAACGGTATCATTAGGCATGGAAGTAAATTGCTTTATGCATATTGTGAAGCTACCGTTCCCAGAATTACTTTAGTTATTGGAAAAGCATATGGTGGCGCTTACATTGCAATGGGAAGCAAAAATCTTAGAACTGACATTAATTATGCTTGGCCAACTGCTCGTTGTGCAGTGTTGGGTGGAGAGGCAGCTGTAAAAATTATGAACAGAAAAGAGTTGGCATCAGCTAGTGATCCTGAATCTGTCAAGAAGCAATTAATTGACGAGTTTACAGAAAAATTTGAAAATCCTTACGTTGCAGCATCTCATGGTACTGTTGATAATGTAATTAATCCATCTGAGACCCGACCTATGTTAATAAAAGCACTTAAAATGCTTGCAAATAAACGAGAGAAACAACTTCCTAGAAAACATGGAAATATCAACCTGTGATTAAAATGATTGAGAAAGTAGTTATCGCAAACAGAGGGGAAATAGCGCTCAGAGTAATTAGAACATGTAATGCATTAGGAATTAAGACTGTTGCAGTATATTCCGATGAGGACTACAATTCTTTACATGTGAAAAAAGCCGATGAATCTTATCACATTGGAGAGGCAGCTCCTGCCAAATCATATCTTAATCAAGAAAAAATTCTTGACGTAATGTTATCTTCTGGTGCAGATGCTGTACATCCTGGTTATGGTTTCCTCTCAGAAAATGATGATTTTGCTAGACTATGTGAAAAAAATAAAATCAATTTCATTGGTCCTTCCGCAGATTCTATGAATCTATGTGGTGATAAAATGGAATGTAAAGCTGCAATGCTTAAAGCTGAAGTTCCAACAGTTCCTGGCAGTCCTGGATTAGTAGATACAGCTGACGAAGCAGAAAAAATTGCAAATGAAATTGGTTATCCCGTCCTTTTGAAATCAGTTTATGGTGGTGGAGGTCGTGGAATTAGATTAGTTACTAATGATAAAGAACTTCGTGAAGGTTTTGAAACAGTAACGTCTGAATCTATTGCTGCTGTTGGAAAGTCTGCAATCATTGTTGAAAAATTCCTAGAAAAAACAAGACACATTGAATACCAAATGTGTAGAGATCATCATGGTAATGCAGTACATCTGTTTGAGAGAGAATGCTCTATTCAAAGAAGAAATCAAAAATTAATTGAACAAACTCCATCTCCAGTGGTAGATGAAGCAAAAAGAGAAGAAATTGGAGAACTAGTTGTAAAAGCTGCAGAAGCTGTGAATTATACCAACCTTGGTACTGCTGAATTCTTAAGAGCAGACAATGGAGAATTCTATTTTATTGAGATTAATGCTAGACTGCAAGTAGAACACCCAATTAGTGAAATGGTTTCTGGATTGGACTTTGTCAAACTGCAGATTGATATTGCAAACGGCGAACCACTCCCATTCAAACAAAAAGATTTGAAGATGAATGGTTATGCTATTGAATGTAGAATAAATGCTGAAGATACATTCTTGGACTTTGCACCATCAACCGGACCAGTCCCAGATGTGACAATTCCTGCAGGACCAAACGTTAGATGCGACACTTATCTTTATCCTGGATGTACTGTATCACCATTTTATGATTCATTAATGGCAAAACTTTGTACTTGGGGACCAACCTTTGAGGAATCCAGAACAAGAATGCTTACTGCATTAAATGATATGTATGTACAAGGTGTTGAGACATCAATTCCTCTTTACAAAACAATTCTAAATTCTGACGAATACAAAAATGGCGAACTCTCTACTGACTTTTTGAAACGTTATGATATGATTGATAGATTATCCGCAGACTTGAAGAAAGAAAAAGAAGAAAAGAGTGATGCAGCACTAGCAGCAGGAATTATTCACTCTGAATACTTTAAGAGTCTCGTTCAAAACAGCTCAAATAGTTCAAACTGGAAAAATAAATTGGATTGATGATTGATGAATTATAAAATACAAGACGTGGAAAAATCATTTGATGGAAGAATTGTTGAAAACTTAGGGAACAATGACTATCTAATTAAAATTAATGACAAAGAACATCAACTAAGAATACTTAGTATGGATTCAAAAGGAATAGAATTCATACTAGACAACCAATATCATAAAGCAAAATATCTTGAAGCCTTGACTAATGAAATGAATCTTGTAATTGACAACGTCCCCCTTACACTTAACATGAATACCCACTTTGACAAAGTTGTTTTCAAAAACTCTGGAGGCAGCGGTGCAGGCGGAGCTCAACTAGCACTCAAAAGTCAGATCCCTGGAAAAGTTGTATCTATCGCAGTTGCCGAAGGTGATTCAATTAAGAAAGGTGATGTTGTTTGTACTTTAGAGTCAATGAAGATGCAAGTAGCAGTAAAGGCTCACAAAGATGGCGCTGTTAAAAATCTCAAAATCAAAGAAGGCATGACAGTTGCTAAAGGCGACGTTATTACTGACTTAGAATAAAAAAAGAAATTTTTTCCTATTTTAGGAAATTTTTAATTTCTTCGTAGTTTGGTTCTTTCAATGGATCTTCTGATATCCATTTGTATCCTATTTTTCCATCTTCCATTATGACAAAAACAGAACGTTTTGCTGCATTGTAATCTTTGATATGGAGTAAATCCTTCATCAAAATATCATAATCTTTTATTGTTTTGCTGTTGTAATCTGCCAGTAATGGGAACTTGAAGTTATGTTTTTCTGCAAATGCTTTATTGGCAAATGGTCCATCATTGCTAATTGCTACTACTTGAGCCCCAAGATCTGCTATCTCTTGCCATGAATCTCTGAATGTACATAATTCAACTTCACATACAGGAGAACTTGCAGCCACAATAAATGATAGAACAGTTTTTTTCCCTTTGAATTCTTCTAAACTACGCATTTTCAAATCTGTATCTGGAATCTCAAAGTTGGGTGCTGTGTCTCCGATCTCTAGTGCCATGATCGGGTTAACCCTTCACCTTTTAAGTACTTTACAAAATTAATTTTTTGTAAAATTTGATCGAAAAAGGGAAGCATACCTTTTTATACAAAAATTAGGGTCAAAAGCTAAATTGGTCGGGGAATTAGCGGGCAATTATAGTACCGTTGTATTGATGTTTGGTTTTGCAGTTGTAGCAATGGCACCTGCTTTGATAATTTCTAGAATGATTTCTCCTCGTAAACGAAGTAATCCTGTTAAATTCTTGCCTATGGAATGTGGACAAGTTCCATCGGGAGAAGGACGAACTCATTTCATGATGCAGTATTATCCGTATATTCTGATGTTCGTTATTTTTGACGTAATGGCAATTTTCCTTTATGCTTGGGGAAGTGCTCTTTTGGAATTACCAAAGAGTGCGACATTACCAATGATTGGATTTCTTGCCATCATGTTTGGCGCAATGGCTTTTGCTTTGTATCAATCAGGGAGACGTAACATATGGTAGTTTTTTATACAAACTATCATTATGGGGATAGGGGATAAAAATTGCTAAAAGATCTTGTGACTCCAGAAAATGCAAATGTCTTCGTAGGTAAACTAGGTGATATTCTAGAGAAGGCAATTGATAAACCTCTTGGATATGCCATCAATTGGGGTAGGATATGGTCTCTTTGGCCTGTTCATATTGAAACTGCATGTTGTAGTGTGGAGTTTGGTGCTGCATCAAGTCCTAGATTTGATGTTGAACGTTTTGGAATCATTGAAGCTTTTGGATCGTTGAGACAGTGTGACTTAGTTGTTGTACAAGGAACCATCACACGAAAAATGGCACCTCGTTTAAGATTAGTTTATGATCAAATGCCAGAACCAAAATATGTTATTGCAATGGGCGCTTGTGCAATTACCGGTGGACTGTATTTTGATTCTTACAATGTACTTCCTGGAATTGATGGAGTGATTCCAGTTGATGTTTATGTTCCAGGTTGTCCACCTAGACCAGAAACTCTCATTCAAGGATGTATGCTATTACAAGAAAAAATTAAGAGAATGAAGGCTAGGAAGTTTGTATAATGAGTTCTGATTCTGATAAACCTGTTGCAGATACAAAATCTGAAGAAAAGTCTACTCCTTCACCTGCTGCAAAACCTGCTGCAAAAAAAGAAGAAAAACCCGCTGAAATACCTGCATTTGAGAAAAGTATTTCTGATAAAATTGTTGAAAAATTTGGCGACAAAGTCAAGGTTGCTTTTGTAAAGGAGGATCGAATACAAATTGATACTGATAAGGAAAATATTCATGATGTGGCTGAATTTGTGCGTGATGGTCTAAATTATGATCATGTCGAATCTGTTTCTGGTGTAGACCATCCTCAAGACAAAGAAATTGAGGTTGTTTATCATATTGGATCTTACACTGATCCCTCGTTAGCAAGACAGATTCTTGTACTGTCAACCAGAGCACAACGTGAAGAAGATCCAATCCCCGGAAATGATGCCACTAAACTTCCTAGTCTTAGAGATATATTTTACAGTGTAGAATTTCATGAAAGAGAGGTTTTTGAAATGTTTGGTGTGTATTTTGATGGGCATCCTGATAATCGACGACTTTTACTGCCTGAAGATTGGGCTGATTTACCTCCATTACGAAAGGACTTTGCAATAAAGGGAAGATAATAATGTCTGCAGAACTACCACCTGGATTGGCACTCCAAAAAGTTGATGAGAGAATTATGACTCTCAATGTCGGACCACAACATCCTGGTTCTGGTCATATGAGAATTGTAGTGCAAATTGATGGTGATTACATAGTTGCATGTGATCCAGATCCTGGTTATGTTCATAGGGGAGAAGAGAAAATGGCTGAGTATCGAAACTATATCCTAAATATTCCTCACTTAGAACGACCTGTGATTCATGACTCTTGTAATGTTCTTTATCCTTATGTTCTAGGAGTTGAAGAATTACTTGGAATCGAAGTTCCAGAACGTGCTAAATATGTTCGAGTCATTGCTTCAGAATTAAACAGATGTATCTATACCATGTATTGGCTTGCAATTTATGGTATTTTCTTAGGACACTCTACAATGTTTATGTGGCCTGCCGGAGATCGTGAACTCTTAATTGATCTGATGGAAAAAATGACTGGAGCAAGAGTTACACATGCACATTTTGTTCCAGGTGGAGTCAGAAATGATTTACCACCAAACTTTGAAGATGTATGTTTACGTCAAGTAAACTATTTTGAAAAACGTATCAAAGAATATGCAGCAGTGTTCTATGATAATCCTATACTTATTTCAAGAACTAAAGATACTGGCATATTATCAAGACAAGATGCAATTAGACTTGGAACAACAGGATCCGTTCTAAGAGCTAGTGGTGTGGATTATGATTTACGGAAAAAAGAACCATACGATGTTTACGATGAATTAGATTTTCAAACTCATGTTATGAAAGAAGGAGATTCGTATGCTCGCTCTCGTGTTCCATGGCTTGATATGATGGAAAGCTGTAAAATAATTAGAGAGGCTTTGCAAAAAATGCCAAAGTCTGGTTCTGTTCGTGTAAAGTTAAAACCCAATCCAAAAGGAGCAATTGGTTCGGTGTATAAAAGAGTGGAATCAGGAAGAGGATCTTTAGGATGTTATATTGTATCTGATGGTAAACCTGAACCTTATCGACTTAAAATGAGTGTTGGTTCATTTAGAAATCTGATAGCCTTACCATATTTGCTTAAGGGTGAAAAACTGGGTAACATGCCTTCTGTTTATTGGAGTCTTAATTATTGGCCAGTGGAGGCAGATAGATAATGTCTGTTATTGCACCAAGATTCAAACTAAGTGAATTTATCAAGTCTTTACTTGATAATGTGTTCTGGGTTGTTGTAATACTTTCTCTTATAGGCATTCCAGCTATTCAAGTTGTATTATTCTTTATTGAAATGCCCGTAATAGATGGCGAATTATTAACACCATTCTTAGCTTTGACTTGGCTTGCAGATCCATCTCGTACACTTCCAATTGTTCATGCGTTTATGGCAACTGATATGTTTAGAGTAATGGCATTCCCTGGATTTGGTTTTGCTGCATTAATAGCTGCAGGTACTATTTTCATTGAAAGGAAAATGCTAGCAAAATTACAATTAAGAGTAGGTCCTTTCTATTGTGGGAAAATTGAAGGTATTTTACAATTAATGGGTGATGGTCTAAAACTTATTTCTAAGGAGATTATCATCCCTGCTAAGGCAGACAAGCCTATTTTCTGGGCTGCGCCTGTGTTGTTTGTCGCAACTGCAGCTGCTTTTGTTGCATTAATTCCTGTTGCTCCTGGATGGGTGGTTGCAGACGTGGATGTTGGATTAATTGGTGTATTTGCTGTAATTGGATTTTTCCCAATAATCACAATTCTCTCTGCTTGGTCTGCAAATAGTAAATTCCCATTCATAGGTGGTATTCGAGCTTTGTTCCAAATGGTATCATTTGAAATTCCATTGATTCTCTCACTTTTAGGAGTTGTAATTGTTACTGGAACGCTTAATTTATCTGAAATAGCTGCGAGTCAGTCTAATTTCCCTTGGATAGTTTTCTTGCCAGTTGGTGCAATTATATTTTTCATAACTATGCTTGCAGAATTGGAACGAATTCCATTTGATCTACCAGAAGCCGAAAGTGAAATTGTAGCTGGATGGCTTACTGAATTTTCTGGAATGATGTATGGATTAGTCCAACTTGGAACGTATCTAAAATTATACGCTTTTGCAGCTTTGTTTGTTGTATTATTCCTTGGTGGTTGGCATGGACCAATGGTTGTACCACCTTTCCCAGAAGAACTTCTTGTTGGAGTTCAAATGGGCCCTGTTAAGGTCGGACCTTTCCCTGGGTTGCCTCTTTTTGATCAAGCAATGTTAAATGGTACTTTCTGGTTTGTCATCAAGACAGTTGGAGTCATTTTCTTTATTCTGCTGCCCAGAGGCGTCTTCCCAAGAATCAGAATTGACATGTTGCTTAGTCTGGGTTGGACCAAACTGATTGGTTTGTCATTCGTTAACATCTTTATTGCACTAGGCTTGCTTTACGCTGGAGTGCTAGGACCGGGAGGACTACAATAATGGGAACTGCAACAGGTATTATTCGTGCATTAAATTCAGGAATCAAGCACATAGCAATTAAGAGATTTACCCTCCGTTATCCAGAAGAGAAACTAAAATTTGTAGGTGATGGATATCAATTTGATCCTTCTACTGGTGTCGGAATTGCTGGACTAAAAGGAAGACATATGCTTTTCCATGACCATTGTACTGGTTGTCAATTATGTTCAATAGCATGTGAAGGTGTGGCTGAGGCTATTGCCATGGTTAAGGTACCAGATAAACAGACTCAAAATAAAAAGTCAATCATGCCTCAAATCGATTATGGCAAATGTGTATTCTGTGGTCTGTGTGTTGATGCATGTCCATTCTATGCGTTATACATGACCAATGATTACGAACTTTCTTCCTTCTCCAAGGAAGGACTGATCTATACTCCTGCACAATTAGCAGTGAAACCTTATGTTGAACAAGATAGCGAAATCCAAATTACAGATAGAGGTGCAACTCATGGCTGATGCTGTATTCTTAGCTTTGACTGTTATTACAATAGGATCTGCAATTGCTGCCTTGGAGTTACGTTCTTTGATTTATGGCTCTATTGCTTTGATGGGAACTCTTGGAGGAATAGCTGGTTTCTTCTTCTTGTTGGATTCTCCATTTGTTGCTTTGTTCCAGTTAGCAGTTTATGTTGGTTCAATTGCAGTTTTGATTCTGTTTACCGTTATGCTTGTCAAAAGAGAACTTATCTTTAAGAAAGTTGAAGATAAAAGACGAAAATTTGCTGGCATTGGATTGATGCTTGTAACTATGGTTGCTCTAGGTTCTGTGTTCTTGGATTCTGGAATCAAAACAATTACTACCGATGAACCTCCAATCGATTTTCGTGATATCGGAATTGACTTTGTAACTTATTATTGGCCTGCATTGATTTTGATGGGTCTTATTTTAGCAGGTTCTGTGACTGGTGCATTGGTTTTAGCAAAGAGAGAGGATGTGGAGAATGACCAACGAACTAGTTGATTTTTCACTTGTTTCTGTTGCCTTGTTAGGTATAGGCATTTACGGATTAGCAGTTAAACGAAACTTCATTAGAATGCTATTTGCAGTTGAAATAATTATCAACGCGGCAAATCTCCACTTGGTTGCATTTGGTAGATTTTTACCAGCCAGTGGGGGTCAAACCATGGCTTTATTCTCTATTGCAATTGCAGCAGCTGAAGTTGGTGTAGGATTATCATTGATTATCGTTGCATATCGTATGTACAAGAATGTTGATATCGCAGATTTCAGGAGTTTGAAAGGCTGATGGAATATGCATTATTACAGGCAGTTTTCTTGCCACTACTTTTGTCTCCTATAGCATACATTTTGGGAAGAAAAGTAGGTCCTACTCCGGCCATGTGGTTTACTTTTGCTGTACTTTTGTATACTACCATTCTTGTAATTAATGCCGCTCTTTCAGGAACTGTAGAAGAGCGTTATCCTTGGACAGATCTGTTTGGCGAATTTGGTTTCTTGATGGATGGTCTCGCATCTCCATTTGCAATAATGATCTATGTTCTGTCTACAATCTTGGCATTGTATTCTAAGCCATACATGATTCACAAATTCCACGAACAATATGAGGAAGAACAAAAAATCAACTCTTCCTCAAGTGGACAATCTTCTGTAGTCGAGTCTTCTTCTCTTTCTAATTATGTAAATGCAAAATCTGGTCTTTACTTTGCACTTTATTTGGTATTTGCAATGGGAATGCTTGGTACTGTACTTGCTACTAACTTGATTGAATTTTACATATTCTTTGAGGTTATGTTAATTCCTGGTTTCTTTTTGGTTGCCTTGTGGGGTGATGGTCCTCGAAGAAAGATTGGCTTGATGTTCCTCTTTTGGACTCATGCTGGCGCGGTTGTTTTGTTGTTGGGATTCTTAATGATAGGACTCTCCATAGGAAGCTTTGATTTTGTAGACATCAAGGAATCTGAAATTCCACAAGACGTTGTACTGGCTTCTGCAGTTGCAATAGCCATAGGGCTAGGTGTTAAACTAGCTGTCTTTATGTTCCATGTATGGCTTCCATATGTCCACGGTTCTGCACCTACTCCAATTAGTGCTCTACTGTCCCCTGCAATGATTGGAATTGGTGCTTACGGTATCTTTAGATTAATAGTGGAATTCCTGCCCGCTACATTTGCTGACCTTTCCATTTGGTTCCACATGTGGGGTCTTGTTACAATGATTTATGGTGGTGCTATGGCATTAATGCAAGATGACATAAAACGACTTCTTGCATATTCAAGTATTAGCCAAATGGGCTATCTTTTGTTTGGAATTGGCTCACTCTCTGTTCTGGGTCTTGCTGGAGCAGAAATGATGTATGTTACTCACGCAATTGGAAAAGGCATTCTCTTCATGATGGCCGGAATAATTATTGTCAAAGTTGGTACCAGAAGTATTTCCAAACTTGGAGGTCTTGCTGGAAAAATGCCAATAACTGCTGTTTGTGCAGTTATTGGAGCATTAACAATTATGGGCGTACCTCCAACTAGTGGATTTATGGGCGAATGGATTCTATTTTATGGTGCACTAGAGACTGCTATCGAAGAAGGGTCAACACTAAGAGCAGTAATCTTCGGATTAGGACTTGTTGCCACTGCACTTACTATGTCTTACATGCTTTGGATGCTAAAACGTGTCTTCTTTGGAAAAACTCCTGAACACTTGGAGAAAGTAACAGAAGGCAGCTGGTACATGACCGCCCCAATGATGTTGTTGGCTGGATTTAGTATAGTTGTTGGAATTTATCCTGATATCTTCTTGCAAACTATTATTCCTTACATGAACGGAGTGTTGGGGGTCTAGATATGGCTACTGAGTCTGCTACATTGTTATTTGAAGCAGGTGCTGAAAGTGCCTGGTTAGTATGGATTCTTCCATTCATTGCTGCACTTATCATGCCAGGTATTGGTAAAGTGTCAAAGAATGCAACTGGTTTTGTGGCAGTTGGATTTGCATTGATGAGTGCATTATCAGCTGCATCAATGATTCCAATGGCATTAGAAGCTTACGAAATACATGATCAAATTATGTGGATTGAAGCAATCGGACTCAAGGGAGGAGTTTTGGCAGATCCTCTGTCTATTATAATGGCAAATGTTGTTGGATGGATTTCCTTCCTAATTATGATTTACAGTACTGGATACATGAAAGGCGATAAAGACATTACCAGATTCTGGTTCTGGATGATGTTCTTTATTGGTTCAATGCAATTGATTGTTCTTTCTGACAACTTACTTCAAGTATTCTTTGGATGGGAAGGGGTAGGACTTGCATCTTATGCATTGATCAGCTTTTGGTATCGTGATAAGAAGAAAGATCATGTTGGTACTGAAGGACGTACTGTCCTTGGATTGCTAGATTATTATGCTCCTACTCATGCTGGTATGAAGGCTTTCATCATGACCAAGGTAGGTGATGTGATGATGATTGCTGGAATGCTATTGATATTCTTGTTTGCAGGCACTTTTGGATTTAAAGAATTGATGGGTGACACAGAGTGGGCAACTGCAATGTCTGCTCAGGGATTACTGGTCCCTGCATTTGTTTTACTCTTTGGTGGAGCAATAGGTAAATCTGCACAATTTCCTCTAAATGAATGGTTGTTGGAGGCGATGACTGGTCCTACCGCAGTATCTGCCTTAATCCATGCAGCAACAATGGTAAAAGCCGGTGTATTCCTAGTTGCAAGGATAGGCCCAATTGTATTTGCTTTGGGTGCTGCAGGAATTCTTGCAGATCAGTTCTTTGAAATTGTAGCTTGGGTTGGAGCAATTACTGCATTACTTTTGGCTACTCAAGGTATGGTTAATCCTGAAATTAAGAAAGTGTTGGCCTACTCTACTGGATCTCAAATTGGTTATATGATGATGGCTTTGGGTGTTGCAGGATTATCTCATCAATACGTTGATGGTTATACTGCAGGATTTTTCCACTTAATTTCTCACGCTATGTTCAAGGCTTCATTATTCATGGCAGCAGGTTCATTGTTGCATATTGTAGGATCTCGATTTATGACTGATATGGGTGGTTTGAGAAAATACATGAAGAAGACTTATGCCTTCATGTGGGCTGCAGGTTTAGGTTTAATGGGTGCTCCATTTATCACAACCGGCTTTTGGAGTAAGGATGCAATATTTGCAGCCGTCTATGAATCTGGAAATGAATGGGCCATGCCTCTTTATGCTATTGCTGTCTTAACTGCAGTTATCACTGCATTTTATACCACAAGAATGATTGGTATGGTCTTCTTTGGAAAGAAGAGCAAACATATTGAAAAAATGGAAGAAGAAGGACATCATATACATGAAGCATCATTATCAATGTGGGTTCCATACGGAATTCTTGCTGTCTTGACCATCGGTATTGGTTTGATAGGACTTTCTGCCGAAGAAGGATTGCATCACCTATTTGCTGAATACTTGGATCATTCATTTGGAATTCATGCTGACCATGTGGCTGTTGAGGATTCAATCTTACCTGAATTCTTACAAGGACTTAATCCAGTTGCACTTGGTTCATCATTGGCGGCATTTGCAATTGGAATCGGACTGGGTTATGTATTCTACATAGGCAGATGGGTTGATCCAGTCAAGTTTGTTAACTCTAACATTTTCTTCTATGCAATTCACAAAGTCATCTTAAACAGATGGTATCTCAACGCATTGGTCTATTGGTGTTTTGTTGTTGCACCATTATGGCTTGCAAGAGGTGTGTTCAGATACTTTGAAAAGACAGCTATTGATTACGGTATGAATGATGGATTCGAGAAAGCAGTTGGCTGGAGTGCCCGAGTCATTCAAGGAACCCAAACTGGTGTCTCACAATCATACTTGTTCGTATTTGGAGCAGGATTACTTTTCGTGATTCTGATATTGTTGATGTAGGAGAGAGATGAAATGTTAGAAATTACTTCCACTCCACTTGTATTAATCGCAATTTTGGGTACCGTTGGAATTGTTCTCCCAATTATCAGTATTGCAAGAAAGGAAAAAGGTTCCAATACATTCTATGCCATAATCGCTTTTGCCGCATTAATTGTATCAATGGGATATGTTGGATATCAATTCATCAATGAGAATATTGCATCCTCTGCATTATTTTCCGAAGATGTAATTATTGATGATGCATTTGGTGGATTCTTTGCAATTGCAATGTTAATTGTAGCTATCTTCACTACTGTTGGTTCTTTTAATTATATGAGAAAACATAATTCTCCTGCTGTCTACTATTCTCTAATTTTACTTTCAACCATAGGTATGGTCCTAGTAGCTTACTCTACTGATTTGGTAATGTTGTTTGTAGCATGGGAACTCATGAGTATTCCAACATACATCTTGGTTGGATTTATGAAAAAGAACCCTAGCTCAAATGAGGCTGCATTAAAGTACTTCCTATTTGGCGCCCTATCTTCTGCAATCATAGTATACGGAATATCTATCTCATATGGTCTAACAGGTTCTACAAATATTGGAGAAGTCATAGAAGGTTACTCTAATCTTGATCCATCATTACTTCCTCTGGCATTACTTTCTGTTGGAATGTTTATTGCTGGATTTGGTTTCAAGATGGGATTGGTACCATTCCATCAATGGCTGCCAGATACCTATGAGGGTTCTCCACCACCTATTACTGCACTTTTAGCAGCTGCAACAAAGAAAGCTGGATTTGCAGCAACTATTAGAATTGTAGTTCTCGGAATGGTTGTTCTAAATCTTGACTGGACTCTAGCGCTTGGTGTCATTGCAATCATGACAATGACTATTGGTAACATAGCAGCAATTATGCAAAAGAACATTTCTAGAATGCTAGCTTATTCCAGCATTGCACATGCTGGATATATTCTGATTGGATTGGCAGTAGCTCCTCATAGCTCCTTAGGATTACAAGGAGCACTGTATCAAATTATGAATCACGCAGTAATGAAGGGTGCAGCATTTATTGCCATTGCCGGAATTGTTACTACTCTTGCAGTTACCCATATTGATAAACTAAAAGGCCTAGGTAGACGAATGCCTATTACTGCTCTTGGTATGGTAATTGCTCTATTTGCATTGGCAGGCGTTCCACCACTATCTGGATTCTGGAGTAAGCTGGTGTTGTTTGGAAGTGCCTTAGATGCTAGTTCTGCAATATGGTGGGCCCCATGGCTTGCAATCGCAGGAGTTCTTAACAGTGCTTTGTCTCTTGCATATTATGGTTGGATTACTAGAAAGATGTACTTTGAAGGTGAAACTGAAAAGAGAGTATCAGAACCAAAATCTGTAATTGCTGTAATGATCTTCTCAATTGTATTCTTGGTTGGATTTGGTGTATATCCAGAACCACTTATTCAATTTGTAGAATACGCCTCACCAGTAATTGGTTTTGGTATTATGCGTTAAAGGAAGTAAAATTAATTAAATTATCTAGATTATTTTTAGCATCACTATCTGGAATTTTTCTAAGTCCTTTCCTTGCTTTTTCTGAATATTCTTTTAACAATTCCTCCATCTTGTTAAAAACATCTCTTGGATCAGAACTCTTCTTGATTAATAGATTGAAGAGCTTGTCTTCGTTTTTCCAATCTAACAAATCGTCTCTAATCTGATAAGCTATTCCGATATTTTTTCCATATTCCATCAACGCTTCTATCTGTTCTTCATTTCCATTTGCAATAATAGCACCTGTTCTAGATGCAACTTCAAATGCAGTTGCAGTTTTGTATTCTATTACTTTGAGGTAATCATCAAATGTAACATCTTCACTTGTCTCTAGTCTGCTTTCAATCATTTCCCCTTCACTCATTAACATCGCAGTTGTTGCCAAGTCCTTGGTAATTCTAGCATTGTCTAATCTGGATGATATTGCCAGAATCAAACCTAAAACAAAATCTCCTGTCAATATGCTAGTATTGTATCCATATTTTATGTGAAAAGGATCTTTTTGCCTTCTCATCGTTTCATTATCTATGATATCATCATGAATTATCGACTCCATATGTAAAAATTCAACTGCACATGCTGCCGCTAGCGTATTTTCATCAATTTTACCTACGCTCTCTGCAGCAAGAGCCAAAATGATTGGTCTAATCCTTTTTCCTCCATCTAAAGAATATTTCAAAGGCTCAATGAACTCAGACTCTGTGTAAAGAGATAATTCTTTGTCTAATGCTTTGTCTATTTTCTCTATGTATTTTCCATATGTCTCAAGTAGCGGATTGATCTCGATATTCTTTCTGTCCAAGATGGCCTGATCAAAAATTTTTCTCATTAGTAATTAAATCTTGGTGCTCCAGCCGGGATTTTCATCGATTGATTTTGAACCCGGGATCACTGCCTTGAAAGGGCAGTATGCTTGACCGGTCTACACCACTGGAACCCAAGAAAATTTAAAATTTTGACCATAAAATCTTTTGTAAACCGCAAAGATTTTTTTATTGGCGATTTAGGAGATGAGATATGAGTATTATTAGTAAAATTGACAAAATTATTGAAGAAAGAAGCTTGTTAAAACATCCATTCTATCAGATGTGGTCTGATGGCAAATTGTCACAAGAAAGTTTGGCTGGCTATTCAAAGGAATATTTTCAATTGGTTAAATCTGTTCCCTCTTTTATGAGTCCAATTATTGAACAAGCACCTGAATCTGTAGTTGATGAATTAATTGCAAATCAGCAAGAAGAATCTGATCATATCTTGCCTTGGATCAAATTTGCAGGCGAACTTGGTGTTTCAGAAGAAACTCTGACTAAATACTCAGGATTAACAAAAACCCGTAATGCGGTATCCGACCTGAATGATTTAATGAATACATATGAAAGTGGGTCTTGTGCCATGTATGCATTTGAAAAGGAAATTCCTAAAATTAGTCAGACAAAACTTGATGGATTAGCTGAGTTTTATGGCATGACAAACCATGCGGCAACTGAATACTTTAAACTTCATACTGAAGCTGATATTAGGCACGCTGCATCTTGGAGAAATATCTTGGAACAATCAAGTACTCCTTCTAAAGATCTTGTTGAAATTGCTGAGAAATCAATCTCTGCACAACATTTGTTGCTTGATAGTTGTTACGAAGAGTATTGCTAGCCTCATAACATTTTATACCCTAAAAAAAATTTCATTAGCTAGGGCCCGTAACTCAGCTTGGTAGAGTAACCGGCTCATAACCGGTGAGCCAAGGGATCGAAGCCCTTCGGGCCCATATTCTCCAGTATTCGAGACCTGCTTTTAAGCAAATGAAATATGATGTTATGGAGAAAAATTATGTCTGAAAAGAAGAAGAAACCTGTAACAAAAGATCTTCTGCATGACAAAAACGTACAACGTTGGTATAATAACACAAGTAGAGGAAGCAAGCTAAATGCAGACATTAGACTACGAAGATTGAGTCTGTTTTGTTACCGGACAGACACCACGCCATCTTCTCTTGTAAAAATTGGAAAAAGAGATGTCATCAAGCTTGAAGATATGTTACTTGACCATGTGTCATGGCTTGAATCACAAAATTATGCACCAAATTACATTGAAGGAATACTCAAATCAATAAAATCATGGCTTGTCTTTAATTACATAGAACCAAAAAGAAAGATAAGAATTGCAAATGCAGGAATCCCAGTAAATATACAAGACGAACAAGTACCAACAAAAGAGCAACTGCAGTCAATTCTCAACGTGTCAAATCCCAGAACTCGAGCCAGTATCAGTCTGATGGCATTTTCAGGTATCAGACCGCAAGTTATGGGAAATTATGATGCAACAGACGGTCTTAAGCTAGCTGACCTGAATGATCTGGTGATTACAGATGATGGTAAAACAGTCAGTTTTGCACAAATACCTGCAGCGATAACTGTTAGGGCATCACTAAGCAAGACCAAAAACAAGTACTTTACATTCTTACCTGCTGAAGGGTGTGAGTATGTTCTAGGTTACATGAGAAAAAGAATCTCAACTGGAGAAAGCCTTGCCAAAAATTCACCTGTAATATATTTGGAGAAAGGATATCAATCAAGAAGAGGAGGCAAATGCAAAACTCTCAAATCATCTACAGGACTAATCACAACACCACGAATCACAGCAGACATTAGAAAAGCAATCTGGAGCATAACCAAAGCAAGACCGTATGTTTTGCGTGCATACTTTGACACACAATTGCTATTAGCTGAAAGCCATGGAAAGATGACTCATGCATACAGACAGTTCTTTATGGGTCACAAGGGAGACATTGAGGCAAGATACACTACAAACAAGGGAAGACTAACTGATGAGATGATCTCAGACATGAGAAGGGCATACTCTAAAAGCCAACAGTTTCTGTGTACCCTAAACAGTGAAAAGAACAACAGCTCATCTCAAAACAAAAAAGAGATGTTACTTGATATGTGGAGAGAACAGGCAAAGCTTTATGGAATTGATCCTGTAAAGATCAAAATTGAAAAACACAAAAGAGAAGACAATAATAGTTTGACTAATGCATATGACAAAAAAATTTCTGACATTGAGCAAGAGACAAATGTACTAAGACAAGAAATAATAAAGATGATGTCATTAACGTCGTCTGCAACATCTGCTAAAGACATACAATATCAACAAAAACAATATGATGGAAAGATAATAAAAAATGATGAGCAGCTATTACACTACATATGTCAAGGGTGGGAACCGATAAAGGAATTGGCACAGAATCGTGTTATTATGCGAAGACAGAAAGAAAATAACTAATTGCATGTAGAACAATTATTATTATTATTATTCATTAACCTCAACAAAGATTCCACTGCATCTTCTTTTGTTTCATATGCATCTTTTGTGATTATTGACATCAACAAGTTTACCAGCTTGACATACGGTTTGATTGACTGACTAACGACATAGTCAATAAACTCGTGTTGCAATGTGTCCATTGCGTCTGCAATGTTTTCAGAATAAATTGTAATTGTGTTTTCATCAACTTTTCCCTCTATATCTGAATCACTTTGAGGGGACCATATGAGGTCAAACAGTTGGTTGTTGCCTGTAATTTTTTGCAGTCTGTCTAGCTCTGCAAGTAATAATGCATGTGATTTCTTTTGATTTGAATAATTTTCTTTCATGATATGGTATTGTGGTTTGTATAAAAGGGGAAACTGGAAAATTTTCTGCTTATATGCAAATCATTTATTCTATTGCGTGAAAAGAGATCACACAAAAGCAATAGAAGAAAATACAACTCTGAAGAAGAAGAGTGACCAGAAGGAGGTACGCCAGTAAAGATGCCTCCATTGGACATGATACTTTTGATAGTATCTCTTGTCAGTATGGTTGGATTGCCTTTTGCCATAGGAGGATCCCTGCAGTCAGGAAGGATGCAGAGAGTCAGAATTGAGGAGAATGCAGTACGATTTCTCACAATACTGGGAATCGCAGTTGTAAATGGTATTGTGATATCTCCTCTGGTACCACAGGTAATTGTTGATGTGAAGCCTCTAGATACAGTACTAACAGTTGCACTAGCAGGCATATGCGGAGCAGTATCATGGAAAACATTCTCGTGGGGAATAAAAAGAGGAGAAGAGCTATTTTCAGATGATCTTTATTCAATGAGAGAACATCTGGAGCAGACTGTAGCTATCATCAAAGAGACAGCAGCATCAATGAGAGAAGATCACAAACAAGATGCAAATTCTATTCAAGACATGGTAACAGAATTTGCATCTAATCTCAAAATGGATGAAACAGTAAGCAATTTTCTGCAAAGAACAGTAAAGCAGGAGATTGAAGATGTGCACGTTCCACAAATATCCCGATACTGCAATGAGACACTTGACATGTGTCGTATAAACAACAATGAGCTTGTAGACAGAATAGAAAAACTGCTTGAGAGAACAGATAATGACAATGAAAATGCGAAAACGACAACGTCATCATCTCCAGTTTCTGAGTACATGCAAACACCACAAGAGACTGAAATTAAGGCAGAAATAAAAGAGGAGGAACAACAACGGCAAATACCAACAGGTCCAACTGATATCCAAAAGAGTCAAAAGATTCTAGAAATGACATCTATCCGTCTTGCTGAATACAAGCCAAAACACCATAAAATATGCATAGTAATGCACAATTTGATTAAAAACCGACAGGATACAGACAACAAATCATATCGTCCGAGTCTATCTGACATTGCGGGAATCTCAGGAGTCAATAAGGCTGATGCCAAGGTGCGACTACAAAATCTTGCAAACATGGGATTAGTATCAATTAGTCCATCAAAAACATCATCTAGAATCGAGCATAGTATTTCAGACAAGCTAGAAAAATTATTCAATCCAACATTGGAGAATCAACGCGAGGGAGGAATGGAATCGTTTTTCCTGATTCAGGAGGCAAAAAAACATCATCTGGACCATGGACGTTATTTTGAGATCCTAAAGCAAGACATCACAATAGAGCAACCAGATGCAATATCCATACCAACACTTGACAACGAGAGCTTTGATGTGGCAAATGGAATAGCAATAGAGATAGAGTCACCACAAGAGATACGAGCACATCCAGAGCAGGTCAAATCAAACATGGCAAAGAATCTGCAATGGTTCTCAAAAGTCGAGGTTTGGTGCTATGAGGACACTCAAGACAAGATTCAAAGGATTCTGGACTCTATAGACCCCGAATATTGGAACAAAATAACAATTATGTCGGTTCACCAACACGGTTCATCGGCATAGTTCCCACACTTTTTATTATAATACATGAAATATGGTATTTTTGATGAACCGTTATGATGAACTGAACCAGTGAACCGCATATCGGTTGGTAAATAGATTTTGGAAACTAACTTAACTATCTGTTTTATCCTCAAACAACACTAGAAAGTTCAACTAGTCTCAGTTTCTCACGTTCTTCTTGAGATACTACATCGTCGTATTTTTTCATATCAAGATACTTTTTGATGTTAGACTCTACCAGTTCATTTAATACTTCAGGTTTTAGGGCATCTAGTTCCCATGATTTGTTTCCATATTCAGAGACATACTTTTTTGACCTGGAATCTGACTTTTTGACAAGATTTGGTGGTGGATTGTATTGTTTTATCTGCTCCATTGTAAGGGCAATCTTTTCAACTGATACAGTACACAAAAGCTCATCTAACCTGTCTTGTATGTCTCGTACCATGTCCATCCCACTTGGGTCATGATCACCAAGATACAATATGTGGCATTGTTTTTCCTCTGATGATGTCTGATATATGAATCTCTGAGCTGCCTCATGAATTGCACTAGCTGAAGAGTATCCCTTGTTTGGAAGCAAAAGAACATGGTATCTATTAGTCAATGGACGCAGTATTCCAGCAAGTGCCTCTTTTTCTACAATTACCTCCACATAATGATCCTGGTCTTTCCATCTTGGCAGCCTGTATGAGTTTATTGCAGCATTGATAAACTCTGTTACATCATCAAACTCGTTTGGCATAATTGTCTGCCGTACTCTGTCTTCTATTGTGTCCCAGTCTACCAAACCTGACATTCTGGCATCTTTGAGAACACGACTTGTAAGCTGGTATGATCCAAGATTGTTAGGTACAATGTCTCTTGACACCAATTGATAATATACCTGCCTTACAGTAAGGTTGTAACCCATCTCCTCGTATTCTTCTACAATACTGACTATGTGATAAAGTAGTTCTTTGGTTTTGTTTCTAAAGTTTTTTTGAATATATTTTATTTTTGCCGTGATAAGAATAACATTAGAATTTGGTTTGAAATGTACTGATAATTTGATGGTAGATTTTATTTAGGATTGATTGTTGGTTTGGAAAGTATAATCAATAGTTGACTGGTTCAAATTCAAGTAGGAGCACAACATGTAAGGGAATATAGTTTAGGTGTTGATTTTAGTACCCACGTGGATATGAAAGTGGAGGAAATATCATTCAAAAAAAATCAGTGTAGTTGAATTTATCGATAATTTGTAAAAAATAGAATGCTATCATCTCAGACAGAATTCTAGACGTTATCTGTTGAAATCAAAAGATCATGATAAATCAAAAAATACGAGAATCCAAAAACTATTACAGATGCATATCTTCAAACTATGGTCAAAGGGGAAATACTATAACAGACGTAAAGATGTATGACAGATCAATTATACTGCGAAGTATGTCACAAACTAAAGTTCCCAAGGTTTGATAAACAGAAAAAATGTGAGTGCAAGAACATTACCTGATAGAACAGGTAAAAATTCAAAAAGAAACTATGTGCTAACCATATTTTGCTTTATTGTTTTATTCCATATCCCATCAGTACAGAATAGCATCCGAGTCCACATTGCTCACATATTGGTTTCAAAGAATCCTTTTCTGCACTACCAATACAACATGGAAGTTTCTCCCTACCCTTATGATCCACTGAGATTATGGCCCATGTAGGGCAGTCAATTGGAGTGGTTCCTTTTCCGCCCCAGCTCTTCTTCATTATTTCCAGTTGGTGTTTTGGATTTACGATATAATCTTTGTATTGATTTGATTTTAGTTCCAGCAATCTATCTACTACTTTGTCTCGTTCTTTTCCAAATGGCATCCATAATGGATCGTTTTTCATAAATGGAGTGTGAAATTGAAATCCAATCTTGTTGGAATAATCCTTCCAGTCATCAATTACATTTTCTATGGTTTTGTAGTTTTTAGAGTTGATTGTCATGGTTATCCAGATGTCTTTCCATGCATTTTTGCCATTTGATTTAACATAGTCAATAACATTTTTTCGAGTGCTCTCCCATGCGTTGTCGCCACGAATTTGATTGTGAATTTTTTTGTCTCCATCAATCGATATCCAATAAAAGTAGATGTTTTTGAGATGTGGAATTGGATATGTTCCATTTGTAACAACGCATGCTCTTTTTGGGAATTCCTTTACAAACAACTCTACAACATCCTTTCTCATTAGAGGTTCACCTCCTACAAGAGTCACCATAAAGACATGATTTTTCTTAAATTTCTCATCGATGATGCTTTTCCATTGCTCCAGAGTCAGATCTTTTTCTTCCTTTCTGTTCAGCCACCAGTAACAGTGCTCACAGTGTAAATTGCATACGTTGATGATATCAGCAGACCCATAAAATGGACTTCGCTTGTTAAACAGCTTGTAACCGGCAAACTTTAGCCCAAGATGAAAATATAATGGAGACTCTTGAAGTATCTGTTTGAAGCCACGACCCATTATCTCCATTATGCTATTTTGACATTTCAAAAATTTAACCATTATTCAAAAATAATATTTAAAAATGGATTGTTGATGAAAGGCTTAATTTTAAAACTAATAAAAAGCAGTTTACTATAATCTAAACTCTACCACTTTTCAACTTCAAGAATAACATAGTTTTTTACATCAGCAAAATTGCCACAAGTTTCACAAAGCCCTAGAGTGGCGTTCTCCAATTTCATTCATTTTGGCAGTCTTCGATTTTTGCATTTTTCACAAAACAGCATAGTTGATTGTATTACTGCTTCTATTTGTACTGGTGCTAATTTGCTAAACTGCATCTATACGCTTAAGTTTACATAACTTGGTTAAACGGTATGATAGATGTAAAAGATTTGAGAGTATGCTCTGACTGTGGAACTGTATACTATGAAAAATTTGCCAGAGGAGTATGCCCTAACTGTCACACCAATAACTATGAACAAGTATCTGCCGATAGCGGTATTGGAAGTTTAGACAGATAATCATTATTTGAAAAACTTGGAATGATAGAAAAGCGTTCAGACATTTCAAAATGGTTTGATTGTTTTTATGGTCTATTGAGCATCTTTAACTTTTGGAGTATCTCTTCAATAATGGGTTCAATCTTTGCATTAGGCTCTGCAGATATCAACACAAGATAATCGCTCACCGGAATCGTGATTATTGCTACATTCTTTCTCTTTGATACAATGTAATCTAGCGGTCCCAATGTGCCATCAAGATCTTTTTTCATGAATAGTTCCAGCGCATGCTCCATACACATCTTGTACTGATCAACCTCTGCAATTGGAACAATTCCTTTTTTGTATTCACCTAAGACCAGATTCCCCATATCGTTTATGACTCCAACAAACCTGATTTCTGGCAAACCCAAAATGTACTTGCTTGCAGACCGCCAATCTGAAGTGTTTTCAATTAATAATTTTGACATCACATTGTATGGTTGTTGTTTGTATTAAGACTATGGGTATGTATCTTGACAAAACATCAGTTAACGTCTAAAAATACATGATTCATAATTAGCATCAGTTAATAGTGTGAGGCAAACAAAGTATGTGGAGCGTTTTGAGTGAAAGAATCTGTTATTTCAGGTATTGATTATCTCAAATCCATGACGTCATTTGATCCTAAGACGCCTCAATACATGGTTAATTTCTTAAAAAAATCTGAGCATTATTGTATAGGGGTAATAGACATCGTAAACTCTTCAGAGATTTCTTCAGTGCTAACAACAAAAGAACTTGAAAAGTATTACGGGAGTTTTTTGAATATTATGGCAAAGATTATTGATCAAAACAGGGGGTTTGTGATAAAAAACATAGGTGACTGTCTTTTGTTTTATTTTCCAAATTTTGCCGAAACGCAAACAAATTCCGAATTCATCAATTGCTTGAATTGTGGTTTAAAAATGACAGGGATTCATGGCGAGATTAATCAATATTTTAAGGAGATAGAAGTGCCACCAATAAATTACCGAATAAGTGCAGATTATGGGGAGGTCAGCATAATGAAAACAAACTTTTCCCCCAACATAGATTTGTTTGGGACCGCCGTGAACAGGTGTGTAAAAATAAATCACCTGGCAAAACAAAACAGCATGATAATCGGAAGAGGCATATACAGAATTGTGAAAAAAAATGCTGATTTTGCATATGAGAAAATTGGCAGTTATGCCGTAAATACAAGGTTTGAATACCCTGTTTACTCTGTACGAAAATATTCCAACATTATATAAGTAAAAAATGCCGTTGTGTTGGTTTGATCAAGGTGATTCTTGTGTGTACAATGAACAAAAAGTTGAATTAAAACCATCGGTATAGAAACATATTGAATATCTTTTTGGTTGCCTTTCTCTGCATTTTTGTTCTAGCTGCAGGTGTTTTTACCATCTCGTATTCTGAGCAACTCGTTCCGGATTGGGTTAAAAATACAGCAAAATGGTATGGGGATGGCACCACGTCTGAACAAGAGTACCTCGACTCAATAAAGTTCCTAGTTGAGAATGACATAATAATAATTGAAAAGCCAAAAGAAACAACAGCATTAATTGAGCAGCCCATAATATTGACACCAGAAGAGTCCTTCAATGATCCTCGAATTACTACTTGCGATATCTTGTATCAGTCATATGTCTCTCAGGGGGAATTCCAGTTCAACCAAGAACATTCGTACATAAGCTACGTCAATGATTGCGTTGATCTATACGAGGACAAGGTATGGCAGTACCAAGGAGAGGACAGGCTAGAAAGAGTCTACAGCAAGTTCATTGAAATCCACGAACAAAACATCCAGTCTGTTCCTACTTTGCCGATAGAGCCTCATGTTGAAATCAGCTCAATAGTGGATACTGGCAATGAGAGAGTCATGATAAAGTTTGATGTATGCGCAGGCGATGTACAGTTGGACAAGGCCAAGGTCTTGGTAAAGTCAGACATTGAAACAATTTTGATTGGCTCGGACAAGGACATATTCTCTAACTCTTGCAGAAATTACGAGACACAAATCTATGCAAAACATCCAAAGAACATAGAAATTGAGATAATCGAGAAAGTTATTGCAGAGGAAGACTAATTTTTTTGTGATTGCTTGTTTTTAACGTTGGAGTAAGTCTAAGTTTACTTTTAGATAAATGTTTGAAAATTTCATCATCATGATAAAAATAATTCTACTTCATAATTCGGCAGGTAATGTTCATCATGTTTTGAGGAAAATCAGAGAGAACCCGTTGATATAATCATCAGTACGATTGGACATCTCTCAAAGTAAATAACACTTTGTTATGCAAGAATCAGTAACCAAAAAAATCACAATTGTTAATCTAGAAAAATAAAATTCAAAAAAAAGCGAATAAAATGAACAGTGGATGTGCTTTTAATAGTTGAACAATGTATAATAATATAGAGATGAGTTTTAGAAGATGTGTTCATTGCAACAGGGAGTATGAAAACTTGTTTGACATGCCTACTTGTTCCTCTGAATGTGTCGTGGAAATATCATCTGCAACTGAGGTAAAAAATGGTTAACAGTAATTTTCCAGAATTCTGTACATCTCAAATTGAAAATCATTTGGAATCAATTCAAAAAATAGCATTCTTGGATTTCACATATTTACGTAAAAACTGTTAACTTTTCTACTATAAGACACAGGTAACTTCTGAGAGATCAACATGGCACAAACCAAACCAATAATTGAAATAGTCAACGTAGTTGCCTCTGCTACAATTGAGCAGCGACTTGACCTCGATGACATTACAAAAAAATTCCCAGACGTAGAATATCATCCAGAGCAGTTTCCAGGAGCCGTCTTCAGGCTAAATAATCCAAAGACTGCCACTCTGCTCTTTGGTTCAGGAAAGATGGTATGTACTGGCTCCAAGTCAGAAGAGATGGCAGTAAAAGCAGTAAACACAGTAGTTCAAAAGCTAAGAAAAGGTAAAATCAAAATAAAAAACAATCCTACAGTTACAGTACAAAACATTGTATCGTCCATTAACCTTGGGGGCAAGGTAAGTTTGGAGCAAGCTGCAAGAACCCTTCCAAGAAGCATGTATGAACCAGAGCAGTTTCCAGGATTGATTCACAGGATGCTTGACCCAAAGACGGTCATTCTGATTTTTGCATCCGGAAAACTAGTTTGTGTCGGTGCAAGGAAAGAAGACGAGATACTTCGTTCTGTCAATCTAATTCATAGCGAGCTTGAACAGAAAAACCTGATGGCTTATGATTAGTGCTGGGAACAATTGACAAAAAATGGAACTAATCTGTATGCATTGTGGAGATGTGTTTAACGGAACCACAGAAAGATTTTGTTGTAATGACTGTAAATTTCAACATATTTTGATGATCAAAAAAAGAATCAGAGATGCAATGGATGCCTGATCAAAATAGTACTACAAGAACTACAACATAGTAATCTGTTTTCTTAATTGCACCATTTACACGGCTTAAAGCCCAAGGAGACTGCATTTTCCAACAAATCAGGGGTAAAATACTGCCTGTATATTTTTTCTACATGGTATATGTTGCATTCTTTTTGTCTATTACCCAGATGGTGTACAGTCATCGTTTTTTTGTCCCCAAGGTATCCTGCCATGTTCTTTTCATCCTTTAATTTTTAAAATAATGCCTTTCAGAGCATCCCTTACAACAGAATTCGCTTGTAAAAAGATCAAACTCCTTTCCACAGTTCTTGCATTTGACATTCATGACAAAATCTCATGTCAAAAATGGGTTCTTATACAGAAATGATCAACAAAAACTACATTTCACCATAATTGTAAATTCACTTTTTTCTGCTATTGTCATGAGAAATCAGAGTGATTATCTCATTAAATTTTAGATTCAGAATGTTCATGAATCTTCCATCATCCATTATTGCCACAGTTTTCATCAAATGAAATTCAATTATTTTTCCCTTTTTGCCATCCATCTTCACAATATCTCCAATGTCAATTCTCTTGTTCAAGTAAAGTCCAATGCCAGACACCATGTTTTTGAGGTGATTTTGCAATGCAAAAGAGACAAGTGCAAAAGCCACTCCCACTGAAGCAATCACACTTGCAGCAATTGTATACAGATCAAACAGCCTACCTAGAAATGCCAATTCTATTCCGACAATTATGACAGAGGCTAGTCCAAGGAGCTTTCGAATGCCTTTGAGATTTGCCAGTTTACTTGACATTATGTATTTTACAATTGCAAAAACGACAGATGAGATGACAATTGATTTTGCAGTATCGATCCTTTAGTTTTTGTATTGCAAATTTTTTGGTAAATTCAAAATTCTTTTTGTTATTTTTTTCCAGGATTTTTTTTGGATAATTTTTTCGAGTGTTGGAGTGTACCTTGTATGATATCTCCCTTTCCTTTCCATGCTGATCAATTGTGATCTCTTTTTCCTCCTCTGCAAACACGTGCTCTTCTAATTCCAAATTGATTTTATTTTCCCATGCTTGCCCTCAATCTTTCCAAGAACCAAAGATTTTGATGACGTTGGAAACACGCCTTCTTGTAGCACTACTTACATGACTTCATTGTCTACCTTGATTGTATGTACTGCCTTTCGGTAAAAATCAGCCTCATATTTTCCGGAAATAATCATGTATGGCTCATAAGTCAAAACTATATTAACTCAAAAATGAAAATCATGACCTCACAATAAATACATCAAAACTAAACTGAAGAATCTAATGTCTCAAGTTGGAACTACTTCGGAAGGGGTACCTGTAATTTTGCTCAAGGAGGGAACAAAACAATCACGTGGTCGTGATGCACAAAGAAACAACATCAGGGCAGCAAAGCTGATTGCAGAAATTATTCAGACAAGCCTTGGTCCAAGAGGGATGGACAAGATGCTAGTTGATTCTCTAGGGGACATCACCATCACAAATGACGGGGCAACTATCCTAAAGGAAATTGACGTGCAGCATCCAGCTGCAAAGATGATGGTAGAGGTGGCAAAGGCCACAGACAGCGAGGTAGGAGACGGTACAACATCAGCGGTAGTCCTTGCAGGTGCTTTGCTTGAAAAGGCAGAATCTCTGATTGATGACGAGATTCATCCTGTAATAATTGCCGACGGTTACAAAAAGGCCTCAAAAAAAGCGATAGAATTCCTCTTTGAAATCACAATAAGCGTTGAGTCAAAAGACAAGGAAACGCTTGAAAAGATTGCAAACACATCGATGCAGACAAAGCTTGTATCCATTGAAGCAACCGATCTTGCAAAATTGGTAGTTGATGCCGTACTGAAAGTCATTGAAGAAAAGAATGGAAAATTCAAGGTAAATCTTGACAACATAAAGATAGAAAAAAAGGCAGGGGGTTCCATCTCAGATAGTGAACTGGTAAGTGGCATAATACTGGACAAGGAAATCGTTCATAGTGGCATGCCAAGAAAAATTGAAAATGCAAGAATTGCTTTGCTCAATGACGCACTTGAAATCAAAAAGACAGAGTTTGAGGCAAAACTGAACATCTCAAGCCCCAACCAGATAAAGTCATTCATGGAAGAGGAAAGCCAGATTCTAAAAGATATTGTAAGCAAGATAAAATCAACTGGTGCAAATGTTGTTTTGTGCCAAAAGGGAATTGATGACATTATTCAGCATTATCTGAGCAAGGAGGGAATGCTTGCAGTCAGAAGAATCAAGGAAAGCGACATGACAAAACTTGCCAAGGCCACTGGAGGCAGAATAGTTGGAAGAGTAGATGATCTAAATGATGCTGAATTAGGCCTGGCTGAAAATGTGGAGGAAAGAAGAGTAGAGGAGGACAACTGGGTGTTCATTGAAGGATGCAAGAATCCGAAGGCAATCAGCATACTTCTAAGAGGTGGCACTCAGAGAGTAATTGACGAGGCAGACAGATCGATGCATGATGCACTGATGGTCGTAAAGGACGTAATTGAAAAGCCAAAGATAGTTTATGGCGGAGGCGCCCCTGAGTCATTTATTGCACTAAAACTCAGGGAATGGTCAAAGACGCTTTCAGGGAGAGAGCAGCTTGCAGTAGAAAGGTTTGCAGATGCTCTTGAATCCATTCCACTTGCACTTGCAAGAAATGCAGGAATGAATCCAATTGATACCATCACACAACTGCGATCAAAGCAAAGTGCTGGAGAAAGATTCACCGGCGTGGATGTCATTAACGGAACTATTGCAGATTTTGAAAAACTACGAATAATGGAACCAGTCAAGGTCAAAGAGCAGATAATAAAGTCCGCCACTGAGACTGCAAACATGATACTACGGATTGACAACGTTGTTGCATCCTCACGAGGTTCTGCAATGGCGCCACCAGGAGGTAGTGTAGGAATACCCGGAATGGACATGGGCTGATTTATAGTTGCAAAAAAGATGTCCATGTGAATGTGGTTGCACAAACAATATCAAACGTATATTATGATCTTTGTATCTTCTGTACACTTGGAACGCATAGACAACAACAAAAGCAAGGCTAGCACTTAATTTACCTACATAATCGACTGCATGAATTGAATAATTCAAGATTCTGTGCATGATTATATTAAATGTGAATCTAATTTGCAGGAATGATAGAAAACAGCACCGGAAAGATAATTATCAATCCGGAGATAATTTTTATCAATTCGGTATCAGTTAGGTTTCAGAAACTATCTTTTCGATATCAATCCGGAAAAATGAATTATCAATTCGGACTAAGCAGATTATCAATTCGGTAACAATTCGGAGCAATAATTTATCAATTCGGCAAAAGGTTCCGAGAGTTTCCGATAGTTTGATCGATTATTGGTATCAATTCGGTATCAGTTCGGAGATTTTCCCGAAATTGTCGAAAAAATATGGATAAAATAACGATCGACGTCATCAGAAAATCAGGTAAAGAAATAAGAGATGATTATACCGTATCAGGATCATATGGAATGAATTTGTGGCATCGTGTGCATTCATACATGTTCTTGTACCCTGCCATCTTGACTTTTGCATTATGAGGGCAAGTATCTCGATTCACTTTGTTGTATGACAATTCTTCACCTGTTACGGTCCCAATGACAGTCACAATTACACCCATCATGACATCTCATTCTTTTACAGTCTGAGCATGCTTTTTGCCTATAAGAAATAGAATTGTTCATGATGTTGATGGTGTTTTCTTCCTAATTAACCCCCGCAATGTGAAAATACTATAAGACATGTTGAGATAACATTAGTAGCGTAGTGGTGTGAGTTCGCATATCTGCAAGGAAGGACTGAATTAACTACTCAGCTACGCTGTAATTACTCCGTACCATATACCTGATCCTTATAAGACAGCACAACATGATAATGTATGTTAAAAAATTCATCTGCACAACTAAAAGAAAAACAAGAATGGCAAAAAGAGATATGCCGTATCTCTTGGAGAAACTAAGTTTGTATTGTGCAAACTGCGGCAATCAGGCAAGCTGGAGAGATCCAAACTGCAACAAATGCAAAAAACAACTGCATCAAAAAAATTGCAAGACAAAGGCTTCTGACTGCAAATGTCATAAAATAAACGAACAAGCATGGTTACAAAAAAAGACTCCAGAATGATGCGAAGGGGCAATCATTGGTAGAAATAACAAATATGGTTTTGTAAAGTCTTGAGCATAAGACAATGTCTAGTTTTTACATCATCTTATTGTTATATTGTACTTGCAAAGTAAATCCACAAAAAGTTTCAGGTCCTTTTCGTGTTCTTTTTCTTCCTCGTTTAATTCTTTGAGCAAGTCCTTGTAGTCATAGTCTGAATGAGATTCCATTGATTCTAGCTTTACCTCGTTTTCAGAAATTCTTCTGCGTATTTGCTTTATCTTGTTTTTACCATGTTCTATTATGAAATTAACATTCTGCATGTGATCAAGACTTTGCTGTGAGTTATCCTGCAACTCAAGCAAACTTGCCATTATTTTCTGGTTTTGCAAAATCTGATCCCATTCCTCAACGGACAAAGGGTGCTTTAGTATGCAGACTTCAGTGCCATCAGGTATGTCTTTGTGCATGTATTCAGTAGTGCGATTTACCCTCTCTTCTGTCAGTTGAGATTTCTTCCCAGTAACCTCAAAAGTCATTTTGGCAATACGCCCATCCAAATCACATTTTGTTTTTTTCCGATACAGGATTCACACCACACTTCACAAGTAATGCTATTTTTTGGGGCAAACTTGACGCTGCAGTTTTCACACGTATTAGTCAAAACCACTCCATCGGCAAGAGAGTTATTTTGTGTTTCAGCATCACCGTCATCATTCTTGACTTTTGTCTCGATTTTATCGATATCTTCGCTTGATATAGATATTCTAAATTCCACATCCCTTGTGGTACTAGCATTATCACTATTCTTCTCTTTTGCCAAAATATTTTTCCAACACCTGTGAGACTTTCCCTAGAGATTCATCATGCACTCCATTATCATCATCATCCCATATCGTTCTTAATTCTGCTGTCATCTTCTGATTGTCAAGTATCTGCCGTTTTAGTTTTTCAAGATTCTCTTTGGTATATGCAAGT
This sequence comes from Candidatus Nitrosopumilus sp., assembly GCF_965223225.1. GTDB lineage: Archaea > Thermoproteota > Nitrososphaeria > Nitrososphaerales > Nitrosopumilaceae > Nitrosopumilus. Next base: position 179,027 of record NZ_CBDCVU010000004.1, read on the forward strand.
CTTGGAATCATGAAATAATTGTAGTTCATTCCAACCAAAACAAAATCATCTTCAGTTAGTTTGATTTTAGAAATTTCTGTCATGGTTCAATATGGGGTACATTCCAGTCCTTTATTGCCATGTCTGTTCTGTGTTCCTGACATCGGACATGAGGACATGGTATTAGTCTGTGACAGTTGCCCTCCTCACATTCTCTGTAATATCCAGTAATGTTAGTTCCTTTGGGAGATATTTTGGGATTGTTCATGTTTGTTTGCAATAAATTTTTTTTTGAATCGTTCATGACACATCAAAGTTATGTTATGTTCTAAAACCAAAAACCTAGTTTACCGCAGAGAACAGTCCCATCTCTGTTTTAAAGTCCAGAATTCGGTTTCTTAGAGAAACAGTACTGATGTCTGCAGCTATAGATATTTCTGTTTGGGATTTTGTTTCCCCTGTTACGATGCATGCCGCATATATTGCAGCAGCAGCGACAACTTCTGGATTTTTACCAGCTACAATTCCTGCATCTTGGGCTGCATCTAAAATATGGACTGCTTTACGTATTGTCCTTTCTGTGATTCCGATTTTGCTTGCAATCTTACTGATGGATTTTACTGGATCAGATATTGTGACTACAAATCCAAGTTCTTTAAACAGCGACCGGTATGAACTTGCAATGTCTTTTCTTCGAATATGAACCTGCTTTGCAATCTCGGTCAGGGTTCTGATGTGGCCCAAATCCCTGCATGATGCATACAGGCATGCTGCAGCCATCCCCTTTACAGTTCTGCCCCGAAGAAGATTCTTCTCCGCTGCTTTTCTGTAAAAAAGAGCCGCCCTCTCAATCACAATACTGGATAGTCCCAACTTTGACTGTACCTTGTCTAGTTCCTCAAGTGCATTTCTCAGGCTCCTGTTTGCTGAATTTTTTGCCTGGGATCTGCTGTCCCATTTTCGCAGCCTGCCAAACGTTTGTGCAGTTTTTGCAGAAAGCGGCTTTCCCACTGAATCTTGGTTCAACATACCTATTACCGTACTGAGACCTTTGTCATGCATTTTCAGGGATATCCCTGGACCCGTTCTTGTGCTGTCTGGTTTATCCGAAAAGTTTCTGCGTTCTGCTCTTCTGTCTACCGCATTTTCTGAGACGACGCATCCGCAGCTAGAACAAACGACTTCACCTGTTACTCCGTCAGTTACAAACCTAGGAATGCTGCAGTTATTGCAAACTAGATTTATCTCTTCAATTTTTTGTAAAATAGTCACAAATTTTCACTAGGCCACAACAGCTGTTTCTTTGATCATGCAATCAGAGTGAATTTCCTTTTCTGTATTGATATTGCATTTGTGGCAAATAAACTCTATCGGGTTTTTGCAAACATGGCAGTTTTGATACACTTTCATGCAATTTCCACATTTTCTGCAAGAGTTAATTTTCATCAATTAAATTGTGTTGTTGTTTGTATTAAAGGCGCGTAAAGTTAGGGCACACTAACCATTGCTCTCATTTCATAGAATAATAACACGTATCCATTGTTTTTTTACATTGTATGATTAATGAAGAATTTTATGATGTTTTTTGCAAGTACTGCATCACAAACAATAGATTAAAAAGTTCTACTTTATTGAAGTTACAATATTCCCATTATCATCGATAAGATTACCGCAAGTAGGGCATTCCCAAGTTATATCGGAATTTTTTTGATCAGAATTTACAACCTTTTTAGAGTTGCAGACCTTGCAACGAATTGACATTATTTTGCATGCCTCAAATATGATTTACCTGTTTTTTCCAAGTGAGTTTTTTCATGGTCGCGTACCTCATCAAAAGTATACGAAGTTCCTATCCAATGAAAATCGCAGTGCTCACATTGGTATTTCATTTTATCTTGTTTTCTCCTCTGGTTTCTTTTTAGATTCTTTAGATTTGTCTCCATCTTCTGTAACTTTGGTCTTGCAAGAACCAAACCTCATTTTTTCTATTATCTTCTCAAACATGATTTTGATGTGTCTTTCTTTGATATATACCGGCGTAATTTCTGGATTTTATGCCTGAAATCCTATATAATTTTCTGTATTTCTATAAATTATCAATGTTTGGGTATATATAGTAAAAGCAGCCTATATAGATATGGAAAATAAAGAAAATAACCCTACAGTGACAGCAGACAGTGACAACAAAAAAGAAGAGCCAAAAAAAGAAGAATCAGGTAAAAAAGAAAAATAGACCAGTACCAATTCTTTCTCTTTTATGCTAATTGATTGGGATTCTTTCAATTTAGTTTGATATTATAATAGGGCGTATACTTTTTCGGATTAATTCCAATTTTACATATTGAATATTTTTGGAATTGTTTAAGATATTTGTCCCAATCTATTTTATTTAATTTTATTTTTTTAATTAAAATAATTTTAAAATCAGAATCTTCTAAATTTATTTTGTAATAAATATCATGAACGAGTAAAGAATCATGTTCATGTTAAAATCATAATTACGATATTCTTGTTTATTATGATAAATATGAAAATATTTGTATGCATACAAGATGTGCTATCTTTTATATTATAAGCACCTATACAATACATGAGTTTTAGAAAATGTATTCATTGTGATAGAGAATATGAAAGCCTGTATGGTAATTCCACATGTTCATCTCATTGCGCTAAAGAGATTGGAAAATAATTAGAACTGTCAAACTAACCAATCAAAGTATTTACATCATGTGCAAAACGTGATTTTCATCTCATTCAAAACAAATGTGTCATTTTATTTTTTTGAATATTTCTACAAATAAAGCTCAAGATACGCCGGTTCTTATAGGAAGAAAGATTAATTGTTATAGGTCATATTTTTGGTTCAAGAAATTATTAATGTAGATACTGTATGTGGACGTTGTGGAAAAAATGGAATGGTAACAGACAGCATAACAGGGGAGAGATACTGTGGAAAATGCGGATATGTTTTTTCTGATACAATACAAGATTCAGGACCAGAATGGAGAGCATTTCCAAAAGACGGGAGTAATTCGGATCCTACCAGAACAGGAGCCCCTACATCACTTGCAATGCATGACAGAGGACTGTCTACAGTAATCAATCCGATAAACCGTGACTCCTCTGGAAAACCGCTTACGTCGGCCATGAAAAATACGGTTGAAAGACTAAGAACATGGGACAGCAGAAGCAAAGCCAATGCATCTGCAGAGAGGAATCTCAGGCAGGCATTAGGTGAATTGTCCAGGTTAAAAGACAAGCTCTCACTTTCTAATTCGGTTATTGAAAAGGCAGCATACATCTACAGAAAAGCAATAGAGAAAGACCTGGTTAAGGGACGCTCAATTTCGCCGTTGCTTGCAGCCTCACTCTATGCCGCATGTAGGGATGCTGAAACCCCAAGAACACTAAAAGACGTTGCAGACGCAGGCAACCTCAGGAAAAAGAATATTGCAAAATGTTACAGGATATTGCATCAAGAATTAGACCTAAAGATGCCTGTTGTGGATCCAATCCAATGTGTGGCACGGATTGCAAGCAAGATTGGGATTACGGAAAAGACAAAGCGTTACGCCGTAAAGGTACTCAAGGTGGCTCAAGAGCACAAAGAATCAGCAGGTAAAGATCCCATGAGTCTTGCAGCAGCGGCTCTGTACCTGTCATGTATAAAAAATTTTGAGGATAAGACTCAATGTAATATCGCAGAAGCTGCAAATGTTACAACAATAACCATTAGAAATCGATACAAGAGTCTGAAGTTAGATCAAAAGATAGACTGTAGTTCAAGAAATAAAAAATCAAACATTGCTATAACCTAGACTTGTTTTTACAGAAATTGTAATTGTCTCAAACCTCTATTCACATCAATAAGACGAATCGCCCTTCTTCTATTCTCAAAAAGCAGTGTTAGGTCAGTTGTATCTAGTTTCTTTGATTCCTAGCAAAATTGTTTCCCTGTCAAAGCTATCAGGAAATATTTTTAGAATTTGTTTTGTTTTTATCATAACATCAGATGGGTTTTTCACAGTAATAAACCCCATCAAATTATGATGTAAATCTGTACACGTAGTTACTGTAATTTGATTTTTTAAAATTATAAAAAACTGATTAGCTCCAGTCTCATTTTGAAACATCAAGTGGGTTTAATCTTCTTACATAACGCCATGTTCATCAAAGAAAGATGCATCCTTGATTCCAGACAGGTCGAACACTACAATTGAAACTCCGTTACTGTTTGGCAACAATTCAAATTTATGATCACCGTACTTGTAATTCAACTCATTGTCGTACCAAACACCTTTTACAAGCGTCATTTAATCAGTATCCTGAGCTGTTTTTTTCATACACTAGAATGTTGTCTGGTATTATCTCTTCTTGATTATGTTTTGATTTTTTCAAACCATTGAATATGGATGGCAATTTCTCAAGTATAGATAATGCATGTTATTATTGTACTTAAGGATGATTTTCCAAATTAACAAGGTATAAGGGTTAGTAAAAGAGTATAACGTATAGCTCAAAATTCTATTTCGCTCAAGGCAATTGAAGCGTATTCTCGAGATTTGGGACGAAATGCAATTCGTCTTGATTATGATTCGATGAATTTACTTGGTGCAACAACCGGCGATGTCATCGAGATAAAAGGTAAAAAAAGGTCTGTTGCAAAATGTTTACCGCTATATCCATCTGATGAAAAAAAGGGAATAGCTAGGATAGACGGCCTTACAAGAAATAATTTGGGAATTGCAATATCTGACACAATTCAGGTCAAGAAGATAAAGGCAGTTCCTGCAGAAAAAATTATTGTTACACCACTTGACTCTATTCCGCCAATTGAAGAGAGGTATCTTGCAGATTCTTTAGAGAACATTCCGGTTACAAAAGACGATACTGTAATGGTGCCGTATTTTGGCGGGAAGATTACGTTTCATATACTGGGAATAATCCCTGCCAATGCTGGCGCTGTGATTGTTACTGCCAAGACTCTATTCCATGTTGGCAAAAAAAGGGACTCTTTGGGAGGAGTTCCAATGATATCCTACGAGGATATTGGAGGCTTGACTGAGGAGGTAAAAAAAGTAAAAGAGATGATTGAGCTTCCATTAAAGCACTCAGAAATTTTTGAAAAGCTAGGTGTAGAGGCCCCAAAAGGAGTACTGCTTTATGGCGTACCTGGAACGGGCAAGACACTTTTGGCAAAAGCAGTTGCAAATGAAAGCAATGCGCATTTCATCAGTATTTCTGGTCCTGAAATTATGAGTAAATTTTATGGGGATAGTGAGGCACGGGTAAGGGAAATTTTCAAAGAAGCAAGAGAAAACGCTCCCAGCATAATATTCATTGATGAGATTGATTCAATAGCACCAAAAAGAGATGAGGTTTCCGGTGAAGTTGAAAGAAGGGTTGTCTCTCAACTGCTTTCAATAATGGATGGTTTGGAAGTAAGAGGGAAAGTAATTGTTATTGCTGCCACAAACAGACCAAACGCAATTGATCCCGCATTGAGAAGGCCTGGGAGATTTGACCGAGAGATAGAGATCAGAATACCAGACAAAAAAGGAAGACATGACATACTCTTGATACACACAAGAAACATGCCATTGACAGAAGATGTAAATTTGAAAAAAATTGCCGCAAAAAGCCATGGATATGTAGGAGCTGATTTGGAATATTTGTGCAAAGAATCGGCGATGAAATGTTTGAGAAGGTTGTTACCTGAAATTGATTTGGCAGAAGAAAAAATTTCAGCTAAAGTTTTGAAAAAACTTGTTGTAAATAATGATGATTATCAAAACGCCTTACAAGAAGTTATGCCATCTGGAATGAGAGAGGTCTTTATAGAAAGTCCAGATGTGTCTTGGGAAGATGTAGGGGGGCTGCAAAACGTAAAACGCGAACTTCAAGAGGCAGTAGAATGGCCGATGAAATATCCCACTCTTTATGCCAACATGGGCCACAGGATACCTCGAGGCATTTTGCTTCATGGGCCAAGTGGCACTGGAAAGACCATGCTGGCAAAGGCGATAGCGACAGAAAGTGAATCTAACTTTATCTCAGTAAGAGGCCCTGAGTTGATTTCAAAATGGATTGGAGAGTCTGAACGCGGCATTAGAGAGGTATTTCGAAGGGCGAGACAAGCCTCACCATGTGTAGTGTTTTTTGATGAAATTGATTCAATTGCTCCCATTAGAGGATTTGGCGGAGAAACAACAGGTACTGAAAGAATTGTCAGTCAGATCTTGACTGAAATGGATGGCATGGAAAGTCTTTATGGTGTTGTGGTGCTAGCTGCAACAAACAGAGCAGACATACTTGATCCCGCACTGTTAAGACCGGGCAGGTTTGACAAGATCATCCAGGTTCCATTCCCAGACAAAGAAGGCAGAAAAAAGATACTAGAGATTACTACAAAGGAGATTCCAATCGACAAGATTCAAAAAACTGAATCTGGAAGTAATCCTGATTGGGTAGATCTTGAAAAAATTGCAGATGTGACTGAAGACCTAAGTGGCGCAGATGTCGCGTCTATTGCAAACACTGCAGTATCTATTGTAATACATGAGTTTCTTGTAAAGTATACAGAACAAAAAGAAATGGAAAAGAGAATAGACTCCATTAAAGTAACGTCCAAACATTTTGAGAATGCAATAAAGAAGATTAGAATGCAAAAAGACATGAAGATAATGGAAAAAATTCAGGTTCCATACTATCGATAACAATTAGTGAAATGTTGAAGGCTATTTTTCATTTCATTGACAATGAGACATACTCTTAATACTGATGAATACTCTTAATTGTGATGTCAAAATTAACATTTGAAAGCATACCAAATTGGGAATCTATAAGCAAGCATATTCTGGGTTTTCCAAAAATCAGGTTTGTAGGAGTCATAAACAATATGGGAAATCTTGTTGCAGGAGATTACAAAAAAGGAATTGTTCCAATTGCAGAAATAGAACAGTATAAGATCTGCATGGAGCATGCGCTAGAACTATTCATGAAAAAAGATCTTGATGATGTATTGGGACCACTAGACTACATGGTGTCAAAAAGAAAGAAAATAAAGATAGTCACGATTCCGATGAACAATTACATAGTACTAATATCTACAGAATCGAACACAAAGATTGAACCCATAATTGATGAAATAATCGAATTCTTGAATAGTATGCAACATGACAAATAACTTCTTTTTTAATACTCGTGTTCTTTAAAATCAATCATATCTGCTGAAATGACAATAACCATCTGGAGTGTGTTGGTTTTCAATCAGTGGGATTCATTGTCTTGTAGCTGATTGTAATCAAGCATAATTTTTGGAAGCTTGTCTTCAGGATTTAGGTGTATTTCGTATTTCTCACAGTACAGAAAATAGTTTGGCCAGTTTTTCTTGGCAGTCTTTAGAAAATCCTCTCCCACCATTCCGTTGTACCAGTCAATAATGTTCAAACCATATGCAAAGAACCTTCCAAGATACCTGGCAATCCCTTGAGGGATCTTTCCATTTATGGCCAAAAACGCAATCTCATCTACAGTATTCAGGTAGTCATTTGCATACCTCTCACAATCTTCAGTGGTTTTGAGAACAGAGTTTTTGTTAAGACGAGTAGTCAGATCTTCCTGGAATCCCCGTAATAGTTGAGAATATGTTGCGTTTGTATTCTCCCGTATGTTCTTCCATGTAATCAACACCATAAACGCAAGAATTATCGCCGTAGCTGAGCTTACCATTATGGCAATAACAGACAGATCAACACTTTGCGGCACTTGTAAGGTCACATCTGCCAGATTAAGAAACATGATGTTGATTGCACTTGTTGCCTATTATAGCTAGTTTATAGGGCAGAATGTACTACTAGTAACAGAGTGATTTTTTGGAATTCAGTTCAATTCAGAGCCAGCCGGCCACGAGTCTGTCTGGGCTCAATTCATGAATGATTATACGTGTGTCTGCGATTGCGGCTGTCAAAATCCTACGGGCGAATATCTCTGTAATGATTGCATGAAAAATTTGTGCAAAGTTAAAGTGGTGATTTCCTAGATGTTAGACCGACGACTTCTTTGGAATAAAAAATATTCATCTTATGTAATGCCCATAGTTGTTTTGCTAGGAATTGCTGTAATGTGTAGTTACTTTGGGTTGGACGATGAATAAACTGTTTGTTGCAATCCCAGTTCTGGTCTTGTTCTCTGGTAGTATTGCATATTCCTCAGGAGAATCTATTCCAGCTTGGGTAAAAAACACCGCGTTGTGGTATGGCGAAGAAAAAATATCTGATCAGGAATATCTTGATTCCATAAAATTTCTGATTGAAAACAACATATTGACAATAGACACAATAAAAGAAGAGTCAATCATAGAGCCCGTAGTATTGACTCCAGAAGAATCGTTTATTGATCCCAGAGTTATCATGTGCAATGTTTTGTACAACACCTATGTTGTTCAAGACAAATCTGAGTTTCAAGAAGAGCACTTTTTCATAAGTTACCTGCAGGACTGCATGGATCTTTACGAAGACAGAGTTTGGCAGTATCAGGGAGATGACAGAACAGAGAGAATTTACAACAAATTTGTTGAGATACACGCGCACAATACAGAATTTCCCGAGACCAAAACAATAGAACCCCATGTTCAGGTTCGCTCACTTGTAAATGCAGGACATGAAAAGTCCATGATGCAGTTTGACATATGTGCAGGAGACAAGCAGCTAGACAAGGCAAAGATTTTGGTAAAATCAGATCTTGAGGCAGTCGTGGTTGGCTCAGACAAGGACATCTCCTCTAACTCTTGCAGGAATTATTCAACTCAGATTTATGCCAAATATCCAGAGAATATCGAAATAGAGATTATTGAAAAGGTGATAAAGGAAAGTGGGGATGACGATGTACAATAAAACCATCGCTAATCAGATTACGGAGGTTGATTAGGGTGAACTATTTTTGTATGATTTTTTTTCTGTCTTTTTTCAAAATGGAGAATATTTGAAAACCTTATGAATCAAGTCAGAACAGGCATAATTGAAATCCCAATTACAGTAAGAGTAACTGGAGATCCAATTCCAATAATATGCAAAATATTTGAGATTAACGAAAATTCAAAAGAAGCAAAATTCACAATTTCAAGATCCGTGTTAATAGGAGAAGAAATTGAATGCAAACTCAAAGAATACATCTACAGAAACAATGGAGCCCCTCATGATATTGTGGTAGTTTTTGGGATTCCAGAAGGAAATTCCAAATCGTCAGAAATATCGCAATTCCTACATGAAAAACTACATGAATTTAAAAAAACCATGGTGATCATTAGAGAGCAAGAAGTAAAGATTGAACCCATTCTCATTAACAACGTATTGGAAAAAATGGAAGATAATTAGGATGATGATCATAATAATTTGTGGGTTTGGCACAAAGAATAATTTGAATTTCCATGAACCTGAGATGTTTCTGAAAGGAATGACGTTTCCATGGCGAGTTTACCATTCATGAATTTCTTACCGATAATCAGTTTTGATGCTTGCCTGATGAAACTGAATAAACCGTGTCATTCAGGATTTAGGGTTGAGAACTTTGAGTAAAACCGTGTAAAAGAGATCCTGTTGGTTTTCTATAGTTTCGCTGTAAGGATGAAAATAAGACATGAAATACAAGTGCAGGACATGCAAAAAAAAGTGCAATGACATTCCAAAACACATGATAGAGCAGCACAACTTTTCAAAAAAACTTGTAGAAGAACAACTCAAATCAAACCCAAACTGCTACAATAGTTCCTTTGAAGAATTAGAATAATTCTATAATTTTTCAACATCTATTGAAAAATCTGCAACAGAAAGTAATTTTCCGCAGAAAGGGCACCTGTTTGAAAAACTTCCCATTGTATCTTTTAATGATCTGAGTAGTTTCATAGTTTTTATTATCTTTCCACAATTGCCACATTCAATATCTAGGGACAAGGTGTAACTAGTAGAGATATCGATATAACATTTCATTTTGATTAGTTTTAAGGAATCAGTAAAGATTTCCAATGGGAGATAGGCTTTTTTGTGTAAAAAAAATCCCACGTGGGTACGTTATTCAATCCCATAACTATATCCCCAGCACAACATGTAAGGGGTTATAGTTTAGGTGGTTGAAAGTGTACCCACGTGGATTAAAATTTAAATTAATATTTTTTTCCAAAAAATTGAAATAAATTTTTAAAAAAAATTACTTGAAAATAACTGCAAGAACTTGAATTAACACATAATATGAAATATTGATTTTTAATCTATGTCAATGGTCTATTTTGCATAAAATCTTTGATAATCGGATAAGGAATTTCATGTGATACGGTTACCATCATTCCTTTTTTATCTTGAGTGCCTTCTCTACCATATCTTGCTATGTTGGAGAATATTTTCAACAGCATAAACCAATTTGTTTTATTGCCTATTGAAATTTCTACATCTTCTGTTAAGCGGTTTATTGTTATGCCTTCTGTTAATTTGTTATTGTTACCTCCAAATTGAAAAACAGACGTGGTGTAAAATTGACCCTTCTTTGATGATTTTAATTCACTGCCTTTGATTTCAAATATTTGTATTTTATCTGATCCAGGTTCCAAAAACAGTATCAGATCTCTACGATCTTTTTTAAATTTTATTCTTATTCTTAAGGGCGTGTTTTCTAGAAATCTCTCCGTTGCTAAAAATAATAAATCACATAGATCTATTGACCCTTCAACAAAATACTTGTTGGTGCAGGATGCAAGACAGATGGTAGAGGCAACGTGATAATTCCTGTACTTCCATATCTTGATGCAAAACAGAGAAAATACATCCAGTACATGCAGTTTACAAATTATTCTACTGGAGAAAAATACTCAGACTCTGCAGACACTGTTCCCTACTGGAAGCCATTAGGTGAAACCTTGGATGATTATGCCAACCACATAGAGGCAAAATCTGGAGTAGATACGGGATTATTGCCCAGATTATGCATGAAACTGGACAGGAATTTGATAAAATATGTTGGAAAGGAGGTGGCAAACCTTGATGTTTCTAACATTCTAGGAGTCACTCCAGACCAAGATTGTACCGTTTATGACAATCTAGAAGAGATGATATTGGTCATTAGACCACGAGATTCCTACAAGTTTGGAATATCCAGAAGCAACCTAATCTCCTTGCAGAACAAAATCAAAAACAAAACACAAGAAGGAGTATTGAATCTCCACAAGAAAACAATTGAAAAAATCATTTCTGGTAGCAGCATCATGGCCAGGGGAGGTGACGTAATATGATGGATGAAGAAAATAGTGTGGATGTTGAAACTACCTTTGAAAGTTATAATGAACCTGAAACAGATTCTGCTGAAAGAAAACCTCGCAGTAGAGAAAGGGGACCTGACAAGAAACCCCGGACATACCGTGCAAACAGTATGAGGAATTTTGTACAGTTCAAGGAAAGGCCAGAAGAGTTTGCAAAATATCTCAAAGATGAGAAAGGAGTCAACATTGATGGAAACTCTGGTATCGTAAAGGCCTTCTTAATTTTTGTCGGAGTGGTGATTGCAATCTTTGGAGGGCTGTGGTTGTACAACCATTACAAAAATAGAAACGACAACACCCCAGAAGGCATATGCTGATGTTGGAAAAGCAGTTGTAACGAACTGTCTTTTTGATATTTTTTATCAATTCGGTGAGATGAATTATCAATTCGGCATCAGTTAGGTTTCAGAAACTATCTTTTCGGTATCAATTCGGAGTAATAATTTATCAATTCGGCAAAAGGTTCCGAGAGTTTCCGAAAGTTTGATCGATGAGCAATATCAATTCGGCATCAATTCGGGAATTTTCCCGAAACTTTCCGAAATTGTGAATAGAACTCTTGATCGTAATCTGTAATTTCAAAGGAATTATGTTGTTTTGAACAACGGCAATCAAGAGGGGAAATGATGAAAATTAGTACAACCAAGACATTACGCCCGTTTATAGGACGGATAGACATAACAACACCAGAATGATTTTTTGGAATTTAGTTCAATTCAGAGCCAAACGGCCTCAAGTCTCTCTAGGCTCAATTTATGAATGATTATACGTGTACCTGTGATTGTGGTTGTAAGAATACGTCTGGCGAGTATCTTTGTCATAGATGCATGATGAACTTGTGTAAGACTGAAACTAATGTGGGGGCTGTTGCATAAATGAATCCAAGACACAGATGGGTAAAGATTAACGAGGTAGCATTTGTCTTCTGAAATAATCAACACGTTAGATGACTATCTAGACCAAGTAATAGTGATCAAACTTCGAGATAATAGGACAATACAGGGGAATTTACAAGGTTTTGATCAAATGATGAACCTCGTCCTTACTGACTCTAAGGACATATCTGGAGATGATGTCAAAAATCCAGACAAGATACTTTTACGTGGAGCCAATATCATACTGGTCTCATTACCAGATATCTCAAATCAAAAGGACGATGGCTCAATCTAAACCCCTAGTCAGCATAGAAAATGTTGTTGCTTCTGCAACAATTGAGCAACAACTAGATCTTGATGATGTCACAAAAAAATTCCCAGATATAGAATGGAATCCTGAACAATTTCCAGGTGCAGTCTTCAGATTAAAAAACCCCAAAACTGCCACATTGCTTTTTCGCTCGGGAAAGATGGTATGTACAGGTGCCAAATCAGAAGACATGGCAAGAAAAGCCGTAAAAACAGTGGTTCAAAAGCTTCGAAAAGGAGGAATCAAGATAAAAAATGAAGCCACAGTAAAAGTCCAAAACATTGTGGCATCCATCAATCTTGGTGGCAGGGTGAACATAGAAAAGGCAGTAAGGACATTGCCACGAAGCATGTATGAGCCAGAACAGTTCCCAGGACTGATTCACAGGATGCTTGATCCAAAAACCGTGATTCTAGTTTTTGCATCAGGCAAGTTGGTGTGTACTGGCGGAAAAGTAGAGGAAGATGTGTATCGTTCTGTACACGCGTTGCACTCAATGCTTGAAGAAAAGAAGTTGATGATATATGACTAGTTTGAAATGTGACAAAAATACCTTATTCCACTCTGAAAGTGTCGATTTAAAACAACATCTTGCTTGTGTTGTACAATTCGTTTATTCCAATCAAAACAGAGGATGCAGGTAATATTGGCAGGCTATATGGGCGACAAATCCCGTATGATTGCACACCATTTGGCTGCAATGAAACCAGAATGCATGCTATACTATGTGAAAAAAAAGACAGGGTTTACTTTGTTCCAGACACCTTGACCAGGCAGAAAAAGAAGGATTTGTGCAATGTAGCCATTGTATTGGGAGTCCAGTTGATAATGAAGGGACACTTTTGAGATAATGGATGATGTTATGAATGTGAAATGTAAAAACTGTGGAAAGGATTTTGAACTTTTCATAAGTGAGTTTTGTTGCAAAGAATGCACTGAAGAATATTTTATGCACCCATGATTGCATCATTACCACTATAGTTTAACCCATATCAAAAATCATGACATATTGTTTAGTTAGATTTTATTTTTTTGGCATGAATCACATAATGTCTCATATGTCATGCTGTTTACCGGTTTGAATTTTTCACCACAATTTACACATGTATTGAGTAGGATTATGCCCGTATTGGATTCTGTATCCTTTATGATTATTGGTTTGCTATTATGTTCTTTTTCCAAAATGCTTTTCCATTATTTCTGTAACATTCTCTGTATGTTCATGGAACGTTAGCTCCTTTAAGAGATATTTTCAGACTGTCTCTGTTTTTTTCTAACAACATTTTCTTGTTTGAGATTATTTCTTAAGACACCCACAACCACAATCAAACATTCCAGCTTTTCCCATGCATTGATCATGATGGCCATTATAGCATTTGTTACAAGTCAGCATCAGTTACCACCCTTTCCTTTGTGAGTCTTTTCATGATCTAGTACTTTTTGGAAATTACCATCCCATGAGTCCCAACGAAAATTGCAATGTTTACAGCGATATGCCATTTATTTTTCTACATCCTTTGAACTCTTTTTTTCTGTTTTTTTGGTTATGTCTGACTCTTTGTCAATTTTGACCTTGCAAGAACCGTATTGCAGTTTTTCAATTATTTTTTTAAACATACCTTAGATAGTTTTTCTCTTATTTATACCGGCATAATTTTGAGATTTTGTGCCTGAATTTCTATATAATTTTATGTAATTCTATAAATCTTGATGTGCACAAGTATATAGATAAAAACTGTCTATATACGCTGAGAAAAACAAAAAAATCTGTGATTAAACAGCCAAAAACACTTGTGATAAGACATCGTTTGCAGCCTGAAGGGACGAAATTATACAGTTTTCTTTTTTATTGAAATCTCAATTGTTGAAACATTTCTAGTTCTACCGTCTTGTGACTCTAATGACTCTGAATCAATTTTGACATCTCCAATCACAAATGCGGGATTGGTTCTGTGCAATACTATCTGGACCACATCAACTGCATGGGCAATGCTAAGTCCCCTAGCTTTGATTGTGATTAGAGGCAATGTTGCCAGCTGAATTATAGCTGAAGTGACATAGGTCATCAATGGTTTCTTGCCAATGAAAATTGTATCTTTTGTATTGTTTGACACACAAACTTGGTTTTGGTGTCTAATTTAAACTGGATCCGCATGTCTGATTGTAAATTGTATGTAAAAAAATAGGTTATGAGAATTCAATAAAATAATTAAGTTTAAAATTAATCAAACGAAACTAATCTAAAATCTTCTACTTTCTATGTTTTGGCAAACATTCTCTGCAATATACAGGTCTTCCTTCCTTTGGTTCAAAAGGAACTTCAGAGTCTTTACCACAGTCTGCACATGTACATTTGTACATCTTTCTGTCTTGTGACATGACTAGACACAATTTCCCATCTATAAGAACGGTTAGTATTTGACAAAACTATGATTCAATATCTTGTTTTGTTAGTAAAATGAAAAAAAGTAGCACATTTGACAAAATATCACAAAATAAGCCGGTTCTTATAGTAAGCAAAACCATTCATTACAGGTCATATTTTTGGTTTTAGAAATTATCGACGTTGACACTGTATGTGGACGTTGTGGAAAAAAAGGGATAGTAACAGACAGTGTAACAGGGGAGAGATATTGCGGAAAATGTGGTTATGTTGTTTCTGACACAGTACAAGATTCAGGACCAGAATGGAGAGCATTTGCAAAAGAAGGAGGCAGTACTGATCCTACCAGAACAGGAGCTCCGACATCGCTTGCCATGCATGATAGGGGACTTGCCACAGTCATCAATCCAATAAATCGTGACTCTTCGGGAAAACCGCTTACATCAACCATGAAAAATACAGTCGAAAGGCTGAGAACATGGGATAGTAGAAGCAAGGTCAACGTATCTGCAGACAAAAATCTAAGACAAGCGTTGAATGAGTTATCTAGATTAAAAGACAAACTTTCTCTTTCTAGTTCAATAGTTGAAAAAGCAGCATATCTTTACAGAAAAGCACTGGAAAAAGGACTGGTAAAGGGACGTTCAATATCAACAATAATTGCTGCATCGCTCTATGCGGCATGCAGAGACACTGAAACACCTAGAACCTTAAAAGACATTGCAGATGCTGGCAATCTCAAGAAAAAAGATATTGCAAAAAATTACAGATTACTGCATCAAGAATTGGGTCTAAAGATGCCCGTGGTGAATCCAATTCAATGTATTGCAAGAATTGCAAGCATTCTTGGCATTACAGAAAAGACAAAGCGCTATGCTGTAAAAGTACTCAAGGTAGCTCAAGCCCATAAAGAGTCTGCAGGAAAGGATCCGATGGGTCTTGCAGCATCAGCATTGTATTTGGCATGTGTCAAAAATTGTGAGGATATGACTCAACGGGATATTGCAGAAGCTGCAAATGTTACAGAAGTAACCATTAGAAATCGATACAAGAGTCTGAAATTGGATCAAAAGATAGATTGTGAGACAAGAGATAAAAAATCAAAGGATGTTGTGACTTGACTTTTTATTGTAATGTTTATGGATTGGAAAATAAATAATGATTAAACAAAAATGTGATAGATGTGGAACATATTTAGGTACTGAAAGTAAAAAAACCAAACAACGATTTTGCGGTAACTGTAAAAGGAAATTTCAATTACATAGATACTAAAACAAGGTTGACTTTTTTTGAAACTAAAGGAACTGCATATGCAATCTAACTTTTCATCTTCCTATATTCTATAACATTACAACGTTGCAGGATTTACTCCAAATTATCATTTGATAAAGTCTTCTTTTTCAAATGAGTTTTTTCATGTTCACGTACCTCATCAAAAGTATACGAAGTCCCTATCCAATGAAAGCTGCAATGTTCACATTGGTATTTCATTTATTTTTATTTCTCCCATGGTTTCTTTTTTCAGATTTCTGGATTTGTCTATATCATCGCTAACTTTAGTATTGCAAAAACCAAATTGTAATTTTTTAATTATTCTTTTAAGCACGTCTTTGGCAAGTCTTTCTCTGATATATATCGACGTTATTTTGTAGTTTTATGTCTAAATCTCACATTACTCTTGGTAATTGTGTTGCTCTTGGGAATCGCCAATGCACCAAATACAGCTATCGTATCCTTCAGAATTTGCTTGTACAAAAGTGTCTGGAATAAAGTATCGTTTGTGCACTATCATAATTTCATCAATCTGACAATTTTCTTTTTGATTGAGAAGATCATGAACTTTTCTTTTGTTGTTGTCACCCAAATAGTCTGCCATTACTCTATCACACTCAAGGTAGTATAAGTCACTGATTATTCATTGAAATTACACTGATTGGATAAATGTTAACGCAAAAGTTCACTAAACAAAAGAGCCATTCAATTTGTTATGTGAGATGAAATATCACAAGATACAAAGAAAAGAGCAGATCTTAAAATTCGTTCAATATTTGTACGACTGTTCTTTTATTCCAGTGTTCTCAAATATAGATGATAACTTCTAGTCGGGCGGCTTTGGCATGAGAATATTTTTCTTTAGCCGCTATACTCTGACGGAATTATGAATATGTCAAGGCTGCAATGCATAAAAAATAACGAAGTAGATTAGGTACCAAAAATATCATCTCAAAAAGGATCGGGTTTTCAGATTATGGAGTTACTGGAATCTGAATAAATGGAGTTCCACCCTCTCCCACCACTAATGGTAGTTTGCCATCCCACGCTTGTGTTTTCAACCATTCCAGATAATTGGGATTCTGAGCAAGTGCTTGATTGATAATTGAGATTGCCTCTGCCTCTCCTTTTGCCTCTGCAATGTTTGCATTTGCCACACCTATGGCATTGGCCTCTCTTTGTTTTGCTTCGACTTCTATTCTTAACAAATCATTTTCTGCTTTGAGAGCTTTTTGTTCTGCCTCCACCTTTGATTCAATTGCACGAGAGAATAACGGAGAAAACTCAAAATCAGTAATTGAGATTACTTCTGTCACAACATCGAATTGATTTAATCTTTCTCGGATAGACGATTCAATGTCTTGTTTGACTAGGGGTCTTTTTGTAATTAGTTCTTCTGCATTATAATTTGCAGTAACTTGTTTTACAGTTTCTTCAATTGCGGGCTGAATCACTCTATTTTCATAGTCAAGTCCCAAATTCTTGTACAGTCTGTGTATTGCCTCTTTGTCAGGATGATAATTGACAGTAACTGTTGTCTCTACTGTCTGTAAATCTTTTGATGCACTTCTAGTCTCTTTTTCATATTTGAGTGTACGAACTTCAATGTTCACTACTTCATCTTGGAAGGGTACAACAAAGTGTAGACCTTCATCAAGTGGAGGGTTTGTCAGATCGACTGCGTTCCAGTGCAAAAGTACTCCTCTATGGCCAGAATCAACTATCTTTACTGATGAGGTAGCTACTACCCCAATGATAATAAGAATAACAATTCCGATTACAACTCCTTTAGCTGCATTCATGTTTACGTTAACTTTTGGTGATTCATATTTTGACAAGTACATCTTGTGGGGAATTCACTCCTATTATACCAAGAGATTAACGCTAGTTTATAGGGAGGAACGTGTTGTATAATGCAGAATGATTTTTTGGAATTCAGTTCAATTCAGAGCCAGACAGGTTCAAGTCTATCTAGGCCCAATTCATGAATAATTATTTTAGCTATGATAATTGCAGTTTTTGTAATGTTGGAGACATTTGCAAAAAGTCGTCATGACTCAAACTCACATGAATCTTGTAGAGATTCCAATTACCATTAGAATAAAAGGCAATCCTGTTCCCATTGCAAACAAGATCTTTGCTGTAAAAGAAGGCTCAAAGGATGAAACATTTCCATTTACAACGTCTGTCTTGGTTGCAGACGATATTGAATGTAGGCTAAAAGAATACATATACAGAAATGAGGTTGACCTGCCACAAGACCTCGTATTGGCTTTTGGAGTGGTTGGAGCTAGGTCCAAGTCATCTGCAATCTCAAATTTCCTGTATGAAAATTTGAAAGAATTTAAAAAAATTCTATTAATCATCAACAAACAAGAAGTTAGCGTAGACCAGGGCATGATATGCACACAGATGGAAAAATGGGAGAACCGTGGATATTCATGATTCTTAAATGCAAAAACTGTAGAAAGGAATTTGAGTTATTTAATTCGGAATTTTGCTGCATAGAGTGTCTAAATGACGACTATCTTAGAGGACACGTAAGATACTAGGTTCTAACATGAATTCTTGTTTGACTTGTAAAAAAACAATCGACAAAAATCTAGAGTTTTGTAGTATTATGTGTGCAAGAAAATTTCTTTCATTTCAAACAGAATAGTGACCCGCTGGATTCGATCATTGTTTCAGAATACGCCAGTTTTTTAAGCAGAATGACAAATAGAATTACTTGGAAGATATTAGAATAACTTCACTAACAAATGATCAGATAGAAACAGAACAAGAGATTCTTGAAAGAATTTGGACCTTGATCGATGCAAAATGGGATGCAAGAACAATTCAGTTTGAAATTCAGAACTTAATGTTGCAGCGAGAGGGAATATTGAAGGAACTGGACGAAATTAGCTATAAATCCTAGTTTTTAAAAAACACTGCAAAACATGTTGTTGTAATTTATGAGTCTTGAAACGAAGTTCAACGCTAGATTATAGAGTAAATATCGTTTTCAAAATATGCTGTTTTAAAATTTAATTGATTTTCAGAATCGTTGTCTCTTGCCTCATCTAATCTCTCAAGCTCCACTAAGGCATCACCGTTGAATCCTACCGAAGAAGCATAAATTGCATCATACAACATGGTTCCGTGTTCTCCTTTTTTGATGTCATCTGCCATGTTGTAAAATTTTGTGGCATCCCTTTTGTTTACTTGTTTCCCAGTGTCTTTGTTTACGGCAATTGAAATGTACATTCCATTGCTTTTTACTGCTACAGGAACTTTGTAGTTATTTCCTGATTTTCCAAGTATGTTTTCATTGATCAAGACTTCACACTTGTAATACATGCTGGCAATGTATGCATAAAATCTGTACAATGCATACTGTCCTGACTCATTTTTGTCACATTTTACAAATATCTTGTACAGCAAGTCTATAGATTCCTCATTCATACTGTGTAATTTCTTATCAATTCTTCCTTTCTTGGCAAGTTCTGACTTGCATTCTTTTGCAACAAGGGCCAGAATAAAATCTGGTAAAGCATAACTTTTGAGAGATTCCACATGACTTCCAACCTGAGGTGAGCAGAATTCTGGAAAATTACTGTTAACCACTTTTAACCTCGATTGAAGATGATGTTTCCATTGCACATTCAGAGGAGCAGGTAGGCCTATCATACAGACTTTCGTATTCCCTACTACAGTGAACACATCTTCTAAAACTCATATCTATATTATTATACGTCGTTCAAGTATTAAAGGGAGGTGAGTTGTTCTTTTTCTCTCTTTTTTCCAACTCGTGAAGAAAACGAAAAGAAGTAACGTCTTCAAAGAAAAGTTTTATCACTAATCAATGAAATTAGAACTTGATATGAGTAGGAAATCAGGATCACCTAGACAACAATCAATATTCAAATGCACATATTGTGATTTTACGTCCAAAAGGAATTCAAATTTTGTTTTACATGTCAAAGAAAAACACTGTATTGAACTTTAGAAAAACCAGATGAGATGACTTTCAAGGATGACTGTAAAAACTGCACCCATCCAAAAGAATCACACAAACTGGTTTTATGAAAAAATGAGTGTTTCTATTTATTGAAATGATTTTATCAAATCGATTATTTCTCCTAGCAAAACATCATCAGGGTTTACAAAGAAAGTTCCAAGTCCTGCAATGACTATCAGGGAAACTGCACCCACTATTCTTACCATGATATCTTTTTTGTTGTGTTTTTTCTGCTCTTTGGACAGTCCTTCAAGAACGGTCTTGGCGATTTTCTTTGTCAGATCTTCCTTATCGACCAAATCTCCATTCAGTTTGGCTGAATCAATGTCGATGTCACTGACAAACGGAAAATTTTTTGCATTGCATTCTTTGCAATCGATATTTCTTATTGTTACTTTAAACAAAATTCCGATAAAAACCACGGAATAAACTGCAACGATGCTGAGAAAGGGAATCATGTCTCCTTGAACAAACAGATAGCCATAAACCAACACAAAGAATCCCAAAGGAGGTAAGAGGAATGCAAAGTTCTGTTTTGCTCGTGATGTTTGAAATCTCCTTTTTTTATGAGACTGTAATTGTAATGAGCCACAGTTAGAACAGTGCCTTAACGGACAAACTCGTGTCACGTCATTGTATTCTGTTTGACATAAGGGACATCTCTTCATTTCTTTGGTAACATATTATTCATTTATTGATAAAAATGTAAACTTGTTCATGTCTAAAATAGAGAATATCGGATTGATCTTGATACAACTAGATGAGGGAACCGTCTGAAATCATTTTACAGTAAATAATTGCCAGATTCTGCCATACTTATTTTTCATCAGAATAAAATTATTTTTTCCACGTGGGTACAAACATACAACAATTCTTATACATACACAATCCTTCTATCTTATGTCTAAAAGCAAGTATGTGACAAGGAAATAAAATTTTGGTAAATCAGGACGGAAACAGCCGATAATGGTTGTTCAAGAAAACGGTAAAACCGTTTGTTTTAGGTGTGGAAAAGATTCCATAGTGTCTGATGAGGATGTAGGCGAGCTAGTATGTCAGAACTGTGGCTATGTGGTTTCAGAGAAAATCCAGAGTTCTGGTCCGGAATGGAGAACATTCTCAACAGAAAGCGACAAAAATTCTGCCAGAACCGGAGGTCCGACATCCCTTACAAGGCACGACAAGGGGCTGTCTACAGTAATTAGCCCAATCAACAGGGATTCAACAGGAAGGCCTCTCACATCGTCAATGAAACACACCATTGAGAGATTACGAACATGGGATAGCCGGAGCCAGTCTGCTCAGTCGACAGATCGGAATTTAAGACAGGCATTAAGCGAATTAGGCAGACTGAAGGACAAACTTGCAATATCTCCAGGAGTCATAGAAAAAGCAGCATACATTTACAGAAAGGCGCTAAACAAGGGCCTCATCAGGGGGCGTTCTATCTCTGCAATGCTTGCAGCATCTCTTTATGCTGCCTGCAGGGACGCAGAAACCCCTAGAACCCTTGTAGACATAACTTATGCTGCCAATGTTAAACGAAAAGACATCAGTAAATGCTACAGACTGCTACACCAGGAACTAGACCTCAAAATGCCAGTAGTAGATCCTGTTCAGTGCATTGCAAGGATTTCAAGCAAATTGGATATTTCTGAAAAGACAAAGAGGGATGCCATAAGAATTTTGAACTCTGCAAAAAAACGAAATGAATCCTCAGGCAAAGACCCGATGGGACTTGCAGCAACGGCATTGTACATTTCTTGTATACGAAATAAAATACCTGTAACACAGCGAGATCTTGCAGATTCGTCTGGGGTAACAGAAGTCACAATAAGAAACCGTTACAAGGGACTGAGAATTCACGAGAAGTAAGTTTCCAGTTATCATAATACTGAGATTCGAAAGCTCAGTACAAACACTCTTTTACTGTTAAAACACGCAAGAAACTGTGAAGAAAAAATCAGCCTCCACATGGAGACTGCATGCAGACTAGTAAGGAACACGATTTTCTTGTTAAACGGTTAATTGATCAATTTCTGAAGAAAGGCTTGAAGGTTTCACTTGCCAACTATCCAAATTATGGCAAACCCATGAAAATCAAGCGCCATTCTCCGGATGTTCTTGCAATAGACAAAAAGAACGGGCTGGTATACATTGGATTGACAAAAACCTGTGATGAATTGTCAGATCAGATCACCAAAGAACAGTTTACTGATTTTTCAAGACGTTTGTCAAAAACACAAACCTCTGAAAAAATACGGATCCCGTTTTACATCTGCGTTCCAGAAAATTGTAAATCCAGAGTAAAAGAGAGTTTTGAAGAATTTGGAATTCCTTGGAAAGAGAGCATCGTTGTAATTGGACTGCAGAAATAACAATACCTAATTTATTTTTGGGTTCATTATTGTGTTCAAAAATAATAAGCCCATTTAGAGACAAACCAAAAAATGAGAATCTAAAGCAATCTTAAAAAAAAACTCACTAGTATTCCAAGTGATTTTTTACCACATTTCCACGTGGGTCTTATTTAAAACCCCATAACTATATCCCCAGCACAACATGTAAGAGATTATGATTTAGAATACTAAACTGTTATAAAATATAACGACGATAGATTATTGAAACCTTGAAAAAATTAAGAAAATTAGAGGTTTCGAATGCTGGAGAAAGCGAGAACCTTCGGGCCCATTTATTTCAATTAGTTTTAAAATAACTAAATTTAGAATTTACTGGCTGCAATGAAGAATCAGAGTTATATCTGAATTGATGATTGGAAGGCATTTGTCTGAGCTGCCAAGTTACTCTTCTACTTGATTTTTAACTTTAGTCAAAGTTTCTTTATCTATAATACCTTGTTCATGTAGTGCATTTGAAATTTTCAAAATATCTAATATGGAATGTAATTTTACTCCCAAATCTTCCAATGCTTTGTTTGCACCTTCCATTCTATTTACCATGACATATGCATCTTTAATTGAGATATCTGCGTCCTTTAGAGATTTTATTGCGTTTACTACAGATCCTCCTGTTGTTGCAACATCATCAATCATCAAGACTGTCATTCCTTGTTGAATTTTTCCCTCAATCATCTTTAAAGTCCCATAATCTTTTGGTTTGCTTCTTACGTAAATTAGCGGTTTTACTGTTTCTATTGCTAATGCAGAAGCAATTACCAAACCACCCGTAGGTACTGACACGATAGAATCAAAATTATCTAATCCTATACTTTCTTCAATATCTTTTTCAAGATATTTTATCATCTTCCTAAATTCCTGAGGATAGCTTGGAACTAGTCTTAAATCTACATAATAGGAGCTTTTTTTACCACTTGCTAGGGTAAAATCCCCAAATTTTATAATTTCATTTTCGTGTAAAAATCTTGCAAATTCTTTTACAAATTCCATATTTTTATTAATCCCAGTGGATTTATTTTGGTTTGTATTGTCTCTTAATCATGCCTGAGATTTGGCTGAATTATGGTCATTCTGATGTTGTTTTAGATATAAGAGCTGAGAATCTTGATCAAAGAATTGATTCTGATGAAAAAACCTTAGATGATCCTGAAATTACCAAAAAACTAGAACAAATTGATTTATCAAAACCATTAGAACTTGTGGTTCTGCATAATTCCAAATCTATACAAAAAATTATCTCTTCTCTATTCATGTTGTGTGAACAAAAATCAATCCCTTTTCCTAAAATTTTTGCTGAGAAAACAATAATTAATTCAATAAAAAGTGGTTTGCCTGAAGGCAGCTCAATAAATGAATTTGATGGGTCTGATCTCTCTTCTTCAAATTTAGTATTTTTAGCAGAGATGGAATTTGATGGATTGTTTGGCTATGAGACCATTTCAACCCGACTGATTAAAAAATTTGGGACCGAATCTATGTTATCTGCTTATGCAAAACGTCAAGGAAACAATCCTGCATCAGGACAACATCCTTCTAATCTGAACGAAGCAAAAAAGTTCTCTGATAATTTTGACATTCAGGGAATTGAAATTGTTGCAAATTCAAATGGGATAATTGATTTTACAATTGGTCATCCATCTGAAACTATGTCAACCACAAAGATATTGGAATCCCATGCGATTAAAGATATTGAACCACAAAAAACTATGATAATAAGCACTGGCAAAGATTCAAGCAATGACTCTCTTTCTACTTCTCTTTCTTCTTTGTGGAATTGTTCAAATGCTATAAAAAATGATGGGCTTGCTATTTTAGTTGCTGAATGTAAACTTGGTCTTGGCTCTAACTCTCTTCAAAAATATATGGAGGGCAGATTGTCCTTAGATCAACTTAGAAATCCTACACAATACATTGATGGAATGGAGAATCTCTTATTTTTATCCGAGATTCAAAAGAAATTTCAAATTGGTTTGGTTTCTATTCTTCCTGAATTCTATGTTAACAAACTTAATCTAATTTCTCTGCATGGAATCAAAAATTCTATGGATTACATTCTGAAAACTCAAGGTCCGAGACAAAAAATTTCAGTAGTTACTGATGGGGCCAGATTGTTGTTACGATGATGTTTCTAAAATAAACACATTGTTCTAATTATTGGAACACATAGATTTTCTGGTATAGGTACGCACAATACTGCCAATCCGATAATTCCTATGTAGGCTAATTTTCTATTTTTTGTTATCGGAGATACATCATCAAGTGGTTCTGCACTCAAATTACTTCTACTCAAAAAATAAAAAATCAATGCAGCAAAACCAAATCCTATTGCCGCTAAAACTATGAAACTCAGATATGTCATATATTTATGCCATTTCCGACCTAGCACTGTTCTTGCCATGTGTCCGCCATCTAATTGCCACGCTGGCATTAAGTTCAAAAATGTAAGAAAAAAGCCAAACCAAGCAGCCCAGAGAACTGGAGTAACTATTACCTCATTTCCCGTAGTGTCTCCTTTTCCAAACATTGCAAGTGCACCTTTCAAAAAGAGTGGTTCTCCTAAACTAAAATCAGCTAAAGATCCTTCCTCGTACATCTGTTTTGCAAAATCTGGATCAAGGACTGGTGCAGTATATGCACCATATAATGCAACAATAATAGCTATGACCAAACCTGCAATTGGTCCTGCTATTGCAACATCAAAAAGAATTCTTCGGTTTACTGTTAATCCTTTGGATAAGATTAATGCTCCAAATGTTGGGAATAGTGTGATTGTTGGTATTCCGGGGATAAAGTATGGCCATGTGGTTTTTAATCTGTGTATTTTTGCTGCTATCATGTGGCCTAGTTCGTGAATTCCTATTATTCCCATAAGTGAAATTGTATAAATTATTGCCATGTTGATTGGTTCTCCAATGTCTAATATCGTGTTCCATCTTTCTGTGATATGGTATCCATCATACATAACAGATCCAATGACTACTGCAAACAATATTCTTGGTAACCATTTTGAATTTAGGAATCGTCTTTTTTTACGTGTAAATTTCTGGATTAAAACAAATTTTTCGTTTTCTATTTTTTCTAATTTACATACATAATTCATATCCTCTAACTTTCTTGCCAACTCTTCGAATTTTTCTCGAAAATCCGAATCCTCAATTTTGAATTCTAATGAAAATTCCGTCTTTGTAAAATCACTAACATGAAACATGGAATTGACCAATGATGAGACATCTTCTTGAGAAAATTCCTCCATATGCTCCTCCTTGATTCTTTCTATTAATGGTCTTTTGGTTTAAAATTAAATATTGATACTTGTGTATGTAATAATATGCAGGTCATTCTTCGCCAACTTGGTGAATGTAATCTTCGAAGAGCAGAATCAGGCGATCTTATTCCTGTAATGGAAATTAATCTTAAAACACTTCCTGAACATTACTCTGACTATTTTTATGAGAGTCTGCTTGCCGAACTTCCAGAGGCATTCATTGTAGCAGAAATTGAAGGTAAGCATGTAGGTTACATCATGTGTAAAACTGAATATGGTTTCTCAAATTTTAAAAAATTAGGTTTTGTAAAAAAAGGTCACGTAGTTTCTGTTGCAGTTCTTGATGAATATAGAAAAAAAGGAATTGGTAAAGCTCTTGTTGAAGAATCCATTACGGGAGTAAAATTGCGAAAATGTGATGAATTCTATCTTGAAGTACGTTGTAGTAATACTGATGCCGTGAGATTGTATGAAAAACTTGGCTTTGTTATACGACAGCAACTAAATGCCTATTATAGAGATGGGGAAGATGCATATCTTATGGCAATCGAATTAAACTAGTTCAAAGCAATAAATAACTCGCTGCCAACTTTTCCGCCATGGACAGACGGAAAGGCATGGGGATAATGATCTTTGTATTGTGTATTGGTGGCTTCTTTGTCTATGCCTACCTTTTGATGTTGTCTGAATGGAGCCCTATTGTTTTACAACTATCTATTCTTATGATTGCCGGTGGAATTCTTGGAGTGATTGCATGGATTGGGTATGTTATGGCCACTACAAAACCATCTCCTGCTTCTATCACGTCTGATGACTAACTATTTTGAGATTTTTACATCTACGACTGTTTGATAATATCTAGGTCCTACAGCTCTTACAATCTTTGAGCCTAGAATCTCAGATTTTACTGTTGTAATATTCGAATAATGTTCTTCTGTAATTTTTCCAGCTTCTGATTTCTTGTCGGCATGTACGTGTGCATAGTAATGTATTATTCCTCCATCTTTGGTAGTCTTTATCGCATCATCCAAAAATTCATCTGATCTTTCTGGCAATAGCATTAACGTCCTATCTGATTTATCATTCAGTTGCTTTCTTATTGTCTCTGAAGCGTCTCCATTAATTGAGATCACCGTTCCTTTTAATTTGTTCAATCTGATATTTCTTTCACATAATTCTGAGGCTGTTGGATTGATATCTAAACTATAAACTGTACAGTTCTTTTTCTTGGCTGCAAGTATTGAGAACATACCAACACCTCCAAACATATTATTTACTACCTCTCCGTTTTGGATTAAATTTGCAATTCTTTCTCTCTCAGTTGAGAGTCTTGGTGAAAAAAATGCATTTTCAACATCAACAATAAATCTGCATCCAAATTCTTTGTATTCTGTTTCTGTTTTATCCTCTCCTGCTAGAATTTCTAAATCTCTAGTACGAAAATCTCCTTCTACTGCTGAGGCTTGGTAAAATACACTTTTTACAATCTTTACTTCTTTTAACAAAGTCTGACCGATGATATCTTTTTTTGAAAGTAAGGAATCTGGAATTCTTACTATGATGATATCCCCAATCTGATCAAAAGCTGAAATTAACTCTTCACTCTCACTTGTAGAAAGTACATCTTCTAGCGCCTTTTTTAGCATTCTAGTCAATTTTTGTAATAAAAATTTCCAGATTTCTTTTGATCTTTGTCTAATCTGCTTTCAAGTTTATTGACTCTGGGCCTCAAACTTTTCTCATCTCTTCTAAATGACATATCCAATGATTTCAAAAACCTGTTCATTGCATCAGCTTTTGGCATAGGTGATGTTCCTTTTCCATATGCTCCTGACTCGCCTTCGAATATTACCATTGAATCTGAAACTAGATCCATCAATTGTAAATCGTGATCAATTACTATTGCTGATTTTCCAAATGATCGAACAAATTTTTGTAAGAATTTTGCAACGGCGATTCTGTCCTCCACATCTAAAAACGCTGAAGGCTCGTCTAATGCATAAAGATCTACTTTTTGTAAAAGACAAGAAGCAACTGCCACTTTTTGTAATTCCCCTCCTGAAAGATTTTTGATAGATTTATTGTATAATTTTTTTATTTTCAAAGGATCTAGAATTTGTTCTTCTTCAATGCTTCCCTCAATTTGATTATTGTTTGCTTTTTCTAGCACTGCTATTACTTCCACATCAATTTTATTTTGTAGATATTGTGGCTTGTATGCAATCTTGATTTTTTTATCAATGCTGCCTGAATCTGGTTTTTCTACACCTGCTATCATTTTCATCATTGTTGTTTTTCCAAGAGCATTTGCTCCCATTATGCCTAGCACTTCACCTTTTCTAACTTTTCCAGCTTCTACTGTAACTTGAAAAAATGGGTATTTTTTTTCTAGTCTGGGATATGTAACAACTTCACTACCTTCTTGAAATTCATCTGTAGATGAGGATGAAATATCAAATGAAAACTTTTTGTCTCTAAACCTGACATTCTCATTTGGCAAATATCCATCTAGAAATACATTGATTCCTACTTTTGTTGATAATACATTAGAGACAATTCCATATGCTGCAGGCTCTCCGTATAGTACTTCGATATAATCACTAAGAAAATCTAACAAAGTAAGATCATGTTCTACTACCATCACGCTTTTTCCTAATTTTGCCAAATTCTGAATTACTCTTGCAACTCCTGTTCTTTGAAAAACGTCATTGTACGATGATGGTTCATCAAAAAAATAGAATTCTGTATCCTTTGACGCGGCTACTGCGACTGCTATTCTTTGTAACTCTCCTCCACTAAGCTCATTCAAATCTTGCTCTAAGGAATTCTCTAATCCTAATTCTCTAATTAATTCTCTTGATTTTCCTCTCTCATCATATTTTTCAATAAGTTCTTTTGCCGTTCCATTAAATGCTTGAGCAACATGATGTACTTGTTGTGGTTTTATTGATGCCGTGATCTGGTTTTGTTTAATTTTTTCAAAATGTTGCTTTAACTCTGTTCCACTATAATATTTTAGAATCTCATCCCATTCTGGAGGATTTTCATATCTTCCTAAATTTGGTTTTAAATTTCCTGATAAAATGTTGACAACTGTACTTTTACCCATTCCGTTTCTTCCTAATAATCCGACTACCTCTCCTTTCTTTGGTGTAGGTAACTTGTATAATCGAAAAGAATTGGGACCGTATTGATGAATTTTATCTGTGGCCAATTCACTGGCCAAGTTTACAATGGTGATTGCATCAAATGGACATACTTTGACACATATTCCACATCCATTGCAAATATCCTCATCAATCTGGGCTTTTTTTGAATCTTCGTTTAAAACAATACAATCTGCTCCTGATTTATTGACAGGGCAATATTTTATGCACTCTAAACCGCATTTTTTAGGCTGACACAATTCTTGATCTAAAACTGCTACTCTATGTGTCATGTCTTGTTTGCATATTTTCTTTGTTTTATACCTATTTTGAGAATTTCAGGATGGCGTTAGATTAATAGATGAGACTCTGGCACGAAATTCAAGCCGGCCATAGCGTTAGGGTGCGACCCAATCCCTTTCCGAACTTGGAAGTCAAACCTAACGTCGCTGTTGTGCTACTAAGATGCGAGAGCCCTTGGGAAGCAACAGTGCTGGCATTTTCAATTTCTAATCAATCTTTTAATATTGATGTTCAGGTACAAGGTTATTGCTAAATTGTAGTGTTTGTGGTGAAATCTTTTCTGATGATATTAGATTTTTAAATCATATGATGGAAAAACATGGATTCAGAAATCCAAATGTTGGAAAACCAGACAGAAACAGTCGTGGATACTAGTTTCATAAATTTTGCAAATAATCTAGAACTAGTCTTACTCCAAATCCCGTTGCCCCTTTTGGATTGTATGTTTTTTCTTTGGTTGCAATTTGTGTCCATGCCACTCCTGCAATATCTAGGTGGGCCCAGGGTGTTTTTTCTATAGCATTTTTTAAGAATGCAGCTGCAGTTATTGTTCCAGCTGCTCTACCAATTCCTATATTTTTCATGTCTGCAACATCTGATTTGATCATGTCCATGTAATCTTGATTCAATGGAAGTTGCCAGATCTCTTCTGTTGTTCTCTCTGATGATTCATTCAGCTTTTCTGTTAATTGCTTGTTGTTTGATACTAATCCTGCTACATTAGTTCCTAATGCAATTATGCAAGCTCCTGTAAGAGTAGCAAAATCAATAATTGCTTTTGGAGAATATTGTTTTTCTCCATAGGATAATGCATCTGCTAAAATCAATCTTCCTTCTGCATCTGTATTTAGTATTTCTGCTGTTTTACCATTATACAACTTGATAATGTCTCCGGGTCTATATGATTCTCCACCTGGCATGTTTTCAACAGATGGAACTATTCCTACAATATTCAATGGAATCTTTAGTTCTGAAACAGCTTTCATTATTCCTAAAACAGTACATCCCCCACATTTGTCAAATTTCATCTCATCCATTTTCTCTCCTGGCTTTAATGAAATTCCACCAGTATCAAATGTCACTGCTTTTCCTACTAGGACAATTGGTTTTTCATTTTTAGGTCCATGCATGTGTTCTAAGATGATAAGCTTTGGTTCATTCTTACTTCCTTGTCCAACAGCAGTAATTCCTCCAAAGCCTCTCTTCTTTAATTCCTGTTTGGATATTACTGTGTACTTCATCTTGTTCTTTTTTGCAATTGTTTTTGCAATATTTGCAAGTGTGTTAGGTGTACATTCGTTTGGAGGTAAATTTGCTATATTCTTAGTGAATATTGCCCCTTCTGCAATAATTTCAGCTGTTCTAGCTGTTTTTTTAATCTCTTCTGATTCTGGAATTATAATTGTTAATTTTGGAGATTCCGTTGCTTTTTCTTTTTTGAATGTGTCAAATTTGTATAGCGACATTTTTGCTCCTTCTACAATTTGAGAAACAGCAGAACCTGGTTCATTTATTGAAGTTGGAGGGACAATTATGGAAAATTCTTTTAATTTTAATTCCCTTGCTTTTTGTGCAATTTTTCCTGTGACAAACCTAATCGTATCTCTTGTTATTTCATCTTTTTTTCCTAATCCTGCTAACAATACCCTATCAAATTGATTATTCTTGGGAGTTGGGATTAGCCCTAATTTTCCTAGTTTTCCCCCAATATCTCCTAAAGATTGATTGACTGAAGGATCTGAATTGATGTTGTATTTTTTTAATTGTAATAGTTGTTTTGTTTCTTCTACCAAAAAAACACAGAGCATTTGAGTTTTTTTGTTAATTTTGTTGTCTACTTTAATAATCAATATGACTGATTAATTTTAACGACTTATTTAGATTTATCAAAATTTTCTTTTTCTAAACAGTTTCAATGCATTCTGTATTTTTTCTCTGTTACTTTGTTTTATTTGTAAATTTTGCAAGGAAAAATGATTTTCTAGGGTTTTCTATACATGTTCACAATCCCATAATTCTACAATATCTTATGAGGGTTTGATTTTTTTTGTTGTTGGGATTTCTATTTTTTTTGAATTTAAAAATATGGATTTTCCAAATATCAAAATCCCAAAAAATTATTTTCCTGTAATGTTTTATGAGACATTTATGCGATCATATTTTATCTTCTTGGAAGTAGATTTTTATTAAATTTACAAAGATGTTGTTACAGATGGGGCTTAATTATTATCAAATTAAAAAGAACATCCTCAAAGCCCGAAAATTAGTGATCCGATCTACAAATATTGCAGGTTCAGGTCACCCTGGAGGATCTTTTTCAATGGCAGAAATTTTAGGCTGTTTATTTGGTAAACATCTGAGATTTGATCCTGCAAACCCTCAATGGGAAGATAGAGATCGCTTGGTCTTATCAAAAGGACATGCAGCTCCTGGTTTATTCTCTAACATGTCCGTTGCAGGCTATTTCCCAGAATCTGAACTTGAAACATTGCGTAAATTTGGTAGTAAACTTCAGGGTCATCCTGATTTAAAATGTCCAGGGGTTGAATTTTGTGGCGGTTCCTTGGGGACTGGTTTGTCATATTCTGTGGGCATTGCACTAGCTGCAAAACTTGATTCTAAAGATCATCATGTTTACACCATAATTGGAGATGGCGAATCTGATGAAGGACAAATTTGGGAAGCTGCCATGACTGCAGCAAAATACAAAGTAGATAATCTAACTGCCTTTCTTGACCGAAATTTCATCCAACAGGATTCTTACACTGAACGAATTATGCCATTAGATGAAAGACTTGAGGGTGATGATCTATCTGAAATGTGGAAAGATGCATCACGATGGAAAACTGGTGACAAATGGAGATCATTTGGTTGGAATGTTATTGAAATAAACGGACATAGAGTTGAGCAAATTGATGCTGCTATCACAAAAGCAAAGGCAACAAAAGGTATGCCTACTATTATTATCTCAAGAACTGTAAAAGGAAAATCCATAGAGCATATGGAAGATAATCCTCAATGGCATGGAAAAGCTCCTGACTCAGATGTGATTCCCGTAATTCTTGATGAACTAGATTCACAATTTATGATTGCTCCCTCAATTATTGCCGGGGATATGAATAATTTAGAGAATGAAGTAAAACGATGCGTATCTGGAAGAGCTGATTATATTCATCTTGATGTTATGGATGGAAAATTTGTTCCAAACAAAACATTTGATCACAACAAAATCAAAGAACTAAGATCTTTAACTGTAATCCCATTTGATTCTCATTTAATGATAACAGAACCTGAACGACATATCAAAGACTACATTGCAGCGGGTAGTGATATCATTACTGTCCATGCTGAAGTAACTGATGAAAATAGTTTTGGAGAAATTCATGATTTACTCAAACAACATCAAGTTGGAGTTGGTCTTGCAATAAACCCTGATACTGATTTACCATCTTGGTCATATGATTTCCTTTCATCCTTGGACCAGCTAATTGTTATGTCTGTTGTACCTGGGAAATCGGGCCAAGCGTTTATTGAAAGCACTCATGCCAAGATGGTTAAAATTAATTCCGTTTTAAAGCAACATAATTTTTCTGGTTATATTGAAGCCGATGGTGGAATCAATTTGGAAAATATTGGTTCTGTGTTTGCTGATGGTGCAAGGGTATTTGTTGGTGGTGGAGCTATCGTAGGACAAGATAATTTACCCTTGGCAGTAAAGGCATTTCGAGAGGAAGTCCTCAAATCAAGAAGACGTTTGCTGCTAGAAAAAGCACAAAAATCCGGTGGAACCGATTTGGTAAAAAAATGGATAGGATTGCATGTGGTAGGAAAAAAACAAGAACGAATTAAACAAATTGCAATGGAGGCAGGTTTTCTTTGAATGATCCCGTAATGACTGATATGAGAACTCAATATGCTAAGAGCTTAATTCAAGTTGGCAAAGAGAATCCTAATGTTGTTGTTTTGGGTGCTGATACTACTGATTCTTTAAAAACTTCTAGCTTTGGAAAAGAATTTCCAGAACGCTTTTTTAATGTTGGAATTGCAGAAGCAAATCTAGTTACTGTTTCAGCAGGTTTGGCCGTATCTGGAAAGATTTCATTTGCCAGTACATATGCAATATTTTTACCGGGACGAGCAGTTGATCAAATTAGAAATAACGTAGCTTATCCGTCTCCTCCCAACAGACAAGGTCTGAATGTAAAACTGGTTGTATCTCATGGTGGCTTGTCTGTTGGACCTGATGGTGGATCTCATCAACAAATTGAGGATATAGCTATAATGAGAGCGATTCCAAATTTCCGAGTTTTTATTCCCTCTGATACTGTTGCAGTTTCAAAATTAACTCATTTGATGGCAAATGAATATGGTCCATTTTATATGAGGATGGCACGATCTAAAACTCCTCTAGTCCATTCTGAATCACAAGAATTCAAAATTGGTAAAGGTATTACTCTTCGTGATGGATCTGATTGTACTATTGCAGCATGTGGAATAACTGTTAGAATGGCTTTAGAGGCTGCAGAAATTTTACATAATGAGGGTATCTCTTGTAGAGTCTTGGATATGTTCTCTGTGAAACCCATAGATCATGACCTCTTAGAAAAAGCAGCACGGGAGACGGGTTGTATTGTTACTGCTGAAGAACATAATATTTTTGGTGGATTGGGATCCGCTATTGCAGAATCTGTTTCTGAATCCTATCCTGTGCCAATAAAGCGGATTGGAGCTCAAGATATGTTCGGTGAATCTGCAAGGGATAATGAGGTTGGATTGCTATTGGAGAAACACGGAATAACATCTTTTAATATGGCAAAACAGGTAAAAGAAATTAGGAATAAAAAGATATGAAGATTTTTCTTGATACTGCAAATTTGGAGTCCATAAGAAAATTCAATGATATGGGTTTGCTTGATGGAATTACTACTAATCCTTCCTTGATGTCTAAAGAAGGTGGAAATCCTAAAAATGCAATGTCTGAAATTACCAAAATTATCTCTGGCGATGTCAGTTTAGAGGTGGTGAGTACCGAATATGATGGAATGATTGAAGAAGGTAAACGACTTCGTGAATATGGTAATAATGTGGTAGTTAAGGTCCCAATGACCCCTGCTGGATTAAAAGCATGTAAATCGTTATCCTCTCAGGGTATCCCTGTTAATGTCACTCTTATATTTTCTCCAAATCAAGCTTTACTTGCTGCAAAATCTGGAGCAAAATATGTTAGCCCATTTATTGGAAGATTAGATGACATTGGTCATGATGGCATGAATTTAATCAAAGAGATTAAAGAAATTTTCTCCAACTATGAATTCAAAACTGAAATTCTTGTTGCAAGTGTTAGACATCCACTGCATGTTGTTGAATCTGCAAAAATTGGTGCTGATGTAGTGACTTTACCCCCGGCAGTTCTAGAAAAGATGTTAAAACATCCTCTAACAACTATTGGTTTGGATAATTTTCTTGCAGACTGGGAGAAGCTAAAATCCAATAACCCTGATGTCAAAATCTAATACCAAAATTATACATTTCAGATTAAAACCAATTTTTGATGTTATTCTTTTGATCCTTTGTTTCTGCTTTTCCTTGAACCTGTCCCTCTACCGGTAATTCTAGTCATTCCTTCTGTTGATGGTCTGGGTCGTGCATCTGGAAGGTCCCCAAGTTTTTTTGAACCTGTCCCTCTACCTGTATGCACCATTCTATTTGCAGCTTTTCTCTTTCTTATTTTTTGAATTTTTCGAAATTCATCTCCGGACCAATTCTTAGGATCATCGTCAACTTCCATGGTGCCTGTCCCTCTACCGGTTCTTATTCGTATTTTACCCACAATTTAGATAAAATTGTCTTGTATTTATCTAATCTCGTAATTCTCATAATAAAAAAATCAAGAACAAGATATTTTTTGTAATCCTATTTTTCTAAACAGCTTCTTTAGCTATTGATCCATCCCAACTTTCTAAAATATGCAAACATCAATGCTGCAGGAATTGCCGATGCGAGTATGATGACAATGAAAGTTGAAAATGGACCTAAGACCATCATTTCTCCCTCTCCCATTGTGGCTCCAGGTAAATTCACATTCATTCCATAGAATGTTCCGATAACTGTTGATGGAATAGCCAAAGTAAAAATTATTGTTAACACTGCAAGTACTTTGTTTGTTTTTTCAGTACTTAATACAAAATCTGTGTCTTTGTAAATTTCCATAGTCTCCCTTGATTCCTCCAACGTCTCAATCACTTTATCAATGTGATCAATAACATCATCAAAATATAACGTCAATTCCTCATCTCCTCGTTCCGAGAATTTTTTGATATTTTTTGCAATCTCTAAAACAAATTTCTTTAGTGGATTTGCTATTCTTCTTAATCTGTTGATCTCTCTTCTGAGCAATGCAATACTTCTTGCTACTGGTTTTGTTTCATCAAATACTCTATCTTCCATTTCATCTAAATTCGCAATAATTTTTCTAGATGTATGTGAAAGATCATCTACCAATACGTCGATTATCTCATGAAGTAAGAATCCTGATGATTTTTCTAATAATCTATTTTTTCGCTCAATATCTGAATCTGATTTGCAAATATCTACTAATTCTACTAATGGTTTCAAGTCTCCTTGATGTACTGTCACCAAAAAGTCTTTTCCTAAAAATACTGAAAGTTGACTATTCTTTGAAATACCAATTTTCTGAGATATTGGTGGGAAATGTAATATTACAAAAAAATGGTCACTATAACTATCTAATTTTGGAAGTTCAAATTTAGTCATACAATCCTCTATGTTTAGTTTATTGAAATTGTATTTTTGAGCCAATTTCTCAACATCACTTCTATCTGGATTTTGTAAATCTGTCCAGACAAATTTTCTTCCGTCTACTACTTCGATTTTATTCTCAATAGTATTTTCTATAGATTTCCTACCTGCACGCAATCTGTTAGTGATGAATCCTTTTCTCAAGTCGATTGGTAGCACAATACAACAAATTTAAAGCGATCGCTTAACCCAACACTGAATTTTTCATTCAAGTGACAAAAAATGATCTAATTGACTTCTACTTGAATGGCATCAAATAGTTGGCTCCTGCGTAAGAGAGTCCAATTGTAATAGCCATGGCAATCCACCATAATCGCATATTTTAGCTATTTCCTAGTTAATAATAAATCTACAGGCTAATTTCCAGTCGTAAGTTAAAGATTATTACTGGTTGAATATTTTTTCATTATCGTGGCCTTCGTAGTATAGTGGTTAGTATAGAGGACTGTGGATCCTCGGACAGGAGTTCGATTCCCCTCGAAGGCCCTCACTTTTGTATTTGAATTATAATGCAGAATCATGCCTAACTTACTTGACATGCTTCTTGATACAGTGGTATGTAGTCCTAGCAACACTAGAAGTTATCAAAAAATGAAACTGGTTTTCTTAATCGTAATAGACTACATGTAAAAAAAGTAGCAATTAGAAATGATTTTTTGATATTTGCTGATTTATTTCTAAATTTGATGTTGAATCGATTTTTAACAATTTTTTTCTTCTTTTATAAAATTAAATATTGGTTATTCCGGATCTGCATTTTTAAAAAATACCATACTTGCTTGATTCCATTTCCTCTTTTAAAGCAAGCTTAAACCGTGGGGATTTACTTTCAACATTTTTCATTAACCATGCAAGAAATTTCTTTTCCGTTCCTTTTCCCTTTAATTTTTCAAAATCTTTTCCCATCATCTCTACTAATTTTTGAATTAATGATCTGTTGACACTTAGTACAAAAAAATGCCATCCAAATGCAAATTCCGAATCAGTCATTACAAAATCTTCTTCTCCATGTACCATTTCTTCAAGTAATGATAACTGATGTGTTAAGGCTTTACTGGTTTTGTCATAGTCAATAGCTGAGACATTGATGTGAATCCTCTCTTCCATATTATGTTCACATCTAAACAAAATAAAAGGATTGCAGATGATGCTTATTCGTCTAGCATATGACTGAAGTCTATGTCAAAATTCATCTTCATGATACTGATATATGTTTGAATTGACTCTGGAATTTCATCTCCACATGCAACTCCTAATTTCTTTGCATTTAGCCATATTATCAGAGTCTGAATAATTGTTAAAAATCGATCGTTCTTAATTGCAGGATCTCCTATTGCCTTTGTATATCTTTCAGCAAATTCCCAAGCAGTTACAAAATCTACACATTTGACCTTAAATATTGATAGTAGTTGTTCTTGCATGCTATTTGCTTTCTTAAATGGGGTTTTATTGACTACGTATGGAAAATCTACCTCATCTGGAAGACAATTGGGAAGTGGCCCCCATATTGTAATTATTTTAGTTCCTGTTTTTAATTCCTTGAATTTCTTCATCATTGTATTGATTATTTTCTCATCTGCGAACCAAAACAAAATAACTGATGCATCTGAAAAATCTGATTCTTCTATGTTGCTGCAAATTAATTTCCCGTTTTTGTTTTCCTCTCCGAGATTTTTTCTTGCATCCTCAATTTTTCTTTGATTGTTATCAATTCCAACAGCTTTTTGTACTCCAAATTCTTCAATTGCTATTTTGATGCTTTTTTCATTACTACATCCTAAATGATAGAAAACATCATCTTGTTGTAAATCAACAAGTTTGAAAATTTCTAATAATGATTTTTCTGAAAGATGAGCATCTTCTCCATTGATTAAATTTGTTGGTAGAGTTTCTAAATATTCGTCAATCCTCAATGTGTGTACTGAATATTAACTGCATTTATTCTCTTATACTTTCCAGTTTTGATACTGCTTGCCACAACTGTGTTCTTACATAGGAAGGCATGTTGGGATCTTGGGTCACATCATCTAGCAAACTAATGGTGTTTGCTGCTCTCACAGATAAAGAATATTCATTGTTGTTTAAATCTGCAATTAGATCTGTAATTGATTTTTTAATTGTCTTTGGGGTTGAGTTACTTGCCACAATTTGTTCTAATGTTTCTACTGCTTCTTTCATTGATTCTTTATTTTGGGTTTCGTCGGCCATTCTAACATCTTTTCTTAAAATTTAGAGGTATATAGTTACATCTCTACAAATACACTATCAGATTCTACAGAGGTGCTGTACACTGTCAAATCTCTAATTTTTACTGGGAATTTTGTCATTTTTCCACTTTTACAATCAAACTCTGCAGCATGCCATCCACATGTTATAGTACAGCCATCTAATTTACCTTCAGATAAACTGGCACCTGAATGAGTACAAGAATCGTCTGTTGCATAAAAATTACCATCAATGTTTGTAACTAAGATTTCTCTTCCATCGATTGATACCTTTATCATTTTACCTGGAACAATATCTGTTGTTTTACCTGCAAAAATCTTTCCCAATGTGATTTTTATCTGATCATTCTTAATATTTTTTCGTATATCGTGAACATGATGATTAGACAGGCTAGAAATGAAGATAGAAAATTGATCCTAAAATTTTGTAAGAATACCTTCTCTTGGGGAGATTATATTGAAAAAGTATGGGATTATTGGATTGATGAAGGAAATCTATTTGTTTTTGAAAAAGATATTCCAATTGGAATTTGTCATGCTCTTTTCTTTCCAGATCAGGTGTGGATAGAAGGAATACGAATTGATTATGAATTTCGAAGACAAAAAGTAGCCTCAGATTTAGTAAAGCATGTTGAACTTATAGGAAAAAAGAAGAATATAAGATCTTCGTCCATGCTTATTGATACAAAAAATAATGCTTCCCTTACAATGGCCGCTTCATTAGGTTATGAAATCTTTCAGACTTGGTATTTTTTTTCATTATTACCAAAAACTACATCTAATTTTGAATCTGTATGTTTTACAAATTCAATTAATTTAGGATTGTGTTCTCGTTATGTTGATTCTTGGA
The DNA here is from genome assembly GCF_965223225.1 of Candidatus Nitrosopumilus sp. GTDB lineage: Archaea > Thermoproteota > Nitrososphaeria > Nitrososphaerales > Nitrosopumilaceae > Nitrosopumilus. Next base: position 218,176 of record NZ_CBDCVU010000004.1, read on the forward strand.
GATGGGTTTTAATGGATGAAAATAATTTTTCATATCTCTCTACAAATAAAAAAATTATTTCAGCAAAAATAGATGATTTGACTACTGTTGCAATTATGACTGATTCAAAACACTTTGAAAAAACATTGATTGTTACTTTGTTTTCTGGTTCTGCTCAAACTGATTCACAAATAATTTTATTCTTACAAAATTTTGCAAAAGATGGAAAATATGATCAAATTCAAATTCTTTCCAATCAACGATGTCTTTTCTTGGATTCCTTAGAGTATAAATTATCTTTTCATCTTATGAAAAAATCTCTTATTTAATTAGACTTGACAACTTTTATTGTGTTGTTTAAGACTCCTAAACCTTCAATCTCCATTTCTATTTTATCTCCATCTTTTAGAAATACTGCATTAGGTTTGTTTAACATAACTCCTGCAGGAGTTCCAGTAGATATGATGTCTCCTTTCTCTAATGTCATAACTCTTGATATTTTTGAAACTATTTGGGGAATTTTTATGAACATGTTACTTGTAGATGAATTTTGTCGTACTTCTCCATTTACCTTTGTAGTGAGTTTTAAATTCTGAGGGTCTTCAATCTCGTCTACTGTAGTAATCCATGGACCGCATGGCGCAAAGGAATCAAAACTCTTTCCTCTAGTGAATTGCTTGTCTTTGAATTGTATGTCTCTTGCTGAGACGTCGTTGAATACCATATATCCGAATATTGCTTTGGCTGCTTCTTGCTCACTAATGTTTTTACAATTCTTTCCAATTATCATTGCTAATTCTACTTCATAGTCTAATTGTGTGACAAAATCTGGACACACAATATCTGCTCCTGTACTGTTTAGTGCCGTTCGAGGTTTTATCACTATTGCAGGATCATCTGGTGCCTGTAATCCTTGTTCTTTGGCATGATCTACGTAATTAAATGCCAAACAAATAATCTTATTTGGATTAGGGATAGGAGGCAGAAATTTGATTTTTGAAATATCTTCAGTATATGGCAGATCTTCTAATTTGTTTTTTATTTCATCATACCATCCATCAAAAAGAAAATCTTTGACACTGTGGGGGATAGGAACACCTGTCAGGTATGTGATCTCATCTCTTGTTGCTATTCTGGTTCCATTAACAAGACCGTATGTTTCTGCATTGTTATGTAAAAATCGTGCTATTTTCATTTATCATCACTTGTGAGTAAAAATCGCTTGAGTCTGGGATTCTTTTCTACAATATCCAAATCTAATGAATTGAACTTCTTCTCCTTCATTTATTTGTAGATAATATGGTTCAACATAAACATCAAACTCTTCTAGACTTTCTTCATCAAACTCTTCATTTTCATTAAATAATACTCTTGGAATTATCATCTTGATTTTATGTGCAGTTTTTTTTGGAACCCACTGTATTTTTGGAATATCTTTTAATTCTTCTTCTCCAATAAATCTAGCTTCTAATTCTGATCCTTCTTTTTCAATTTTTATATTTCCTAACCCTAAAAGTCTAATCTCATCTTCTTGTGTAATATTATCTGCATCTTCTCCAGAAATAAAAAATTCTTCATCAATCTTAATTATTCTTTTTTCGTCATTTTTTCCCGGATGATTCAAAACTTCAATTGATGATTTTTTTAAATCTTTTATCTTTAGTAATCTCGCATTTTTTACCATAAACAGTCTTTTACTATCTGCATCTACAAATTTTCGATTAAATGCCTCAAGTGATTCAAACGGAGCTAGCGTATTTGCCTTCGTTAAGCCCAAGGACATGATAAATTTTCTAATTGCTTCTGGCTTTATGCCTCTTCTTTTAAGGCCTTCAAGTGTTGGTAGTCTTGGATCATCGTACCATGAAACTTTTCCTTCTTCTATCAATGGTTTAATGATTCGCTTTGAAATTGGCATTCCTTTAAACTCCAATCTGGAAAAGAAACCTTGGTATGGTTTTCTCATTTTTAATGCGTCTAAGATTGCGTATATGACTTCCTCTCTTAATTCAAATTCTTTTGAACGAAATGCATGAGTGACTCCATCTATACTGTCTTCTATAGCTACGGCAAAATCATAACTAGGCCAGATTCTATATTTCTGACCAACTGTGTAATGTTTTTCATCAATTATCCTAAACAATACTGGATCTCTCATTACAGCATTATCTGCTTTCATGTCTCCTCTAAATCTGACAATAGCTTCTCCAGGCTTGAATTTTGTTTTCATTTTCTCCCAATTTTTTTTATTTTTTTCATCACCTTCTCTACTGCATTTGCAAGCTTTTCTTTCTCTTCTGTTCTTACTTATGTCGTCTCTCTTACAGGTACACACATAGGCTTTTCCAGAATTGATCAATTCAATTCCTTTTTCATAGAAAATTTCCATATCGTCTGAGGTGTTTTTTATTACATCGAACTCTATTCCAAGCCATTCTAGGCCTACTTTTATTGCTGCATGATATTCCATCCTTTCAGCTTCAGGATTTGTGTCATCCATTCTTAAAATGAATTTCCCGTTGTACATTTTTGCATACTCTGAATTAATGATAGCAGCTTTTGCATGTCCGATATGCGGATAACCATTTGGTTCTGGTGGAAATCTTGTAACCACTTTTCCATCTACTGCATTTTCTAATTCTGGTAATCCTTCACGTTCCTCTGGTTTTTTCTTTGTTTGTAATAGTTCTGGAAATTCATTTTCAATTTCTTTTTTTTGTTCTTCAGTAGATAGTTGATTAATTTCTTCTACTATCTTTGAAATATCTTGAGAAATTTCTTTTACTTTAGATCTTAGATCTGGAGTTGTTCCCAAAATCTTTCCTAAAACAACTTTATCTTGCGTCTGACCTTTATGCTCAAATGCATTTTGAAGAGCTAGCTTTCTTATCTCTTTTTTTATTTTCTCATCCAAATTTTTCTACCTGTTGTTTATACACTTCGTTTTACTACAAAGTCTAATAATACAATTAATTCTCTCTTGTTTGGTCCTGAGTATGTCTCTAATGATTTTTCAGCTTTAGATGCATAACTAAGTGCCTGCCTTCTAACCTTCTCCTCAATTCCTATGGAGCGAATCACTTCCACTGCTTTGTTAAGATCTTTTCTTGTAATTTTTGAATTTCCAAATGCATTAAGAATAGTTTTTTTATCTTTCCCTTTTGATGATTTAATGGCCATTAAAATCGGAAGTGATTTTTTACCTTCTCTCAAATCATTACCTACTGGTTTCTTTGTAATTTTTGGATCACCCATTACACCAATAAGATCGTCTGTTATCTGAAATGCAATTCCTAAATTTTTTCCAAATGTGGAAAGATTTCTAATGTCCTTGTTTTTTCTTGTTGCACAAATTGCACCCATAGCACATGATACATCAAATAATGCTGCTGTTTTTTTGCTTATCATGTTGATGTATTCTGCCTGTGTGGGAATTCTTTTTTCATCAGCCATTTTGATGTCTAACAATTGCCCTTCACAAACATCAACACATGCTTTAGCTAACCTTGATACTAACTCTGTGATTGCATCCGAGGATAATTTTGATTGAGTAATTACCTGATATGCTTTGGAAAATAGCACATCTCCAGCAAGAATTGCTAATGGCATTCCAAATTTTTTATGTACTGTAGGAACCCCATGTCTAACTTCATCATTATCCATAATGTCATCATGTACTAATGTGAAATTGTGGATCATTTCTACAGCACTAGCTGCAGGCATTGCTTTGGATGATCTTCCCCCTAAAATCTTACAGCTTTGAAAAACCATGTATGGCCTAAGTCTTTTCCCACCATGCACGATCAAATGACCTGCTGCATCATAGAGTTTTTTTGGATTTCCTTTGAGTTTTAAATTGAGATGTCTATTTACAATCTTTGCATTTTTTTCAATCTGTTTTGTTTTTTTCATCTATTATTCTCCATTTATCATTAGGCAAATGTTTACTGATTGCATTCATTAGACCTTCATGAAGTTCACTATTAATCCATGTCGATAGTATGTTTGTATGTTTATCGAGTTTATCTTTTCTAGATTTTTCAATTAATACTATGGCAATAAGCATCCATGGACAAAATATTTCGGGATTTGTTGCTATTTCTTCAAGTAATTTCTTTGACGAAATCCATCTTATTTCATCTATTTCTCCTTCCACCTTCTTTAGATTTTCAGGATTGTCTATGATTCCTATCAAAGTTGCACAAATTTCATTTTCTGAACCAATTGTTTTGTAACTGACATGGTATTCAAATTTGTTCAAATAATCTAATTTTCCACTTATTCCTAATTCTTCAGGCATTCTTCTTTCGCCTGATGATACATAACTTTCAGATTCTCTCGGATGACTTGCAAACGTTCCATCCCAGTCTCCAGGCCACAACATCTTCTCTTTTGCTCTTCTTGCAAGTGCTAAATTCCCATCTTGGTCAAAAAGCAAGGCAGTAAAAGCTCTATGTAATTTTCCATTTGGTAAGTGACACTTTACCTTCTCTTCTAGGCCTATTTGATTATCATCCTTGTCTACTAAAATCACTAATTCTTCAGGCATTCCTTTTCCCCTTAAACAATGTACCTTCATATTTCTTATTTTTAATCGCTTTTACAATTCTTTCAGGTTTGTTTCCATTTACAAAAAATACCTTGATACCTATCCGTGAAATCTCTATTGCTTCATTTACCTTTCTTGTCATGCCACCGGTAACATCCATGGTGTTCTGAGTTATCTTTGGATTCTCTCCTTTTAGCTCGTAGATCAATTTTTTTGTTTTAAGATCAGAATACAATCCATCTTCATTTAATGCAAAGATACATAATTTTGGTTTTAGAATTTTTGCAATGTGTGTTATGATCTTATCTCCTGATAGGATAAATGTTTTATTTTGACCATGCCATAAGGCATCTCCAAACGTAACAGGCACTAAACCTGATTTTGCAATTTTTTCCATCTCTTTTATTTTTTTAGGTATGGGTTTATTTCCAAACATAAAGTCTGTTGGTGGTAAACAATAGGGATTGATCTTATTTTTTAACAAAGAATCCAAAATTATTTTGTTTAACTCAATCATTGAATTTTTGACAATGGATACTCCTTTCAAATCATATTTCTTTTCTTTTGTATGCATATCATACTTGACAGACCAATAATGTCCATAAGATCCTCCTCCATGAACTATTATTTTTGGCTCTTCAATTTTTTTAAGTGCTTTACAGACATTTTCTATTGTTTTTCTTCTAACCGATAATGGTTTTTCTTTATTTGTAATGATTGAACCTCCTAATTTTATTAGAATCATGTTGTTCAAAATTATCTATTCAATTAAAAAGTATGCAGTCCTTCAAAATCAATTTTTGCATCAAAACAGTCATGATTGTGTTCTCTAAATTGACTAATTGCCTGATTTTGATTTGTTTTGTCTGTGAGAGTTATTATGCATCCTCCTCCTCCTGCACCTGTTATTTTTGCTCCATATGTTGACTTTTGCCCTAGTTTGATCATTTCTCTTAGTTTTTCATTTGATATTCCTATTTTTTCAAGATATTCTTGGTTTTGATTCATTTTTTCACCGAGTTTTTTGATTTTATTCTGTTCTAATAATACCAATACTTCTTGAATTAACTTTGATTCTTCTTCACATAATCTGGAAAATTCTTCCTTGTTTTCGTCTTTGAATTGTTTTACTCTTTTTACTACTTCATATGTAGAATGTGGAGTGTTTGAATTTCCAATTACAAATCCTAAGTTATAATCTGTGTTTATTTTTGTAAATCCATTTTTAACATCATATTGCACAATACCCCCATATGTACAAACCGTACAGTCTGCACCTGATGTATTTTTAAAAATTGTTTTTTCTGCATCTATGGCAATTTTCAAGATATCTTCTCTTGTTTTTTTTTCAAACAAACCTGAAATTGCCGCTGCTCCTGCAACACAACAAGCAGATGATGATCCTAGTCCTAACCCTACTGGTATTTCTGAATCTATTGTGATTTTAATTCCACCTGTTTGGTTTTGTTCTTGTAATGTCTTGTTTGCTAAAAAATAAAATGGCTTTAAAGGTGACTCAATTTTTGTTATGGTTTGGTTTGGTTCTACTGTTAAATTCCCAATTGCTGAATTGATTGAAATTTTTTGTTCATCTGTTTTTTCAGCTGTTACCGTTACTCTTTTATCAATTGTACAAAGTATTGCTTTTATTCCATATACTACAAAATGTTCTCCAAAAAGAATTATTTTTCCAGGTGCTGATGCTTTAGATTTCAAATGAACCCTTGATATTTTGTAATTCTATTCGATTTCCTCTTCGGTGATCTTTGTTTCAAAATCATCTATTTCATATTTCATTGGCTCATCCTCTTTTAATTCGCCCTTTTCAATTAGGATTTGTCTAACTAGTAACCAATACACTGTTGCAAGAGCTTTTCTTCCTCTGTTGTTTGCAGGAATTATTACATCCAAATTAGATGTGATGTTATCCGTATTTGCAACTCCAATAACTGGTATTCCTGCATTGGTAGCTTCGGTAACTGCTTGTTCGTCTACTTGTGGATCTGAAATTAAAACCAATCTTGGTTCAATATAGTATGGTAATGTTGGATTTGTTAAGGTGCCTGGCATAAACCTGCCCAGCAGTTTTTTTGAACCTAAAATTTCACAGAATTTTTCAACTGGCGTCTCTGCATATTGCCTTCCTGAACATACGATAAGTTTCTCTGTCCCTAACCTGTTGATGAATTTTGCAGCAGTCTGAATTTTCTCTAAAGTAATGTCTAAGTCAAGCATGTAGAGGCCTTCTGGGCTTGCTTTTGTTATGAAAGGTCTCATGAATTTTGTTTTAACTTGAGTTCCCACTCTTATTCCTGTGGTGAGTATTTTCTTCTTGATGTCTGTCGTTTCTGCTTGTTGACTCATGATGATTCTAAATCTCTGCCATACCGCGTATTAAATCATGCTCTGAAAGACGTAAAAGCTCATTAAGTTTGGATACTCTTTCTCCTCCTACTACTCCTACTTTGAGCATTTTTGATTTTGTAGCTAATCCTATATGTGAAATTTGAGAGTCTGTAGATTCTCCTGATCTATGGGATGTGATTAATTTGATGTTGTTATTATTTGCTAGATCTGCAAATTCAAGTGCATCAAAAAGACTACCTGCCTGGTTGACTTTCAAAATTGCTGCATTACATGATTTCATTTCTATTGCTTTTCCAAGGATATTTTTATTTGTCACAGTAAGGTCATCTCCTGTAACTAGAGTTTTTGGGAATTTTGCAGTTAGTTCAGACATATCTTCAAAAGCTTCTTCATGAACACTGTCTTCTGCATAAATCAGTTTGTACTTTTCAATAATATTTGCAGCAAAATCAATTTGTTCTTCTCTGGAATTTTCAAATCCTGCTCGGTCGTAACAATACTTTTGTTTTTCTTCATTCCATTGTGTTGATGATGCAAAGTCTACTCCTAACGAAACTTCTTTTCCTAATGTGAATCCTAAACTTTCACAAGCTCTTGCAGATATTTCTAATGCTTTTTGGTTTTCTAATTTTGGAGCCCATCCTCCTTCATCTCCTCTTCCGTTAGTAAAGTTAGGATCCTCCTTTTCAAGCATCTTGCGCAATTCTTTATGCACTGCTAAATTGGTCTCTATGGCTTCCTCTATGCTTTTTGAGCCCGTTGCACAAATTAAAATTTCTTGAATGTCTGGTGTGCCGGGACCTGCATGAGCTCCTCCTCCCAGAATATTTCCTAATGGGAATGGGAATCTAAAAGATTCTTCAGATGACAATGTTCTAAACAATGGTTGCTGCAAAGATTTTGATGCTGATTCCATTGCCGCAATTGTAACTGCAAAAGCTAATGCTCCTCCTATCTTTGAGTAGTTGTTCGTGTCATCTAGACTTTTCAAGGTATTGTGAATTTCTTTTAAATCTGAGGATTCCAACCCTACAAATTTTTGAGTATTATTGTTTAGAATTTCTAAACTTTTTTCTGGTTTTCCATCTGGAAAACTGACTGCTTCATACTTGCCAACACTTGCTCCTGATGGAGCGCAAACTCTTCCTAGGTGTTGATTGTCACTTTCAACATCTATTTCTATTGTTTTACTACCTCTACTATTGTATAGAATACGTCCTTTAATGGATGTAATTTTGGCCAAATTAATCTAATTCCGATTGAACTTCTTGTTTTCTTCTTTCAATTGCTTCATAAAATGGGATTACTTGCTGAATTGTCTCTACTGTAGTCAATAACATTCTCCTACAACAATATCTCTCTATTCCAAGTGAATCTAGTACTTTGGCAGGATCTTCTCCTGCTTTTATTTTATTTTCATATTCCTCGTATTTGTCTGCAATCAAATTTCCACATGTAAAACATCTAACAGGAATTAACATACGAACGGAAAAGTAACCAAGGATTATAAAAACCATACATGGAATTTTTGTTGCGGGTGTCGCCCAGCCTGGCCAAAGGCGCTAGCTTGAGGGGCTAGTCTCTTAGGAGTTCGTGGGTTCAAATCCCATCGCCCGCATTATATTCTTAAAATCACTTTCCTAAACTTTGTAATGTTTCTATCATTTCTGATCTTCTTTTTTCTTCTGTGATGGCCGATCTGACATCTTCTACTAAAATTCTGTTTACGTCTATTTTTCTACGAGCTTCTTTTACGACTTTGTCGTACATTGAAAAAGTATAAAGCTGAAGATACAAATTCTCCATTATGTTAAAAACACGCACTGATTCTTTGATTTCATTATTTCGAAGTTTATCAAATACCATTCTCTTTAATTCTCCTATACAATCTAGTAATCCTAATACATATGATTCTGGCATGACTGCCAGCTTTTGACTAGATGGGATTTCTTTTTTTTCTGCAATAGCAATAAGCGCTATTGCTTCTACAAATTCTTGCTCAGGGGTAACTAGATACCTTTTCAAATTTACATTTAATTTTTTTCGGTATTTTTTTAAAAGAACTTCAGCTTGCTGTGCATTTTTTTTACCTATTTTCAAATCTCCTTTATGTGTTGCAATGATTGATCTGCTACATAAAACGATGATTTCTCTTGAATTTTTCAGTAAAAATTCTCTGTCGTCTTGTAATCTTTCAAGGGATTTTGCAATTTTATTCAATGATATTTTTACATTTTTTAAGGTCATGATATTGATATTTAAAACTAGGATAAAGTCGTTTGGTATTTTTATTCTCAATTTTTGAAAAACTCTTAATTTGGACATGTTTTTTTTGTAAAGTATGGATATTACTGTAGATCAAATGTATCAGATTGAAAATAAAGGTCATGATATGGGTTTTTTAAAAAAATTCATGATGGAAAATGCAGGTGCCGCATCAGTTAAACGACTTATTGGCGAATTTGGAAATGTAAAATCAAAAAATATTCTAATTTTTGTTGGAATGGGAAATAATGGTGGTGATGGATTGGTGATGGCAAGACATCTGTCTGGATACGATGCAAAAGTGACTGTCTCTTTACTTGGAACACCTGAAATGATAAAAACCGAAGAAAGCACCTGGAACTGGTCAATTTTAAAAAAAATGCCATCAGTTAATTTACATCCGAATTCAAAACTTGATTTTGACTTTCAACCCGACATTATTGTTGACAGCATTTTTGGCACGGGCATCACAGGTGATATACGTGAACCTTATGCATCTGCAATTGATTATATCAATAAAATGAATTGTTTTAAATTTGCAGTAGACGTCCCATCTGGTTTAGATCCACAAACTGGGAATACTGCAAATGTATTTACAAAATGTGACATGACGGTGACATTTCATAAAATGAAACAAGGTATTCCAAAACGTAGAGATTTAACAGGAAACCTGTATGCAGAAAAAATTGGAATCCCTCCAGAAGCTGAAGTTGGTATATTATGAGAGTATATCAAATTCAGGTTGGAAATATGCAAAACTTTAGCTATATTGTAGCTGATGACGATACTAATGATGCAATAATAATTGACCCTTCTTGGGATCTTGTAGAACTAGAACTTATCATCAAAGAACATAATCTTAATGTGAAGTACATCGTAAACACACATCATCATTTTGATCACACATTGGGTAATGACGAAATGATTCAGTTTACCAAAGCACCTGTAATTCAACATGAGTTCTCTGAACTGAAAAATGATTTGGTGGTCAAGGATGGTGATTTTATAGAGTTTGGTAACACAAAATTGAAGGTACTTCACACTCCCGGACACTCACAAGACAGCATTTGTTTGATTGGTGATGGAAAAATTTTCACAGGAGATACGTTATTTGTGGGAAATTGTGGTAGAATTGATTTGCCTGGAGGAAGTGCAAAAGATCTATTTCATAGCTTATTTGATGTGTTGTATTCACTAGATGATGATCTGGTTTTGTATCCCGGTCATAATTATGGTCCATCTGAAACATCTACAATTAGACAAGAAAAAATAACTAACCTAATATTGCAAAAAAGGACTGAGCAAGAATTCATAGACATGATGGGTTAGTGATTTTTTGGAAAATTTCAAATTATTTGGAAACTCTAAATCTGCTGAAAAATTCATAGATGATACTAAATCTAGCAATCGATTTCTTTTTTCTTTTGTTACCTCATATACTGAAACATGTGAGATTCCTGGAATTACTTTGGCAGGAACCAATTCTGATTTGATCAAATTTACCCCCGCAGCAGATGCAGAATATCTTCACTATGGTTATTGTAAAACAATTGAAAAAATACCTATGACTCCTGATGGCAAACCTACTCCTGCATTATTGACAAAAGTAGCTTTAGAATCATCTAGTATTCCTCATCTTACAATTAATGCCGGAAGTAAGGTAGTTCCTCAACTTCCTGTTATTGAGACACAACTGCCTACTGGAAAAAATATCTCCGTTAATGATGCCTTAACTGACTCCCAAGTTTCTCGTGCAGTTGATTTTGGAAGAATAGTTGGACGTAGTTTATCTTCGTTAACTGATTGCCTAATTATAGGTGAAAGTATTCCTGGTGGGACTACTACTGCATTAGCTGTTTTACGTGCACTTGGTTTTGACGCTAATGTAAGCTCCAGCATGCCTAATAATCCTACTGCACTAAAAAATCAAATTGTTAATAATGCTCTAGAAAGAATTACTTCTGAACACCCATATCATATTATTTCAAAGGTTGGAGATCCTATGATTCCATTTGTATCTGGCATGTTGAGTTCAGCCTCTAGTGTATCTGATGTTATGTTGGCAGGTGGAACTCAAATGTTGGCTGTCCTGGCATTTGCATCTAAAATTGGATTTGATGAAAAATCTACTGTCATTGGAACTACTTCTTATGTTACAGATGACAAAAATGCTAATTTTACTAATATGGTTAAGCAAATTGCTGATGTGCCTGCAATCTCTGTAGATCCTGGGTTAAAAAATTCAAAATATTCCGGTTTGAGATCTTTTTCTGAAGGATTTGTAAAAGAAGGTGTTGGTGCTGGAGGTAGCATTATTTCATCTATGCTCAAGACTGGGAATAATCAGTTAAAATTTCTAGAAATGGTAGAAAAAGAATATTCTCGATTATTTACTGCAGAAAATTAAGTCCATTTCTTGAAAGAATATTTTTTTCTACGAACTATTTTTTTATGATTCTTGTTTTAGATATTATTTTTCTGTATTGGTTTCTTCATCTGCTGCAGGTGTTTCTGCTGCAGGTGTTTCTGCTGCAGGTGTTTCTGCTGCAGGTGTTTCTGCTGCAGGTGTTTCTGATTGAGATTTGGATTTGTTCTTCTCTAACATTTCTGGTATCTTTGATTCCGGTGCAAAGTGTATGTTGTCTTCTTCTTCAACAGCAACAGTATATGATGGGATGTTCACTTTTCGTTCTCCAATCATTATATGCCCGTGAATCACGGCCTGTCTTGCTTGATATGGTGTTGTAAATCCTAATCTTTTTGAAACAATTGTTTGGAGTCTGCGTGATAACAAATCGTTCACATTCAAATTTAAAACGTCATCTAATGTTGAGTCGCTGCTAACTAACCCAATTCTTGCTAGAGATTTCATAAGAATTGGTTCTTTCTCTGCTCTTACCTCTTGTCTTAATGCAAGTAATGATCTTGCTTGGTGTCTTACTCTTGAAAGTTCAGTATGTGCTTTCCATAATTCTCGTTTAGTTCTTAACCCAAATGTACCCAAAGTTTTCAACTCTTCCATTTTTAATTCATAATTGAGAGGTCTCTTTGGCTTCCTCCAGACTCTTCGTGGATATTTTGGATCTCCCATCTAAAACACCTATTCAGTTTTCTCCGATGAGTCTGCTGCTGCTGGAGCTGCTGCTGGAGCTGCTGCTGGAGCTGCTGCTGGATCTGCTGCTTTCTTTACTGGAGCTGCTTGTCCTCCCCCCTTTGCAACTCCTACTGCACCAGATTTTCTTCCTGATGTCCTAGTCCTTTGCCCTCTGACTTTGAGCCCGCTGAGATGACGATATCCTCTCCAGCTTGCAGTTATTCTTTCGCGTTCAATATCATTTCTTAATGTAAATGGAATATCTGATGTTAACAAATGTAAATCTGCACCCGTTTCAATGTCTTTTCTTCTGTTAAGAAACCAAGTAGGAAAATTTCCACCAATTGGGTCTGAAATCAACTTCTCGATTGCCTGCACTTCACTGTCTGAAAGGTTGCCTATGTTTGAATTTGTATCAATTTTTAAAGAATCTAGAATTGCCGTGGCAAAATTATACCCTATTCCCTTTATCTGTGTCAATCCTACCAGGATTTTTCTCTCTCCTGGGATATCATTTCCCACAATTCTTACGATGTGTCTATATTCTTGAGCACTCAAGTATTCAAAAATTCAAAGAAACCCCGATAAAAACCATGCTAGGCAAGGTTTTTCTCTCATATCTCGTAATTCTCATAAGCCTCTTGTTCTGAGAGGCTAGATTCTTTTTTTATTTGAAGTCTTCATTTCTCGTCCAATTTCTACCACTTACGTTCCACTGATTACATTGACAGCATTTTTTTATTCCTTGTTGGGGTTCGATTTCAATACAAAAACAATGTGTACCTTTACCTGATGGATCTCCCTCACATAGTTTTTGCATATTCTTTATCTTGGTGTTTTTCTTAATTATCTTTTGATAAACCTCAAAAAATTATAAATTTCTCATTTTTTCATTTAAATCATGATTGATAGTAATTACGATCGGGATAAGATCATAAATTGCATGTTTGATCCTGTAACTTCTTTAATGTTGGCATCGTTAGAAGATGGCAAAAAAACTTGCTCTTTTCTGGCTCAACAATCTAACATCACTGAAAAAAATGTTTTAGAATGTTTTTCTTACTTGATAGAACATGGTTTTGTTTTAAAAGAATCTGACCTCAATGGTGACTATACTCTTAGTGCAAATTTTGATAAATTAAGTAGCATAGTTGAAAACAGTGATAATTTTGATGCTGCTATAGATGGTCTTGAAAAAATGGATAGTTATCTAAACTGATATTCTATTTTTAATCGCATAAATTCCAACTATTACTAATCCTGCCATTCCTACGACTAACACATATACAGAAATGAATCCAATTGTTTTCTTTTCCGCATCTGGAAGTGGACCTAAAGCTGCAAAAACTTGCGTCTCTTCAGTATTTTGACTTTCAATGATTAATTTATACGAACCTGTTTCGTCTATTGCAAATTCTTCTTCTATGGTTTCTTGATTAATCCAAACAAATTTTATTTCATTACCCGAGGGCCCAATTATTTTTGCAGATGTCGTACCTTCATTGCTATTTATTGCCTGTACTGCAAAAACTCCTGTTGGTGTAGTTTCTGCGTCAAATTCATTTAAAATTGTAAGTGATTGTTCAGAATTTATTTTTCCATTTTCCTGATTAACTCCTTCTAATACAATTTGATTTCCTAAAACCATTAACATCAATCCTACCACAATTAATATTCCAGAAATAACTAGACCTAATACTGCCTTTTGCACACTTTTTATCGGATTTTTCTTTAGTTTAAAGGTAATTTTTGTTCTAATCAAATGATTTAGAAATGAAGAGTCAATTCTATCAATAGTTATGTAATTCGTAAATCTGTACTTTGCATGCGTGCACCATACTTGACAATTCTTCTACTTTAATCTGGTTCTGGATGTATTGTTATTACTGAATTCTTGACTTCTAAACGTATTTTTTGTTCGATTTCTGATGTTAAGTCGTGAACTTTTTCAATTGATAATTCTCCGTCAAAAGAACAATCTATGTCTATTTTGAGAATGTTCTCAAAACTTAGTGACACTATTCTACCAATTCTCTTTATCTCTGTATATTTTTCTAAAATCTTTCTAATTTTTTTTTCAGTAATTTTGTCCTCCAAATTGATACTCTTTGGCATTGTTAAGAATGGTTCTAAGTGAATTGTTATGTGTTCTATTTCTGGTATATTTTCATAAATTTTTTGTTCAATTTTCTCTGAAATTCTATGTGCTGATAATAAATTCATCTCTCTTTCTACCATTACATGTAAGTTTGAAAACATCTTTCCATTTGTTTTGTGTGTGCTGACGTTATGAACTCCTTTGACTCCTTCAACATTTTCTGTAATTTCTGATATCTTTGCATCTAATGGAACATCCTTCCAATTTGGTTCAAAATGAATTGTAATTGCAGCATTTGAAATTTTCTCTTTAATGTTATTTTCCACATCACTACTAATTTTATGTGCAACATCAAAACTTGTATCTCCTCTTAAAGAAATTGTTATGTCTGCAAAAATAGTATCTCCTGATCTCCTCATCAATATTGGACCTGCATCAATTACTCCTTTTGTTGCAACAGTAATTTCTCTTACATTTTTTACAAGTTCTGGTGAAATAATATCTGTTAAATCTAAAGCCGTTTTATGGATTAATTTTATACTTAATGCTGCCAATAATATTCCTAAAATTAACGCGGCTAGAAAATCCCCCTGATAAAACCCATACGACACAAATACAATTCCTATGATTGCAACTAATGTCGACCCTAGATCCATCAATGCATGATAAAAATCAGCTTTAAGAGTTGCACCTCCGATCTTCCTTATTGATTTTCTTAGTATTGTTAATCGAAAAATATCTATTCCTATTGTGTAAATTCCTCCAACTATTGCAAGTAATCCTGGCAAAACATTTGGTGGAGGGTTTTGTAGTCTGGTTAGAGATTCATAAACAAAGAAACATGCTATTAGAAAAATTACAATTCCTCCTAATAGTCCGCCCAATGATTCTATTTTTCCATGTCCATACGTGTGTTCAGCATCAGGTGGCTTGATGGCCATTCTTGCTGCTAGTAATAAAACGATGGTGACTACACTGTCTAATAATGCATGAATGCTGTCTGTAACAAGTGCAAGGCTGTTTGAAATTAATCCCAAAATTAATTCTACTAGGAATGCTGAAAAGATAGCTAACAGAGAAATTTGTAAAACTTTAGTTCTTTGGACAAACATTTCCTGATTTTAATATCTCTGAACACATATTACAAGTTTTTAAGAAGAAATATGACGATAACATTATTTGTGATCATGTAGCCTCTTTTGCTAGTGTCTCAATCTTTTTTCTATGTTTTAGGAGTTTTATCGATATTGTCTTTAATTCCAATTCTAAGTGTAGATGCATCTAATCCTAATCTTGATGTTTCAGCAGAAAATTCACAGTTTGATAATCATTTTGCAGGTTCAATGGTAATTGAAGTAGTAATACGTGATAACAATATTCGTGATACTGATGAAGGCAAGGGAGAACCTGATGTTACCCTCAATGGAAAATCACTACGTATGGTCCAGGCAACTGATGGAAATTGGTATGCTTATTTTGCAAATGCTGATGCAGCAAAGGATGCAGATTCTGTTGCATTAACAGGTGAACCAGGTCAAAGCCTTGATTTTGGAGTATATTGTGATAGAGAAAATACTGCATTTGGAATTGATTTAACTGAAAGCGATGGGTTCTTTGTTCCAAGTTCTGACTGTGATGGTACCCCCGCATCTAACACAAATAATGTTGTACGAAACCCACGATCAATCAATACCCATCCTTCAATACCTGATGGTCAAATTGGCTTAGATCCAAACGCTTGGCCTTTAATTCAATTATTTTCATTTAGTGATGTAACCATTCAATATAATGCAGCAGGGGGTTCTCAGAGAGTTGATCTTGAATATGATGAAATTCCAAACATCTCTATGTCTCTTGACAGAGACTTTTATCCTCAAAATGCTGAAGTCTTTGTCACGGTAAATGATTTTCAATTAAATCAGGATCCTACTGATGAGGACTCTTGGACATTTAGTGTTGTATCTCCTACTACTTTTTATCAGGCCTTTGACAATTCTGGTAGGCCTGCTGCTGATAACACAAATGGGCTAGTTGATCTCTTACCCTATCTCTCATCTCTTGGTTTTGAAAAAAATGGTAAACTAGTCGTGGATCCAAATTCAATTATTCAATTAAAACCCAATTCAGATCAAAATAATCAATCTGTTGTAACTGATAAAAAAACTTCAAAGTCGTATACTCAAATTGTTACCCTTGTGGAAAGAGGCCCTAATTCCGGAATCTTTGAGAGCTTTGACTCAAATGATGAATCTACTATCGGTATTTTGCCAAACGCTCCAAGGGGAAATACTGGTTCTATCGAATATAATGAAAATTCTGTTTCAATTCTTACAGGTTTCTCCACAGCATCTGTATCTTTACAAAAACCTGAACTAAAGATCGGTGGCCCCTCCACATCCATCCAACCTGGGACTAAAATCCCTGTTGTCTTGATAGATCCTGATCAAAACATAAACAGTGCAGCCAAAGAAGATCTTGATGTTGCTAGTGACACTTCATTAATCCCCACTCTGAAAATAGGCAATCCTGTTACCTTAAAAGATTCTAACAATGTAAAATTCTATGAAAATTCTGTTGATTCTCTTTTAGATGGCAATTCTGCAGTTTCTTTTATTCATGATGTTCATTCTGAAAGGTTGTTTATTGACACAAAATCATTGACAATAAAAGAGTTTGAAAAAATATCTTTGGATTTAGGAATTTCTTCATCTAATATTCGAAATATCCTAATCGACAAATCTGATAATATTGGTACAAATTGGCTAAATTATGATTTAAGATCCTTTCAAGATGATTATGGTCTGAATGACTTCACTGATACCGAAATCATGTTGTATTTTGGTAGTCTTTCCGATTCTTCTCCTTCTGTTACTCTGGTAAATGCAGGTGAGATCTCATCTTCTCAAGGATTTCTAAAAATAGATGATTCAATAGTGTCTGACATTTTTACCCAAACCGGTTCAATCTTCCTTGTGATTGATTTTGATTCGTCAGATAATGACTCTACTAAAAATACTGGTAGCATTCCTTCTTCTAATGATCTTCAACCTATCGTGTTTGACCTATTCTCTTTTGGTTTGGAAGATGATGGTGACGGAATTAATAATGCAATTTATCGATTTGAATTAGAAGAGACATCTGATAATTCTTCTACTTTTGAAGGTGAGTTTGAGTTTGCATTTTCTAACCAATTAAATATTGTAGATCCTGCCTTCATAGGTTCCATTCAGCCTATCTCTGACAACATCAAATTCATTCTAACTGATAGATTAGTTAACAATGATGCAATTTTTATCTCATATTCTGATCTAAGCCGAGTTGGGCTGACCGTTACTGTGTCTTCTAATTCTGGAAGCTCCATTGCTGAAACAAATTCTGCTACCCTGTCATCCAATTCTAACTCTTACAGGTTTGGTCAACCTGTTACAATAACTCTTAACGATCCAGATCTTAATTTGAGAAATGATCTGGTTGATGTATATTTCGTAATCAATGATCCTGCGTCTGAAAATGTTGATACCGTTGGAAAAAATGATGTTATCCTACTTGAAATCCTAATCAAAGATATCCGATACAAACGTTGTACTATAGACGGGGTTGAACATGGAGGTTTAGGAGCTACGGGGTTTACTCTTATTGAAACAGGACCTAGTTCAGGCATTTTTGAGGGTGTTTTTAAAATGCCATCAAAAATCTGCAATGCTTCAGGTACAAAATTAATTTCTCCTGCAGGGGGTAGTATTGATGCAAAATATTATGATTCACGCGACAGTTCTGGAAATCCCAGTATTGTGAGCCTTTTGAAAAATAGATCCTCTATTCCTACATTAGAGCCTTCTTTTGCTCTGCCAAAATTAAGTGCCTATGAGATTGTTAAACCCACCTCTGAAAAAATACAAGAAATTGTTCTTTCTGGAACTATTGATAATCATCGAAGAGGCATCCCATTAGGAGTTTTGATTACTTTTCCTGATGGACAATCTCAAAATTTTGCTGCAAACCTTTCAAACAATGGTAGTTACCGATCACTAATTTCAGTTAATTCTGATTCTTTAACTGGCCGTTATGACATCCATCTGTCGTATAATGGTGTATTTGTTGGCTCAACTTCTTTTCAAATATTAAATCCTGAAATTCCTGTTTGGGTAAAAAATAATGCCCACTCTTGGTCTTCGTCTTCTCTTACTGACTCTGAATTTGCAAATAACCTTGAATATCTAATTGAACAAGGCATTATTGATGTTTCTTCAAAGGAACGTTTCTCAGTTTCTGAAAAAACAATTCCTGCTTGGCTAAAAAATAATGCCAAATGGTGGTACGCTAACCAAATTTCAGATGATGATTTCGTCCAGTCAGTTAAATACTTAGTCAAAAAAGGTATAATTGGAGTATAATATGGTCAATTTTTCTTTCATTGAATACATAAATACTCTCTATCCGTTCATCAAAATGAAAATGAATTTGAAGGGCACTGCTGCATTTGCATTGTTAGCGATTTCTATAATGTCCTATGGAGTTAACCCTTCTGTGTTTGCCGATGATCATAATATCGCTCCCTTAGTCGCAACAGCTGAACTTCCCTCTTATGGAAATGGCGATAGGGTGAATATTGATGGAAGTATACGTGATTTTGATTCTAATTTACATTCAGGTCAAGCAGTTACTGTTATTGTAAAATCACCTGATAATAACTTGGTAAGTATAGGACAAATTGTTCCAAATTCTGATGGATCTTTTACTCATAGTTTTGTTGCAGGTGGCCCACTATGGTCATCTGGCGGTGATTATGTTGTTGAATTTCGTTTTGGATCTGTATCTGGTGAATCTGTTGTAGTTTATACTGGGGGCTCTTTCACACCTCCCACTCAACCAGAACCTGAGCCACAACCAGAACCTGAGCCACAACCAGAACCTGAGCCACAACCAGAACCTGAGCCACAACCAGAACCTGAGCCAGAACCTGAGCCAGAACCACAACAACCTGTATGTGGTGCTGGTACCGAATTAGTTGATGGTGTTTGTCAAGTGAAAAAATCTGAAGTACCTGACGAGGAACCTGATGAAGGTGGTTCTTGTTTAATTGCAACTGCTGCATACGGAACCGAGTTGGCTCCACAAGTTCAATTTTTGAGAGAAGTACGTGATAACACTGTGCTTTCTACCTCATCTGGTACTGCATTTATGACCGGTTTTAACACCTTGTACTATTCATTTGCTCCAACTGTTGCTGATTGGGAACGAGAAAATCCTGCATTCCAAGAAGTTGTACGAACTGTTATTACTCCTATGATTTCAACACTTTCAATAATGTCTCTAGCTGAGAATGGTTCTGAATTAGAAGTCTTGGGACTTGGCATTTCTGTTATTGCACTTAATTTGGGAATGTATATTGCCGCACCTGCATTTGTTGGTTTTAAGGTTCACAAACACATTAAATCTAGAAACTAATCTTTTCATTTCTTGATAGTAGGTTATTATACTAAAGAGGTATAGTGTTAACATGAAAATTGAATATGAAGAATTTGAAACCTTGGAAGATATTTTCATGTATCTTGCATCTGCAGCTCCACCAATGAAAAATACTATGCCAATTAATTCGTACAAAGGTTACGTGATGTCTTTCATCCCTCTAAGTCCATCTACTGGTGAAGTTTATCTTATGTTATATGCAAAAGGATCGCTTGAACCAGGAATTTATGAATTTGACGTTACCTCAAAATCTTACAAAAAAGTAGAAGGTATTGAGAGAGCTGATAAAGTTTACTTTATTTCATTAACCCCAAAACGAAACACTATTGCTGATAGTGCGCTTGAAAATATTTGAAAGAAAATTTTTTAGGAATATTTCATGTACCTAATTTTTGGTGCATGTCTTATAATGCTATAGTTTTTTTGTCTGAATTTTTGGTGCAGATACTGATCTACTTCTTGCGTATTTGTCAATTATCTCATCTGGAGTTCTTCCATTAAAGAGATCTTTACATAGTCCTCGTAAATACCTCATTATAGCCCATGTTCCTGCTTTAAGAATTCCATACATGAAAACTTTCATTGGTGGTCCATATGTCTTGTTTCTAAGTATGATTGGAATGATGTCGTTGATTACTCGTAAATTATTTTCCCAACACTTCCAAAATAACGTAAATTGTGCTTCGTTCAAATTTCCAAAATGCATCGAATTTTTTTCGCTAAAGTCTTGATACAGTAATGGTGCAACTAATCCTCTAAAGTCCATCTCTCGAAAATCACTCATCATATCTATTGTGTATTGAATGTCATCTGGAGTTTCATCAGGCCAGCCGATGATGATAGTTGCTGCTGGGAACCAGTGGTTTTCGTTAAGAATTTTAGCTCCTTCTCTTACAACACTTCCCCACTCATCAGTTGAAAATGGTCTTGTTTTTACACCTAGATGTTTTTTTACCATTGCAGGTGCGACAGTTTCAATTCCTAGGTTTGTTGCAAGCCATCTACCTGATTTATCTTGTCCATTAATATGAGAAATTTGTTGCATCAAAGTTGGATCTGCTGCAACAGCAGAAAATGTCATATGCGTGGTTCCAATGAAATTTGCGCCTAATCCTTTGAGACCCTTCCACAAATCTACTATTGCATCTCTATTTGGTACAAAGTCTCTGTTGTCACATCCGTAGAGTAACATTTCATCTGAATGCAGCCAAATTGAATCAAAGCCATAATCTAAGTTTGTTTTTGCCTCATACTGAAGCCTTTCCAATGGCAAATCTTTCTTTGATCTTTTATTGACATCACAAAAATCACATCCTCTTCCACATCCTCTCATTGCTTCAATTAATGAATTGATTGTAGGCCCTTCAATAACTGGAATGTTTTCTAGATTTCTTACAAAACAATGCATTAATTCTGGTGCGTCTCCTTTTTCTAAATCTTGAAACAAATCTACAGCTAATTCATCTGCTTCTCCTACAACTACCGTATCTAGACCGTGAATTTTCATTCTATCTGATTTTGCTAATTCCCATGCTCCGTTTCCTCCTACTACTACTTTGAAGTCATACTTCTTTTTGAGTTGAATAATACTTGCACACATTTTTTTAAATTTCATTGCTACATAGGATAATTTTTCAGGTGACATTGTTGTTGTGACTGGTGCCATGCCAAGTGGATCCATCACATTAATCCCTACAACTTTAGTGTCTGGACCAATTGATTTGTGTAGCATATCTGGATGCCCTATGAATACGTCTTCTCGTTTGTAACCTCCTTGAATTAATGAGCTTTCAATCCTTCTTAGACCGATTTGAGCAACTTTAGCCTCTCCTGTGATTGGATCTGTTTCAACTGATGGGCAAAACACTTTATCAAATACCCATTCCGGTAAAACTTCGTAAGGTCCACATGCAATAAATCCATACAAAAAATTACCTCTGTAATTTGTCATTAAACTACGATCTGCAGTTAACACAATACGCTTACCAGACAACTACAAAACTTCGTTAAATTATGCTATATATCATTTACGAGATGTATTTTGTTTCTTATTTTGTAATTTTTGTTGTTTTTCTTTTTTGGTTCGTCTATTTGCAATATTTGCTGCAATGCCTCCTGCTGCTATACCATTATCTATATTTACAACTGATAATCCCAAGGAACAACTCTGAAGCATTGAGGCTAATGCTGCAATTCCCTTTTCTCCATATCCATATCCTACGGATATTGGAATTCCTATTACTGGAATATCTACTACGGTTGAAACTAGTGTGGCTAGTGCTCCTTCCATTCCTGCAGCCACAATGATACAATCTACGTCTTCTCTTACCATTTCTTTTAAAACTGGAAAAGATCTTTGAATTCCTGCTACTCCTACATCATATTCCGTAATACATTTGCAGTTCATTGCTTCACACATCAATCTAGCTTCTTCTGCGACCCCGATATCTGAAGTACCTGCAGTGATTATGCCTACTTTTCCACCTGAGGCTCTTATTGGCTTTCTAAATAGTAGTAAAGATGATGAATTTTTCCCTGTTTTTGTTTTAATTTTTAATTTCTTTGCAAACTCTAAAATTTCCTTATAGTCGTTTTTTCTAATTCTAGATACTACAACTGCATTTGTTTTTTCTAAAGTTTTTTCAGTAATTTTTTTTATTTCATCTATTTTTTTTGTTTCTGCAAAAATTACTTCTGGAATTCCCTTTCTCTTCCTACGGTTGGTGTCGATCTTTGCAAAATTTTCCACTTCTTCAATTGAATATATTGCAAGAAGTTTTTTTGCTTCATAAATAGAAATTTTGTCTGCCTTTAGTGATTCTAAAATTTCCTGTATTTCCAATATGTTGAATATTATTTTTCTATAAAAAAATGCTTAGATCTCTACGCCTGAGATTGCTCCTTTGACATTCTCTACGCCTTTATCAAATCCTTGTTTTTCTTCATCGTTTAGTTCTAACTCTATAATTTTTTCAACACCGTTCTTTCCAATGATTGCTGGAACTCCAATCGTCACATCTGAATGACCGTATTCTCCATCAAGGTAAGTTGCAACTGGTATGGCTTGTTTTCTATCTCTTACCACTGATTCTACAATTGCGGAAATGGCGTTTCCTGGTGCGTGTACTGTTGCTCCCTTTAACTCAATTACTTTTGCTGCTACTTGTTTTGTGTTCTGAACTAATTCATTCATCTTTTCATTTGAAAGGAAAGATGATAATGGAATTCCTGAAACTGATGAAAATCTTGGCAATGGTAACATATTTTCTCCATGTTCCCCAATCACTAATGCTCTAATTGAATCACGAGAGTGACCCGTTGCCTCATGTATGAACTGCCTAAATCTTGATAGATCCAACATGCCACCCATTCCAAAGACTCTGCTTTTGTCAAATCCTGATGTTTTGTAAGTGATGTAAGCCATTGGATCAAGTGGGTTTGTGACAGGTATTATCATTGAATTATCTGCATATTTTTTGATATTTTCAACTACGCTTTTTACAATTGATGCATTAATCTTTAACAAATCCATTCTCGTCATTCCTGGTTTTCTCCCAGATCCTGCGACAACTACAACAATATTGGATCCTTTCATATCTTCAAAATTATTGGATCCTTTTACTTCTACATCTATCCCCTGTTCTGATAACATGTGATTGATATCCATGGCTTCTCCTTGTGGGAGTCCTTCTGCGACATCTAATAATAAAATCTGATCGTCTAATCGTTTTAGTGCAGAGAATAATGCTGCATCTCCTCCCACTTTACCTGATCCAATAATCGTAAGCATGAAAAATCGTGTAATTTTTGAATAATTAAATCTAGTGAAATTTTTACTGATTAGGCGAATTTATAAGCATTTTTTACAATTTTGAAGTATTGGTTCTCGTAATTGATCCTCAAATCGCTGGAATATCCGGTGACATGTTCTTGTCTTCTTTAGTTGATTTAGGAGCCAATAAAGAAAAAATAATCAAAGGAATAATCATGTCGTCAAAGTCATTTACCAATTCTCAAATTCATAACATTGATTTCAAAAAAATAAAAAAAAATGGAATTGAATCGACTGAACTACTTTTGACAGTTGAAGAATCATTACATGAGAGAAAGGCAGTAGAAATAAAAAATGCAATAGTCTCTTCTATTGATCTCATTCAACTTTCAGATAAAGCAAAATCTTTTGCAATATCTTGTATCAACATCTTAACTTCGTCAGAATCTAAAATTCATGGTATTCCTGAAGACTCTGTACATTTTCATGAGGCTTCTAGTGTTGACACTCTTGTAGATATTATTGGTGCAGCAATTGCATTGGATGATTTAAAATTATTTGATGAAAAAATCATTTGTTTGCCAATCTCTGTTGGATCTGGCTCTATAACTTTTTCACACGGTGTAATGTCTAATCCTGCAAGTGCAATTCTTGAGATCTTTAAAAATTCTGGATTGGAGATTGTTGGAAATAATGCCAATGATGAATTAACTACTCCTACTGGAGCTTGTATCCTATCAAGTCTGTGCCCCATTCCTTCAAAGTTTTATCCATCTTTGAAGATTAATTCCATTGGTTATGGTGCTGGAAAGAAAGATTTTCAATCATTCTCAAATGTATTAAAACTTGTTCGAGGCCAGAATGATGATTTTGGTACAGATTCAGTAAAAATCTTGGAGACTAATCTTGATGACGTCTCTGGAGAGATTATTGGGAATCTTATTGAAAAGATAATGGCAAAAGGCGCTAGGGATATTTCTGTTTTTAATGGAATATCAAAGAAAGGTAGACCTACGTATCTTGTTTCAATTATATGTGATGATGAAAAAATTGATCCACTTTTAGACACATTGATACTTGAAACAGGAACGTTGGGAATCCGAATTTTTGATTCTAGTAGGTTTGTAGTTTCTAGAACCAATCATGATGCAGTTGTCACTTTGAATGGAAAATCTTTTTCTGTACATTACAAGAAGTCTTATTTCAAAGAGAATGTACGTTTTAAGATAGAATTTGAAGATCTGAAGAAAATATCTTCGGAGATTGCTCAATCACTTCCAGAAACAGAATTTTTACTAAGATGTGAAATTGAGAAATTGGAGAAAGAGAAATGACTAAACTCATTGATCTATTGAATTGGTTTGAAGGTAAAGGCAGGGTGATGATTGCTCTCTCCGGTGGTGTAGACAGTGCACTAGTTGCCTATGCTGCTTTTCAAAAGCTAGGTGATAATGCAATAGCTGTAACTGCTGATTACAAAACTCTCTCTGAAGAAGAACTTGTTTCTGCTAAGAGAATATGCTCAGAAATTGGAATTCAGCAATTGTTTCTAGATTATAACGAACTTGAAAATGAAGAGTTTGTTCAGAATGATTCAAATCGCTGTTTTCATTGTAGGTTGGAACTTGGTAACCATCTGAAAAAATTAGCGAAAAAAAATGATGTGGATATTATTGTTGATGGTACTCATATGGACGATTTGGGAGATTATAGGCCTGGTATATTGGCACTTAGACAAAATGGAATTCAAAGCCCTCTTGCAGAAGTTGGTTTCTCGAAACCCAACATTCGAGAAGCAGCAAAATCTGTTGGACTAACCGTATTTGATAAACCCTCTAACTCCTGTTTGGCATCAAGAATTCCATGGGGGCAGAGAGTTACTGCTGAAAAACTATCTAGGATAGAATTTGGTGAAACTCTCATCAAACAAATTACAAAAATAGACCAGGTACGTGTAAGAGATTTGAATGGTTCTGCTAAAATCGAAGTAGATAAAAAAATGATAACCGTATTTGATAAACCAACTCTAAAAACAATTACTGAAAAATTACAAATGATAGGATTCAATTCTGTTGAAATTGACCAGGAAGGATATAAACCAGGAAAAATTAATGTGATTACAGATTGATTTATCTGGATAATGCAGCGTCTACTCAGATTCATGAGGATGTATTGAATTCAATGTTGCCATTTATGCGCGAACAATATGGCAACCCATCATCTATTCATAGACATGGACGCCTGGCTCGTAAGGCAATTGAAAAAGCAAGAAAACAGGTTGCATCTTTAATCAATGCTGATCCTAAAGAGATCTTTTTCACTTCTGGAGGAACCGAATCCAATAATTTAGCCCTAAATGGTTTAGCTATGAAGTATCAAGACGGTAGAATAATTACATCTTCTATAGAACATGATGCTATTTTACAACCCTGTAAAAAACTATCTAGTCTTGGATTCAATGTAGTTTATGTTCCTGTTAATCATTTTGGAACGGTAGACCTTGAGGAATTACAAAATTGCATCTCCGAAGATACTAGACTTGTATCTATAATGTTTGGAAATAATGAAGTGGGTACAATTCAACCAATTTCTAAAATTGCCAAAATATGTAGAGATAATAACATTCCATTTCATACAGATGCTGTACAGGCAACTGGTAAAATTGCAATAGATGTCAAAGATCTTGGATTGGATTTACTTTCTATCTCTTCTCATAAAATTAATGGCCCTAAAGGAGTTGGTGCATTGTATGTAAAAAAAACCCTTGATCTTGATCCGCTAATTTTAGGTGGTGGACAAGAACACGGTTTACGTTCTGGAACAGAAAATGTTGCAAATATTGTTGGATTTGGTAAGGCATGTGAAATTGCTGAAAAAAACTTACTAAACAATGTCTCTTATTTGGAAGATCTTAAAAATTCTCTAGTTGAAAATGTTCTAAAAAAAATTCCCAAAGTTACATTAAACGGAGATCCTATTCAGCGATTACCAAACAATGCCCATTTTACATTTCTTGGTATCAATGGAGAAGACCTAATAATCAAATTAGATGAATATGGCATTGCTGCATCCACTGGTTCTGCATGTTCAGTAAATACCCAAAAGGCTTCTCATGTTTTGGAATCTATGAGTTTTTCTCATGAACAAATTACTGGCTCCTTAAGATTGACTGTTGGAATTTTTAATACCTCTGAAGAAATCATTGAAACTGCTGACATTCTTTCTAAAGTAGTTAAAGAATTGAGATCCGTTTCTCCCTATAAAGAAAAATACTCATTTAGTTAGAATTTTATCAAATTTTTATTCCTGATTAATATTATTGCTGACATCATTCCTACAACCATAATCATAATTGCGATACTTCCAAATTCCGGAACAACATATGTTCCTATGATTTCAATTTGAGAATCTCCCTCCTCAAAATTAATTGTTATTTTTCTTGATTCTGAATGTGTTGCTTCTTCTTCATATGGAGTTTCTATTTCATCTATGAGAATAATGAATATCTCATCTTTTCCATCCTGTTTTTCAGCCCCTATGAACTCTCTTGGTAAATCAAGGGTGATTGTACCTTCATCAGTTGACTCAATTTCTACTATTACTGAAAAATTATCTGAATTTACCTCCATATTCTCTAATGTTCCGCCTTTAATCGTGTATTCTACATCAAATGTACCATAATTTCCTGCATCTACCTCAAAATTATCCGTCGTTATCTTGGCTTCTGATTCCGGTGTAAAGCTAAATTCTGTTTGTGCAAAATTTCCTTCTCCATATAGGACTCTTACTACGTAATCTCCTTGTTTTGCCCATTGAGGACCTTCTGCAATTATGGTGTGTGAGTAACTCCCATCTTGTGCAACCTCAATTTGTGCAATATCTATCAGACTTTCATCTCTAAGCAGTTGTAGTGTAACTGGTGTTTCACCAACCACTGTGGTTACTCGTCCGGAAACTACTATTGTATCTCCCTCATCATAATTATTATCATCTGTCTGAACTGAAATTAAAGATTCCTGAGCAAAAATTGTTCCAGTTGACAACGTTAGAAAAAAAACAATTCCATATAATATTCGGGAATCCACAAAGACTCCATTGTACATTTGTATATTTCCTTTACTATCAAAAATGAAAAAATGAAAAAAGTTGTGATTCTAGTATCTTGGCATAATGCTAAGTCTTGATCTTGCAGAGATTGCAACTATTGAGATAATTGCTACTGCTAGAACCATCATTGCAATTGCACCAAACTCTGGAATTACAAAAGTACCAATCACTTCAATTTGTTCAGCGCCTGCTGGGAACATCACTGTTACTTTATTTGCAACAATTTCTACATCATCCCATTCTTCTCCATCAACTAATACCATGAAGATACCGTCTTGGACTGTTTTTGATGGTGTTACTGTGAGAACTCCATCATCTTTGGCGTTGATATTGATGACAATCGAGTTATCATCTAAATTGATAGCTGCACTAGTTACAGTTCCACCTGAAATACTAAATGGTACGCATTGACCACTTGCAGATAGATCGCCAGGTCCACATTGCTTACTTGGAGTCTGTGTCTCATAACTAGGTGTGTATTCTACTCCACCCATTAATTCAACTTTTACGCTGTTACTTTTTTCAGCACTACCATAGTTTACCTTAATGGTGTAGGTACCGTCATATTTCCATATTTTGCCTCCTGTGTTTAATGTAGTCTCGAAATTCCCTTTTTCTCCTACAGTTACTTGATCAACTGTAACAATGGAATTAAGTGGACTAACAACAGTGACTGTAACTGGAAAACCAGAATCTATGTTTGCTACTTTGCCCTTTACCATAATCATGTCATTATGACCATAACTAGTCTTATCTGTCCATACAGAGATTGGGATGTCTTTAAGTAACATCTCATTTGCTGTTGTTCTAGCATCGTCCATGGAACATCCTACACATGCTTGTGGCAGATTACTATTTTCTGCTGCATATGCAGATGACATGGTTAAAGTACTGACTGCAGTCAAAATGGCTAGTAGCGCGAACGACGTACGGCTGTTCATCTTGTTGCGAATTGCACCTGTCTCTATTTATGTATATTTAAAAAGAGAAAAAAGTTGTGAACTTAGTATCTTGGCATAATGCTAAGTCTTGATCTTGCAGAGATTGCAACTATTGAGATAATTGCTACTGCTAGAACCATCATTGCAATTGCACCAAACTCTGGTACTACCACCCCATCCTCAATATCTACTATTTCTGAAGCAGTATATTTTGGATCTTCAAATTGTTGTGCTGTTACAGTATATTCTCCATCCTGAATCCATAGTGGTCCTCCAGTAATGATCACGGAAGTAAATTGTCCATCAAGCATTGGTGTTACTTGATCTACAGATACTATGTTTCCATTTGGTGCAGTAACTGTCAAAGTTATATCTTGACTTACTCTGTCTGTCCATCCTGTAATCTCAATTCTGTCTGAGCCTATAACAGCCTCTGCATAAATTTCGATACCTGCATCTTCAGCAATGTTTGTTTCATTTGGCACAAAAATTCCTGTCTCTAGGTTAGATTGTGTTGCAGAAGTTTTCTCAGCCATTCCATTTGTTATTTCAACAAGAACCTTTAGTGTGTACAAAGAATTTTGTTGCATTCCCTGCATAGCTGTAATTTTGTAAAATCCATTCTCCGTCCATGTTGGACCGATCTTGAATTCCGATACAAAATTACCGTCGGCATCTGGTGAAATCTGATCAACAGACACTAAATTATTTCCACTTGGGGATGTTACCGTAAGTGTAACGTCTGTAATTTGTGAAATCGTTTTTCCTGAAACAACAATTGTATCAGATCCTTTATCTGCTGTGGCTGTAATGGACATTCCTAGGCTTTGAGCAAATACATCTTGCTGGATTGAGGTCACTGAAATTAATGACAGCGCCATAAGGGCTATTGCCATAGATGTTGTAGAACGTTTAAAATTCATCCTAATTCAAACCAATCATCTTGGTATTTATGTATATTTAAAAAGAGAAAAAAGATGAAATTTAGTATCTTGGCATAATGCTAAGTCTTGATCTTGCAGAGATTGCAACTATTGAGATAATTGCTACTGCTAGAACCATCATTGCAATTGCACCAAACTCTGGGACTACAAAAGTTCCAATTATTTCGATCTCTTCAGCACCTGCTGAAAATCCTATGGTTAGTGTTCGTTCTGTTGATGATTTTACTTCGTCAAAGTCTTCCACCTCTTCTCCATCAATTAAAACAAAGAATTCATCATCATCTCCGTTTTCAAATAATGCATCCGCTACAGATCTAGGGATTGTGAGAGTTAGTGAACCATCATCAGTTGCATCAATAGAAATGATTAGTGAGCTGGCATCTACATCAGGCATTATGCTTAGCAGCTTTCCGCCTGTAATGTCATATCCTATCAAATCACTTGCGCCCTCGATAGATACTGTTGAATCTGTTACCTGTGAATCAACATTTCCACCTGGTGATGTGACTGTAGAACCACCAAATTCAAATGATGTTGTGGCTGAACGATTTTCTGTTCCATATTGAACTGTAATTGAGTATGCCCCTTCAGATTTCATTAATGATCCACCTGCAGTAATTTCGGTACTAAACTTTTTGTCTCCACCTACTGTTACTTGTGCAATCGATACTAAGTTTCCATTAGGAGCCTTAACTATCATGCTGACTGGGGTCCCTGAATACAGATCTCTGACTTCGCCTGTTACAAGGATTGTTTCACCCTCAGAATAGGATGCTTTATCCGTAGTAACAATAATCGAGTTTTGTATTTGTCCAAATGCTGGCGTCATTCCAATACTTACAACCAAAATTGCAGAAAGGGCTAACACCGATAGATGAGTTTTCATCAATCTTTGGCCTAGATTTATACTATTTAAGGTTGTGAAAAAATTTATTGACTAAAGAGAAAAAACACTCTTTTTGCCGAATTTCAGATTAGATATATATTAACCTGAGCGTGAAATTTTGACAGTTTGTGTGCATTATTAGCTATTACATTTAATGTTCGAATGGAGGTTATATAGATGGCAACTAAAAAAAACCAAATCTTAGTGCCAGATCATATCTATGTTCCAAAACATGAAATTATTCCAAAACAAGAAGCTGAAGAAGTACTAAAAAAATATAATTGTAAACCTACTGAATTACCTCTAATCTTTGTAAATGATCCTGCAATACTTGGTCTGGGAGTAAAACCTGGTGATGTAATTAAGATTACTAGAAAAAGTCCTACTGCTGGTGAAAGTCTCTATTATCGATATGTGGTGGAAGTATAGTGGCTGACTCTTCTACAAAACGATGGCCTGTAATTCAGGATATATTGAAACGGGAAGGAATTGCACGTCAACACCTGAATTCTTTTGATGAATTTCTAGAACGTGGTCTACAAAGTATCATTAATGAAGTGGCACAAATCGAAATTGAAAACGCTGAATATCCATATAAAATTCAATTAGGCAAAGTTAAGCTACAACAACCTCGTATGATGGAACTTGATGGTTCAATTACACACATTACTCCTGCAGAAGCAAGATTGAGAAATGTTTCCTATTCTGCTCCAGTTATGATGGAAGCTAGTGTGGTTGAAGATGGAAAAATCTTGGAATCTAGATTTGTACATATTGGTGATGTACCTGTAATGGCAAAATCCAATGCATGTATTCTGCATAACTTTTCCACTCAAAAATTAATTGAACACGGTGAAGATCCTAACGATCCTGGTGGCTATTTTATCATAAATGGTTCTGAGCGGGTAATCGTTGGATTAGAAGATCTTTCTTATAACAAAATAATTGTTGATAGGGAAACTGTAGGAGGTAATGTTGTCTTTAAAGCAAAAGTGTATTCTTCCATTGTTGGTTACCGTGCTAAACTTGAACTTGTTATGAAAAATGACGGATTGATAGTTGCTAGAATTCCTGGTTCTCCTGTTGATATTCCAGTAGTTACTCTTATGAGATCTTTGGGGTTGGAGTCTGATAGAGAAATTGCTGCAGCTGTTTCTTTAGTAGATGAATTACAAGATGAGTTAGAAGGCTCTTTTGAAAAAGCAGGTGATGTACCAACTGCCAAGGATGCAATTGTCTACATAAGCAAACGTATTGCTCCTGGTATGTTAGAAGAATTTCAAATAAAACGAGCAGAGACTTTACTTGATTGGGGATTATTGCCACACTTAGGTAAACACCCAGAGAATCGTAAGGAAAAAGCCCAATTTCTAGGCGAAGCTGCATGCAAACTATTGGAACTAAAATTGTCTTGGATTTCTCCTGATGACAAAGATCATTATGGAAATAAAGTAATAAAATTTGCAGGTCAAATGTTGGCCGATTTGTTTAGAACTGCATTTAGAAATCTTGTTCGAGATATGAAATATCAACTTGAACGTTCAGGCCAAAAACGAGGAATTAATGCTGTTGCTGCTGCAATACGACCTGGAATTATTACTGACAAACTAAACAACGCAATTGCAACTGGAAATTGGGGTCGTGGACGTGTTGGTGTTACTCAACTACTTGATAGAACCAATTACCTTTCAACTATTAGTCATCTTAGAAGAATTCAATCTCCACTTAGTAGAACTCAACCAAACTTTGAAGCACGAGATCTACATGCAACTCACTTTGGAAGAATATGTCCCAGTGAGACACCTGAAGGTTCCAATTGTGGACTAGTGAAAAATTTGGCATTATCTGGAATCATTTCTGTCAACGTCCCTTCTGAAGAAATTGTAGAGAAATTATATGATCTTGGAACCGTCCATTTCTTTGACGCAAAAGAGGATCTAAAGAAAGATGGAACCAGAATTTTTGTTGATGGTCGTTTAATAGGATATTATAAAGATGGTGAACAACTAGCTGATTCTCTTAGAGACTTGAGACGAAATTCAAAAATTCATCCGCATGTGGGAGTGTCATTTCATAAATCCGAAATTGAAGGTTCCACCAGAAGACTTTATGTTAATTGTAATGCTGGAAGAGTTCTTCGACCTCTTATTGTAATTAAAGATGATAAACCATTACTGACACAAGATCTTTTAGATAAAATTTCTAAAAAATTACTTTCCTGGACTGATCTTCTGAGAATGGGTGTGATTGAAATGATTGATGCAAATGAAGAGGAAAATTGTTATGTTACTCTAGATGAAAAAGACGCAAAGAGACATACTCATCTTGAAGTATTTCCTCCAGCAATATTAGGTGCAGGAGCATCAATAATTCCGTATCCTGAACATAATCAATCTCCAAGAAATACATACGAATCTGCTATGGCAAAACAAAGTTTAGGATTTTCTACCCCTATGATGAATACTAGTACTTACGTAAGGCAACATTTTATGCTCTATCCACAAACTCCAATTGTTAATACCAAAGCAATGAATCTATTGGGTTTAGAGGATAGGCCTGCAGGACAAAACTGTGTTGTAGCTGTGTTGCCTTTTGATGGTTATAATATTGAAGACGCAATTGTTCTAAGTAAAGCCTCTGTTGATAGAGGACTTGGACGTACATTTTTCTTTAGAATCTATGACGCAGAAGCTAAACAATACCCAGGAGGTATGCGCGATAACTTTGAGATTCCAAATGCTGAAGATAATATTCGAGGTTACAAAGGGGAACGTGCTTATCGTTTACTTGAAGAAGATGGTGTTGTTGCATCTGAATCTCCTGTCAAAGGTGGAGATATCTTGATTGGAAAAACAAGTCCTCCTAGATTCATGGAAGAATATCGTGAATTTGAATCCACAGGACCATATCGACGTGATACATCAATTGGTGTTAGACCTTCTGAAACCGGAGTAGTTGATACTGTTGTAATGACTCAATCCAATGAAGGTGGTAAAATGTATAAGATTAGAGCAAGAGATATGAGAATTCCTGAAATTGGTGATAAATTTGCTTCACGACATGGACAAAAAGGTGTACTTGGAATTTTAGCAAAATCTGAAGATTTACCATATACTGCAAATGGAATGTCTCCAGACGTATTGATTAATCCACATGCTTTCCCATCAAGAATGACTGTTGGCATGATGATGGAGTCTATTTGTGGAAAAGCCGCGGCATTACGTGGTAAAAGATTTGACGGTTCCGCATTTGTAGGTGAAAAGATGGATGAAGTAAAAGAAGTAATGGATGCACATGGTTTCAAATATTCTGGTAAAGAAATAATGTATGACGGAAGAACTGGAAAATCATTTCCAGTTGATGTTTTCATTGGGGTTGTGTATTATCAAAAACTTCACCATATGGTTGCAGATAAGATTCATGCAAGAGCTCGTGGTCAAGTGCAGATGTTAACCAAACAACCCACAGAAGGAAGAGCACGTGGTGGTGGACTAAGATTTGGTGAAATGGAACGTGATTGCCTAATTGCATATGGTGCCTCAATGATTCTAAAAGATAGGTTGCTAGACGAGTCTGACAAATCTGATATTTTTGTCTGTGAGAGATGTGGTTTGGTAGCTTATCATGATGTTAAACAACGAAAGTATGTTTGCAGAGTTTGTGGTGACAAAGCTAAAGTATCATCTGTATCTGTTGCATATGCCTTTAAACTTCTCTTACAAGAAATGCAAAGTCTTAATGTTGCCCCTCGATTGTTAATTAAGGAGAAAGTCTGACATGTCTATCCAAGCGATTAAGTCCATTGATGGAATACGTTTTTCAGTTTGGTCTCCAACTGAAATTCGAAAGTACTCTGTTGCAGAAATTACAGCTCCTGAAACTTATGATGAAGATGGAATGCCTGTACAGGGGGGTCTTATGGATGGTAGACTAGGTACTCTTGAACCTGGACAAAAATGCCTTACATGTGGAAACACTGCGGCTAGATGTCCTGGACACTTTGGACACATTGAACTTGCAGAACCTGTATTACACATTGCGTTTATTGATAATATCTACAAATTACTTCAATCCACTTGTCGTTCTTGTGCAAGGCTTAAAGTTCCTCAAGAAGATCTTGAAGTATTCAAGAAAATAAAAACTAAAGAAGCTGCATATACTGTAATTTCCCAGAAACGTATTCCTGAACAAATAATTGAAAAAGCAAAAAAAGCAAAAGAATGTCCACACTGTGGAAAAACACAGTACGAATTAATTTTTACCAAACCTACAATTTTTGTAGAAAAAACTGAAATTGGTGAACATAGGTTACTACCTATTACTATTAGAGAGAGGTTTTCACAAATTCTAGATGAAGATTTAGAATTATTATCTTATGATCCTGTGACTGCTAGACCTGAGTGGTTTATACTCCAGGCTTTACCTGTACCTCCTGTAACTGTAAGACCTTCAATTATTCTTGAAACAGGAATTAGGTCTGAAGATGATCTAACTCATAAAATGGTTGATATCATACGTGTAAATCAGAGATTAAAAGAAAGTAAGGATGCAGGAACCCCCCCATTGATTGTACAAGACTTAGTTGACTTGTTACAATATCACACTACAACTTATTTTGATAATGAAGTTTCTGGAATTCCACAAGCACATCATCGTTCAGGACGTCCTTTGAAAACTCTCACTCAGAGATTGAAAGGAAAAGAAGGTAGATTTAGAGGCTCACTATCCGGAAAGCGTGTTGACTTTTCTAGCAGAACTGTAATATCTCCTGATCCAAATCTAGATTTATCTGAAGTAGGTGTTCCTGAAGCAGTAGCAATGAAACTAACTATTCCTGAAATAGTAACTGAATGGAATATTGAAAGAATGAGAGAACTCGTAATTAATGGTCCAGAAACTTTTCCTGGAGTAAATTATATTGTAAGACCTGATGGTGTTAAGATAAGATTAGATTTTGTTGAAGATAGGTCTACTATAGCCGAGACTCTTGAACTTGGATATCTCGTTGAACGTCATCTAGCAGATGGTGATATTGTTATGTTTAACAGGCAACCTTCACTTCACCAAATGTCTATTATGGCTCATTATGTTAGAGTTCTTCCAGGTAAAACGTTTAGACTGCATCCATCAGTCTGTCCTCCATACAATGCAGACTTTGATGGTGATGAAATGAATCTTCATGTTCCACAGAGTGAAGAAGCACGTGCAGAGGCAATTCTCTTAATGAGGGTTCAAGATCAATTAATTTCTCCTCGATATGGTGGTCCAATTATTGGTGCATTAAGAGATTTTGTTACTGGTGCTTATCTTCTAACTAAAGATGACACAACTTTAACTCCTCAAGAATTTTCAAATCTTGCAATGCTAGGTGGATATCACGATTCCCTCCCAAAACCTGCAACTAAAACTAAAGATGGACCTGCATACACTGGAAAACAACTTTTTTCATTATTTTTACCAAAGGACTTCAACTATGTTATTACTTCAAAATGGTCTAAAGGTACCAAGGGAACTCCAAAAGATGTTGTTATAAAAAATGGTGAATTAATCAGCGGTGTAATTGATAAATCTTCTATTGGTGCTGAAGAACCTGAAAGTGTTTTACATAGAATTGCCAAAGATTATGGAAATGCAGTTGGTAAAAACTTCTTGAATTCTATTTTAATCATGGTTAAACAATTTATCACTCATTATGGATTTAGTTATGGTTATGGTGATCTAGAAGTCCCAGAAAAAAACAAACAACAGATTCTAGATGATATTCAGGAAACATATGATATAATCTCTGATTTAACTGATCAATATGAAAAAGGAACTTTGAAACTCACACGAGGTATGAGACCTGAAGAGGCTTTAGAGGCTTACATTGTTAATGAATTAGGAAAAGCCAGAGATAAAGCCGGCTCTACTGCAAATGATTCTCTTGATGCCGGTAATGCTGGTAAAATTATGGCTACCACTGGTGCCAGAGGTTCATCTCTTAACGTTGGACAAATGGCAGGTGCCCTGGGACAACAATCAAGAAGAGGAAATAGACTCCATGATGGATACAATAACCGTGCATTACCTCATTATCAAGAACATGATAACAATCCTGATGCTCATGGATTTGTAAAGTCTAACTACCGAGAAGGTCTTTCAGCACTTGAATTCTTTTTCCATGCCATGGGAGGCCGCGAAGGACTAGTAGATACTGCAGTTAGAACTCAGCAAAGTGGATACATGCAACGTAGGTTAATTAACGCATTAGAACATATCAGACTTGAATATGATGGAACCGTAAGAGATCCACATGGACATATAGTTCAATTCCTATACGGAGAAGATGGAATAGATGTTGCAAAAAGTGATCATGGTGAAGCTTTCAATATTAACAGATTAATTGAATCTCAAAAAATTGTTGATTCTGGTAAAAAAGCAACTAAAGATGAAATTGACACGTTAACTAAAAAATACACTAAAACATTCAATCCTAGATTGACTTCTCTTGTTACTGATGCATTACATGAATCAGATCTAAGCAAAGACGGCGTTGAAGTTGTATGTAAAAAAGGCCTATCATTATATGATAAAGCAAAAGTAGAACCAGGACAAGCAGTAGGAATCATTACTGCTCAATCAATTGGTGAACCTGGAACACAGATGACTCTGAGAACATTCCACTTTGCCGGAATTAAAGAGCGAAACGTCACCTTAGGTTTGCCTAGATTGATAGAATTGGTAGATGCCAGGAAAAAACCTGTTACTCCTACTATGGATATCTATCTTGATGAAGAATCAAAGAAATCTCGTGAAAAGGCAATTGAAGTTGCAAGAAATGTCTTACAAACAAAAGTTAGTGCGTTAATATCTGATAGTGAAACTGATTACTCAACTGAAATCAAATTGATTCTTAGCGAGAACAGACTACGAGAGAGAGGCTGCTCCATTGGAGAAGTTGAGGCTGCGTTATCATCAAATAAAAAATTCAAACTAGAAACCACAGGTGATCTCATTACTCTCAAACTTGTTGAAGAATCAGACGCTCCAACTGTTATTGCCATTAGAAATAAGGTTCTTAATACAACTGTTAAAGGAGTTCCCGACATTGAACGTGTTACATTAGTTCAAAAAGATGAAGAGTGGGTCATACAAACAACCGGCTCTAACATTGCTAAAGTTCTTGAAGTAAAAGGAATAGATAAACAGAATGTTCGTACAAACAACGTATTTGAAATTGCTGGAACTCTTGGAATTGAAGCTGCACGAAATGCATTGATTAATGAACTAAACAGTACTTTGGAAGACCAGGGATTAGAAGTCGATAATAGATACATTATGCTCGTTTCTGATTTGATGTGTTCAAGAGGATATATGCAACAAATTGGTAGACATGGAATAGCTGGTACTAAAGACAGTGTTCTTGCAAGAGCTGCATTTGAAATTACAGTTCCAACAATTGCTCATGCTGCTCTTGGTGGCGAAATTGAACAACTCAAAGGCATAACTGAAAATGTAATTGTTGGAAGTAACATTCCAATTGGCAGTGGTACTGTTGATTTATACATGCAAGTAAGTAAGAAAAAGTGAGGAAAGAAAACCTAAATCTACATGAATAACTATGGCTGACGAAATTTCTACTTTGATGAATAACAGCAAAACAAAAGATGTGTTGCTCCGATTACGAAATAATAAAACCGTGCACGGTATTTTAAAAGACTTTGATGTACACATGAACCTTACATTAGACGATGCTGAAGATATATCCGAAGAAACTCCTCAGAAATTGGGTACTATCCTGTTACGGGGAGATAATATTCTGGCCATTTCTATTCCTGAGGAAGAAAAATCCTAATTCTCTCAAACATTAAATTTGATCTAGTGTTAAATTCACTGTGATTCTTTCGTTTCTGATTACATCATTAGTTGTAGGTTCTGTTTTTGGACAAGTAATTCCTGATTATGAAGATCCTTACTCTCCAATTTTTACTGACAAACCAAAATATTCTTGGACTGATAAAGTAAAAATGACAATTATTGCACCAAGCTGGAATACTGATAGACATCTAATTGACTCAATTGGGAACACCAATGATCATCCAATAAAAATCTCAACGCGAGAGCATAGTCTAGAACCATACCGATTTACAGAAACTGATGTAAATTCTGGTATTTTTACAGGAGAGATTATCCTTACAGGATTTCCACATGATGCAAACGGAGATGGAGACATTGATGTAACTCCTAGAACTACTGGAAATGGTCCAACTAATGGTTTTCTAGAAATCGACCGTGATTCTGCAATATCTGTCTCATTTGAATTTGCTGAAAATGTCGTATTAACGCATTCCGTTCCTGTAACATGGAACTTGGGTAAGATTCAATTTCATGATGAAAATTTCTTATCCAACGAAATTGTAATTGTTCAAATCGTTGATCCAGACATGAATCTAAATCCAGAATCAATTGATCATGTTCTTCTTCAAGTTTATTCTGACTCTGATATAGCCGGTATTGAAGTAAATGCTATTGAAACTTCAGAAAGTTCTGGAATGTTTAAATCTCAGATTATTTTATCCTCAACTCTACCTTCTAGTGGAAACAGCCTTTATTCAATCCCTGGAGATCAGATTGTTGCAAAGTATGATGATTTTACTCTGCCAAAACCATACTCAATTAATGATAAATTAGAAATTCAAACCTCATCTCAAGTAACATCATCTATTCCTTCAACCCAATTAATAGAAAATTTTCCCATATCTTTCTCAGATAGTTTTGGTAACTCTCTGGAATCATTATCTGCAGAAAATCCGGTTCAGATAGTTGGTACTGTTAAAAATGATCAAAATTTTAAACAGCAATTTGTGTACTTGATACAAATTCGTTCATCCAGTAATCAGATCGAATCAATTTCTTGGATAACTGGTGAGTTGTCTGCTAATCAAGTTCTTGATGTCTCACAATCTTGGTTCCCTACAGAATCTGGAAATTATATCATTGAAACTTTTGTCTGGAAATCTCTAAATGATACATTGCCATTGTCTCCACCTATGTCAAAAAATGTATTGATTGAATAGAAAGTATAATTTCTACGTGATGATTAAATAGAAAAATTTTGTTTTTAGTCCTGTGTTAGGATATTTGCTTAGTATACTATTAGTGTTATCTGTGTCTAGTACATTTGTTATTGATTATGTCTTTGCAGATGATGATTCTTTTGTTGCTGATTTTGATAAGAAACAGTATTTTTTTGGTGATTCTATTTCTATTTCTGGAGATATTTTGGAACTTGGAATGCCCATAATTGCTTTGAGCATCTATGATCCTGATGAGAAAATTATTTCTGCGAATAATCTGGAAATCTCTAACCAAACTTTTTCTAAAACCATTTCGCTAGATTCTTCATCATATGAGAAATCTGGAACTTACAAGGCAAAATTAGAATATGGTTCATACTCAAAAGAATATTTTTTTAATATTGAAAATTCTGAAATCACAACTAATCCTTCTCAAAATGATGAAATACCTCTATCTGAAATTCTTATACTTTCTACTAATAAGAAACAGTATACAGGTGGTGACATAATTTGGATTAATGGTCAAGTCTCATCACTTGACGCCTCTGATGTTTTGATTGGTGTTTATGATCCTTTTGGCATGCCTACTGGTTTCTATCTTGCAAATGTTGACTCTAATCTTGAATTCTCAAGTAATTTTTTTGTAAAATCTGGTGTGAACTTTAGAATTGACGGTACATATTCAATAAAAGCTCACTATGGAGAATCTGAAAAAATTTCATTTTTTGATTATTATGAAAATCTCCCTTTGCCAATTGATAATCAAGTAAATGAAAATAATTCCGTTGAAGAACAACCAACACCAGTTGAAGAACAACCAACACCAGTTGAAGAACAACCAACACCAGTTGAAGAACAACCAACACCAGTTGAAGAACAACCAACACCAGTTGAAGAACAACCAACACCAGTTGAAGAACAACCAACACCAGTTGAAGAACAACCAACACCAGTTGAAGAACAACCAACACCAGTTGAAGAACAACCAACACCAGAACTTGTTGGTAGTCTAAGTCAAGATAATGGTGAGAAACAATCCAATTCTGAAATTATTGATTCTGAAATATTAGTAATAGAAAACAATATTGAATTTCCAATTAAAAAACAGACCCATCTTACAGTTGAAGATCTAGAATTAGGAAAAATGCTAAATCAAATAAACTTAGAATGTGATTCTAACACATTTGTTGATACTATTTCCTATTATGATGGTATGGGGCCTGCTCTGTATAGATTGTGCCAATTCGAAGAATCTCTTGATTTCTTTAATGATTCTCTTACTGAGGATCCAAACAATGTTGAAATTCTTGTAAACAAGGGATCCACATTGGGTAAATTGGGATATTTTCCTGAAGCTATAATTTACTATGATCAAGCTATCAAAATTGATCCTAATTTTTTACCTGCAAAAAATAATAAAGCTAACATTTTTGCAACTCTTCAAAAATATGACGAAGCAATCTTGTTATATCACGAAGTTTTGAAACAAAATCCTAATTATGTTACTGCAAAATCTAATCTTGCAATTACTGAATCCTTAGTACTTGAATTGCAAAAAAATAATATTTCTGACACTTCGTTGAAATCAGAAATTCTTGTGACCGACAAAGAAAAAGACTTACTTGAACAGTCTATTCTCTCAAATCCTAAAAAATCGTCTACTAATTTCCTAGATGATGTTGGGTCTGCGTTTTCATCTTTAAGATCTTTCTTTAATTTTCTAAATTAGCATCTTTTTTTACAAAATCTTTCCATAAACCTATAAAGGCCTATCAAGACGATGGTCATAAGGAAAAACATGAGTAAGATACTTGAAAAATCACTAAAGGATGCCTTAAAGGAGGATAAATTGACTATGGGCACTAGACAAGTTCTAAACTCTGTTAAAAATTCCAAGCTAATTGTATTGTCTCAATCAGTAAAAAAAGAAATGTTTGAGAAAATTGAATCTGATGCAAAAAAAGAAAAAATACCATTAGTTAACTTTCAAGGAACATCAGTCGCATTGGGAAGATTATGCGGCTTACAATTTAGAATTTCAACTCTTTCATTTACGTCACTTGATGATGCTAACGTCAAATCAATTTTGAATGATACAGAAGCTGAGGAAAAAAAATGAACAAGAATCTTTTAATTCATGAAAGTTTAAATGAGACAATTCTTGTTCGGAGATAAAAAGGAATTCTTATGACACAATCCATTAAACTTACTACTGATCAGATGCGAATGCTTTCCCTTTTTCAAAGTGTAACTGGTGCAACTGCTCGTGATTGTGTTGAAGATGAAAAACAAGATAGAGTAATTTTTGTCGTTAATACTGGCAAAATGGGACTTGCAATTGGAAAGGGTGGAATTCATATCAAATCATTACAAAATATTGTAAAGAGAAATGTTGAATTGGTAGAATATGATGAAGACCCTGCAAAATTCCTCACCAATTTGTTGAACTCAAAATTAATTTCTGAAGTAAAAATAAATAAACGACTCGATGGCACAAAGCAAGCAATAGTTATGGTTGACCCTAGAAAGAAAGGAATTGTAGTTGGTAGGGAAGGGCGAAATGCAGAAAAAGCTAGACTTCTTGCAAAACGATATTTTGATATTACAAGTGTATTGATTAATAGTCCAGAAAGGGCTACAATGGAGATGTAAAATATGACAAAATCACCACTTGGATTATTTGCAGGTAGAGTTTTGATCTCTAAAAGAAAAAAACAGAGATGGGCAATTTCCACTTACAAAAGACGAGAATTAGGAATCGACAAGAAAGCAGATCCTCTTGGTGGTGCTCCACAAGCTAGAGGCATAGTTCTTGAAAAAGTTGGTATTGCTGCAAAACAACCAAACTCTGCTATTAGAAAATGTGTTCGTGTTCAATTAATAAAAAATGGTAAAACAGTTACTGCATTCTTACCACGAGATGGTGCCATGAACTTTATTGACGAACATGATGAAGTGCATATTCAAGGTATGGGTGCAACACAAGGTGGTGCTATGGGTGATATTCCTGGAGTTAGGTTCAAAGTTTTCAAAGTTAACGGTACATCACTTCACGAATTAGTTATTGGTAAGAAAGAGAAACCTAGGAGATAGAAATGGCACAAACAAAAAATTTCTTATTATTTAGAAAATGGGATTTGTCAAATATCGAAGTCAAAGATCCGGGATTAAAAACCGCCATATCTCTGCGTAAACAAATTTTACCATATACCTACGGTCGCTCTGCACTTAAACGATTCAATAAAGCTGATGTCAATATCGTTGAACGATTAATGAATAAAACAATGCACTTTGGAAAGAAGTATGCAAAAAACACAGGAAGGATGACTGGTAAAAAAACCAAAGTCCTTAACACTGTTAAAACAGCATTTGAAATTATTTCTCTAAAAACTGGACAGAATCCTGTTGAAGTTTTAGTTAGAGCAGTAGAATTTTCTGCTCCAAATGAAGATACTACCAGAATTGTTTATGGCGGTACTGTCTATCATGTATCTGTTGATGTTGCACCTATTAGAAGAGT
The DNA here is from genome assembly GCF_965223225.1 of Candidatus Nitrosopumilus sp. GTDB lineage: Archaea > Thermoproteota > Nitrososphaeria > Nitrososphaerales > Nitrosopumilaceae > Nitrosopumilus. The sequence goes on from NZ_CBDCVU010000004.1 coordinate 261,223, forward strand.
GGATTTAGCTCTAAAATTTATTTCAGATGCTATTAAAGAAGCTACATTTTCAAATCCAAAACCAATTGAAGAACATATGGCAGAACAACTTATGCTTGCTGCCTCTAATGATCCGTCTGCTCCTTCTGTAAAGAAAAAGAATGAGCTAGAACGTATCGCTCAGGCTTCTAGATAGAATTTTACCAGTAGCCCGAGGCAGATTCGAACTGCCGTCTCCGCCTATCCACTCTTGAGATCCAGAGGGCAGAATCCTTGATCTAAAATTTTATTTGACCGCTAGACTATCGGGCTACTGCACAAAACTTTGATGTTTTAGAATATAATCATTTGCTGAATTCTATTTGATTCGTACTTCGTGAATTGCCGTAGCGTAATCGCATTTGGCTCTGAGTCTCATGTATGGAATTAGTCTGAAATGAATTGAATAGATATTTCCTTCCTTTAGTAAAATTCCCTTTTGAATTAAGGAAACTAATCCTCTTGATGTGACTGTTATTGTAACATTTTTCTCTTTACATATCTGGTCTCTTTTTTTCTGATATTGCTCTAAAGAAAACATAACATCATTAATTTCTAGAATCAAGGGCCATACGATTTCTGCCCACACAAATCTCCGATTTTGTGTTGCTGATGCATATTTTCCTTTTTCACTCAACATTAATAATATCTGAAAATTATGTTATAACTTAATAGTTGTCTCAACGAGAAATCGAAGAATCATTAAATTTGTTAGAAAAAGATTGGGATGTAGATCCAATACTTAAACAGTTTATGCTTGGTAAACGAACAGACGTTTCTGATTATCCAATAAAGGTAAAAGATGTCGTTTTTCACATACCGTTTCTTAATTCTGAAAAGAAGTATATTTTATGGAAGTGTTTCTGGCCTGACTGCCATAATTGTTGTGATAGGCAAGGTAGATTGCCTCTTACATCTGATGATCTTATTACGATTGGTAAAGGCTTGAAATATCAAAAGACTTCTGATTTTATCAAAAATGAAACCCTTACTGTCACATACCGAGAACCTGGGCCATCTGGACAAATGACTACTATGACTACGATTAATTTGAAAAGAAAAAAAGATGAAACTGTCACTGATGATGGAACGCATATTTCATGCAGATTTTTAAACAGTGAGGGAGGCTGTAGTATGCATCCTGACAGACCAGGGGTGTGTTACCTTTATCCTTTCTCGACTTGGCTTGAAAATGAACAAGGTATAGCACGTGTCCACGCCACCTATCAATTTACTGGTGATTGTCCTGGGTTTTACCTTGCAGAAAATCTAGAACAAATGAAAGAAGAACTAAAAGATTATTCAAAAATTATTTATGATTATAACATGGCATCAAGCAGAACCAATAGAGAAGGTTTTAGCTCTGTCAGCTTCAACTAAGCTTTTGCAACTTTCATAAGATCTGAAATTTTAATATCCATTCCAAACCTATCTTCGTTCTTTTTCATGTATCTGAATATGGCCAAAAAGTCAGGTAGGGATTTGAAAAAGTTGAAATCTTTGTGTATTTTTGCTCTTACAAAATTGAATACTTTCCCATATACTTTATAGTGTTCATCCACTGCTTTTTCGTAAGCTTCAAAATCATTCATGTTCTCTAAGAAAATCTCAACACATTGCATGCTCGGAATAATTCCTTCACCTAGTAAGGCATAAACTGTTCCAATTGATTCTCCCACACCTACGACTTTGTCTTTGTAAAATGGCTTGCATTTGTTTGGTGTTGCTAGTCTTATTGGACGCCCTTTGGTTTTGACAACTTTACCTCCATGTTTTTTAAGAAAATCATCTGTGGCTTTTATGTGATTTTTTCTGTAATCACCTGCACCAATATGTGCCCATTTTTCTCCCAATGGGAAATACCAAAAATATCCTGACATCCCTGGAAATGGTTCAATGTAAAAGTCATCATATGGTAAACCATTTTCATATTCTACTTTGTATTCATATGTTGGTAAGAAAAAATCTTCTTCTAATTTTGGAAGATATACTCTATGAAATCCGGTACAATCTACAATCATATCATATTGTGATTCTAATTCTTCTAATGATGGGGATTCACCATAAATTATTTTTGAATCCTTAATGAAATCTTTGATAAGTGCTAGCTTATCATAAGTGCACAATCCATGTAATCCAATATCAAATTTTACATCATTATTCATTTTCACATGCATATTTTTTCCGTCATGAATTAGAAAATCATTAAAATCTCTATCTACTTTCTTACAAAATTCTTGCAGAACTGGTTTTATTGTTCCCCATGCACATATGGAGTCGTGCCTATCTTCCGGCATTCGTTCGTATCCTACTACTTCATGTTCAGAGTTTTTTAATCTGGCTATGAGATATGATCCGGCCACTCCCATACCCATTACTGCTATCTTCAAGACCATTTGCCGTTTTTCTATGCCTAATAAATACACACTCTGAAAATTTTACTCGTGTCCAACTTTCATCTATGTTAAAAATCCCTGACTCAAAAACCTGGTAAGGCTTGATGTTGTTTCAGGTAATCATCATGACTAGATTTCCAGATGGAATTCTGTCAAGTTGATTGTTGTCAGGGACTGAACAACTACTAACATTATACTTTACAATCTATAAACAAATTTGGTACATTTGACAATTGTACCGGAATAATGTTCTCAATTGAAAAATTATTTGTCAAATTTACTCCGAAGGTATGCTGATTTTGAATTTTCTGTCACTGAAAAATTTAGTTTTCGGTAGGATTAGACAGATGCTTTCGTATAATTCAATCGTGTTAGTTAAATATCAAAATCTAGTAATTAATTTGAAAGGTTCGTCTCTCGTCTGATTACAACCGTTTCAGACCTTAAGACATCGCTGTCATCAGAAAACAATCACGTTTCTGATCTTAAGTGAAGAGCTGTCATCAGAATCCTGTAGGAACTGATCTTAAGCCCAAACTACCTTTTTATTAAAATAAATTTGGTGTTCTGAAAATATTTCTATGGATGTGTTTGAAGCAATCAATACTAGAAGATCAATAAAAAAATTTGATGCCGATCATAAAATGACATCCGATGAAATTGATCAAATCTTGAAGTCTGCAATACTATCTCCTACATCTTATAATATTCAGAATTGGCGTTTTGTAACAATCACAAAGCAAGAATTGAAAAACCAGCTATCTCGTCTATCTCATGATCAGAGACATGTGTCTGAAGCATCTTTAGTAATAATATTGTGTGCTGATCTAAATTCTTGGAATAAAAATCCTGAACGGTATTGGAAAAATATTCCCGAGGAACCTCGCAATACTATGGTTGAATCTCTAAAAAAATCATATCGCGATAAACCTCAACAACAACGTGATGAAGCAATGAGATCCTGTGGTATGGCTGCCCAGACAATAATGCTGGCAGCAAAATCTATGGGATATGATACGTGTCCCATGAAAGGTTTTGATTATGAAAAAGTTGGTAAATTAATTAATTTGCCTGATGATCACGTAATTGTTATGATGGTGGTGGTTGGTAAGGCCGCAAAACCTCCATCAGTACGTGGTGGTCAATTAGAACTATCAGAAATTGTATTTGAAGACCATTTTTAATTTCTAAATTACCTAAAAGAAATTAAACTAGAAAATCTTGTGTTACTATATGGACAAAGTTATTTTTTCTTTTACTGTGATATTTCTATTGTTTCTATCAGGAATTGACATGATATCCGAAATTTCAGCAGAAACTATGACTGAACTTTCGAGTGGCAAATCTCTCGATATAAGATTAGAATTTGATGATGACATTCAACCTCAAGATGAAACTAGATTAAAAATAGAATTTCTCACACCAAAGACCGATGTGATTCAAGTACATATTGATTATACTGTAAATATCAAAAACAATGGTGACCTCGTATTTGGACCAATTCCATTAACTCATACTAGTACTGGTTCTGTTTCTATTCCTGTAATATTCCATGAAGGAATTAATACTGTAATGGTTGATGTGGAGGGAATATTCTTTGCTCCTATTCCTAAAGAATCTGCTTCATTTGAAGTATCAGTTGGGCAACAAATTTCAGATCAAAATACAATGATTCTTGATAATTCTGAAAAAATTCCTGCCTGGATTAAAAGTAATGCAGATTGGTGGTCTAAGGATTTGATTGATGATGCAACATTTGTATCTGGAATTCAATTTCTCATAAATGAAGAAATCATTACTATTTCTGCTACGGTTGTTGATTCTAAAAATAAGTCTAATGCCATTCCTGCCTGGATTAAAAGTAATGCAGATTGGTGGTCTCAAGGATTGATTTCTGATAATGATTTTCTTAAAGGAATAAAATTTCTAGTTGAAAATGGAATTATTTCTGTTGAAACAGAAAAACCAAATCCAAATTTTTTTGAAATAGGTGGTGTGGATTTATCTCAAGCATCACCAATTCTTGGTTCAGATGATGCTATGGTTACAATTATAGAATTTGGTGATTATCAGTGCCCCAAATGTAAACAATGGTTTGTTAATACAAAACCTGAACTTGTTACAAATTACATTGACAGTGGAATAGTAAATTTGTATTTTGTAGATATCGTTTTTCTTGGAAATGATTCTCTTACTGCCTCATCTGCTACATATTGTGCAGAAGAACAAGGAATGTATTGGGAATATCATTCTTATCTATATTCAAATCAACGAAGAATTGATAGTGGTTGGGCAAATACAGATAGTTTACAAACTTATGCTAAAGTTCTAGGATTAAACACCAATGCATTTTCCAATTGCTTGAATTCTGGAAAATATGATTCATCTGTTGTATTTAATCTTGAGAAAAGTATTGAAAATGGAATTAAGGCAACTCCATCTTTTATTATCGTGGGTCCTGATGATAAAATCGATTTTATTGAGGGGCCACAGCCTTATGCTGTTTTTGAATCTGTAGTAGAATCAATGTTGAATTCTTAAAATGTAATCTGATGTTAGTCTATAATTAAAAATATTACATTTACTTATTTATGGAAATTTTATTAGTTTAGAGTTGTTTAAAATTAAAAAATTATCTGTTTACCTTATTCAATTAAAATTGCTGGTTTGAATGGTCTAGCGTGTTTGGCTTTTCCTTTCGGATCATAAATATCTGAATCTGTTTCAGAAAAAATTTGAATTTCTACATTGAATTCTTTCTTTCCTAATTCGGTTAACTCTTTTACAAGAAAGTTTTTTTCATCAAAATTACCTGATTTTATCTTTGTCTGTCTAATCTCTGTAGGTTCTGATAGAATGTCTTTTATCGTTTTTTGTACAAAGTCTGGAATTTTTTTTACATTTACAGTATCTTGATTTGCTATTAATTCTTTCATGATGACTCCCATATTCGTTTGACCTTTCATAATTTTTTCAAGTATACTGTGATACACTTTTGATTTGAATGAGTCCGCTGTGTATATTGTGATCTTTTTTGGACTCATTTTTGTAACCTTGAGAATATTTGCAATATCATTTATTGTTTCTTTTAACAACTCTTCAGATTGAATTGAAGTAGCATCTACGTGCTCTTGTGAAAATTCTGGCCAATCTGACATTGAGACAAACCCTGAATGCCCAAGCTTTTCCCATAATTCCTCTGATGTATGTGGTGCAAATGGTGATAACATTGCTACACGTATAGAATTTATTTGATGCATTATTTTCGCAGTATCTTTTCTGTTTTTAGCTTTGGTTCTCTTATGATACCAGCTAAGATCTGACTCGAAAGCAAATAGAATATCATGTAATGCCTCACGTAATCTCATTTTTTCAATTGCTGTAGTTACCTGGGATACTAGGATTTGAGTTCTAGATAGAATCCATTTATCTTCAGCTTCAAGTGGTTCAACCGTGTCGTTTTCATTTTTTATGCACTCGTCATAAAATAATTCTAATTTGTTTTGAATTCCTGACACTGATTCCATGTTAAAGTCTGCGTCTTGGAGTAACTCTGCTGAGATTATGATGGCTAATCTTATTGGATCTGCACCATAATCTCGAATTGCCTTTCGTAATGGTATAATGTTGCCCATACTTTTTGACATTTTGGAACCATTCATGAGTACTGATCCATTCACTACGATTTCACGTGGCCATTTTTCCTCTGGAAATATTGCAACGTGATTTAAGACAAAAAACGTCAAGTGGTTTGGAACTAAATCTCGGCCAGAATGTCTTGAATCAACTGGGTAAAAGTATTCAAATTCTTTTTTGATATTAGATATTGTCTCTTTTGGAATTTTTGTAATTTCAGAAACTTTTGTAATGTCTCCTTTGTTTAAAAAGATAAAATCAAAAAATTCTCTTGATAAATAATCTGCTGTAATAGTTTTGTCATTTACAAATTTGGATAGTGTATAATATGCCATGTATATTACTGAGTCTGAAAGACTTTCTACAATCCACTCTTTATCCCACGGTAACTTTGTCCCAAGTCCATGTTGTCTAGCACATGCTCTCTCTCTTAACCACCCTATGACATAATTAAACTCTGATTTAATCTCATTAGGTAAAATATTCATCGAGTCAAAACATTTGGTAGCAATTTTCTTCCAATTTTTATCCTTGTAGTTGAGGAACCATTGGTTATTGAGAACTTTTACAACACATTCTGTTCCACACCTGCATCTCACAGGTGTGTTTGTCAGCTCAAGTAGGATGTCTGCATATTTGTTTTCTATTAGCCATTCTTTTATGGTGTCTTTTGCATATGCAACTTTAATTCCAGAAAATTTTTCTGTATTTGCTCTTAATTTTCCTCCGTAGAATTCTTTTCCATAGATTTCTTTTGTGGCTTCTTCTAATTTTGGATCATTTTGATTTGTGATGCCTAATTTTTCTACTGTTTCTTTTGCAGGATTTTCTCCATATCCTTCTGTTTCAATAATTGATACGGGTTTGATTTCCTTAATCTTGGCAATTAACTCCGGTTCAATCTTTCCAGATTTTTTTATGTCCTCTAGTGCTTGATAATCAAAAGGGGCATGTGCTGGAACAGACATTACTATTCCTGTGCCAGTTTCACTTTCAACAAAACTTGCATGGAGTATTGGTATCGATTCATTTCTGTGTGGGACAGTAACATGTTTGCCGATTAATTCTGAACCTTTGATTTCACCATCATATGTAACCTTTTTATCCATGAATTCCAGCTTGTGTGCGCACTCTTTGCTTACGAGCCATTTTTCATCGTCAACTGTAACCTTCTTGTATGTTATTTCTGGATTTATCCATAAGTTAACAACTCCGAATATTGTCTCAGGTCTTAATGTCGCAGTAGGTATAACATAATCGTCTAATCTAAATTTGATCAAGATGTATTCCGTAAAATCTGGTTCTACATCTCCCAATGTGTCATGTTGAGATACTGGATTCTGGTCCTTTGGACACCATCCAACTGGGTGTGAACCTTGAATGATTAATTTTTTCTCTTTTAGCGTGTTAATTTGCCATTCTATGAATTTGCTGTAGACTGGATCAATTGTTGTAAATTCTCGTCTCCAATCAATAGAATATCCCATTTCTATCATGCCTGTTTTGATCTCTTCATGAAAATAATCTGCTATTTTTACAGGCTCTACAAATTCTTTAATTGACTCTTCTGGAACCCCGTATACCTCCTTCAAATTATTGATAATCTCTTTATCTTCAGATTCTATTCTCTTTGCCATTCCGAGAATAGGTGTTCCAGTATAATGAAATGCCATGGGAAATAAAACATTGAATCCTTTCATTCTGTAAAATCTTGCGTGAACATCTGCTAGTGTGTAGGTCCTTCCATGTCCTATGTGTTGAGGTGAATTAGGGTATGGATATGCAACTGTAATGAATTTTTTCTTTTTATTGTTAGGATTTGTTTCAAATTGTTTCTCTGCAATCCATCTTTCTCTCCATTTTTTTTCTATACTGCTCCAATCTAGTTTCATTATTTTCTCCACCCTATCCTAAAATCAATAACTTTGCCTTGGCTACAATTTCATCTTTTTTAGATGTGTCTTTTCCTCCTCCTTGTGCAAATTTGGAGTCTCCTCCCCCTGATCCTCCTAATAACGATGAGAGTTCTCTGGCAATGTCTCCTGCATTTTTGCCTGATTCGGTACCGCAGTATGCGATTACTCTGATAGTGGGGCCTGACTCAAAAATTCCACAGTATGATGATTTTGGTTCTTTACTGGTTATTTTTTTGCCGAAATTAATGTGGAAAAACTCATCATATTTCTCACTTGCTGTAAAACATTGTTTCTCTTTAATTTCTATGTCTTCTAAGTTTCCTGAATGTCCTGAAAGAATCTTCTCTAATAATATTGGTATTTTTTCTCTGGCTTTTTGTTTTGCTTCTTCTCTTTGTTTTTCTATTTCCTTTTTCTGAATGTTTTTCTTTTCTTGTGTTGCTTTTTCTTCTCTTTGTTTTTCCAAATATTCAAATGCTGTTGATCCAGAAACAAATTCTATTCTTATCACTCCATCTTGTATTCTCTTTGTTTTTGTAATTTTAATTAATTCAATTTCTCCTGTTGTCTTTACATGAGTTCCACCACATGCTTCTATGTCTTTGTTTTCAATTGATACAATTCTTACCGATTTCACCGGCACTACTCCTCCTTGATAAATTCTAAATCCGTATTTTTGTTCTGCAGTACCTCTGTCAAAATATTCTATTTTGACTGGAATGTTTTGTTTGACTAATCTGTTTGCTGTATCTTCGATTTGCTTTACTTGTTCTTCAGTTAATGAAGAGTGATGGGTAACATCTAATCTAGCATGATCTGCTTCTTTGAATGCAGAATGTTGCCAAATCCAAGAACCTAATACTTCTCTTGATGATGTGTTAAGTATGTGGGTGCTTGTGTGATTTTTTGTAATGTTCATTCTTCTGGTGACGTCTATTTTACATGATACCTTGTCTCCTTCTTTTGGAGTTCCTCCCTCTAATTTATGAACAATAATTCCTGCATGTTTGTCAACATCTATTACTTTGAAATTTGCTATGCTTCCATGATCTGGTTCCTGTCCTCCTCCTCGTGCATAAAATGAAGTTCTGTCAAGTATAACATAATTATCAAAAACCTTTAGAACTTTGGCATCAAATTCCATTGGGTCTTCTTTGTAAAACAAAAGTTCTGTTTCGGGAATATCTTCTATTGGCAGTTGTTTAACTGGATTTTTTTTGCCTGATTGATGTAAATCTGATAGTTTTGCATAAAATGAAGATGGTATTTCTGAAATCACATTGATCTCTTTTAGGTATTCAGGAGTTATGCCGTCAGACTCGTATAATGTTATTAATTCATCGACATTTGGATCTCTTCCTTTTTCTTTTAGTTTTGAGGCCATTTTTGCCATTCTTGATTTAGACTCTACGTATCTTTGAGATTCAAGTTTCAATATTGTTTTTACATCTTCTCTTTTTGTAGTTAATTCTGGATATGTTTCCTTGAGGTAATCAATATGCATATCCACTAATTCATTCATGTCTAGTCTGATATCCATTCTATCCATTGTTCCGATAATCCTTCTTAACATCATTCTTAGATTATAACCTCCGCCTACATTGCTTGGGAGTGCACCATCTGTTATTGCAAAAATTAAAGTTCTAAGATGATCTGCAATCAAATACATTCCTTCTAGAGGCGTAATCACTCTTTTGATTTGTTCATCTGATAACCCTGCAAATTCGATTGCGTGTTTTCTTACATCATTCAAATCGTCAAATATTTCTAAATTCTTGGCTATGGCTGTGAAATAGGATCTTAAAATTTGTGAATCAGAATCGATTCCTATTTTTTCAAACAAATGATTTGTTATTGGACCAAAGCAGCAATCATATGCTGTTGGTGTACCTTTTGTTATCCATGCAAATCTTTCTAGACCTGCACCCATGTCAATAATTTTCTGATCAAGTGTTGAATGCTTTCCTAATTCTCCTTGGAATTCTGTGAAAACTGCATTTCCTAATTCAAGTCCTCTGACAAAGTATTCTAATGATGATCCAAATGATCCTCCTCCTGCCCAAACATCTTCCACAAAAACAACTTCTTCTTTTTTAATTCCAAATTGTTCTGTCAATAACCTAAAATCTAAGTCAACACATTCGTCCTTCCAGTATCCTTGGTCATTTGGTATACTGTGTTGTCCTATCATACAAAAACTTGAAAAATGTCTCCCAGTAACTCCAACGTTTTCTAAATCTTTGAAACGTAAACATGTTTGTGGCACTACCAATGGATTTGAAGGAAATTCGAAGACTACTTTTGAGCCCATAACTCTCTGAAAATCCACAATTGACGCGATTGTAAAATACAGGTCATCTCGCCATCTACAAACTACTGGATATCTGTTAACTGATGTGTGACCATTTTTCACAAAAAAATCTTCTACCTGTTTCCATGATTCTGTATAATCAAATCTTTTTGCTGTAGGCGGATCACCTATGAATGAATATGTGTCTTCTCCATCATCTGGACATAGATGTCTGTTTGAATCTAACGTCCAAAAAAATCTTCCACACTTTGAGCAGTCTTTTCTGATAAATCCTTGTTCTTCGAATAATCTGACATTGTAATACCTTGCAGGGTCTGATGAAAATTCTCTAAGAATCTCACTTTTGTTCAATGTTCTGGCTTTTTTAGACCGGTATTAAGAATTACCGCATTAAGACACCAAAATCAAAATATTTTTTCTCTTATTTTGGTTGACTTTTCCTCAAGTATTCTGTTGTCTGAATAATGTTGAATGTTTATCTTAAGCGGAAGTGGTGTTTCTCACAAAAAATTAGTTTATTTAATCACATAGTCATGTGAGATACTTGTAAAAAACACGACAAATAATACATTAAATACAATATCTAATTCAGATTACTCATGTTTGGCAAAAAACCCTCTCTTAAGGAAGGATCTCATATATTTTCTACAAAAAAAAATGGTGAATATTATGATTTTATTTTTGGTGTAGTTACTGGAATGGAAGGTCGAAAAGTTGGAATTAATGGTGTAATTGTAAATCCTGTAGGATTAAAAAATAAAATTGCTCAGGGGAAGACCGGTGAGAGATCTCAAGAAATTCTAGAGAATCCAAATCCAGATAACGTTGTTCTAGCTCTGGTCTATAGAGTTGAACATGAGAACTTTACAGATGTTCTTGATCTTGATACGGATAAATGTGATCTAATTCCGCCCAAAGTCTATGCTATGTTAGATGGTTGGATCAGAGAATCACTGCCTGAATTTATCAATACTGTATTATCTCTACCGCCAGGTTCTGAAAGAGATGAGGCAAAACGTGTTTTGAAACAACGTATGGACACACTGGTGGATAAAAATCTTAAACGTACCCTTTATGCGGTTTGCCGAAGTCTTAAAATTTTAAATTAGAAATCTAATTCTAGGTGTGATTTCTCCATAGTTTTATATTATGTACCTGAAGAATTCCGGTACAATGGAATATGTTTACGCTGCTTTACTTCTTCACAAACTAGATAAAGAAGTTAACGAGGCAAACCTTAGCTCAGTTGTCAAAGCATCTGGTGCTGAAGTTAATGAAGCCCAAGTTAAAGCACTAGTTGCAGCCTTAGCCGATGTAAATATCGATGAGGCAGTTAAAGCCGCACCTGTGGCAGTTGCAGCAGCAACCGCACCAGCAGCAGATGCAGCAGCAGGTGGTGAAACAAAGAAAGAGGAAGCACCTAAAGAAGAGGGTAAAACCGAAGAAGCAGCCATGGAAGGATTATCTTCTCTATTTGGCTAGAAAACTTTACTTTTTTCAATTTACTTTTGATCTTTATTTTTATTAGTTTTAAGTAGCAAAAGAGTGCATATAGTGTTGTTTGGTAGATTATTCTATTACTTCTGACTTTTTCATTTATCTTTTAGATCTTTTTGGAACTATATCATTTGCAGTTACTGGTGCTTTCAAAGCGATTGAAAATAAATCTGATGTCGTTGGTGTTTTACTTCTTGCAACTATTACTGGTGTTGCAGGAGGAACAATACGGGATATTGTTCTGGGGAGGTTTCCTAATTCTCTTACTGATCCTGCATATGTCATATTGACTGTAGTTTCAGGAATTATTATTTTCCTCTTATACTCTCGTGTAAAACAACATTGGAATCTATTTTTAAAATTTGATGCTATTGGACTTGGTGTATTTACCATCATTGGAGCTAGTTTTGCGTATGGTATTTTCGGACTGAATTTCTTAGTAATCTTACTTTCAGGCGTTCTTACTGCCGTTGGCGGCGGCATATTGAGAGATGTAGTTGTAAATCAAATACCAATAGTGTTTATCAAAGAATTCTATGTGTCTGCTAGTTTTGTTGGAATTCTATCTTTCTACTTTATTTTATATTTTGGAGGAGACATTTATCAGGCAACTTTTCCTAGTGTACTTTTGGTAATTTTATTGCGGCTAATTGGCATGAAATACAATTGGAATTTGCCTAGAGCAAGAGAGCGTAGCGATTAGGAAGGAGTGTAATCTTTAGCTTGTCCTGCAAGTGCCCTTGCTTGGGAATCTGCTTTCTGTAATGTTTGCTCTTTTGTTTCATCTGTCATGTATCCTGATTCAATAGAAACTGATCTTGCAGATTGTGCAGCTTTGCTTAGAATTTGTGAAATATTCTCAGGTGTAATGTATGCTGCCTCAATTGAAAGTGATACTGCTTCTTGATGAGCTTGTGAAAATTCTTCTCTAATTTTCTCAACATCTATTATCATCTCCTGTTCTGCATACTTTAATCCGTCTTCTAGTGCTGTAAATAGTGAAATTCCTGCTTCTACAGGTTTGATATCTAATTTACCTAAAATTGATGCTAGCTTCTCATTGATTGCCTCTCCTTTCAATACTGGTGTACTGTCTTTTGCAATCCATATTGTACCTTGATCAATCTTGGTTGGAATTCCTGCTTCTTTGAATTCTGTTAGCATTGGTCCTGGTGCAATTCCTGTGTTCTTTGCAGGTACTACAATGTCTATGCTTGCAATATCTCCGCCCCTTGCAGCCATCATTATTTTATTTTTAGCAAGAAGAACGTTTAGCTTGAATGGTGATATGTTGGTAAACATGAACATACATTGTCCAGTAAGATCTCCTGCGATTTCTTTGATACCTGGTACATCTAATGATTCTAGTGCCTTTTTAGCAACCTTGTCTTTGATACTTACAAACTCTACATCGTCTTTCAAAATTTTTCTTAATGGTAAAATCTGAGTTGAACGTACCTTGTTCATTTTGATTAATGCTAACACTTTGTATTTTTTTGGAAGCTCTTGTAATTGCTGGTACATCTGAGCTTTTCGTTTAGGGTATGTAGTCCTATTTTCATGCAAATTTCTTCTTAACCTCTTGTATCTGTTTTACTGGTTTTCCCATTGTAGCCTTTATCATTACTCTCTTCATGTTTTTCTCTCCGTTAGGTAATTTTTTTTCAATTGCACTAATCACTGCATGTGCGTTTACCGCCAAGTCGGTATCATCCATGGTTTCATCTCCAATCTTACAAGACAATGACAGTGATGCTCTTGTTCTAACTTTGATTGAAGATCTAAATCTTTGCAAAAATGATTCTATAGGTGCATTAAAAGGAACTGGAGTTGGCATTTTTCCTCTTGGGCCTAAAAGCTGACCTAATGTTTTTCCGACCAGTGGCATTACTTGTGTATCTGCTAAAAAGAAATCATATTTGTTGATAAATTTTCGGGATTCTCTTTTATTGGTTGCAAATCTATCTAATTCTTCTGTACCTACCACTGCATCTGCATTAGCTTGTTTTGCTTTTTGCCCCATGTCTCCTGTGGCCATAACACATACGGTTGCAGGAGAACTGGTCTTGGGTAATTGAACTACTTCATTAATTGCAAATCCTTTCTTGACATCAATATCTTTAAAATTCATGATTAACTCTATCGACTGCTTAAATTTTCTCTCTTTAGTTGCAGCCTTTGCTTCCTTGACCATTTCAGCAAGCTGAGTCTCTGTAATCATTACGAAGGTTTTCTGGACAGCCTACTTAAAATCGTTTAGAGATTCGAATTCCTAACTATTGATTATTTTAAAAATTTTCAATTTTTTTTAAAATAATTGAACTCAGAAAGTAATTCTTTGCCAAAACCTACATATATTAAATCACAATCACAAAATCCTAACGCATTGCACAGATTTGATGATCTTGATATGAAACTACTATATGAATTGACCAATGACGGTTCAATTTCGGTTCCTGCACTGTCTAAGAAACTGGGAATTAATGCATCTGTACTTTACAGCCGAATTAAAAGACTGGTAAAGAAAAAACTCATCAAAAAATTTACTGTTGAAATTGATGACTCTCTTTTAGGGATAGGCGTTAAAGCATCTGTTGGTATAAATCGTGACCCAAAATTCAAAGATTCTATTCATAAAAAATTCCTGGAAACTCCAGAAGTTGTTTCAATTTCTGAAGTTACAGGCAGATTTGATATAATGGTCCAAATTTATGCAAAGGATTTGGAAGCGTTACATTCTATGGTGATAGATAAGATTGGTAAGATCCAAGGAGTTCAAAATACCGAAACTTTCGTAGAATTACAAAAAACTGACAAAGATCCCGTTTATCTAATTCAATAATTATTGGAATTTTTCGTCCCACTTACCTTCATTGATCTCAGCAGTAATTTCTTTTGGAGTTTTTCCTTCTACCTTAACTCCTAATGCCAAACATGTCCCAATGATTGTTTTTGCAACTGATTTCAATGATGAAGCATATGATTTCTCAAGTTTGGTATTTGCTACCTTTACAATTGCATCCATTGTGATTTCTCCTACCCAATCTGTACCTGATGTGCCTGAGCCTTTTTGAATACCTGCCTCTTTCATAATGAGAGCTGCTGCAGAAGGTATGCCAATTTCAATTTCATATTTTTTAGTGTCGCTATCTACTATTACCGTTACTGGTACTTTCATTCCTTCAAAGTCTTTTGTTTTCTCGTTAATTGCGTTGATAACTTCCATGATATTTACTCCTAAAGGACCTAAAGCTGGACCTAAAGGTGGACCTGCAGATGCTGCTCCTCCAGTTACTAATGATGATACCTTTTGTTCTCCCATTATTTTTTACCTCAATATGAAAAATTTAATCCTTCCTAAGCCTCACTTGATAATTTTAGATAATTCGCGTCTACTGTTACTGGTAGTTGATACGAAGCATCAAGCAATACTACTGTAGCTTCTTCTTTTTCTGTGTCTATTCTGGTTATTGTAGCTTTCATTCCTTTGAAAGGACCTCCGGTAATTTCAACTACATTATCTACTGCTAATTGTGATACTGTTGATTTCTTGATTAAGTACCCCTCAATATCTTTGAACTCTAATTCTCCCCTTAACTGTCCACGAATGTGCCTGACTCCTTCTACTGCCATATATGCGTCGCTTGGGTTAACTGCTTCAATAACCACATATCCTTTCAGATTGTCCACCAACAAAACTGATTGAATGTTAATTTGATTTGATTTTGCTTTTGCCTCTAATAATCTCATTACTACTTTTTCCTGTCCCCCTGTGGTTCTGATTGCAAACAGATGTGATTTTATTTCTTCAGACAATTTTATCTACCAAATGTAATCACAGAAAAGACAAACTGAATTGTAAATCCAATAGCACCTACGCCTGCTATTCCTAATAGTACTAATCTAAGATGTTGTTGGTATTCATCTTTGTTTGGCTTTTTAGCCATTTTCATAGTATTAGCCATATTTTTCAAAGTCTGCTTGGGGTTCATTGCTGAAAATTAATAGGGTGTCCTTATATCTCTTATCTAATGGAGCTGTTAATTGCGTATCATGATGATCCTGCTGGTTACAATATGGCAAAATTTCTTTCCAAAGATATGGAACTGGAGAATGGTATTTTTCGTGGAAAGTTTTATGATCTGATAATAATCCCAACACCTGCAATTTCTGCTGATTGGCTTGAGCAAAAATATGACTATGATGGATTTGTATTTCTCTCAAAACATGCTGCAGAGTCTGGAGTCCTGGCTCTAACTTGCCATAGTACTGGAAATTTCTCTGAGGCAAAATTTGGTGGTAATCCTAGACAAGTTGCTATTCCACACCCCGATCTTCAAAAAAAATATCTGCAGACATTGAAGGAAAATCAATCGAAATTTCCAGAATTTCAGGTCACTATTGAAGCAACACATCATGGACCTACTGCCCTTACAAAACCTACTATATTCATTGAAATTGGAACTACTGAAAAACAATGGACTGATGTATCTCTGTGTAACTCTGTTGCTTCTTTAGTTCATCAAGTTATGATAAATCCTGTTGATGAAAACCCTGTCGCAATCTGTTTTGGTGGCACTCATTATCCGTCAAAATTTACTCATGAATTACTTGAGGGTAAGTATGCACTTGGAACTGTAGTTCCAAAACATGCGTTAGATTCTCTTGATGATAAATTGTTTTCACATATACTATCACAAAATAAAATGGCTAAAACTGCCCTTTTAGATTGGAGTGGATTGGGTTCTAATAAACAGAAATTATTGGACTTTCTTGAATCAACTGAACTTGAAGTGATCAAAGTTTGAATTTACAACAAAAAATTTTCAAAAAATTGCTAGAAGTCCCTAAGGGCCAAATTACTACTTATGGTGAGCTCTCAAAGGCAGTAGGTATGAAAAATGGACAAAGAGCTGTTGGAAAAATTATGAATAAGAATCCCTATCCTGTAATAATCCCATGTCATAGAGTTGTTATGTCTTCGGGTAAGATTGGTGGATATGCATATGGGGATCATATCAAAGCAAAAATGCTTCATGATGAAGGCATAGAAATTAAGAATGGGAAAATTGTTGACTTAGAGAAGAAATTGTATAAGTTCTAATCTTTTCTTTTTGCTTTAATTTCTTCCATCAAATTTCTTAGATGTGCTTTGTTTCTAACTGTATTTCCGCCAACCTTTTTGTATAATGCCCAAAATTCTGGATTTGTTAAATCTTTTCTATCTTTTGCTATTTTGAGTAATCTTCTCAGAGAACGTACTTTTGCTACATATACTTCCTTCTTGCCTACTCTTGCTCCTTTTCTACCTTGTTTGGAACCCTGAGTTGTACCTCTTTTATTTTTCTGTGTTTTCTTTGTTTGTGCTCTTCCTCTAGAAGTTCCAGTAAATGATTTGATCTTGATTGTGTTAGCTGTGATTAGACTTCTAATGTTTTCTCTTGTAATTGCATCTGCAATATCATCTAGATGATCTGTATCAAATTTTATTCTGTGTACTCCAACACCAGTGACTCTGGATGCTAGTCTTTTTTTAGCTTTAAGATTTACTACCACTTACACTCACTCTCGCATTAAAAATTTTAAATTTATTCTCCACTGCTTTTGCAACTATTTCTTTTCTCTTTTTTGTCCCAACACTGTGACCAAATCTGATTCCGTCTTTTTTGGGATCTAATTTTTCCAAGTCACTCAAATTGTAAATTAGATTATCTGTAAATCCTGATGGGTGTAAGCCTCTTGCTTCTTTTGGTCCTCCATATCCTACTTTAACAAGACCTGGACGCCCTCTGCTCTTTTGTTTTCTTTGATGATGATCAATACCTTTTGGTTTTCTCCAATTTGTCTGGAGTCTAACATAACGCCAACTTTCTGGACGAACAAACTCTGGATTGTGCTCCTTTACCTCCTGTCGTTTTGCTATCTTTTCGTTATTAATTGGCATTAGAATGACTCTTGAAATTTGAAATAAATACGTTCCTAGAAATGAACACTCTCAGATCGGAAAGAGATAATAAGGAAAATCGTTTCGATTCGAAATATCTTATGATGCCTCTGATCCTTCTTTATGAAGTTATTATTACTCACACCCAAGGAGATTCTGTTATTCTATGACTGCTAATGCTGAAATTGTAGGAACCTTGCCTACAGAAAAGTTCTCATCCCAGCTAAAATCATTTGGGATCTCGCCATCAAAGGTACACCGCAACCTCACAGTAGACCAGATGGTAGAACTGGCAGTAAAAAGAGAGGAAGGCGTCATCAACTCAACTGGCTCTTTATCTGTAAATACCGGAAAATACACCGGACGTTCACCTGATGACAGATTTATCGTATATGATGATAAAACACACGACACCATAGACTGGGGAAAGATAAACCACCAGTTCCCATCTGGAAAATTCGAAAAGATTCTAGAAAAGATGAAGGCATTTGTTGATAACAAGGAGCTGTTTGTGTTTGACGGGTTTGTTGGAGCAGATCCTGAAACCCGTCTCCCAATCCGCGTAATCAACGACCACGTATGGCAGAATCTGTTTGCAAGAAACCTCTTCATCAGACCAACTGATTCAGAACTAGAAAACCACGAGCCTGAATTTACAATAATGTGCATCAATGATTTTACTGCTGTTCCAGAAATTGACGGGACCAGAACTGATGTCTTTATTCTGATTGACCTGACAAGAAAGATTGTCCTCATTGGAGGAACACAATATGCAGGCGAGATGAAAAAGTCAATGTTTGGAGTGATGAACTTTTTGCTTCCAGACAGAAACATCTTCCCAATGCACTGCTCTGCAAACATTGGAGAGAAAGGCGACACTGCATTGTTCTTTGGGTTGTCCGGTACTGGAAAGACCACATTGTCAGCTGATCCTAATAGGAAACTAATTGGCGATGACGAACACGGATGGTCTGATAATGGAACGTTTAACTTTGAAGGTGGATGCTACGCAAAATGTATCAATCTCAGCCAGGAGGCAGAACCTGAAATCTGGAATGCCATCAAACCCGGTGCCGTATTGGAAAATGTCGTACTGTCAAATGATGACAAAAAGACACCTGACTATGATGATAACAGCATAACTGAAAATACTAGGGTGGCATATCCTCTTGATTATATACCAGGTGCTGTAATCCCAAGTGTTGGTGGAAACCCACGGGTTATCGTATTTCTTACTGCTGATGCACTGGGGGTATTGCCACCTGTATCTAGACTCACAAAAGAGGGCGCAATGTATCACTTTATGTCAGGTTACACAAGCAAACTGGCAGGAACAGAACGCGGAATCAAGGAACCAAAATCAGTGTTCTCTGAATGCTTTGGAGCCCCATTCATGCCAAGACCTGCATCTGTCTATGCCAAATTGTTAGGTGAGAAAATCAACCAGCACAATACCGTAGTCTATCTTGTAAACACTGGCTGGTCTGGCGGCCCATACGGTGTAGGAAAACGAATCAAGATAAAATACAGCAGGGCAATGGTCACTGCTGCCTTGTCTGGTGCTCTGGATATCGTAAAGTACAGACATGATGATTTGTTTAATGTGGATATTCCAATGGAAGTTGATGGTGTTCCATCAGATGTGTTGGACCCAAAGAATACCTGGATTGACAAGGACTCTTATGATTTGTCTGCAAAGAAACTGGCTCAGATGTTCGTTGAGAACTTTAAGAAGTTTGAGGGCGTCTCACCTGAGATAGTTGATGCTGGACCAAAGATTCAGCAGTAGTTTAATTTCGCTTTATTATTCCTATTACTCCTACAACTCCAACAATTAAGGCAATTAAGGCAAGTTGTTTTTCTGGTATATCTATAATGTCTAATCTGTTTGATTCTGGAGGTAGTGAATTGATTTTAATTGTATCAAATACGTTTGTTGTGTTCTCATTTACTCTTATTTTTGCATCAACCCAATATTCTGCATTCTCATAAATTTCAATTGATGCTTCTCTATTGGGAGTAGTAGTTGTGGTGTATGTTTTTCCATCTTTAGAATTTGTTACTGATATTTTGGCAAAACTCCATTCCTCGGGATGTCTAATTTCAAACAACAGTTTGTTGTTTTGTTGGTTTGTGGATATGGACCCTTCTGAATAGTGTAACCAAAATGGAACAGTATATCTTACATTCTCGTGCATTATGATAATCCTACCCTCATGATCTCCATAATTTTCTCCATTGATGTTCATCTTTACTTGTAGTTTATTGTCTTCTAGAAAATATGCAAATTTAATAAATTCTGGAGCTATAAACTTTACATCTAGATTTTCTAATGATGCACCTTCAATTGGTTTTAACCCCAAAGATTTTTCCACAATTTTATTATCTATTGATGTATTTATGACAAAATTTGGTGGTGTTATCACCAATTTTGCTTCATATGCATTTTTGATATTTAATCTCCCTGCACCTGAATCTTGTAATGAAAATTCATTTCCATATACATCTGAGACTGGATCAACTGTAGTCAACAAAATTGATTTTATTTCGTGGTGATGAAAATTCTCATTTTTTTGAAGCAACAATGCAGCTGCGCCGCTTACATGTGGTGCAGCATAACTGGTTCCACTTGTAAAATTATATCCTCCGTTACTCTGTGTTGTATTTATATACGCTCCAGGTGCTACGATTTCAGGCTTTATGTAAAATGGTGATACAGGTCCTCTGGAACTAAAATGAGCTACAAAATCTGGATTATAAAATAACTGCATAATTGCTTTACCTCCATTCTTAATTGATTGTTTTATTTCTAATCCTTCTTCTCTATCTATAGACACTACAGGTATTTGAGGCTCATATCCTGGTTCGATGAACTCATGTGTTAATTCTCCCAAAAATATACCTGGAGCATTATTGTAGACAATCAAAGCTTTTGCTCCTGCATCTGCAGCATTTTTTTCTTTTACTGAAAAATACAAAAGTTCTCCTTCTACATCACTTCCCCTTTCAACTAGTAGGATTGAATCTCTTACATTGATCTTATCTAACTCTGTAATCTTTCCATAACCTCCAAAAGTTATGTTTCCAACAATTAATTCTTCTTGTTTTACTGAGCCAACCATGGGGATTACTGTATATGGTTTTTCATCAACTTCTAATGTTGCTACTAAACTAGATGTTAGATTATTGTAAGTTGCTCCCACAGTTACTGATCCAAAATTTAAACCTGGACTCCCAATTGTTTTAGGATCTGGTCCATCATTTCCTGCTGCAGTTACTACGAAAATTTCTTTTTCTAAAGCTAGGTTGACTGCTTTTTCAATTTTTGCATTTGTCTTATTTACTCCTAGACTTATGTTGATAATGTCTGCTCCATCCTCTACAGCTCTTTCAATGGCTTTTATGATTAATTCTGATGATACTCCTTCTCCGTCTTCTGATACCTTGTATGCAAGAATTTTTGCTTTTGGTGCTATTCCAGTGATTTGTCCATCTGCTGCAATTACTCCCGCAACTTGAGTTCCATGACCATTTGTATCTAAAGGAGGTTCTCCCACTTGAATAAAATTATATCCTCCAATAACTTTCCCTTCTGGACCCCATCCAAAAAGATCTGGGTGATTGAAATCTACTCCTGTGTCTATTACTGCTACCTTGATTCCAGATCCGTCAATTCCGTCTAGTCTTGGAATCTCTGTGCCGACATATGGCACACTTTTATCCAAATATGTTGTAATCTCATTTTCCATTTGGGATGTTTGTAGAATAATGAATCCAGACAAAGAACCAATAATCAAAGAAAAGATAACAATGTTTTTCATAATTCTTTTGAATTTTTCAAGAAGTAAAAATGAATTGTTTGCTAAACCAATAAATGGAATGGGGGATAGTACTCAGTATGGCAAAATATAATCTTCCTGAAATGCCCTATGCTTATGATGCATTAGAACCTCACATTGACGCAAGAACAATGGAGATTCATCATACAAAACATCATCAAACATACACAGATAAGTTAAACGCAGCACTTGAAACGTGTCCTGCTGAGATCCAAGATAAAGACAT
This sequence comes from Candidatus Nitrosopumilus sp., assembly GCF_965223225.1. Taxonomy (GTDB): domain Archaea; phylum Thermoproteota; class Nitrososphaeria; order Nitrososphaerales; family Nitrosopumilaceae; genus Nitrosopumilus. The sequence goes on from NZ_CBDCVU010000004.1 coordinate 283,006, forward strand.
TCTTGACATCTTGTCTGACATTAATTCTGTCCCCGAGGACAAACGAGGTGCAATTAACTTCAATGGTGGTGGTTATGATAACCATAGGCTATTTTGGAACAATATGAAACCCGATGGCGGCGGAGAACCTGGAGGATCAATTGCTGATGCAATCAATGATTCATTTGGAAGCTTCGCTGACTTCAAAGAGAAATTTTCATCCACTACTGCTGTTATTCAAGGTAGTGGCTGGGGATGGTTAGTATACAATCCAACATCAAACAAAGTTGAATACAAATCAATGCCAAACCAAACTAGTCCAAGAACTGAAGGACTTGTGCCATTGTTAGGTTGTGATGTTTGGGAACATGCATACTATCTTAACTATCAAAACAAAAGACCAGACTACATTTCTGCTTGGTGGAATGTAGTTAATTGGGATGAGGTAGAATCCAGATTCTCTAAAGCAAAATAAAGTTCACATCTTTATTTTTTTATTACTGGGATCAGCGTCATTTCTATTTTTACACAATACATGCGCTGAAAAACAATTTTTTATCAATGCTTGGCCTATTTGCTATTTTTTAATCCTGTGAATGAATTTATAACCACAATGAAAAGATTTTCTGTAAATGAGTGAAGAACAAGCACAACAATTAATGCAACAAATGCAAATGCTTGAAACATATTTTTCAGACTTGTCTCAAAGAGAAACTACTTTTTTGAGTGTTTTAAGGGAGGCCTCATCTGCAATTGAATCTATTAAATCTCTTAATCAAAAATCTGAGTCTGATACTCTGATTCCTATTGGAATGGGCACATATGTTCCAACAAAAATTTCTTCAACTAACAAAATCGTACTGAATGTAGGTGCTGGCGTAGCTGTGGAAAAAGACTTCCCATCTGCCATAAATTATCTTGAAGCTAGAATTAAAGAGATTGAAGTTGCGTTACAAGATAATAGTGCAAAAAAACAAGATGCAGCTGCTAGTCTAGAACAAGGAAGGGAACAAATTAATCAACTCATGCAATCTACACAACCTCCTAATTGAGTGACTCATAATGTTTGATAAACTTCGTAAGGCATTTTCTAGTGCCGCGAAAAGTCTTGGTGAAAAAGAACTTAATGAAAAAGACATAGAAGATATCCTTTTTGAATTAGAAATATCTCTCTTGGAATCTGATGTTGCAGGTGAAGTGATTGATGAAATTAAATCTGATTTGAAAAAAAAATTAATTGGTTCTAAAATAGACAAAAATGAAATTGAAAAATTTGTAAAAGATAGCTTGATTTCAAGTATTTCTAACTTATTTGATAATGCAGGAAAAATTGATCTTTTTGAAAGAATCAACAAAAAAAAGGATCAAGAACAACCCTTCTTAATTCTATTTGTTGGAATTAATGGAACTGGAAAAACTACTTCGCTTGCCAAAGTTGCACACATGTTACAACAAGCAAAATACTCAGTAGTTGTTGCAGCTGCTGATACTTTTAGAGCTGGAGCAATTGAACAATTAAAAGAACATACTAATCGACTCAATTTGAAGTTAGTTGCACAAAATTATAATTCTGATCCCGCTGCTGTTGCAAGAGATGCAGTGTTGTATGCAAAATCACACAAAACAGATTGTGTATTGATTGATACTGCAGGAAGAATGCAAACTAGTAAAAATTTGATGGAACAGATTGGAAAGATTACCAAAGTTGTGAACCCTGATTTGAAACTTTTTGTTGGTGATTCATTGGCTGGTAATGATACTGTTAACCAAGCACGTGAATTTTATGAACATGTAAAATTTGACGGTTCTATTTTGACTAAAAGTGATGCAGATGCTAGAGGTGGTGCTGCTTTATCTATTGTAAAAATTACTTCTACTCCTGTTCTTTTTGTAGGTGTTGGACAAGAATATCCTGATTTAAAACCATTCAATAAGGAACTTTTTCTAGAAACTGTTTTTGGTTCTTTGGATGATGTTACAATTACTAAAGAACCAGAACCAACACCTGAACCAGAACCAACACCTGAACCAGAACCAACACCTGAACCAGAACCAACACCTGAACCAGAACCAACACCTGAACCAGAACCAACACCTGAACCAGAACCAACACCTGAACCAGAACCAACACCTGAACCAGAACCAACACCTGAACCAGAACCAACACCTGAACCAGAACCAACACCTGAACCAGAACCAACACCTGAACCAGAACCAACACCTGAACCAGAACCAACACCTGAACCAGAACCAACACCTGAACCAGAACCAACACCTGAACCAGAACCAACACCTGAACCAGAACCAACACCTGAACCAGAACCCAAAATTTCACCTGATGACCCATTTGAAGGAATTAGTGATGATGAAATAGCCACTTATTCTGATTTGTTTGATGTTCCTCCTCCAGAAAATGATGATGCAGCAATTAGGTTGAGTAATAAAATTCGTGATTGGATTAAAAATGGAAAACCAAATCCTGGTGAATCAAAAGTTGATAATAAAGTAGATAAAAAATATGATAAGAATGATAATGAAAGTAAACTTGTTGAGGACAAAAAAGAAGATGCTGATGACGATAAACCAAAACAAGATAAGCAAGAAAAGCCTAAAAAGAAACGCGGTCTCTTTGAATTCTTTAAGAAATGAATCTTAAAACAAAAGATCTTTTGACTTTGGCGGAACTAACTCCAAAAGAATTCTCAGGGCTGATTGATTATTCTATCAAATTAAAAAAAGATCTAAAAAATAAAAAAAATCATACCGAATTAAAAAATAAAACATTAACGATGATTTTTCAAAAACCTTCAACAAGGACTCGCGTAAGTTTTGAAACTGGTATGTATCAACTAGGAGGACATGCCATCAACTTATCTTCAAATGATATGCAGCTTTCTAGGGGTGAATCTGTTGAGGATACTGCAAAAACACTGTCTCGTTATTCTGATTGTATTATGGCACGAGTTTATGATCATAACTTATTGGAGGTTTTATCTAAACATGCAAGTATTCCAATAATTAATGGATTGTCTGATTCTTTTCATCCTTGTCAGATTCTGGCTGACTTTATGACTATTAAAGAAAAGAAAAAAAAATTCAAAGGGCTCAAGATTGCATGGATTGGTGATGGTAATAATGTTTGTAATTCCATGATTTATGGTGCGGCATTATCTGGGGCATCTATGTCTATAGCTACTCCTAAAGGGTTTACACCTGAGAAAAAGGTTGTTAAAGAATCAGAAAATCTTACAGAAATCACCTTGACTACTGATCCTACAACTGCGGCAAAAAATGCTGATGTTGTTGTTACAGATACATATTCCTCAATTCACAATGATGATCCTAAAAGAATTCAACAATTCCTTCCAAAATTTCAGGTTAATACTAAACTGATGAAATTTGCAAAGAAAAATGCGATCTTTTTGCATTGTTTACCTGCAAAAAGAGAACAGGAGGTAACTTCTTCCGTAATTGATGGTCCACAGTCTGTCGTGTGGGATGAGGCAGAAAACCGTCTACATACTCAAAAGGCTTTACTTGCTTCGCTAATTCACGCTTAACGTATATAAGAGCAGGTCCAAACTCGGTTTCTGTAGATGGCCTATTCGAAAATATTGAGAAGACTAAGAGAAGAAAAGACCAATTATAAAAAACGTGGAACCATGTTGATGGGTAAGCGAGATTTTATCACTGTTAATATTACTAATGAAAATACTCAAGTTCAAATTCTTAAGCCTGGTATGACCGGAGATCGAATTATCTCCTCTGCACATTCTAGATATTTACTTGACAAAGGATGGAAAGGCTCTAGAAAAAGTGTTCCAGCTGCATATCTTACTGGCTATTTGGCAGGTAAGAAAGCACTTGGACAAGGAGCAAAGGATGCTATATTGTACACAGGAACAAGAAAATACACTCAACGAATGGCAGCAGCTCTAAAAGGTGTGATTGACGCTGGAGTTGAAGTACCTGCAAATGAAGAAACCTTCCCTTCTGATGACCGAATCAATGGAGATCATCTAACTGTCAAAAACGATGTTTCTAAAATAAAATCTACTATAGATACTGAGGTTAAATAAAAATGAGTCAAACTACACAATCCAGAGGGGAAAGCAATCGTCCTAGGAGACCTCGAAGAGAACCTGTGGAAGAAGTTTGGGTACCAAAAACTATTCTAGGTCAAAAGGTAGCATCTGGAGAAATCACATCTCTAGAGGAAATTATAGAATCTGGGTTAAGAATTCAAGAATCTGGAATTATCAAAAAATTACTTCCTGATCTTAAAAGTGAGGTAGTTGATGTCGGAATAATTCAAAAAATGACCTCTAATGGACAATCTACAAGATTTAAAGCAATTGTAGCAGCTGGAAATGAGAATGGATATTTGGGCATAGGTCAGGGAAAATCAAAACAAATGAGAATTGCTATTGAAAAGGCCACAAATCAAGCCTATCTTAACGTAAATCCAATCAAACTTGGGTGTGGCAGTTGGGAATGTCGATGTGATCAAAAACATTCTGTTCCATTTAAAGTCAAAGGGAAAGGTGGTAGTGTTACAATTGAAATTATTCCAGCACCTCGTGGATTAGGATTAGTTGCAGGCGGTAAAATTAAACGATTATTAGAATTAGCAGGACTAAAAGATGCTTGGACTACCGCAAAAGGTTCTACTCCAACAATGAATTCGACTTCAAAAGCTATATTGAATTGTCTAAGACAGACATTTAGTCAGGGTTGATGAAAATGGTAAATGCATATCTTGTTGTTAGAATAAAAGGTCAAGCCGATGTTCCACATTGGGCTACCCATACAATGACTCTGTTAAAATTAGATAAAAAATATCGTGCAACAATTTTACCAATAAAAGAAAACACTTTGGGAATGCTCAACAAAGTCAAGCATTATGTTTCATGGACTGAACTTGATTCAACGCTTGCCAAAGAATTAATTGACAAGAAGGCGAGAAAATCTGGTTATCAAAAAGTAACATCTGATGATTTAAAGGAACTTGGTTTTGCTAGTTCTGATGAGTTGGGAGCAGCTTTATCTGAAGGAAAAGCTACCCTATCTAAATTAAAACCTCTGAAACCTTGGTTTGCATTAGCACCACCTAGATATGGCTTTAAGAGAAGCACTAAGAAGCTGTATGGGCAGAAAGGTATTCTTGGACAAAATAAAGAACTTGGCACTTTAGTAAGGAATATGATTTAAGATGGCTACAAGATTAAGAAAAACAAGAAGATTACGTGGAGGTCGTCATATGGGATGGGGACAGGTAGGCCAACACCGAGCAAGTGGTCACAAGGGTGGTCTTGGAATTACCGGTATGATGAAACATCATTACAGTTCTTTGCTAAAATATGATCCAGATCATTATGGTCATGATTCAACTAAACCACCTCACCCAAATATCACCAAGAAATGGACTAGTGTCCGAGATCTAGATGACTTGTTCAATAAGTTCGGTAAAGAAGAAGGAGGTAAGAAAGTCGTAGACCTTGAAAGTGCAGGATACGAGAAACTCCTTGGCGGCGGAAAAGTTAGCATAGCTTATTCTGTCAAAGTACCACGATTTACAGCATCTGCAGAAGAGAAGTTAAAGGCTGTTGGGGGAGAGGTGTTATCTAACGATGGCTGAGGGAAGTCTTACCGCAATTATCAGAAAAGTCGTCTTCAAAGCTGAACCTTACATTCCTCAGGTGCCAAAACCAAAAAAGAAGATACCTTTACAAACTCGCCTTCTCTGGTGTGGGGTTGCACTACTTATCTACATGGTTATGGGTCAGACTCCATTATTTGGTGCAACTGCACCTCAATTTGATTTTCTGGCATTTGCCAGAGTTATTTTTGCATCTCAACAGGGAACTCTTGTTGAATTAGGAATAGGACCGATTGTTACAGCTGGGTTGCTGATGCAATTATTGAGAGGTTCGGATATTCTTAAATTTGATTTTAAGAAACCAGAAGAAAGAGGAATTTTCCAGACTGCTACTAAATTAGTTACATATGTGGTGATTGTAGCTGAATCAATTGTTTATGCCATTGCAGTTTATGGACCTGGCGTAACTGAAGCTAACGTTCTGTATGTTATGATAGGGCAACTTATGGCGGCGTCTATAATTATCATGTTCTTAGATGAATTAATCCAGAAAGGATGGGGAATTGGAAGTGGAATTAGCTTGTTTATTATGGCAGGTGTTGCACAACAAATTCTCTGGAGTTTGTTCAGTCCGTTACCTGCAGGTGATGGTGGAACTATAGGTATACTTCCGTATATTGGGCAGTCTATAATGAGTGGAGATGTTTCCAATATCTTATTCCGTTCAAACCAACTACCGAGCATATTTGGATTGTGTCTGACTGCTGGAGTAGTATTGATACTTGTATTTACACAAGGAATGAAGATTGAGATTCCTATAGTGTCTACAAAATATCGAGGATTCTCAGCCGTTTATCCAATCAAAATGATGTATGTATCTAACATTCCAGTCATCTTGGCTTCTGCTCTTACTGCAAATGCTGTTTTCATATTCCAAATGCTTTGGGCAAACATGAATCCGCGGAATAATAATTTCTTCATGAACTTTATTGCGCAGTTTGATCCAACTAGTCCGTCTACTCCTATTGGAGGTATTATTTACTATATCACTCCGCCCAGAGGACTGGATGTTGCGGTACTTGATCCAATGCGTGCTGTAGGATACGTTTTGTTTATGGTTGGAATAGTGGTTGTTTTTGGCAGATTATGGGTAGAACTAGGAGGTTTATCTCCAAAAAGTGCTGCCCAGAATTTGCTTGACGCTGATGTCCAAATCCCTGGATTTAGAAGATCAAACAAGCCTGTTGAGGCATTATTGAACAAGTACATCCCATCTGTTACAATAATTGGTTCAATGATCTTAGGTTTGTTGGCGGGTGTTTCTGATGTCCTTGGTGTGTTTGGTTCTGGTATAGGTGTTTTACTTATGGTGGATATTTTGATTAATTATTACACTCAATTAGTCAGGGAACAAGTTGAAGTAGTTATGCCGCGGTTGGGTGCTTTGCTTGGCAGAAAGTAAGAAAATTGTTATGGTGGGTATTCCTGGAGTTGGGAAAACCACACTAGTTTCAAAAATTGTTGAGATTCTTAAGGACCATGAAAAGAGCGTGTCTGTAACAAGTTTTGGAACTTTGATGTTTGAAATTGCCAAAGAAAATGGTGTAAAAGATAGAGATGAGTTGAGAAAATTACCAGTTTCTAAACAACAAGAACTACAAAAAATGGCTGCAGAAAAGATTGCGTCTCAAAATGAACAAATTGTAATTATTGATACTCACGCATTTATTAGTTCAAAAGAAGGTTACTATCCTGGATTGCCTGAACATGTTCTAAAGATTATTCAACCCACAAATTTTGTATCTGTTTCTGCTAAACCTGAAGAAATTTACAATAGAAGAATGAAAGATGACACTCGTAATAGGGATAAAATCACTCTTTCTAATATCAAGAAAGAACTTGATGTTCAATCAGGAATGATTTCTGCATGTGCTGTCATTACTGGCTCTCCTGTTAAACACATTCTTAACGGTGAGGGAAAGGTTGATGAAGCAGTAAACAAGATAGTTACTACAATAGGACTGTGAAAAATGGACTTAACCTTTATTCTCTTGTTTATTGAATCGATACCACTTCAATTTGATTTCTTTGGTGATGCTGGACATCTTGGTAGTGACGATCCAATGGTTAAAGGTATCATATACTCCATGTTTGCAGTCTCCGGATTTGGTATCCTCCTAAACGTTTTCAACTCTGGGGTCAGAAAGAAAATGGTTGATCAGGTCAAACTAAAGCGTATTATGAAGGAGACTCGAGCATGGCAAAAAGAACGAATGGCTGCAATGAGATCAAAAGATCAAGCAAAGATGAATGAATTAAGCAAAAAATCAGCTTACATGAACAAGATGTCCATGGAAATGATGCAAATGAACATGAGACCTATGATGATAACCTTTGTTCCTTTGATCTTAATATTCTATCTTGTACTGCCACAATTGTTTGCATATACAGTTGCACTATCCCCAATCCCACTGAATGTTATTCCTGGTGATATGTTTCAATTAACTTGCACTGCTGAACAAGCAGCAGATCCTGAACATGTATGTCAAGAGGAAAATGCTCTATATCTATGGGCTTGGTATTTTCTTTCATCTATTGCATTTAGTGGCATTATTATGAAACTAACAAAAACATCCATGGATCTCAGTTGACCAAATCAATTGTCATTTCCGGTCCTCCTGCAGTAGGTAAAACAACTGTTGCAAAGGGACTTTCTGAAGAGTTTAATCTACAATATCTTAGTGGAGGTGACGTGTTAAAGGAAATGGCAAAGGAGCAAGGATTTGATTCTGATGGAGATGACTGGTGGGATACTTCTGATGGTATGAAATTTCTACAACAACGTGAATCAAATTCCGAATTTGACAAAAAACTTGATAAAAAATTAATTGGACTTTTTAACCAAGGTGGAATGGTCATTACAAGTTATACTTTACCTTGGTTAATCGAAAATGGCATTAAAATTTGGCTTGAAGGATCACATGCAAGTAGTACAAAGAGAATGCAATCTAGAGATAACATGACTTCTAATGAAGCTTATGAAATTACAAAAGAGAGATTTGACAAAAACAGAGCACTATACAAAAAACTATATGATTTTGACTTTGGAGAAGACAAATCTGTTTTTGATGTTATAATTAATACTGACAATCTTACTGCACAACAAGTAATAGATGTGGCAAAAGAAACTGTGAGAAAATTGTTATGACTCTTAAACAGCTTGAAAATCTTGTTGAAATAGATCAAGACATTACTGATGATGCATATGGAACTTTTTATGACAAAAGAACAATTGAACAATTGTTAAACTATGGAATTATTATTCTTGACAAACCTCCTGGACCAACAAGTCACGAAACAGTGGCTTGGGTTAAACGTATTTTAAAACTTCCCAAGGTTGGGCACAGTGGCACATTAGATCCTCAAGTTTCAGGAGTGTTGCCTTTGGGACTAGGTGAAGCTACTAAAGCATTAGGAGTTTTACTATATGGTCCTAAGGAATACCATGCACTTGGGAGAGTTCACTCTCTTCCTACAAAAGAAAAACTGGATGAAGTAATTGATATGTTTCGAGGTGAAATTTTTCAAAAACCTCCACAACGTTCTGCTGTGGTTCGTCAAACAAGAACCAGGCACATATATGAATTTGAAGTATTAGAACAAAAAGAAAGATTACTTTTAACTCGTATTTTATGCGAATCTGGTACGTATATCAGAAAATTGTATTATGATATGGGAGAAATACTTGGACCAGGCGCTACGATGATTGAATTACGAAGAACAAGAGTTGACCAATTCTATGAATCAGATGGATTGGTTACTATGCATGAACTTGCAAATGCATTTGCTTTATGGGAAGAAAAAAAAGATGCAGACAAACTAATGAAAATGATAAAACCTGTAGAATATGCGTTTAGTGAAATAAAATCTGTAGTAATTCGAGACTCTGCAGTTGATGCTTTATGTCATGGTGCTCAACTCGCAATACCTGGAATTTTAGAAATATCTCCAAACTTAAAACGTGGTGATGTTGTTGGAATTTACACTCAAAAAGGAGAGGCAGTTGCTTTAGCTGAATCTTTAATGGACGAAAATGAAATTCGTGATGCGACAAAAGGATATGCATTTGAAACAAAAAGAATCATCATGTCGCCAAATACTTATCCTAAGAAATGGAGAACAAAACCCCCATTTCAATCATCTACTGATTCATCTCCAAAGGAATAAAAATCAAGAAACTATTTCTCAGTAATTGTTAGCTAAAAGTCTGATCATATTTGTTGGTATTGGGGTGTTTGCTGGACTTGGGTATGGAATTTTTTTAATGGATGTAAAAAATACTAGTCAATTAATCTATGTAGAAGGATCTTCTTTGTCTATTGTAACTGAAAAATTTGATTTTAAAAAAGGTGAAGACATCCAAATCCGAATAATTAATTCTGGTACAACACAGGTGAACTTCACTGACACTTCTTATGGGTTGAGGATTACTGGCTTATCTGGAATTTTGATGTATTCTCCATCTTCTACACCTTCAGTTTCTATTTTAGATCCTGGCGAAGAAGTTATTTTTCTATGGGATCAAAAAAAGAATGATGGTGATGGCGCTCTTGAAGGTCTCTATAAAATATCTGTAAAGGGAACTGATCCTCAAGGAATGTCTATTGAAAAATCTGCCACTGTCACGATTTGGAAGTAATCCTATTGGATTTCTCAAGTAACACAATATATAATCAAATTTTACAAAATAATTTTGTCGCAAGACTGTGCCGGGGTCGCCTAGCCTGGTAGGGCGCGCGCCTGGAAATAATTTACCATAAAGCGCGTTCTCGCAAGGGAACGGGAGTTCAAATCTCCCTCCCGGCGCCATCAATTAATTAAAAACTCTGTTGTGATGTTGTTTTAAAATAAACTTGGTAATTGAAATTCTTCTTCATCTGATTTTCAAATTTGATAATTTGGAATTCCTCTCAAATAACTGAAAATTGTTAGCTTATTGTGAACAGTACGTTTGTACATCAAGTAATGAATAAAAATTTGATTTTTGTCGATAACTCTACTTCTATTCAAGATGCCGCAAAAAAAATGACTGATGAAGGAATTGGTTGTGTAATTGTTAAAAATGATGGTAAATCTGTTGGAATTTTAACTGAAAGAGATTTTGTTACTAAGGTTGCATCTGAAGGTTTGCCTCTATTTACTGATGTATCCGAAATTATGTCTTCTCCACTGATTACAATTCCTTATGATGATACAATATGGGAGGCATCTGAAATAATGAAGAGTAAAAAAATTCACAAATTGCCTGTAATAGAAAAGGACAATGTTGTTGGAATTATCACCACTAGTGATATAATTAGGATATCTAGTCTTGGTTCTGATTCTCAAATGCGTAAGATTTGTGATGATATTTTATTACGAATTAGTAAATCCCCAAGTGGCTGAGTAAATTTCTTTTAGCATTTGGTTATACTCTTTACTATCTTAGCAATTCTAATTAACCATGTTTTTTCTTACTATTCCAATTGATTGATGAAAAAGATATCTCAGATATCTCTGATGAACAACTCGATGAACCTCTGCATTCAGAAGAAAAAAGTCAAATCTCAAAGAAATTAGATAAATCTCTTGGAAAAATTGGTATAATAATAATGACTATTGGAATGTTTTTCTTATTTTATGATTCGTACGTGATCAATCAGATGTTTCCAACAAATTATCATTTTTATCAACATCCTGAAATCCATATTCCAATAACTGCAATGCTTCTGGCATTCTCTGGAACAGCAATTTTCATAATTCATTTTAAAAAAGGAAGAAATGTGTTCTAAATTATTTTTTTAGATATAAAGACTGACAATCGAAAATTAGTCTTTTATTTTCTCAATTATTTCACTAAATTTCCATGGCCCGCATTTGGAATCTGCATTTTCATTTTGAATTATTCCTTTTTCATTAAGCTGGTTTACCACATAAGCTGAGAATGGCAAAGCTCCCGTTGCACCTGGTGAATTGTAATTTAAAATGTGAAAAGATGCTTTATGATCCAACAGAATTACATCTGGAACAAACTTTCCATTTTGATCAATGACTGATGATCGTATTCCTGCAGTTCCTTTTGTTTTGAATTTCTCTGGATTTATCTTGGGCAAAAATCTTCTTACTCTGTCTATCATTGTAGTTTTAGACATGGATGATTTAATTTCATTTATTGCTAATTCTTGAAACTGTTTGTCAAAAATTGTTTTTCTTGCACCTGATCCAATCATTTCTAATATTTTTGGAATAAATTCTTTTATGTTTTCAGTTTTGTTATATCCATAAGGACTAAAAACTGGAACAGCATTGGGGCCTACTTCACATCTCCCATCTACCCTAATAATCCAATGTGGGTCTAAGAATGGATATTCAGGAACTTCTGGAACCGAATAAATGCTAGTTTTTGTTATTTTGAGATATTCTTTTGGAGCTTGCCAATATTCTCCTCTAAAATGAACATCCGTAAAATTCTCTGCTACTCCTACTTGGTGTGCAATATCTATTGATTCTCCTCCTGCTGCATTAATCAAAACTTTTGCAGAAATCTTTTGATTATGGTTTAATGTTATGTGCCAAAATCCATTTTTATTAATTATCTCTGTGACTTTTTTATTTAAAATAAATTTAATGTTATTTTTCGTGCTGTCTGACATAATCGATTTAGTAAGTATTGAGTAATCCGTTGACGCATCTCTGTGTACATATAGAGCTGCCTCACATTCTATCTCAGGTTCAATCTTTTTTAGATCTGATTTTCCCAATAATTCTAAGTCTTTTTGGTCCAATCCGTTATCTTTTCCCCATTTTTCATATTTTTCAAGAATTTTTACTCCTTGTTGATCTAGGGCTACTTCAATGACTCCGTCTTCTTTGAATGGGAGATTTTTTAATTCAGCATATTGTTTCCACATTTCATATCCCTGAAAAGCTGATTTTGCAAATAATTTCTTCTTATTAGGATCATAAAGATAAGGTGCGTGTACTTTTCCAGTATTTCTCCCACTTGTATGAAAAGCAACCTTGTGAGCCTGTTCTATTACGCCAATTTTTTTTGATGTGTTAAGAAACGACAGGAAATATGCTATGGAAGTTCCAAGTATTCCTCCTCCTACAATTACAATGTCAAAATTTTGATTCAAACGATTCTACTCTTATTTTATTTTAGTTGATATTAAATTGAATCAGTTATAATCAAGATTAATATCTGATGCCCATAAACATGGTTTGTGTTACCTGATAGATGTTCTGTAATGGAAAACGGGAAGCAATGTATTAGCCCTCCAGAATTTATTGTATCGATAATAGACAAAAAGGATGAATATATGGTAGGTGTTACGTGTAACAAGCATAAACAAATTGTTTCTGGTAAAATTGGTGTTCTTCAAAGAGAAGGAAAACTTCATGAAGGAAAAATTAGTTTTGCTACAGTAAAAGCTGTTGGAACTGATTGCATTCATGGAGATGAAGAGGATTTTGTACAAATTGATATGAAAAATCCTAAAAACTGAAATAAGTTATTTTATTTCTAATGTACATGTTACTTTATGATCTTTTTTCTGATATAATCAAAATTGATAATGTTTTACTTATCGTAAAAAATAATGGTGTTGTAAGTGAGATAAGGGCCCCTAATAAAATAAAACAAAAAGAGAAATGGATCACAATTGGTGAAAATGATGATCCGGCTCACCTGCATATTAATTCTGAGTTAATAAAATCAGCCAAATTTATACAAGAAGAAAAACCCGAACGAGTTAGTTATAGCATACATTTCTATGATGATGAAGAAAATCGTATTGTTGCAGCTTTCTTTACAAAAATGTATGATGATTCCAAAAAACTAATCCAAAATAGAAAACTTGAATATGATACATTACGTGATAAATATTCTACTTTCATTGATTTTAAAAAAAACCTTGTCTGAAAAAGACAAGGAGAAAAATTTCATTCTTTAGATTCTTTTTTCTTCTTCTCTTTTTCAGATTGTAGTTTAGCTAATTCTAATTCTTCATTGGTATGTTTGAATTTTTTCAATCTGGTTGTACTTAGCAAATTAGATATAAAAACTGCACAATTTTTCTATTCACGAACTAGGCCTAAATTGTGTGCTATAGTGTGTAGATCGGTTTTTCCCCTCTGATCCCATAATCCAAATTTTTCATGGTAATTTCTGCCATTTTTTTCCTAGTTTCTATTGTGGAACTCCCAATATGTGGCGTGATTAGACAATTTTCCAATCTTAGTAATTGGCTGTCTTTTTCAATTGGTTCAATTTCAAATACGTCCAATCCGGCACCTGCAATGGTTTTTTTCTTGAGTGCTGTTATCAAATCTTTTTCGTTAACCACTTTTCCTCTTGATGTATTTATTAGAAATGCTGTCTTTTTCATTTTTCTAAATACATTCGAATTGAACATGTGTTCAGTTTCTTTAGTGTGTGGTACATGAATCGAAATGATGTCGCTTTCTGTGATTATTTTCTCAAAGGATGCAAACTTTACACCTAAAGTTTTCTCTAAGGTTTTTGATACTCTTTTTCTGTTATGATAGTTTATTTTCATGTCAAATGCACTGGCTCTTTTAGCAAGTGCTCTTCCAATTCTCCCTAATCCGATAATTCCTAATGTTTTTCCTTGCAGATCAAAACCCACATAATCAAACGCACCATAAACCTCATTCCATTTTTTCTTCCTAATTGTTCGATCTCCTTCTGACACTCTTCTCATAAGATCAAGTAGTAATGCAAATGTCAAATCTGCAGTGGCATCTGTTAGAACTTCTGGCGTATATCCAATCTTGATTCCTTTTTTCTTTGCATATTCTGTGTCTATGTGATCAAAACCGACGCTATAGGTACTTATGACTTTGAGATTTTCTGCCAAGTCTATTGTTTTTTTGTCGATTTTATCATATGGAAAACAGATTAACCCTTCTATGCCTCTTATTTTTGATCGTAGTTTTGTCTGAGAAATTGGAATTTTTCCAGAATGAACCTCTACTTGATACCTTTTTTTTAATTTCTTTAATGTTAAATCGTCTAATGTTCTCGTTAGAAAAATTTTTTTCATACTTTAATTGGAATTTATCTCAAACCATTTATACGATTTCTTTCTAGTTCTTTTGTGTCTTCTAATGCTGAGGAGGAAGAATTTGCTATTTGTATAGAGTGTGGAAATTCCATAGAGAAATGTGTCTGTGTATGTCCTTATTGTGGTGAACGTGATAAATGTGAGTGCGCATTGTTTGATGCAGCAACAGGTGGCTAGAAGTCTAATCTTCTTTTGGTGAAATACATGGCTGCTGAATCTACTGATTTTACTTGGCTTATTGGAGGTCCTCAAGGAAGTGGGGTTGAGTCTGGTGCTAATATTTTTTCCCAAGTTTGTGCTAAAATGGGATATCAGATATTTGGAAAAAGGGAATTTTATTCCAATATTAAGGGGGAGCATAGCTATTTTGCAGTAAGAGTTTCTGACATAAAGATCCATTCCAATGTCAATGAAGTAAACTTGATGGTGTCTTTTGATGCCGAAACTATCTTCCGTCATTTTGATGAAGTTTCATCAACTGGGAGTATCATCTATGATTCTGATTTGAATGATATTGATACTGGAAGGGTTAGAACACTTGATAATCCTTTCAAAGAAAGACTGCATAAATTTCTAGAATCAAAAAATAAACCTTTTACAATATCCGGAGTTTTAGAAATTGCAAATGAAAAAGGAGTTAAACTTTTTCCTGTGTCATTTAAAAAATTATTAGAAGATCTAGCTGACAAATCTAACAATCCAAAATTACGAGGTTTAGTAAGAATGTATAATGTCATTGGTGTTTCCCTGTCTCTTGGACTAATCCAAATGCCTTCTGAATCTTTACTTGACTCTATTGATTCAATATTTTCAAAAAAACCCCTAATTGCTGAAATAAACAAACAGGCAGCTAGACATTCATATCTTCATGCTACTCAGAATTTTGACAATATTGATCAAACATTAAAGGGAATTTCAAAACAATCTGATACAATTCTTGTTCAAGGTCATTATGGAACATCCATAGGAAAAATGGTTTGTGGGTGTAGATTCCAATCCTATTATCCTATAACTCCTGCATCAGATGAAAGTGTTTACTTGGAATCTAATGAAATTTTACAAGTCCATGATGACAGACCTGGATCTACTGCCGTTATTCAAACCGAAGATGAAATTTCAGCTATTGGTATGGTGATTGGTGCGGCATTAACTGGAACACGCTCTTCCACTTCGACCTCAGGTCCTGGGTTTGCTCTAATGGCTGAGGCTCTTGGCTGGGCCGGCATAAATGAAGTTCCTATTGTAATTACTTTGTATCAAAGAAGTGGTCCTTCGACCGGTCTTCCAACTCGTCATGGACAAGACGATTTACTTTTTGCTGTATTTGCCGGTCATGGTGATTTTCCTAAAATCGTTTATGCTTCAGGTGACATCGAAGAGAGTTTCTATGATACTGGAAATTGTTTTAATTATGCAGATGTTTATCAAGTCCCTGTCATTCACATGATGGATAAATTTCTCTCCAGTTCCGTTGTAACGTGTGAAAAATTTGATCCGAACAAAGTTTCTATTGATAGAGGAAAATTACTGGATAAAATTGAGGGTGAATACAAGAGATTCTCTCTTGATAATGATGATGGTGTATCTCCTAGATCCAGACTTGGATTAGACAATGGGATTTTTTGGAGTACTGGTGATGAATCTGATGAATCTGGTCATATTTCAGAGGATCCTCAGGTACGAATCAAAATGATGGACAAGAGAATGTCAAGATTGGAATTGATATCTGAAAAAATTCCAGAAAATCAACAACTCAAATCGTATGGAATTCATAAACACACCATAATCTCTTGGGGTTCTACCAAAGGACCAATTCTTGATGCTCTATTCATGTTGAAGAAAGAAGGATTTGATGTGGGGTTTGTGCAAATAAAACTGATTCATCCATTCCCTGCTGATTATCTAAAACATCTTCTTGGCGATAATGTTGAAATTTTAATTGATATTGAAGCTAATCACTCTGGACAACTAGGAAAAATCTTTAAGCAAAACTTATCTAGAGAAATTGATTATTATATTTTAAAATATACGGGACGAGGAATGACAAGTACTGAAATTTTTGATTCGTTAAAGAAAATCATTGAAAATAAAGCACAAAAAAGAGAGGTCTTAAGTCATGGCGCTTAAGCTTGCAGATTACAAAACTGACGTACATAATGATTGGTGTCCTGGCTGCGGCGATTTTGGAATTGTAAATGCATTGCAAATGGCTCTTGCAGAAATGGGTGTCGAAAGAGATAAAGCAGTAATTTTCTCTGGTATTGGATGTTCTGGTAAAACATCTCATTTTATCAACACATATGGAATACATACTTTGCATGGACGAGTTCTTACCTTTGCTCAAGGTGGGAAACTTGCGAATCCTGATATGACTGTGGTAGCTGTAGGTGGAGATGGTGACGGATTGGGAATTGGGGCAGGACATTTTGTTGCTGCAGGAAGACGTAATGTGGACATGACTTACATAATTTTTGATAATGGCGTCTATGGTCTTACAAAAGGACAAGCTTCTCCTACACTGAAATTAGGAGAAAAGACAAAATCATTACCCTCTCCAAATACGAATTATAATGTAAATCCAATAGGGTTAGCTGTAGCAAGTGGATTCACATTTGTAGCACGTGGTTATTCATATGATGTACGACATCTCAAGGATTTAATCATCAAAGCAGTATGTCATAAAGGATTATCATTTCTTGATGTTTTACAACCTTGTCCTACATACAATGATATCAATACAAGAGACTGGTATGCTGGAGTAGATCTAGCCCAAGAATCCATGGAGAGGCATTCTAGGATTTACAAACTTGAAGATACTATGTATGATCCATCGGTACACTATGCCGAAGAATCTGAAGTCAATGAAAAATTGTCACAAGCTTTGATAAAATCTCTGGAATGGGATGCCAAGATCCCAACTGGCATATTTTATCAAAATGAGTTGGTGTCTCCATTTACCACTCGTTTAACAGACAAAATACCAAATTATCTTGAAAACCCTCCATCCAAACAAAAAATTTCCAAAAACGGAATGCCTACCACTGACGTATCATCGTTACTAGACTCCCTGAGAATTTAGAAATTCAAATACATAACAAGTTATAGGCTAGTTATGGGATAATCTTCTGTTGAACATTAATGAGGCTAATCAAATTTTTAGAAAGTCTATCATTACCGGGTTCTTTGAACCTCAACTGATTAATCTTGATTTTAAGAAATCTTCTGTAAAACATCCAAATATCAATGACAGTGGGTTTATGCAGTCGGATTTGCTTCATGTGTTTTTCGATATTGATACTGGTTCTGATTATCCTGATGGTGATGAATGGTTTATCGTTGAAATCGTGTTTCCTCATTTTGTGAATTTGCCTGATACTCTAAAGGGGCCTGATTATTTTACTACTCTTTCTGGTGAATCTGGAAAAACATATTGGCATCATAGGGAGCTAATACGTTACAAATACGGAAAAACAAAAAAACTAGATGACGCTTTGGAATTCCTTGAATCAAAATATAAGGAACTGCATAATTTGCTAGAACCTTTTCAGAAAGATATCAAATAATCTCCTTCCACTCATTTCCTTTATAGATAAATTTTTTATTTTGTGATAATGCCATGTTCAATCTCCATCTTATTGACGCTGAATCAAATCTATAATCGATCTCTAAAATTTCCGATGGGAGTTTTTTTGGATCTAAATGATAAGGCAATAACTCTAAAACAAAATCGATTTTCTCTAATGCATTATCAAACCATTGTTTATCTGCTACGTCGATATTAAACACAATTCGTGGCTCTCCGACAAAATTAATTTTTATCTTTAAAGCATTATCTGTTCCTCTCCTTCTTTTCATCTCTTTGAATACTGCCTTGACTTTTTCCCATCGTTTGAAATCAAACCATTGAAAAAATGCTTCATTAAATGTAAGGGGAATTTGGAGATCTAAATAACTGACAAAATTTTCATCATTTGGCTCTATTTCATTTTGAATAATTGTAAAATGTGAATTTAGAAATCCGTATAGAACCTCAATTTCCCATGGGGAAATTCCATAGTATGTTAAATTTGTTTTTAAACTTTCTACCATCATCTAAATTTCTCAAAAATTCTTATTAAAGCTTCAATTTTTAAATAAACAGTCTATTTTACATTAAAATTAAAAATATATGGAAAGAGATTATCTTATTAGATATGAAAAAAGAATATGTTGTTAGAAGTATTGATGCTGCACCTGATGGCGCTCCCTATGTCATAGTCTCTTTATCTTCAGTTAAAGATCTCAAAGAAGGTACCCAAAACCCTCCTTCACCATTTGGAAGTCCCAAAGTTATGGGATTCACTAACATGAATGATATGATGAAGGATCTAAACAAAATGTTGTCTGGAATAGGTGGTGGTATTGGTGGAATGCAAGGTGGTGTCACACAATTGAAACTTGAAATGCATGAATACAAGGAAATGGGGCTTTCTGTTGGCGATAAGGTATTTCTAGAGTTAAGCAAGGCTGAAACTCTTGGAGTCTAATTACAATATAGTGTTAAAATATTTCCAGCCATAAAAAGCCGCAATTGTTCCAATTACAAATAACATTGGCTTCCATGCAAAAACTGGAAGACTGGGCGTTGCAAGTTTTACTTTGTAATTGTCAACAATTGCATGTACGTTTTTCTTGATTTTGTCATGCCAGATGCTGTACTCTATTTGATATTTTTTTAGAATCTCTTCTACTTCGTAAACCACAGGTGTTCTTTGGGAAAACAAATGTTGAAGATAATCTCTTGACACTTCTACTTCTGCATGAATTCCAATTAGTCCTTTTTTCAAGTCAACCATTCTGACGTGCATTTCCCAAGGTTTTTTTAATTTCAAATTCAAACCATTCCCAATTTGATCTGGTTGCTTATGTTCGAATTTTACTTTAGTAAATCCTTCTTCTGTGAAAATTTTCATTAATTCTTCAAAATTTCTTTTAACCACGATATGAAGTTGCTCTACTCCTTCCTTATTGTCAACGTGAATCTTATGTTTAATTCCATCAAAAAATGATATTGTCTTTGGGTATGTTGTTAGATACTCCATTGTTTTTTCCACTAAAATACCTCTATTTAAAGCAGAACTACATTCAATCAACCAAAGGTGGATTTGATAACCCTCTCACATAGATACATTGATCTGGAGAAATTGCCACTTCCGATGGATCTATTTTCCTATCTGTGAGTTTTACTTCTGAATTCCTAACTATCGCAAATGGTTTTAGCTCTGCCCCTTCCCCCATTTTGTAATTTGCGATTGTTGCAAGATTATCTACTGTTGCTTGAAATGTAACTTTTAGTGGATTTCCATCCAAGTCTTTTTTTGCTCTCATATCTAATACTGGTTCTATACCTGCACATGCAACAGCAATTCCTGAAGTTCCAATTCTAGCAGGCATTAATCTACTATCTACTAAAATCACCCCTACATGCACAAACCATTTTAAGAAAATTTTTCTACGTATCTGTTCTGCTGTTAGATATGGCTCTGTTGGATACAGAATTGCATTTCCTTTTTTTGCATTAGATTTATCAATTCCTGCATTTGGTGCTAAAACATTATTCGAGGATGTAATTAGAAATCCTCCTATTCCTCCTAAAATTTTATCTGACTCTCTTATTATGATTTCTGCAATTTCAGGCCTTAACTGAAATTTTTCTGAAATTTTTTTACCTTTTTCTGATACCAATGTTTTCTGTGTGTTGATAATTCTACCTTGAGCATTTGAGATGTATTTTGTTGAAATTACTATTACGTCTCCATCTTGAAATCTTTCATTATTTCTTTCTAAAGTTTCTTGTATAGATTCAAAAATATCAAATTTCTCCGTCTTTCTCTCTGCCAAAAGTGGTAAAACCGTTAATTTCATGTGTTTATGCACTGTTTTTCTTTTTTTACTGTTGTGATGTGTGTTTTTAATTGTCTATTTTTGTTTGAAGATTTTTTTCTGAAAAGCTTTTAATCTGTAGTCCTGTCAAATCTTTCTGTTATGAATATTGTTGAAACTATATTGGCACGTGCATCTGGAAAAACAAGCGTTTCTCCAGACGATGTTGTATTTGCCAATGTCGATAAAGTTATGGTTCATGATGTATCTGGGCCAGGTGTGCTAAAGGTATTTGATAAACTCAAAAAACAAGGAATCTCAGTTGACAAGTTATGGGATCCGAAAAAAGTCTGGGTTGCTGAAGACCATTTTGTTCCATCTGCCGAAAAAGTTTCGGCAGAAAATATTGTAAAACTATCCAATTTTACAAAAAATTTTGGAATTGAGAAGCATTTCAAATATGGCATGGGACAATATGGGATTTGTCATACTTTGTCTCATGAAGAAGCAATGGTGATGCCTGGAGATGTCTATGTTGGTGGAGACTCTCATACTAATACTACTGGTGCATTAGGAGCTTTCGCTTGTGGCTTGGGACATACTGACATTGCATATGTTTTATTGAATGGAAAAATTTGGTTTAAAATTCCTGAAACTTATTACTTCAAATTAAATGGAAAGTTGCCAGACCATGTCATGGCCAAGGATTTAATTCTCAAAATAATTGGGGAAATTGGAACTGATGGTGGTGCATATAGAACCATGCAGTTTGGCGGTACTGGTGTTGATGCGATGTCCGTGGAAAGCCGTTTGACATTATGCAATATGACTACCGAAGCTGGTGCCAAAAATGGTATTGTTGAACCTGA
Source organism: Candidatus Nitrosopumilus sp. (assembly GCF_965223225.1). GTDB lineage: Archaea > Thermoproteota > Nitrososphaeria > Nitrososphaerales > Nitrosopumilaceae > Nitrosopumilus. The sequence goes on from NZ_CBDCVU010000004.1 coordinate 304,443, forward strand.
TCAAAAAGTTGTAGATTATTTAGAAAGCAGAGGAGCTACAAATATCAAATTAACTCACGGTGATTCTGATGCTGAGTATGCCAAAGTTTTTGAATATGAAAGCGAAGAAATGGAACCAATTGTTGCAAAACCCTTTTCTCCAGAAAATATTTCAATTGTGAGAGAAACTCCTTCTGTTGAATTAGACAAATCCTATATTGGATCCTGTACTGGTGCAAAATACGAGGATCTAGAAGCTGCAGCAAAAATCCTAAAAGGAAGAAAAGTCAAAATTAGGACTGAAATATTGCCTGCTGCAATATCCATTTATCAACGTGCTATGGAGAATGGTTTGTTGAAAATTTTCTTAGATGCTGGAGTCACAGTTGGTCCTCCAACATGTGGTGCATGTTGTGGAGCTCATATGGGCGTATTGGCAAAAGATGAAATTTGCATTAGTACTACTAATCGTAATTTCCCAGGTAGAATGGGTCATGTTGAGTCCCAAACATATCTTTCATCTCCTATGGTTGCTGCAGCTTCAGCTGTTACCGGTAAAATTACTGATCCGAGGGATTTATGATGAAAGGAAATGTCATAAAATATGACCGAGATAATATCGATACTGATGTGATCATTCCTGGTCAATATCTCAAAATTCATGATTATGCTGAACTTGCAACCCATGCTATGGAAGGTCTTGACCCTGATTTTCACTCTAAAGTAAAAGATGGTGATTTTATTTTATCTGGAAAAAATTTTGGTTGTGGATCCTCCCGTGAGCATGCCCCTATCGCTTTATCTCATTCTGGGATAAAGGCCGTACTCGCATTGTCTTTTGCAAGAATCTTTTATCGCAATTCTGTAGATGGCGCATTTTTACTTCCAATTGAAATTGACCAAGACGCCTATGATGGAATCTCTGAAGGCGACGAAATTGACATTGACATCTCTACCAATGAAATTAAGAATATCAGCAAAAACAAAATATACAAAATGAAGCCATTCTCTGAAATTATCGACAAGATAATTGCTGCAGGAGGGCTCTTCAAGTACAAACCAGAACAGGATTAGTATGGGGCAAACTCTTTTTGAAAAAATCTGGGAATCTCACGTTGTAGTTGAAAAGTCTAGTGGGCCATCACTCATCTATATTGACAGACATCTTGTCCATGAAGTAACATCTCCTCAAGCTTTTGACGGATTACGAATGAATAATAGAAAAGTGCGTAGACCTGATCTTACTATAGCTACTATGGATCACAACGTTCCTACTGATAATAGATCTCTTCCAATTTTGGACCAAACGTCTGCTGTACAAATCCAAACTTTGGAAAAAAATTGTAAAGAATTTGGAATAAAACTATTTGACATCAATAGTCCTAATCAGGGTATTGTACATGTAATTGGCCCGCAATTGGGAATTACTCTTCCTGGTTCTACAATTGTTTGTGGAGACAGCCATACTTCTACACATGGAGCTTTTGGCTCATTAGCTCTTGGAATTGGAACAAGTGAGGTCGAACATGTTCTTGCTTCTCAAACTTTGTGGTTGGAAAAACCAAAACCTTTTGAAATCTTAGTGAAAGGAAAAAGAAGTAATCCTCATGCAGTAACTGCTAAAGATCTAATCCTCTCAATTATCAAACAAATTGGAACAAGTGGTGGAAATGGTACTGTTATTGAATATCGAGGCGAAGGAATCACTGATCTTTCTATGGACCAAAGAATGACAATTTGTAACATGTCTATTGAAGCTGGTGCACGTGCTGGACTTATTGCTCCTGATGAAACTACTTTTGATTATTTGAGAGATAGGAAATACACTCCAAAAAATTATGAATCTTTGGTGGATTCTTGGAGAGATTATTTGAAAACAGATGCTGATGCCAAATTTGAAAAACAATTCACCATAAATATTGATGAAATAGCTCCTCAGGTTAGCTGGGGAACCAATCCTGGAATGACATGTGATGTTACCGAGTCTATTCCTTCTCCAGAAGAATTTTCAAAGGGCGATTCTAGTCAAAAAAAAGGTGCTGAAAAAGCTCTTGCTTACATGAATCTTGAACCTGGAACACATATGGAAGACATTAAAATTGATAGAGTCTTTATTGGCTCATGTACCAATGCTAGGCTAGAAGATCTAATTGAAGCCTCTAAGGTAGTGCATGGGCAAAAAATATCTCCAAACGTACGGGCAATGGTTGTTCCTGGCTCTCAATTAGTAAAAAAACAAGCCGAAGAATTAGGTCTTGATAAAATTTTCATTGATGCAAATTTTGAATGGAGGGAAGCTGGATGCAGCATGTGTTTGGGAATGAACCCTGACATTTTATCTCCTGGCGAGCGATGTGCAAGTACTTCTAATCGAAACTTTGAAGGAAGGCAAGGTACTGGAGGTCGCACTCACCTCGTAAGTCCTGTAATGGCAGCAGCAGCAGCAATAAATGGTCATTTTGTTGATGTACGTAAAATGGATTTGATTTAATGAAGAAATTTGTAAATGTGACCAGTATTGTTACTCCTCTCGATAAAGTCAATGTAGATACGGATCAAATTGTTCCAAAACAATTTTTAAAATTAGTTCAAAAAACAGGTTTTGGAAAATTCTTGTTTTATAATTGGAGGTATGATGAAAATGAAAAAGAAAAAACTGATTTTGTATTAAACAACTCTCGGTATGCTCATTCTAAAATCTTAATATCTGGCGCTAATTTTGGATGTGGTTCTAGTAGGGAACATGCTGTATGGGCTCTTCTTGATTATGGTTTTTTGGTAATAATTGCTCCTTCTTTTGCTGATATCTTTTTTAGCAATTGTTTCAAAAATGGGATCTTGCCAATCTCATTAAAACAGGAAATTATTGATGAACTTTTGTTAGAAAAGGATCCTATTACTGTAAATCTTAAAAGTCAAACGATTACAACATCTTCTAATGAAATTTCCTTTGAAATTGATTCTCATAAAAAAAGAATTCTTCTAGAAGGATTAGATGATATTTCTCAGACATTGGAATATGATGACAAAATTAGACAATTTGAAGAGAATTCTAAAATCCCATCTGTTTTGTAATTTTATTTACTGCTTTCTTGTTTCGTTCTAAAACTGTTGGTGATTCTGCATCAATCCATTCTTTATTTCCTATGTCATAAGAACTTATTTTTCCCTCTTTGGAAAGATCTTGCAATATGTCATATGCTAGATTAATTTCTATTTGATCTTGTTTTGCTTTTATTTTTTTGATTACCTCTTTTCCTAACATGTAAATCCCTAGACATTCTGCCAAGTGTAGTTTTACAATTGGTTTTTCTTTGAATTCTGTTATGATTCCGTCTTTGACAACTGCAAATCCTGTTTCTTCCTTTCTTTTAGTTCGCGTAGCAATACATGCAACACTTTTCTTTTCTTTAAACACTTTTTTCATTTTTTCAATATCTATTGCGCACAAATTATCTACAAACCATAGCAGAAACTCTGATTCTTTTTTCAATAATTTTTCAATGTGGAGTAAATCTCCACCAGTTCCATTTCCTGAGTCTTGAACAAAGATGATGTTTTTCTGCTTTTCAAAATAATTGCTTATTTGTCCGCCTAGCCCCTCAAAATCTGCAATTATGATTATTTCATCGATAATTTTCTGAGAGTTAAGATATTTTACGACGTAATCTATCAATGGTTTGCCATTGATAGGTGTCATTGCTTTTGGAAAATAATCTGTATATGGTTTACCTCTAGTTCCTTTGCCGCCTGCTAAAATTACTGCCTTCACAGTCTAACGATAGGATTTTTGTTTTCTTCTTCTTGCTCCAGGTCCACCAAATTTCTTTGGTTCTTTTCTTCTGGCATCTCCACTAATCAAATATTTATCAAATTCTGTTATTCTATTTCTTAGATCTTCTCTAGTGGATTTTGGAAATGGGTGTTCTTTTGGTTCTTTTTTTGATTTTGTCCATCCTGTCAGTGCTCTTGAAATGCCTGTGGCTACTGCACTAGCTTGCCCCATAAAACCTCCTCCTCTAACTCTGACTGAAATATCTATTTTTTCTCTTAGGTCACCTGTTATTTCTAATGGTGCTAAAATCACTTCACGTGCAGTTTCTTGTGGTATCATCTCGACAGGAATGTTGTTAATTCTAACTTTACCTTGACCTTTTGTAATGTATACGTGAGCACTAGATGTTTTTCTAGTTGCAAAATAGATTTCAGTTTTTGGAGTTGTCATTCAGTCCACCCTATTACTCTGCCTAGTTCTCCTATTGTGGTGTAGTTTGAAGCAGATTTTTTAATTTTTGCTTTTTCAAATTGAATTTTCTCTATTGATTTTAGTTCCTTTGGTGATCCAATGTATGTTCTAAGTCTTTTATGAGCCTCAATTCCTGATGGTTTTTTTCCATATGGCAGCATCCCTCTGATCATTTTTGTAATCATTGTGTCTGGTCTTCTTGGATGTACTGGGCCGTGTTTTGGATTAATGATACTGTTGATTTCTAAAAATTCTCTGTATTCTTTAATAATATTACTCCTTGTTCCGCTTAACATGATCTTTTCACAATTTACAAGAGACACTCTGTTGCCCTTTAGTAATAATTTTGCAACTTGTGATGATAGTCTTCCTGCAATATGATCCGTTGCATCCACTACGATTGGTTTGTCTGTTCTAACCACAGTTTCTTGATCAGCCAAGCAAAACAACTCCTTTCCCTGTGGGATTATTTTCTATTAAATCTGAATATTTTATCAGTTTGCCTCCATTATTGATAATTTTCTTCGCAGCGGAATTTGAAATCGAGAATGAACACAGCGTAATTTTATGAGGAATATTTCCTGTACCTAATACTTTTCCTGGAAATACTACTACATCATTTTCTTTTGTCAACTGACCAATCCTTTTCAGATTGATATCACGTCTAGCAATTGATGGTTTTAAGGCATATTCTGCTAATTTTGCCCATATTGGAGCATCATTTTTAGCTGATGCTTTTCTCAGATCTTTTGCCATACGTATAACAACTTGATTAGTCATGTGAATAATGCGGTTTAAAACCCAAATATAATGTCTATGCTTGACTATTCTTTAATTTGTCCAATCATTGCTTTAAAATCATTTAATCGATTACTTACTTCTTCTACTCCTGCCAAGACGATCTCTTCTGGAGTGAGAGCACCTGTTGATTCTACTGTGAGAATCCTTTCATCTTCCTTGTCTGTCTCTGTCAGTGTTGAAATATTTGCAGAATTCCACTTTGCATGTTCAGTACCTTGACCCAACCTTGCGTAACATTCCACTTTAATTCTTTGACCGGGAGCAAGTTGTACAATTGGGACTTTATCTGAAATTGGTTTTATTGAATCATCTTCTGATGATAATTCACTTGAAACCACAGTTCTTGTAGTATCTGCATCCCCTGAATCCAAAACTAACATGACTTTACAATTAGAACACCCTGCTTCACTCTTACAATCGCATTTTGCAGGTTCGTTAAATCTAGACAAATCTGTTTTTATTGGAATTAATCCTAACCTATGTGCTAATCCTTCATCTGGCAGAACCGATGAATTCTCAATAATATCTACAGTATCAATTGCAAAAACTGGTACTCCGTTTAAGCAAACACGCCTGAGTGCGTTAGAATATTGCAGAGGAATGCCTTTTAATTTTATTGAAATCTTATGATTATCTTTGCTTATAACTTCCAGAGATGACAAATCTTGAAGAAAATCTTCAAAGTCCACATAAAAATCTAGCTAGTTCTGTATTCGTCATTTGGTTTTCCATTATTTTTGCTGATATTTTTTGTAAAAATCTTATCCAGTGAGAGCATTCTAATGACTCATACAAGTTTTAGATTTTTCAAATTTTAAAGGGATCACATGAGACTCTATTAGAAAGGATACCTTATCACTTAATTACTAAATTATTTGATACATAGCATGGCAGATGTTACTGTAGTACGGTATTCCCACGAAGGGGAAAAATTTGAAATTTTGGTTAAACCAGATCCTGCATTGGATTACAAATTGGGTAAGAAAAAAGATATTTCTTCAGTGTTGGTTTCTGATGACATCTATACTGATTCTGGAAAAGGAACTAAACCTGCCACTGACAAATTAGTTAAAGCATTCAAAACTGAAGATTCTGCTGAAATTGTCAAAATTATACTGCAAAAAGGTGATCTGAATCTTACTACTGATCAAAGACGTAAAATGGTTGATGAAAAGAAAAAACAGATAATCGCATTTATTGCTAAAACTTACGTTGATCCTAAAACCCATCTTCCACATCCTCCATTAAGAATAGAACAAGCTATGAAAGATGGAAGAATCTCAGTTGATCCTCAAAAAAATGTAGATGAACAAGTAAAAGACATTGTTGACAAATTACGATCCATAATTGCACTAAAGTCTGAGAACTTACAACTGGAGATTGTTATCCCTGCCCAATATGCATCACAATCTTATGCTATTTTGAAATCTGTAGGTTCGCTAAAAAAAGAGGATTGGCAAAATAACGGTTCATTAAAAGCAATACTTGAAATACCCGCTGCAGCAAGGCCAAACGTGATTGATAGATTAGGTTCTATAACCAAAGGTTCTGCTTCAGTAGAGGTAATACAATAATGGAAAATAAAAGAAAATATGTCATACCTGGTGATGTAGTTACAAGTGGTCCTTATAGGCCTGAACAAAATGTACTATTAGAAGGAAATAAGATTATCTCTACTACTATTGGTATTTCCGAAATTTATGATGACTCTGTAAGGGTAATTCCATTAACAGGAAAATACATTCCAAAAATTAATGATCTTGTTATTGGCAAGGTTGTTTCTCATACCTCTTTGTCTTGGGAACTCGATATTAATTCCTGCTATGTTGGTTTTTTGCCCGCACAAGATGTTTTTGGCAGGGATTTTTCTGCTCACGCTGATGAACTAACCTCTAAACTAAAGACAGGTGATCTTGTTGCTGCTAGAATCGCAAATTTTGATAGGACTAGAGATCCCTTGGTAACAATTTCTGATAGAGATCTGGGGAAAATTGATTCAGGTGATCTAGTTCAAATTTCTCCAAGCAAGGTTCCACGCCTAATTGGAAAGAGAGGTACAATGATTCAAGCTATTGAAATGGCTACAAATGCCGCAATTACAATTGGACAAAATGGTTGGGTTGTAGTTTCATGCGAGTCTTCAGAGGGATTATTAAAGGCTAAAAAAGCCATTCAAATGGTTGATGATAAAGCACACGTGGCTAATTTGACTGATCAGGTAAAAGAAATGTTAGAATCAAAAGGTGAATCATAATGGGTGGAAGAGAAGCTACAATGGTCCTATTGGACGAGAATGGAATTAGATGCGATGGCAGAAAAGTTGACGAGCCAAGACGAATAATGATTAAAGCTGGTGGATTAAAAAATGCAGATGGTTCTGCATATATTGAATTTGGAGATAATAAAATTCTAGTTGGAGTATTTGGACCTAGAGATGTTCATCCTAAACACATGTCTGATACTGATACTGGAATTTTACGTGTCCGATATCACATGGAACCCTTTTCTGTCGGAGAAAGAAAAAACCCTGCTCCTTCAAGAAGAGAAATTGAAATATCTAAAGTAATCAAAGAAGCTCTGGAACCTGCAGTTATGTTGGATAAATTCCCTCGAACTGCTGTTGATGTATTCATAGAAGTCTTACAAGCAGATGGTGGTACTAGATGTGCAGCACTATCTGCAGCTTCTGTAGCTTTGGCTGATGCTGGAATTCCGATGAAAGATATGGTTGCAGCCATTGCAGCAGGTAAAGTTGCTGATACTGTTATTCTTGATGTTAATAATGAAGAAGATCAAGCAGGACAAGCCGACATGCCTATTGGTTATATGCCAAGTCTTGAAAAGATAACCTTGATGCAACTAGATGGCGTATTAACTCCTGAAGAATTCAAAAAATGTGTTGAAGTTGGAGTTAACGGCTGTAAAATTGTCTATGACTTACAAAAGAAGGCCCTCAACGACAAGTATTTTGGAAGTGGAGATGATTAGAAGATGACTTCTGGTTCTATTGTTGATGAATTAAAGAAAACACAAATTCTTGACCTACTAGAACATGGAAAGCGTGTAGATGGACGATCTTTGGATGAAGCAAGAGAAGTTCTTGTTGAAACAAACGTAATTCCAAAAGCTAATGGTTCTGCCCGAGTACGAATTGGTGATACCGAAGTAATCTGCGGTGTGAAAATTCAACCTGATAGGCCTTTTCCTGATATGGGCGACAAAGGTATTTTCATTTGTACTGCTGAACTTTTACCTTTATCTCACCCTAGCGTTGAAACTGGACCTCCAGGCCCAGATGTGATTGAATTAGCTAGAGTTGTTGATAGGGGAATTAGAGAGAGTCACATGATTGATTTGTCTCAATTAGTTATTGAGCAAGATAAATCAGTTGTCGGTGTATTTGCAGATAATGTAGTTGTTGATTATGATGGTAATCTTTTTGATGCATGTTCCTATGCTGCTACTGCAGCTCTACTTTATTCAAAAACTCCAAAATGGAATCTTGTAGATGATGTTCCTACATTAGTAGAAGGAGAAGACTCTCCAGTTCCAATCACCACAATCCCTGTGTCTGTCACAATGGGGAAAATAGGAAATCATATCATAGTTGATCCAAATGCTGAGGAATGGGCTAGCATGGACGCTAGAATTACAATTACAAGTGATTCTGATGGAAATATTTGTGCTTTGCAAAAAGGTGGAAATGATGGATTCACTATGGATGAAATCGTAAAATGTGGTGAAATTTCAGTTAGAGTTGGAGCAAAAATAAGAGAAAAATTAAAAGAAGGACAATAGGTAGACTGAAAAAATGGCAAAAGCAAAAAAATCTCTTAAGGGCTTAGGTGCAAGATACGGAATTAAAATTAGAAAACAATATACAAAAATTCACCTCCAATTAAAAGAGAAAAGAACTTGTCCTGAATGTGGTTCAAAAACATTTGGACGTGATGCAGTTGGAATCTGGTCCTGTAAAAAATGTAGTTTTAAAATTACCGGAACCGCATATGACATTAAACTTTAGTGCAAAAATAATCATTAATGCAAAAGAAAAAACTGGTGCTATTCATGATTCTGTATCGATAGATAATGCATTTTATCCTGAAAATCCTGTTAAAACTGAAATAAAACTAGATGATAATCTGACAATTTTAGTAACTTCTGAGAATTTGTCTCATTTAAGAGCAAATCTTAACTCTACTCTTAGATTAGTTCAAGCTAGCTATGATTCTATAGAATCGGTAAAGATATAATGAAATAACATTTTTCATATTTTGTGTCTGCAGGACAAATGCCACCATGGCTACAAGAACAAATTATGAAAATGCAACAATCACAACAGAATCTACAATCCATAATGTCTCAAAAACAACATCTTGAGATTGAAAAGGCCGAAACTCAAAAGGCACTTGAAGAATTAAAAAAAGTCTCCGATGATGATGCTGTCTTCAAACATGCAGGTACTGTATTGATAAAGTCCACTAAGAAAGAGTTGATTGAAGAATTGGAAGAAAAATTTGAAATGTCAAAAACACGTGCTACAGTTCTCGAAAAACAAGAATCTAGAGTGAAAGAAACTCTGAAAGAACAAGAAGCTAAAATCACTGAAATGATGAAAACAGGTTCTGCTAACCCTTCAGGTTCTACTGCATCCTCTGATGACAATCCTCGAAAATAGTTGTTATTTTATTTTCAAACAAAATATTAACAAACCATTGTAATCTGTTTTGTTGGCAAAACTTAATGATCTTAGAATAATTGTAGATGAACGAGAACGAAAAAGTGGTATTCCTGATCTTCTTAAATCTGTAGGGTTAAGTGTGGAGATGAAAACTTTGCCCATTGGTGATTATATTGTTGCACCTGAAACTGTTATTGAAAGAAAGAGCATTAGAGATTTGATGTCTTCTGTCTTTGATGGAAGATTATACGATCAATGTGAAAGATTGACAAAAAATTTTCAACATCCAATTGTTCTGATGGAGGGTAATGTTGATGAAATTGAAGAAATCACAGAAAATCCACTTATCTTTTACGGTGCAATTTCTACCGTTGTTCTTGACTTGAAAATTCCAATTATTCCTACTCCTAGTGCTTCTCACACAGCAAAATTGCTAGTTTCTATGTGTTCCAAGAAAAACCCTCATCAGGGACCTTATTTGAAAAAGATCAAAAAATCAACTGATCTAGAAAAACAGCAATTATCCGTTTTATGTTCATTGCCTGGGATTGGGGAGAAATTTGCAATACGAATGCTTGCAAAATTTGGAACTCCTTTGAAAGTTTTTACTGCAACAACGGCTGATCTTGCCAAAGTTGAGGGTCTAGGAGATGCACGTGCAAAGAAAATTAAAAAAATGTTGGAATCTACAAATAAATTCCTCAAGGAATCAAACCAAAAAACCTTAACTGATATGTGATGATTTAATTATAATAATTTTGAAATCTTGAAATTTTTAAAATGATGACATTATTGCAGTTCAAAATTTCTATATCTTTTCTGATTGATTTTTCTTTCAACTATTGTAAATGGCTCAAACCACTAATGTTGATTGCCTGCATCGGAAAGAGACTTTTTTTTAATCAATTTTCTTTTCAATACCGTCCCGCACATGGGGCATTCTTTTACATTTGTATGATTTGTTCTACATCCTGGACAATAATGAATCCATTTTCCTACATCTTCTATGCCTTTAGTCATTATGGGTGATATTTTTAATTTTAAACTTTCTGAAACATTTGAAATTGCAAAATCATCTGTAATTATTTCTCCTTTCATCTCGATGGCTAATGCAATTATTGATATGTCTTGTTTTGAAAGTTGGGTAAAATCCCCTGAATTTTTTGCAGCATTGGTTGCAGATTTAATTGCCTCTATGGTAGGTTCTCTAATTTTTAATCGGTTAGTTTCAAGTAGTGTTCCTAGAGCATTGTGATTTTTTTTAATATGTTTTATTTCATCGTAAACAAGTGATGTTGTATGGAATTCGTTATTCGATCTAAACGGGATTCCTGCATAAAATGCACTTGCATCTAAAATTCTAAAACCCAAGTTTGCTCATCTGTCTTAGCCCTCTTTTTTTCAATCTTACAAAGTTTGCAGTTTTTTTGTATTTTTTGATTGTTACTGACTCTTCATATCCTGCTGTTTTTATAACCTGTGCATCCATTACGATATTGCAATCATGCGAACAAAAAATCTCAATCTTTTCATCTGGAACCACAATTGATTCCAATCTGTAAACTGGCGCAACAGGTGTGATGATCAAAACATCTAAACTTTCATGTAATATTGGTCCTCCCAAAGAAAATGAATGACCTGTAGACCCACTCGGGGTTGCAACTATTACTCCATCCATTTTTTGTTTTACTGTGTCGTTTTGAAATTTTATCTCGATTTCAGCAGTTTTAGTTAAATTTGTTCGACTTATGTATATCTCATTTAATGCTGGAGGGAATTCTTTTCCTCCACATGATGCCACTACTCTTATTCTTTTATCTAAGAAAAATTTATCCTTTAAAATTTGATTTATTGCATCATCTATTTCATCAATTGTAATCTCTGCCAAAATTCCTCTGTTTCCTCCTACGTTGATTGTTAGAATGGGCACCTCGTTGTCTAAACTTCTAAAAACACGTAGTGTGGTACCATCTCCTCCTAAGGTGATGACTAGGTCTAATTTTTCCTGTTTTAACTCCTCTAATGTTTCAACTTTTCTTGCTCCTTCTACCTGAATCGGAGCAATTGTGAATACTGTTGATTTTTTTGCCAAGAGTTTTTTTGCAACATCTTTTGCAGCTTGTTCCGAATCTTTTGAACCGACTTTACTTACAACTGCAACCTTTTGAAGCTTCAATCTATTCTTCTCAACTCCTTTTACTTAAAAATGATATTTTTGGAACTGTTGGGAAAACAATTAAGTATGAAAATTATCTCATACAAACTATGAGTTATGCACATCCAGAAGTTTTAGTTGATACAGAATGGATATCTCAAAACCCTCCCAACGAGAATAGAAAAATAGTAGAAGTTGATTATGATCCAGTTAACGGATATGAAAAAGGACATGTAAATGGAGCTAGCCTCATTTGGTGGAAACGCGATATCAATGATCCTGTCACACGTGATATTATTAATAAAAAACAATTTGAAGCATTAATGTCCAAAAATGGTATAACTCCTGAAACTGAGGTTATCCTTTATGGTGATTTCAACAATTGGTTTGCTGCATTTGTCTTTTGGGTTTTCAAGTACTATGGCCACCAGAATCTGAAGATCATGAATGGTGGACGTAAAAAATGGGAACTAGAGAATAGAGATTACACTACTGATGTACCACAAATAACACCTTCTACATATGATGCACAACCTCCTGATGAAGGATTACGCGCCTATCTGTTTGACGTAAGCAGAGCTTTGGGTAAGGAAGATACTGTTATGGTTGATGTCAGATCTCCAGCAGAATTCTCAGGGCAGATTACAGCTCCTCCTGAATATCCAATGGAACATGCTCAAAGAGGAGGCCATATTCCAAATGCCAACAATATCCCATGGGCTACTGCTGTTAATGATGCTGATGGGACCTTCAAAGCTGTAGATGAATTAAGACAAAATTATGAACCGAAAGGTGTTACTCCTGACAAGGATGTTATATGTTACTGTAGGATTGGGGAAAGATCATCTCACAGTTGGTTTGTATTAAAATATCTACTCGGTTACTCCAAAGTAAGAAATTATGATGGATCCTGGACTGAGTGGGGTAACATGATAGGCAACCCCGTGGAAAAATAAATTGCTCTTAGACCTTCCCATTCTTGAGAAAGGCTCATTTTATTTTATCAAGGATGGGGAAGATAATTTTATCATGGAAGATAAAACAAAAAGAGGTCTTACTGTCAAAGAAACATCCGTTGATGAAAAATTAAACGTCAAAGCCGATAAAGGTATGATTCATGACATGGATGGCATTGGCCATTGGGTTCCAATACGGTGGTATTTTTCAAAGGATCTGTATGATGTTTCTGATGTTTTAATTCATGCCGAAGAGATGGAGAAAAAATATACAGCACTGCGAGAACTCACCTGTCCTGATGATGATTGATAACCTTTTTAAATAAAATCAATTAATTTAATCCAAATGTCACTACTTCTTAAGGATCGTGTCTGGTCTATGGAGGCACCTACAGCAAAACGTGGTGTGTATCCTTTACATGGATTCAAACTTGGTCTTTATCGATTGCCAATTACGCTTGAAGATCCTAACGAGCTAAAATCTGTCCATGACGGTCTCAAAAAGGCATTTGAAATGGACATGTATGCTGATAGAATATTTGCTACTTATCGATGGAAGGAACAAAACATGAAAGATCCTGATGCCCGAGGATATGAAGAAGTAGAACTCTCTGTTACCGTAGAGATTGTTACGGGTGAAGTTGTGGATATTATTTATCAAATTTTTCCAATTGAGAAATTCGGAGATCCAAATTGGGTCAAGGATTACAGAAAAAAGGCAGATCATTTTGCAAAGATGGTTATTGATACTATTTTACGTAACACCATTTTGGCTGACAAGATGGTCTCTTTTCTAGCAAAGAGCGAAAAAATTTCTGAAGTTGCTGCAATTCAAAAATTAGAAGATCTAACTCCTCTGGCCAAGATCGTACTTGGCGCAAAACCAAAACCCGTTGAGGCCTCTGATGACGAAGAGGACGAAGATGATGATGCAATTGAGATTCCTGATGGCGCAAAACCCGGACCAATTGATGTTGACTATAAATCAAAACTAAAACCATCTAAACCCCATGAAGCTGCAGAACATACCATCAAAACTTGGGGAAGAAAAGGCACTAACAATGGAATTCTTGGTGTTTGGGGAGAATTTGTCTCCGTAGATTATGATATTTGTGTTGCAGATGGCGGATGTATAGAGGCTTGTCCTGTCGGTGTTTATGAGTGGTTTGAAACTCCTGGTAATCCTGCATCTGAGAAAAAACCATTAATGTCAAAAGAACCTGATTGTATATTCTGCCTTGCTTGTGAAGGTGTTTGTCCTCCACAGGCAATTAAGATCTTTGAACAAAAATAGATTTTGCAAGTATAAATACCGATTAATTATCTTGGAAATCTAGGATATGCCAGTTAATCCTTTCACGCAATTTGTTTTTGATTTATTTATAATATCTGCAATAATAATCATCGCGTATACGTGTAATTTTTACTATCTTGCTTACCTTTCTGGAAAACGAAAAGAAATTTTATCAACTGCTGATTTGGGCACTCCTTCGATAACCATACAACTCCCAATTTATAACGAAAAATACGTTGCAAAACGACTGGTTGATGCTGTTTGCCATCTTGATTATCCTAAAGAAAAATTGAAAATAATGGTGCTAGATGATTCTGATGATGATACATCTGAGTTACTTGCAAAAGCCGTAAACGAATATCAAAAATCTGGAATGCAGATTCAACATGTAAGACGCGGAACCAGAAAGGGCTACAAAGCGGGTGCACTCAAACATGCGATGCAAACCACTGATACTGATCTTGTAGCAATTTTTGATGCTGATTTTATTCCTCCCACCTGGTTCTTAAAACGTGCAATTCCTCATTTTTCCAAACCTAACATTGGTTTAGTTCAATGTCGTTGGGGTCATGTAAATGAAAATTATTCTGCAATTACACAGGCTCAGGCACTCAGTTTGGATTTTCATTTCTTAATAGAACAAAAAGCAAAAAGCAACTCTCATCTTTTCATGAACTTTAACGGCACAGCTGGTATATGGAAACGTGATTGTATTGAAGATGCTGGAGGTTGGCATACTGCCACCTTGGTAGAAGATCTTGATCTAAGTTATAGGGCACAAATGAAAGGCTGGAAATGTGTATTTTTACCTGATATCGTAGTGGATGCTGAACTTCCAGTTCAAATGAATGCTGCAAAACGACAACAATTCAGATGGGCAAAAGGATCTATTCAATGTGCAATCAAACTTCTTTCAGATATTGCTGTTAAACGGAAAGTTGGCATCGAAGCTAAGATTCAAGCTTTCATACAACTTACTCGTCACATAGTATATCCTTTGATGTTGATACAGTTTTTGGCATTACCGATTTTACTGGCAGGACAGGTTAATCTCTATGTAGTTAGCTTTATTCCTGCAATCACTCTTGCAACCTATCTTGCTATGGGTCCTGGAGCGTATATTATGATCATACAAAGCATGTATCATAAATCTTGGAAATCAAAGGCAAAGATACTTCCAGCATTACTTGTCTATAACGCTGGGATGTCTGTCAATAACACAGTTGCTGTGTTTGATGCAGTACTTGGAAAGAAAAATGAATTTCTTAGAACTCCAAAATATGGAATTGTCAAAAAGAACGATGATTGGAGAGAAAAAGCCTATAACTTGCCTTTTACTCAGACTACTCTTTTGGAAATCTTCTTTGGTGTATATGGAATAATGGGAATCTTTATTTCTATTTTTTCAAATAATCCTATCTTTGTTCCTATTATTGGATTGCAAACAATTGGATTCTTCTACATTGCATACATGAGCTTATCTCATACTCGATTTAAAAGAAATAAATCAAGTAGTTCTCGTAAAATGACGAAGAAGGAGAAAATGGCAAATACTGTATACCGAGTTTCTATGGTTGGAATTATCGCAATCATTGCTTTTGGAGGTTTTATGGCCTTTTATGGTTATAATGAGAATATTTATCCCTTAGATAGGGTTAGGGGACATCTTGATGGCATGATTGGAACTTCTGATATTGATGTATTGCAATCCCACATTGCAAAAATCCAGATTGACTTGGAATATGTGATGGATGACATGCCTGAAAAAATTAATGCTGATGGTGAGATAGAGAAAAATCCCGTTTGGTTATTTGGTACAGAATCTACAAATTTTATGCGAATACAAAATGATGTAAATACCCTTTCTGAAGATGTCAAGATAATATCAACAGTTCCAAAAAATGATGAAGCATATCACACTGGAATGTTGGATATCAACAGTAGGGCATTATCCATAAAGACCAACATTGTGGATGCTACTCCATACCTGTATGCTAGTCAGGAAAATATTTTGTTTAGTAGCATTTGGATAGCTGCTATCTTGGGAATATTCACTGCATTAAAGAGAAAGAAAGAGCAACTAAAAGAATCTGATGAAATTGGAATTTAACTAATATTCAGATCTTTTCTAATTTCGTCTACTCCTCTAATTCCATAGATATCTCTGATTTGTTGAATTCTTACGGATTCTTTTAAGATGTCTCGTCCTATGGCATTTGTTAGAACTGAGTAGACATCGCTAAATCTAACTTCCCACTTGTCTGCACAATCAAAAATCTTGCTTATTGCCCATTGTCTGACTTCGTTAGGCAATGGAATTTTGTTTCCTGCTTCGATTGAAATTTTGTCAAATAATCTTGCAATATCTTTCGTTTGTGATGCCATCTTTTCAATCATTTTTACATCTCCGTATTTTGATTCGGCATACATTCTGATATTTGATTGGTACTCTGAGAGTTTCAGTAATGCCATCATCTCTTTTGATGCATTACTAGTAGCTTTACTTGTTGTCTCTTTGATGGTGTGTATCTCATCAAATAATTTTTCTGATTTTCTTTGAAATTCTGATGTAGCTTTATCTTGGTTCTCTAGAGTTTCTGATATTGAAGATATCTTTTCTTCTATGTTGTTTGTTTTCTCAGATACCTTATCTTTGAAATCTAGTATGTTTTTCTCAGCTATTCTTAGTTCATCTCCGATGAATGCTGTAGAATCTGCTCTTTTTGACAATGATCCTATGTTTGTCTCAATTTTATCTATCTTTCCCGCAAGATCTCTTATTGATTGTAAACTGGCATTTTCCACATCGTTTGTCCTTTTTGCCACTGTCTCAAACTGAAGTTTGATATCCTCGATTACTCCTCTTAATGAATTGATTTTTGATGCTTCTGATGAAACTTCATTAATACTATTTTTTATTTTATTTAATTCGTCATTGACATTGGATGTTTCAATTTTTCCTGATATGTTCTTCAATTCTTCCCTCAAATTTTGAATTGTTTGATGACCTGACTCTAAACTTGTAGTTTTCAAAGAAATCCCTTCTATGCTATTTTGAAGCTTTTCTATCTCTGAATTAATCTCTAAAACTGAATCAGTTTTACCTGAAACTTTTCTAAGATCATCTCTAACTTCGTCAATTCTCTGAGCAATTTTAATTATCATTTGAGAGTTATTTCTGATAGAATTCATACTGTCTTCTACCTGTTGGGCTAGATCATCTTTGATAGATTTTTTCTGTTCTTCTGAAATTCTGTTTATTTCTTCTTGCAATCTAGTGGATTGATCATTTAACTTATCTACCATACTTGATTGTGTTCGTATTTGATTTAATCCTGAATAGAGTTTTTGTGTGTCCTCTTCTAAAATGTTAATTTGTTTTGATTGTTTTTGTATGTTTTCTAATGTTAGCGTTAGGGAATCTATCATGCCCTTCATAGATACTAAAATTTTTTGATTTTCTGCAAAAATTTTTGACATTGATTTAATTTCTTTTTGTAATGTTTTGTTGGATTCCGATACTCCGACTACTTTTTTGAGCAAAGCTGCAGGACTAGGTTCCCGTTTTACAACTTTTTTTGTTTTATCTGTAGTCGTTTTTTTCTTTACCACCATTTGCTTTGGATTATATTGTTCTGATAAAAAAAGTTGGGTCTAAAATAAAAAATGTGAAAGGTTATTTGTTTACAACCGCTGGTTCATGAAGTAACTCGTGAAAAGTCTTTTCAGCTAAACCGTTTGCTGTTTCGACAAATCCTTTTGGACAATATTCGCATTGAATCATATAGTACGGTATGGTACCGTACTATTAATAATTAGGTGATTCTATAGTGACCAATAATGCAGTCAGATACCCCAGGTCATGTCTCTACATCTAAATTCAGTTGACCTAATCATCACTCTGCAGTTGCGTTACTGTTGATTGTAAGAAGAAGATAATTGTTCGTTTTAATGTTGAGCCTGTCATAAATTTTCATAAAACAGACCGTATCTATTTTACGAATTTTTGATTAGGAATAACTTTTAAACAAATTTGTTAAGTGATATCATTGCAAAATCATTTACTTCAGTTAGATTCTGGAGGAATTCAAAATTCTCTAAATAACACTGTAAGTACTTTGATTGAGCAGATTACTCCTGAACTTCCACATACTAGCTTTGTGACTGACCTGGCATTTATTATGATAATTGGAGCTGTAGTCACTCTTGCATTTTTCAAAATTAGACAACCACTGATTATTGGTTATCTTTTTGCAGGAATGCTTATTGGTCCTCTTTCTCCATTTTGGTCTTGGGTGTTGCCTGAAGGGGCAACTCCTGGTGATGTTCTAGAGGGTGTAGGCATCCTCTCTGATATTTCTGCCTTACATCTTTTTGCAGAAATTGGTGTAATTTTGTTGTTATTTGTAATTGGAATTGAATTTCCATATTCCAAGATACGTAGTATAGGCAGAGTTGCAGTTGGGGTCGGCACTTTGGGTTTGTTTGCAACTTTGGGTGTTGTATTCTATACCGCTAGTGCGCTTGGTTTGGAGTTTATGGATGCGTTATTCATATCTGCAGCATTATCAATATCTAGTACAGCTATAATTGTAAAGATTTTAGAAGAAATGGGGAGGATCAAAAAAAGTTCTTCTATATTGGTCTTAGGTATATTGATTGTAGAGGACGTTATTGCAGTAATTCTGATATCTTCATTACAATCTATTGCTTTGGTTGGAAGTGTATCTGTAGAGTCTATTGTTGTAGTTGTATTGGTGGCAACTGGTCTAATTGTTGGTACCTTTACGGTTGGAACTAGAGTTATTCCTCCGTTAATTGATAGAGTTGCAGCAGCTGAACATCGTGAGATCTTGTTGCTTAGTGTTCTTGGTGTGTGCTTTGGATATGCTCTATTGGCAAACATTGTTGGCCTATCTGTTGCAATTGGGGCTTTCTTAGCAGGAGTGTTGATAGCAGAATCTAAATCTGCAGAAGTTGCAAAACTTCTCTCAAGTCCTATCAAAGACATGTTTGTAGCCATATTCTTTATTTCTGTTGGTGCTCTGATGGACATATCTCAGCTTGAAAACTACCTCTTCATAGCCGTCGCATTAATCGCCGTTGCTACTGGAATGAAGTTTGGTGGAAATTTGATAGGAAATATTATTTTCAGACAACAACGAGCCAAGTCTATGCGTTCTGCATTTACCCTGGCCGCCCCAAGAGGTGAATTCTCTATTGTTATTGTTAAGGTTGGAATTGATATCGGTGCAGTTAGTGCCTTCTTATTCCCACTAATTGGAATAATTTCTATAATTACTGCTTTTATGTCTCCCTTTTTGGTAAAGGCAGGAGATAAAATAATATCGTCAATAGAGGAAAAAGAAAATGTCTGAAGAACTAAAACATCTGCAAGATCAAGTCCATCCTGGAATTACTGTTTTTGATTTTGATGGGAAAGATACTCCCTGCATCACTATAGATGAGAAAGAATATGATGAAATGCTGTCAAAAATTGCAGGACAATCAATCTCAGTAAACACTGATCTGAATATCTTACAAGATGGTATGGGAAATGTCTTTGTCGAAATTGTCCTTACTTTCTCAAAGGGAAATATTTTAAAAAAATTCTTGGTTGATGCTAAAACCGATTTATCATTTTTTGAATCTTTGGCCCAAACCTCTATGCTTGGTCTTTCTTCTCCCAAATCAAATTATGGCAAAGAAAATGTATTTATGATTCAACTTCCAAAACCTGAAAAGGCAAATGATGCACTTGAAATTATAAAAAATGCTTTAATTCCAAAAAATCAAAAATAAGATGCAGTTACCGGGATTTGAACCCGGGTCACGAACTTGGCAAGCTCGAATATTAACCAAACTGTACTATAACTGCAACACATCTAAGGATTGAATTTGGATATTAAACTGTTTTTAAGCATTTTATTCTACTTTCTTTATGCATGAAGAAATTCTAAAAAAATTAGAACAAAAGATATCTGATATTATTTCTGACGATAAAGACCTAGATCAGATTGGTTGCTTCTTTTCTGATTCAGATGATTCTAAATCCTTCTCATTGGGTGTTGTTGTTGGCAGGCTTTACAATTCATTTTACTATCAATCAAAAAGAATTCTTAACCGTGAACCTAATGATGAAGAATTTGAAGAATTTATGAATTTGATAAAATCAAAGAAATCTGTTCTGGAAACCTTATGGTGAAGGTTTATTCCAATCTACTACTTTGATTGCTGGTGTTCCTGGTAGCTTTACACATGCTCCTTTCAGGGCTTTTTTTGCAGCTTCCAGATGGTTGTCCCCATTAACATATAACTCCATTATGCACTGTCCTTCTTTTACTCTTGCACCTAGGCTGGTAGCTTTACCCCATGCTCTTCTCATTCCTTCTTGAAGTCTATCTGCCCCTGCAGTTGCAATCATTTTATTCTCTCTTAGGAGATTATGTGGATAAATTCTGAGTCTGGAATAATAGCCTGATTCTCCAGTAGTTTTTTCTAATGTTTTATTTGCCGCTAATCTGGTTGACTCGATAGCCATATGTCTTATCTGAATTTTTTCATTTAAACACAGTTGAACACAGTATTGATAATTTCCTCTTTTTCCACCTTGAAATTTTGCAATTTTTATTTGTGGTTTTCCTTTGATGTATTCCTTTCTTGTAAATGGTTGACCATTTCCTTCCCTGTAATTCGCTCCGTGCATGATTCAAGAGACCATAATGCCCATATTTTAACGGTTAGTCATGGGTGTGATTCCTCCAATGCTTATATGGAAATCCTTTGATTTTTTCTTCATTATGGAAGAAACTCCCTTGATTACTGGTACATTAGTTTCAGATCAAACTTGCATCCATGATAAGAATCTGATCCAAGATCTAACCCAAAAGGGATATGGCGACATCGAAAATGATAAACTATTTTTAAAATCCTTTGAAACTCTTTATTTTTTATATTCTGACAAATTAATTCTCCACAAGGGAAAAAAACAAATCAATTTCGATTCTTTTATGAATATTTGTCAGAAATCTGATTCTGACTCTCTAACCAAGTTCTTAATTTATCGAGATTTACGAAACAGAGGATATGTTGTAAAAGATGGTTTTGGTTTTGGTTCTGATTTTCGAGTCTATGAGAGAGGTCATTTTGGAAACAAGAGTGCAAAATTCTTAATCTTTGGATTAAATGAAGGCCAACAAGACAAAATGGGTAACCTGCAAAAAAAAATTGAGCAAATTACTCAAATGGGAAAAGAACCAATAATTGCAGTTATAGAAAGACGTGGGGAAGTTATCTACTACAAAATAAACAAGATAAATTTTAACATGAATAACTCAAGATTGGATGCTTCTTTTAATCTCTAATCTTCTCGTATCCAATCTGATGAATATTTTAAAAAGTTGTTCTTTTCTGCATACATAAAATCGTACACCTCTACGTATTTTGTCTTATTTTTCCAAAGATCATCAAAATCTTTCATTTTTCTCTCAACGCGAGTTTTGTCATTCCATGAGGTAAAAACATCCACTGATTCAAAGTCTCTGGTTTGTGTGGAAAATGATTCCTTGGATGTACCTGTGAATGCTACTGCATCGTCTCTCTCGTCTCTGAATATTCCTATTCTTTCAGAAAATGAATCTGTTACTTGTTCAGAATTTGGGATGGCGATTTTTAATTCAATTTGTCCGTTATCTACTATTTCTTGTAGTTTCTGAATCTTTGAGCTTCTGATTGTTTTTCCTTCAAATGATTTTTTGTATTTGTCTGAAAATAATTTACTAAATAAATTCAGGTCTGTACTTCGGAATCTATGTCCTGTTACCATTCTTATCTTTGCTTTCCCCTCAATAAAATTCTCAAATGCCATTGCTATTGTTGCTAATGTCTGAAGGGATAGAAAATCTACACATCTATCATATTCTATACAATTGCTCAAACATGGAAAGAAAAATTCTGCGACTATGTCATCTCTGTCAGAACGATACTCTTCTTTCAGGTTAATTTCTTTTAGGCCCATTATGACATCTATTGTTAATACGTATACATTAATTTTTGAATAAAAATCAACGGTTCACGTATTTCCTTGAGTTTTGACCTGCATCTTTCTTAAATCCTTGTCTTTCTCTTGATGTTCATTTTGAGCCTATATTTTGTTGAATTGACATTCTTCATTATTCTCTCAACTTTGAAAATGCTCCCATCGGGATTTGAACCCGAGTCACTGCCTTGAGAGGGCAGTATGCTTAACCGGACTACACTATAGGAGCTTGAAAACAAGCAATCTAAATCTCAATTTAAAGGAAATGTTTTGAGTTTACATGCAATTGTAAAATTTAGTAAGTTTGATTCCTTATAGAAAGTTCCTAATCTTCAATTATATGGATATTCAGAAATTCATCAAAGATAATAATTTAGAGAGTTTTCCCATAGGAATTGCAGGATGTAAAATATCCGATGACAATTTTGATTCCTGTAACTATGATATTGTTGTTTTTGACGATAGTCCAGATCTAAATACTATAGTTCAAAACGGTGATGAATCTGTGATTATTCATCATGCATCATTATCTGAAACTCAATCAGAAAAATTACTTCAGTACCAAAATTTACATATCATTCAAGATGAGTCATGGAATCTGCAAATGCTACTTTCAAAGATAAATCAAAAAAAATCTGATCTTTTTGTTGACTTTGCAAGAAATAGTCTGATAGAATCTTTATTCTGTTGTCAAAAAACACGAGATGCTATTCAAAATTCTAATATGTTTGCTACATGCTGGCAAAAGTGTGCATCCTTATATCTGATAGAGGCAATCCTGTCGTTGAATCAAATACGGTTGAGCCCCTCTCATATGCTTAACCACATTAGAAAATTTGAAAAAAATCCTATCAATGAACATATTTCTGTTGCCATGGATGTACTTGGTCTTGAACGATCAACCCCAACTCTTCTAGAGCGCATGGTAAAGTCTACCATTGGTTTTTCTAATTTTGTAAATAAACATGATAAATTTGATGAAATCATCTTCAAAAAATATAATTTCTTTGTAGAGAATTCGATGCTTTCAGATTGCTATTTTTATCTGTGCTATGTCAATAAAGAAAATTTCATACAAATCAAAAGCACTCTTAATAAAAACCCTGACCTAATTCATATTCTCAAAATTGCATTTGATATCGAATCTGATTCAAATCTATTGCTTGAACAAGCAGATCTTGTCTCAAAGTCTAGTTTTGCTATTCTTGATATTTTGTCAAAAAATTAACTTCTAATGTCTTGTATCAACCTTTTAAAATAAGTAAGATTAAGGGTTATCATGGTAGATCAAGCATGTGGATGCGAAGCAGATAGCGGCGATCCTGATTATGCATGTGATTGTGCAATGCAAGGTCATTGCATATGCGGTTCAGATTGCAAATGCAATACTGACGTTTGTAAAGAAGCCGTTGGACAAATGTAGTCTGATGGTAACTAACAATCTTATTTTTTCTTTTTAATTTTATTATTATTGTTATTCTTCGTTTTCGTCTTCAAATCCCCATGACTTTACAAGCTCTTTCTGAAATTTCTCTGCTTGTTTTTCATTCAGGGCAAATCCGCAATTCTTGTGGGTGGGAACTACAGTCATGCCATCAAGCTTGAATTCTACTTCAAACAAGTGGACTTTAGAACAATCACACATCTCTGTATTTCTCCTAATTTTCCTCTATATTTGCTTATTTGAAAACTGGTTATCTTGTATTTTTCTTAAATTACACATTTCTGAATAACGTTTAACTATCCGTTTTTATTATTTTTATTAGTTTGAAAGCAATATTTTTTCTATTTCCTGTTTTGGCAACTTTATTTTTAGGTGCTTTTCTCCTACCTTCTGCTTATGCTCAATTCCAAGCAGGTGGAGTTGATAAAGAAGGATCTTGGTATGCAGGAGAGGGTCTCAAGCAAGGTGATTTTTTCTCTTATAATGTATGTCATGTTGACTACAAAGAATGTGCTGAATTTGGATTAGATATGTGGATTAAAGGCGATAAACAAGTAGGTACAGAAACAAAATGGCTTGCAGAAGCCGTAGTTTATGATGGGAATAAGGTTATTGTTGGTGAAATGGAACTTGGAAAAATAGCTCCAGAACCCACTGGTGGAAGTGAATCCTTGGGGGTTTATCGAGGAGCATTCAAATCTTCTGTTTCTTGGTTGTCTGCATTTGCTACAGCTGATGGTAGTGCAGGAGGAAAAGGACCAAAAGAGTTCTCTGCTAAATCTTGGGGAAAAATTGGAAACATTGGAGGTGAGCAAGTGGTACCAACAGCACTTGAAACAATCACAGTACCATCAGGAACTTGGGACACTGTGCTAATTTCTTGGAAAACCGGTGGAGCCACTAGTAAAGTCTGGATTGTAGATGGCTTTCCATTTCCTGTAAAGGCTACCACTTACACACATGTATCTGAGGGCATTCCTCCTCCTGAGTATAGATTCACACTATTAGAATATGAAGAAAATGTTCAACAAAGTCCGTTTACAGGAATTGTGTCAACAGATGCTGAATTTGATGCACTTGGCTGTGACGCTGATTTTGAAAAAGAGATTAGCGTAAAGAAGCCTACTGCTAATTTTGATTATCAAATACATGCATTTTATGGACCTGAAGATCCAAAACAAGAATGTGAAATGCAATGGTTGATAAAATTCATTAGTAAATATGATGACACTGAATTCTTAAACCAAGTCCAATTTGATTTTCTAGTTGTAGATGATAACCTTACTCCATTGAGATCAATTGCACAAGAAGAGGGTAGACAATTTCTCTATTCTCCATCTGGTCAATATATTCTTGATATGATTGTAAAAGAGGATCCTGGAAATGTTAATTATGTAATTTGGGTATATGGATTGGCTCCTGAAGGAGTTGTACCATCTAAAGCATCTGATTATCTAAAAATACCTGTAGCAATTTCACCTAATGAGTCTAAAACTACTGTGACTCTTCCTCCTGTAACTACTCCTCCTGTTGTTGAACCTGTTACTGATATCCCTCCTTGGATTAAAAACAATGCTGGATGGTGGGCAGAAGGTGCAATAGATGACAATGCATTTGTTCAAGGCATTCAATTTCTTATCAAAGAAGGCATAATGCAAATTCCTCCTACTGCTCAGGGTTCAAGCTCAAGTTCAAATGATATCCCTCCTTGGATTAAAAACAATGCTGGATGGTGGGCAGAAGGTGCAATAGATGACAATGCATTTGTTCAAGGCATTCAATTTCTTATCAAAGAAGGCATAATGACTATTTCATCCTAACATGCCTACATTCAAATTGTTAGTTTCTTAAAGAAAATCGAAATCAAAAATGGTTGGACTCTTCAAATATCCAAAACGTGAATTAAGAAAACTATTGAAAAAAGGTGAATATGATAAGGCAATTGCGTTAGGAAAAAGTCTAGAATCTGAATATTCTGAAGATCATGATTTTATGTTCATCATGGGGAGTATCTTTTTCATCGTTGATGATGCAAAAAAAGCATTACCTTATTTTGAGAAAGCCTTTCAACTTGATAAAAAAGACATTGAGACTCTTACTCTTAAGACAAACGTTCATCTAGCTTTACAGCAAAAGGCTGAGGCCATTGATTGCTGCGAACGAATAATTGATTTGGATCCAAAAAATTCTGAAGCGCAAGAGTTACTTGACAAACTAGAGTCTCTGTAGGTTTTATTCTATTTTTTTCATCTGGTATGCGTTTTCCATTAGCCAGTTACAAAAGGCTGTCACTCTTTCATCAAATTCTGTCCAAATATGGACTGAATGAGGCAAGATATCGATCTTCCAATTTTTTGTAAATACTCTTACTCCTTCTTTATTTTCATACATGTATGCATCTTGAGTCTGAACATCTCCAAGCATCTCAGTTGCCTTTTCTTTGATTATTTCTCTGTCTATGGGGAATCTCTTTCGTTCATAATCTACAATTAAACTCAGGTCTCTTTTCCCATACATTTCAAATTCTTCTATTCTTCCCTCTTTTGGAAAGTTCACAATTAGCTTAATTTTGTATTTCTTTCCAACCTCTTTTCCAATCTCTACGATCCTGGTATATCCCATACCTGGGTTTTTCTTTAGAAGGAATCTGATTTGTGGCATATTTTTTTTTAATTCTGTTTGTAAATCTGAAATTAATTCTGAGAATATCATGCTATTTTTTCAAAATTTCCTTTTATAATCATTCATCTTGGGCAAGATTGGTTTTTTTAGAACTTGATTTAATTTTGTTTATGGCAATGCCGATGGATTACGATGGAATGAGAACAGACGATGCCTCAGAGAGGACTGATAATGTTGATGAATACAAACGCACCTGTATTGATTTTATCGAGGATATCTCCCATGATTACGAAGCCTGGGTTGATTATTACAAATTGCCTGAAGATGAAGACAAACGAAGACGATCTGGAATACGTGCCACAATTACCCGCACAAATGAATGGATTGCCAAAGTAGCTCAATCCATTCAAGCAGTAGATGTTGTGATGAATGATGGTATTCAAAAAATGGCTGAATCCACTGCCGGTAAGCCTCTTGAGATTGGAGTTTTCATAAATAACACTGCAAGTTATACTGAAGCAAGTCCTGGTATAATTGATGTAAATGTCAAGGCAAGTGGTAGAGATGGAAGAAAAACAAAACTTGGATTTCATTTTAAAGATGACAGATTTAGAATGGAATCTACTTGTGGTGCTTATTTGGAAGAAACTGATTTACCTCTAAAAGAATTTGAAATGATGGATATTCATCTAAAACTACATGCTGAAAATGGAAAAAGGCGAGATGTGATTTCATTTACCGTTACTGTTTGTGAAACTGAAAATGATGTTGAAATTGATAGACGTGGATTGACCACTATAGTTCATTTGGTATAGATTATCGAATTATTTCTATTTCTTCTTCAAGATACTCGATAAATTTTCCAGTGTTTTCAAGTTTGATTGTATTTATGTTTTCTAGATCCTCAATTGAGTTCATCTTCAAATATTCTTCTGATACTGTGTATAGTACATCTTCAATGTAGAAAGTTCGTGCATTTGACATTCCGTAGTAACGTGAATCCCCATCCACATGAGTTATTGCTCCTTTTAATTCGAATCCTTCTGAACTGTTTAGGTCATAAACATAGAATCCACTCCATTGGTTAAATTCTGGCGCAATAATCTTTGAGTTGAATTCTTGTTTGAGACTATCTCCGTTTCCACTAATTGGTATTGACAATATTCCTCTTGATTTGTCAAAGAAGAAGGCTTTGTGATTGTACAGGGCCTCTGAATTTGTGCTTCTGTCTCCTATTGTGATCTCATCTGCAACTTGAGGATTCTCTACATCTGATACGTTGAACAATGCTATTTTGACTCCTAACTGCTGGACTCGTCCATTGTCTGTTTCTTTTGTGTCTCTTCCTATTCCTATGATGTGTTCTTCATCAAATGGATGTAGATAATTTGAAAATCCTGGGATTTTCAATTCCCCTAAGATTCTTGGATTGTCTGTAGAAAGATCAATTACAAAGAATGGATCTATTTGTTGGAATGTAACCAAGTAGAGTCTGTCATCCATAAATCTTGCAGAGAAAATACTCTCATCAGGTGCAATATCTTCTAACTGACCTACAATTTCCAAGTTCTCATCTAATACGTATACTGCATTTGTGCGTGTGGTTCCTTGGAATTCTGTATAGTGTTCTATAGTTGTTGCAACTCTGAACCTGTCTTGATTCTCATCCATGGAAAATTGATTTAACAGTCTGCCTGGAACTGAACCCTTCGATACATATTCGATGCTGTCTTTGTCAATTGATATCTTGTGTATGATGGTTTTTCTTGTGTCTTCTTGGATTTTTGCATCATACTCGTTTAATGCCTTTTTAATCCTATCAAATAATTTTTCCCTTTGTTCTTTTGATAATTCATTATATGAGTTCTGCATTAATTCTGAAATTTTCATCCATTGAGTTGGCAAACTAATTGATGTGTCTTCTCTGATTTTTAGAATCTCTTGCTGAATTTCGTCTGGCAGTAATGGTACTACCACCTCAAAGAACCTGTTCTGAGCCAAGTTTTCATAGAATTCAAAAGGAGTATTTTGTTGGTAAGTGAGATAAAAATTGTTTTCTGATACGTAAAACGTTCCAGTGTATCCCATTAGAAATGTCTCCGAATTTACTGTATCTCCAAAAATATCTATGACTGTTAATGTGTTGAAATTTGAAAACTCTTCCATATTGTCAAAATAAAAGGCATCCGGTGTCATCAACGGCATTGAATCTTCCAAAATTATTGGAAGCCTTGGGTACTGGTGGTCTATGTTGCTATTTGTAACAAAGTATGCATAATCCCCAATCATCCTGGCATCTCTAAAGTGTCCATCTATTGAATAATCTTTTAGAATTGTTGGATTTTCTTTGTCTGAAACGTCAACTATCAAAGCATGAGTGACTGAGCTGTATGATCTTCTTGGGATAAAATCGTACTGTGGAATGATCTCGTCGTCACTTTGACTATTGTAAAATATTACTAATCTGTCTCCATTGAGGAACATGTTTTGGATATGCTGAGATTCTATGTCTAGTGCAATTTTTAGAACTAATTTTGCATCTTGTGCAGGATATGCATCAATTATTGAAAGAGTGTTTCTTGAGACAACGTACACATATTTTGAATCATTTTTTATAAAATCTGGTTCATCTACATTAGCAACTTGTACGTTTGTAGTAGAGTAATCTGGACCATCTCTGACTGATGAGGCGTCTTTTACGTTTGCCACTGGCGGCATTGATGTTGGCTCTGCTGCTGATTCTGAAAACTCAAGCATGATTGAATCATCCATTGCCATAGTTGGCATCGCAAGAATTCTACTTTCATAAAAACCACTTCCAACTGATCTGGATGCATCAATAACTCTGATTAGATCATCTTGAGAGGAGATTTTTTTAATTTCTTGTGTTCCTTCAAAAAAATCTGATGTTGATCTATCCACATAGACTATTTCTGGCGTGCTAGTGGTCTGAGTTGGTTCTATGGTTTCTTGTTCTTGAAATTCAATTGAATACATTATGCCTGCAGTAAGGATTATTGAAATAATCACTGCAATGGGAATTCCTATTTTTGAATTCATTGTCCTTTTTTCTCCTCTTCTGAATAATTTGATTGTAATGACATGATTTAGCGATTACTATTGCTTGGTAAGTTGCGATAAAAGGTTTAGTGAAATTGTATTTTTACCAAACCATTTACATATGACTCTCCATTATTGTCAACTCTAATGCCGTCTGATGAAAAATACGACAACGATGAATTGGTAGAAAAAATCAAAATTCTTGCAACTGATGATGAGAAAATCAAATCCTTTGGAGAATTGTTTACAAATGATTCAAGTCGTGAAATCCTTCAATTGTTGTTCAATAATGAAATGACTGCAAATCAAATTGCTCAACAAACAAAAATTTCTCTTCAATTAGTAAAATACCATTTAAACAAATTACAAAATCTGGGAGTTGTTAAAATAATTCGGGTTGAAAAAAATACAAAGTCTCAGGATATGAAAGTGTATTCTGCAAGCAAGTTTAGTATTGTGATTGTCCCTCCTAGTTTTTCTGATCGTACCAAGGAAAGTAAACTGCTTG
Source organism: Candidatus Nitrosopumilus sp. (assembly GCF_965223225.1). Taxonomy (GTDB): domain Archaea; phylum Thermoproteota; class Nitrososphaeria; order Nitrososphaerales; family Nitrosopumilaceae; genus Nitrosopumilus. Next base: position 334,227 of record NZ_CBDCVU010000004.1, read on the forward strand.
TAAGATCTTTTCGACATATTTACAAGGTTGCAGGATTTGCTGTTGCAACTGGGGTGTCTGGCTTTTTTTCGCTTTTACAAATTCCACAGAATAAACCTGATTCCATCAACAATGTTTCCGTTGAAAAACAACTCTCTTCTACTGATGAATCTGATGTGGCATTGACAAGATCTCTTTCAGGTGCTGAAGATGAAAGTCAAAATTTTGCATCTTCTGTACCATCTACTGTTTCAGAGTCCTTACCTGAATCGGATTTTGATATTGAGTCTCAAAATATTGATCAACCTCAAATGGATATATCTGAAATTGCAACAAAAAACATTGATTCGTCTGCAACTTCTGAAATTTTTATTCCTCTGTTGCTAATCACGTTAATTTTTGGTAGTATTACAATTTACTATCTATGGAAATTTCTAAAAAAATCTAATTCTTAGGTTGCTCTGTGTCTTCTAACGTCACTTCGATTGTGACTCTTGCTTCTTTTGCTCTTTCTTCTCCGGGATACTTCAATTCAGATATTTTTGCACTCAGACTATCATCTGTTACCTTCCTTGCTTTTCCTGAAAATTTCTTATTGTTGTATATGATGTGCACCTGTGGGTCTGCTATGGCATTCTTGAACCAATCCCCATCAGGTCTGTGTCTTGAGAAATATATTTTTCCTTTATAGTTCACGGCTCGTAACATAACTTGGTGCTCTTTACCTGTCTTTCTTCCCTTGGTTATGAGTATTGGTCTGAATCTCTCTTCTTTGATCTGCATAGCGCTATTACATTGTCAAGTAATTTAACCCCATTGATAGAAAATTCTGATACTTGACCTGATAAGCAAATCTGATAATTTAGTTTCATGTCTGTAAAGCTTGAAGGAATGCCAACTAACTTAGCTACTGCAGATTCTTTTACCGGAAAAAAGGTAATTGATAGAGAAGGCATAGAATATGGAAAGGTAAAACACATTCACATAAACCAAGACACGTTGACTGTATCGGGTGTCACAATCCATCAGGGATTTCATAAGGACTATTTTCTTTCAGAGAACTATATCGACAAGTTCTCTGAAAAAACATTATTGCTCTCTAGACCTCCTGTGAGAACAGGCATACCCGTCATCGATGTAGATCGACACAAAATTGGAAAAGTAAAGAGATTACATAGAAACCCTGATACAAATGAGTTAGAATCCATTGAGGTAGGTTTTGGATTGATGGGCTCAAAAATATTGTCCAAATCTGAAATATGGGGAGTTGGCGAAAAGGTCATTTTGGGAATGACTAAAGAAGAATTCAAAAATATTGAATAATTCTTTCAATCTATTTTTTCAAAAAGAAACGTGTCTTTGACTATTTGATATTTTTAGCACAAACTTGACAAACCGGAACTCCGTCCACTACTGTTATCTCTTCATTGACGAATGACATTTCTGGCATAATCCTTTCATGTTGCTAGTTTGTTGATTCTTCTTTAAAATTTTTGTGAGTTTTTCTTTCATGATACTTAGCAATTTATAATTGAATTAAGCGATCAAAATATGTACTCCATAGAAACAAAATCTCTGGTAAAGTCATTTGGTGATGTTATGGCTGTTAATGATGTTTCTTTTTCTGTTGAATCTGGAGAAATCTTTGGATTTCTAGGTCCTAATGGGGCTGGAAAAAGTACTACTATGATGATTCTAACTACTTTGCTTAAGCCTACTTCTGGGCAGGCCTTGATTTCTGGATTTGATGTCACAGAAAATCCAAAAAAAGTCAGAGAAAACATAGGATATGTGCAACAGGAGACAACTGTTGATGAATATCTTACCGGCAGAGAAAATCTCTTGCTTCAAGCAAAACTCAATCACATTCCTTCAAATGAGATAAATTCTAGAATTGATGACGTTTTGGATTTAATTGAATTGTCTGGTAAGCAAAATGAACCTGTTGTAACATATTCTGGTGGAATGCGAAAGCGACTGGATATTGCAGGAGGATTACTGCATAGGCCTAAGGTGTTGTTTCTTGATGAACCTACCGTAGGTCTGGATATTCAAACCAGAAGAAAAATCTGGACATATATCAAAAAAATTCACAAGGAATTTGAGATGACTATTTTTCTTACTACTCATTACATGGAGGAAGCTGATCAACTTTGTGATAGAATTGGCATTATTGATAGTGGGAAAATACAAGTGATTGATTCTCCTGAAAATATGAAAAAAGAAATGGGAAATGAAGTAATTACAATTCATATCGAAGACATTCATGCATCTGATTCTTTCCTAACCAAACTTGAAGAGCTAGAATATGTGAAAAATATCAAAAAAGATAATTCGAAGATCACTTTATTTGCATCTAATGGAACAAAAGTAATTCCTAGAATTTTCGAATTGTCTTCTGAGCTTAAAATTAAGATTGTTTCAATTTCTTTGACCCAACCAACACTTGATGATGTTTTCATTTCTTACACGGGACATGAAATCCGGGATGATGATGGTGGATTTAACAAAAAACGTGAACATGCAAAGATGAAGAGGTTACGTGCATGAATTCGTTAGTGTATGATTCATACACCATTTTTTGGAGAGAATTAAAACGATACAAAAAATCTCGAAGTGGGGTTTTAATTCGATTAATACAACCTGCAATCTGGATTATAGTTATCGGTAACACTTTTTCTGGAACTCAACCATTAATTCAATCCGTTGGGTTTGAAGGTGAATATATTGAATTTATGGCACCTGGTGTCATAATTCTTACTGCCATTTTTACTAGTATTTTTGGAGGAGTCAACACCCTGTGGGATCGAAGATATGGTTTCATGAATAAAGCATTGACTTCTCCTATTTCTCGTTCTGCTATTGCACTAGGCAAGATGTCTGCAATATCTCTTATTGCTGCGCTGCAGGCAAGTCTGATTCTTGGAATTGCATTGGCAATAGGTGTCACTTTTCCTAACCCAATAATGATTGCTCCAATCATGGCAATTGTCATTTTATTTTCATTGGGTTTTTCTGGAATTTCAGTTATGGTGGCTGCTACTGCAAAATCCCAGGAGACCTTTTGGGGGATTATCAATTTTTTGGGGATGCCTCTATTCATGCTAAGCCCTGCTTTGTTTCCTCTGGAATTATTGCCCAATTGGCTTGCATTTGTTGCAAAACTAAATCCTGTCACATATACTGTATTACTTGTGCGTGAAATGATGACTGGTGTGTCTGAGGGTGGAGTTTCAATATTCTTAAGCCTTGGAATAATACTTCTTTTTGTTCTTGTTATGGTTGGTTTGGCAAGTTATGTGTTTACACGTGAGGTTAACAAACCATTCTGATATAAAGTTGACAAATATTGTAAACTTTTCTAACCTTGGTTGTATTTCTCTAATTCTGTAACATTACCTTGTTGAAACTACTTGTCGTATGTGTCATGGTATTTTCGTTGTTTATGGTAACTTCTTCATTTGTTCCAAGTTCTTTTGGATTTGGAGATTATGATTATATTGCTGAAATTGGTTCTTTTGGAATTGCAAAACCTGGATACTTTTCTCATCCTCAACATGTTGCAGTTGGAGATGATGGAAGCATCTACGTTACTGATTTGGGAAACAAGCGTATTCAGAAATTTTCAAGCACTGGAGAATATGTGACTGAATGGGGTAAAAGCGGTAAACAAGCAGGAGAGTTTCATTATCCATCTGGAATAACAGTTGCAGATGGTGCCGTATTTGTAGCTGACCGCGATCTTAACAGAATTCAAAAATTCACTACTGACGGTGAATTTATTGCTGAATGGGGAAAACGAGGATCCTATGAAGGACAATTCTTGTTTCCAAATGGTGTTGCAGTTTATGATGGTATAGTGTACGTTGTAGATACTGGTAACCAAAGAATTCAACAATTTACAACTGACGGGGATTTTATCTCGTCTTTTGGTTCTAGCGGACAGGGACCTGGTCAATTTCTTACAGTAGTTGGAATTGATATTGATAATGATGGAAATATCTTTGTAACAGATAAAGGAAATAGCAAAATTGAAAAATTTTCCTCTGATGGGATTCTTTTGAAATCCTTTCCGTTCCATTACTCAAACTATGATTTCTCACCTGAGGCAATAGCAATTGATCCTGAAGGAAAAATGTTTGTAGTAAATGCTGCATATGATACTATTTTGCATTTATCTCAAGATTCTGATTTGAGATTATCTATCTTTGATCAACTAGGACCTTATTCTGATTATTCCTTTGATGTTGTCACTGATGTTGACTTTGGATTAAATGGTGAATTGCTGATTGTTGATTCTGCAAATCACAAAATTCAATATTATGAGACCGATTTTTACACTGTTCCTGTTTTGGAATACTATGAAGATATTGAGGTAGTTGAAGTTGTAGTTAAGGACCAGACACGTCCTGTAATAGTTGCTCCTGAATCTTTGGTTGTAGAGGCAACTGATATGTTGAGTGCTGTTTCTATAGGTGAGGCCAATGCTACTGATGCAAGTGGGATAAGCACTATCATAAACAATGCACCTGATTTGTATCCTATTGGTGTCACCACTGTAACATGGATTGCATTTGATAATGTTGGATTGACGTCTAACACAATCCAAACTGTCTATGTCAAAGCATGTGGCAATGATTCTTCTTTCTATAATGTAATCAAAGGAACTCCTGGAAATGATGTACTTCAGGGAACTCCTGGAAATGATCTAATTTTTGGTTTAGCTGGAGATGATCTTATCTCTGGTGGTGATGGTGATGATTGTATATTTGGAGGAGACGGCAAGGATATAATCTCTGGCGGATCTGGAGATGATGACATCAAGGGTAATGCCGGCAATGATATCCTCAAGGGTGAAACTGGTGTTGATGTAATTTATGGAAACTCTGGATATGATGTCATTGATGGTGGAGAACATTCAGATCGATGCTATGTTTCTGAGCATGGTTATGATGTGACTATACTTTGTGAATCCTAGTTTTGTATTCTATATGGTACTAGGAGAGATATTGTTTTTACGTAATCTATGATTGTTATTTGTAAATAAATTACAAAACATGTGTCATCTAATGAGAACAAAGATAACATCAATACTGGTGATTGTGACTCTTGTTGCAATTGTACCGCCATTAAACGCACATGCTGATTCAATGCCTGATGAACCTATTTCTGACTTGGAGTTTAATCTAACAGGAGCAGGTGCAACATTTCCGTTCCCACTAATTGATTTGTGGAGAGTTGAATATAACAAAATACACGACAACGTAAATCTGAACTATCAATCAATTGGAAGTGGAGAAGGCATTAAGCAACGCATAGAACAAACTGTGAACTTTGCAGCATCTGACAAACCAATGAGTGAAGCAGAACGTGAATTAGCTCCTGGAACATTACACATTCCTGAATCTATTGGAGGTGTAGTTCTAGTGTGTAATTTGCCTGAAGTTCCTGAAAAAGGAATGAAACTTACTTCTGATATCGTTGGTCAGGAATATGCAACTAGCTTGTTATATGTTCCATTAGCCGATAAGATTGTTGAAATTGGTAAGCAGGGTTTGTCTCAAGTTATCTGTGATGGGGAAATTTTATGGGACTATGAAGCATCAGCAGACACAGGCAACTTGGAAATTCCTCAATGGGTTCGAGATAATGCAAAATGGTGTCTGAGGGTTGATAACTGATCAGGACTACATAAATGGACTACAATTCTTAATTCAGAAAGGCGTAATCAAAGTCTAAATCTCTTTTTATTTTTCTTCGTTCTTATGCTTGTTTTTCTTAAAATTATCTATATAGTTCTACAAATGTACTTTATTGATATGTTCTATACGTAAAGAATGTTCATTTAACTTATACTCTAAAAATAAACTGTGTCAACTAATGACTATGAAAATGATAATGACTATCATGTTTGCAGTTTTTGCAACTTTGTCTGTAGGGACACTGAATGATGTATTTGCAGAGGGAGAAGCAACAAAATACAAAATGGCTGATGATGTTAGTGCAGTTTTGACATTTGAATTTAGAGACGGTATTGAGACTCATAGTTTTCCTGTCTTTAAGATGACATCTGATTTTGTTTCAAATGTTGGAACCACATTTAATGTTCAAGGCGTTGTTGACGAAGCACCTCATTTACATCAAGCATTAGATGATGCTTTCAAATACAGAATGATGACTACCACTGGAGGCAGTAGTTTTGAGTATGACTACCGATTTTTTGATGTATATGCAGAAATATCTAAAAATGGTGAATCAATACGAACAGTAGATTACTATAACTGCGAAGTTTTAGACTATAAAATTGAAACAGAGAAAGATGACTATGAAAGCTATGGATTTTATGAAAAAGTAGGATTTGCAATTGTAGATGACATTGATTTTAGATGTGGTGGTGTTGTATCTGGTGATAAAATAAAAAATCAACCACGTTCTTCTACAAGCTTGGTTGCATATGACTATGGCTCATCACCATTCAAATTTGCACATGATGCAAGAACTACAGTTACTTTTGAGTTTGATGAAGGAACAGAAACAATGGAATTTCCTATCTTTGAACTAACTGCTGGATTTGAGGAAGGCAATGATTCTGGACCTAGCTTCCATGTGGAAGGAATTGTAACAGAACATCCTCTCTTGGATAATGCAATAAATCAAGCAAGAAAGACAAGTGGTTTAGCTAGTTCTTACAACACTGATTTTGAAGCATCTGTAAAGTTTACCAACAACGGTGAATTTGTGCGAGGCCTTGACTTTGTGGATTGTACGGTGTCCTCATTTTTTGTTGATACATATCAAGACAAAGAAGAAGGATATACTGGAAAACGTGGTTTTGCGGTGATTGAAAAAATAGACTTCACATGTGCAGGAATGACTCCTCAAAACCCTACATATGACAAAATGCAAGACGGTAAACCAGTTTGGTCAAATACCAAGATGTACAATGAATACACAGAAAACACATACAACATGGGTACTGGACCTAAGGTTATAGCTACATTTACGTTTGATAATGGGCAAGAAGTGATTGATTTACCTGTTTTTGAACAAGGAACAATTTTGGATAAAGCCAATCCAACATTTGAACTAGTTGGAGTTCCAGGAAGCTATCCTTTGTTATATCAACATGTTGATGATATGAGAAAGAATGGCCAGAAAGTATCTGGTACTAACTCTATTTCCAACCTATTTGATGTTGATGTGAGTCTTATACATGGTGAAAAAACCATAAGAGGATTCAATTACGCTGATTGTAGAAATGTTGACTATGTTATCAAAACACAGCATGATAAAGAAGAAAGTTTCTTTAAGGGATTTTCATTAACAAATGAATTTCACTTAGAGTGCAAAGGATATCATCCTAACAACCCTATCTATGATGAAATGTTTGAAACATATGAAAAAGGCAGTAACCGTAGCACCAATGATCTAAAAAATACTGATGATTGGGCACCTGGATTCTATGTAGAGTAACCTTACTCTTTTTTCTTTTTATTAATTGAATATTGCATATGATCTTTTTGTATCTTGATATCTTCTAAAAGAAATCACTCTAATTTTAATAATTGATCGCATTTTTGATTTGATTGATCATTTTATACTTGAAAAAATATTTAAAAATTGATTTTTTTAAATCCCTTATTCATTTTTAAAGTTATATACAAAAATATTTTGTATTTTCTATATAGACTTGATAGTTATACCTAGTATTGGTTTATTACTCTAATGAGATTCCAGTGATCATGGGACAGTGGCTGTCTTGGGTAAAATCAAACGAGAAAGAACTTTTATCTATTCTTGATAATCTGGCAAAAAAAGCTGTTGAAACTTCAGAAGAATTGGTAGTACTGTTTTCCGATCTTACTGATACTGATCAAGCTAACAAAATTCACAAACTTGAAACCGAAGCTGATGTTCTGACAAGAGATATTTTTTCAGAGTTAAACAAGACCTTCATAACTCCTTTAGATCGAGAAGACATGCAAAGGATTGCCTCAAAAATTGATGATGTGATTGATTTTATGGATGGCATTGCTGCCAGAGTTTACAGTTATCACATTACTACTCCTCCTCCATATTGTGAAGAGATGGCAAAAGAACTTGTTAATGCAACAAAAGAAGTAGAGTATATGATATCTAAACTTCAAAGAATCAAAAACCCTCAAGATATGATTGATCACTGTAGAAATACTAGTGATATCGAACACCGTGTTGATGATCTTTATCGAGAAGCTATACGTGAATTGTTTAAAACAAGTGACGCCATTGAAATCATTAAACTAAAAGATATCTATGAAACCATGGAAACTGCTTCTGATAGATGTGTTGATGTTGCAGATGTGATTGAAGATATTGTTTTGAAATATACCTGAAGGTGATTAATTGATTGAGATAGCAATAGGTGCAATAATAGTTGCATTAATCTTTGATTTTGTAAATGGATTTAATGACTCTGCAAATTCTGTTGCTACCGTTATAGGCACCAGAGTTTTAAAACCTCTCCATGCTGTATCTTTATCTGCAGTTGCAAATTTCATAGGTCCTTTTATTTTTGGAGTGGCTGTTGCGACAACAATCGCAAAAGGAATTGTTAGTCCTGACGACATCACAGTCTACATGATTGTAGGTGGTCTTGCAGGTGCTATTGGTTGGAGCACCTTATGTACTTACTTTGGTTTGCCTATCTCGAATAGTCACTCTTTAGTGGGAGGTATAATGGGTGCAGGAATTGCTGGATTGGGATTTGAAAAACTAGTTTTAGGTGGTCTGACAAAAGTTTTTGCCGGCATTGTAATTGCTCCCGTTGGAGGTTTAATTTTTGGATTACTTTTGACCGGATTAATAATTACAATATTTGCAAATCGTAAGCCCACGATTGTTAACAAAACTTTTGGTAGATTACAAATAATATCTTCTGCTTGGTTTGCCTTGACTCATGGTGCAAATGATGGACAAAAAACTATGGGAATTATTGTTTTGATTTTATTTTCAGCTGGAATGATACCTGAGCTTGATATGCCATTATGGGTTATTTTTGCTGCAGCTACTGCGATGGGATTGGGAACTTTCTTTGGAGGATACAAAGTTATCAAGACACTTGGTGTTAAGGTTACGAAGCTTAAGCCATATCAGGGATTTGCTGCTGAAACTGGGGGTGGATTGATGTTGGCAATTTTTGCAACTCTAGGCATTCCTGCTAGTACTACCCATGCAATTACTGGTACTATCATGGGTGCTGGTGCTGCACGACGCAAACGTGCGGTTCGTTGGAAAGTTGGAAGACAGATTATTTTTGCTTGGGTAATAACAATTCCAGGCAGTGCTTTACTAGGTATAGGCTTTACATATCTAATCCACTTGTTTGTTTAATTTTCTATTAAACATCTTGGTTTTTATTTTAGGATAAAATTTTTGAAATATTCAAATGGATGTTTTACAATTAATACAATCAAATCTTCTTACTCCGATAATTCTGTTCTTTTTGTTTGGGATTATAGCATCTAGAATCAAATCTGATCTAAAAATTCCTGAAGCAATTTCAGAATTCTTGCCAATCTATCTTCTTGCAGCAATTGGACTTCATGGTGGAATCGAAATGAGAAACACTGGGTTTGAAAATATGCTGATTCCAATGTTTGTGGCAATTGGATTGTCTTTACTATTTACTTTGAATCATTATCAAATTCTTAGAAGGCTTGGCAAATTCAATTTGTTTGATTCGTATGCATTAGCATCAACTTATGGTGCAGTAGGAGCTGTACATTTTTCTGTTGGTTTGTCCTTTTTGAAAAATCAAGGAGTAACTTCTGAGGGATACATTGCAGCAATACTTGCAGTATTAGAACCTCTTGCATTCATTTTAGCAATATTCATGACAAATATGGCAGTATCAAAACAGATCAAAGAAAAAAAACAATCTTTTACAGATGTTGATTCTGGAGAAATTGATGTTGGCTTAAACCAAACAAAGACAAAACTTTCTAAAGTTCTTCATGATTCCATTACTGGAAAAGCAATTGTGATTCTTTTGGGTAGTATTGTAATTGGTTACATAATTGGAAAGGAGGGTTTTGAATCAATCAAAATTGTATTTGATGACATGTTTACTGGGGCAATAGTAATTTTTATGATTGAGATGGGTATTATTGCTGGACAAAGGCTTGATGATATTAAAAAAGTTGGTATTTTTCTTACTGCATTTGCCATACTCATACCTTTATTCAATGGAATAATTGGAGTTCTGGTTGCAACTGTGTTGGGATTGAGCATAGGAGGAGCGGTTATGTTTGGATTGTTGATGGCAAGCGCCTCATTTATTGCAGCTCCTGCAGTTTTACGTCACGCAATTCCTCAAGCAAAACCAAGTCTATACATAACTTCTGCCTTGGGAATTACATTCCCTTTCAACATTATTGTTACCTTGCCGATACTCTTTACAATTTCAACACTTGTTCATGCTGGTGAGGGAACGATAGACTTATTCAATTACATTACTGGAGGATTCTTGTGAAACTATACAACGTTAAACTCCTTACAATCACTTGTGAAATTTTAGCACAAGAAAATATAATTGAGATTCTCAAAAAACACGAAATAACTGGTTATACCACTTATGAAGTTGATGGAAATGGTGCACGTGGTATTCGTGGGCAGGGATTAAAAACTGAAAAAAATGTCAAGGTTGAAGTAATTATGCGTGATGAAAAACTATCGGATATAGTTGAAGAAATCTCTAGAACATTATTTGCCAATTTTGCTTTAGTGCTGCATGTAAGTGATGTGGGAGTTGTTAGGCCAGAAAAATTTTAACAAATCATATGAGATGCATTTCTATTGTCATACTCTAATTTACAAATTTTTACTGTTGAATTAATTGGGACTTTTATCTTGGTAGTTTTTGCTACTGGCTCTATTGTTTATGATGCTGAAATTTTTGATGGTGAACTAGGAATTCCCTTTGTTGCTCTTGCTCCTTTTATTGCATTAAATATCGGCGTCTATTCTTTTGGAAAAATATCTTTAGCTCATTTTAACCCTGCAGTAACAATTGGCTACTATATTACTGGTCATATATCCAAATTACAAGTTCTTTATTATTTTGCTGCTGAAATCATTGGAGCTATTTTGGGTTCTTTGTTTGTGATGCTGTTTATTGGTAAAAGTGCAAATCTTGGAGCAAATGCATTTAATCCTGAATTCCCTTTATCTTTGATTTTTCCAGTTGAGATACTGGCATCTGCCATGCTTATGGGTGTAATTTTTTATGTTGTGTATACAAAAGGATTGAGAGGGTTTAGCGGTATCGCAATTGGAGGAATTGTTGGTCTTGATATTTTATTTTTAGCATCTATTTCTGGAGCCTCGATGAATCCTGCAAGAGCTCTTGCTCCTGCACTTTTTTCAGGAGTCTTTGATGATTTGTGGCTGTATTGGACCGCTCCTTTTGTTGGAACTGCAATTATTGGATTTTTATTTCGGAAAAAATTTCAAGCACAAAGGCGTTCAAATTACGAATAATAATGACCTGTTATGGGATACTATATGCGTAATTCTAAATTATTTTCAGATTCAAAAAAGGTGATCCCCTCAGGAGTTAATAGCCCTGTTAGATATTTTGAACCCTACCCATTCTTCACCAAAAAGGCTGATGGCGCCTATTTGTGGGACGAAGAAAATACTCGTTACATAGATTTCTGTAACAGCTATGGAGCATTGTTGCTGGGACATAGGAGAAAAGAAATTATCAATGCCGTATCAAGTCAACTCTCAAAAGGTACTTTGTACTGCACTCCTACTTTAGCTGAAATAGAACTCTCAAAATTAATCAAAGCAAATTTTCCTTCAATTGACAAAGTTAGATTGGTAAATACTGGCGGTGAGGCAACTATGACTGCCATACGATTAGCTCGCGGTTATACAAAAAAGAAAAAGATTTTAAAATTTGAAGGGTGTTATCATGGTGCTCATGATTCTGTTTTGGTAAAAGCTGGATCAGGTTCTGCACATAATGGAATTTCTGTATCTGATGGCGGATTAGATGAAGTCTCTAAAAATACTCTTGTTGTACCCTATAATGACATTGAAGAATTTGAAAAAACAATCAGAAAAAATAAGAAAGATATCGCAGGAGTAATTGTTGAACCTATCTTGGCTAATATGGGTTTGGTATTGCCTGAAAAAAACTTCCTGGGCAATCTTCGAAAAATCACATCTGAAAATAACATTCCATTAATCTTTGATGAAGTAGTAACTGGCTTTAGAATATCTCCTGGAGGAGCACAAGAATACTTTGGAATCAAACCAGACATCACAACTATGGCAAAGGCTCTGAGCAATGGGTTTGGTATTGCAGCATTAGGAGGCAGAAGAGAAATAATGGATCTGCTCTCTCCTGGAGGTAAAGTGTACCAAGCTAGTACCTTTGCAGGTAATCCTGTATCTGTAAGTGCTGCAATTAGTTCTATTAAAACAATCAATAAGATCAAAAACAAACTTTATTCAAAACTTGAGAGGTTTAACATGTCCTTTGTATCTGCATTAGATGATATGGCAACAGATATGAAAATCCCTCATCAAATCAACTTCACATCTTCTATGTTCCAAATTTTCTTTACAAACAAACCTGTTGTTGATTATGCCACATCCAAAAAAACAAATGTAAAAAAATTCCAAAAACTGTTTAAGACATTGTTAAAAAAAGGTGTATTCATACCTCCATCTCAATTTGAAGTGGTATTTCTTTCTGATGCTCATACTGAAAAAGATCTAAACAAAACACTTGATGCATATCACAGTGCTTTAAAATCGGTGAAAAATTGAAATATGTTGTAGGTGCGAGAGGTAGTCAACTATCTGTTGCTCAAACTAATTGGGTAATATCTGAGTTAACTAAAATTCATCCTGATTCTGAATTTGAACTAAACAAAATTACCACTAAAGGAGATACTGATAGCAGGCCTCTTTTTACTATTGATCAGAAGGGAATTTTTGAAAAAGAGGTTGATAGAGCAGTTGCAACTGGAGATGTTGATTTTGCAGTACATAGTCTAAAAGATGTTCCATCCCAACTAGATGACGGTCTAGTAATAGCATGTATTCCAAAACGAGAAAAAGTAAATGATGTTTTCATCTCATTGGATAATTCCGCTCTTACAACTATCAAATCTGGTGCAATCATAGGAACCAGTTCTCTTCGACGTGCTGTACAAATTTCTAGAATTAGATCCGATGTTACTGTGAAACCAATTCGTGGTAACGTTGAAACCAGAATAAGAAAAATATCTGATTCCGATTACGATGCAATAGTTCTTGCCCAAGCTGGACTTTCTAGATTAGGAATTGACGTACAGTATACTCCTTTATCTACTGATGAATTTTCTCCATCTCCTGGACAAGGCGCAATAGCAATAGTTGCAAGAGAAGATGACTCTAAAACAATTTCTATGCTTCGTGGAATTGAAGATGCTGATTCAAGATTGGAAATTGAAGCTGAAAGAGCCTTATCTGACTTTGTGGATTCTGGTTGCAGGTTTCCTTTGGGTGCTTATGCTAAATCCTCTGATTCTCAAATGACTCTTACTGTTAGTGCTTTTTCTGTGGATGGAAAAAAGTCAATTCAAGTCAGTAAAACTGGAAAAAAAGAGAATCCTGAATCTCTGGGTAAAAATGTCGGATTAGAACTTCAGTCCAAAGGAGTAAATGATCTTGCATTAAATTGGAGAGAAAAAGTAGAGGAGTGGAACAGAACATGACTGGAAAAGTCTATCTCGTGGGTGCAGGTCCTGGAGACAGTAAGTTAATTACTGTTAGAGCAGTTGAATTAATACAAAAAGCTGATGTTGTATTATACGATAGATTAGTAAGCAAAAAAATAATTTCTATGATTCCAAAATCTGCTGAAAAAATTTACGTTGGACGTGCTGTAGGTGATGATACCGCCCATCAAAATACCACCAATGACTTGATGGTAAAGTATGCAAAATCCAAAAAAAATGTTGTTCGTCTAAAGGGAGGGGATCCTATTATTTTTGGTCGTGGGGGAGAAGAAGCCGAGTTTCTAAAAGATAACAAAGTAAAATATGAAATTGTACCTGGAATCACATCTGGAATTGGTTCTGCAACCTATGCTGGAATCCCTCTTACTCATAGAAAACATGCTTCATCTGTTGTATTTGTTACAGGTCATGAGGATCCTGAAAAGAGAAATGAAGTCGTTAAATGGAAACGTCTTGCCAAGTCTGTGGATACCATTGTGATTATGATGGGTTTGTCAAGAATAGATATTATTTGTAAACAACTCATACTTGGCGGTATGGATAAAAAAACTCCTGTTGCTGTAATTCAAAATGGAACTACCTCAAAACAAAAAATGATTAAAGGAAATGTGAGTAATATCGGAAAAAAAGTTAAAGAAAATAAAATAACACCTCCGACAAATATCATCATAGGTAAAGTGGTTGATTTGTCGGATACCATAGGGTGGAAGTAATGTTGGATGGAAAAAATATTGCAATCACTCGTTCAAAAGATGACGCTGCAGAGTTTATTGAGCTTGCAAAACAAAACAATGCTGTTCCTTTACCCTTACCTACTATCGAACTTGTAAGCAAAGGTGAAAAAATAGTTGAAGAATTCTTGGAATCTGTTAAGAAATATGATCCTGACTATTCTGTCTTTATGAGCTCAAAAGCAGTAAAGCTTTTGTTTGACACTGCAAGAAATGTTGGAAAACTTGAGCCATTAAAGTTGGCAATTGCAAATACCATTGTAATGTCAGTTGGGCCAAAAACTACTGTTTCTCTTGAGAATGAAGGAATCAAGGTGAATCTACAACCTCAGTCTACTTTTTCCTCTGTAGGTGTTGGTGAAGAATTTACAAAAATCAATGCTGTAGGAAAAAAAGTAATTGTTCCAAGAAGTGGTGCATCTACTCCCTTTTTGAAAGAATTACTAAACAAAATTGGAATTGATGTATGTGAGATTCATTTGTATGATGTTTGTGCCTTTAGAGATACTACTCAATGGAATGAATTCAGAGAGTTATTTTCTAAAAATAATGTTGATGGTATTATTTTTACCAGTGCTTCCTCGGTAAGAGGATTTTTTGAAATAATGTCTAAAGATTATGACATTGATTCATTGTTGGCAAATCTTGAAAAACTTTCTGTAGTTTCAATTGGCCCTTTTACATCTGATGAACTAAAAAAATTTCAGGTCAAAAATACTGTTGCTGAAGTGCATACTGTAGCAGGTGCATTTGATGCAATAAAAAATACTCTTGCTGTTGTATGATCTTTGTTTAAATAACAAACCTTGATTTCTTCTTAATTGCTTTTTTTGGATTTAGGGTAGAATCAAATTATAATGGGAGTTTTGATATTTGGAACAACAACGAGGATGAAACAATGAGTAAAGAATCTGATAAATTTGAAATAGTAACAATTGAATCAAAGGTTAGAGAGGGTGTTTTTCATAAAGTTGTTAAAGACTTGGAAAGTGGAAAAGCAGTTTCCTGTTCTTGTAAATGCTGGACTAAGGGAAACAAACCATGTTTTGGTATGAGAACCGTTGGTTACGAATCCTAAATTTTAGCTAAAGCTATTTAGCTCTGCCTATTTTTCCTCATGTATTTATAATATAACGGGGTTATCACGTTTATGGCAACTGAAAATCTAGATATGGATTATTCAAAGTATGACTTTAAAGATTCAACTGAGATGTATGTTCACCTTAGCAAGAAAGGCCTGACTAAGGAAACTGTTATTGGAATTAGCAAAATGAAGGATGAGCCTCAATGGATGCTTGACTTTAGATTACGTTCTTATGAAATCTTCATGAAAAAACCAATGCCTACTTGGGGTGGAGATCTAAGTGTGATCGATTTTCAAAATATTTACTATTATGCAAAGGCATCTGAGAAAACTGAAAAAAATTGGGATGATGTGCCTGAAGATGTAAAAAATACCTTTGACAAACTGGGTATTCCTGAAGCCGAAAAGAAATTTTTGGCTGGAGTTGGTGCTCAGTATGAATCTGAAGTTGTATATCATAACTTGAGAGAAGACCTACAAAAACAAGGTGTTCTTTTCTTGGATACTGATTCAGCTCTAAAAGAACAACCCGAGATTTTCAAAAAATATTTCGGTAAGGTAATTCCTCCTGAGGACAACAAATTTGCTGCTCTCAACAGTGCAGTTTGGAGTGGTGGCTCTTTCATCTATGTTCCACCTGGTGTCAAAGTTGACATGCCATTACAAGCATACTTTAGAATTAATGCTGAAAACATTGGACAGTTTGAAAGGACCTTGATTATTGTTGATGAGGGTGCTGATGTACATTATATCGAAGGATGTACTGCTCCTGTGTATTCATCTGAATCACTTCATTCTGCTGTTGTAGAACTAGTAGCCCACAAAGATGCTCACTTGAGATATACCACTATTCAGAATTGGAGTAATGATGTCTACAACCTTGTAACAAAACGTGCTTATGCATACGAGGGTGCAACTGTTGAATGGATTGATGGAAACATTGGTAGTAAACTCACAATGAAATATCCTGGAGTGTATCTTATGGGTGAAAGAGCATATGGTGAAACACTTTCAATTGCATTTGCAGGAAAAGGACAACACCAAGACACTGGTGCAAAAATGGTTCACCTTGCACCTAATACTACATCCAAAATTACATCAAAGTCTGTTAGTAGGTTAGATGGTCGTTCAACTTATCGTGGCTTACTCAATGTTGCAAAGGGCGCAACAAATGTGAAATCCACTGTAAGATGTGATGCATTATTGCTAGATGACACTTCTAAAACTGACACATATCCATACATGGAGATTAACCAAGAAGACGCTACAATCACTCATGAGGCTACTGTGGGGAAGATTGGAGATGAGCAAATTTTCTATCTTATGAGTAGAGGATTTGATGAGGAAGAAGCCTTATCTCTAATTGTTAATGGGTTTATGGAGCCATTCACAAAAGAACTTCCAATGGAATATGCCGTTGAATTAAACCGTCTCATTAAATTGGAGATGGATGATTCTGTGGGATAACCTCTCCACTTTATTTTGATTTACCATGTCTCAAGAAATTCTCTCAAAACTAAACGCGAATCATATTAGTGATATCTCTTCTTCACGTAACGAACCTGAGTGGCTAAAGGATTATAGAAATAGCTCATTTTCTGTCTACGATAGTCTACCTATTGAGATGTCTCCACTATACAATAAGTACACTGATGCAAAAAAAATGGATCCTGAAAAAGTATCTTTGTCAACTTCTACTACAAATACAATTCCAAGTTTCCTTGAAAAAAGACTAGGTGAATTAGAAAATGAGACTTGCATTATTCAAATCGGGACTAATATACACAAAATTAATCTCTCTGATGACTTAAAATCAAAAGGACTAGTTATCTCTTCCATATCTGATGCCATCAAGAATAATTCTGAATTGATAAAACAAGCTCTGGAATCTTCTAATTCTAAAGATGACAAATTTACTGCATTAAACAATGCTGCATTTAACTCTGGTGTGTTTATTCATGTTCCAAAAAATCTCGTATTAGACAAACCAATTCACTTTCTATCTTGTCTTTCTGATGATGGCATGTCTACCATATCTCGAAATATTATTTTTGCAGATGAAAACAGCAAAGCCGTAGTTGTTCAGGAACTGTATTCTCCAAAAACCACTACTCAGCAAGCATACCTTGAATTACTGCATACTAATCTTGCTTCAAATGCACACTTGGATGTAACTACTTTACAAATGATGGATCAACACGCAGTTAACTTTTCTACTCGTAGAACCGATTTAGCTCAAGATGCAAAAATAAATTGGTATTCTGGTTTGTTTGGAACTATGTTATCTAGATACAAAATTGATTATTTCCTAAACGGAACTGGAGCTTCTTCTAATGATTCTGAAGTAATCTTTGGAAATAATGATCAATCCTTTGATATTCAAACTAATGTAAATCATGAAAGCCCATCTACTGAAGGTCGGGTGGTGGAAAAATCTATCCTTAGAAATAAATCAAAATCCCTCTTCAAAGGAATGATTAGAATCAAAGAGAATGCATCAAAATCCAATTCCTTTTTGTCTGGCCGTTCTATACTCTTGGACAAGGATGCAAAATCTGACGCAATCCCTGGACTGGAAATTTTCACAAATGATGTCAAGGCAACACATTCTGCATCTGTAGCTCAAATTGATGAAGAGCAGATATTTTATCTTAAAAGTAGATGTCTAAGTCATGAGGAAGCTGAACGAACTATAGTTGAAGGATTCTTGGAACCTCTTTCAAGGAAAATGTCTTTCCAAGTTAGGGCTTGGATAGCATATTTGATTGAATCCAAATGGGATAATCGTGAGCTTACAATTAACACTGATGAAGAACTTGCAAAATTCGTTGAAGTTGAAGAAACACGCTACAATGAAGATGCTGAAATAGAACAACATTACAAGTATCGGTGATCTTTTGTCTGAATGGGTTGAGGCTTGTAATTTGGACCAAGTAAAAGAAGGTCAGCTCTTTGGTCTTACTTGTAATGACAAAAAAATACTGTTGGCTAATCTTAAGGGTACTATTCATGCGACTGATTTGATATGTACTCATGCTGATGCAGATCTATCTACTGGATTCCTAAGTGATGAAGGAGTAAGATGTCCATTACATCTATCTGTCTTTAATTTGGAATCGGGCGAACCTCAAAATCTTCCAGCTGAAGAGCCTGTTAAAGTGTACAATGTTAAAATAGATGATAACAAAATTTACGTGGAGGTATAAGAAATGCAAAGTACACAAACATCTTTTGAAAACTTGAGAAAAGATTTCCCAATACTTCAACGAACTGTTAGAGACAACAAGCCTTTGGTGTATCTAGATAACGCATCTACAACTCAAAAACCAAATCAGGTAATTGATTCTATTAATGACTATTATCGAAACCACAATGCAAATATTCATAGAGCTGTTTATGCACTCGCAGAAGAAGCAACAGAAGCTTATGAATCTACAAGAGACAAAATAGCACAATTTGTTAACATCAAAAACCGAAAAGAGATTGTTTTTGTTAGGGGTACTACTGAAGCTATTAACCTTGTAGCATATGCATGGGGTCGCCCTCACATAAAGGAAGGTGACATAATTGTCACTACTGAGTATGAACATCATAGTAACATTGTTCCTTGGCAACTTTTAACTCAGGAAAAAGGAGCCAAATTAGAATACATTGGAATGAATGATGATGGTGAATTAATTCTAGATGATCTTGAAAAATATCTATCGACTGGAAAAGTCAAACTTGTAACGTTTAGCTTAATGTCTAATGTACTTGGCACAATAACTGATGCTGAAAAAATAATTTCAAAGTGCAAAGCTGCAGGAGTTCCTACATTAATTGATGGTGCTCAGGCAGTACCTCATATGAAAGTTGACCTTGAAAAATTAGGTTGTGATTTTTTTGCTTTTTCTGGACACAAGATGTTGGGACCTACTGGAATAGGGGTTTTGTGGGTTAGAAAATCTGTTTTAGAAACAATGAGTCCATTTCATGGTGGTGGTGATATGATAAGAGAGGTGCACAAATACGAAACAACTTGGAATGATTTGCCCTATAAATTTGAAGCAGGCACTCCTAATATTGCTGATGTAGTAGGACTTGGTGCCGCAATTGATTATCTAACTAAGATTGGGATGGATAACGTGCGAGAACATGAAATTGAATTGACAAAATATGCTGTAGAACAACTATCGAAAGTTAAGGGACTTCACATCTACGGAACTAAAGATATTTCAAAAAGAGGTGGTGTAATTTCCTTTAATTTTGCTGATGTTCATCCTCATGATGTTGCTCAAATCATCGATGAAGAGGGAATCGCAGTACGTTCAGGTCATCATTGTGCACAAGTATTGATGGAACGTCTGAATGTTGCAGCCACATCCCGTGCTAGCTTTTACATTTACAATACTAAAGAGGATATTGACGTTTTAGTGAATTCGTTAAATACTGTGGCGAGGTTGTTTAAATTATGAGTAGTAATGCTGACATCTATCATGAGATGATAGTTGATTATTCCAGAAATCCTGTTAATTATGGTGAAATTGAGGATCACGACGTAACCTTTCATGACGCTAATCCTCTTTGTGGTGACAGTATCGATATTGACATGAAAATTGCTGACAATAAAGTCACAGACATAAAATTTCATGGTAAAGGCTGCGCAATCTGTATGGCTTGTTCATCTGTTCTAACTGAAATTACAAAAGGCAAGACACTTGATGATGTAAGAAATATTGAGAAAAATGACGTTCTTGGTGAACTGGGACTGGAACACCTCCAGGCTGTTAGGATAAAATGTGCCTTGCTTTCTCTAAAGGTACTCAAATCTGCTCTTTACACCTATCTTGCTGGACATCTGAAAGATAGTCAAGATGTTGAGAAGCTAAAAGAAGAGGCTGCCAATCTGTATTAGTATGAGTGATTTTACTCCTACAACTCCAATTGCTTTACAAATTAGAAAAATAATTTTTGAAAAATATAATGATGTTGATACCAAATTTACAAACGATGAAATCTTTGAGATCATACAGAAAAATGGTGATATTGACAAATCTTGGATAATTGATGATCTTGAACCTTTCTTCAAAGACATCTGTGATTCTGGACTTGCAAGAAACATAGCCCAGAACTTCACTACTATCTGGATGAAATTATTTGATCCAGTTGAAAAGATTCATTGTGATGCTTGTAGTCAAGATGTTTATCTTGGAATTTCAGAAGAACGACTGTGTCCAAACCCCAATTGTAAATCATCTCTAAATTCCTAGTCTCAATTATTCTGTTTTACTATTTTTGATTCCTTTTTCTCCTGTTACTATTAGTCTTGTTGATTTATTGCATGTGTTTGTTAATATTTTAGCTAACAAAAATTAAAAGACACCTAATTCTGATTTAATCCATTGCAAAATTGGCTTTTTGATATTAGATCTCGCTCATTTGTATTGCTAACATTTTTATTTCTAATTATCACGGCACTTGTTTTTTTTAAAGTAACTGAAAGTTTTGATCAAGCTGTGATCTCATTTTTTGCTCAGAATACTGGAAATTCTGGAATTGATATTTTCATGCAGTATGTCACTGAAAGTGGAGATGTTTTCAATATGATGGCATTTGGTATTTTGATTTTATTAATACCAAAAACCCGTCGAATTGGGATTACACTTATGATTTTGATAGTTATTGCTACTTTACTTACTGGTTACATTAAATGCGGTGTTGATAGGGACAGACCTGATTTTGAATATGAGGGTGTCCCTTTCCCTGTTGAAATTAGTCAGGATACTTATGCCTTATTTTGTGAAGGTGGTTTCAATGCATCATATCCTTCAGGACATGCTGCCCGAGCAATGATATTTGGTATTATTTTCGGTTATGCTTTATCTGAAAGATTCCCACGAGGAGCATATTTGGTCTTTATTTATCCTGCTATGATATCCCTAAGTAGGGTTTATGTTTTGCAACACTTCCCCATGGATGTAATTGGCGGTACTGTTATTGGAGTTATGCTTGCAGGGGTTATGGCAAAAAGAACAAAGTTATACAAGATATTTGATAAATCAAAAACCTAATTCCGTTAGTGCTTTGCTACTAATTAACACAATTGCATAATGTTCTGCATCATGGTGATATGTCCAGTATCTGACATCTCTTATCTCATTTTTTTGTCTAAGTCCATGTGTAACTCCTGTTGTGACTGTATACCCGATTCTTTTTGCACGTTTTGATTCTTTTGGCATTAATACTTTGAATCCTTCTTTTCTGTCCTTGAATCCTAAATTTACCATTTCTTCCACAGCATCTGATGCATCTTTTTCATCTCTTAGATCAAATGTCTTGAAAATTGGTATGTTCTTTGGATGAAATTCCATATTTTTGATACTTTTTCTTAATTAATATTTTTTAAAAAAATGAATATTGCGATCAAACTTAGTTAATTTTCTTAACTGGTAAGTCAACTCCTGATTATATTAACCACTTAACCACGTCTTCTGCTCTGATTTTGATATTGGCATCTTTAGAAAACCAGGTAAATGATTTGCGAAAACAAAAGCAGATTGCAATCAAAGAAAGAAAAAAAATTGAACAGCAATTAAAAAATCTTAGATCTACTGAAAAACGATCTTCTTCAAGTCTTGTTTCAGTTGATAAGAAAATAGAGTTAGAAAGAGAAAATATTTCTGAAATTTCAAATATTCTAAACCAAAAAACTTCTCAATTAGAAAGTATTGAAAGACTGATTTCTGAAGCAGAAGGGCGCATACTTCGTGATAAAGAATCAATTGAACAACTTGAACAAGAAATTGAATTTTCCGAAAATGATGATGAAAAACAAGACATCCAATCTAGATTGAATTCTCTAAATTCTCATGTTAAAGAATTAGAGTCTGAAATTCAAAATAGAAAGAAAACTGCTCGAAAAATTTCTGAGGAAGTTTCAAAATATTCTAGTCTTCAATCAAATATTAATTCAAAAATTCAAAAATATGTTAAATCTAAGCCTTCTTTCCGTGATCTCGTTAATAATAGTCGTAAAGAGGCTGAAAAAATTAGTACACTACTGTCTCAAAAAATGAAGATTGAGGGTGCCGTTACTAAGAGTTTGGATGGTCTATTGCCAAAACTCAAAGAAATGTTGGCCAAAAAGGCAGCTGCAGCCAAAAAGGCAGCTGCAGCCAAAAAGGCAGCTGCAGCCAAAAAGGCAGCTGCAGCCAAAAAGAAGCCTGCAAGAAAAGCAGCAGCTCCAAAGAGAAAAACTGCAGCCAAAAAGGCAGCTGCAGCCAAAAAGAAGCCTGCAAGAAAAGCAGCAGCTCCAAAGAGAAAAACTGCAGCCAAAAAGGCAGCTGCAGCCAAAAAGAAGCCTGCAAGAAAAGCAGCAGCTCCAAAGAGAAAAACTGCAGCCAAAAAGGCAGCTGCAGCCAAAAAGAAGCCTGCAAGAAAAGCAGCAGCTCCAAAGAGAAAAACTGCAGCCAAAAAGGCAGCTGCAGCCAAAAAGAAGCCTGCAAGAAAAGCAGCAGCTCCAAAGAGAAAAACTGCAGCCAAAAAGGCAGCTGCAGCCAAAAAGAAGCCTGCAAGAAAAGCAGCAGCTCCAAAGAGAAAAACTGCAGCCAAAAAGGCAGCTGCATCTAAGAAAAAACGTTAAGAATTAATGGTTTATTGGATTTGAATTTTTTTTAAAATATTCATTTCAATATTGAAAACTAAATTCAACTATCTTAATTATTGTTTAAAAAATTAATTATAATTTTTTAAAAAAAATTCATAAAAATAATGGAAAGAGATTATTGGGGATTAACTTCCATCTGACCAAACTTACCTTTTGTTAGAGACACTTCTCCCTTGAATTCATTGGTGTATCCGTTTGTAATTACTACTATGTCTCCAACGTTTACTGCTTTAATGTCGTCTCCCCACAGAGTTAATTTCATCTGATCTTCTTCTGTTTCTCCGTCTGCTATGATTGCATCACACACATCAACGGTTCCTCCACTTTTGAGATTTACAGTACGAGGATCTCCTTTACTCTTAACTTCTGCTTTAGCATTAATTCCACTGCGCATTTTCTTTACTTGTGAAATTGGTATAAATTCTGCCATCTGTTTCTGCATCGAATTTGGACGATTATAAGCTTTGTTAAAAATAATCTGTTTTTTTGAAAATCTCTTTTTGATTTTTTCTAATAGTAATCGAGAAATATTGGTCTATTTGATGTATTATTGCAGAGGTATCGAAGCCCGGTCAACCGAGAGGGACTCAAGATCTCAATAATAAGAAATCCCTTCTCTCAGGAGTTCGTGGGTTCAAATCCCACCCTCTGCACTAAATTTTGATCCAAACTACTTGATTTTCTCTAACCAATCAGGCAAAAATTGTTTTTTCTTTACTAACTGAATGTTTTGAAATTTGTTTATGAACTTCAGCTATTTCTTCATCCTTGAAAGATAGATTACACCTAAAACATTTCCATACAATCTCGGACATAGGAATTATAGGTAAAAATTGTTTATAAATATATTGAATGATTGGTATGTTTTTTGGAATTTCCTGGATTTGTTTTCAAAAAAATATGATAATTCTAAATTTTTAGGATAAAAATGAAATTCTTCATGACTATATCCGATCCAAGGGTTTAGAAATAAAAAAAAAGTATTATTTTTGAGCAATGGTTGATATTTTTGAAATTTTTGGCGAATACTCTTACTTTGGTATATTTCTAGTTCTGATTGGAATTAATGCATCTCCAATTCTGATGCCTCCTAGTTGGATTGTATTGACATCATTTTATCTTCTGGATCCTACTCTTGATGTTTTCCTTCTTGCAATTGTTGGAGCAACAGCTGCAACAATTGGAAGATTCGTGCTGAAGAAAATTAGTGGTTTATTTCGAAAATTTATTGGCCAAGAACAAAAAACCAATTTGGATATGATAGGTGATTATCTAAATGGAAAAAAATATGGATATGTAATAGCATCTTTTCTCTTTGGTGCTACTCCTTTGCCAAGTAACATGTTGTTTATCACATATGGATTGATGCGCGCTAAGAGTCTTGGAATTTATGTTGGATTTTGGTCTGGAAGAACTATCTCTTATGTTATCATGATTTACTTTGGTAATGCAGTTTTAAGACCATTCTTGGCAATATTTGAGGATCGACTTCTTGGAATTCTATTGATTGATGGTGTTGGTATTGGCGTTATCTTTCTTTTTGCGTCGATAAATTGGACCGTACTAATCACACAAAAAAAGATAAAATTTGTCAAACCAAAAATATGGAGATTCTAAATGAAATCTATTGATTTGTTAAAATTAGAAGTAAAAGACAAACTGAAAAACGATCCTGCTCATGATTTTGAGCATATTATGCGAGTTTATAGAAATGCTCAAATGATTTGCAAACATGAAAAAGCAAATGAAAAATTAGTTCTTGCTGCTGTACTTTTACACGATATTATTTCTTATCCTAAATCTGATAAACGATCAAAAAACTCTTCAATAGAAAGCGCAAAAAAATCTAGACAAATTTTAAAAAAGTATGATTATTCATATTCTGAAATCGATATAGTTTATGAGGCAATTCTTACTCATAGCTTCTCTCAAAATTCTGTATCTGATACTATGGAAGGAAAAATACTTCAAGATGCAGATAGGTTGGATGCATTGGGCGCTATTGGTATTGCAAGAGTTTTTGCAACCGGAGGTTCTCTAGGACGAGTATTTTATAACTCTGAAGACCCATTTTGTAAAAAAAGAAATCCTGAAGATAATATTTGGACTGTAGATCACTTTTTTCAAAAATTATTTCTTTTGGAATCAAAAATGAACACAAAATACGGAAAAATCGAAGCCAAAAGAAGAACAAAAATCTTAAAGAAATTTTTGGCTGATTTGCAAAAAGAGATTTAATTTTAGTTATATTTCATTTTATTTGCTTATTCGTTAAATTTGGAAAATATCCTTTTGAATTACCCATAATCTACATACCTATCATATCTTTTTTCAATCTCTTTGTTTTGACCTGATTTGATTTTGGCATATTCTTCATTTTTTCTAAACTTGATGTATTTACAAATCTCTCCAAAATCTGCTTGATCTTCTGTTTCATAAGAATTGAAAACGATTTCGAGTTTTTCAAAATATTCTATTGTTTTATTTCTGAACTCTTCTCTAGTTGGATTCTTGATTCCATTCATCCTAAACCATATTGATGCCCAACTTGCACCCACCACATGAGGTAATAGATCAAAGGCTCTTTCAATCTCAAATCTTTCGTCGTTTCTCATGATTCTTGAAGAGACCTTGCAGCTTCTTTTGCAAAATATGTTACTATCATATCTGCACCTGCTCTTTTGATAGAATACAAAATTTCTTCTCTGATGTCTTTTTCATTAACATATCCTAACTTTGAAGCTGCTTTTACTAATGCGTATTCTCCTGAAACACTGTATGCTGCAACAGGCAAATTGAATCTTCTTCTTGTTTCTGCAATCAAATCCAAATAAGATAAAGCTGGTTTTATCATTACAATGTCTACTCCTTCATTAACATCTGTCTCTACTTCCATCATTGCTTCTCTGGAATTTGTGTACGGTACCTGATAGGTTTTCCTGTCTCCAAATTTTGGAGCACATTCTGCTGCATCTCTAAATGGAGAATAGAAATTTGAACGATGTTTTGCAGAATGTGACATTATTGAGACATCTGTAAAACCTTCGTCATCTAATTTTTTCCGAATTGCGGAAACTTGTCCGTCCATCATGGCTGAAGGTGACACCGTGTCCACCCCTGCTTTTGCTTGGCTGAGTGCAATGTTGGCAAGAGTCTCAAGACTTGTATCATTGTCAATTTTATTCTCTTTTATTATTCCACAATGTCCTGTAGATGTGAATTGACACAAACAAACATCTGCCATTATTACGATTTTGTCTCCAAAATTACTTCTAATCTGTGAGATTGCCTTCTGAACAATGCCTTTGTCATCAAATGCTGATGATCCTTCTTCGTCTTTTTGGGAAGGAATACCAAATAACATTACTGCAGGAATTCCTAAATCACTGATTGTTCCAATCTCATCTGTAACATCATCTAACGGAAGTCTTTCAATTTCTTCCATTGATTCGACTTTTAATCTTGTTTTGAGATCCTCTTGAACAAATACTGGACATATGAAATCCTTGGGAGTCAAGGTAGTCTCCTCTACTAACTGTCTAATTTTTTCAGATGTTCTTAATCGTCTTAATCTTCTTAAGGGATATGACATATCTAAATTCTCATCTGCTAAAATATAATCCTAGTCTGCAGCATCCTGTTTTTTATAGTCAAACAATTTTGTGGCCAAATTTACCAAGTCTGATTTTTCCTGTTCTGAGGCTTTTCTAATATTGTTCATTGGAGTTGAAACGATGCTTTCTACTACTGCCTTTGTTAATTCATCTATAATCTTTATTTTTTTCTCATCTTTTTCATCAAGCATATGTAATGCTTTTCTTAGTTCTTTTTCTCTCAAACTTTCGATGTTTTTGAAAACTTCCTTTACAAGTGGTTCAGCATCCAATCTTTTCATTGAGGCTTCTAATATCATTACTTCTTCATTAATAATATTTTCAACTTCTTTCACTTTGTTTTGTCTTGCATTCATGTTTTTCTCAACAATTTCTGCAATTTGATCTAGATTCATCAACTTAACCCCTCTGATTGTTGCTACTTTTTCATCAACTGTTCTTGGGTTAGATAGATCCAAAATCATTATTCCTTTATTCTTGTCTTTCATTGCATTCGTGATCTTTTCTTCTGTTACCAGAAAATATGGTGCAGTTGTTGCTACAAATATGACATCATATTTATCAAATCTCGTAAGGATATCTTCAAATTTGATTGGGTTTCCTCCCATTGTTTCACAAAACATGCGTGATCTACTTATGGTTCTACTGGTGACATCAAAGCTGTATCCTCTCCTGTTTAATGACTTTGCAACTAAAGTTGACACTTCTCCTGTTCCAATCAATAATGTTTTCTTGGTTTTTAATTCATCCACATTTTCTTCAGCAAGTTTGACTGCCATTGAGCCTACTGAAATGCCTCCTTTTCCAATCCCACTAGAATTTCTAATCCTTGCACCTATTCTGATTGCTTTATCAAACAATGTGTTGAGATGTTGACCTGATGCTTTTGTTTCTCTTGCAGATGTTATAGAATTTTTTATTTGACCTAAAATCTGCTCTTCTCCTAGCACCATTGAATCCAATCCTGATGTTAATTTTAACAAATGATGAAAGGCATCTTTGTTTTCAACAAATTCTATGTTTTCATTAAATATCTCTTCTTCAAGTCCTGTTAATGATGCCCATGTTTTTTTAATCTTATTTGGATCATGATATTTTGATTTTCCAAATAATTCGATTCTATTACATGTCTGGATAATTACACACTCGTCCAATCCAGAGTGTTTTTTGAATTGATCATATGCATTATCCATATCCTTTATTGTAAATTGTTCTAAAACATGAATTGGTGAATTTCGAAAGGTTACACGTGCATTTACAATATTTTGACTCATTTCCAATCTCTCATCATCGATATGGCTCGATTTTCAGCTTTTTTGAATTTGCCGTCTTTTATTAATTGATCAATTTCATTGTTTTTCATTATGCTTTCCATGTATCTTTTTCTTTGTTTTTGACTAGAAATTACATTTTTTACTACTTTTCTTATTTTTTTGTGAATTTTTGCTTGACCTATGTCTTCTTTTGTAATTGTTTTTTTGAATATTTCCTCTGATTTTTCTTTAATTTTTTTTGCTATGATTGGGCTACTGCCTCCTGTAAATATTGCGATCTTTATTATGTCTTCAAAATCCATTATTGCAGGATTTGAAAAATCACTGTTATCTGGATTATCTGAACTATATACAAGAATTTTTCTTTTTTTTGCAGCATTGATGATTTTTTGATTTAGTTCTTTGTTATCTGTAGTTGTTATGATTATGTCTGGTTTGTATTCTGCAATAAATTGTAAATTTGTAATTTTTTGTTTTTTAATTACTATCTTCTTTGTTTTTGCTATATTTTTTATCTGTTCGCTAATGGTTTCGCTAATGATGATAATCTCACATTGCTCTTTTATTATTGATCTGATTCGCTTTAGAGCTTCTTTTCCTCCACCTATCACTAGAATTTTTTTCTGATTAATGATAAGATCTACTATCATCGATCAAGAAGTTTTCAGTTTCTATTTATGTATTAAAAAATTTCAGGCTCAATTTACTAGCTACATTTTTAATTGAATCTATCAGTCAGAATTCGTATGACTTCTATGGACGAATTGGACAAAGAGCTTTTAAATGAAATTCAATGGACCTTTCCTTTAGTAACTAGGCCTTTTGATGCTATTGCAAAAAAATTTGATGTCAGTCCTGAGACCGTGAAAACCAGGTTGAATCATCTAAAAGAAATCGGTGTTTTAAGACAATTAAGTGCCATTTTTGATACTAGAAAGCTTGGTTATTCTAGTTCTTTGGTTGCCATGGAGATAGAACCCGATAAACTAGAGTTTATTGCAAATCAAATTAATCGGCACCCTGGCGTAAGTCATAACTATGAACGTGATCACCAATTCAACTTGTGGTTTACGTTAGCTGTTCCTCCTGGGTCAGATCTTCAAACCGAATTGAAAAAGTTTGATGTGCTTGAAGGAATAAAGAAAGTAAGAATGCTTCCAACTTTACAATTGTTTAAGATAGGTGTGAAGTTAGATATGATTGAAGATAAGAAACATGAAGTAGCTCCGACTGAAGAAAAAAAAGAAATTAAAAATGTTAAATTTAATCCAACTGAAGAAGACAAAGAGTTCATACGTGAACTACAAAAAGACATGAGTATTATTGATGAACCTTTCGTAAAGGCGGCAAACAATCTTGGAATTACTGAAGATGAGCTATTTTCAAAAATGAAATATTATGAAAATATTGGCGTGATGAGACGCTTTGCTGCAATTTTGAGACATCGTCAAGTAGGTTTTACTGCAAATGGTATGATTGTTTGGAAAGTTCCTGAAGATCGTATTGCTGAAGTTGGAGAAAAATTAGGATCATTTCCTCAAATAAGTCATTGTTACCAAAGACCAACATATCCTGATTGGCCATACAATGTTTTTTCTATGATTCACTGTAAAACCCAGGATGAAGCAAATGATATGGCAAAGACAATTCAAGATCAAATACATGTAGATGATTTCAGAATTCTTTTCAGCTCTCGTGAATTCAAGAAAACTCGGGTTGAATATTTTGTAGGGAGTTCTTTTACACTGGAAGAAACCGTTTCTGTTTCCTAAAATTCATTTTCGTCGTGACCTACAACATGAATAGTGCAAAAATACTGGTCATTCATGTTACAATAGTATGATGATCTTTGATCACAAATGTGACAAGTAGGTTTGTAGTCTTGTTCGGATAGTTTTGAGTGATATATTTTACTTCTATTTGATATGCTTGAGTCCTTATAGATTCTTGTCATATTTGTATAGTATCTATGTTCAGCAGGATTTAGAGGCTGATTTTTTTTTATTTTGTTAATTATGTTTTGCCATTTTTTATATTCTCCAATTTTTGCAAGTTGCATTCTTTCTGCTATTTCTAATGTTTTTTTTGAATCTATGGGTGAATTCATTTGTAGACTAGCTAGCTTGAGTTGTGGCTTTTAATTCGTATGCAGGCCAAGTGTTGTACAAATCATCTATTTCCTTCATGTCTGATGCAGGTATGTACTCTCCTTTTGTCATGTCTACATAATTGATGATTTCTTCTTCACTTACCACCGTGGGGAAAACGGATGCAAATCCTTTCTTTGTCATAATGAATTTCATGGATAATTCTGTAATTGTAAGTCCATTTCTATCTGCAATTGGTCTTAGTTGTTCTACTTTTTCTAATGATGCTTTTATCCATTCTCTTTTTCTGACGGATCTGTGATCATTTTCATCAATTTTAGTATCTGCATTTACTTTTCCTGTGAGTATTCCTGATGCTTCTGGAACTCTTACCAAGATTCCTACATCTTTTTCCTCGGCTTTTTTGAACAATTCGTTACCTGGAGTCTGTTCTAAAATATTGTACACTGTTTGAACTGCACTGATATTTTTTCTATCCATAGCTTCAATTCCTTCTTGGGTCCACCCTATTGCTGGTCCTAAAGCAACTTGATATGTTCGAATTGAATTATCTTGAATAAAACTATCTAAAACATTGAAAATTGAATCATCTCTTATGTGGTTTAGTTTTGGATTGTGTAATCCATACATGTCTAGATAGTTTGTTTGTAATCTTTCTAGACTGCCTCTTAATGCTTTTCTTGTAAAATCTTCATCAAATTTTTGTGGTAGTTCGCTATGTCCGATTTGTTCCACCTTTGAAAAATCATAACCGTATTTTGTTGATATGACTATTTCTTCTCTCATGTCTTTGAATACTTCGCCGATTAATTTCTCGCTTTTTCCTTTCCCATACATGTCTCCTGTTTCAAAGAAATTAATTCCTACATCATATGCTTTTTTTAACATTCTTTTTGCTTCATCTTCTTCTATTTTTTTACCCCACCAATCTAAGGCAATAGACCATGCGCCAAATCCTAATTCTGAAACTTTGATATCTGTTTTCCCTAATTTGTTATAATTCATTTTTTTCATCTCTATGATTATCTATTTTGCTTATATTCTACGATTTATTCATTTATGTTTATCCAAGATTTGCATTGCTGATATTCAATTTTTGAGACTAATCGACAAGTTTTGTGTTTTTAAATTCTCTATCCTAAACTAGAAATTAATGGAACAATGTCTTTTTTAACACATACTATCATTGGGATGTCATTTTTTACATATGTTGATACTTGCGTCTCTCTTAAATCCATGATTAAATCCTGAAAATCTCTGATATCGTCTACTTCAAATGCGAGCATGAAATCTTCGTCATGAATTCCAAAAGAATATGTCGTGTTGAGTACTATCTGTGGATATTTTTTACTTACTTCTATGTGCTCATCCATTATTTCTTGACGCTTCTCTTTTGGCAAGAGATACCATTCTCTTGTTTTTGTAAAAGGATATACTATGACGTGTTTTTTGGGTTCACTACCTGTTACAAATCCGTGAGGCTTTTGTTCTTTAACATAAATTGATGGTCTAGTACATGACAAAAATGTCATCGATGGAATAATGTATTTTCCAAACACTGTTTTGTATAACTTTTCAATTGCTACTTGTATTTCTTCTACTGATTTTGCTGAAAACCAAAACAAAAAATCTGCATCATCTCTTAAGCCTAAATTTGAATATGATCTAAACATTATTCCTGAATTTTTTATTATGTTCTCCACTTCTTTTGCTGATTCTTCTTTTGCTAAGTCTGCCATCCATCTCCATTTTGGATCTACTTTGAAAAATGAGAAATTAAAAAAATATTGTTCATTATTTTCTGACATGCTTTCTTCAATTTAGAACCCTATTTAAATAAAAAACTCAATTTTCTGATCTAAAACTTTACTCTTTTCTGGAGATTCTTCTGTTGTGATTTGTTCTAAATATGAAATGATGATCTATGGATTCTTTTACTGAATTTTTAATTGCTTATCTCTTCTTACTTGATTTTGTTAATTGGTTTACTTTTCTCACATCTCTAAAAGTTTAGAAAACTTTGACGTGATTTTATAAATCACATTTGTATGTAAAGGGATTTGTTATGGGGTTTTTTATTATGCAGTTTGTTCTAATACCCAATCGTATCCTTCTTTCTCTAATTTGTCTGCCAGAGATGCATCTCCTGTTTTTAGGACTTGCCCTTTGGCAAAGACATGAACAAAATCTAATTTGTCTAAGAATTTGAGAATTCTGGCGTAGTGGGTAATCACAATTACTGTTGCTTCTTTTCCTGAGACTTGACTGATTGCTTTGGCAACAGCTTGAACTGCATCTATATCTAAGCCTGAATCTGGTTCATCTAATATTGAAATTTTTGGTTTGAGTACTGCCATTTGCAAAACTTCTGCTCGTTTCTTTTCTCCTCCTGAAAAACCTTCATTGAGATATCTCGATAAAAATTCCTCTTTTAGACCTACTTTTTCTAAATTTTCTTTCAAATACTTTTGAAATTCTCTGACTGTGATGAATACTTCTCTGTCGTCTCCTTCAAGTGCCTTACTTAATGAATTGTATGCTGTTCTCAAGAAGTGAGAAAAACCGACACCCGCAACTTCAGTTGGGTATTGAAAGCCCAAAAACAATCCTTTCTTTGCTCTCTCATCAGCCGTTAAATCTAGAATGCTCTCTCCGTCTAATAGAATATCTCCTTTTGTAACTTCATATTTTGGGTGTGCAAGTAATGTATAAGCTAACGTACTTTTTCCAGATCCATTTGGACCCATGATGGCGTGAACTTCTCCTGGACCTGTTTTGAGATTTACTCCTTTCAAAATTTCTTTACCTTCTCTTGTAACATGAAGATCTTTTATTTCTAAAACTGCCATGGTCGATTTTGTTATGTTTCTATATATAATACAGGCGAAATTTAGCTAATCCTAATGAGTTGCTAATAATAAAATGAAAGGGGGAGTTGTGGTTAGATTCTAGCCAATGATGGTCTTAAAGTTATTTTGAGTTTGTAGCAAGTCAGGATTTCTTTGCATCTGTTTCTAATTGTAACTTCTGTTACTCCTGCTATGTTTGAAACATCTCTTTGAAGCACATTTTGTCCTAGTAAAACTGATGCAACATACAGATATGCTGCAGCTATTCCATTAGGTGCTTTTCCATCAGCTATACTGCTGTCTTTAGTTTTTTCTGCAATTTCTAATGCTAATCTCTCAACTCTTACTTCTGTTTGTGTCATGTTTGCGATTTTTGATATGTATTTGTCCATGGTGACAACTGGTGCTGTTAATTGACCCATTTCCATTACCATGGTTCTATAATATCTAGCTGCAAGTTTTGTTTTTGATTTTACATCCTTTGGGGCGCAGATTCCTTTACAAATCTCTTCTAATGATCTTACTACATCGCATTGTTTGCAAGCCATGTATATTGTAGCTGCAGTGATACTTGCTACTGATTTGCCTTTTACTTCTATATGCTCGTCCAAATTTCGATAGATCATAGAAGCTGTTTCTAACACATTTTTTGAAAGACTTAGGCTATCACAAGTTTCACCCATTTTAGATAAAACATTGGCTAGTCTCCTTTCTCTAGGTGATGAAACTCGAACTCTTTGTTGCCATTTTCTCAAGTTTTGCATTTGATTTGCGACTTCGTGATTAATTGATTTTCCACTAAAGTCTTTTGCACTGATTGAAATTTCAGTTGTTATTCCCAAATCGTGTTGTGAATATGTTGTTTGGCCTGTTGCTCTTGCAAGCTTTGCTTTGTCTTCGAGATTTGAACTAATTATTTCTGGACCACAATCTGCAATCTGATCTGCGACTACAACGCCACATCCTGAACAGATTATTTCACCATTCTGTATGTCATCTACTAATGTTGATTGACATTCAGGGCAGTTTTGTTTTTCTAATACGTTCATTTTTTTCGTCTCCTGTTTTTCTTTTTTGTGTTTGCAGGAGAATTATCATCGGCAAAAACATTTTTTCCTATGTATTTTTTTATGTTGTTTGTTAATGGACTTGCTGATGCAAATGGTCTCCTTACTGGACCAATTAGTTCCATTACTTTTGCAACTCTAGTTCCTTTGGCATCTGTGAGTATTTGTCCTTCAACTAATTCTTTAGATAGTTGAATGATTACCCTACCGCTTCCGGCTAGGTGCATTATTTCGCCTACCTCCTGCAATTAAGAAGGATAATCATGATATTGTTTTCATAGACTTCTGTCAAATTTACTTTAGCTAAGAGCTATATTTGATCTCACTTTGATTGTTTGACTCTTTTTGATACTAGTTTTTCGGAAATTTTGTTAATTATTTTTGTCTTAGGGGATCCTTTTGGCAATACTATATACCCTGATCTTACAAAAGGTCTTCTTGGAAATCTCACTTTGTCGTTTGATTCTGTAATTTTGAATCCTGCAGATTTTGTGGCATCTTCTAATTCTTTTAAAGATGGATCAAAAACGCATTTTTCTAACCCGATTCTCCTGCCTTTTGATTTTTTCAAATTCTTATTAAAATAATCCAACCAGATTACGATATGTTCGTAATCTTTCATTTTATTCCTTAAGTAATATTGCGTTTACTATACCGTTTTGACCAGGTTTGGATACTACTCTACATTTGCCTTCTTCTGTTTCTAAGATGGCTCCCTTTGTGATTATTCCTCGTCTTTTGTAATCGTTGTTTGTACTGTTTTCTAATACTTTGAGAATTTTAGATTTTTTTACTTTTGATTCGCCTGTAGCTAAATTTACAAAATCAATTGTTTTCAAAGATGTTTTTCTATTGTTTCCACGCACTCTTCTAGTTATTGTAACTTGAGCTCCATTAACCGCTTCGTTAGGATATCTATCCGTTTCATACTTTCTTCTTATTCTAAGCGGATGTCTTCTACCTCCAGTTGTTTTACTGGTAGCTAGATTTTCTACGGATTTTCTCACAAAAAGTTGTCTATTTCACTCTAATTTATACAAAACGCAAAAAACTGTGCTTGCTAAACTAATTTTTCTGTAATTGACTAACTTGAATATCTGTTTGTTTCATTCGCGCGGTTTTTCTTACTTTTGAAAAAAGTCTTTGTTTAAGATCTTCTACATCTCCTTGAATTCCAAAATATTTCTGAAATTTTTCTGTTGTTGTGTAGATCTTTAATCTCCCAACATTTTGATGGTTGATGAAATCCAACTGTCTTAATTCTTTAAGATGTGCATAAACCCCAGATCCTCTTGTTTCTACTAATTGTTTAGATGATATTGGTTGCATGTATGCAATATATGATAGTGTTTTGAGTGTGGCATTTGGAAGTATCGGTTTTGATGCATATCTTTTAACCGTAGAACTGTATTCTGGTTTTAATTGAAATACATATGTTCCATCTGGCAACTTGATTATTTCAATTGCTTTGAACGCTGTCTTTGTTTTTTTTATTATGTTTTCTAGTAACTGCATAGTTTTAGTCCTTGATTCCGTGCCTGATGCTCTGATTAAATCTTCTACTCTCAGAGGTCTTCCTGCTGAATATAATGCAGCCTCTATCCTTGCTGTTGCCTCTACTTCATCTTCGATTTTTACCATTGTATCCTCTTTTGAATTTTAATTGAATTAATTTCTCCATGAGTTTAATTTTTTATTTCTTCTTTTTTGATTGTAATTTTGATATCGTCTGATATTTGCTCAAGGTCCACTTTTTGATCTCTTGCCAAAAACAATGATGCAAAGAAACATCTGATCGAATCAATTTCATCTAACTCTGCAATAATGTCTTGAAGTAAACCAAAACCTTTTGAAGAAATTTTCTTCAATATCAAATCTTCATATTTCCCTATAATACTTTCAAGAGAAATAAAATATTCTTGAAAATCTGGAACATCCACCGGTTCTATTTCTAATTGGTTATTTCTTCTTGATCTTGGATTAGCAATAGATCCAATCAAATTTTGTAACAATCCTAATAGATCATCTAGTGAAACTGGATATGTGGATTCATGTCTGTATGGGATATCAATTAGATCAATATCTACATCTGTTCTTCTCTGTATCTGCTTCTTTTCCATTGCTGCTTTTTGTAATGCAAAAATACTCTCTACTTTCATTCTGTAAATTAAGGATGAAGATAATGCTGCCATTCCTGCAACTTTGAGATCCTTTTTACCTGATTTTTCTAAAATTTTTATTAATAAATTTAAAATCTCTATGAGATTAATTTCCCAAACATCTTTTTTCACCACAGATGAGGGGCTAAATAGAATATTCACGGGTTCTTGAGAAATACTATTTGGAGCATATGTCTCGTTCACATAATTGGTATTTTATCATCTGATAATATCTAAAGGCTCTATTTTTTTCTCACTTCCAGTCAACTCTTATATTGTTATAATGAAGAAAATAATCATGAAATCTGCAAAAATTACCGGTCCAAATGAACCTCTTGTAGTATCTGATTTTGATAATCCTGAACCTCAAAACAACCAAGTTCTAGTTAAAGTAAAATCAGTTGGTGTCTGTCATAGTGATCTACATCTGTGGGAAGGTGGATACGACCTAGGTGATGGTCAATTCATGAAAGTTACTGATAGAGGCGTAAAATATCCTGTTACTCCGGGACATGAAATTGTTGGAACTGTTGAAAAAATTGGCAGTAATGTTTCTGATGTTAAATTAGGTGATGAAGTTTTAGTTTTTCCTTGGATAGGGTGTGGTGACTGTCCTGCATGTAAAGTAGGAAATGAAAATTTGTGCGATACTCCAAAATCTATGGGTGTATTTCAAGATGGAGGTTACTCTGATTATGCTCTGATTCCTGATTCAAAGTATCTTGCACTTCTTGATGGGGTTAATCCTGATTCTGCTACCTCACTTGCATGTTCTGGTTTAACAGCTTATACTGCTATCAAAAAATCTAACCAAAACTCACCTGAGTTTCTTGTTATTGTTGGTGCCGGTGGACTGGGATTAATGGGAGTTCAAATCGCAAAAGCTATTACAAATGCAAAAATAATTTGTGTTGACTTAGACGATAAAAAATTGGAAACTGCAAAAGAAATGGGGGCAGATTATATTCTTAATTCCAAAGATCCTGAAACTGCACAAAAAATCATTTCAATCTGTAATGGTAAAGGAGCTGATAGTGTTGTGGATTTTGTAAATGCTCCTCCTACTGCTAAGTTGGACCTTGCAGTGTTGAGAAAGCGAGGAAATCTGATACTCGTTGGGTTGTTTGGAGGTTCTATTGAACTATCTTTGGTTACTATTCCTCTAAAGTCTATTATTATACAAGGTGCATACACTGGAAACTATGATGACATGGTTGAGCTTCTTGATCTTGCCAGAAAAGGAATTATTGATCCTGTAATCTCTAAAAGATATACTCTTGATGAAGCAAATAATGCATTAGAAGATCTTAAAGCACGTAAAATTGTAGGTCGTGCTGTAATAAACCCATAATCTATAATTTGTAAAATTTAGACCATATCTTTTACATTTTATTTTATTTGTTTTTTATTGAATTTGCTAATGTTATTGTTCTAAAATCCAACCTTGTTTGATTTCATTCATGTCATCTTTTTCTCCAATTTTTGTGGCAAACCTCCATACCTTTGAAAAATTTCCAGACATTTTTTCTTTGATTTGTACAAGTGATTCTATCTCAGAATTTAAATTCCCATCGGCTTTTTGATGCTCTTTGCAAAACTTACATTTTTCATCTAATGTGATTGGCTCTGATTCAATAACTGGATAAGCTCTACAAGCCAACGGTCTTTCATCATAAATCATACATGGAAATCCTCCATGTGTGGATTTTGCACCACTCTCTATATCCAAAAAAGGACACCTGTTGCCATTACTCTCAACTCCCATTAGTTGATGAGCCAATATCTTTGGCATTTCTTCTTCTGATTCTGAAATTCCAATTCTGGGAAGTATGGTTATTTTTAGCTTTTTTTCTTCAGCTAATCTTTCTATTCTTCTCTTCTCTTCAGGAAGTAACAGCACACCTATTTTTCCAAATTTTTTATTGGGATAATACTCTCTTTCAATGCAACACTGAGCACATTCTTCAATACACCTAAAATCCACATGTTGATTTTTTCCTTACTTGATAAAATCTCTTTTGTAACTGAATGCCATGATGGCCTGCAAAAACCTATGAGTTATATGGTTATGATATGAATAAGAAATATGGGTAAACGCCAAGTAAAAAGTGAAAGTGCACTTAAAGAAATTCGACTACCTGAAGAAGGAGAACTTTTTGGTAGAGTGCTAAAAATGCTCGGTGGAGAAAATGTGTTGATCAAATGTGATGATAACGTTACCCGAAGAGGACGTATTAGAGGAAAATTAAAACGAAGAGTTTGGATCAGGGATAATGATATTGTCATTATCGCCCCTTGGGATTTTAAGGATAGTGAACGAGGTGATATAGTTTGGAGATTTACCTTGCCTCAGGTAGAATGGCTCAAGGAAAATAATCATATTCCAAAAGATTTCTAAATTTCACGAAACCTTCTGTCTGTTTGGTCTGACGACTTACTTAATATAGTCAGTAAATCATTGCCAAATTAAATGGAACAAGGTACCGTAAAATGGTTTAACCGTACTAAGGGCTTTGGTTTTATCGAAAGAGAATCTGGTGACGATCTATTTGTTCACAAATCAGATGTTGATGGATTCATCAATGAAGGAGATAAAGTCGAGTTTGAAGTTGGTGAAGGTAGAAAAGGACCAGCAGCTCAAAAAGTCAAGAAATCAGATTAGACAATAAATTTTTTAATTTAAGACTTCATCTTTGTTTTCTTAAATTAGTCTATCTTTTTATTATTTTTATAATTTTATTTAATTTTGAGGTATATTGTGGTCCCAAGCGAAGGAATTGAACCTTCGACAACCCGGTTTCTGTATGCCTGATATGCTGTTATTCGGTCAGCCATCTTAAGCCAACAACTACAGCCGGAAGCTCTACCAGGCTGAGCTAGCTTGGGACAAAAAAATGACGATCTATGCTATTAAAAAACTATCGTCAAGAACTATGTGAAAATATGTTCAAATTCAGTATAAGCATAAATACCCTTCAGAGTTTTTGATGACTTGTGTCTGAGTTAGAATTATCTTATTCAGGTTATGTTTTAGCTCCATATTTGCATAATCACGACTCTATTGATCTTAAAGATTCTTGGATGAATTCTGAAAATATTAAAAAATTGTTTTTTGTTACTGGAACCTTTTCAAATGAAAGCAAACCCTATTTTTCAGATTCTGTTAATCATTATCTTTTGGCAAAATTCAAAGATAGCTCAATTGTCTCAAAAGATCTGTTAGGCCACAATCAAGATAAAACATCTTTTATTTTTAACATTAAGGATGATCTTTTTGAAAGAGAAGTTAATGGTGAAACAAATTTTATTTCTGTCTATTATCTTGAGTATGGGGAAGAAGATGACCTTTATGAAATTGCAAATTTGTTACTGAGACGAGATAAAATTGAAAAAGCAGGATCTGGGAATATGAAAACCTTTTGTCTTACTCCTTCTAAATTCACTTTCCCCTATTCTGAAGATATTGTTGTAATTGAGGTTGCAAGTGAAAAGAGTTACCAGAGCGTAAAGAAATATTGTGACCAAACCAGACGTGATGTTAACAGAAAAGGACTAACTCTTACTAACTTAGTGAGCCTATCTATTTTAGAACATCTTAAATAAAAAAATCATTTTTCAATTTAAGATGATATAATATGTCTTGATTTAGTTTTGATGTTTGAAACTAGATTGATTTTTTATTTTCTTTTCTATGAAACTGGTTGTGGTTGAAAGCTGTTTCTAGTTTAACAATTTTTTTTAAGTAAAATTCTATTTTTTTTAATTTTCTTCCATCTGTTTTTGTCCTTTTTTTATGTGCGTAGAAGTTAAATATTCGACTAAAACCTGATTTTTCATGAGTAAACCTGCTGATCTTGGATCTTTAAAAATTGGTTCTTACATTTTGTTGCCTCACTCTGACCAACCAAGTGGCGAACCTTGTAGAATCGTTGAATATGATACATCCAAACCTGGAAAACATGGTGCTGCAAAAGCTAGAATTGTAGGTGAGGGAATTTTTGATGGACAAAAAAGACCACATGTTGGACCTGTCAGTATGCAAATTCACGTTCCAATGATTAACAAAAAAGTTGGCCAAATTATATCTATTAATGGCGATACAGTTCAGGTAATGGATTCTGAAACTTTTGAGACTTTAGATGTAACTCTAATTGATGATGAAGTTAAAGGCAAGTTAGAAAATGGCCAGAATGTTGAATATTGGGTTGTAATGGATAAAACCAAAATCATGAGAATTAAAAATTAAACTTGTTTTTCACTTTAAACCTGTTTTTTTAAAATTTTTTCATTTTAATTTATGTCATTTATTTAATACTGCAGGTCCTATTGTGGAAATACTCCTCTGAAAATTTATTAACACCTTTTGAATATTTTTCATTTTTTATTCTTCTTCATTCTTTATGCGTTGAAAATTATACAAGGTATGGCATGTATTATTTGAACATGTCATATTTTTATTTCATAATGACTTGATACTTTTATGTCCTTTTCTTTGTTTAAAGTTTCGTTAAAAAAATATTGAATATTAGAATCAAAACAATTGCATATCTTCTCCTGTCTGGATTTTTACTTAAGGCCGGTTTTACTGGAGTTGCATTTACTGCTGGAGGAACTCCTGGATGTGGTATGTTTGATATCAAAGCGGGTTGTGAATTGGGTGGTTGGATGCATCTTATTTTAGGTGATATAGTAATTGGTGCACTACTTGCAATATTTCTGCATATTTTGGCTCATCGTAGTAACATAAAACTTGAAAATAATGCCAAAACTATTCAAAAAATTATTGAAATGCAAGAAGAACAAAGAAATCGAAGGAAAGATTATTCTGTTTTTAATTTGAAAAATTTATTCACTCATATGCTCCACATTTTAGGTCAAGTTAACAAATCTGCATTAAATTTTAATTCTGTTTTTGATCAGGATATTGATCAAAAAGAAAGGCAATGGAGGCAAGAAATACTGAGAAAAGAAATTCAAAATGAAGAAAATCGATTAGCACGAGTAATTGATACTACTAGAAACAATCTACTTGCTGTAAATGATGTATTAGAACCAGAGATTGTAAATCAAATAGAGGGCGTGTGTATGTATCTAAGTGAAATCAAATTAGAGGTTTCTTCTTTTAATCGAATTTCTTTTCCAAAATATCAAACAAGCAAAAAGAAAATAAAATACGTGATTGAAAAACTCAATACATATACTATAGAATCACATTCTTTTAGAAAATTAAACGAAGAAGAATTTCAGGTATATGAAACAAACTCAAAATCATAGAAAAATCTTAAATTCGATGACAAAGGAAAAAAATGAGAATGGCTGAATCTTCTACTAATCAACGGGAATATAGAAAAGCATTTGGTCAATTGGCATCTACAAAAACTCAACGAATTGATACATTAAAGCCCCTTGAAATCGAATTAGACACTCAAGAGGATGTTGCAGGAGGAATTCATACTATAGATTTTGAAAAAAGTGACACTATGATTAAGCAGTCTGGTATGTATTTGATTATAGCTGCACCACAAGTTGGCAAAGCAAAGGGTACCCGAAGCCGTTGGATTGATTTCTGGGTACGAGTAAATAATGTAGATGTCCCACACTCAAACATCCGAAGAGTGATACTGATTCTCAAGAAAAAGATGTTATTCCCCTTAATGTGGTGATGCCATTAAATCGAGGGGATGCTCTAAACATAATGATGTCTGGGGAAACTGAGGATGAAGGATTGGGAATTGAGGCAATTGAACCGGATGGTGAACCTGCAATACCTAGCATTATTGTTACTATTCTTCAATTGGATTAGATATCAAATCTGAATCATCTCTGGCTAAGATCAGTTACAAGATCTAACTGTATCTGTTTTTATAATTAATGTTGATGTGGCTTCATTTTTACCCAAAAATAATCCTAATTGTATTTCCTTTTAATTCAACAATTTTGATAATTGATTTCACAAATTCATAACTTCAAAAAATTTTCATCAATGTGAACATTTGAATTATTTTTTTAGAACTGGTGTTTACATCATCTTCAATTAAATAATGATATTACATTTTATAATTAATGACAATGATGACTTTATCGACACAATACAAATATGATGTGCCATCTAACCGTATGACTAAAATCATACGCATTGATAATTAACTTTGATGCTGATGATGAGCGGAAAAGCCGTCTGATTTTTGATGAGGATTATGAGTAATGAGGCATCTTGATTCAACAAATGATTTACTGTTTGTTGAATCTAGTATTTTGTAAATCATGAATGTCGCCGCTCTTTATTCTGGAGGCAAAGATAGTACATACTCTATCTATCTTGCAAAAAAACAAGGACACAAAGTTTTATGTCTGTTGACACTATTTCCTAAATCTGAGG
Source organism: Candidatus Nitrosopumilus sp. (assembly GCF_965223225.1). Taxonomy (GTDB): domain Archaea; phylum Thermoproteota; class Nitrososphaeria; order Nitrososphaerales; family Nitrosopumilaceae; genus Nitrosopumilus. The sequence continues at coordinate 376,891 of NZ_CBDCVU010000004.1, forward strand.
AAAGTCATTTACTTCATCATCCAAATATTTCATGGACCTCATTACAATCTAAATCAATGAACATCCCTCAACTATCAATTTCATCTAACTCTGATAATACTGCTGAAGAAGTATCTTTATTAGAAAAATTGTTGAGAATCGCAAAAAACAAGTTTCCAATTGAAGGAATTGTTCATGGTGGAATTAAAAGTAAATTTCAAAAGGAAAAGTTCAATTCACTATGTTCAAGTTTAAATCTGACCTCTATTACTCCTTTGTGGGATCTACCTCCCGAACGATACATGCTTGATTTACTTAATTCAAATTTTATTTTTATCATCACCTCTGTTTCTTCTGGCGGCCTTGATGATACGTGGTTAGGAAAGACTATTGCAAAACCTGACATTGAAATATTAAAAAATTTGTCTAGTAAATTTGGTTTTAATCTAAATTTTGAAGGAGGCGAAGCTGAAACATTCGTGATTGACTGTCCTCTTTTTTCTAATCCTATAGAAATTAACAGATCGGTGAAAGAATGGGATGGTTATAGAGGAAGGTTTGAAATAGTAGATGCAAATTTGAAATGACATGCTTGATGGTCTTAAAAATAGTTTAGGTGCTGCAATAAAAAAAATTGTTAAATCTTCTGGCATAGATGAAGAACTCATCAAAGATCTTTCAAAGGATGTTCAACGGGCTTTATTGCAATCTGATGTAAACGTTAGGCTAGTTCTTGAAATAACAAAACAACTTGAAGAGCGAGCACTTAATGAGACTCCCCCTCCTGGACTTTCACGCAAAGATCACATTGTGAAAATATTGTATGATGAATTGTCTAAATTACTTGGAAATGAGTCTGATTTTGATTTTCAACCTGGAAAACAAAATAAAATAATTTTACTTGGAATTCAGGGAAGTGGAAAAACAACTGTTGCCTCCAAGCTTGCCAGATTTTTAACCCGTCAGGGTTACAAAGTGGGAGTTGTTGGTGCAGATACATATCGACCTGGTGCCTTGGTCCAGCTTCGAACAATGTGTGAAAAGTCCAATGTTGAGGTATATGGTGAAGAAAACAATAAAGATTCTCCTAGTATTGTAAAAAATGGATTAAAATATTTCAAAGAACAACCTTTGGATGTAATTTTAATTGATACAGCTGGACGTCACAAAGAAGAACAAGATCTTTTAGAAGAAATGGATAGGATCAATAAAGTGTCGGATCCTGATTTATCTCTACTTGTGATTGATGGAACAATTGGTCAACAATGTTTCAATCAAGCTGAGGCTTTTCACAAAACAATTCCTGTGGGTGGTGTTATTATCACTAAATTGGATAGTTCTGCTAAAGGCGGAGGTGCCCTTGCTGCTTCTGCTGCTACTGGAGCTCAAATAATGTACATTGGTACTGGAGAAAGAATAGATGATTTGGAGAAGTTTTCTCCTACTCGGTTTGTAGGACGTTTACTTGGAATGGGTGATATCCAAGCAGTTTTGGATTTAGCAAAACGTCTGGAAAATGAAGGTGATGACGTACGAATGAAAAGAATCTCTAGTGGGAAAATGAATATGGATGATTTCTTTTATCAATTAGAGGAAGTAACCAAGGTGGGTTCTCTGAAGGGATTTCTCGAAAATATGCCTGGTTTTTCTGGCATGGTAAAAGATGATCAATTAAACCAAATGGAAGATAGAGTTTCAAAATGGCGCTACATAATTCAAAGTATGACTAAGGGAGAAAAAGCTGATCCTGATCTTCTTAACTCATCTCGTATCAAAAGAATTGCTCGTGGTTCTGGTTGGCCGGAAGGTGAAGTTAAAGAATTAATAAAAAATTATAAAAATTCTAAAAATGTTATGAAAGCTTCCAAAGGAAGGCAAATGCAAGGAACCCTTAGAAGAATGGGATTGGGTTAAATTTCCGACCTAAAAATTCATTGTATTGTCTATTTACCAAAAAATTACTCCAACTGCAAATAAAATTTTAAAAAATCATAGCTTATGTAATCATTGCTTGGGACGATTGTTTTCTAAACAATTAGGACTTAAATCAAATAAGATTCTTGGAAAAAAATTACAAAATAATCTCAAGAGTAATACAAAATGTTTTATCTGCAAAAATTTGTTTGACTCTATAAACTCTTTTTTGAATTTGATGGTTGATTCATCTGATGGTTATGTTTTTTCGACATTTAATGTGGGGACAATTATCAAACCTTCAATTGCAGATAGGGATGATTATATCCGTTCCAAGTATAAACTCAGAGGGATAGATGCGATAAAAACAGATGTTACGCGCGAGTTAGGTAAAATATTTTCTAAAAAGACCAAAAAAACTATTGATGTTTTAGATCCTGATGTTGTTTTTACAATAAATATCAAAGAATCCTCGTGTGCCATTCGTTCAAAACCTATCACATTGTTTGGCAGATATGTGAAAAAAACTAGAAATTTTGCCCAAAAACAACCCTCTTGCACAAATTGCTCTGGTAAAGGTTGTCGTATGTGTAATTTTCATGGAATAGATCAGTTCAATAGTATTGAAGGAAAAATATCTCAATTTTTGTTTGATCAAATAGGTGGAACTATTGCAAAATTTACTTGGATTGGTGGTGAGGATAAAACTAGTCTTGTTTTGGGTAAAGGACGGCCCTTTTTTGTCAAAATACAAAATCCCCTTAAAAGAAATGTTAAATCAAGTTCTACATCTTTTGAATCCCTAAAAATTAAGAATCTTAAAGTCGTTCAGGAATCTCCAAAACAACCGTTAAAATTTATTTCATCAATAAAATTATCTATTATCTCTGAATCCCAGATCGAACACGAATATCTGCAAAAGTTAGAAAATCTACTCCTTGTTCCTATTGTGGTCTATGAAAAGTCTGGCAAACGCTTTGAAAAAAAAATTTTCAAATTAGGTTATTCTCAGATTTCTAAGAATGAATTCACTTTGTTGATTGATGCTGAAGGTGGATTACCAATTAAAAGACTTGTAACTGGTGATAATGTAAATCCCAATGTTTCTGATACTCTTGAAACTCATTGCAAGTGTGTTGAATTTGATATTCTTGATGTGGTTTTGCAATGATAACAATTAACTATCACTAAGTTTTGTAACTTTTCATGCCATTGAGAAAAAAAGGTAAACATCAAAGACATGCTGACCAAAGAGCTGAAACACGTAGAAAAAAGCAAGCAAAGGCTGGAAAACCTAGATCCTGATCTTTTTTAATTATGTTTATAATTTTAGGTGATTTGCTTGGATCCACTTGTACGTTTAAAACATGCACATGATCAAGGGATTATCCCAGATAGCATTTTTGATCTGGTCGTAAAACGATTTCCAATTACTGTATCTGGGATCAATCGGATAGAAAAAGCATCTGGGTTTCAGTACCCTGTAGCATACGTTGAACCATCTCTGGTAATTTCTTCCTCTCAATCTGATTCGTATGAATATGGAATTTTGTTTGCAAGAACAATTCCGGTATTATTTGAAGACAAATTTCAGGTCGTAATCCAAATTTCGGCTCCGCTTGTAGCATATGGTCTTAAAGGTACCATTCATGCAATTTTGGCCCATGAGTTTTTACACTTCTTAGAATTGATGAGAAAGATTTCTAAAATGGACCTAGTCTCTGATGAAATTTCTGGAAATCTATTTGAGAATATGTATAGCGATGAAACAAGATTGTTTGAACCAAGAGCTGTATTTAATGATCGTACTTTACTAAACCATATCACAAAAAAATTTCCAGCAGGTTTTCGTGATTATAAACTTGAAGACAAAGTTACAAAATTTTGGACTAATCTTAATTTGCCTACTACTAATATCTCTCTGGATGAGAATACTGTGAAACTGTCTGCTGACTCTTTATCAAAAATTCAGTTAGATCCTGAGTTTATTTCTAAAATAGACAAACTATCTGAAAAATCATCTAAAATTCGTAAAAAAAGATTATACTGATTATATTTTCTTATTGCAATTTCTATTGATTAAACTCAGTTAATCCACATTTTCCACATGTGTGTCTGTCTTTGTGCTCAGACATGAAAACTCCTTTTCCACATCGTGAACAAATTTTTCTAATTCTTGAAACTTTGTCTCCTTCTATTTTGAAATATTTGTATACATTTGGACTAGATCCTTTTTTTCCTGCCATTATTCTGATTTCTCCTCATTCTTTTCTTCTGTATTTGCTTCTACTTCCGTTCCTTTTTTTGTCTCAGATCCTTCTCCTTCTTTTGCTTCATCTTCTTGTTGTTTTGCCTTTGTTTTTTCTAGTCTTGAAAATATTGTTGGATTGACATGTTTCTTGGCCAAGTTTTCATCTTCATAGATGTAAAATACACCTGTTACTGTTGGCTTTCCTACATGTGTTCTGAGTCGCATTGGAATTACTGTTTTTCCTTCTAATTTGAATTCCTTTGTTATCATATCTATTGCTTCTATTTTTTTTAGCTTCCCTGCTAAACCTGCAAAATCACATGTGATTTCTCGCCTTGAGAGAAATGTGTTATTGATATCTGTGACTGTACTGATAATAGACATGTATCCAAAATCCTTTTGATATTTCATATAAACCTTGATTGTACATACAGAAGAAATTTATGAAATTCGCTCATAATGTACCTATGGAACGCTATATGATCCATCTAAAAAATGATCGATATACGCCTGAACATTCACGAGATGTAGTATATTATGCCAGAGATCTTGTGGCTGATCTTAATGCCTCTGTAAGAGTTGCAAGAATTGCCAGTAATTTTGTGGAATTAGACGTTTCTGTAGAACCCGAAAAACTTGATTTACTTGTCCAAAAGTTGTCTCCGATTGGACCTGTAGATAACATTAGACATGTATTTGAAGAAGAAATTGAAAAGGAACAAGGGATTGTTGATGGTATTTTTTATTTTAATACAGAACGGTTTTGGGAAAGCCATGAAGCCTTTGAAGGGGTCTGGAAAAAATGCTTTGGAAGAGAAAAAGAACTAGTCCAAGGAATTATTTTGATAGCTGTGGCATTTGCACACGCTCAAAGAAATGAAGTTAGAGTTGGTCTTGGTATGTTGGGGAGAGCCATGGAAAAACTAGGTGATTCTCCATCTGTTTATCATTCAATTGATGTTGACAGGATTCGAAATAAAACTATTCAAATGCAACAAACCAATAATTTGTCTATGTTTGAGATTTAATTATCTCTAAAGACTTGGTAATTACTTCTGCACCTTGAAGTAGTCCTATCTTTCCTTTCTTTGCTTGTTCTTCAGTCATCCTTGTTGTACCATCATTTTCAATAAAATTTCCTGATACCAGCAGCGGAACTGGGTCATCACTATGTCCTTTGTTAATACATGGTGTTGAATGATCCGCAGAAATAATTATTGCCACTTTATCTGAATCGATATTTTCTAGAAGCGTTTTGAAAAATCTCTGATCAATTTCTTCGATATTTTTCATCTTGCCAATAGCATCTCCATCATGACCAAATTCATCTGGTCCTTTGAGATGAACGTATATTGCATTTTCAGTTTCCATTGCTTTTGCAGCAACTTTTGCTTTTTCTTCATAATCTGTTAGACCTCCTGCTTCAAAGGCTCTCATTTTGAGTACTTCAGAAATTCCCAATTCTACTGGCATGTCTACTATGCATGAAAAATTCATTTCATATCTTTCGTTTATTGGAACAACTTTTGGATATTTGTTTCCTGCATCTCTGAGTAATATGCAACTAAGTTCTTTCTTGCCCTGTTCTGTCCTTTTTTTGTTAATGCTGCTTTCTCTCAAAATCTTAATGGATTGCTCTGAAAATTCATTTACTATTTTTGAGGTAGCCTTTGCATCTTCAGTTTCTTCTAATGCTGTACAACTTTCAACCTTAAGTTCATTGCCTACTTCTTTTGCTACTCCCATTCCTCCTATGTTGCTATAGGCAGGATCTGTATTGGTAATCCTTGAAGATAATTTCTCTGATTTTGTTCTGATTCTCACAGTTACTCTGTGTCCAATTGTTGGTGAAACTACAACTGAAGTTTCAGGATTTGAAAATTTTATTTTCTCCTCGATTTCTTTTGCAACGCCTAATGCATCTTCTTTTTCAATATGTCTTCCTGCTCTTCTATCAATTATTATGTCCTTATCATTTAATGTCGAAAAATTACCTCGTAATGCCAAATCTCCATCTTTAAAATCAATGCCAATTCCTATGGCTTCGATAACTCCTCTACCTGCATAATCAGCATGATCGAATTTGTATCCTAACATATTGAATACTGCAATGTCTGATTCCGGCGCAATTCCTTTTCCAACTGATATTACTTCTCCTATAGTTCCATTAGATGCAATCTTGTCTAAAGATGGTGTATTTGCAGCTTCTAGTGGCGTTTTACCATCTAAATCTGGATGTGGAAGGTCTCCTACTCCATCTAATAGAACGTATACTAAATGAACATCTGAATTATTCATGATTACTTGTTATGTCAAACTTGTACCTTCCTTTAAATCTTGCATCTATATATTCCGATCAAAATCATAAAAAGAATTTCTTATGTTCTTATATTCTTAACAAAATTTCACAAAACTAAATTTTCTAAATAAGTATTTTTTTCTTCATTCCTTTGTTTTTTGTTTATTGTTGGATCTTAGTAAACATTTTAACAGACATCGACTTCCAATAACCATTATGGGTGATATGCGCAAAGATTATGTTTCTGAGCGTTTCATGATAGTTTCTAAAAAAAATGAAAAAATTACTAATCCAAAAAAATCTCCTTATTCTCCAGGTAATGAATCTATGACAAATCCTTCTGTTTTATCTTTGGTTGCAAAAGGTGGTATGTTGCAGCGTCTTCAAGATAATGAAGATGAATATGTTGAAGGTTGGTCTATCCGAGTTTTTGAAAGCAAAAATCCTATTGTTTCAGTAGATACTGAAAACTCATACAGTGACAGACCCTTTTACAGTGAACCTGCTTATGGTTATCACTATATCGTAGTTGCATCTCCTAATCAAAAAGATACTTTTGCAACAATTGATTCTGAACAATGGTCGAACCTTCTAGTCGTTGTACAGGATCGATTGAGGTGGCTTTATACTCAAAAGGGAGTCACTTATGTATCCATTTATGCAGATCAAGGCGAATTAGCTGGTAGTGATAATCCTCATCCTCATTTGAACATACTTACTTTCTCTACTATTCCTCCAGTTATTGATGCTGAAACAGAAGCTTCTCATAAGATCTTAAATGAGAAGGGAGTTTGCCCAATGTGCCAGACAGTGAATGAAGAAGTTGGCGGTCCTAGACAAGTTCTTCAAACTGAAGGTTTTGTAGCCTTTTGTCCTTGGTCTCCTTCTTATCCTTATGAGTTTTGGATTTCTCCAAAAAAACACACTACTAGTTTTTCAAAAATTACTCAAAAAGAAATTAATGACTTATCTTTAATTCTGAGAGCAACGCTTGGTGGTCTGTCAAAAACTATCAAAAATGTTTCATATAATTTGGTTTTTCATCTGTCTCCTGAAAAGAAAAACAGTAGACAGATTCATTGGCATATTGAAATATATCCAATTACAAAGCTATGGTCTGGTCTTGAACGTGGATATGGTATTTTCTTAAATGATATATCTCCTGAAAAAGCAGCTGAGAAACTTGGTGCATCTTGCAGAAAAGAATTGGCTAATCTTGTAGGTATTATCTAATTTTTGAATGGTTTATTTATTAACTAAAACCAGATATTTTCATGGCACTTGAAAAATGGCTTGCCGTTACTAGTATTGGACTTTTTGCAATGTTTGCAGGGGAAATGATCTCTGTTTACTATTTTATGAGTGATGTTCCTGAAGATTTTGAATACGCTCAATCGTTTTCAGCTGATCCAAAAATTTTGCAGTTCATATCTATTGGTGTGGCTCCTGCAGGAGTTTTTGCTGCTGTAGCGTTTATTATGTCTAAACAATATGGCTCGAAAACTATTGGTTCAATGATTGTTGGTGGCGGAGTCGTTCTATTGGTTGGAATGTTTGTCTGCTATTCTCTGATAGAAAATATTGATGAATCCTATGTTACTGATGCTTTACAAAATGTTCCTTTGTTATTCATGGGTTTGTCTATTCCTGTTATGGTTGTTGGTTTTTCTTTGTTCAAAGAGAAGAAGAAAAGACCTAAAAAAGAATATTACTAAAGTTTATGATCATATCTTAATTCATTTGCAGTATGCTTGAACCCTAATTTTTCATAAAATATCTTTACATCATCAGTGCAGTCTAGAATTGTTTTATAGCATCCTCTTTTTTCTGCAATGTTGAGAAGGTATTTCATAATTTTCTGACCTATTTTCTTTCCGTGGTATTTTTCATTTACTACTACGTCCTCTATATGGCCTACCAATCCTCCATTATGGATAAATTTTGTTTCAATCAAAAGTGTTGTAGATCCTACAATTTTACCATCTAGTTCTGCTACTGCAATAATGTGATCTTCATTAGAATTAATTTTTTTAAAAATTTGCTTTGCTTTATCTTTGTCTATGTCACTTGCCATCCGTAATGAATCAAGTGATGTCAGAAATCCGTTCCATAGATCTTCCTCTCTTAATTCTCTGATTATAGGTTCACTCATTGTTGATTTCTCTTTGTATCTGAGCGTATTGTTGATATATTTTATCTTTGTTGGTAATCATTTGGTCAAACTATGATTGAAATTTTCTTTAGAACGTCTTGCGGATCATTCCCATATACTATAATCATTGGTTCTTTACCAAAATCCCCTTTGTGATATATGATATCTGGTGGTTTTTCTAAATTTTTTATGGCGGTTTTTGTACCCCATTCTATTGTTGAACCTTTATCCTTTACTTTTTTAGGTTCTTGTGTTCTGTCATATTCGGCAATTTTCATCCCTGATTTTTCAATTTTTTTAATTATTGTTTTTTGATATTTTAGATTTATTGCAGAATGAGTGTTGGGAAATTTTTTGTTAAATTCCAACAAGGCTGTTGCTACATGTTTTGAACCTCCGTATTCTAGATTTCCAGCAACTGTGACTTCTTTTCCTGTTTTTACAATTCTTCCTGATATTCCTAAAATCTCATCTGTTGAAATTGGTTTTGCTTTTGTGAAGACAAAGTTTGTTTGGCACTCTGGGATATTTTTATAAATATTTTTGATCTCTGTAAATTCTTCTATTGCTTTTGTTAATTCTAATTTCAATGGGTCTTCTTTTCTGATATTTGTAATCATTGCAACGCCTTTGCCGATTTGTTCTGCATTTTTTATTCCATATCTTGTTTCTTTATTTGCGAATTTTGCTGAAATTTTAATATCTTTATTCTTTACAAAAGAAAATAAAACAAAAGCAGAATGACTGCATCCACTTCCGTGATTTGTGGAATTAATTTTATTATTTGAAATAAAAAATTCTGCATTTTTTCCAACAACTATGTCTGTGATTTTATCTCTCTTGGTTTCTACTCCTGTAATTATCACATTTTCTGCTCCATTTTCCTGGATTCTTTTTGCAGCCTTTAACGCAGATTGTTTTGATTTAATTTTGATGTTTGTTAGTATGCTTGCCTCTGATTGATTTGGTGTGATTATTGTTGCCAATGGAATTATAAATTTTTTAAAATCTTGAATTGCGGAATCTTTGATTAACCTACCTTCTGTAGTTGATTTGATTACTGGGTCTACTACTATTGGGATCTTTAATTTTTTTAATTCTTTGTGCAATACTTTGATTATCTGAGAATCAAACACCATTCCGATTTTTATTCCATCTATCTTAAAATCTGAAAAAATAGTTTTTAATTGGTTCTTTACCATTTTTGGGGATACTGGTTCTATTGCTTCAAAATTTGCTGTATTCTGACTTGTTATGGCAGTAATTGCTGTTAGAGGATATGCCTTGAGTGACGAAAATATTTTTACATCGCTCTGAATTCCTGCACCTGAAGAAGGATCTGATCCTCCTATTGTGAGTAAATTCATGTCATTTTACTATTCATTTTACTAATCTATTTTTCTTTCATCTTTGATTTCTGAGAGTTCTATTTTTCAAAAGCGGTTTTATATCATTATTTTTTGATTATGTTAATGAAAAAAATTCCTCTCTCTGATTCATCTATCCGGGAACTAAAATGCACAACTTGTCTGTTGCCCCTTCAATATCAAACAAAAAAACATGACAAATTTCTTTGGCAATGCTTCAAATGTGGAAAACAATTTCTAGTTTCGGGAAATAATGAATATTCTATAGATGAAAGTTGGAGTCCTCCGAGATGACTAGTATTTCTGAATTAGAGACTTTACGATCTGAAAATGTGAAATTACGAAATTATATCTCCTTGATTCAAGCTGAAATTGAATTAAAGCAAAGAGTACGTGAAATTAAGAATAATTTTCCAAATTCTGATGACTCTAATCATCTCGTATCTCCTATTGTAGATCGAATTTCTAGAATAGAGTCTGAAAAATCAATTCTACAACAAGAATTGGATTTGACCTGATTTCATAGTAATATGCTTGAAAATACTGTTTTTTAGATTATACTTGGTAATCAAGTTGTCCTCTTTTTCCACAATTTGATTTTATATTGAATCTGTTATTTTTATGGGGTTAACGATTGTTTAAATCAGGCAATGCCTGAATTATATTATGGCCACGCAGATGAGTGCTGCACGTAGAGGTGTTCCAACTGAACAAATGAAACAGGTTGCACGTGATGAGGATGTGTCCTTAGATTGGCTTTTGTCTAAAATTGCACGTGGATCAATAATTATTCCGAGCAATAATGTACGACCTCAAAAAATACATAATGTTGGAATTGGTAAAGGTCTGAAAACCAAAGTCAATGTTAACATTGGCACATCTACTCTGAACGTAAATTTGGAAGAAGAAATCGAAAAGGCCAAAATTGCAGTAAAATATCATGCAGACACTATGATGGATCTTAGTGATGGTGGAAATGTAAAAGAAATAAGAAAAACTCTGTTGGATACTGCCCATATTACTTTTGGTACTGTTCCGATTTATGAGGCATATAACTATGGAGTAGAAGTCCACAAAAATCCGTTGAATTTAACTGAAGATGATTTTCTTAATGCATTTGAAAATAATGCAAAAGATGGTGTTGACTATACCACAATTCATTGTGGTATTACTAAGGATATTGCAAAAAGAATCTTAAAAGTACAAAGATATGGTGGTGTGGTTAGTAAAGGTGGAACTATTACTGCTGCATGGATGTTAAAACATGATAAAGAAAATCCCTATTTGACTCACTATGACTATTTGATTGAAATTGCCAAAAAATATGATGTGACCTTTAGTCTTGGTGATGCTCTTAGACCCGGTTCAATTTTGGATTCTCATGATGAGTTACAAGTGCAAGAAATGATTAACATCTCGCAATTAACAAAGCGAGCCCATGAACAAGATATTCAGGTAATGGTTGAGGGTCCAGGACATGTTCCACTAGATGAAGTTGCTGCAAACGTTAAACTTGCAAAATCGCTTATTGGAGATGTTCCATATTATGTTCTGGGTCCATTGGTGACTGATGTAGCATCCGGTCATGATCATATTGCAAGTGCAATAGGAGCTGCAATTTCTGCTAGCGAAGGCGTTGATCTTTTATGCTATCTTACTCCTTCTGAACATTTGGCACTGCCTAATGCAGATGAGGTCAAAGCAGGATTAATTGCGTATAGAATAGCTGCTCATGCAGGTGATCTTGTTAAAATTCGTGACAAGGCAATTAAGTGGGATATGGCTATGACCGAAGCTCGTCGTACCTTGGATTGGGAAAAGCAACTTGCATTGTCTATTGATCCTGAAGAGGCAGCAAAAATTCATAGCAGAACTGGACAACATCCTGGAAACAACGTCCCATGTACTATGTGTGGTGGCGCGTGTGTCTACATGATGTTGCCACAACAGAAAAAATATGAAAAAGAAACCGACAAACTAGAGCAAATTGAATAATACTTTTTGAAGACTAGGGACCGTCTCATAATTTGTTATTTCGTTTGCGTCAATCCATCTATATTCTGAATTTTCCCAGTTTAGTTTAATGGTTGGATCTTCGGTTCCAAATAAAAATGGAAAAATTTCCCATTCGTGATTTTGGTATTGTGGAGAACTTACTCTTAGTTTCTCTGATGTTTTCAATAATGTGATTTTTTCTTCAACAATTCCGATTTCTTCAAAAATCTCTATTTTTGCTCTACACAATGGATCTTCATTTTTTTCGATAATTCCACTGACTCCTGCCCACATTCCCTTCATTGTTTTGACTTTGTTACTTCGTTTTAGTAACAACACTTTGTCTTTGTTGGTGATAAAAGATGTAACAATCTTAGTAGATCGCATATTCTTTATTTTTCAACAGCTTTTACCATTTTTGTAAGCTTTTTGTAGGATTCGTTAATGTCTGTATGTTTTGAAAGTCTTTCTTGACACTCTTTGATGTAGTTGACCACTTCTTCTGTTTTTGATTCTTGTACTGCTGTGAGTAACCTTCCTATGTCTTTCCAAAGCTCCTCGGCAACTCTTCTTATCTCTGGGTTTGCAATGATTGTCTCAATTAATTCTGGAGACTCTGTCATGATGCTTTCAGCTAGTGTTTTTTGTACTCTGAAAGTTGTACCTGACATTTTTTCTGTTAAAAGCATTTTTTCATCTTTTGAAACAATGTTTGCAAAAACTAAGTTCATCAGATGAGTTAATCCTAATATCACTGCAATTTTTTTATCATGCTCTATTGCGTCAATGGTGACAAAATTTGCCCCCTCAAACAATGATTTTACTACGTTTAATTCTTGTTTTGCATCCTTGATTGGAATTGAAATAATATTTTGGCCTTTTATTGTTTTTACCCCTGGACCAAACATCGGATGGATGCAAATTGGATTGATTTTAGCTGGCATCTTTGATAGTGAAGAAACCACCTTTGATTTTTCCGAAGAAATTTCAATTAAATAAGTACCTCGTTTCATTTCCTTTGCGATTAATCTTATGATTTCTGGGGTTCTTCTTGTAGGTGTGCACAAGACGACATAATCTGCTTTCAAAATTGCTCCTACCAGCGAATCTGATACGATAATGTCTTTGCCTGTAACTTTATTTTCTGAATCGTGACCTGTGACCTCAAAACCTTTGCTTGCAAAATATTTTGCAAACCATTGTCCCATTTGGCCTCCTGCCCCGACAATTGTTACTTTTTTCATCTCTATTCACTGAGGATCTCCCTAAGTATATTCATTCCTTCTGTTAATGTTTTTTCATCCTGGCAAGCTGAAATTCTGATATGATCTTTATAATTTCCAAAACCTTCTCCTGGTGCTATTGCCAGACCTCTGTCTAATGTGTTGTTGGCAAATTCTACTCCATCAAATCCTTCTTTGTTAACCCGTGCAAATAGGTACATTGCCCCATCTGGAACAACAAAATCTAATCCAATTTCCTCAGCTTCTTTTATCAATATCTTTAGTCGATCTTCAACTGTATTAGTATTGTTGGACGTGTCTGCCTCTAATGCCTTCATTGCTGTATATTGAATTGGTTCTGAAACATTGGTAAGGCATAATGCTTGTAATTTTGCCATTTTTTCAACTATTACATGATCTGTAATTGCATACCCTATTCTGAATCCTGTCATTGCATGTGACTTTGAAAATGACTGAGTTACAATGCTTTTTTCATAATTGTAACAAAGTATGCTCTTCCACTTTGTTTTCTTGTACTCTGAATATATTTCGTCACTCAGTATGTAGAGATCATTTTCTTTTGCCACTTCAACTATTTCATCTTGCAATTTTTCAGGAAGGATTTTGCCTGTGGGATTGTTTGGATAGTTCAACACAATCATCTTAGTGTTTGAGTTGATCATTTTTCTTATTTTTTCTATTGATGGTTCCCAATTATCTTCTAATGTGGTGTTGATTGTTCTTATCTTGATTCCTGAATTTAATGCACAATCTTTGTATGCAGGCCATGCGGGCTCTATTACTATAATTTCATCGCCTGGATTGAGAAGTGCAGTTATCGCAGTAAATATTGAAAATCTTGCTCCTGGACTAACAATAATGTTCTCTGAAGTTACATTTGTCACATTGAATTTTTCTGAAATGTATTTTGCAAGAGTCTCTCGAAAAATTGGAATTCCTTTTGCTTGTCCATATTTTACAAATCCCTTATCATAAACTTCACCTAATGCTTCTTTTACGATTGGTGGTGGTAAAAAATCTGGTTCCCCTACTTCCATATGTATGATTTTTTTACCTTGTTGTTCAAGTGATTTAGCTTTCAAAAAAATCGATAAATGGGTTTGTTTGTTTGTAGATTGAACTTTTATTGATTCGTTAAGTAGAAAATTAAAGAATTTTGTTGCAATTTCTTCATCCAGGTTAATCTCTTTAGATAAGGCAACTACCTTTTCTCTTAGGTTGTCTTCTCTAGATTCATCTGTTATTGCCTTCCCGATATTTTTTTTGACATCGCCAATTTCTCTGGCAATATCTGTTCTAGTTTTTAACATCTTTATCATCTCTAAGGTGACTTCATCCATTTTGTTTCTGAGCGTGTCTATGTCTGACATTTTCTACAAAACTGGTTTTATTTTACCTGCAATCAATGCATGATCTGCTATTGTTAATGCTACAAGTGAGTCTACTACTGGTGGTGCTCTTGGAACTACGCATGGATCGTGTCTTCCTTTTACTTGTAGTGTGGCCTTTTTCTTTGATTTAATGTCTACTGTAATTTGTTTTTGTGCAATAGATGATGCTGGTTTAAACGCAATACGCATTGTTATGGGCATTCCATTTGAAATGCCTCCTAGAATTCCACCTGAGTTGTTGGTGGTGGTAATTATCTTTCCATTTTTGATTGAATACAAGTCATTATTTTGAGACCCAGTTAATTCCGAACCTGCAAATCCTGAACCAAATTCAATTCCTTTTACTGAGGGAATTGAAAAAATTGCTTTACTTAAGTTAGATTCTAATGAATCAAAAATTGGTTCCCCTAAACCCACTGGAACATTTGTGGTGACCGACTCTATGATTCCTCCTAATGAATCTCCTTTCTTTTTTGCATTCATTATGTCTGCTCTCATTTTTTCTGCAGTATTGGTGTCAGGGCATCTCACTTCATTTTTGTAAATATTTTCAATCATTTTTTTATTAATTTTTTTTTCAAATTTTGTTTTTCCAATTTGGGTTGTATATGAATTAGTTTCAATCCCTAATGTTACTTTTAGTAATTTTCTTGCAATTGCTCCTCCCATTACATGTGTTGCAGTTAATCTTCCTGAAAATCTTCCACCTCCTCTGTAGTCGTTGTATTGATTATACTTTATCATTGCAGGATAATCTGAATGGCCAGGTCTTAATTTGGTTCGTAGATTTTCATAATCTTTTGATTTCTGATCACTGTTCCAAATCACCATGGTGATTGGGGATCCTGTTGTATATCCTCTGAACACTCCAGAAATTATTTCAACTACATCGCCTTCTTTTCGTTGTGTTGAAATTAGATTTTGTCCTGGTTTTCTAAAATCTAACATCGTCTGAATTTCTTTTTCATCTATCTCTAATCCTGCAGGGCATCCATCTAATACCGCCCCTATTGATTTACCGTGACTCTCTCCAAAACTAGTTAATACAAGATGCTGACCAATTGAACTCCCAGGCAACATAATATCAAAACTAAATGATGCTTATAATTCCTCATTCTTTGATTTGATTTTTAATTTTAGATCTATTCTAGGTTGTTTTAAATTACAAAATATTATAAAAATATGTGTTATAATTTGTAAATTTTTTAATATAATTTTAAATATCATTTTAACTTACATGATTTATGCAAAAAATTGAAAAATTAACTGCATAACCTGCGCGACTCTGCGAAAAAGACATGTTATCTACGCAATGGCGTTGTGGGTGAAGAGAAAGCTTTTCACTCTATACAGGGTCGCGCCTCTCATCTTTTAGTTATATCAAAAAATTACTGTTCAATTTTAATATCAGCACCCAATCTATTCATGTCTTCTATGAAGTTAGGATATGACACTTTTACAGAATCTGGATGTGTTACAACACAATCTCCAACATACATTCCTGCTATGCAAAATGCCATGAATAGTCTGTGGTCATTTCCAGAGTTTAATTTGGCACCAGTGATTTTTGTAGATGATTCTAAAATCATTCCATCTTCATTTTCTTGAACTTTGATTCCAAGTTTGGATATTTCTTGGGCTATTATGGATATTCTATCTGTTTCCTTTAGTCTAGCGTGTTTGACATTTACTATCTCTATTGGCTTTGATGTTTTTAGTGATAATATTGATAGTGGTGGAAGTAGATCTGGCGAATTACTCAAATCAAATTTACCTCCGTTTAATTTTTCAGGAGTGTCCACATTAATCTCATTGTCTTCGATATTTACTGTGACTCCTAATTGTTCTAATATGTCCAAAAAAACTTCGTCACCTTGTGGTAATGTTCCGATGTCTCCTTTGATTGACACTTTATCTCCATTGAGAACTACAGCAGAAAGAAGAAGTGCAAGACTAGAAAAATCAATTGGGATTGCGAAAGTAGTATTATTGTAAACCTGAGGTGTTATGTTGTATTTCTTGTATGGAATTAGTGTTTGAACTGATGCGCCGAATTTTCTCATAGTTGCAATGGTAGCATCTAGATATGGTTTTGAAACCAATCCTTCTTCAATTGTTAGATTGATTCCTTTTTCTGTAAGTGGACCGATTATCAATAATGATGAAATAAACTGACTGGATAAATTACCTGGTATTTTTACATCTCCTCCTGAAATCTTTCCTTGTACTTCGATAGGTGGTTTCCCATTAGTTGAATTACATTTTGCACCTATACTTGATAATGCATCCAATAGTGGTTGCATTGGCCTTTTCTGCAAACTCTCATCTCCTGTCAATGTGATTTTATCTGTAAAGAGACTTGCAATTCCAGCTGCGATTCTAATTGTAGTTCCAGAGTTTTTTGTATCGATTATTGACACCTTTGTGCTTGTATTTATTGCATCTTCTATCGTAATTGTCGATTTGTCTGTTTTTATTTTAGCTCCAAAACTGGTACATGCATCTATTGTTGCGTTTGTATCTTCAGAGAATAAAACATTCTCAACTTTACTTCCATTGCCTGCCAGAGATGCCAAAAAGATGGCTCTATGTGTGTAACTTTTGTTTGGAGGGCATGTTATTTGACCTGAAATTTTTGATTTACCTACCCTACAACTCATGGACTTCAGCCTTCTTGTTATTTATTTTTGAGACAATTATGTTTCCTTCTAATGCTGAGAAAACTTTCTTTACATTTACAACATTGTCTTTTTTTACAACTGCTGCAATTGATGGGCCATTTCCAGACATTGAAGCTCCTATGGCCCCTTTTTCAATCAAAGTTGTGATGATGTCTGATTGGGAATTCAATATTGCAGTTGTTGCTAATCCATTAATCGTCATTGCTTTCCAATAGTTTGCTTCTTTTGCTAGCTCCCAAGCAATGCCAAATACTGAATCTAGAATCTTTAGGTTTTTTAGATTCCCTCTTTTCCGATTTTTAGGAATAAAAATCACTGCTACCAAATTAGATGGGGCCCTCTCAAAATGAATTCTCCTTCTCTTTGAATTATCTGTAATATTGAATCCTCCATAATAACATGAACATGCATCATCATATGCGCCAGTTATGCTTACTTTTGTTTCAACTGATGCATCTACTCCTGCAAGTAATATTTGTTGATCAGTTAATTTCGGTTTGAAAATTTTTGCACATGCCATTGCGACTGCAGATGAGATTGCACTGGAACTTTTTAGTCCATATCCTGTAGGTATTTCTGATTCTAATGTAATGATAATCTTATTTTCCTCCAGATCTTTTTTTGAAACTATCTTTTCTATTGTTTTGTTAATAAGACGTGAACTGAGACTTTTGTTTTCTGATTGTATTACTATGCCTTTTCCTGGCAAAGTTTCTGCCGTTACCTCTACTTTTAGTGCAATTCCCACTGTTGCCCCTTTCTGGGTTGCTATTGCATTTACAAGTGATATTGCTCCATGTATGGTTGCCTTTGCCTTTGCCATCAAAATCCCCCTAACAATGCTCTTTTCATAGCATTATAAGGTGCTTCTCTGTCGTGCCATATTTCAAAGGCTCTAACTGCCTGTCCCAAAAGCATCTCATATCCAAAAATAATTGTCGCTTTTTTTTCTTTGGCTTTTTTTATGAAATCTGTATTCATTGGCATGTATACGATATCGTACACTACTGTTTTCTCTTTTAATCCCTCAAATGATATGGGGCTCTGCTCATTTTTTAGTCCAATAGAGGTTGCATTGACAATTATGTCGTAATCCTCTAGTGTTCCTTCAATCTCATTTATCGTTTTCGTTTCTGATTCTAATCCTAATTTTTTGGCAAACTCTGAAAGCTTGTCTGCATTTTGCAAGGTTCTATTTGCTATTGTTATCTTCTTTGCTTTCTCTTTTGCAAAACCTGCCACTATTGCTCTTGCAGCTCCTCCTGCACCTAGGAGTAATATTTTTGCATTTGAGATATTGATTTCTTTCTTTCGAAAGGGATCCAAAAATCCATCCATGTCTGTATTGTACCCTTTTAAGATCCCATCATTGTTTACTACTGTATTTACCGCACCAATGATGCTACAGGACTCGTCAATTTTATCTAAATATTTCATCATTTCAATTTTGTGCGGGATTGTAACGTTGAATCCGTTTATCTTGATTTGTTTTAATCCTTCAATCCCTTCTTTTAACTCTCCTTTGGGAATTCTGTATGCGATGTATGATGAATCTAAATCCAATTCTCTAAAAGCGGCATTATGGATATTAGGTGATAGAGAATGATCTATTGGATCTCCAATAACTGCAAATGATTTTCCCATGTTATATCCTCTGAATTAAATGATTGATTTAAACTCTCAATTAAAATTCTCATTTTTTGAGGTTTGTGATCTTTCTTACCTCGTCTATACTGAATTGCCCTGGGGCTACAGGCTTTCCAAGTGATACATAAGTAAATGGACTTCCAAGATAGAGGCACAAAATTCTTGATATTCTTCCGTTGTCTCCCATTGAAAGTGCTATTAGGTTTCTCTTTCCTTTTTTACTGTACAATTCCAACATTCTAGTAGAGTCATCAGTTGATTTTGCTGTACTTACAATTTTGATATTTTGTGAAAACTTTCCCATACTGGTTAATTTTTTCTTTAACTCTGTTGAATTTGGAGTCTTTTTAAAATCGTGCCAAGATACTAAAATTTTTGTCTTAGTGGTTTTCAAATATTTTGTTAACTCTGAATTTTTTTGCAAAGTGTTAAACTCAACATCAAGTAAAAATGGATTGTACTCTGCAATTAATTTCAGAATTCTTATTCTCTCTTTCTCACTTCCCTCAAATTGCCCTCCTTCATTTTTTGGTCTAAGCGTACAAACTGTTTTGTTTAGATTTTTTTTAATCAAGTTCAACGTTGTTGGAATCTGTTCTATTTTTAAAAAGTCAAATCTAATTTCGGCATAGTCTGATTTTTTCAGAGCGATTTTTAATACTTGGTTTACTTTGTTTGGTGTTCTTTCAGCTATTGATACACAAGTCTTGAATTTCATTTTCTTTTATTTTATTTTTCTAAAATATATTCGTCTGAGACTTCCATTCCAAAATGTCTACCCGTTGCAGGCTTTGCATGAACCATGACTGTGTCTCCTTTTTTTAGATGTGTGACTGAAACTAGACTTCCATTTGGCTTAACAAACCTAATTGTTTCTGCATCTTGTGCAATAATTCCTCCAATTTCTCCATTTGCTGATGCTTTAATCATTAACATGGGTCTTCTCTCAATCTTTGATCTTCCCACTGTTGCTCGTCTTGCAGTTCCTTTTGAATTTAAGATTAGTACCTCAGATCCTGTCTCTACTTCTGATAGGTAATTTGTAGTTCCGTCTGGTGAAAGGGTATAGCAGTGAACTGCACCTGCATTGACTCTAAATGGTCTCGGTGATGTAAATGATGATCCTACTGATTCATTATGAACTAGAAATAGGAAATTTGATCTGCTTCCAATCAACATTCCTTCGCCTTTGTGAAGCATAGATGCAGTGTCTACGCAGACTCTTTCACCGTCTCCTACCTCTTTGATCTCAATAATTTTTGCAGGCTTCATCTCAAAACTTCTTGTGCCCAAATACACCATAGCTTCTCTTACTTCATTAATTGATGATGTGCTGAAAATTACTCCATCCACACCTACCTCTAAAATTGAGAACATCTTTCTCACCTCTTCTGGTGTCTTTGCCATGGCAAAAATTTTGGTATTGATTTTATGTAATTTTGCAATAATATTTTCAAGAGGTATGATCTTCCAATCTTTTACTTCTACTATGACAAAATCCAATCCCTTCTTAGCAACTGAGAGTATATCTTCAATGTCTGAATTTGATAAAACTTGAAATTTTCTGCCTACTTTCTTTCCCTTTGGCTTTGCCTTTATTTCTCTTTCAAGTACTATGTGGTTTGCATTATTTGATGGAAAAATTGTTTGTAGTTTTGACTTTGCATTTTTTTTTGGGTCAAGATACACAGTCTTAATTCCTTCGTTTTCTAATTGTGGTAGAAATTTTGTTAACTGACTCTGTGTTGCTTTGGGTAGAATAATTAATTCTCTTTTTTTATTCAACTTTCTTCATTGCTTCCTTTGCTGTTTGTTTTCTAAAAATAATTTCTGCCAAGGCTTCTACCATTTTTTCTGGTTTTTTATGAGCAAAAATATTTCTGCCATATGTTACTCCCTTAGCACCAGCACTCATGGCATCTTCTGTCATTTGAAGAATATCTAAATCTGTTTTTGCTTTAGGACCCCCTGCAATCACAATTGGCACTGGTGTACTCTTGACAATTTTTGAAAAGGAGTCAATATCTCCTGTGTAAAGCGTTTTTACGATATCTGCTCCGCATTCTGCACCTATTCTTGCCACATGTGCAACAACTTCTGGTTCGTGTGGATTTGGAATGTTTTCTCCCCTTGGATACATCATTGCCAACAATGGCATTCCCCATTTGTGACACTGGTCTGCAGTCATTCCTAACTGCTCTAGCATTTCTGGCTCTTCTTTTCCTCCTATGTTGATGTGCAATGAAACGCCATCTGCTCCCATTGCAACTGCCTCCTTTACTGTTCCTGTTAGCATTTTACGGTTTGGTGATAATGATAATGCTGTACTGCTTGAAAAATGAACTAGTGTCCCAATTTTGGGTGGTTTTGGTAATGATTTTAGAATTCCTTTGTTGATAATTATGCTTGTTAGTCCATGCCCCTCGCATTTGTAAATTGTTGATGCAGGATCTTCCAAGCCCTCCATGGGGCCGTTGGAGATTCCGTGATCCATTGGAATGCATAACATCTTTCCTTTTCTTAAAATTCTATTTAGCCTGATTTGATTGCCTGATACCATGCTCTTAGTTCATTTTTGTGCCCTACTTAAATAACACGAATTTTCCACGTTTTTGATTGTTAATGAGCATGGATTAAATAGAAATTCTGATGACTAAAATCAGTTGAGTCAGACTACTGAGCAGATACAAAAAAGCGACATCAAAGATATCTTGGAAAATTCTATTAACGGTCATAGGCCCGGTCCTGAGGACTGTATGAGACTTTTAGAATCTGATGATGTTCATCTTATGGGACTTGTTTCTGGACATTTGACCAGAAAAAAATTTGGTAGAAAGGCATCTTTTGTAAATAATATTATTCTCAATTACACTAACGTCTGCATTACTGATTGCAAGTTCTGCGCGTTTTATCGTTCTCCTGGTGCTGATGATTCCTACACCTTGACTCTAGATGAAATTAAATCCCGTGTACAGGCTGCCTCTGAGATGTTTAAGATAAGGCAAGTCTTGATTCAGGGTGGACACAATCCAAACTTGAAGATAGAATATTATGAAGATGCTTTTAGAATGATTCGAGAAAAATTCCCTCAAGTTGGAGTTCACGGCTTGTCAACTTCTGAAATTGACATGATTGCACGTGTTGAAAAGTCTTCTACCTACGAAGTCTTATCTCGTTTAAAAGAATCTGGTTTACAATCGATTCCTGGAGCAGGAGCTGAAATTTTGGTTGATTCTGTAAAAGATGTAATTAGTCCAAAGAAAATTTCTAGTGCTGATTGGATTCGTATTATGGATGAGGCACACTCTCTTGGACTTTCAGCTTCTGCAACTATGATGTATGGCCATGTTGAAAAAAAGAGTGACATTGTTGATCATTTTTTTAAAATTGTAAAACTGCAAGAAAAAACCAAAGGATTCATGGCCTTTATTCCTTGGAATTTTGAACCAAACAATACTTTGATGCATGAAGAAGGTATAGTTGAATATGGTACTGGTGGAATTCAACTGTTAAAGATGATAGCAATATCCAGATTGGTTTTTGATGGTTTGATTCCTCACATACAATCTTCATGGCTTACAAATGGAGTTGGTATGGCTCAACTTGCTTTACAATACGGTGCTGATGATTTTGGTGGGACCTTAATTGGTGAAGAAGTAGTTTCTTGTACTGGTGCTCGTTCCACTGAATTGACTGATAAAATTATCAGTGATGCCATACATCAAATTGGTTATCAGGTAGAAGAAAGAGATAATTTTTACAATTCTGTTTCCATATCATAATCCATAACTGGGCCATTTTGAATCTACTATTTTCTTTGTCTCTTCATCTGCTTTGACTTGTTCTTGAATCTCTCTTTGATATCCTTCTTCACTTGTCTTTTGTGTAGCATCAATTCCCATCTTAGAGCCTAAATTTACAAGAGGTGATGCGGGATCAAGCGTATCGGTAGGTGTATTGTTTATTATGATGGTGTCTCTTGCTGCATCTGCCCTTGTGGTAATTGCCCAGATAACATCATTGATGTCATGAACGTTAATGTCCTCATCTACTACAACAAACATCTTGGTTAGTGACAATTGTCCCATACCCCAAAGACCCATCATGACTTTTTTTGCTTGTCCTGGATATCTCTTCTTGATTGATATGATTGCAAATCCTTGGAACCATCCTGCTGCTGGCATGCTAAAATCTATAACTTCTGGATGGAACATACGTATGAGTGGGAGAAATGATTGTTCGATTACTTTACCGATATACGCATCCTCTAGTATTGGTTTTCCAACAACTGTAGTTACGTAAATTGGATTTTTTCTACGCATTATTCCTGTAAGTGTAAAAGTTGGATATGGTTCCACAGGCGTGTAGTATCCAGTATGATCTCCAAATGGACCTTCGTCTCGAATGTCTGCAGGATCAACATATCCTTCTAAAACAATTTCTGCATTTGCTGGAACATCTAGATCAATTGTTTTGCATTTTACAGTCTTGATTCCTTCTTTTCTTGTGATTCCTGCAAACAAGTACTTGTCTAATCCTTCTGGAACTGGTGCAATTGATGAAAATATTGTTGCAGGATCTCCTCCAATAATTATTGCAGTTGGAATTTTTTCTCCTCTGTCCTTTGAAATGTCTCCATGATGAGCTCCTCTTTTGTGTTTTTGCCAATGCATGGATGCGTGGTTTTTATCTATGATTTGCATTCTGTAAACTCCGAGATTGCGAACTCCTGTCTCTGGATGTTTGGTTGCAGTCAATCCTAAAGTTATGAACCTGCCTGCATCTTTTGGCCATGATTTAAGAATCGGCAAATCGTCAAAACTTGCTTTGTCTTCTTGTAATGTGATTTCAGTTACCGGACCACTAGTTTCTGCCTTTGGAAAAGCTGCAGTCATTTTGGATAATTCTGGAAGTTTTTTTATTTTGTTTAGAAAACCTGAAGGTATGTCCATCTTGGTCATGTCAACTATTCGTTGACCAATTTCTGTAAAGTCTTCCATCTCCAGACCTATCTCTAATCTTTTCATTGATCCAAATGCGTTTCCTAAAATCGGCATGTCATAACCTTTGACATCTTCAAAAAGTATTGCAGGACCATTAGAATACATCTCCCTTCTCATAATCTCTGCAATTTCTAATTCTGAGTCCACTTGGACTTTGACTCTTTTTAGTTCTCCATTTTTTTCTAATTCTGAAATAAAACTATGAATATCATCTATTGGCATCGCTTTTTTTGAAGCTAGTTCAAGTATAAGCTTAACTAGATTTTTAGTACTCTTAATCTTAATTATTACAGATCATTTTTTCAAATTTTTGATACCTGTTAAAATCTCGCTGTAAGATGTTTTCTACCCTTGTATTCTCTAGTTTAATTTGCTTAATGGTTATGATCTTGGATCCTTACATTGGTGGCAGTTCATTCTTTTTGTCGTGACCACCTGATCCAAATTTACAGTAAAAACACAACTCTGATTCCATGTACTTTAGTTGTTCTACCTGTATGGCTCCTAACTTTAAAGCAATTTTGGTAAGAATCTTGTATTTTAGTGGCATTGCAGGTATGACTTCTTCCATGTATACCCTATAATGGTCTGGACAAAACTTTAGTGTGACTTTGGCTGGTTCTTTTCCTTTTTCATTTACTTGTTTTGTAAAATTGATCTGTTCTCTAATGTATTCATGTTTTGGACATGGGCAGTTCTTTCCACCTGGATGTTTGTATGCAGGAGTATTTTTCCAATCAAAGTCTGGAAATTCTTTTTCAAAATCATCCATTGCATCTTGTATGTCTCTTATGCATATAAAACTTGATCCGGTTTGGTCTGTAGTAATCGACCCAAATGTACATAAACCCCGGACTTTGATGTTGAGTAATGTCAGCTAAAAAGCAAACTAAAAAAGATCTTGAAGACAAAATTGCCCAATTAGAGGCAAAACTGTCAAAATTATCTACACAATTAGAGACAAAACCAGCAGAGGCTACCCCTAAACCAGAGGAAGCACCAAAACCAGCTGAGACTACACCACCAAAACCAAAAGGTACACTACCAAAAGGATTCGGTGACAAACCAGCAGAGGCTACCCCTAAACCAGAGGAAGCACCAAAACCAGCTGAGACTACACCACCAAAACCAAAAGGTACACTACCAAAAGGATTCGGTGACAAACCAGCAGAGGCTACCCCTAAACCAGAGGAAGCACCAAAACCAGCTGAGACTACACCACCAAAACCAAAAGGTACACTACCAAAAGGATTCGGTGACAAACCAGCAGAGGCTACCCCTAAACCAGAGGAAGCACCAAAACCAGCTGAGACAACTGCACAACTTCCAGTTACAGCACAAGAGGCATTAGAGAAGGCATACTATGACGCTCCGATGACTGATTTCCATCAGTACAGAGCAAAAGTTACTGGTTATTCTCCAGCACCTAACAGATACTTTGTTAGACGAACTGCTCCTGTCGGAAAAGTTCCAACAACAAACTGGAATGATCAAAAAACAAAAGTTACAGGTTATACAGCAGTATCAAACCAGTACTTTGCAACAAGAGCAAGAATAGCATACCATCCACCTGACAAAACATTTGGTAGCTTTAGTGGTACAAATATGACCTTTGAAGGTGTTGCAACACAAGCTCAAACACAACAAGCACCTCCCCCCCCTCCACCACCAAAACCAAAAGGTACACTACCAAAAGGTTTCTAATTCTACAACTTCTTTATTTTATATTTTTAATAGCAATATTCTTCTGTTGCCGCACGATGTATTCTTATGGCTCCGAAAATCCCTTGCCCTAACTGTGATCAAAATGAATGGCTTGAAAATCCTGAATTAAGTTATCTTCCACGAGTGATTCGATTAGAAGATGGAAAGTATGCTGCAGATACTAATAATGGAATTCATGTTAGATTGTGGAGATGTAACAACTGCATGTATGTCATGCAATTTTGGGAACCTGACTAAATGTAAAATTCATCAAAATTTTTTGCTAGAATATTATGTAATTTTTACATAATATTGACTCATTTTACTAATTTATTTTGAATCGATCATATTATGATCAAAATACAAATAAACAATACGGTATTTATTGTAAGAAATGGCAGAAAAACGCAAACCAGGTACTAAAAAAGATCTTGAAGACAAAATTGCCCAATTAGAGGCAAAACTCTCAAAACTATCTACACAATTAGAGCCAAAACCAGCTGAGACAAAACCAGCTGAGACAAAACCAGCTGAGACAAAACCAGCTGAGACAAAACCAGCTGAGACAAAACCAGCTGAGACAAAACCAGCTGAGACAAAACCAGCTGAGACTACACCACCAAAACCAAAAGGTACACTACCAAAAGGATTCGGTGACAAACCAGCAGAGGCTACCCCTAAACCAGAGGAAGCACCAAAACCAGCTGAGACAACTGCACAACTTCCAGTTACAGCACAAGAGGCATTAGAGAAGGCATACTATGACGCTCCGATGACTGATTTCCATCAGTACAGAGCAAAAGTTACTGGTTATTCTCCAGCACCTAACAGATACTTTGTTAGACGAACTGCTCCTGTCGGAAAAGTTCCAACAACAAACTGGAATGATCAAAAAACAAAAGTTACAGGTTATACAGCAGTATCAAACCAGTACTTTGCAACAAGAGCAAGAATAGCATACCATCCACCTGACAAAACATTTGGTAGCTTTAGTGGTACAAATATGACCTTTGAAGGTGTTGCAACACAAGCTCAAACACAACAAGCACCTCCCCCCCCTCCACCACCAAAACCAAAAGGTACACTACCAAAGGGAATGGAACAAGCTCAAACACAACAAGCACCTCCCCCCCCTCCACCACCAAAACCAAAAGGTACACTACCAAAGGGAATGGAACAAGCTCAAACACAACAAGCACCTCCTCCACAACAAACCAGTAATAACAACGAAGGAAAATCAAGAAAGCAGCATCTTGAAGAATATGAAAAAGAGTACTTGCAAAGAATTGAACAGGAAAAGATAGCCCGAGAAAAAGCAGAACAAGAAGCTATTGCAGCTGAAGCTGCAGCACAAGCAAAATCTCAAAGTACCCGTGGAAGTTTACCAAAGGGCTTTGAACCACAACCAGAACCTGAGGCTCCAAAACAATCTAGAGGCACACTACCAAAAGGCTTCTAAATTTTAGACCCTTTCTTTTACTTATTTTTGCTTAATTCAAAAAATCTTCTAGAACTTGTTTTGAGTGTCCAGCTGGTTTCACTTTGGGATAAATTTTGAAAATTTTTCCTTTCTCGTTTACTAAGAAAGTGCTTCTCATTACTCCCATGTACTCTCTACCCATGAACTTTTTCTTGCCCCAGACTCCAAACATCTTTGAGACTTCCTTATCGACATCTGCTAATAGTGGATATTTTATCTTCATTTTTTCACAGAATTTCTTATGAGACTCTACATCGTCTGGGCTTATTCCTATAATTTCAATTCCTTCTTTTTGGAATTTTGAATAATTCTTTGAAAATTCATCTGCTTCAGTAGTGCATCCTGGAGTAAAGTCCTTTGGGTAAAAATAGATTGCATGTTTCTTGCCCTTAAAGTCAGTGGATTTTACTTTGTTGCCATCTGCATCCTGAATCTCAAATTTTGGAACTGTGTCTCCTTCAGAAATCATTGCTTTGAACTGGATTGTGCTGTAATTAATTACTTTTTGAAAATTTAGGTGATCTTACATGTCCGAATCTTTTATATGGAAATTGGCAGGCCAGTTGCTTAATGGTTAATCCAAGAGCATATCTTGCTGAAGCAATAGCAACATATGGTTTAGTATTCTTTGGACCATTATCTGTAATTTTGGCAATTGCCTCTTTTGGAGAGGAACTTACCACACAATCAGTACTTTTCATCTCTCTTGGTCACGGTGGTGCAATTGCTTTGATGATTTACGCATTTGGACATGTATCTGGAGCTCACATCAATCCTGCAGTTACAATACCTATGATGATTACAAAAAAGATTGGAATCACTGATGGTATCGGGTATATTGCCTCCCAGTTGATTGGAGCAGTTGCAGCAGCAGCTACCTTAAAGGCAATTCTTCCTGAGCTTGGAGCAAAGGTTAATTTTGCAACCCAAGGTGGCCCAAGTGATTTAATCAATAACAGCATAGGTTCTGGATTTGCAATAGAAGCAATTTTGACATTCTTCTTAGTTACAGTTATCTTCATGAGTGCAGTTCACAAAAAGGCTTCTCCTGGATGGCATGGATTTACAATAGGTGGAATGGTATTTCTTATACACTTGATTGCTGTGCCTCTTACCGGCGCATCAGTTAACCCTGCAAGAACCTTTGGTCCTGCATTGATATCTGGATTCTGGGAATTCCATTGGTTATACTGGGCAGCTCCAATCTTAGGAGGAATAATTGCAGGTATAATCATGAATTATGTCTTTGTCAACAAGGCAGAAAAAGAAGCATAATTTTACAAATACCAACGTTTTTAAAAATTTGATATTGTTTTTCTTCTGTGATCCCAGGTTCAAATAACATTGATGAAATTTTTCAGATTTTTTTAACTGAGAGTGGTAAACTAGAATCCCTTGTATTGGATGCTTTATCAAAATCTGATCTTTCTATTTCAGAAATAATTCAGGCATACTATCAAACAACAAATGTGAATTCATTGGCACAGATGCTAGTGGCACAACTTGAAAGTAATAATGGTGCCTCTGATTCAAATTTATCTAAAATAAAACAAACTCAAAAATTCATATCTGAAAAATTTGATCAGAACCTGCATCCTTTTGTCATAAAATATCTTGCAGACTCTATTG
The DNA here is from genome assembly GCF_965223225.1 of Candidatus Nitrosopumilus sp. GTDB lineage: Archaea > Thermoproteota > Nitrososphaeria > Nitrososphaerales > Nitrosopumilaceae > Nitrosopumilus. The sequence continues at coordinate 405,627 of NZ_CBDCVU010000004.1, forward strand.
CTGATATGACCAAACAACTGCAATCTTCAAGTTCTTCAGATCAATCTAAAGAAGACATTGAAAATCAAGCAAAAAACTTTGAACAACTGCGTGAGATGATGAGCACTAAGGAATTTGTTGAGCAATATGACAAGGGCTTAAGATGACAGTTGAGAAACTCTCTGAAAATTTAATCTCATTGAAAAAAGCGTTTGCACAAACCTATCAAGGAAAAAGTCAGATTCAAGAAGTAATTCCGTCTTTAGAGTCTGAAAAGTTTCCAATTAACCAATCTGATCTGGAACTTCTTCATCAATTTGCAACAAAAAATCCTATCTATTACAATTCTTTTGAAGAAACTATCGACAGCATTTCTTGTGTTGTGTATGAGGGTGATATCAACAAGTATTGGCTAAACAGTATTCAACATGGTTCTAGTCATGCTCCCTTTTCTCCTACGTGGATTCTTTCTGCGTATGTTGGATCTCTTGCAGCAAAAAATCTTGGATATGAACAACTAATTGATATTGGTTCTGGTGATGGAAGGATTGCATTTTGCGCTAAGGTTCTTGAAATGGAATCATACAGCATCGAGATTGATGACATGTTAGTTGATCTGCAAAAACATCTAACAACCACACTTGATTTTCATCCCTTTTGCTCTGATGCAACCTTGTTTGATTATTCTTCTCTGAATTTGACTAATCCTGTATTTTTCATTGGAGGGCTTGCTCAGATGGGTGGAAAAGAACTTGCAACAGGTGTACTCAAAAAAATTAATTCTATACTGTCTCTTGAGAATACTGGTTGGGCCTTTGCAGGAACTTTGTCTCAAAAGTATAGTCCTGATCTAAAAAATCATGCAGGTTGGGGAACGCTGATTGAAGATAATAATCTTAAACACATTATGACTGTTTTACTGCCAACTGTGTGGACATTTCATGAACCTGATGAGACGCCGTACGTATTTGCAGAATATGATTGCAGTTAATCGCAATCCAAATTAAGCGTCAATTCTGAAAATCTTTTGGACTCGTTGCATAGCTTGGATAGTGCGAACGCTTGCGGAGCGTTAGGTCGCCGGTTCGAATCCGGTCGGGTCCGCTTTTCTAGAGAATTAGCATTTTGTAGATAATTATGATTAAAAATTGATTTGCATTACAAACACCGATTGTTGAATGTGATAATCATGATAAAATAAAGTGGTTGTGGCTTTTATGCCATATCTAGTGCTCTGGAGTGACCTCTGGTATGTGGTCTTTCACCTGGGAATTTTCTTCGCATGTGTCCTGATGGTCTTCCATAGATTAATTCTAGGAACCAAGACTCGTGTTCTATCTCTTCTATGAGGATATCTTTTGCAATATCGTAGGTAGCAGGATCTTTTCCAAGAGTCATCTTGCAAATTTTGTCCCAATTTACAATTGCCCCTTGTTCTGCTTTGAGACATTTCTCAAGTATTGCCATGTGATCAGTTGGGTCTGTTGGAAGCTGAAGGAATTCACAGCCAGAAATCTTGATAAATTCTGTTGCATCATTTGGAAGAGAACCTCCAAGCTGGTAGATTCTCTCAATACATGATTCAAAGTGACTAAGGTCTTCCATCCTTGCATCTTCGATAATTCCTTTTAGTCCTTCTCCCTCCATTCCTGTACAATGAGCTCTGAGATTGGTAAAGTAGTAGTATGCTGTAAATTCTACTGCTGCATTCTTTACTAATTCTTTGATTAGCTCATCAACATCAACGCCATTTTGTTTTAGAACATTTACTCCAACAACGTTTGGCTTTTTTGATTCGGACATGCCGTCCATTAATGTATGTTTCATAAAATAGTTGTTATGATTTTCACAAAAAATAAGAAATACAATTTGTTGTAAAAAGATTTGGTGAAATACGTGATTTACAATTAATCTTAGAATTAATTCCATATTTCTAAAATGATGTAATCAAAATTTGTTTTAAGATGGTGTCCTAAAACAACCCAAAATTATGCTGAGTCCAAATGAAACTATTTATGGGTAAAAAACGGTCACTGCTATTTATCATGCCTTGTTGGTTATGTTAAAAATTCAGAGACATTGAAAAATATGATTGTAAATCGTACGGATTTCAAATTTTGTTATAATTTGGGAGTTACTTGGTATAATGATTTTAAACTAATTTTCAAATATTTCTACAATGACTCTTGCAGTATCAAATAGACTTGATAGTACATTTGGTGGAACATGGCCTTATTCTCCAAAATATAATACTGCATCAGGTTTTCAAATGCACTATGTTGATGAAGGTCGTGGTCCTGAAACCTTGTTATTGCTTCATGGTGAACCAACTTGGGGTTATCTCTTTAGACATCAAATCTCTGAATGGTCAAAAAAGTATCGAGTTATAGCAATAGACCATAATATGGGTTTTGGAAAAAGTGAAACTCCTCAAAACAGACCGTATTGGCTTCAGAACCATATTGATAATCTAGAAAATTTTGTCTTTGATCTCGGATTGGATGATTTAACATTAGTCTGCATGATTTTGGTGGACCAACCGGAATGGGACTTGCTATACGTCATCCAGAATTAGTAAAACGAATTGTTTCAATCAATGGACCAACACCTGTAGGACAACCTAATCTTATTAAACAAATTATAGAAAATACCTCTTTTTCTCCTTGGTTTCAATGCATAATCAAGGCAGAAAATGAAGGCATTTTAGAACAAGTCTTGGGTCATCTTGATTACAATATTTTATCAACACTGAAACTAAATGGCTTTGAGAGAAACGAGATAATTGCTGAAAATTGGATTCGAGCATATCGATCTCCATTTCAATCATCTCAAGACGCTCTAGGTGCAGTTGCTTGGGCCAAGGGATTTGCAACAAATGAGCATATTTTTGAATCTCCTGATGATAAAACCAAGATTTTGTTATCTCAAAAACCATCACTTGCAATTTGGGGTCAAGAAGATAAGACACTAAATCACAAGATCTTCTTACCATTATTCAAACAGGCATTTCCAAATGGTCAAACACACCTTCTACCTGGTGTAGGACATTACTCTCTTGAAGATGCTCCAAAATACGTTGGCAAACTTGTAATGGACTTTATTCAAACTAATTGAAAAAACAAAATGGTAAAAATCAAAAGAATCTGTGAAGACTAGTCAGATAATACAGGGTTGTGTTAAATGTCATAAAACCATTCAATAAAATATTATTTTCTGATTTTTTGATAAAGTGAATTTGCATATTCTTCTAACTGGTCAAGTTTTGACTTTAATTCTGGACTCACATAATCTTTGGAAATACTAGCAGCTGTCTTCTTCTTCTTTGATGCACTTGTTCTAGCTGGTTTTCTAGCAGCTGTCTTCTTCTTCTTTGATGCACTTGTTCTAGCTGGTTTTCTAGCAGCTGTCTTCTTCTTCTTCTTTGATGCACTTGTTCTAGCTGGTTTTCTAGCAGCTGTCTTCTTCTTCTTTGATGCACTTGTTCTAGCTGGTTTTCTAGCAGCTGTCTTCTTCTTCTTCTTTGATGCACTTGTTCTAGCTGGTTTTCTAGCAGCTGTCTTCTTCTTCTTCTTTGATGCACTTGTTCTAGCTGGTTTTCTAGCAGCTGTCTTCTTCTTCTTCTTTGATGCACTTGTTCTAGCTGGTTTTCTAGCAGCTGTCTTCTTCTTCTTCTTTGATGCACTTGTTCTAGCTGGTTTTCTAGCAGCTGTCTTCTTCTTCTTTGATGCACTTGTTCTAGCTGGTTTTCTAGCAGCTGTCTTCTTCTTCTTTGATGCACTTGTTCTAGCTGGTTTTCCATCAATAATTCTCCATAGATCTGAAATTATTTTTGAATTATTGGATTTTGGGTCAGTGCTAATCAAGAATAGATTTTGATTATAAAACAACATGATTGTGCTTACTTTTTCAAATTTAGTAACTGTCTCTGTTATTTTTCCAAGTTTGTATTCTATATTTTCAAGGCGTTTCCATCGTGAAAATGAGTAATGGATGAGCATGTTAGTTTCATCATCGCTCAACAAGGATGTGGTGTCTTTTCTATTTTTTTGTAGGATCAAATTCCCGCTAGGGTTTATGATTCCTACAAATCTTATTTTCTCACTAGATTTCAGAAATTTGTTACATAGTTGATCAAAATCCATCTCACGTTAGATGAAAAAGCCTATTATTAATAATTAATTCCTCGACTGATTTTCAAAATCAACAAAGAAATACAAGATCAGGTTCAAAATCTTCCTGTTAATGAGCTCCTAGTCTTCTCTCTAATTGATCCAATCTTGCTTTTTTTGTGATTAATCTCAACATATTTTGTGACTTTTGAAGATTAGAAGAATTTTCAAAAAATTTATTTGGTAATTTTAGATAAATTTGTAAAATAGTATTTATTCGAATAAGATCTTATTTTAAGAAGTATTAATCCTATAATTTAATGGATTTTGAAAATTTCTACAATAAAATAATGAACATAGACAAATCAGTCCAATATGCTGCAATTTTGCACAAGAATGGTGAAAAAATGTTTGGAGGCTATAGAGCAGAAATGGAACCTGTACTTACTGATGATGAATTAAAGATGGTTCACTTTTATGCGGTGCAGCGATGGGATACAAGAAAAAATATTGAACACAGAATTGGAAAAACAAAGTATTCTATGGGCGAATATGAAAAGATGAAAAGAATATCATTTCCAATAAATGACAAGTATCTGCTGATGGTTCACACAAGCATTGAAAATGATCATCAAAATATAATCTCTGAAATACTAAATTTGATCAAAAACATTCATGATAATGACAGTTAATTTTGATATGACATAATCCATTTTGGATGTCTAGACGCCACCACAATACATTATTGTGATGATATTGTTTATTGAATACCGTTGATTCTAACCTCTACCGCGTATCCATCTAAGTGCAGCAAGCTTGCCTTCCCAAAATGCTAATTTTTCTTTGTCATTGACATTGTCATGCGTCTTTTTTATGCATTGCTGAATTTCAGTTTCAATTTCTTCAGGAGTTCTAGACTCTATGCTCATGGTTCTGTGTCTTTTACAAAATATCTAACCTTTTTGTATGCTGAAGTGGATGTGGTGATCTCTATTACCGTGCATTTTGTACGTTTTCTAGCAGCTATCTTCATTTTTTGAAGAACTTGAAAATGATATTTTACAACACTAATTTGTTAATACGTGTTGGAAAAGCTTGGTTTTTTCTTTTCAGATCTGATTTAAGAATTAATTAATGCTGAATACAAAGTAATTTTGTGTCATCTGATTCTGTGAGGACTAGACGAAAAGCATGGTACTTGTTACCTATATTCTTCAATATTGTTGGTGGCATTATTGCATATCTTGTAATGAGAAATGATGACTCTGTTAAAGCCAAAAGATGTCTCATTATTGGTGCCTCTTTGTTTGCTGTAAACATGCTTTTTGGAATAGGGCTTATACCTGGGTTAGATAGCATGGATAGGCTCTTTTTGGGCGATTCTATACAAGCAAGCAATGTGGAATTGGAATTTGGGGATGAATCCTTGAAGATAATTCTCAACGAACAGGCAAGGTTCTTGGCAGTACATGATGAATTCATTGAAATTCCTCTTGAGAATTTGGTGGACGCCAATGCTCTCCTGCCAACTGTAAGTGATACTGATGTTAGAATGCCCGGAACTGCAATATCTGGTTTGATAAAGGCTGGTACCTATCTTACAGAAAATAAGAATACTGAGTTTTGGTTTACAAAAGATGGAAATACTGCACAAATCATCACCATTGAACTTCAAGGCCATAAATTCAACAGGATTGTATTGCAGTCTGAAAAAAACATGCAATGGATTGAACATATTGGTGAGATCATCTCTTCTAAAAAATGAAATTGAATTAGTTGTTTTTGAATACACAAATGATTAAACAATCCTTTGTTGTTGTTTTTTCTAAGATGGGAAAAAATGAACGAATCATTGCTCAAGATCTCTCTGATCTCAAGTACGCTTTACTCACAGATGACTATGCAAAGCTAACTGAGTTGTGTGATGTCCTTACAAGGGATATGAAAAAATATTCTGTAAAAGATGATCTTAAATCTAGGCTGGAACCCGTTTCTGAATACTCTACTGCTAATTCTACTGACCAAAATTCTGTAAATGAAAAAGTCAAAATTCTTGATGAATTAATTACTGTTTTAATTTCTACAAGATAAAATTAAATTATTCTTTGAATTTGAATACTGGGTTTTTTGATAATTTTTAGTCTAACGTTCTTCTAAAATATCTGTCATAACATCCATTGTGATAAAGCAAGAGTCTTCGTGTTGAATCTCTTCTGATCTTTACTTCTACCATATTTGAAAATTGAATTTCAACATTACAATATTTACATTTTCCAGAATATTTGAACTGGACATCTTTTTTTACTTGTGGAAAATTGTCTTGTAATTCTTCTTGCGTAATCTTTTCATTATTTTCCACTGTCATTTTATTTCATCAAATCTGGTTTTTTTGGACTGCATCATGATGATGCTATTGCATTCCTTTTCTTCTTTTGATTATTTGTTACTAAAAAACAATTAATTTAAGACCGTGTGTTTCCAGTGTCCTGTATATTGGTTCATTATTTCATTAACCAGATAAAACACACTCCTCACAAGCCATCTTTGTGCGTAAATTGCCGTAGCTCAAACCTAAAAGATGATGCTGTTCTGGTCACCACTGGTATTTCTGAAAAAAATGCTGATTATGTTCCCTCGTCTTTATGCCTGGATTGTGAGACCTTGATGATAATAACTCCAAACCCTGGACCCGTTGTCGGTGTCAATCACTCAGTTGGAAATCAGGTAACCGTACGTGGAAATTAGTTAAAGATCTATTGAATTGTTTGTACAATCTTTAATGTGAATGTACCCATACGTAACACATGATTATATTATATCATTATCTACAATTAGTGTTTGACTGATTGGACCAAAGATGAATCTGATGATGACAAATTTTGGAACTGGATGGAAAAAGACAAGGAAAAGTATTTCCAAAAACATCCTCGAAATTCCAACACATCCGGTAAAAAAAAGAAAAAATTCATTATTTTTGGATTAGTTGGTGCTGCACTATCTATTGCAGTCCTAGGTGGCATTGTTTCCATGAATGATGAATTTGCTTCTGAAAAATATTATCACATTCCTGATTACAGATTAAACAAATCTCCTCTTTTCTGTGCTCAAGAATTCTCAGATCCAAATTTTCCAGATTCAACTGAATATTTGTTGTCAAAAACCGGTGAATCAGTTAATCTATGGCAAAGCAGAATTGAACAATATACTCAAACATCTGGTGTCTGGAATTTTGAATACAAAACCATTCCTGAAAATTCCAGCTTTGCAGACTTTGGATGTGATGCAACAATAACCTTTGAGGCACTTCCTCCTCGTGGTTTAGAAATTGTACGAGGTGAGACTGCATTATCTCATTACGGATTCTCTGATGTTGTAATTTTTTATCTAGATCCTGTTTCCAAAGATAAAATTGCATCTAATGTTGATATGGTCATTACACATGAAATTGGACATGTGTTGGGACTAGGCCATCCAGTATTTACTGAAATGTATGATGGATTGCCATACTGGTTAAATGATGAAGGAATGATATTTTCTCGTTCAATAATGGTGACTCCTGAAATTTATCCATTTTTGCCAAATAATATGATATACACGATAACTGATTATGATGTAAGGGCCGTAGTTAATCTCTATGGTGGAGGAATAAGCAATACCCCCATCTTTTTTGGCTATCTGAACTATATTGTAATTGCAGTTATGCTTTTTGTAGTTGCATTTTTTGTAAATAGAAAACTCAAAGATTTCTGAGTTGTGCCTGATTTCTTGTTCGTATTTGTTTCTGGGGGATTTAATTACTTGAGATCGATTGTGATTTTAGGTTAAGAAATTTGAATAGAGAGCCATTTGGGAAAAAATGTTCATGTGATCATTTTGAAAGTGAACACTTTGTAAAAAGAATTGTCTCTTCTAATCCTAGACTATCCCATGATTTGCAATTTCTTCCTCCTCATGCTCCGTCACTTGATGAACCAATACGAACTAATTGTAAATTATGTAAATGTAAAAAATTCAATCCTCCAAAGAAAGGTTGGTCTGTATTTCAATAATTTTTCTTTTTGAATTTAAAATAGTATGGTAAAAGATAATTTTTTTATTCCAAAAAACATCAAAAAGAATGAAAGAGTTAATTTATGAACAGATTAGAACTCTTTTGTCTGAAAAAAGACCTGCTTGGAATTATATTTTTGAGAATGATACAATGAAAATCAACACAAATGATAATTTTGTAGATTCTGAAATACTGCATAACATTCAAGATATGGGATTTCGAATAATTGAAATTGGATATCTTGAAAAACTTGGAATAATTTTTTCAATTGTAGACGAAAGCCTTGATTGATTTATTCTATTTTATGATTTTTTATTTTCTTGTTTTGGGTTTAGTAACGATGTCCAAAACTCTATTGTTTTTTTATTAAATTCTGAGAAATTCTCTACATTTTGATTCCAAGTCTTGATATTTTTTTTATTTATTTCAATTACTGACACTAGTAATTTATGATTCATAGCACGAGATTTTTTAATGTCCTCATGCATGTCTTCAAATATTTTCCATGAATTCTCTGAGATATGTTGTTTTAATCCTAAATTTTCTGTAAATTGTTTTTGCAGCAAAATGTTTGTTTTGATAGTTGATTTCCATGCCTTATAGTATTCATTTTGTAAGTCAAACAAAATTTGTTGGATATGGGGTACGTGACTTTCAATGTCTAGACAATACGCATCGGTATTTTTCTCTATCATGTTAAAAGCTGATTTGTCTTGATTGTTTTCTTCTTGATGACTCATAATCTCCATTTTTTTTCATGAATTTAAGTAGTAACCTGTATGGTTCTTTTTCTCTCGAATCTATTGTCTTTTTGTTTTTGGTATTTTTTCTTGTTTTCTCTGTTTTATGAACATGTATGAGCTTATTCCTAAAAGGGTACCTTGTAGAATATATCCTCCAATGATTAGTACAATTCCATTTAAAAATGGTTCAAGCGTACTCATAATTTCAATATGTCTTGGTGATGCAGTATTTCCTATTATTACAATGATTGCAATTGCTATGTTTGGGATAAGCGTATATCTTATCCTCCATACTGCTATTGCTGTTAATATGATGAAAACTGATTCAAGTATTATTGCATTTGTCATAAATTTTGGATTGCCTATCTGAATTCCAATCAGCCCTACCACACAGATAGAAATTAAAATTCCTATGATTGTTTTTTGTTCCTTTTGCATTTCTAAAGCCTTTGTCTGGTTATGTTGATTATTCCCTTTATTTCTATAAATTTTTCATTTGGATTTTGTATTCTTATCTTTGATTTGTATTGTATTGATTATTATCAAAACTTTCTCTGTTTTTAATAAAGACTTTTTTTTACAATTCAAAATAACTCGAATTTTTTAGGACTCATTTCCGTATATTTGGTTTAACTCTTCCCATATTGTATGGTGGTGTTTTCCCAAATTTGAGTCAGATCCTGCGTTTCCTTCACATATTAAATGAAATTTTTTCTTATCTCTGATTTTATTTTTCATGCGTTCAAATTTATCAGCGTTTTCTTGATTTTCAAGAATCTGCTGCTCAAATGATTTTAAAAGATGTAAACACATCTCTGCATTTTCATCATATCTGATTTTTTGATTGATCATTTCCCTGTCTTTTTCAAAACACGTAATTATTTCACTTAATTCTTCTTTGGTTATTTTGATCTTAACTTCTTTACTCACAATTTCATTGATGCATCTTTTTTTAAAAATCTTTAAAATTTTATCCTCTTCTGATTGTTATTATGCAAAACTTTCCAATTGTTATGAATTCCAATTTATATGAAAAATTAGTGTGAGTCAAATCTAAAGTAAATTCTTTAAATTACAGATAATTGTTTGATAAATATATAACATATTATAATTTTGTAAATAAAATAAATTCAGAATATTTGGCACCAATTATGCCTCAAGATTTTATGATTACTGTAATTTTGAAAATCATATAAAATTGAATATCTGAATCAAAGAAATCATTTGCGGACATAGGTAGATTGCCAATTTTGAAAATTCCTTTGATATTTTCTACTGGTTTGTCAAACACCCGAAAAATATCAATATGTTTTAGTTTTTCTCAGAAATACTGTTACTGCTGCCATGTAGCATCCAGTTGCAATGATCTCTGATGCTAATGATGCTAAAAATGGCTCAATTTCTATTTCTAAAAAATAGTAAAATGTTGGCCATCTAACAGACAAATAGATTATTTCTCCTACTCCAAATGAGGAAATTAACGCAAGTAATTCTTTTTTGATTTGTTTTGATTGCATAGATTTGTAACGACTTTTGTTATCTGAATAAAACAAGCAAGAAAAGATTCCAAAATAAACTACATATCCAAAAATTATTGTGATTGTAGTGTTAAGATAATTTTCTTGTTCTGTTAATGCTTGAGCAACTACCGCTGATAATGATGCAGATACTACAAAACAGATGATAACATTTCTGTTTATCCTTAAAAGTTGTTGATTCCCATTCATTTTCTATTTTCTACCTTTTTTTCTTGTTTGGTAACTCATATTTTGGATTAACTGGTATGTCAAGCATGATTATACGGTGTGATTGGGCAAAATCAGAACCAAACATAACTTATCATGATGCCGAATGGGGGATTCCTCAACATGATGATCAAAAATTATTCGAATTCCTTATACTTGAGGGAGCTCAGGCCGGATTGACCTGGACTACTATTCTCAATAGACGTGATGGCTATCGCAAAGCATTTTCAAATTTTGATCCAAAAGTTGTATCAAAATATAATAAAAAAAAAGTTGCAACCCTACTGCAAGACAAGTCGATAATACGAAATCGGCTCAAAATCAATTCAGCCATAAATAACGCACAATGTTTCCTTGAAATTCAGCAAGAATTTGGCTCTTTTGACAAATATTTGTGGGCCTTTGTTGATTTCAGGCCTATCTTGAATGAATATGAAAAATCATCTGATCTGCTTGCCTCTACTGAAATTTCAACAAATCTCAGCAAAGACCTCAAAAAACGAGGATTTACCTTTGTTGGGCCCACCATTTGTTATGCCCTTATGCAGGCAGTTGGGATGGTAAATGACCATACTGTTGCATGTTTTAGATATACTGAGTGTCAACAACAAAATTGAAATGATTACATTCTAGGCTTGTCTTCTTTACCTTATTTTCAATTTTGTTTCATTATGCAAAATTTTAGTTATATTGAAGATTTTTTCATGATGATTATCTACAATGAATGAAAAATTATCACGACTATCAAAAACTGCTGGACCTGGTATTTTATTTGCCTGTACTGCCATAGGCGTTTCACATTTGGTTCAATCTACTCGTGCAGGAGCAGATTTTGGTTTGTTGATGTTGGGATTTGTAATAATTGCAGCTCTGCTCAAATACCCATTCTTTGAGTATGGTTCTCGTTATGCTAATTCTACTCAAACAAGCATAATTGATGGTTACAAAAAACTTGGTAAGCCTGCACTTTGGTTGTATTTTATATTAACAATTTCATCGATGTTTTTTGTTACTGGTGCAGTTGGATTTGTTACTGCAGGATTTTTAGAAAACCTATTTGGAGTTGATTTTCTCGGAGACTGGACTGTGGTCCTTTTATTTGCTGTATGTGTTTTAGTTTTGGCAATAGGACGATATACGATTCTTGATAGTTTAATCAAAGTAGTTGCAATAGTTTTGCTAATCTCTACAGTTTCTGCATTCTTGTTTGCTTTGTATCATGGTCCTACAGAACAAGTTCTCAACTTTGAACCGAAAGAGCTTTGGACGTCATCTGGAATATTTTTTCTTCTTGCACTGATGGGATGGATGCCTACTGCATTAGATCTGTCCAGTTGGAATAGTTTGTGGACTCTGGAAAGAATGAAACAGACAAAATTTAAACCAAAATTAAAGGAAACTTTGTTTGAATTTAGACTTGCTTATGTTATTACAGGATTTCTAGCTGTAGTGTTTGTAACTCTGGGTTCATTTATTTTCTATGGTTCTGGGGAGGAATTACCTAACAACAATTCTCTATTTGCACATAAGGTGGTTACCCTGTATACTGCAACTATTGGGGATTGGAGCTATATTGTGATTGCTTCTTCTGCTTTTACTGTGATGTTTGGCACAATTATTGCTGTTTTTGATGGCTATTCTAGGTCCTTACAGAGAACAATCTTCTTAATTCAGGACAAAGAAAAGAACAAAATTCAAACATCTGATAAAAAAATACGAATTTTTTACACTACTCTGTTACTGATTCTCTCTATGGGTTCTCTTGTTGTGATCTTGCAATTTGAAAATAACTTACGGGAACTAGTTGACTTTGCAACTGTCTTATCTTTTGTAATTGCACCTGTAGTTGCAGTATTTAATTTCAGATTGGTAACAGGAAAGTTCTTGTCAGAAGATTCTCAACCCTCACTGGGACTGAAAATACTAAGTATTTCAGGAATTTTATTTTTGATTATTTTTGCATTGATCTTTTTAATTACTAGATTTTCTTGAGTCTGATTTTTTTATCTTGTTTTACCAAATATTGCCTGAAATATTTTTTGGACTTTTGATTCCCAGAAACTATTTTAACAGTGCCTTGCAAGTATTTTTATGAAAATTTCTAGTAAAATGAAAAAAGCACTAAACGATCAAACAGCACTTGAAGCAGACGCATCTAATACTTATTTGGCAATGGCTTCATGGTGCGAAACAACTGGGTATGAAGGAGCAGCTGCATTCTATTATGTTCAAGCTGAAGAAGAACGCCAACACATGCTCAAATTCATTCACTATCTAAACGATATTGGAGCAACAGCTACAATTCCAGGAACAAAATCTCCCGCCTCTAATTTCAAATCACTTGAATCAATTCTAAAAACATCTCTAAATAACGAAATGGTAGTCACAAAGGCAATTCATAGTATGGTTGAACTTGCACAAAAAGAAAAGGATCATTCCACTTATGCATTTCTAGAATGGTTTGTAAATGAACAAGTAGAAGAAGAAAAGAAATTCGAAACTTTGTTGCAAAAGTTTGATCTTATCGGAAGAGACAAACTTGCCATAAATGAAATTGACAAAATTCTAAATGGGATGGCTACTCTTCCACCTGCTGATTCTGGAAACGCATAGTCATAAAATAATTAATACTCCTTACTTTTCATCTATTTCATGACTGTTACTGTTACCAGAAAACCTGGAGGGATTACACAATTGTTTAATACTGAAACTGGACGGGTAACATACAAATGCAAAGCAGATTCTGCATTTATGCTAATTGAGGCCTTTGGAGGCATTGTCAAGTTTAATCAAAAAGGCTCTATGGCAACTGTCACTGGACACATCACATCTCTTGAGTCATGTGATTTGATAAAAGAGGGAGATCCAAATTACAAAGACGCTTTATCATCTATTATATCTGCACACGAAGAATTTGCAAAACAGGTATCTGATTCATATCAAAAAGAGATTCAAGACTTAGAAAATAAACGTCAGAGTCTTTAACTCGGTTCAAATTTTTCACATTTGCATCCTTTTACAATGCATTTGCCTATTCCATCAAGATGTATTGCGTTATCATGATAACACCCAATTTCTTTGTTGCTACATTTCATTTGTGATTCTACCTAGTTTTTGACTTTTTATTTTGTTTTTTGATTCCTCTTGGGATGTCCTGAACTTTGCCAATATGTGCTGCCAATTCAATTACATTGTCCCCAAAATTCATACCGCAAAACTTACAATCAAAGGAATATTGGTTTGACACAAAAAGATTATTTCTAAATATTATTAAAAAATTACTTGAATTCTATTTTGTTTTATTATCCATAAATCAAGCAATGTTCGCATTCGCAGACTTCTTGTTGCTTTGATTTTTTAAGACATTTTTTATGTTGACCTGCTTGACATTGTACACATATCTCATCTATGTTTTCAATTGTGGTGTATTTTTTTGACTGATCAAATCCGAATCCTCCATCTTGTGGCCCAACCATGTGTTATGTTTTAATTTGTAGTATTTTTACTTCACTAATTGCCGATTTGGTCTTTGATTACCTTTTGTAGTTCTGTTTTGTGAGTTTCAATTATTCCTCTTATCTCAAATGTATCTACGTACCCTCCAGCCGAGGCTCTAGTTGCTTTGAGTAAGTAATGTAGGGCACCTTCTTCTATCTTTCCCACATAGTATCCGTACAGGAAATCTTGCTCATCTTGACATCTCCAGATCTGCTTGATATTCGGAAAAGTTTGCTTTATTTCACTTGGAATCTCTTGTATTCTCCGCTGTATGTATTGGTCTAATGACTTTCGTATGGATGAATCCTGTAGCAATTCTAAAAATTGTTTAGCATTGCCTATTTTTAGTCGTTATTTTCATCACTATCTTTCTTTTCTGCTTCTGGTTTATCCCACATGTGCATGGTTCCACGAATCATAAAAGATCCTACTATAATGGCTACAATCCCTCCTACAATAAAAATAAAAAATTTACCGATATCTTTGATATTGACCACCATGATGTTCTATATTTGACATAATTATAACTGTCTAGAATTTGATTAGATTCAATAACAAGACTGAATGTAACATTTTGAATGTCTAAAATTAAACAAATTGCAGCATGGATAGCAATTATTGGGGGAGGCATTGGTTTCTTCTTCTTATCTCAGGCTCTGACTGAAGTGATGAGGTAATTTTCGAAAAACCTTTCTTTGTTGTTTTTTGAAGTTATTGTTGATGATTACTCGAGAAATTAGGGATTTTCTTGATCTTCAAAAACTCGGATATGTTGCTACTGTGTCTCCTGACGGCAAACCTAACTTGTCTCCTAAGGGTACCGTAATTGGTTGGACTGAAAACACGCTGGCTTTTGCAGATATTCGCTCTCCTGATACGATGAAGAATTTACAAACCAATCCTTTTGTAGAAATTAATGTAATTGATCCTCTCATTAGAAAAGGATACCTTTTTGAAGGAAAAGCAAGCATTGTATCTGATTCTGTCTTGTTTGATGAACTATTGCAACATTATAGGAATAAAGGCATCAAAAGTCAAATACAATCCCTAGTCTTAGTGGATGTTACATCTGTGTCTGAGGTTACTTCTCCTTTGTATGATATGGGAATTTCTGAAGATGAAATCAAATCAAAATGGAAAAAACACTTTGCTGGCCTCTAATCCTCTGTTTTCTCTGATTTTGACTTGAGTGATTCTAATTCTCTTTTTGTTTTTTCATGCTCTTCTCTTTCTTTTTCCAAGAGTATCTGAACTGCTTCAAGTTCTTTTTGTGTTGTATTGAGCTTTGATTTTAGAGATCCTACGACAGCACTTGCAGCTTCAATAATTCCTGCTGAACTCTTTTGATCTGATGTTTCACCTTGAATAAATTCTTGCTCCTTTGGAGTCAGAATATTTGTATCTTGAAAATGATCTTTTTTCTCAAGTTCTTCTTTTGCATTGTATAATCTTGAATTTGCCTCATCAAGCTCTCTTTGAGCCTCTATCTGTTGTTTTCTAATGATGTGTAATTTTGATTGCTCGTTTGCAATTTCTTCCTTTGTCTCTTCTTGTTTCTTTGTGATCTCTTCTAATTCTTTTTTTACCTTGATGAGATTTTCTTCTGTTCTGTTGTATTCTTGAGTAGTTTTAGAATTTTTTTGCTCTTCTAACTTTTTTATCTTTTCTTCTAGTTCTTTGTGTTCTCTTTGTATAACATCTAATTCCATCTTCTTTTGGTTTAATTCTCTTTTTACTGACATCAGGTTACTGACAGTGGAGTCATATTCGTCCTTTACAGTCTGAATTTTTTCACTGATGTTTTTTATCTCCTCTTGCTTGTTTCGGAATTCTTTTTGTAATCCTTCTACTTCTGATTCTTTCTTTAATGTAATTTCTTCACTGTTCTCAACCGTTTCAAGACTTTGTTCTGGCTTATCTTCGTTTTCGACTTTTTCTTCTCTTGTTTTTCTCCTTCCAAAAAACCCCATATTCTGTCACACTCTGTGTCTGTATCCTAAAAATGAATATTTTTTCATCTCTGAATCATTCGCCCCTTTAGAAATTTCAAATAAAATCCGATTGCTCCTATTACAAATCCTCCAATTAATGACACTGTTCCAAGCTCTGGCATTGTTGGATAAATGTTTGGAGCAAGAAACAACAATAGCGCTCCAAAAATTATCAATACAAAGCCTCCGCTGTTTTTTGATCTGTTGTGCTCGCTATGGGCCATTTAGATATGCTCCAAAATACTCTTTGAAACCTTCTTTCTTCCTATGTCTGAAATAAATGGACCTATTTTTGGACCTCTTGACGTTCCAAGAATAACCTGATAAAGTATTTTGAAAAACTCTTTTGGCTGTATATTGTTTGATTTTGCAATCTGATATATTGTATTTTGTATGTCTTCTGGTTCTTTATCTGCACCAAGCTCTTCGGCTAGTATTCTTAGTGCCTTTTTCACTGAATCCTCGATGTCAATGTCTGTTTTTTCTCTTTCATCAAATTCATCTGAAAAATTACCTGAAATCTCAATAAGCTTTTCAATTGAAGGTTCTGGATTTTTAATAACTCCATAGTCTTGTAGTTTTTTCATCACTCTTTCGATTCTATTTTCTTTGAATATTTTTGTCAATTCTGTTAATAGTCTATAATTGATGTGTACCTCTGGATTTTTTGGAGGATTTAGTAGATTGACATATTCGTAGAGGCCTCTTGATTTTATCATCTTGGCTTTGTTGTCTATCTTTATACGTCCAAAGTAAATGTCTTCTAATTCATTGTATTCATTCATCAATGATGGTATGTCTTCAAAACCTAATTCCCGAGCTCCTGTGATTCTTTTGTACAATAGTAACAAAATAGATTTTGGACTTCCAAACTCTAACCATTTCTGAGCAGTCACAACATTTCCCAGAGATTTTGAAATTTTTTTACCCCCTTTGTCTAGAAACATTTCGTATTTTACATGATGGGGATGTGGAAAGTTTAGTACTTCATCTGCAACCCAGTCATTTACCTTGACTGAATCCATAATGTCTTTACCGTATGCTTCAAATCGTATGTCAAAAGCAGCCCATCTTGCAGCAAACTCTACCTTCCAAGCTAGTTTGCCCAGATCTTTTGCAATGTCTGCCTCATCTTCGTGTCCGCATCCTTTGATTGTCTTGTCTCCAATTTTTGTATCGTGACATCTGTACTTTACTTTTCTTTCATCTTCGATGTATTCTGTTGCTTCTGCAGTGTACAGTCTATTACAATTTCTGCAAACTGGAAAGTATGGTAAATATTTTTGATATTTTTCCTGACCTACAAGATCCGAAATTTTGTCTCCAATCTTTGTGGCATTTTTTAGAATGATGTGTATTTGATCTTTTAACAATCCTTGTTTGTAAGTGTCAATAGCTCTCCTAAACTGATATTTTATTCCAACTTTGTCTAGTCCTTCTAACAATAGACTACTCATGTGCATCCCATATGATTCGTGACAACCATATGGATCAGGAATCAATGATACTGGTTTTGCAATATGTTCTTGCAATGTTTCAGGAAATCCTTCTGGGATTTTTCTTAATCCGTCAAGATCATCAGAGTATGCAATTAATTCTGATTTGTAGCCAAAATTCTCTAACGCCATTTTGACCCCGTATGCCCTTACTGCGTCTCCTAGACTGCCTATATGTGGTATTCCAGATGCCCCAAGACCACTTTCAACTCTGAGCAAATCGGTATTTCTGCCTAATTTCTTCTCTCTTTCAAGTAACTCAAATGCAAGCTTGTCGATCCATGTTCCCTTACCAATAATCTCTTGCTCTGACATTTCCGTTCCTTATTTCAATGTCTTGGACATGTATGGGCCATATAACGAATACCCTAACTTTTGATAATATTCTCTAGTTCCTACTGCGCTGATTACCAGTATCTTCTTTACGTCAAATTCTTCTTGTGATATCTTTTCAGCCTCCATCATCAATTTTTTACCTAGTCCTGAATGCTGAATTTCATTTTCTCCTTTTTCGCCCAGTTTTAATGATTTACCGTAAACATGAAGCTCCCTTACAATTGATGTGTGATCCTTTATCTCATCTCTATGTGCTGCGTTGCTTGGTTTTCTTAATCTTAAAAATCCATAAATTAATTCATCCTTGTCTTCATATGATAGGAAGATTTCTTTTCCTTCTGAGGAATCATAGTTGATTCTTTTTAGTTCTAATTCTTTTGGGTTCGTTTTGCTGTTTTTTAGGCCTGCCTCTCTGCATCTTATGCATTTGCAAGAAAGTCCTTGTCTTTTTAGATTTTGAAGTACTATCTGTCTGAGATTGCCTGACTTTGGTCCTGCAATTATCTCATTTGCTGATATTTCTCGTTGCACTCTCATTATTCTTACCCATTTTGGAATCTCTTTCTTTACTTCTGTTAGAACCTTGATCATATCTTCGTCTGAATATGGTGTATAATCGCCATTTTTGAATTCGTCATAAAGAGGTGTATTTTCAATTACTAACGATGGGTAAATCTTTAGCATGTCTGGACGTAGCTGAGGATCTGAAAACAATTTTTTAAAATCATTAATGTCTTCTTCTGGTGTCATTGTGGGCAATCCTGGCATCATATGTGCAACAAGTTTGTATCCTGCGTCTTTTGATATTTGGAATGATTCTACTACATCCTTGTAGTTGTGACCTCTGTTTACTTTTTTGTATACTCTTTCTTGTAATGATTGAACTCCAATCTCTATTCTTGTAATTCCATAGTTTAACATCCAATCTACATGTTCTTTTTTACAATAATCTGGTTTTGTCTCAATTGTGAATCCTACGTTTCTGATTGCTGCATGTTCGTTGTTTGATTTTGCCTCTTGCAAATTCTTTGAAACTGTGCCATTTAGAGCATCATAACATGATTTGATGAATTCTTCTTGATAATCTCTTGGCATAAACAGAAATGTTCCTCCTACAATCACAATTTCCATCTTTGATGGGTCATGCCCAAATGCAACCAACTTGTCAATCTTTGATATTATTTGTAATTTGGGATCGTATTCATTTTCTATAGCATTTAGGGTTGATGGTTCATTTCCGGTATAACTATTTGGTGAATTAAATTCAATTCCTCCTGGGCAATATGTGCACCTTCCATGTGGACATGCAAATGGCTTTGGCATAAGTGCAACAACTGCAACTCCGGATGCTGTCTTTGCGGGTTTTTTTAGTAGGATTTTCCTTAATTTGTTAAAATCTGATTCATCAACAACTGATAGAATTTCATGGTTTTTTGGAATTCTTTCAAGAGCATATTTTGCACAAATCTTTTTGATTTCTTCTCTTATTTTGCCTTTGTTTGGCTCTTTGATTGTAAGTAAATTTTCAGTAATCTCGGTACAAGCTTTTGTAAATACACTGTCTAGATTACTCATATTTTCTATTTTATGATTGGGCATAAATTCGTTAAATATGTATTTTTGAATTTATCGCTTTGTTTTCTTCTTAGCAGTTGTTTTCTTCTTAGCAGTTGTTTTCTTTTTTTCACTTTTTGATTTTGCTTCTGAAATT
This sequence comes from Candidatus Nitrosopumilus sp., assembly GCF_965223225.1. Lineage (GTDB taxonomy): Archaea > Thermoproteota > Nitrososphaeria > Nitrososphaerales > Nitrosopumilaceae > Nitrosopumilus. The sequence goes on from NZ_CBDCVU010000004.1 coordinate 425,286, forward strand.
TTTCTTTCTGCCTCTCTTAACTCTGCTATCTCTTCTTGGATTTCTTTAATCTCATCAAGAATTTCTGCCTCTCTTAACTCTGCTATCTCTTCTTGGATTTCTTTAATTTCTTTAAGCATCTCTGCTCTGAATCCCTCATTGTTTGTTTCTGCAGACATATGTTTTACTGAAGAACTACATGAACGATTTAAGACTTATGCTTCTGGTTTTGTCTTGGTTTCATTTTTTGGTGCGTCTCCGCCACCGCTCTCTTTCCTCTGCTCTTTCCTATATTCCATTTTAAGCCAAATTGGTGTGATTATTGTTGTAACTGCGACCATGATTACAATTGTAGAGTATACCTCTGATGTCAACACACCTGCTGTCACCCCCACTCCTGCCACAATGAGTCCTACTTCTCCTCTTGATATCATACCTATTCCTACTCTCATTCCTTGTGCTTTATTTTTGAGAAATAGCATTGCAGGCAGTCCACATCCAAACAATTTTGTTGCAATTGCAACTATGATAATCACTCCACTAAGCATTAAGACATTCAAATCAACTGCTCTTAGATCTACTTGTGCTCCAATAATTGCAAAGAACAAGGGTGCAAAAATCAAACCAATTTTACCAATATAGTTTTCAACCTTTTCAAACACTTTGGTGGTTGATAATGCCATGCCTACTGCAAATGCACCTACGATGGGTGACAACCCTATTGACCCTGCTAACGCAGCAGCTCCAAAAAACGACGCTGTCGCTATACCTTCAACACTTCCCTTGGCTTTCCATAATCGTGGAGTTATTATCTTTGGAATTACTATTACTGCCACTATTAGCATGATTGCAAAGAATCCAAGGACTTGGAGGATTGTAATCATGACTTCTGTTAGGTCTATACTGTCAACTCCTGCATCTGATCCTGCAATTGATGTTACTACTGATAATACTGCAATTGCCAAAATGTCATCTACTACTGCAGCACCTATGATTAGTCTTGCCTCTGGTGTTTTGATTTTACCAAATTCACTTAGCACCTGAATTGAAATCGCAATACTTGTTGCAGTCAATGCTGTTGCAATCAGCATGGATTGTAATGCATCAAATCCAAACATGCCAAATACTACTAGACCTGCAAAGAATGGAACTACGACTCCCAATGTTCCTACTGTAAATGACGCCTTTCCTCCTTTGAGAAACTCCTTTGGTGTCATCTCTAATCCTGCCATGAACAAGATTACGATTGCACCCATCTCCCCTAGGATTTTAATTTCATCGTTTATCTGCAATAGTTGCTTTCCATCCACAACAAAAAATGCCCCTAATGCAAATGGGCCTACAATCATTCCTGCCAAAAGTTCACCCAAAACTATTGGGAGTTTAAGTCTGAGGAAAAGCTCTGCCATTAATTTGGCTGCAAAGAGTAAAATTCCTACTCCTATGATCGTCTCAATAAAATGCGCTTCTGCAGCCATCTTTCTATGTTAGCCTAAAAAAATCTGTCATATAAGGTGATATTGTATCTGTGGTTGTGTTTTGTTTTACGCGATCTTCAATGAATTCACAAATACGCCCTTTCTAGAAGTTATTTCTCCAATTTCTTGACTTGATATGTTTGATTTTTTGAATATTGATTTTATTCTTGCTGTCTGATCTTTTGGTGCTATCACACAGAATCCTACTCCCATGTTGAATGTCTTGTACATTTCTTCTGACTTTACTCCTTGTTCTCCAATCAATTTCATTATGGGGGGTGTTTTTGGAAGATCATTAATCTCGTATCCTATTTTTTTGAGACGCATCAATTTTGTAAATGCTCCTCCAGTTATGTGTGCTAGTCCGTTAATTTTGCACTTTTTTACCATCTCAAGTATTGGTTCTGTGTATATTTCGGTAGGCTTTAACAATGCATCTCCTATCACTCCTACTCCTTTGACCTTGTCCTTAACAGAATATTTTGTCAAAAGTGCCTTTCTTGCCAAGGAATATCCGTTTGAGTGAATACCTGTACTCTTTGCACCAATTATTACATCTCTTGGTTTGATTTTATTTCCAAGAATCATCTCTTTTCTTTCTACTAGTCCTACTACCATTCCTGCTAAATCAAATGCAAATCCCTTACCCTCGATTACGTCTGGCATGATTGCTGTTTCTCCGCCTACTATTGGCATTTTTGATTTCTTTGCACCTTTGACTAGCCCTTCGACAATTTTTTTAAATATTCTCTGATCGTTTTTGTTTGCTGCAATATAGTCTACAAACGATATTGGTGTTGCTCCAATACATATGATATCGTTGACATTCATAGCAACACAGTCGATTCCTATTGTGTTGTATTTTTTCATCTTGTTTGCAATTACTACTTTTGTTCCAACTCCGTCTGTATGCGTTGCTAGTAGTTTGCCTCCTGGTATTTCTACAATTCCTGCATAGTGTCCAAAACCGTGTGCGATCTTTGCTTTTTTTTGTAATTTGTGTGTGGACTCAATTAGTTTGCCTATCGCCATCTGGCTTTGTTTTATTTTAGAAATATCTACCCCTGCTTTTTTGTATGTGAATGTCATGATTTGATGCGTATCTGTTATGAATAAAAGAATTTGCTTGATGTATTTTTACATGTACATTCCAGCTATCTCTTCTCTATGTTCTACATATTTCTGAGACAATTCACTAAATTCTGAATGAATTCTATCTTTGTCCTTTTGAAGTTCTGTCGTATCTATGTCCATGTCGTAAAATCGATTTAATGCCTCAATTAATGTGGCTGCCGCTGCTGAGTCTGGTGCAATTTTGTTTGCCTTTGCCAATAATGTTAGGCCTTGGATTTCTCTTACTAGGCATTCATTCAGTATTCCTCCTGGTATTCCAGTAATGAATCCTTGAGGAATCATACTGATATTTTTATCTGCCATTGTTCGTATTAGGTCCTCTTCTGCTGCGCAATAGGCCTTGTCGTCATGTTCTGTACTTGCAACTCCATCCAATATTACAATCTCTTTGGAACCTTTCTGTGCTGCCCAGTCTAAAATTGATGAAACCAATGAGTATAATCCTTCCATCCTCAATGTAATTTCGCAAATTATTGCACAAATTGTTCCTTCATGATTTGAATAAAATCTAAATGGATGTCGTAATCTGCCTCTCATGAAAACAGTTGATGGTGGGAGATACTTTGATCTCATCACTCCTATTTCTTCCATCTCTAATTTTTCTATGATGTGGTTAATTGCAACAGGCCCTACAAGTCCTGCACCTACAAACCCTGCAAATATTACGGGACTTTTTAGTTCTGTCTTTTTTATTTCAAATACCTCTGCTTCTGGGAATTTCTTCTGCACGAGTTACGTCGATTTTTTCTGTTTAATTACGTATTAACTAAGCATTTTGGACTCTTTTAGTAGGTACTTTTTAGTAATTTTATGTTCTAAGATCAATTTTTTGGTTAGTTTTCTTTTCTGTTTTTCTCATTTTTTGCAATGTAAATTTGATAACTAATTTTTTATTGGTATTTCTTGATTTGGAATGTTGTTTTTATCCATAAAGAGACTCAGCATGACTCTTCCTTTGTCTGTGATTGAGTAAATCACATTTGATCCTACTGATTCCTTTCTCACAAAGTTATAGTCCACGCATAAATGTAAGTAATTCAAAAATGATTTCTTCATTCTTATTTTTGATTTTGAATACAGGTTTGAGAATGTCATTGGGTTTCCTCTCAACTGGTACAACAGTTTCAATAATGACAGTGTGCTATAATCGCGTGTTTTTGCCTTTACGGCATCCAATATTTGTTCATCTCTTCTTATAATGAAATCTTCGAATTGATCTGCCACCTCTAATGGCACATATGTTAGTCTTGCTCGCATCATACCGTATAGTACGGTACATTACCTTATTAATCTTTAACATCGTTCTTGTTGATCTTTATGTCTTCTTTTTTTACATTGTTGTAGTATGTGTTCCCCTGTTTGGACTGTTTTTGAAATGTTTGGTCATCATAACGTGTTGTTTTCTTAAGGTTATTATTGAAAAGATCAAAATTGCATCTAGACGAAAAAACTTTCAAATCATTGGGGAAATCGAAATAAAATTGGAATTTTATTTCTAATATGTGAAATCCAAATTATGCCAACATGTCCATACAGATGGACTAAAATACCACGATGAGGTACTTCGTACGAAGAAAACCACAATGAGGTATAGATATGTCGCTTAATTATGATGAAATAACAAAAAAAGTTCTTGACTCTGATCCGCAAATACGATTTGCAGGTGTTGCAAACAGTAAAGGCGAAATGATTGCAGGTGGACAAAAAGATAACATTGAGAAAATGTTAGATGAAAATGAAACAAAAATGTCTATTCATTATGCATTGCAGAAACGTGATCTTTACACAAATTTGGCATATAAGATTGGTAACGAAAGATCTTCTATTACCGAATACGAAAAAGTAACTTTGATAAGCATACCGATAAATTCCCAAGAATTATTCTTGACAAGTACTGAACCACGTGCAGATTATCTCCAAGTAATTGATTATATCCGCTCTTTGATTGATTCTCCTGAAAGTTCCTGATATCCTCAACTAGTACTATTTTTGAATTATAAACAAACGTTATTCTTGTTGTTAAAGTTGTAAATTTCTAGTAAATCATCTCCTTTAAACAACCTCAATTACAAATTATTCTATGGAAGTTGTTCTTATCAGCAGCATATTGACTGTAGTTGGATTGATCATGCTGTGTTTTGGAGGGAACTGGTTAGTTAGTGGTGGTGTTGCAATTGCTAAGAAATTCCGCATAAGTAGTCTTGTTATTGGTATGACCATTGTTGCTTATGGTACTTCTACTCCTGAACTTGCCGCAAGTATTGCTGCTGCAGGTGAACACAGCACAATTATTCTGGGAAATATTGTTGGAAGTAACATTGCCAACATTGGAATGGTAATTGGAGTTTCTGCTATCCTAATTCCTATTGCTGTTAGTAGGTCTGTCTTGAAAAAAGAAATCCCAATAATGCTTGGTGTCTCATTTCTGTTAATTTTAGTCTCTTTAGATGGCGAACTATCTCAATATGATGGAATTTTGTTTCTTGTAGGTTTGGGTGTATTTGCAATTTTCACATACAATGATGCAATGAAACATCGTGAAAAAAATCCTGAAACTATGATTGAAGATAAACGTAGTGTTTATCCAAAATCAATTGGACTAATTGCTCTTGGGATTGTGCTTTTGTACGTGGGAGCATATCTGACTGTTGAAAACTCTGTAATTTTGGCAAAAGAATTTGGCCTTTCTGAAAAAATTATTGGCTTGACTGTAATTGCAATTGGAACCTCTCTTCCTGAATTGATTACTTCTGTAATTGCAATTAGAAAAGGCCACACCGACATTGGAGTTGGAAATATCATAGGAAGTAATATCTATAATATTTTGATGATAATGGGAGTTGGTGCCGCTCTTGGTGGCGTGATGATTACCTCTGATGTGTATGTTGACTATGCAATCATGATTCTATTTAGCCTCTCGCTGTTTATTGCATTGAAAACCAAAGTTATTGGCAAGGTGGCAGGTATAGTTTTGGTTATGGGGTATGTTGCGTATCTGATTAGTGCGTTCTTCAAATAAATTTTAGACTGTTTTCTTATATTGAATTTGCTTTGATCTCTTCAACCTTGATGGATGGAACTGCTGATGCAGACGATGCCCATTGTATTACTTTTTTTTGATCTTTTCCGATTTGTGATATTCTTTTTAACATTGATGGCAAATTGTCAATAATTCTTACGGATTTCCCTGGCGTGTATATCTCTCCATCTTTTATGATTTGAATTCCACTTCTAGCAGTACATGAAAAGTCACCTCGTATTGGATTTACTGCGTATGTATACCATAATCTTCCCACCAACAAACCATGTTTTGTGTCTTTGATTAATTCTTCTTTGCTTGCATCTCCTGAATCAATTTTTAGATTGTGTGGTGAGGATGTTGTGATTTGTTCTGAACTCCTGCCCATTGGTGAGCCCGATCTTACTGCATTTCCTGTTGATGAATCTTTATGTTCTTTGTAAGCATCAAATAAATTTGAAAAAGTATTTTGAAAAATTCCATCTTTTACAAAATATTCTTCTTTTGTTCTTACTCCTTCATCGTCAAAAATTTTTGAACCAATACCGTCTGGCATGTGCGGATTATCCATTATGTTTAGTTCTGTGGTTGCTATTTGTTCTCCAAGTCTTCCCGAAAAGCAGCTTTTTTCTTCTGAAAATGTTTTGAAATTAAAATTTGATGAAATAACAAAAGAAGATAATTCTCCAACTGAATACGGTTCAAAAATAATTGAATATTTTCCTGATTCGATTTTCTTTGGATTTATTGATTTCAGACACATGATTTTTGCGTCCTCTCCAATCTCATTCGCAGAAAAACCTTCTAAAGTCCTGCCACATGAATGGCCTATTCCTGATACTGGGATTGTACTGTGTTCTGATTCGGCATTTATTATTCCAGAAATGTATGTGCCTTTGTCTTCTAGATTCAATTCATTGGAGTTTGCAATCTTAAAATCTTCTGAAACGATATTTAAAGATCCTGTAATCGTATTGATTTTTGAGTTTTTTGCCGAATCAATCATATCTTGTGCGATATTTATTGTATCTGAATCTGATAGTTCATCTATTTTTTTATCGTATGTTCGTTCGATCTTTTTCTGATTCTTTGTGTTTGGCAAACCTTTCCAAAATAGGCTTGGTTTTATCTTCTGCAACGATTCAAAGCCTTCTTTTATCATTTTTTCTATTTTGTTTTCATCTGTAGTTTGAACCGAAAGAATTTTCTTTTTGTGGATTAATCTAATACCGTAACTTTTCTCAATATTTTTTTTAATCTCAGCTATTTTTGAATCTGTAATTCTGATTGTCGTTATCTTTTTTCTGGTATAAACAACCTCACATTCGTCTATTCCTATGTTTTTTGAATGGATTAATGCCTTTTCTAAGGCAGACAATTATTTTCTCCTTGGATTCTTGTAATTGAATTTGTTGATTTTTATTAATTCTGGATATGATCCAAATTGCGAGGCATCTGTTACTTTGTCTAGATCTTCTTCAATTTCTGCATCTCCTTCAAATTTCTTCAAAATTTTATAGTGTGTATTTCTCTCAGCTGGAATTCTATTTATCTCTCTGATCATCCTTCGTATCTCTTTTGGTCTTAGTAATTGTCCATGTTCAGAACCTGCTGATGTTGATATGCTTTCGTTGATTAGAGTTCCACCAAAGTCATTTGCACCCCACATCAGTAGAAGCTGTGACATTTTTTGCCCTTCTTTAACCCATGACATCTGGATGTTGTTTATTGAATTGTTTAACATGATTCTTGCAATTGCATGAGTTAACAAAACATCTTTCCCACTTCCACCTTGTTTTATTCCTTCATGTAATTGATGTGTGTACATCGGGGCTTCTGTGTGGATGAAATTTAATGGAACAAATTCAGTAAATCCGTTAGTCTCCTTTTGAATCTCTCTTAATTTTGCTATGTGTAAAACCCTGTCTTCTGTAGTTTCAACATGTCCAAACATCATCGTTGATGTAGTGTTAATTCCCATTTTGTGTGCAGTTTTGATGACTTTTTCCCAATTTTTCACACTAATTCTACCTGGTGATATCTTGTCTCTGATTTCTTGATCCAATATTTCTGCTGACGTTCCAGGAAGTGTGTTTACCCCTGCTTCTTTCAATCTCTTTAAAAATTCTTCAATTGAAACTTCGGATCTTTTTGCACCATACAATATTTCTTCGGGAGAGAATCCATGAATATGGATGTCTGGAATCTCCTTTTTTATCTCTCTGCATATCTCTTCATAAAGATCTCCTTTCATGTCTGGTGGCAGTCCTGCCTGGATACATACTTCGGTTGCTCCTAACTGATTTGCCTCTTTTGCCCTACGTACAATTTCCTCGGTAGGTAAAAAGTACCCTTCTTCTTCTCTAAAATCTCTGCTAAATGCACAAAATCCGCATTGCTTGATACAGACATTTGTAAAGTTGATGTTTCTGTTTACAACATATGATACAATATCTCCTACCCTTCTTCTTCTAAGCTCATCAGCTACTAATCCTACTAAATGAAATTCAATTCCTGTTGTTTTGTATAACTCTAAACCTTCGTCTGCTGAAATCTCTTTCTCTGAAAGGGCATCTTCTAGAATTTTGGCAACTACCGGATCTATGACCTTAAACAATGATTCTATGTTACTTGTCATCTCCAATAATCCCCTCTTACCAAGCCCTCTTCATCTTCAATTTCAATCATCTTGTCTCTTAACTCTTTGCTAACTAGTGATGAAAATTCTGGATACACTGGAAATCTACACTTCAAGTCAAACCCTGCCTTCTTTGAATTTTCTTCCACACTACTTATCTCCGGCCAAGAAAATTCTGGATTTACAAAATCTGGAGTTAGTGGAGATATGCCTCCCCAATCATTAATTCCTACAGATAGGAAACTCTGATATGATTTTGGTGATAAGTTGGGTGGGATTTGTATATTCATATCTGGCATTATTATTCTGGTTAGTGCGACAATCAATTTGAAGTATTCTTCATTTGCTGAGGGGGTATTTCTCATAACAGTATCTTCTTTTGGTTGAAAATTCTGTAAAATTATCTCTTGTATGTTTTGATATTTCTCATGTAATTTTTTGATAGCAAGTATAGAGTCTATTATTTCCTCAATATTTTCTCCTATTCCTACTAGGATTCCAGTTGTCATTGGTATTCCTAATTTGCCTGAATTTTCTAATATTTGCAATCTGGTTTTTGGTCTTTTACTTGCTGCCAAGTAATGCGGCATTCCCTTTTCTGACAACCTTTCACTTACATTTTCCAACATTATTCCCATTGACACGTTTGTTTTCTTCAATTCTTTCATTTCCTGATAGTTTAGATTTCCAGCGTTTGTATGTGGGAACAATCCTATTTCTAATGCTAATTCTGATGCATGGATCAAATATTCTGCTGTACTTGTAAATCCATTTTCTCTTAACCATTTCTTTGCTTCAGGATATTTTTTTTCTGGTTGCTCTCCTGTTACAAACAAAGATTCTACACATTTGTATTTTTTAGCTAATTGTAATAATTCGTAAATTTGTTTTTTTGACATTAATGAAAGCTTATTTTCTCCTGGTTCTGCTTTGTATGTGCAATACGAACATGTGTCTTTACATAAATTAATGATGTTAAAAAATGCTTTTTTAGAAAATGTCACCGAGTTATTTTTTGCTTTGTTTCTAAGTCTATGTGCTACTGAGAATAATTCTTTAGGGTCTCTTACTGCATTGTTGTAAATCTCAATTATCTCCTGACGTGAAATCTGTTTATTCTCTAAAACATGGTTTAAGCTCTCAGAGTCTAAAACAAGCTTGTTCAACAGAAACATTCTTGCCTAGAAGTATTTATGCTTGTACTGTACTAGTTACCATTTGGTCTTTCTTGTAGGATGATGGTTACGTTTGTCGTTCTGCCGTCTCTGAGTATTTCTAAAATCATCTCGTCTCCTACAGATTTTGCCCTTTGTAGATGGATCAAAATATCGTCAATCTGTCTTACTTCCTTTCCATCTACTGATAAAATAATGTCTCCTCCTATTGCATATCTACCGGTTTCTGTTTCCATTACTTTTGTTGATCCGACTATTCCTGCTTTATCTGCCGGACTGTCTTTGATGACTGTTACTACTAAAAATCCTACGGCATCTGCTAATTTCAAAACCTTTGCCAGGTCTGGTTCAATATCTGTTCCAGAAATTCCAATCCAAGGATGTTTGTATTCTCCTTTATTGATTAGTATGGGTACTATCTTTGCTACTGTTTGAGATGGCACTGCAAATCCTACTCCTGTAAATTCTCCTGTAGCTGATTGAATTGCTGTGTTTATTCCTACTACTTCTCCCCTCATATTCAATAATGGGCCTCCTGAATTTCCTGGGTTTATTGCAGCGTCGGTTTGAATTATGTCTGGTATTGAATAGCCTGCGCCACTTGATGGCAATAGTCTTCCAAGTTGACTAACTATTCCGGACGTCATTGATCCTGATAATCCAAATGGGTTTCCTATAGCTGCTATTTGTTCTCCTACCTTCAAATTTGAAGAATCTCCAATTGACAACGGTTGTAAATCTGATAAATCTGCATCTACTTTGATGACTGCAATGTCTGTATAGTCATCTGAACCTATGATATTTGCATTGTATGATCTTCCATCCAAAAAGGTGACAACTACTTTTCTTGCATTGTCTACAACATGAGCATTTGTGATTATGTGACCTTTCTTATCAAATACAAAACCTGAGCCCACTCCTCCTACTCCTTCTATTGATTCTGCTCTTTGTACGTTGACTCTTACTACTCCTGGTTCTGATTTTTCAAATATCTCAATTAATGATAAATTTTCTGAGTATGTAGTTTCTAAAGTTGCAGTTGAGGTAACTGAGTCTCCAACTTTGTTCAAGGAATTTTCATTGCCTATTGCAATCTCTGGTTTAGGTACTTCGGATGGTATTGTGAACAAAATACCAAAAACTGCAATCACTGAAATTATTCCTATTGCACCTCCTACAAAAATTCCTGATTTATCCAAGTAATTTTCTATTTTCTATTTTATACGTAAAAGGATTGCTATACGCTAATTGAGCTTTGATTGTGGTCCTTCATAGAATAACTTCTTCCTCTCCATGAAACTGATGAAGAACTTTTTGCCTGTAATAATCCTGACAGGAATCCTGACACCACCACTAATCCTCCTAGCGGTGCACACAATGCATGTGGCAGTCTTAAACCTAATCCAAATTTTGCTTCTATTATGGCACCTGTGTAAATCAAAAGTGAAGCAATGGCAGCACTAATGCATAATATTTTCATAGATGGGGTTTCTATTGGGAATATTGTTGTTACTGCAAGAATAAGAAATGGAACAAACAACAAAAAAACTACTGCAAAAAAAATCCCTATTGCAATCTTTCCACTTTGCAGATAGAGAGGTACCATTAATCTCTTCAAGGCATTCCATAATGTGCTTTTGTCTCGTGCCCATACTGCTTCTATTATGTGTTCTGCTCTTACCATCTTCATCTTGTATCCTGATTCTTTCACCTTTTTTCCTAGTGCTCCATCTTCGATAATTTCATGTTTTACACCTTCGTGCATGCCTACCTCTTCGTAGACTTTTTTTTGCAATATGAAAAAACTGCCAAAAAAATACCCTGTTTTTTTATTGGGGTCATTCACATTAAGTGCAGAAAATCTCGTGTGAAGAAATGTCGAGATCATTGGAAGTGTTATCTTTGTCCAAAAATCAAATGTTAGCATTTTTGGAATTGCAGACAATGCATCTAGATTAAATGAATTTAGATGTTTTACTGCCAATGAAATCACATTCTTTGAATGAGTTGTGTCTGCATCTGTAAATAACAACAAGTCCCCTTTTGCTTTTCTATATCCTTCCATACATGCCCAATTTTTTCCCATCCAGCCATCTGGTTTGGATCTGGCAAATACTGGAACAATTTTTTTGCACTTTTTTGCATACTCTAAAATTATTTTTCTTGTGTCATCCTCCGAAGAATCATCAATCACAATTATTTCGTAATCCCTGTAATCTTGATTGACTAATGTATCTAGACATTTTCCAATAAACTCTTCTTCGTTTCTTGCAGGTAAAATGATTGAAACTATTGGATTTTTGATTTCTGACTTTTCTTCAAATCTGTCAAGGTATGGTGTTAATCTGAATGAATCCGACATTGATTTTATCAAAAATACCCATGCTCCTATAATTCCAATTAAGATAGCTGTTAATGAATAAATTAAAATTTCAAAAATTAATTCCATGTACTTATTTCTCTATTTCGTTTTTGATACTCTGCATTGCTTGTTCTGTACCGCTCTTGATGTGGTTTTTGATCATTCCTGTAAACATTCCCATTAATCCTGTCAACTTAATATTCCATATAGTTTTGAGTATTACTTTTTTATCTCTTGGAATTATTGAGACTATTTTTTCTCCTTGAATGATCCCCTTTGTGAATTTTGCCTCAATTTTCTCTTTTGGCTGAAGTGTGACCTCTTGCAGACATTTTTGATCTCTAAAAGCAATAATGATCTCTCTGTTGACTTTGTTTCCTTCTTTTGATATGTTCCTTACCTTCTTTGTCCCTTTCCAAAATTTTGGTTCATTGTCAATATCAGAAATGACCTCCCAAACTTTGTCTTGCGATGCGTCGATTTCTACTTCAACCTCTATTGTGGTCATGGTTAGTATCATTTACTTGAACCGCATTAAATATATTGTAATGGATTCAATATTTTGAAATTTCTAAATACTGCCCGTTTGTGGACTGAAAGCAATTCTTTGGTTGGGATGTATAATCAATCATGCAAATCTCTTACTTGGTGTAGTAGCATCAATGGTCATAAGCCCTACTTTTTTACAATGTTCAATAGGTGATCAGAAATTCTCAAAATCTAAATATTGTTTGCAAAGGCCAAGAGGTATGACAGAAGCTAGCATTATAGCATTTGGAGTGGTCATTGGCATGGCAATTGCACTTGCAGTAACATGCTTTATCATTCGTGGCAAAGGACACCACGATGAAATTCCTTTTACTCCTCCAGAAGAGACAGCATCTGAATAACCTTCAATTTTCCTTTATATTGTAAGACATCATACACCTACCGGACATGGCAGATGACGTTCGTCTTCAATTAGACCATAATCCACATTTTGTCATTTGATTGAAAACCTCTGTCATGTCTCTAGGCACAACAAACCACGACCTGACTATTTGTTATCCAACATTGCATGACGATAATTGTAGCACGTGCAGCAGCAAAGGCCACTTCTTAATTTTTTCATAATCATATCTAAGATTATGATTGATCCTCTCAGAGTTCAATATTATGGAATTCTTTTGCATGTAAGACTAGAGTAGCATGTTTCTTACAGACATAACCACAAGATTGACATTTGTAGATTTTTTGTTGCCTAGGAGAGCCTGGTTTTCTCGTCACTATTTCTGATTGTATGTGATAATTTTAAAACTATTCATAGAAAATGTTGTCCCACATATTCCATTTTTTCATAATCCTATCTAAGATTATGAAAAATTTTCCTCTTTGAATTTCTGGTGGGTTGTTTTCAACAGAAAGATATGTCTTGACACCCCTCAAAAATGTAATTTTAGATACCATTCATGTTTGATCTATGGGGATATTCCTCTATGATGAAAAATCCCTTACCTAGCGTTTGGCAACGTTTCTTTAAATATTCTGAACCAAATTTATGCTAAATTAATTTAATATCATTTAAAAAAATAAAAATAGAAAAATTATTTACTTGTTCTTTGCGTTTGCAACTGCCCTTGCCACAATTATTGTCAGGATTACTGCAATTATGGTAACAATTACTGCATAGAGTATCATTGGACCAATTGAACCTGCTTCTCCAAAAACTTCTTTGAAGATTGCCTTTATTGCGTCATTCCAAGCAAGTGCTGCGACCAAACCAAATGCTGCAGTAACTAGAGCCGATATCTTGTCTAGTATTTCTGTCTTCAGAGTTGCTTTCTCTTCTTTTTCCTCGTCAGCCATAATTTTTGGCTTATTTCTTTGTCTAAATAAACTTAGAACTTTATGTTGATCTTGTAATTTCAGTCTATAATCACCAAAAAACCATCTATAATTGTGCAGACATGGTTTTAAGGTGGACAATATCTACCGTATACAATATATTAGATTCTCACATCTTTTCATACAGACTGTGATGGGCAATATGCCTAAAATCCAGAACAGTAACTCCAGTTCTAATGGCATTTGCCATTCTTCCGTCACAGTCAACTAATATTTGAAAGAAAATGAAACCCTCAAAATATATGCCAAAAATTGGAACCTTTGACGGAGCAGGATTTTGGAAAAATGCCTACGCTCATCAACGTGGGAAGTTACTCAAGAAGGTAAATGTTCCTGAAGATCAGATTATAGCTCTGGTTAATAAAAAATATTCTGAACTTCCTGCGCCATTAAAATATGATATTGAAACTAGTTGTATTAATAAAAACGATTTAAAATAATTTCGAAATTCATTTTAAAGAGATTTATTGCAAATTTTACATGATGAATATTTCTTATGATGACTTTGCAAAGCTGGATTTGAGAGTTGCAAAAATCATTTCAACACAACCCATAGAAGGAAAATCCAGAATCATTCAAGGACAAGTTGATTTGGGTAATGATGATGTACGGGATGTGATAATTGGAGGTGCGCAGTATTATAGTCATGATGATTTAATTGGAAAAATTGTTATTGTCATTGCCAATCTTGAACCAAAAAAAATGGCTGGAGTTGAATCTAATGCAATGCTGTTGGCAGCTGATGTGGATGATAAGCCCTTTTGGTTAACAGTAGATGGAGAAGTTCCACTAGGAAGTCCAATAAAATAAAAAAAATCTAAATTTTCATAAATTAAAAATTATAGAAAGTTGTAGGTGGTCTTTTTATACTAATCGTATATCATTAGATCCTTTTCTTCTAATAATACGTGTAAGTTATTTACAGACCTGTATACATCTGGTTCTTTTTTAGCTCCTGTACAAACTAGTTTTCCTGATGAGAATAACAGAATGACTGTCTTTGGATCTAACATCCTATGAATTAATCCTGGAAATTGTTCTGGTTCATACATGCTTCTTGGAAGTGTTCTTGCAGCTTGTTCTAAGTGGATTTTTCCTCCGAGATTGATTGATGCTACGATATTTTGGATTTCTACCACTGCATCTTTTTTTACCTTAATTCCGCCCTTTCGAAGTTTTTGTACTACTGTCTTTACGGCCTTTCTGGCCATTTCTTCAGATTTTGAACCTGTACATACCATTTTACCTGAAGTGAAAATCAAAGTTGCAGTTTTTGGGCTCTTTAATCTGAAAACAAGTCCTGGGAATTGATCCGGGTGATACTCTACATCTGGAAATGTTCTGGTAATCTCATTTAGATCCATTTTTTGGTCCACAGAAGCTGATGCTACTACATTTTCAACACTTACCATGGGTTTTGTTTGTGGCATATTCAGCTTTTTTCTATTTGAACTATAATAAAAGCACTCGCCATCAATTTGGCTTTAGGCTGCAGTTTTTGGGTTTCTTGAGGATTTTCCATTTTGGCTTTACGAATGATTTAATTTAGATTTGAAGATCGCTGAGATTAGTGAATTTTACCAATTTTGATTTTGACCAATTGTTTGGAATGAGTGATGATACTAATCCACTTATGATGCTTATCTGGATTGTTCCAATCATTATATTCGTATTTTACGGTCAACGCATTCAACTCTATATCACCTCGGGTGAAATCAAGAAAGGGATAAAGAAACTAGATGGATTTCGTTCTGAATCAAGAACTGAACTAATCAAGTATGTTGAAAAGAATTGTATGACTCACGATGACTATGTAAACAAAATTGATAGATTTTTGGATTATTTTACTATCATGCCAGTTGATATGGATCCTAATGGAATAGTTGAAAAAGTAAAACATACCGTAAGATCAAGAGATGATTATACCCGAGAACATGTGAAGTTACTTTCTCCTGGAATAAATGATTTGGAATTGGCTAAAGTTCAAACCCTGTTGGAGATTGCTTCTTCATTACAAATGATTTACAAAATCATAAACCATATGTTTCTCACTGCAAAAAAACAAAATAATTATCCGTTAATACTACCATTGCAGATGCTTCTACCATTTATCATGGAGCAAGCAGAGGCAATGAAAGATGCAATTCCTGCATTTAAGAAAGGACAACCTGTGGGTGATGGAATAGGACCTATGGTTGTAGGCAAAATGATGTTGGGACTTGAAAAGGAATCTGCTTCATTTCAAACAGTCCTTGCGCAAACTGAATTTGAAAATAGACACCTTTTCCTTTTAAAGGCTGAAGGACCCGCTTCTACTGTAGGTAGGCCTGCTGATGCATTACAAAAAATAATTGAAAAAAACAAATTAGATGCAATCATCATGATTGACGCCGCATTAAAGCTCGAAGGGGAAGATTCTGCATCTGTCGCACAGGGATTTGGAGCTGCTATTGGTGGAATCGGAACTGAAAAATTTGAAATTGAATCTGTTGCAACAAATAACTCCATTCCTGTATTCTCTATAGTCATAAAACAATCTGTAAAAGAAGCAATAACTCTGATGACTAAAGAAATTGCAGGTGAATCTGAAAATGTTCTATTGCAAGTTCATGATATGATTAGAGACAACACATCTGAGGGACAATCTATTTTAATTATTGGTGTTGGTAATACATCTGGAGTTCCTCAATGATATTTTCCAAGAAAAAAATTACTTTAGAATACACTGTAGAGAAATGTAAAAAATGTCATACCATAAAAAAAAGAAAATTTTCTGACGGTGATGTGTTGTTTACTGAAAGTTCAAAATGCTCATCATGTGATGGAATGATGCAAATTGAGAAAATTTTTGGCGAGACTCTAGAACAGTAGTTTTTTCATTATTTTGTTTTGAACTTGATATTACATGATGGGCAAAACCACGATATTCCTTCTCCTTGTTCTCTGAACATTAAACCTCCACATTTTGGACATGGCCTTATCTCTTCACTCAAATTACTTCTATAATTGATGTGTTTTATTGTGCTTTAGTAGTTATTGTTACTCCGTCTTCTAACGGGATAAAGGTATGTTCTGCTTGAGCTACTCTTTGCTCGTTGACCTCAATTAATACTGGATATGCCTGAACCGCTTTTTTCTTAACCAATATGTCTAACAACTCTCTTGCCTTTTTCTCTTCGATTTCTGTCGTAATCCATCTTAATGCAAATGGCAACATGTTAAAATTTTCCCAGATAAAATCAAGAAGCTTATCTGCTTCCTCATTTTTTGTTTTTTTCCTGGAATTCAACGCAAAGATATTTTTTATTTGTCCATTTCTAACGAATCCTCCTCCTTGTTCAGTTGTCACAAATGGTTCACATGCATAAGCTGAATTCTTGGACAATGAAAATCCACCAATTGACCAAATATTTGGGATTGATTTGCCTGCATGAATTGTGTACTGATCCAACGAATGCCCACTTAGATTTGCAATTGGCTTGCATCCTAATTGTTTGATTGTGGTTTCAATTGCTCTGCCAATGTCGCTTGCCTTGACTCCGTCTTTTATCATTGCCATTGCATTTCCTAATGCCTCTTCGGCTGCATTGACAATACCGTCAAACTGTGCATCATAACAAACAGTCACTGCTGTGTCTGCAATGTATCCGTTAATTTGAGCACCTAGGTCGATCTTTACCAAATCCGTGTCTTTAATCATGATTGGATCATTTGGTTCTGCCGTGTAGTGGGCTGCGACTTCGTTAATACTTGTATTTACAGGAAAAGCACATTTGGCTCCTCTTTTCTTAATTTCACCTTCAATCTCCTCACATATCTCATAAACTGTTTTACCTATCCAATTCTTTTTTCTTACATTCTCTCTTACTTCTGATGCAATTTTCCCTGCCTTGACGTAATCTTCTATATTCACGTCTCTGATCCTTTTTTTTGCCTTTAAAATGATTATCTGTGAAGCTTAAATTGGGCAATTTTTAGGATTTACTGGGATCGTGGTCTAGCTTGGTATGATTCTGCGTTTGGGACGCAGAGGTCGCGCGTTCAAATCTCGCCGATCCCATATCATCATTATCTTATTATCAAATAGGTTCCTACTGTTTGTGCCGAGCAATGAGGAAGAGTTAGAGTGATGACTTTGAAATGAAGTGAATTAATGGCTCTGAGCTCCGGCATCTTTTTATGAATTCTGTCATTCTAGAAATTTGTGAAATTTGAGAAAAGAGATGTTATTTTAATTACAGGTTTGTTACTTTTCATGGTAGGTTTGTTGCCTTTTATGGCTCCTCTTTATGCTGTACTTATCGTATCTTTGATGTATTTTGGAGTCAAATTCTATGTTGGTAGAAGAACAAAGTTGATTCAGAGGGATATTGGATTAGAAGGACTCTGTATGGACTGTGGTTCTAAAATTGTAAATAAAAAGTGCCCTCATTGTGACATTTCTGACAAAGAATAAGTCCTTCGTATGCCTTAATACTAAAAAAACTATTTTTTACTGTGGTTTTAAGATATATGACTTTAACAAACAGCTCAACTTTTACTCTATTTCATTCTAAAATGAGTCTGTTTTTCAATCAAAGTAGGTCAAAACAATATGAACAATAATTTGATGTTGGTATTTTCATTTTTTCTACTTGCTGGCCTTATTGTGCCTGCATATGCTCAAACAACAGATGATCATATTGTAATAAATGAAGTAGACACTAATCCTCCAGGAGATGACGCTAAAACAATATCTGAATGGGTTGAGATTTACAATCCCACTGACTCTGAAGTTAACTTGGGAAATTGGAAAATAGCATCAACTACCGTATTGAAAAAAACAATGACTATTTCTGAAGGAACTATAATCAAACCTGGACAATTTTTAACATTCTCATACCAACCGATTTGGTTTACTGATTCTGGAGATTCAATTGAACTACTAGATCCAACTGGTGCTCTGATTGACAAAACTCCAACTATCACAGACATTAAAAATGATTTTACATCTTGGCAAAGAATCTACGATGCTTATGATTTTGATAATTTTGATGATTGGAAATTTGTAACATCTACGGCAGGATCATCTAATGGAAAACTCGTATTAAATGAAGATGTTGGAAACGTCTCTGTGACAATTTCATCTGAAAAAGACTCCTATGTTTTTGATGAAGTTGCAGTTCTTAAAGGTAGTATTTCCGAAGAAGTCTTTATTTACAAACCATTTTTCCAACCTGAACAAATTGTAGTTGATATTACTGGACCTGATTTTTTCAAAACTTTGACTCTTTATCCAGATCTTAACAAGAATTTTCAAACTAAACTCAGCTTACATCAAATCCTTGGCATCAACGAGGGTTCTTATGATGTTTCAGTTGAATATGCCGGAGCAACTTCATCTACCACTTTTTCAGTAGGTATGCAAACAACTGAAAAAGAAGAGATTGTTGATTCTGCACTTACTTTGATAACTGATAAATCTCAATATATTCCGGGACAATCTGTCTCTCTTATTGCTACTTCTTCTGAGATGATTCCATTTGAAGGAATGACATTTACCATTACTGATCCTGATCAAAAAGTTATTGCTAATGGAAAATTGTTTCCAGTTGATGGGAAATTTACAACAAGTGTCTATATAACAACTGTGAATCCCGCATTTGGTACATATCAAATCAATGCTGAATATGACAAGAAATCAATTCAATCTACATTTGATGTTGTCGAAGATATCAAAGAGGATGTATCTATATCGCTGTGGACTGACAAAACTGCATATGAATTAGGAGAGCAGGTTCACATAACTGGCAGGCTAAATCAAGTTTGGGTTGCCACAATGAATCTGGAAATATTGCAAACCAAACAAACTTCTATTGGAAGTTCTTCTACTGGCAGTGCTAGTGGTTTCAAAATTTTAGATGGTGTTACAATTCTAGGTGATGGATCTTTCAAGTATACTTTTACTATTCCAGATAATGATAAAAGATTGGGAACCTATCAAATTATGGTTTCACAAGATATAGGTTCTGCTAAAAAGGTGATTCATGCCGTATCTGACCCAGAAGCCTTTGTCGCATCTGATGAACCTATAACTTTGAATTCTGATAAACAAATGTATGAAATTGGAGATACTATCCTCCTTAATGGATTTATTGAAGATCCATTTGGCAATTCTAGCTATACCTCTGGAACTCCGGTAAAGATATCTATTACTCATGAAGATGGCACTCCATTAGAAATTGTTGGTTTGTCTTCAGGTTCTAAAACCAGACATGATGGCGGTGTGATTGTGTCTTACGACTTTACAGCAATACCTGAGACATCTGGAAGTTTTTCTACTCAAATTGACATTCCTAAAAATATTTTCATTGAGGGTGGTTATCTTGTTACTGCAAAATATTTAGACGATGTTGCAACTCTGCCATTTCATGTTGTTGATCCTCTAAATTTGACAGATGGTGCACAAATTTCTCTTGACAAAGAGGTTTATGGTCTTGGAGAATCTCTGAGTCTCGTCGGTGTTATTCCTCCAAGCGGAGCTAGTGCAGTTGATATCTCTCTCACAAAACCTGATGGCACTGTAATTAATTCTGGAAGTACTATTGATAATCAACGCTTTTCTTGGTCTTGGAAAACTCCAATTGCTGAAAAAGTTCAGAATATAAAAACAGATGATGGGAGAGATGTAATCAAATCAAACTTTGGTGTCTATAAGATAAAAGTATCCACTGACTCATTTAGCAAAGATTTGTTCTTCAAAGTATCCTCTGATCCTGAAAATGATTCTCTCTCTACTGTACCTATCTTTGTAACTACTGAAAAATCTCTATACCAAGCTGGGGAAAAACTCAAGGTGGAAGGTAATGTTATCAAACGTGATCAGGGTGATGAAGGATTGGTAGTTCCTGAACGTGTTGTTATAAAAGTACTTGATGGTGAATTCCCATATCCTCAAATTCATGAATCTTCTGTATATCCAGATCAAGGTGGCTACTTTTCTAGTCTCTTTGAATTGCCTCCAACTGTCTTTAGTGAGGGCCCCTACACTGTAAAGGCATTGTATCTTAGGGCTCAAACCCAAACCACTTTCAGTGTTGTAAATGACTTTGCCTTTGGTTCTGATGAACCAGTTTCTTTATTGTTGAATACTGATAAATCTGAATATCATCCTGGAGACACAGTTACAATAACTGGAAAACCAAACAAGTTAATTTATTTGGAAGAATTTGATGTAAGCATTATTAAAAAATCTGATTCTGAAATAACCTGTGGCTCCTTTTATTGTGGTAAACATATGGGTCCAGTTACTACTGTTCGTCCCGGACCATCTGGCTCTTTTACTTATCAATTTGTAATTGATGAATCCTCTTCTTCTCTCGGCTTGTATGAAATTACAGTTGATGCTGATTTTGAAACCAAATCATTGACTTTTATTGTGACTGAAAAACCTGAATTGCCAATCCTTAGTACTCTGATTGACAAAGTTAACCGAATATCTGAACAACAAATTCCTATCCTTGTAGAGGACAAAACCTCAAATGATGTACTTTTTGAACCTAGAGTCCTTTCTGGCTCCATGATCACTCCTTCCAGAGGAGAAGAATCAAATGTTAATCTACAGGTGTCTACATTTTCTGGTACTTGTGTTATTGGAAGCGATAAGAGTTGTTTGATTAGTGAATCTACTAGACAACCAGGGAAAATTTATGAAGTTGTAGAAGTTGATGGTGTTTCTCTTAATGTGAGATATAGTGGGCCTGATGTACGACTAGAGAAATTTAGCATATTGCCTGAATCCTTTGATGAATTCTTACCTGATACCATATGGAATATTGAAATTATAAAAGATGGCGAACAAGTTTCTCGCTTTTATTACAAAATTACCTACAAACTTTCTGAGTAAATTCAAAATATTACCAGTATGATATTTTTAATATGAAACTACAAGTCTTGATGTTCTATCAGGATGATCCTAGAAAATGTACTGCTGCAAAGATTGTTAAATTTGGTCTTGCATCTAAAACTAAAAGAATCAATTCTAAAGGATTAGTTTTGGATCCTTTTTCTGAAAAAACACTACTTCCTAAAGATAAATCTCTTGTTAACTCTATAATTGGAATAGATTGTTCATGGAATCTAGCTAATCAAGCCTTCTCCAAAAATTTCCATGGCATCAAAAGAAAACTTCCTCCTCTCTTGGCTGGAAATCCTGTGAATTATTCGAAAATCAACAAACTTACTACTGTGGAGGCTATTTCAGCTTCGTTAATAATTATGGGCATGACTCATCAAGGATTGGAGTTGCTAGACAAGTTCAAGTGGGGTCATACGTTTTATGATCTTAATAAAAACTTGTTAGAGGAATATTCGAAAATTGAAAATGAAGATCAAATTCAAATAATTCTAAAAGAATATGGTTTGTCTGCTTAATGCTTCTTAAGATGAATCCATAGTCCGGCAATCATTGCTAATATTACTGGAATTACAATAACTACAATTTGAAAATATGAGTCATTTTCTTTTGTAAGACTTACGTTATTTTCATATGTTCCAGTTGGAATATTTTGAATATTCTCCACAACAAAAAAACTAGATTCGTAAAAATCTGGTTTGAAGACTGAATTTGAAATTGCAAATAGTTTGATATTGTTTGCTCCTAGACTTAACCTTTCAATCTCATCTGATTCTATCTTGATGGTTTCCTTTTCCGAATTGATATTCAAAGCATCTGACGATATAGTTGTTCCTTTACTGTCTGTCAAAAAATACATGATTGAATCTACAAAGTTTGTTTTAACTTCAATAACCAGATCTTTATTTTTTTGAATTATCTTCTCCATTTTGATTTCTTTGATTGTAGGATAATCTGTTTTCTGAAATTCTTTCCATTTTCCAGCTGCAAATGGGTATGAATCATCTTCAAATGCATTCACAGTAATCGTTCTTGATTCCGGCGTATATGACTCCAAATAATATGGACCGTTGCTGATTATTGCATGATTTTTGTTTTCAATCCACTCAATCGATTTTTGATATCTGTCGTTATAATGTGAAATACTGTTGCTGTTTTCTTTAATAATTGAGGGGGGCATGTGACTGTTGTCTCGGAATTTCTCCAAATACTCTTTGATGATTACTGCATCGTTTGGGATGATTAATGATAGCCAATTTACATTATTGTTTGTAGCACCTGACCTTGAAAATGATAATTTTCTATCTTTTACCGCATTTTCCATTGCTGCCGATATTTCCCATGGTGTTGAACTCCATAATAATGCCCAATCTGAAATTTCTCCTTCATCAAAATGCCAATAGTCTACATAAACCTCAATTGTGTTCTCATCTATCGGGATTATTCCTTTGATAGTCTTCACACTTTGCGCTGCTCTTGGCGTAAATTCTGTATCAAAAGTTTTGTCGTTTTCATCTGTCTGAGTGCCCCATTCAATTGTAAAGTATAGTGAATGTATTATGTCATTCATATCCATTTTTACCCCATTGTGCCAATTGCTGAATATAAAATCAAAAGTTACCTTACTTGTTGCAAGAGTGTCTTGTCCAACTTTTTCCCATTTTTGTGATTTTGGATCCCATATTATTGCATCTTGAGGAATTTCTAATTTTCCATCCGGTCCATTTGTTTCAACATTCCAGTTTGCCCTAACAGGAAACGTCTCTCCCGTAAAAGGATGCTTAAATGTACCTGGATCCGAAACTACTTCCCAAATTTGTCTGCTGTATGTATCTGTTAAACCCATTACTGGATTCCATGCTCCTTGATAGATCTGTTTTACTCCTATTACCAACTCATCGTTGTCTGTTTTGGCATTTATTGGAGTGAATCTACTTGGGACTCCTGCACCGAAGTCATTAACTATTCCTTCTACTCTTTTGTTGGCAACGTACTGGTCTGTTTTACTAGCTAAGAAAATTCTTACTGATTCATTGACTCCTTCTGTTATTGCTTCTTGAATTATTTCTGCTCTTTCGATAGGTGATTTGAAATCTCCAGTGTATACTTGCTGGGTTAATTCATCTAGTTTGTCATTTTTGTAGTTCCAATATGATGGCTCATTAAATCCTGGCATGTATGAAAACCATGGCGCATACATCTGCCCTAATCCTACTGAATCATATCTGACAAATGTAGATCTTCCCCATCCTTCTGTGTACATACTCCATTTCATCTCTTTTGGATCAGATCCATAAACTACCACAAATGCCTTGTTAAGATCTCCAAAGTCTTTTTTGACTGTAAAGCCTATATTTTGCAATTCTGATGCCAAAATCTCTCCAATTGATTTTCTAACTGGATCATCAATTCGTACAAAAATTGTTATCTCGATTGGTTTTGAATCAAAATACCATGTGTCATTTTGTTTGACTGCTCCTCTTTCTTCCATCGTGTTTGATATGATCTCTTCTGCTAGTGTTGGGTTATATCTGAAATTAAATTTCTCTAAATCTTCAATTACAGTAAGATATTCTGGATCTGATGGTCCGTAATATGACGTGATTGGAATTCCTGAACCTCCCATGAGTTCATTTACAATTAATTTTCGATCTATTAGGTAGTTGAGTGCAAATCTTGCATCTTTATTTGAAAATGGATTAAACTTGTCTGATTCTGCAGGGTTTACAAGAATACTGTATGATCCTCCTGTGGAGTCAAATATCTGCAATCC
The DNA here is from genome assembly GCF_965223225.1 of Candidatus Nitrosopumilus sp. Taxonomy (GTDB): domain Archaea; phylum Thermoproteota; class Nitrososphaeria; order Nitrososphaerales; family Nitrosopumilaceae; genus Nitrosopumilus. The sequence goes on from NZ_CBDCVU010000004.1 coordinate 449,622, forward strand.
TTTTCTTGAATCTTGTTCTTCTAATCTGTCCGATGATATTCTTTGATAATAAATATCCAAGTTTCCATTTCTTATTTCTTCTAATGCAGTGTTTTCATCAAGGTATTGGATGAACTTTACAGAATCAAAAAATGTATTCTTTTCAGCGTATACTTCATTGCCAATGAATAAAAAAATTGAAAGAGCTAGTGTGATTACTAGCCATTTTTTCATATTGCTTATCTCTAAATCTTGTAATAAAACCTATTTCTTGATCCAATCCCTCTTCCTAAAACCTATATTTTCTATGGTATCAACAACCCCATTGAGAATTCATCCAAAAATGATTGTTGGTTTATCTGGTATGATACCTGGAGGTGTCTCAATTGAAGACTTTTGTGCTGCAACTAAAATGACTCCCATTGATTCAAGAAAGTTTCTAAATGAACTGCTAAAAAATCAAATTGGAACAAAGCAAGATGATAATTACTATTTTGAAGATGGTGACAAGTTAAAAACCGCTATTGCTTTACTAGAGCAAGGATTTCCAATAGATGAAATTTCAATTGCTCTGGATTGGAGGGATTTTGAAGGATTAACTGCTGAAGTTTTATCTTCTAAAGATTTTGCTGTCATAAAAAATATGATTCTCACCAAACCTAGAATGGAGATTGATGTAATTGGAATAAGATTGGGAGTTGCTTTGCTGATTGATTGTAAACATTGGAAAAGATCCAACCGTTCATCTTTAACTGCCGCAGTTCATAAGCAAATCCAAAGAACAAAAAAATACGTTGAAAAAACACCTGGTTCTAGCGGTGTCCCGATAATTGTTACATTGTATCAGGATGAAATTAATTTTATTGAAAATGTTCCTATCGTGCCCATTTTCAAATTTGCGTCATTTGTAGATGAATTCTATGGAAATTTAGACCAGATGAAGACTATAGGAACAAACTAGTAATGAAAAATAATACTCCACCTATTGCAAATCCTTTTGTAATTTTGAGGGAGTTATCTAGTGCTTTTGAATAATCTTGATAAATTCCATCTCCCATTATCTTCACTTCTGTCTCATTTTCTAAAATTTCAAATTTAGCCGATGTTGTTTTTGCCTCTGCGTTTTTAGCAATCTCTAACATCCATTTTGAAAGCTTGTCTGCTCCTGTGATTAATCCTAATTGATAGTATCCATTTCTGTTTCTAGCTTTGACTGGTGCGTAATGCGTATCTGAAGTGCATATTTCAAGTAGTGTGTATTCTTTTTTTGCAAAATTTTCTATGATTTTCTCTCTTATTCCATTTTCCATGTTGTTCGCATCTGCCCATCCTAGAAAATATTTTTTATCGTCTATCTTTAAACAAACTATTCCTAATCCTCCCATGCCTAAATCTTCTGTCCATACATCCATGTCATCTGAATTTGCATATCCAAACTCGATTGGGAAGCTGTCTTTTTGTATTAAAGTGTCTAAGCAGGATTTTGCAGCTTTTAACATGTCTTCTCCGTCCTCCTTTGAAATTTCTGCGCCCATTGCATTGTGGCAGTCTACTATCATCGTTCTATTGTAATTTCTATTCTTTGCATATTGCTCAATTTCTATTTTCATGTAGTTTGGAATGTCTTCCATTCCGTGTGGTGACAATGATAAAAACAATAATGGATTATTGCCAAAAAGTAAGCCTATTACTCTGGCTTTGTTTATTTGTACTGTTACTGGTTCTGTGCACTTGAGTCCTTCTTCTTTGACTTCACTGTTTTCTAGATTTTTTAAATAATTCTCGACTTCATTTTTTGATGGTAAATTTAGAGCATGATCTGAAATACTGTGCATTACCATTGCAGATGAATTCAAATTTTTGTAAATGAGATATGGTATGTTACTTCCTCCAACTGGATGGTATGGACCAGGATGGATTTCAGGTAACACCATTCTAAATTGTATTTCTCCATCTGGTGAGGATAATTTTATCTGTGATGTGGATACTTTTTTTTCACTTGAGCGCTGCTCCATTATCTCTTCTGCTTCTGTGAAATCATTTCCTTGTGATGCAAGATATGCTTGAATTGTTTTATGAGTACTATGCATTCCTGGTCTTCCTGCCCTGTCTGTAAGTATGGACCATACGCTGGCGATGATCATAAATGATATTCCATATCCTAATGCTATTGGATTATTCAATATGGGAAACCACATGTCTTGAGGAATTAAGACCAGAAACATTGCTAATGGTTGGACAAAGCATATGGCCCATGCTTTTTTGATACTTGCTCCTAATGTTGTTGTGTAAATTCCTATCCTGAAACTGGCAAACAGGAACATTCCTAGTACTAGGAAAAAAAATGATGCCTCTTTTGATAGTACTATACTAGCTAATAATCCCATAAGAAGGGTGACTATCCATAACATGTTTCCAAATAAAGATGAGTGTAGAGACTTTGAGTATTCCTTCTTTTTTGTGAATCTGGTGTCTAGCAATTGAGTTACAGCTAGTACCACTATTATTCCTGGAAGTCTATACCATACCTCATTGACGTCAAAATTATTAGGATATCCAAAATATGTTGTAATTGCAATGACTGCAGCTATTGCCAACGATGCAGCTAGAGAGAAATAATGTGACGATGGGTTCACTAGAGTAAGGGAAAACCTATTGTGTATATTTGAAACATCATCTGGTGCTTTTTCCATTGTTTTTTCACGGAGAAAGGAAGATATCGATTACCCATGAAATTGAAATTAGGCTAATGGGAATTGATACTACAATTTTTGGATCTATCTTGAATCCTTTTGTCTCATCTTCAAAGAACCTCATGAGACCTCCACTTGATGCTGGAAGTGGGGCTGATTTCTTACTGCTCATTACATTTCGAAAATCCTGACTTTAACATAAATACTTTATTGTTCATTTTTTTATTTTCTCCATGGTTTCTATTATGGATCTAATTGACTGTAAGATCCCTTGTTGTTTTTTATGATCCTCTTCTTGTTCAAGGTCTTTTGATAACTTTTCTAGTTTTAATTCCAATGTCTTTTCTAACTGTGATTTTGGTTTTGGTGGTTCTTTTTCTGGGATATCCCTTTTTTCAGGCTCTTTTCCACACCCAATACATAGTGCATGTCCTTCTTTCATCACTCTTACTCCTGAACAATATGGACATGGTTCACTGAGTAAAGTCGCACCTTTTAGTAACATTTCTGCAGCTTTCTTAGTCAAATTATTATCCGTCATCGTTTTCCCTCATTTTTGTAATTAAAAAATACCTTGTTTTCTTTTGATTGTACTCAAACAAGGCTTAATAGTACGTATTATTGAATTTATTCGAATAAATGGCAGTAATTTGTAATACTTGTGGTCTTCCCGAAGATCTATGTGCTTGTGGTGAGCTTGCCAAAGACAGTACTAAGATTATCATTCGATTAGAAACTAGAAGATTTAAGAAAAAAGGTACTATGATTGAGGGCTTGGATCCCAAACTCAATAATTTAGAATCTGTTGCCAAAGATCTCAAAAACAAATATGCTTGTGGTGGTACTGCAAAAGAAGGATATATTTTCTTACAGGGTGATCATAGAGATACTATCAAGGATACTCTGATTACTCTTGGATTTCCTGAAGACAGCATAGAATTACATTAAACCAAATTGCAAAACTCCAACAAATTACTTCAAGCTATAGGAATTCCATATACTGCACTTTTATCGGTAATGCTTGGTTTGTTTTTGGTTTCTTTTCCAATGGGAATCTATGTTGTATTTGAAAGTGAAATTGGTGATGACATAAATTTTGAATATCCTTTTAGTTATCTCAAATTATTTGAAGGCACTTCATTTTATCAGTCCAATGTTGATGTTAGTATAGGTGATGTCTTTGTTGTTTTATGGATTTTCTATGTGATTCTTTTTACTATTGCTCTTCTTGGGCCCAAACAAAATTTTTTGAAATCTATTTCTCCTATGATTTCATCTGGAAACTTCTTTTCCAAATTAAATTATATGGTTGGCGTTACAAAATGGTTTTCAATTTTGATCTTAGTTTCAGCTTTGATCAATACTGTTCAAGAAAAATTTGGTATTGTAATAACTTCTCCTACTGCAACTAATGACTTGATTCAATTTTTTTATGTTAGTCTTGCACCTGTGATGGAAGAATTTGGGTTTCGTTTGTTGTTGATTGGAATCCCTCTTTTCGCTCTTTACTCTAATAGATCCTCTCTGAAATATTTCTTAAAATCACTTTGGAACCCCGATAATCTGAATATCTACGACTCCAAAAAAGCAATTCTGTTAATTGTATTTGTTGGGGTTCTTTTTGGATTTGCTCACATTGCATTTGGGGAATCTTGGAGTCATGGAAAATTTGCCCAAGCTACTGCAAGCGGAATTATTCTTGGATGGGTCTATCTTAGATATGGGTTTGTAGCCTCAGTTCTTATTCATTGGGCTACAAATTATTTTATTTTTTCATATGCCAACTTTGTTTCTCAATTAAATTCTATTTCACTGGAATCTGCTTTTTCTCATTCCTTAATGTCTTCATTAGAGTTGTTGTTCCTAGTTTGTGGAGCAGTGTCTGTTTCAGTATTATTTACTAGTAGGTTTTTTTCTAAAACTGAATTTGATTTAGAGGTCTAGTGCCACCTTCAAACCTTTGTATCTATTTCTAATTGTAACTTCTGTTACCCCTGCTGCTTCTGCAACATCTCTCTGAGTTTTATTTTCTCCATTGGTAACACATGCGACATATAGCGCTGCTGCTGCCAATCCCATTGGATCTTTGCCTGCTGAGATTTTTCTTTCTTCTGCTGTTTGCAATATTTTTGTAGCTTTTCTCTTTGTCTTTTCTGATAACCCTGATTTACTTGCAATTCTGGCAATACACTTGATAGGATCTACGACTGGCATTTTCAAATTCAACTCTCTTAACAATAAACGATAACATCTTGCAATGTCTTTTCTCTTAATGTTGCTTGCTTGTCCAATATCTTTTAGTGTTCTTGGAGTCTCTGTGTCTCTACATGCTGCATATAATGCTGATGCAATCAGTGCTGAAATAGAACGGCCTCTCACCAATCCTTTTTCCAAAGCTTTTCTGTAAATGTATGCCGCCTTTTCAATAACTGCATCCCCAACTGCAAGCTTGTCTTTTAATCTGTCTAATTCACTAAAAGCTTGTCTAAAGTTTCGGTCTACTGGTTCATGTACTTGGCTTCGGCTATCCCATGTTCTAAGTCTCTCAATTGTACTTTTCATGGATGCAGTTAACGGTTTTCCAGTAGCATCTCTGTTTTGAGGATTGATTACAGTTGCTAGTCCCATATCGTGCATAGCAAGTGATGTTGGAACTCCTGCTCTGCTCTTATTTTCACCTTCATTGGAAAAAGATCTCCATTCTGGCCCTGATTCTTCTACTTTGTCTGTAATTACAAAACCACATTTGCCACAGAAATTTTCCCCTGTGTTTGCATCTGTAACTAGGGTTCCTTTCCCACATCTTGGACATCTGTCTTTTGGATTTATCGCCTTAACCATTTATTTCTCAAAACCTTTTATGATAATATTTAACATTTTCTAAATTATCACTTATAAGTCTGTTGTTGATCGACAAAAAGTAGTATTTTATGTTTTTATTACTTTTCTTCTAGTATTTCCTTAATCTTTTTCCCTACATCTGGTTTTTCATTTTGCTGCAATAGAAATTCTAAATCTTCTATGTTGTCTACGTCCCACATTATTCTTTTTACAAAAACCATTGCCACATTCAATGTATGTTTTTTGGCAATATTCATATGGATTTTGTAACTATCTTCATCGTAATGTGTTTCCATCAAATCTGTTGGCATCCTCATCAATGCATTGGTGCCATCAAATCTTCTTGACGGTACAATTATTGCAAAGTTTGGCGGAGCTTTGTAGTTCAGCATGAAATCAATGTCTTGAGTTTTAATGTATGGTATGTCTTGTGGAAATACAATTGATGCATGAAAATTATTTTCAATTAGATATTTGTCTGCAAGAGAAACTGCATTATTTACGCTTTCTTCTTTCTCATCTATAATTGTAATTGTATTGAATTTTTTTCCAATCTCGATTGCCTTTTCTTCTTTTGTCACGATGATTGTTTTTTCTATTTGCGGTGATATTGATATCGTATGTAAAATTTCTTCTAACATAATTTCACATAATTTCTGTTTTTGAGATGATGATATATCTAACCGTGTCTTTGCATTGGCAAAAGTTTTCACAGGGATTATTGCTGCTATTTTCAAATCAGACGTGTACTTGTTTTAGTATAAAATTTGCTAAAGCTTCTTCTGCAATTTTATTTTTCATAGTTATCTTTGTTTCAAAGACTTTCATGTCTAGACTTTGAATTTTCTTTGATAGCATTCTGTCTTTTGCATCTACAATAATGTTGGAACACACATCTGAATACATCTTTGCCAAACCATATGCATTTGATTCAATACCTGCTGCTTGCATGTATTTTGCTGCCGGCCCACTTATTGCATTATCTCCAATTAGCGGACTAACTGCAACCACTTTTTTCTTAATTTTTGATAATTCTTTTCTTATTCCTTTAATTTGGAGCATTGGGCCTATTGATGTCAGTGGATTTCCTGGAGCCAATATTACCATGTCTGCATCATGTATTGCATTTACTGCTTCTGGATTAGGTCTTGCTTTGTCTGCACCGATGTATTGAATTCCTTCTACAGGATCTTTTCCTCTGTGTTTTACCCAATACTCTTGCAAATGTAATTCTCCTTTGTCTGTAATTATTCTTGTTTCTATGCTGTTGTCTGTAACTGGTATGATGTTTGCACTAACTGCAAATTTTTCACACATCCATTTTGTAATGTCACTTAGATTCTTTCCATTCTTTAACATGTTTGTTCTGATAAGATGTGTAGCTGCATCTCTGTCTCCTACTCTGAACCATGTCTCTTCTCCAAAAACTTCCATTTGGCGCAAAAAGTTGAATGTGTCTTTTTTAATTCCCCATCCTCTTTCTTGGTCAAGCAAATCTGCTAATCCATAAACAATGGTATCGATGTCTGGGCATACATAAAGACCGTATAGCCAATAATTGTCTCCTACATTGCTGACTACGTTGACTTTTGATTCTTGAGATACTAGTCCACGAACTAATTTTACTGATCCTGTTCCCCCTGCTAATACTGTAATCATTACATTCTCTCCTAAAACTGCAAAGTCTTATTTTATCACTCCATATTACCTTTTCAAATAGCGTCGATCATAATCTTGGATAAGTTTATTACTGTTGTATTGTCGCCTTTATTCGTGTCTAGGGCTTTAGTTTTAACAATTTTACTTGCTGGGCTTGTGGTGGTTGGAACTAGTGGTTCTACTGCATGGGCTGCCCAATTAGATGCTAGAATTAATCCAAACAATGAATCATCTCCCTTTAAGATGAATTACCAAAAAACAGTTTTCATTGAATATCCAAACGGTGGAAACCTCTTTGACATCTTGCAAGGCAAAGAGTGGACTATATCTGGAACAGCTGATTCTTCAAACCCTGGAGTTCAGGAACTTATGGCAGAACTAAATCAAGGCATCATAGAGGATGGTAGCCATGCAAGAATTTCTGACTTGAATGTCGCATATGATTTCCACTTGAAAGCAAGAAATATCAATACTTCAGTTGATTATCGTGTTATTATTGAAGGCACTCTTACTGATTATGTAATCACTGATGATGGTCAAAGAAGTCTGGTTGACTTGGGTTGGAGAGGTTTGAGTACTGATAAACCAATTACCATTGACGGAGTTGAAATTAATATTCCGATTAACATTTTAAGAGATCAAGAACCTGAAGCATATGCAATTTTGGCAGGAACTGAAGCTGATACTGTTCTTGACAAACACTTGATTAATGCTGATTTTATTTTAGAACAACCATTAACTAACTGGCACTTTTTGTTTGATCCTACTGGAATTAACGTAGATGCTGGAACCTTTGGACTAAGTGAGGATATTGCAGGATTTGTGGTGTCCAGCTGGACTATGGGTGAAAGCAGCATAAGAGAAGGACGTCAAGTTGAGAGAGTGTTTGAGGCACAAGTCTCCTCTGATCAAACTTACTTTGTAAGAAGTGTTCAATCTAGTGATCAAGGCAACCTTTACACCATTGGATTTGGTTCATTGGATATGTTGGATGGTGTTGAAATAGCAGGTGTTACTGCAACTCCTCCTGAAGGTTATGCGACAACATCTACTGGTGACTTTCCAATTTTCATAGTTTATGGTATGGCTGGCATGGCTGCTATTGCAGGAATTGCGTTCTTCTTTGTTAGTAACAGAGCTCTAAAGAATGAAAAAGTAGGACAACAGGGAATTGATCCAAGTAATTTAGTTGGATATCAAACAAGTTCCTCTTCAGGCGGATACCAAACAAACAGAGGAGAAGCCCAACTAAGAGGGGATTCTGATTACCAGCAAACTCGTAGCGTTTATGAGGGTGAATCAAGCTCCCAACAAGCACCACCCCCACAACAAGAACCTGCATCTAATCAAGAAGAGGCTGCATGTGGTTGTGCTGCTTCTGCTGAAATGGGTTCAGAATGTGATTGTGAAATGCAAGGTTCATGTTTGTGTGATGCAACATGTAAGTGTAATGCCGATATTTGTAAAGAACAAGTTCGTTCAATGAGTTAATTTTAGTAAAAAAATTTTGTGTGCTGGGAGTAACCCTCCTTCTGTTTTCACGATATTTCGCTTTGCAGCCTACCTGAACCAAGTACAGGATCTTTGGGTTCTGTTTGGCTTTGCTCCATATGGGTCGGCTTTTTTCATTCCTTTTATGGGAACCTCAGGTTTTACCATCATAGTACTCCATATTGGATTCTTTTCTGCTCCGTTGCCAACCATCTCTGGTTATCCATCTCCGGATCATATTTCCTGTATGGAGGGAGGAGTTTCCTCTGCCTTAGCAGCGTTTCGTGCTCCAGCTCACACTTTAAACAAACTGCTATTGGATTTGAGTATTACTTTGTTCCTTTAGTGCCTATGATGAATAATGTTCCTAGTTCACGTTTCCATTTCTTTTTGTTGTGGGGATCTTTGATTTGTTTTATTTTGACACTAAAACCCGCATTTTTGAACATGTCTTTCCATTCTTTTTTTGAATGAAGGTGCATCTGAATTTTCATAATCTCTGCCCATCTTCTAGTTGCATTATTTTCTGTATAGAAATCTGTGCCACAAAAAAACTGTCCACCTGGTTTTAGAATTCTGTATATTTTTGCTAGGGCCTTTTCTATTGAATCTGAATAATACAGTGCTTCCATTGAAAAAATAAAATCAAATTTCATCCTTGAATTCATAGATTCTATATCTGTGACAATGAATTTTTCTTTTGAACTTATTTTGTTTTTATTTGCCTGTTCAATCATCTTCTCACTCTTATCTATTCCAACTACCTTCTTGCAATTTTCTTCTTCAGCTATTTTTCTTACTGTCCATCCGTTACCACACCCTACATCCAGAAACACAAATGGCTCTTCAAATTTTATTGATCTTAAAAATTTTGAAACATTTTTTCCATGCTCAATTTCCATTAACTCGGCTTTTCCATTTTTTGCCCAGGTGTTAAATTTTTTTCTAACCTTATCCATGATTGTTCTATTTTTTGTTTTTAATTAAATTGAATAGTTGCCTTACAGCAAGCTTTGGATGATGTGTTGCTAATTTAACCATGTTTGAGAGGCCAAATTCTGCCTTTATGAAATCAAGAAATTCTTCAGAACTCAATTCTTTAATAATATCTAATTCTCTATCCCATTCTTCATCTGATAATCCTATCCATCTATTCTGTACCTTTACAGCTGAGTTTATTTTTGATTCTACTTCTTTTCTCCATTTTTCTTCATATGTGTTTAATGCTGATTCGTCTGTTCTTCCATTTTTTATTGCGTTTGATGATATTTCTCCTGCTAATCTTCCAAATTTTATTGCATATCTGATTCCTTCTAAAACAAGCGGATTTGCTTGTCCTGCAGAATCTCCTACCAATATCAAATTATTGAACACAGTTTTTCTTGAAACTCCTTCGTTTGGAATTAAACCATAATGGAATTCTATCTGCGTTATGTTTCCTAAATCCTTTATTGGTCCAATTTTAGAATCTATTAATTCTTTTAATCTCTGTTTAGGGTCTACATTTGATTCTGGTTTTCCTACTCCTACTCCTATTCTTACAATGTTATTTCCCAGAGGAAAAATCCATGCATATCCTGCAGGTGAATATTGTTGCCCAACCATCAACCACCATGTTTGAGAGTCTACATGTTCTACTTTGACTTCGTATTCTGCCCCTGCCCCAAATCTTTTCCACTGTTTAACAAACCCCATAGCTTTTCCAACTGTAGATGGAAATCCTGTAGCATCTATTATCATCTTAGACAAAAATGTCATCTTTTCATCTGGATTTGTTGCCTTTACTCCTACAATGTCATTTTCTTCATTTTTTATTACCTCATTTACATTTGTTTTAACAAAAATATCTGCCCCAGCTTTTTTTGCCTCTTCTGCTAACCATCTGTATGTTTTTCGAACGTCTAAAACTGCGGCTCTTGCAACTGTGTCGCTTATTGTTACTGTGTTGTTTGGAGAACAAAATGAAAAATTTTTGATTGTATTAAAGCAATTGTCTGGAATTCCAAATTCCTTTATGTTTTGAATCCATGTTACTCCACTTGTTCTAACACTTTCTGCAATTGTTTCTTCTTTTTCAATTAGTGCTACTTTAATTCCATTTTTAGCTGCCACATAAGCTGCAGATGATCCTGCTGGCCCTCCTCCCACTACAACTAAATCATAATGATGTACTTTGGACAATCTCTTTGAGTTCTCTGGACTAAAATATAATTCTGAGGCAAAAGGTGCTATTTCTTTAAAACTGGGGTTCCCGTTGAATCATTTTCTCTTTCTGCATCAAACGTCTCCATGTGTGCTGGATCCCTGTGCATATAGCTATGTGTTTCTCCTTCTTTTTTACGACAGAATTTTGAATGAATTGTCTCTTCAATTTTTAGAGTTGTCTCGTTCTCATGAAAAAGACGCTTTCCACAATCAGGACAAGTCCACTCTGGCATAAATTAACTCAAAATCAAATCTATTTAGATGTTTCAGGCTTTGATATTTCTTCAAAATTACTTTAATCCTAACCTTTAGATGCTTTTTTGTTAAACTTGTCTTGTGGAAGAATCTCAAATTTTGTCTTTTGTAATGTGGTCTGTAGTGACGGGTATTGCAATGACTGTGACTGGTATAAGTTATAGATCTTATTTGAGAAAAAAGGGTAATAGGTTTGATGCTTCTTGAAAATATCTAAATTTATCTCAAAGCATTTTACTATCCTTCTGAAGCAGTCTTTCCACCGTCTACATTGAGTATTGTTCCTGTAACCCAATTGGCTTCATCTGATGCCAAATACAGTACTGCATTTGCAACATCTATTGGCTCTCCGATTCTTGCAAGAGGTAATCTCTCTTCTAGTACTTTCCTTGCTTGAGGATCATCAAGATATGTCTTTATCATCCCAGAATTAATAATTCCTGGATTTACACAGTTACATCTTATGTTTTTTCTTGCATATTCTACTGCAATTGCTTTGGTAAACATAGAGATTGCAGCCTTTGTTGCTGAATACACTGCTAAATGTACTCTTTGAATTGCTCTTTCACCTGCAATAGATCCCAAATTTACAATTACTCCACTCTGTGCTTCTGTCATTTTTGAAAGAACTGCTTTTGTGATCTGGAATACTCCTGACATATTGACGTCCATCAGCTTTTTCATTTCTGAATCTTGCATTTGGTGAAAATGGACAGGATTGTTAATTGTGCCTGCATTGTTTACTAGTATGTCTATTTTACCATATGTGTCTGCCACTTGGGTTACTGCATGTAAAACCTGGGATTCATCTGTTATGTCACATGAAATTGAAACTGTGTTTTTTTCATTTCCTATTTCTTTTCTGGCTTTTTCCAAATCTTCGATTTTTCTAGCAATCATTACTACTTTTGCTCCTTCGTCTGAAAATCTTCTTACTATTTCTTTACCTATGTCACTCGAAGCTCCTGTAACAATTGCTACTTTGTCTTGTAGTCTCATGATCTATCGTGGTGGTTATAACTTATAGAATTTTTGTTGATTATCATTTATCGTTTATTTTTTTTATATAATTGATAATTCCTGTATAATCTATTTCTCCAAACCCTTCTTTAACTGCATCTTCGTAGATTTCTTCTGCTTTTTTTATCATTGGCAAAGTTATTCCTAATTCTGTCGCGGTTTTGTTCATTATGTTGATGTCTTTTTTTAAATTTGTCAGTGTGAATGTGGCATCATATTCCCCATCAATCATCTTATAGGCTTTTTTTTCACTCATGCCAGTTTTAAAATAAGTTGAATTCAAAATTTCAAGAAAAACTTTTGGGTCTGTTCCTGTTTTTTTCACTAAAGTGATTCCTTCTGCTAGCGATAGTGCCAACATGGTGATTTGTAGATTCATTGCTAACTTGACAGAATGAGCCACTCCGCTTTCTCCTAAGAAAAATAAGTCTTTAGCAATATTTGCTAGATTTTTTTTGCATTTTTCAAATGTCTTTTTATTTCCAGAAACCATCATTACAAGTTCTCCAGAAATGGCAACATTTGGACCTCCCATAACTGGTACGTCTATTTTATCAATCTTGTAATCTAGAAAATTACTTGTTATTTTTTTAGATTCAGTTGGATTGATCGTGCTCATATCTGCAACAATTAATCCTTCATGTTTGCCAAACACAATTCCGTCTTTTCCAAATGAAACTTCCTTGACTGCTTCTGAATCCTTGACAATTGTTATTACCAAATCTGAATTCATTGCAACTTCTTTTGGTGAGTTTACAATTATGCCTCCCTTCTCTTCAACCTGTTTTGTTTTCTCTCTTGTCCTGTTGAATGCTGTTATTTTATATCCTAAATCTAACAAATGTAATGCTACTGCATTTCCTAACATCCCAATTCCGATGATTCCTATTCTGTCCATCTACTTGATCACATTTCCTTTAACGCCTTTCTTCATCTTGAATCTCCCATTGCTTATTTCCAAATCTTGATACCGCAAATTCAATTTGACCTATAGTTTTATCACCTTTCTTGACTTTTGCATAATCAAATTTTTTCATTCTGAACACTCTTTCCTTTGGTTTGTATCCTCCCTCGATAACTTTTATCTTGAATCTTTTGCTTGCCTTGATGATTAGTTTTCTTGCAATCTGAACATCTCCCATCCATGAAAACATTTCAAAATCTCCAAAGTTTTTTGTACTAATAGAATATCCGTACAATCTTGCTTCTAATTTTAACCCTTGAGATTTTGCTTGTTCATTTAGCCACTGTGTTACCTCTTCTCCATGATCTTTTTCTACCCCAAATGTTTCTGAATCTCTCATTAATTTAAGGTCAAAATCTAATCCATAATAATCATTTTCAGAATGCTGTTAAACTAAAATAATGATCTATTTTTAAAAAATCATGCTTACTGTTGACTGTAAAGATGTTTTAGCAATACAAAATGATCTTGTTGTTTTTGTCTCAGACGAAATAGCTGCAATTCCTACTTTGAAGAATCATCAGTTCACCTTATCTACATTGGATGATGATTATATCGATACAGAAAAGGTTGTATCTGCCATTAAACAGTTTTTGGAATCTATTGGCGAAGAAAAAAATTTTGCCGTCATCTCTAATGCTGATTTAATAAGCATAAAATCCGTTTTTGGCAACTCTATTGAAAAAGAATCCGTAAATCAAGTTGAAATGTTCTCATGTAGTCATTGTGGATTTGTTACACAATATCAAATTGAACTAGATGTTCACATGAGAATCCATTATTTGTGAAAATTCTTTAGTAGACGTGGAATAAATTTTTCCTTAGTTGCATGCGAATCTGATGAAATAAAAAATTCGTATTGTACGAATCTCTTTTGATATTCTAATATGTACGATCTTGCAACTCTTTGATTTTTAAAATTAGTTCTTAGTCCATCTATTATGATTTGTTTTCCTAACATATCGTAAACTGTTATATTGTAATTTTGTTTGACATGATATTTCGTGCTAAGATACCATATGGCACCTAATATCACAACAAAAAAACATGTTACGGCTTTATCATAAAATTTTTCCATAATGTGATTTTCAACAGGATGTTTATAAGCACTAGTTGTTCAACTCAGACGTGGAAAAACAAACAAGAAAAAATGTGACCAAAATTTATTGTGAAAAATGTGATATGATATTTACTTCCAGAGATGAATTTAACAAACATTTTGATCGCCACTTTTCTGGTATTGCATGTGAGACTTGTCCCGTGGATACCGCAATTGAAAAATTTGTAAATCTATTTAGAAGAAACCAATCTCGTAATTTGGAATAAGTTTTTTTAATCTATTTTCTAATTTTTGAACGTGAACAAAAAGATATTTTCTATTGGAGTTATTTGTGCTGTAATTGGCATAGGTGTTACATTAACGTTATCTCCTAATTCTACTGAGACTGTAAATCTTGACATGGAGCGTACTCATGGTACGATTTCTACTGCAATGGGCTCTCCTATCTTGGGTAACCCTTCAGCTCCAATTACTATTGTTGAGTTTGGTGATTATCAATGTCATCAATGTTATGATTGGTTTCATAATACAAAACCTGCTATCTCAGAAAATTATATTGATACTGGTAAAGTTAATCTTGTTTTTGTAGACTTGGCTTTTTTGGGAAGAGACTCTCCTAAAGCAGCTGAAGCTACCTATTGTGCTGAGGATCAAAATGCATACTGGGATTATCATGATCTTCTATACATATCGCAAGAATCTAAAATTGATAATGGCTGGGCAAACTCAGAGCGACTTAAAGCATTTGCTTTTAGCTTAGGTCTTGATATGGAACTTTTTGAAAGTTGTCTTGACTCTGGAAAATACTCAAAACGAGTTCAATACAATGTCCAACAAGCACGAGATCATGGTGTGCGTGGTACTCCTGGTTTCTTTATAATTGGGCCTGATCAACAACAATTTGTTAGAGGTGCACAGCCTTTCTCTGTTTTCAAACAAATCCTGGATCCGATGGTCTAAATGACTTCTATGATACGGACTGTATTCTCAAATCTTTCATACATTGTATTATCTGTCGTAATTTTTTCTACCATGTTGGTTGGTTTGTTAATTGTATCTGAATACATTTTCTTAGAACCATATGTTGTTGGTCATATTCCTTCTGGAAGTGAATTTGGATTTGCACTAATTGTTATTTTGTCTGCATTATCCGCATTGGTAATCCCCCTGAATATTTTTAGAATTAAAATTCTAAAAACTTCAAAGCAAAAAATTGGCGGTGGCCTTTTTGGTTCAATAATTGGTGCTTCTGCAGGTGCTTGCAGTTGTGGTCCTGTAGGGTTTGCAGTTATCTCTACTTTTGGTTCCGTTGGTGCTACTGCTACTTCTTTCCTGACCAACTATGAAATACCAATACGAATTATTGCCATTGCCATCCTAATTCTCACCTACTTTACAACCATAAAATCATTAAAAACAGAATGTAGCATCAAACCTAAATCCTGATTCTTAGATTAAATACTTTGAATTTTAGATCTAAAAAACCATATCTTCTTCTCTGTATGGGTAGAATCTATTCTCATGGTTTGATATATTCTGTTGATACTTTTTAGTTGAATCTTGACTATTCAAAATTTTTTACACACGATGTCGAGCTATTTATTTGCCATTTTTGGGATACCCATAATGGTAAACTGGAATATTATATCGGGTATTATGATCATTTCAAGCCCTATCTTGTTTTCCATGATTGCTTTTCCTGATTCTATTGCATGGAGTTGGAATGAGGGGAGAGGCGGTTACTTTTTTGCACTTGTTTTTGTAGCAGCTGAGCTGATCGGATTAAAACTAGTTATATCTAGAAAGAGACTCCTGGCAGTAATTCCTATGGCGGTACTTACAATCGTGTATTTAATTTCGTTAGAATATGGCTTGAGGGATTACATTGTAGAATCTGCAACACAATTTGATGTTCAGTTAATTTACTCCTGGACTTGGATGTGGGACTTTATTGTTATGGCAATTTTTGTCGTTGTTGCATTGTCTGTATTTTTTGGAAAACGATGGATTCGAATTGCCCCTGCTGGACCAATTTTTCTAACTGGTACTGCAATTATTTTGTCTCTTGATGCGTTTTTCCCATATGATACACTGGGACCTTTACAATACATTGTTCCTTACTTTGTACAAGCAAACGTCTGGGTAATTACATTGCTAGATTTGGGAACTGCCATTGCTAGAGATAATGTGATGTTTTTGCGTGGTGACCATGGTTCAATGGCCTTGCAAGTTTTCTGGCCTTCTGCAGGAGTTCATAGTATCATAATTTTCTCATTAGTCATTGGAGCATTTATGCTAAAAATGAACATCCCTAGAAACAGAAAGGTTGGATACTTTATTCTGGGTATTATAGGAACAATCACTGTTAATCTTATACGAATTTTTTCTTTATCTTGGTATGCACTGAAAGTAACAACAGATCCAGTCGCGTGGGAAGAATATCATAAGATTGCAGGTGAAATAATGTTCTTACCTTGGCTATTTGCATTTATTTTAGTTGTTGTTTTGATTGAGTCTAGAAGACTAAAGAAATCAGAATCTCAATCCCAAACAAACTAGAAAAAATTAGTGATATCGCTTTGACCTTGTTTATCTGAAAGATCAGATACTCTTATTCCCAATCTTCTTATTGTCGTTGTTTGTGTGATTAGTGCTTCTTTTAACAATTGGTCTGAGACTTTTTCTAACTCATCAATATTTGATGTTGAGTTTCTTAGCATTTTTGATTTTGATTTATTGGACAAATCTGACTGAACAAAAGATATTCCTATGGATTTGAACATTTTATTATTCTTAATTATGATTTTGTGTAATTCTTTACATATTTCCTTCAAGTTTTCTCCTAGAAACTCATAATCTTTAGAATCTTTTTTGAGCGTGATTATTTTGCTATATTGCACGCTTGCTTCTCTCTCTTTGACTGGAGTGGAATCTATTCCTCTTACTGCATTATGGATATAGGTTCCATTTTTTCTTCCAAATTCTTTATTCAATGTAAATATGTCTAATTTTTTTAGATCCTGGATTTTTTCTAAACCCATGTCGTTCATTTTTCGTTCTGTTTTAGTTCCAATTCCTGGAATTTTTCTAATTTTCATTGGTTTTAAAAAATCTTCAACTTCATCTGGAGTAACAACTGTAAGCCCGTCTGGTTTTCTGTAATCTGATGCAATTTTTGAAATTAGTTTGTTAGGAGAAACTCCAATTGAACAACTTAGCTTGATTTTATCTCTTATTTCGTTTTTTATTTGCTGTGCTAAATGACTTGCATTTTTAAAATTGCTACCGATTCTATCTGTCACATCTAAATATGCTTCATCTTTTCCTACATATTCAAAAATATCTCCGTTATCTTTTATGATTTTCATTGCTTGCTCGGACATCTGTATGTAGTAATCAAAATCAACTCCTAGATAGACGGCGTCTTTTCTGTTTGCTAATTTATTTTTTGCAAAAGATATGGGCATGCCTGACTTGACTCCAAATTCTCTGGCAATGTAGTTTGCAGTTGCTATTGCGCCACTGTCTCCTCCTCTGTCTGAGAAAACACAAACACATACCGGTTTCGATTTTAGTCCCGAATCTCGAATTTCTTCACATTGGGCATAAAAATAATCAAAATCAATGTGGAACACTATCCTTGTTTCCAATAAGCATTCTTGTTTGGTTGAATATTATTGTATTTTGCATTAATCTAAATACTGACTATTTCTATTCTCTATATGGTTGAAGATTATCCTTTATCTGTAGATGATAATGGAGTAAATCTAAAACCTGAAAAAATGGAAAGAGAAAAACTCTATCATTGTATATTTAAGAAAAAAGCAATCTTGATTTTCAAAGATTCTCAAGATGTTCTAAATTGTTATGAAATTGAGCAAGAAGATCTTGTTGAAAAAATTAAAAAATGTAACAACGATGATGAACTTGAATTGTTATTTGAGAATTATATGAAAGGACAGAATCTTAAAAATTAAATAAAAGCGAAGTAAGGTTTTGTTATAAAAGGAATTTTAAATTGAGTTCACAAAACAAATCCAAAGATGCAGAAGATATATTGTCTGAGTTTGATTCCAGAAACAAATCTAAATCAGAACCAACGCCAGAACCAACGCCAGAACCAACGCCAGAACCAACGCCAGAACCAACGCCAGAACCAACGCCAGAACCAACGCCAGAACCAACGCCAGAACCAACGCCAGAACCAACGCCAGAACCAACGCCAGAACCAACGCCAGAACCAACGCCAGAACCAACGCCAGAACCAACGCCAGAACCAACGCCAGAACCAACGCCAGAACCAACGCCAGAACCAACGCCAGAACCAACGCCAGAACCAACTCCGGATTCTTCCGTCTCAGAGGACAGAGATGTCATTTTTGTTGGAACAAAACCAATAATGGTATACGTTTCTGCAACATTAACCCAACTTTCAACTAGATCTAATGTAACAATAAAGGCAAGAGGTAAAAGAATCACACAAGCAGTTGATGTTTCACAAATGATTGTCAAACGAATGGATTCTGTGGGTTATTTTGTTAGTGATGTAAGAATTTCTTCTGATTCATTAACTTCTCAAGATGGAAAACAAAGAAGTGTTTCTACTATGGAAATAGATATTTCAAAAAAATAATCTAGTGTTTTATTTTATTATTTTTAATAGCAATTGAATCCTTGATTAGATTGCATTCATTACAATTCCTGTCGAAAATTTATTGTATGTGAAATCAAAATTATTTTGTTTATACTTGTAGTAAGAATGTAATTCCAAAATAGATTAACGTTAAACTAAGTCCTGTGATTAGTATTTTGTATCCTTTGTTTCTGATTAATTTTGAGCTCTTTGATGCCAAAAATGCAGTTGCACCTAGCCATACAAAATCCATCCATATATGTAATGCAAATAAAATTAAAATTCCAAAAAATGACCACATCATCATTGCATCTGAAATTAACTTGAATCCTATTGTTATCCACCATACTATGAAAAACGGATTTAATGCACTAAACGCTATCCCTACTATTATTGGATTATTCTTTTGATTTTGTTGAACAAATTTACCTTGTTTTAAAACTGATTTGATCTGAACCCCTGCAAAAACAAATAATGTGATTGCTCCTAAAATTGTAATTGTTGGTCTGAATTCTGGAAATGATTCTAATGAGAAGACTCCTACTCCCAACAAAATAATTAAAGGTAATTCTACTATTGTGTGTCCTAATGCTATTTTGATTCCAGATCTTGTGCCGTGTTTTAAGCCATATGTCATGTTTGCAGCAAAGAGCGGACCGGGAGCCATAACTCCTGATGCAGATATTGTAATTACTGCAAGAGCAAATCCTAGTATTTCAATCAATTATGGTTTTTGTCTTAAATTATGAAATAAATCTACTTGGACTACCTATACATCGAATCTTTGAGATGCTTTGATTCTTCTTCTGTCTCTTTGATTACTACTTCTGCTTTTTCTGCTTCTTTTTGCAGTTCTGGTATATTGCATGAAGTCCCTGGAATTAGTTGTGATATTGCACTACAGAGATTTGCACTTGATTTAAAATCTGGACTATTTCCTTCTGTATGAAAAACAACAACTATTACATTTTGTCCCGTTATGTTGCCTTCATTAAGCAATGTTCCGGGAATTCCGGGTATTGTTCCATGCTCTAATAATTTTAGTCCTGATTCTTTTATTTTTTCACGAGCAACTTCAGTACTTCCAACTGCTAGCACTTCTTCGTTACCGTCTGGTGACTTTACTGCAACACTGCTTACAACAAACTTTATACTGTGTTTCTTAGCCCAATTTAACATTGATTTTGCTACACTACGATGGAATGTTTGCTCAAGAGTAAGATATGACAAAAATATTCCAACCTTTAATTCTTGATTAAGAAAAATTCTAGTTGGAAAATTTGGCTTTCCTTCTTTTACTACGCTAATTGGAGGAAATTTATCTGAGTCAATAATTCCTGCCAACTGAAAATTTGAAGTTTGGATCATTGATTCAGTTGCAATGGCACTACTAAATCCTACTGATGGAAATCCGTCTACAAGGTATCCGTCAGCCAAGTCAATTTTCATTAATTCTTTAATTCTAATTTTTGGAAACAATGATCATATCTTGTGTTTGTAAAATAATAGTTTTTATCTAATCTTATTTCTTTGGTAGTAATTTAGACAATAATGCTGCATAAATAAATGGCAATATTGTTGTAACTTCGGCATGTAATGTTGCTTGCCTTGCATCTTGGGTTACTTTACCCCATGATATTGCTTCTCTTACTAGTGCACCACTGAGACTTCCATCAAATTCTTGTGCAGTTGTAATGTAAAATGCATAATCTAACCCTTCTCTGTATTGATTCCACCATAATGTATGGTGTTTTGATATGCCTCCTCCTATCATAAATGCGCCTGATTTTTCAGCTTTGAAGATCAACCCTGACAATAAATCCGCATCTCCTCTCATGTTTAGCTTGAAATCATTATGTTTTTGCATGAATAGCCACACTTGGCTTCCAACTGCTCCATCCATAATTCCGGGAACTACTACGTCCACTCCATTTTGGTTTGCCCAAAAAAGAAATGAATCTTCTCCTAGGTGTTTTCCTATCATCTTGCATATCTCTGAAGTACTCATTTCTCTGGTTCCTTTTTGATATTCTTCTTCTAAAAACTCCTGCATCTTTTCTTCGATGAGTGGTCCATAACTGTCCATAGGGACTAACACATTTCCTAGTCTGTGGATGTTTTGATCAGCTAACTCCATGTCGTCCATAGTAAACGATCCCTCTTCGTATTGAGAAAAATGTCGCGCAATGTCGTGGTCTAATGCGCCACAAGTGGTTATAGCTACATCAAACCATTTGTTTTTGATCATGTTTTTGATAATTCCTCTTAATCCTGTTGATACAACTGCTCCTACAAAAGAAACAAACTTGAGACATTTTTCATCTGAAATCATTTTTGATAAAATTTCTAATCCGTCTGATAAATTGACTGATTCAAACCCTCCTGATTGCGACAGTTCATCAAATATTTTTTCAATCGATGTATTATGATTAATCTCAATGTCTCTTACTGGACGCCCAGAAATTACCATGATATTTGATTTTTAAAAGGCAAGTATAAAATTCTGCCTTGATTGATCTTTCTTGTGATTTTTGTAAGAAAACTTTAAACCCGCCTAATTACACCAAATTTCGAATGGTAGACAGAATTAAAGTTGGTTTAGTTGGCATAGGTAATTGTTTTTCAGGATTAATTCAAGGTATTGAGTATTATCGAAAAAACCCTTCACAGCAAGTAATTGGAATTATTCATGATAAACTTGCTGGATATGGAATTCATGATATTGACTTTGTTTGTGGGTTTGATGTGGGTGAAAATAAAGTGGGAAAGCCCCTCAACCAGGCAATTTATGAATATCCTAACATGGTTGATTGGATACCTCGAGATGAAATGCCTCAGACTGAAGCCAAAGTGTACGAGAGTCCAATTTTAGATGGTGTAGGTTTATGGGTTGAAAATCGTGTTAAACCAATTCAGACCAACAAAAACACTGAACAAATTGCAGAAGAAGTTAAAAAAATCATTAAAGATTCTGGTGCTGAAATTATTGTGTCTTATCTGCCAGTTGGTTCAGACAAAGTAACTGCGTTTTGGGCTCAGATTTGTCTTGACACTAACACTGCGTTTGTTAATTGTATTCCTTCCTTTATTGCATCTGATGAAAATTGGGCAAAAAAATTCCAAGAAAAAAACATTCCTTGTATAGGCGATGATATTAAGGGACAAGTTGGAGCAACTATAGTTCATAGAACTTTGGCTAAATTATGTAATGATAGAGGTACCAAGATTGAAAAAACATATCAAATCAATGTTGGTGGTAATACTGATTTTCTGAATATGAAAGAACAAGAACGTCTTGTATCTAAGAAAATATCAAAAACAGAAAGTGTTCAAAGCCAACTTGATGAAAGACTTGATGATGATCAAATTTATGTTGGTCCTTCGGATTTTATTCCATTCTTAGGAAATACTAAACTTATGTTTATGAGGATTGAAGGACGTCAGTGGGCGAATATTCCATACAACATGGAGGTTCGCCTCGAAGTTGATGACAAAGCAAATTCAGCAGGAATTGTTATTGATGCAATTAGGCTAGCAAAGATTGCTCTTGATCGTGGAATTGGAGGACCTATTAAACCAGCAAGTGCATATTTGATGAAGCATCCAATTGAACAAACATCTGATGTTGCAGCAAGATCTGCATGTGAAAAATTTGTTGCTGGCGACAACTCTTAGTCGAATCTATTTGAGTCTGAAAATCTGATTTCTCTACTCTTTTTGTATATGTCTAGTTCAAAATCTTTTGTAACTCCAACTTCTCCATTCAATGTTGTTAGTTTTGGGATCATGACCTTGTTTTTCTCTTTTAAATCTACGAGCATGCTTTTTCCTCCAAACTTCCTATCTTCGACATTTGCTGCAAGAATAGGAATTCTATTTTCTAGTGCTCTGACTTGAACATACATGCGCCATGGTTCAATTCCACGTCTAACTATTCTACTTGGGGATATCAACACTTGTGCTCCTTTCTTTACTAGTTTGTTTGAAACATCTGAAAAAACCATGTCGTAGCACACAATAATTCCAAATTTGTGCCTGTCTGCCTTGAAAATTTTTGCCTCATTTCCGGGTTTTATGATGTCTTTTTCATAGTCAAAAGGATGAATTTTTTCTTGTTTTTCAAGAATTTCTCCCTCTGAATTAATAATCGGTGCAACAATGGAGGTATTTCTTTTTTCAGTATGATAAAAGGCACCTGGAATAATAGTCATGTTGTACTCTTTTGCTATTTTTTTAAATCTTGCAAAAGTCGTGTCAAAATCAAGTATTTTGTTATTTTTTAGCCACTGTTCTGGAAGACAAACAATTTGAGTTTCTTTTTTGCCTAATTTGTTTAGTATTTTTGCAACTCTTTCCACTCCTTCTTCATTGGTGTTGCATGATTTAGTTTGAATTATTCCTAATTTTACCATGATCCGTTGTTTGTTGATTGATAATTATAGTTACACATTTTGTATCTTGATCTTCTTTACATTTCCGATACGAAAAAAGTAGTATCAAAACAAGAAAAATTATGCAATTGTGTCAACTAAACTTGTTAAACATCGGTTATCCTACGTTTTGTGAAATTATTGTTATTGGTCCACGTAAAAAAAGTTGAGATCTTTGGTTTCAAATCATTTGGATTTAAGAATACTACTGTTCATTTTGAACCTGGGCTTGTGTCTATATCCGGCCCTAATGGTTCTGGAAAAAGTAACATTTTAGATGCAATAATTTTTGCAATGGGAGAGAACAAACCCAAGGTTATGAGAGTTGACAAACTTCGATCATTAATCCATGATATTGAAGGTAACCGTCGTGGAACAAGGATGGCCAGATCTAGTGTTCACTTTGATAATACTGATAGAAAAATTCCTATTGATTCAGACATCGTTGAAATTACAAGGGAGCTAGATGACCAAGGAGATAATACCTATTATCTGAACAAAAAGAAAACAAACCGTAGTCATATCCTTGATCTACTTGATATGGCCAATGCCGGTTTGGGTCAGCTTAATGCTGTCCAACAAGGTACTGTTACTCGTATATCTGAATTTACTTCTGAGGAAAAAAGAAAAACCATTGAAGACTTGATTGGTTTGTCTTATTTTGATGAAAAGAAAACTGAGGCTGTAAAGCAACTGGATGAGGCAGATCGTAGATTAGAAATTGCACTTGCAAAAATGGGAGAAATCAAAAAAAGAATTGATGAGCTAGAAGAAGAAAAGAACCAGCAACTACGACATGACCTCATTGGGCGTGAAATTAATCGCTATAAGGCAATATCTGCTGCAAATAAACTCAAATTGGTTTTGAATGAAAAATCTTCCAAAGAATCAAGCCTTAATGATATCACGTCTGAAATAACCACTTTAACAGAGCAAAAAAATGGCTTACAATCTGAAATCCATGATTTAGAGGCTGAAAAAGAAAAACTGATGACTCTAGCTAATGACTATAGCAAAGAAAAAGCTGCTTTGGATGCGGAAATAAGTTCTGCTATGGAGCAATATGAAATTGACAACAGCTCCATTTCTGCTTCCAAAAAAAGAATCTCTCAAATAGAAAATCGTATTCCTGATATTAAAAAAGAACATGAGATAATTTCTGAAAACCAAAAAAAAATACAAGATCAAATGCAAATAATCAAAGAGTCCATTCAAAAAACTACTGATAGAAAAAATAGGGTTAATGATGACCTTCTAGCTGTAGACTCAGAACGCAATAAAATCTTGACAGAGCAATCCAAATTGGCATCTGAAAAAACTGAGATTGACAACAAAATAAAGACACTGACAAATAACCTCAATGATTCGAAATTGAAACTATCAAAAACTCAACATAGTAAAACAGAATTTGAAAATAAAATTCAAAATAATACTGTTCGATTAGATAATTTAGAAAAAGATGTAAATCAATTATCCCAATACAAGGATCAATTAGAATCCATGATGAAAAATCATGATGATTCAATTTTAGAAATAAAATCTAGGATAGAAAAATTACAACAGAGAAAATCTAAAATCATAAATGATATGGATGAATTAGATTTAATCTTAGAGAAATCAAATAAAGCTGCAACTCATTATGAATCTAAAATAAAAACGGTAAAGGGATTTATGCATGAAGACTATACTGTTGCAAAACTAAAAGAAAGATCTGAAGAACTCGGAATCTTGGGACTTGTATATGAAATGATTTCATGGGATAAAAAATATGAGCGCTCAATTATGGCTGTTAGTTCTGATTGGATTAAAGCAATTGTTGTGCAGGACTTTGCAACATTGCTTAGTATTGCAGAATTTGCACGTAATAAAAAACTCCCTAAATTGAAAATTATTCCCTTGGATGCAATTCCTAAATTCAAACTTACTTTGCCTAAAGAATCTGGGGTAGTTGGAGTTTTGTCAGATTATGTTTCATGCAAGCCTGAATTTCTTGCTCTCAAGACATTTTTGTTTGGCAACGTCATTTTAACTCAAAATAAAGAGTCTGCTTATGCCGTCTCTCAATTAGGATACAAATCTGTGACTGTTGATGGTGAATTTTTTGAAGCAAAGGGTGGAACCGTAGTCATTGATATTAATTCTAAAATTTCAAAACTCACCAAATTAATTGCAATGAGTGGTGATATTGACGGACTTTTCCAATCTATTGGAATAATCAAGAAATACATGTTAAAGAAAAAAAATTCCCTAAAAAAAATAGATGCTTCAATTGAATCGTACACAAATAGACTATCTGTTTCTGAAAAATCATTAACTTCTTCTAAGGAAAATCATTCCAATTTGGCATCTAGATTGTCTTCTGCTAACCAAACGAAAGAACAGATGATAAAAAGAATCAATGACCTAAAATCCAAAAGTCAATCTTTTGACGCTGAGATATCCTCGCATGAATCAAGAATTGAGTTATTGACTGGTCAAATTGATGCTCTTGAAGCTAATTATTCTCCAGCCCAGCAAAATGAGATTGCCCAACAACTATCTCAAATTAACATAAAAAAATCTGAGGTGGAAAAACTGTATACTACTATAATGAATGAATTCAGAGATGAATCTTCTAAATTAACTGGTCTTCAGACAAAGTTTGACGGTGAACACTCTCAATCCAAACGCCTTTTTGAGGAAGAAAATTCTTTAGTTGTTGAGAAACAAGAATTATCTCAAAAGATTCAGAATTCTGAAAAACAAAAGGAATCTAAAAGTGAAATTCTGGTTAAATTAAGAGAAAAAGAACAAGATCTTATCTCTACGTCTGGCTCCTCTATTGGGCAATTAAAAGAATTTGATGATAAACTAAGGATTTTGACTGAAAAAGATCGTTCAGTTACAAAACAAATCAATACTCTTGAACGTAAATCTGACTCATTAAATCGTGATCTAAATGACTTGGTAGAAAATGAGCATAAGTTACAACAAATTCTTACTGCTTTTGGTTTTGATAAAAATATGGAAACTTTTGATGTTGAATCTATCATTAATGGTTTGACTGTGGAATTGAATTCCCTTACCGCACTAAATGCAAAGGCTCCTGAAACTTATTTGGAAATTTCCCATGGTTATCGTTCAATGTCTACTAGGAAAAATTCTCTAGAGGAAGAGCGCAACTCAATTGTGAAATTTATTGAAGATGTTGAAAAAGACAAACGACAAACTTTCTTGGATGCATTTGATAAAGTGGATAAAGAAATCCGTTCTATTTTCAATAAAATGACTGGTGGTAATGCTTGGCTTGAATTACAAAATGAAGATGATATATTCAATTCGGGAATTTCTTACCTGATTCAATTCCCAAATAAGCCTAAAAGAGAGTCTACTTCAATAAGTGGAGGTGAAAAAACATTGGCAGCCATTGTCTTTGTCTTGGCTCTTCAGAAACTAAAACCATCTCCATTTTACTTGTTTGATGAAGTTGATGCACATCTTGACGCACCTAACTCAGAAAGACTATCAAAGATTTTAGAAGAACGTTCAAAGGAAAGTCAATTCATAATGGTGTCATTGAAAGACTCTGTTGTGCAAAAGGCTAAACTGATTTACGGAGTCTTCCCAAAAAATGGTGTGTCTCATGTTGTGACATATAAGGACAAGAGAATGCCTTCTGTTCAAACCTCTTCGTGATCAATTTCAACATGACATGCTGAATAGTGATCCTCTGCAACTTTTTTCAGTTTTGGTTCATTAATACACTCATCAATCATGTATGGGCACCTAGCTCTAAATTTACAACCTTCGTTTTCATCCAAATTCCTTGGTTCGTTAATTCGGATTTTTCGTTCTCTGTGTAAATTTTCTGGGTCTGGTTCTGAGATTGCATCTATGAGAGCTTGTGTGTATGGATGTTTTGGAGCTAATAAAACTTTGTCAATTGCACCTATTTCAACAATCTTTCCTTTATACAAAATTCCTATTTTTTGACCAAAATGTCTTGCAGTAGCTAGATCGTGAGTAATGTAAATAAACGAAATATTGTATTTTTGTTGTAATTCATGCATAAGTTCAAGCATCTCAGCCCGAATTGATACATCTAACATGGATACTGGCTCATCTGCTATGATTATCTTTGGCTTTATCACCAAAGCTCTTGCTAGTACTACACGCTGTCTTTGACCTCCGGATAACATGTGGGGATATTTTTTTATGATTTCTTCGCTTGGTTCTAGTTTTACTTCTTGTAATACTTTTGTAATTCTGTCCTCTCGTTCTTTTTTATTTCCAATATTATGAATCTCTAATGGCTCCGAAATTATTTCTCCTATTCTCATTCTTGGATTGATAGAATCATATGGATCCTGATGGATCATCTGACAATTCATTCTGATTTTTTTCAAATTCTCTTTATTCTTACCAATTTCAAGCCCTTCAAAAAAAACTTCTCCTGAATCCTGGTTGATTGATTGTAAAATTATTTTTGCGATAGTTGACTTTCCAGATCCTGATTCTCCTGCAAGAACAAAAACCTTTCCCTTCTTTAATGAAAATGATATGTTATCTACAGCCTTGACTGTCGTTGATCTAGAATCTAACAATCCTTTTTTTATAAAATATTTTTTTAAATGGCTAACCTCTAATATGTCACTTGTCAATGATTTCTAGAATATGTGAATCTCCTGAAAAATGTTTGGTTTAAACATATGATAACGCATTTATGTTAAACCATTATGATCTAATGCTTGGTAATCACAAGTCAAAAAAAACATGATTACAAAAAATATGTTGTTAATTCTAACCTTCAATATTTTAAGCCTCATGCAACAAAAATTGAAAAAACTTTCTCTGAGGAAATCTCTTCTAGTCTAAATCGTTCTTCTAAATTTGTAAATCCAAAATTTTTTTATGATAAAAAAGGTTCCAAATTATTTGAAAAAATCTGTTTGCTTCCGGAATATTACCCCACTAGAACAGAAATTTCAATACTGGAGAATTTAAAAAAAAATTTACCCCCATTCATTAATGATAAATTTAGAATAGTCGAGTTGGGCAGTGGCTCTTCAGTGAAAATCAGGCTAATTCTTGATATTTTTGTAAAATTGCAAGAACATCTAGAGTACTTTCCTATCGATGTGTCTGAAATTCTTACTGAAAGCTCTGAAGAATTGTTACGTGATTATTCGAATCTTCGGATTACGGGCATTATGGATACCTATGACGGTGGCCTGCGATTTCTTAAGGACTATGATGATACAAAAAATTTGATACTCTTTTTAGGTTCTAGTTTTGGTAACTTTTCTCCTGATGATGGATTTGAATTTCTGAAAAAAATCTATTCCACTATGAAATCAAATGATCTATTTCTCATTGGCTTGGATATGGTTAAAGACAAATCCATTTTAGAATCTGCATATGATGATTCTCAAGGAATTACTGCTGAGTTTAATCTCAATGTTTTATCTAGAATAAATGATGAACTTGATGGCGATTTTAATTTACAAAATTTTAAGCATTCAATCACTTATAATGAAAAACACAATCGAATTGAAATGTATCTCAAATCTCTTGTAAATCAATCAATAGTTTTATCTAAACCAAATCTTGTCTTAAATCTAAAAAAGAATGAACTAATTCATACAGAGTACTCGCATAAATATCAAATTTCTCAGATGACTGATCTTTTCACACAAACTGGATTTGAAATTAAGCAGACGTGGTTTGATGAAAAAAAATATTTTTCACTTACTCTTTTATCTAAAAATTAGATATCTTCTACACATCTGAATCCCGAGAAAAGCCATCTTTCATCTAATCTGAAGAAATTTCTATAGCTTCCTCTGATAGACATTTTTGGAGTTCCAAACGATCCTCCTCGTAGAACTTTTTGATTAGTAAACCATTTATCATTATATTCATCAAATCCTGATTTGAATCCTGGATATCCTGAAAATTCTGATGCTGTCCATTCCCATACATCTCCAATCATTTGTTGACATCCTGATGGGCCAGCTGAATTTGGATATGATCCAATCTCTGTGCATCCCCAATGATATGATTCTAACAAATTGCACTTTTCTTCTGATGGTTTCTCATTGCCCCATGGGAAAGCCATCTTTTTCTGTGTGTTTTCATTCCAACAAGCTGCTTTTTCCCATTCTGCTTCTGTTGGTAATCTTTTTCCTGCCCACTTACAATATGCATCTGCTTCGTAAAAGCTTACGTGACATACTGGTTCTTTTGGGTTGATTTCCCTTATGCCTAAAAAGTCTCTTACATTCCACTTTCCATCTATTTCTTCCCAATACATTGGAGCTTTCCAATTATTTTTTTTAACTTTCTCCCATCCGTCTGATAACCAATATTTGTAACTCTGATAACCCCCATCTTCGATAAATTTGAGATATTGTTCATTTGTGATTGGATAGATGTCTATTTTGTAATTATTCAAGAAGACTTTGTGTTCTGGCAACTCAATGTCGTAACAGTAATCATTTCCGTTGTATCCCATGGTGTAAATGCCTCCTTTGATGATGGTTGATTTTTCTTCAATGTTTTCTGCTGGTGTTGGAACTGCATTTTTCTTGGTTGGCCTGTATTGCTCTGCGAGTAGATGTTGTAAATCATAGACTAGTAATTCTTGATGTTGACATTCGTGATGAAATCCCATGGTGATTAATCGCACTTGTTCATTACTGAGAGTATGAGATTCGATGAATTGCTCTACTCTTCGGTTAATAGTGTTGAAGTATTGAAAAATCTGGTCTGTGGTGGGTCTTGAAATTATTCCTCTTAGGCCTTTATCATGAGGAATGCCAAACTGTTGATAGTATGAATTGAGGTATTCTGAAAATTCTTTTGAATAAAACTCATAACTCTTGTCTATCTTTCCCATTATTGCTTCATAAATCCAACTGACGTGACCTATGTGCCATTTTGGAGGACTCATAAAAAAGGCCGTTTGTACTACAAAGTCATCTTTTTCTAAAGTCTTGACCAACTCTAATGTCCTTTCTCTTGTTTCTTTGAACTGCTCTATCAGTGATCTTTCTTGTCGAAGTTGAGGATTTGAACTCATTATTGATGCAATGTGTTTTTCTATTATTATGTTTGTTGTATTTTTCTACTAGTACCCTCTTGCAAAAATTGGCATTGAGATAGATTGCTCTTGACAATAAATGCATTTTCTGCTTGAGTCCTCACTATCAAACGGAATTACTCTTATGTCTGCTGATGTTTCTTCCTTTATCTTTTCTTCACATTCGATTTTTCCACACCATGGGGATTTGAAAAATCCTCCTTTTTCTATATTTGATTTAAATTCTGAATAATCTGTTATTTCTTTTGTATTTTTTTCTGCTTGAATCTTTGCGGCTTCTAGCATATTATGTTGTATTTTTTCTAGAATGTCTGGTATTTTTGTAATTTCATCAAAGCCCAAGTTTGTTTTCTCTCTGTTGTATCTAGTGGCTACTACTATGGTTTGTTTTTCTATGTCTTTTGGGCCAATTTCTATTCTTATTGGAATTCCTTTTAATTCCCAGTCATTGAATTTGTATCCAGGAGATAATTCATCTCTATCATCTACATGCGTTCTGATGTTCTGTAATTCTAATTTGTCCAAAATCTCTTGGCTTTTTGTCATTACTTTGTTTTTACTCTCTTCATTTTTGTAAATTGGTACTATTACTACTTGTATTGGTGCTACTTTTGGTGGTAAGACTAAACCTTGATCATCTCCGTGTGTCATAATCATGGCTCCGATTAATCTCCATGAAATGCCCCATGATGTTTGCCATGCAAAGTGTTCTATATTGTCTTTATCTGCAAATTTTACTTCAAATGGTTTTGAAAAGTTTTGTCCTAGAAAATGAGATGTGCCCATCTGTAATGCTTTACCATCTGGCATTATAGATTCCATTGTGGTTGTGTATGCTGCTCCTACAAATTTTTCCTTCTCACTCTTCTTACCTGTAGTTACTGGTATTGCTAGCTCTTCTTCTACCGTTTTTTTGTAAATATCTAATATTTTGAGTACTTCTTCTTCTGCTTCTTCTTTTGTTGTATGTACTGTATGTCCTTCTTGCCAAAGGAATTCTGAAGTTCTAAGGAACGGTTTTGTGGCCTTGATCTCTGCTCTTAATGCCGTATTCCAAAAATTGATTTTTAATGGCAAGTCTCTCCAACTTTGAATCCATTTTGAATAAAGTGTGTATGCTAATGTCTCAGAAGTTGGTCTTAGAGCTAATCTATCTCCTACCTCATTTTCTCCTGAATGTGTCACCCAAAATACTTCGGGATTAAATCCTGCAAAGTGTTTTTGTTCTTTGCCTAGCAATGATTCTGGAATCAACACAGGTAGAAAACCATTTCTGACTCCATTTTTTGAAAATTTCTTGTCAAACGTGTTTCTTAATGATTCCCAAATTGAATAACCATCTGGCCTTAACACGATTAATCCTTTAACTGGAGCATAATCTGCAAGCTTTGCTTTTAAAACTACTTGTGTGTACCATTCGCTAAAATCTTCTTTCTTTGAAATTGTGATTCCTATGTCTTCTTTGTTCAACTGGAATTCCAAAAAATAATTTAACTAATGAGCCTTTCGTGAACTTTTGTTTATTTCCTATTTTAGATTATAGGGAGTCTCCCTTACATAGAACTTTACCTGTCACTCTACTTTGAAAGTTTGGACATACAAAACACTGGATGAACTGTGTTTCTTCCTTAAGAACAGGACAGTTTACATATTCCTGTTTCATTCGTTTAAGCATTTTTGGACTAACTCCTTTTAATTTTAATTTGCCCTTGTCATCCATCATACCTGATGCCTTTAACTCGTCTTTGATATTTTGAGGAAGTCTTTGTCTTTTTTCAGTTTGTTCTATATCTACTTCGTATTTGTGTTCTAATTCATCCATATGGAATGTGGGGAATCTCTGTGATTTATTACTAACGATTTTTGTTATATTAAAGAAGAATATTTCTTAAAGAAATTATTTTTTCTTTTTATACTATAAATAAAATTTATCAATTTCTCAAACCCAAAAATCTCTTTAGATGTTTTATTTTATAATGAATAATGCTCTAAAGATATTTTATTTCACAAAAACAAAAGTTCTTGTATTTGCTTTTACTTTGATATTTTATATTTTGGAATTCTTGAAGAAAAAAGTAAAACAGTACCAAGAAAAAAAACTTGATGATGCGTTATCAAAAATAAAATTTCATACTGATATGGAAAAAAAACTAAAAAGTACAATTAATTCCAGTTCTGATTTAAAATCAAAAGATGTTCAAAAGGAAATCTCATTTCATCGTGAAATGATCTTGATATGGACAAAAAATGTTCAAAAAATAAAAAAAGAACTACAAAAAATTGATTCTTGATATGTTGTCTCTAAACTATCTTTGTTAATTCGTTATTGCAGTCGTTTTTTCGTATGCGTATTTGTACTTCTTGATTTTTAATTCTAATACATGACATCCTGACTCATCGCATTGCATAGTGATATTTTTGAATTTTAATATTAAAATGACACGTATGATTTATTCTTAAAATTGTCTTGTTCTTTGTGATTTTTATTATTTTCTTTCAAATTGTGATAGTATCTTTTCCTAATACCGGGAATCCTTTAATCTGATTTTTCTTTGACTTTCAGCAAATTTATTGAATTTGATTGATTTTAAATTTGAGTTAATTTCACATTAGTTCAAACTTTAAAAAAAATTTGCCTTGATGCATAGACCTTTTTTGAAAATAAAAATGACTTTGTCCTCACAAAATTTGTTTTAATCAACTGACAATGTATTTCTCTGAAAAATTACAGATGAATAAGCAGAATAAAACAAGAAATTTTTGTTCCATTTATTGATGGCTTTGCTTAATTTTTTCTACAAAAAATTTCTAAATGTATGAATAGAACTAAGCAGTTGATTGTTCACGAATAATTTAGGAGAAATCTTGTTGTTATGTATCTTTCAATTACCTTGAGGAATATTATGAAAAAATAATTTGTCTGTTTCTTTATTTTTTTTCTATGATAACGTAATGACGATCCCTTCGATCAATCTATTCTAGAAACAAATTTTTAAAAAATGGTCAGTACTTTAATATAATTAGCAAAAATTTGCAAAACAGAAATCATTTGCTAATAATTTTTGATGTTGAAGGTGTTTTGTATGACGAAGAATATCTACCGATCCTCGCAGAAAAACTTCGCAAGGAAGACGAAATCTGGGAAATCACTCGTCAGGGAATTCAAGGAAAGATAAACTGGGAAGAAGGACTTAGAACAAGAGTTGCCGCGCTTAAAGGCTTGGATGAAAAAATCTGTCAACAGGTATCTGATGAATTACCTATCATGACCGGTGCAAAAGAAGCCTGTAGGGCCTTAAAGGCTGCTGGTTGGAAATTGATGGCTGTTTCTGGAGGTTTTACTATTATGATGGATCGGTTAAAAAAGGAATTAGGATTGGATTATGTCTATTCTAATGAACTAATTTTTAATGATGGTAAATTGGATGGTGTAAAAATTAACGTGGATTCAGATAAATCAAAATCTGCCAAAATTAAGATTGCTGAATGGAATGAAAAAAAGGAAGACATTGTATGTGTAGTAGATGGTGCAAATGATGTAAAATTATTTGATATTTGTGGCTTGGGAATTGCCTATCGAGCTCAAGATCTAGTCAAGGATCTTGCAACAACTACTCTTGAAGAAAAGGATCTTTCTAAGATTTTGGACATAATTCGTAGACATTACAAAATAGAACTATAGTCTATTTGCACATAAACAATTTTTTATACCGTTCAATTAGTCATATTGTTTGCAGATTATCCCTGTTAAATTAAAAAAAGAAATTGATTCTTCAGATGATATTGCAGAAATGATTATTTCTTCATCTGATTTATGCGATGGAGATGTTCTTATAATTGCTCAAAAGATTGTTTCAAAACAAGAAGGAAGGGTGGTTGACTTATCCACTGTGAAACCCTCTCTGTTGTCTGAAGGGATTAGTTCTCAATATGGAAAAGATCCTAGGATCGTTGAATTGATCCTGTCTGAAAGCAAACGCATAGTTCGTATGAGTAATGGAATTCTGATCGTGGAAACTAATCATGGTTTTATTTGTGCAAATGCAGGAATTGATGAAAGTAATGTGCAAAATGGTTATGCTACTTTACTTCCAATTGATTCTGATTTTTCAGCAAAAAAAATACGGGAAAAGATCTTTAACCTATCTAAAAAAAATGTGGCTGTTGTTATTTCTGATACTTTTGGACGTCCATTTAGAATGGGACAGACAAATCATGCAATTGGAACTTCTGGGATAAACCCAATACTTGATTATGAAGGAAGTTTGGATAATTTTAATAAAATTTTACGTGTTACTGCTATAGCTATAGCTGATGAGCTTTCATCTGCTGCTGAATTGGTGATGGGGAAAACTCTGAATTGTCCTGTCGCAATTGCTAGAGATTATGTTTTTGACTCTGAGAATCATTTGATATCTGATCTAATCCGGCCTGAAAATGAAGATCTCTTCAGATAACAATGCTCTGGTTTCAATAAGATTATAATCTAAAGATTGAGCCTAAATTTCAATGCCAATAAAAACTGAACTTCATTGCCACAATTCATTTTCAAATTTTCATGTTGGTGATGATGAGCCTCCATATGATTGTGATATTTCTATTCGTGACCAATTAGAACGAGCACATGTCTTGGGGTTGGATGCCATTTTTGTTACTAATCACAACACCTTGGATGGATATTCTCAATTATTGGAGTACAAAAATGATCATGAAAAATTCAAAAATATTGATGTATTTCCTGCCGAAGAAATCACAATTGATACAGGTGCTCATGTTTTAGCATATGGGATTCATGACACAATTGATTCTGGTATCTCTTTAGATGAAGTAATTGATCAAGTAAATGCTCAAGGAGGTGTCTCCTCTGCTCCTCATCCTTTCAGCTTACTTGATGCCTTGAGAACTAATGCAAAAAAATGTGACATGGTTGAAGTCTTCAATAGTAACAATGTTGATGTCTTATCTAATGCTCGAGCAACAAAATTTGCTTTAGATAATGAGATGGTTCAAGTGGCAGGAAGTGATTCTCATGTTTTATCTACCCTTGGGAGATGTGTGAATGTAGTTGATTCAGAAGGGAATCTTGATGATGTTTTACGTGCAATGAAACGTGGCAAAATAAAAATTTCTCAGACCGGATATGCACTACAAAATGAAACACTTGATCACCTAAGATATAAAATTAATAATTCCAAAGAATATTTGACTGAATATATATCTGAAAACTATCCTAATGCAAAATGGATTTTGAACCTGTTATTGAGAATTTATGACTCTAGCCAAAACAGTCACATGTGGTCTCTCTTCTATAATGTCGCAATTTTTCTTATGAAACGAATATCTAGAAAAATCAATTTTCAAAACAAGGATCCTAGCTTTATGAAAGACCGGAATCTTGCTACTATGTTTAAAATGGCATTGTGATTTAGAGTGCCCTAAACTCAAATAGCTTTTAATATGACAAATCGTCTTTTATCAACATATATCATGTCTGAATCTTCTGAAAAAAAGCTGGACGCAACCGGATTATTTTGTCCTGAGCCTGTTTTTAGAACAAAAATTGAAATTGAACGAATGCAGGTTGGAGATGTTCTTGTTGTATCTGCCGATGACCCTGCAGCTGAAGATGATATCTCAAGATGGGTTACAAGAAATGGGCATGAACTAATAGACATGTCTAAGAATGGTGATGTAATCACATTTCAAATTAAAAAGGTGAAATAAACAAAAACTATGACTACTGTAACTGATACAGATACAGATGTTTTAAATCGAGTTGGCAATACTCCTCTTGTAAAATTAAACTCTCTTTCTAGTGACAATCACAAGTATTTTGCAAAACTCGAAGGTCATAATCCATTTGGTTCAGTAAAGGACAGAGCTGCTTATTGGATGATCAAAGATGGTGAGGAAAAAGGGATCCTAAAAAAAGGAAAGAGCATAATTATTGAACCTACTTCTGGCAACACTGGAATTGCATTAACTGGAATTGCTAATCTTTTGGGTTACAAAGTTGAGATTGTCATTCCTGAAAAGGCAAGTGATGAAACTAAGGATATTATTAGACATTTGGGTGCTAAGGTTTTTGAAACCAGTGATGATCTGTGTCCAAAGGTAGGAGCTGGAACTGATCAAAGCATAGCACTAGCCACCTCTATTGCATCTTCAAGACCTGATACATACTACTCTCCAAACCAATATGCTAATGAAGCAAACTTCAAGGGACAT
The DNA here is from genome assembly GCF_965223225.1 of Candidatus Nitrosopumilus sp. Classification (GTDB taxonomy): domain Archaea; phylum Thermoproteota; class Nitrososphaeria; order Nitrososphaerales; family Nitrosopumilaceae; genus Nitrosopumilus. Next base: position 486,161 of record NZ_CBDCVU010000004.1, read on the forward strand.
TATGTTGGAACCGGTCCTGAAATTTGGAAACAGACTGAAGGTAAGGTGACTCATTTCTTCACTGGGGTGGGAACTGGAGGAACCATAACTGGAATTGGGACTTTCCTTAAAGAAAAAAATCCCGACATTAAGATTATTGGTTGCCAACCACAACAAAATCATTTAATCCAAGGATGGAGAAATTTTGAAGAATCTGCAAAACCTGATTTGTTTCTAAAACGAGAAAATGTTGTTGATGATTGGGTCTCTGCAACTAATGATGAGGCATTTTCAGTTGTAACTGAAGTTTTCAACAAAGATGGATTGCTCATTAGCCCTTCTTCTGCAGCAGTTTATGCATGTATGAAAAAATACTCTATTCCTGATAGTGATGATGCATGTGTAGTGGGGATTTTTGCTGATGATGGAAGAAAATTCAAGAGCGTTTATGTTAATCAGAATATTCTATCCAAACAAGAATTTGATAATGCTGTAGCAAAGGCTCAATACATGTCTGATCTTGCTTATTAATTCTGCATTATTTTCTTGATGTTTTTTTCATAAAAGTCTCTAAAATACTCATTTGCTTGTTTTTCGTGATTCAAGCAATCATTGCTGTGATCTATTATTTGTTGTCTGATGTCTTTGCTCCAGGTGCTTTGTTGCTTATCTTTGGAATTGATGATTGATGGATTTTCTTTGATTTTTTCCATAAATTCTATTAATTTGACACTCATTTGACGAAATTTTCCTAATCGTAACAGAAACATCTCGGCATCTTCTTTGTTAATGGCATTGATTATTCCGTGAACCTGCTGGTAGTATTGTAGGCTCTTCTTGCTATGGTCTTCAAAATCTTTGATTCTTTTTTCCCAATATTCTTTTGATGATTTTTCTTCTACCTTGTAACTGAAAGGATTTTTACTCAGTTCTTTTCCTAATTCCGTTAATTTTTTACTGTGTTCTTTTACTATCTCTTTTGTCTTCTCTGAACTGTTTTCCATAGTTTCCTTTAGTTTTGCGTAAATAAAGAGTATCTACTTGTCTTTTTCATTTTCCCATGCCTGGTATGACATCTGTGAATATGCCGTAATACAATTTTCACAAAATGAATCCCATTCAGTAATTTCTAGTTTTTTGAAAAATTCTATGGACCACTTGTATGATGGTATCTTTCTATACTGAAATTGCTGTATTGTGTAAATATCTTTTTCATGAAATTTGTTTAAGCATTTTTGGCACTTTGCGTTTTTCATATTTTGTTAAGAAGTTTCTGTAAGGTACTTGTCTACATCGATTGCTGCCATGCATCCAAATCCTGCTGCAGTAATTGCTTGCCTGTAATTTCTGTCATGTACATCTCCTGCTGCAAACACTCCTTCGATATTTGTGTGTGTTTTATTTTTTAAGACAACATATCCTTCATCGTCTAAGTCAATTTGGTTTTTGAATAAGCTTGTATTTGGTTCATGTCCTATTGCAACAAAAAGACCTCCTGCATCAATGGTAGTCTCCTCATTAGTTTTCAAATTTTTTAAAACTGCTTGTTGCATTTTTTGGTCTCCTTTGATGTCTATTACTGCTGAATCCCAATGGAATTTTATTTTCTCATTGTTAAAGGCTCTCTCTTGCATTACTTTGCTTGCTCGTAACTCGCTTCTTCTGTGGACAAGATGTACTGTTGTTGCAAATTTTGTTAGGAATGTGGCCTCTTCTATTGCAGAGTCTCCTCCTCCTACCACTACCAATTCTTGATTTCTAAAAAATGGTCCATCACAAGTGGCACAATATGAAACTCCTTTTCCTCCAAATGTTTGTTCTCCCTTTAATCCTAGTTTTCTTGGATTTGCACCTGTTGCAATGATCACAGCACGTCCTTCATATTCTTCTGATGCTGTCAAAACCTTAAATGGCTTATGTCTGAAATCTACATTCACTACCTCATCGTCTATTATTGTTGTGCCCATCCTTTGAGACTGTTTTCTCATATCGATCATCAGGTCAGGCCCCATAATCCCATTTTCAAATCCTGGATAGTTTTCAACTTCTGTTGTATTGACTAGTTGTCCTCCTGGTAATATTCCAGATAAAATCAGTGTGTCATATCCTGCTCTTGAACAGTAAATCCCTGCAGTATACCCTGATGGGCCTGCACCTATAATTACAATATCAAATTTTGTTTTCTTTTTGTCTGGGGCTTTTGGATTTTCATCATTAGTTTCTAATACTGTAGCTCCTGCATCTGCTGCCATCATTATGTTTCATCTACTATCTTTCAATAATTTAAGTGAATGTCTTTTCTAACTGATCCATTTTTGATTCATCACATCAATTTGTCTTTTTTAATTTTGTTAGAATGTCTGAATGTAATTTACATAATTTTCTATTTTCTAATTGTGAAAATATTAGATCTTTTTGCCAATGTGCATTAAACAATCTACAATCTTTTTGTTTACAAAATGCATTTCCTGTTTCATAATACAATATGCTTTGTAAAATGAGGCCTCTGATTATTTCTGATAATCTCACATCATGATAATCTACAAACTGATCCTTGTATTTTTTTTTAATCTCATCTAACTCCTCAGGATGAAAACACATCATTGAATCTAAATAATATTCTCTAGGTTTGGCTGGTCCCTCTACAATTCCTGTTGTTGAAATTATTGTTGGATTTGAATTGATAGAAGTTCTTGCATGATATTTGAAATCATCATCATCGTATGTGCATGTTAATAGTTCTGTAATGATGATGTGTAAAATATCTAATTTGTTTTCTTTTTTTGGTATTGCCTCTTTGATTATTTTGTAAACTTCAAATCCGTCGTATAGTGGTGTCTCTTTTTCTTGGTTTGTGTTTGTATGTGATTTGTCTTTTTGTTTTTGAAATGGTTTTTTTGTATCAAATACTATTGTTTTTTCGATTTTTTCTGCAACGTTATTTTTGAAATAATCGATAAAATTTCCTCTTATTTCTACTCTGACTGAAAATGTGTCTATGAGAAATCTTTCTATTTCTTTTATCTTTATTTCTGGAATAGAAGGCTCATCATATAGAATGATTTTTGATATCTTCAAGATGTACAGGCGAATAGTTTCTACCTTTCTAATTCTTTTATTTTTTCTGCTGTTATCTCAGCTGCACGTTTTCCTGAAAATAGCATTGAACCAAATGTTGGTCCCATTCTTGCTAATCCATGTGTTTCTGTAACTGACATTCCTGCTGCAACTAGTCCTGGATATACTTCACCTGTTTTGTTCACAACATGTTCTTCTCCTTCATTTACATACATTGGATTCATTCCTTTCCAATCTACTAATCCTCTATCTACCAATCTCTTTACTGCAACTGAATCATGACCTGATGCATCAATAATCATCTTTGCTTCAAAGGCGACTGGATCAACACATGTAATATTACGTGGTAATGCAGATACTGGCATCCAGTTGACAACAATTCCTGCCACTCTACCATCCTTCATTACTAGATCATCAAATTTTGTAAGATTTAGGAACTTCACTCCTGCATCACAAGCTCCTGCAATCAGTTTTGATACTGCATGTGGTCCTGGAGTCAAATACAATCCTTCTGCAACTTTTTTGTAAGGTACCCCTAGTTCATCCCATATTTTTTGAGCTGGTTCTCTCACAGTTACAGGATTCATCATATATCCTCCTAACCAATAACCTCCTCCTAGGTAGTTGTTTTGTTCAATGACTAGGACCTTGAATCCCATGTTGGATAATTCTCTGCTTGCAGTAAGTCCTGCAGGGCCTGCACCTATAATTATAACATCTGAATCGGCTCTATCAATTAAAACATCATGAAATTCATTGGCAATAGCACGTGTAATTTCAACTTCTCGTACGTCTGTAAATATTTTAGATGATTGTTCTGCAATTGTTGCTTCTTGCATGTCGTTGGTCATTCTATAAACAATTAATACTTTCCCACAATGTTTCTGAAAATTAGGTCATACTAAGTATTGATTTTCATTTTCTGTTTGTTTCTCTAAAAAAGAGGAAAATTATGTATGATGTTGAAATTTATCTGCCTAAAACCTCCAAATGTCAAAAATTTATAACCAAACTCAAAGAAGTCCTTCTGTATTGACTGTCTCTGACCTAAGCACTATCAAATCTGATTCTTCTGTTACTCCTAAAATCAATTGGGCTAGAATGGAGGAAGCAGACAATTTTGCAAAAACCGTAAAATTGTATAGACAAGGCAAGTATGATGAAGACAGCTTTAGACGATTTAGACTTCAACATGGTGCTTATGGAACTCGCATGACCGGTGATTATGCTATGGTCCGAATCAAATTACCTGCAGGTGAGATTTATCCTAATCAAATTGAAAAAATATCTCAACTAAGTGAGCAATACTCTATAGGAAGCGCTCATTTTTCTACAAGAGAAAATATACAACTGCATTGGGTTATTCTTGAAGATGTATCAGAAATTTTACGCAGCCTAGCTGAGGTTGGGTTGACATCTAGAGAAGCATGTGGCAATACAGTACGAAATGTAATGTGTAGTCCGTTGTCTGGAGTTTGTCCTGATGAACAATTTGATGCTACCCCCTATGCCTTAGCAACTGCTGGATTCTTTTTACGAAATCCAATGGCTCAAAATCTACCTAGAAAATTCAAATTCAATTTCACTTGTTGTGAAAAACATGGAATGGTGAGAATGGTTGATGTTGGATTGATTCCTCAAATTCGAAATATAGATGGAAAACCACAAAGAGGTTTTAAGATCTTTCTTGGCGGTGGCTTGGGAAACAAATCTTACGTTGGACATCAATTTGAAGAATTTACTCCAGAAGAAGATTTACTTTATACTTCTATTGCTGTAATGAGAATTTTTGATAGACTAGGTGATAGAAAAAATCTTGCAAGGAATCGTATGCGTTATCTTGTACATGATATGGGCTGGGAAAAGTTTCAAAGCCTTGTACTAAAAGAGCGTGCTATTGTCAAAGCTACTCAATCAGTGGTAACACAACTCGATGTTGATCATACTCCAATTGAAATAAAACGTCCTGTTAGAATCTCTGATGAGTCTGGTTCAGGAACTCCTGATGGTTTTGCTAGATGGCTTAAAACAAACGCCGTAAAACAAAAACAATCTGAAAATTATTCTGTGTTTATTACATTGGAGTCAGGTGATATTACTGCAAACCAATTAGGGGATTTAGCTGAAATAATTCGTGAATATTCTGCAGAAGGAAAAGCTAGATCTGGGTTTGTCCAAAACGTAGCTTTACGTTATGTACACGAAGACGATTTACCTGCTTTATACTCTAAACTTCTAAGCGTAGGTTTGGCAAAATCTGGTGCCTTGACAATGACTTCTCCAATTGGTTGTTCTGGTACTACGTCATGTAATTTGGCCTTGACTAATTCTCATCGACTCGCTAAAGAGATTCAAAGGAAATTTTTAGAATTGAAACTTGATGAAGACGAAGATCTAAGTGATTCTTCTATTAAGATCAGTGGTTGTCCAAATTCCTGTGGACAACATGGAATTGCGACAATTGGATTCTTTGGTGGAGGTGCACGAGTAGGCCGCGACATGTATCCTAATTACCAAATGTCTCTGGGAGGACGTTCTGATGGAGATACTATGTTGGGACAAACATGTCTTAGAGTACCTGCAAAAAGAGTAATTCCTGTTATCTTAAAAATAATTGATTTGTTCAAACAAAACAAAAAAGATGGTGATACTCTAAAGTCTTGGCTTCATAGAATTGTCAATGGAAATGAAGATTCTCAAATACAATCGATCAGTGATATTAAAAAAATATTGGAGCCTCTTATTATTCCTCCTACCAAAGATGAAGATCCTGACTTTTACTTGGATTACGGAAGTGATACGAGCTATCATACAAAGACTGGTAAGGGTGAATGTGCTGCTTGACAGATTCTGAAAAAAATGTTTTATCTGACATTGATTCATTACGGTCTGAAATAAGAGACAAGAGTGTTAGGGTTATTGATGTAAGACGAGAAAATGATTACAAACAAGATCATATTCCTGATTCTGTAAATTTACCTCTTGCTAATCTCTTATCTGATGATTCTCCAGAACGCGTTTTGAAATTGGTCAATTCCATGGGTATTGATGACGAAACTAGGGTTGTTGTTTATGATGACACTTTTGGTGCACTTGCATCTCGTGTTGCTTGGACTTTGGAATATCTTGGACATTCTGACGTCAAACTTCTTGAAACAACATACAGCAATTGGAAAAAATTGGGGCTTGAAACTGATTCTAAAACTCCTGAAATCCAAAACAAAGAGCATTCTATGAACTTGAGACCTGAAATTTTGGCAACTTCTGACTACTTGGAGAGCGCAAAACAACGAGACGATGTCATATTGATTGATAATCGCGAACGTCTAAATTTTCTTGAACAACATATTCCGGGAGCAATCAGTCTTCCTTATCGAACACTTGCAAGTAATGACAAGATTTTACGTTCAAAGGATGACATGTGCAGACTACTTGGAAATAGAGGAATTTCTGGTGATGCTGAAATCATTACTTATTGTGGTAGCGTTGGTACTCTTTCTGGACTTGCTTATTATGCATTAAAATCTGCTGAATTACCAAACACAAAACTATATGTTCGCTCATTTAAAGAATGGAAAAATCTCAAAAAACCAACTGCAAAACAAGAAGATGCAAGTTATTGGGATCTATCTGCTGAATAAATTTATGAAATTTCATTTCTAAGCTTTTTTGTAACTGTTGCTTCTATGTTGTCAAACAAGACTAACATCTTTTCTTTGTTTTCAATTAGGTAATCTTCTCCTCTGTCTTTTAATCTAATTTTCCACAATCTAATCTCTCTATGTTCATCAAAGAATGTTTCAATCATTTGTTCTCCTAATTTTGTTGGGTCGATAAATTCTTCAAAAATGTCGATGGTTTTTTCTACGTCTTCTTCTTCTATTGACTCTTTTGCTGCTTGAACTACTTGACTTAATTCTTTTAGATTCTTTACCGGCTTTGGTAATTTCTTTCTCGTAATTCCGAATAATCCTTTCTTCTCCCTTCCAATTTTTTCTGCAACATTTGGTGCAAGATCATATATTGGAATTTTACTGAGACCGTCTCTTTTCTCATTTTGTATGATTAATCCTTTCTCAATTAATTTTCTTAACGCTTTTTCTGCATCTACTTTGTCAAGAAATGTCGTCCATACAATTGATCCTATCGTGTGATATCCTTGTCTTACTGATTCTAAAACCACTACTTCTTCAATTCTCTTGAACCCTTCCTCGATTCTTACATTTGCAAAATCTTTGTCTCGTATTGATTTTCTTGCATTCTTCACATCTATCTCAATTGAACGTTTTAGTGCTTCTAATGATTCTGGTACTTGATTTAGAAGTGACAAAAAACATGCTTTGTTATACCATGCCATTCCGTATGTAGGATCTGACTCAATAGCTTTTTCTGCAGAGTCTAATGCTTTTGCCCAATTTTTTTGTTCATAGTGAACTAGTCCTTTTAGATTCCAAGCTTCGGGATTGGTTACATCAATATCTAAAATTTTATCATATACTTTGAGTGCTTCTCCGTGTTCATCTAAATGGAATCTTGCATATCCTAATTTCATCAAAGTTTCAATGTTGTCCGGATCTATTCTTAACGCCTGCTCAAAAACTACTATTGCTTCTTCCAGCTTCTCATCTGCCATTAAATTGACTCCTCTCTTGAACAGCTTTTTCCTGTTATAGTCTGAATCAACTAAACTAGTGATCTCTTTTTTCTCTGGTTTTTCTGATTCTTCCTCTTTTGGTTCCTTTGATTTTTTTCCGAAAGGTCTTTTCACTAGCTCAAAATGCAATTTAATCTAGATAAATACTATCCCTCAAGCTCAAAATCATGTCTAGTTTTTAACATTGAATGGTTTTTGCGATCTAAATACAGAAATACTTGGAATATACACAAACGAATGTGTCATCTCAGTCACGATTAACAGTTCAAGGACAGGCACCATTTAAGCAATCAGGTGTATATGAGGTTCAAATTGCTATATCTGAACATGAACCCTCTCCTGAGGCAGTTAAAATTAAAAAATTCTCTTCAATATGGAGAGGCAATTATCATTTAAGAGTACGTGATGGCAAATTTTCTGAGACTCTGGGCTCAACTGCAAATCCTATCCCTTCATCTATTGAACAATTGGATGCCGTATGGGTTGTTGTGACCGATCTATTTTCCTCTCTACATTCTATCATTAAAGTTCCATTACAAAGGCCTAGTGTTTCTGCTTATACTCCTGCTGAAGTTGAAACAAAAGAAAAACCTGTTACAAAATCTACAAAAAATAATATTCAAAAACCTACTGTTAGCGCGCAAGGTGATAAAGGTCCCACTGGATATCCGGGTCCTCAAGGAGACAAAGGTCCAACGGGTCCTCAAGGACCACCTGGCGACAAAGGCCCAACAGGTGACAAAGGACAACAAGGACCTCCTGGCTCTCCTGGACCTGTAGGTCTTAAGGGTCCAACGGGTCCTCAAGGACCACCTGGCGACAAAGGCCCAACTGGTGACAAAGGCCCGCAAGGTGACAAAGGACTAACTGGAGATAAAGGAATTACCGGTGATAAAGGAGACAAAGGTGATAAAGGAGACAAAGGTGACAAAGGAGTAACAGGTCCTCCCGGCGACAAAGGAGAAAAAGGTCCTACCGGAATGATTGGTGATAAAGGTCCTGTAGGTCTTAAGGGACCATCAGGGGCTACCGGTGACAAAGGACTCACAGGTCCTCCCGGCGACAAAGGCCCTTCCGGAATTAAAGGTCCTCCCGGCGACAAAGGAGAAAAAGGCCCAACAGGTCCTCCCGGCGACAAAGGTCTTACAGGTCCAACAGGTCTGGCAGGTGAAAAAGGTCCTACCGGACAAGCTGGTGTTCAGGGTGAGAAAGGAATCCAGGGGCCTCCTGGTGTAATAGGTTCAAAAGGTCCTACCGGACCAACAGGTGACAAAGGACCTATTGGTCAACAGGGAGACAAAGGTGACAAAGGATTAACTGGACCCGTAGGTGAGAAAGGTCCACAAGGACAACAAGGTCCGATTGGAGCTAAAGGATTAACTGGACCTATTGGTCCGCAAGGTGAAAAAGGTGACAAGGGACCTATTGGTCCGCAAGGTGAAAAAGGTGACAAAGGAACTACTGGACCGATTGGAGAAAAAGGACCTACCGGTTCTCCTGGACCCGTAGGTGAGAAAGGTCCTACTGGAAATGAAGGACCCGTAGGTGAGAAAGGTCCACAAGGTCCGCAAGGTCCGATTGGAGCTAAAGGTCTTACTGGTGTTCCAGGTCCACAAGGTGAAAAAGGCGAAAAAGGTCCTACTGGGATGCAAGGTGAGAAAGGTCCTACTGGAAATGAAGGACCCGTAGGTGAGAAAGGTCCACAAGGTCCACAAGGATCTCAAGGAGAACGTGGAGTTACCGGTCCTCCCGGCGAAAAAGGTCCACAAGGTCCACAGGGAATTCAAGGTCCACAAGGCGAAAGAGGTCCTGTAGGTCCAATCGGTCCACTAGGGGAACAAGGCCCACTAGGAGGACAAGGTCCTGTAGGCCCACCTGGTCCACGTGGTCCACCCGGTCCACCCGGTGAGAAAGGACCTGCTGGTGGAATGTCTTCAGAACAAAAAGCAATCTTTAAAGATCTTTTAGAGATCCTCACAAACAAAAATATCATAACTACTGAAGAACAAATTAAATTAATGAGTTATTTGTACTGATTTTTTTGTTTAATGTATAATCCGAAGCAAGTTTGTTTTCTTATTTTTTATAATGTTTATTTTACAATATTTTGTTGTATATTTTTTAATTTAGTTACCACTAACTTGAAATTTAGAAAAAGGAAAACAATTCGCCGTTTGATTGACGATTGTTAGTTTTTTAACGATCTTATCGTCGTCTAGCTGCAGTCTTTCTCTTTGGAGCTGCTGCTTTTTTAGCTGCAGTCTTTCTCTTTGGAGCTGCTTTTCTCTTTGGAGCTGCTGCTTTTTTAGTAGAAGCTTTTCTCTTTGGAGCTGCTGCTTTTTTAGCTGCAGTCTTTCTCTTTGGAGCTGCTGCTTTTTTAGTAGAAGCTTTTCTCTTTGGAGCTGCTGCTTTTTTAGTAGAAGCTTTTCTCTTTGGAGCTGCTGCTTTTTTAGTAGAAGCTTTTCTCTTTGGAGCTGCTGCTTTTTTAGTAGAAGCTTTTCTCTTTGGAGCTGCTGCTTTTTTAGTAGAAGCTTTTCTCTTTGGAGCTGCTTTTCTCTTTGGAGCTGCTGCTTTTTTAGTAGAAGCTTTTCTCTTTGGAGCTGCTTTTCTTTTTATAGCCATTGTTGTGTCGACATTTTCATTGTTTTTCAGTGGTGAAACTAAAGAAAGTTACACTAAGTGATAACAATTTGTCAAGTAATTTTTTTCTAATTTTTTTTAATGATCGGAATTTTCATTATCTTTTTAGCTGTGTTTTTCTTTTTACTTTTTTGATCTTTTAATTTTGTTTTCTTATTTTTTGTTTGATGAATTAACTTCTAACTTTGTTGTAATTTTGATCATATTCCTCGTCTTTTGATTATTGTTAGTACATCTTCATCTTGCAAAATATGATTCAAACCCACTCTTTGTCCTCCGAATTTGACACTTTTGCCCCAAACTAAACCGTATCTGAATTCTCTTTTCATTCTTCGATGTAATTTATTACAAATATCTTCTACACTATCTCCTTCACGAGCAATTAGTGGTTCTTTAAAATCCGTTTCTCCGCCTTTTGGCCTCATGTATATTCTGATAAATTTCAATTTTTCATAGATTTTTTCTTTCAATGTTTCTATGTTTATCTCTGAATTTGCTGAAACTTTGATTACTTCTGATTTTATTTTTGTTTTTAAATCCTCAAGAAATTCTTCATCTACTAGATCAATTTTATTTAGAACTGTAAGAGATTTGGAATAACTAATGTTTCCTGCAATATGATCTGCTAACTGTTCAGATGTAATATCTTCTCTTGTAACTACACGAGCACTAACAATTCCGTACAAATGCAAAATATCTTTTAGGTGTTTTTCAGTAATCTTTGTAAGTTTGACTTGTTGTGCAACTGCAATTCCTCCCATGGATGCTTTTTCTATTGTAATGTTTGGTGGTAGTTGGTTTAATCTAATTCCTATGTTGCCTAGCTCATTTACTAACACGTCTTCATGGTAAGGTTGAAACACATCCAAAACAAGTAATACTAAATCTGCAGATCTTGCAACTGAAAGAATTCTTTTACCTAATCCTTTTCCCGTAGATGCTCCTTTGATAATTCCAGGTAAATCCAGAACTTGGATTTTTGCACCTCTATATTCCATCATTCCTGGAACTACCGTTAGTGTTGTAAATTGAAAAGCTCCTACTGTTGATTTTGCATCTGTTAACTTGTTGAGTAATGTGGACTTTCCTACACTTGGCAATCCTATGAAAACAACTGTGGCATCTCCGGATCTTCTGACATCAAACCCATCTGATTTTACTCCTGATTTCTTTGTGATGTTTTCTTCTTGTTCTCTTTTTAACTTGGCAATTTTGGCTTTAAGTAGCCCTAAATGATGTTCTGTTGCTTTGTTAATTTGAGTACGAGCCATCTCATCTTGTATGGCTTTGATCTTTTCAGGAATTCCCAATTGTTATCATTTCTTAAAAAAATACTTTCAAATAAAATCTTATTATTCAAAAATTTCTTTTTTTGTTGCTATGTTGGTTGTTTTTTGTCCTGAATAACCAATTTTGGCTTTGTTCAAATTTTCTTATCCTTTTTTAACAGTGTCAAGTTGATTTTTTTTATGAAAAAAGAGCTTGGATTGACAATCGCTTGTTTCTTTCTTGCTGTGTACTTTGTATTGACTATTTTTGTACTTCCTGAAAATTACCTTTCAAATGATCAACTTGTTCCAAAACCTTATCTTGAAATCAATTTGTCTGAATCTGAAATCAATTTGGATGAGTCTTTTGATATTGGTATTTTTTCAAAAAATATTGGTGATTATGGTGATATTCATATTGTTTCTGTTGCATTTCCAGACCTTCATGAAATTGAGAACGATGTTGTACAGATAACTACCTATGATTTTACTCAATCTCCGCAATACATTCTTCCTGGAGATGCGATAGGCTCAAACTATAGCGGAGGATTAGAATCTGTTGTATCCAAATACCCATCTATTGAATCAATGAGTAGGCCTATTCGTTCAGGACAAACACATAACATTGAATTTATTGTTACTCCACAAAGTACTGGAAATTTTACAATTTATGTAAAATCAATTAATATTCCTCACACTGATGTTCTTTCTCATTTCCCTCAAACTGGGATTCTGGATCATCAAAATGAACATGTCTTATCATTTGTTGTAGGTGTAACTCCTTGAAAATTACGGAGATGTTTTCATTATGAGTGGTAATGCGTTTTCTTTAAATTTATTTTTTAGAGATCATTCTGAAAAAATCTTTCTTATTGGAACTATTTTTGTTAGTTTTGGTATTTTACTTGTTACTGTTGGTGGTAGCTGGGATATTACAAATCATTTGTTAAATAAACCTGAAACTTTCTTCTCTCCTCCACATGCTTTGATCTATATTGGCGTTGCAATATCCTTGATTGGAACTGTATTTTCTTTTGTTGGGTGGAAAAATTTAAAACATCATAGTGATGTCTATTTTTTATCTCTGAAAATTGAATTGATTGGAATTGCATTACTTGTAGGTGCTGGACCTCTTGATTTTGTTTGGCATTCGAATTTTGGCTTAGATGGATTATTGAGTCCTCCTCATCTCACACTAATTTCGGGAATGTTTTTGTGTAGTATTGGTGCAATGATTGGAATTTCCAGATTTCTAAAAATCCATAATTTTGAAAAAAAATTATTTTATCTTTTGTTGGTTTTAGCAGTTCTCCCAGTATGGCTTTCGGGATCCGGAATTGTGTCTTCTCTTTCTCTTCCTTTCTCTAATACTGATTACTTTGAATTTAATCCTGAACCTACTTTTGCTTTTGTTGTTGCTACTGTTGGATTTCCATTTCTGATTTCATTTTCCTTACTTTTGTGCTTTAGACTTGTAGGTGGAAGATTTGGTGTGTTGAGTTTGTTAGGTGGCTTATTCTTACTGGTTTCTAGCTCTACTGCAATTATTCCCAATTTTGCAATTTCTGATTCTGTTTTGTTCTATTCTTTGAATTTGATACCTTTTGTTTTGTCTGATTTTATCTTATTTCTCAATAAATCTAAAAAATATTTTCTATTTGTTGGAGGTATTCTAGGCTCAGTATTTTATATGGTTCAGTATCCATATGTCATGTATACTTTTAATGAAATCTTGCTTGGGAAATTGGTTTCACCAAGCTTGATCTATTTTGTTTATTTTGAATTGATTCAAACTGTGTTACTATTAACCACTATTCCTGCTATTGTTGCCGGTATTGCAGGTGTTTTAGTCTCAAAAATACTCTCTAAAAAAATTCTAATGGTTGAAAAATAATTTTTTTTTGCGTAGCAAATATTATCTGGCATTAAAATTGGTGCATATGAAACAAAAAACTTTTGCAGTTGACATTGATGGAACCATTACTGAAAATGGAGGTGGAAGAATACATCTTGCAGCCCTTGATGCATTACGAAGATTGACAATAATGGGACATAATGTTATTTTTGTAACAGGCCGCTCTTCTGTTGAAGGATTCTTACTATCTGTATTTGGAGGAACAACTAAAATTGCAGTTGGTGAAAATGGTGGTTGTATAACCACTGATTCAAATGAACACATCTTGTTAGGAAACATTGATGAATGTAACACGGCTCTAAATGTAATTAAAAAAAATTTAGATGGTGTGAAAAAAAAACCTGTTTTTCCAAGGATGACTGAAGTTGTTTTAGAACGCACGTTTGATTTGAATGATGCAAGAAAGATTTTGTCTGAAAATAATATTCATGTTGAATTATCTGACAGTCAATACGCATTTCATATTAATTCTGCCGGGATTGATAAAGGCCGAGGATTTAGTGAAATAATGAAAAAATTTTCTATTCTAAAAGAAGATGTTATTTCCATAGGCGATAGTGCCACTGACATACCACTCTTTAATGTGTCTGCTACTAGCATAGCTTTAGGAAACGCATCCGATCAAGTAAAATCTGAAGCAAGCATGGTCGTTTCTGCTAAAGCTGGTGATGGAGTTCTAGAGGCATTAGATAAATTAGCGCCTACATTTTCGAAGATATAAGATGACTTTTAAATCTATTATTGATGAAATTGAAAATAACTTAAACAAAATCTTATTTGATCTAAATATTTCTGATGTGCAGTTTAGTGTTGAGCCTGCAAAACCTGGATTTGCCGATGTTAGCTCAAATATTGCCTTTTTGCTTGCAAAGACTTTGAAGAAAAGCCCAAAAGAGATTAGTGAAATGCTTTCTGAAAAATACAATTCATGTACTTCTACTCTTGTTTTGAGATCCCAACCACATAATTCTGGATACTTGAATTTCTATGCAGATTGGACTAAACTTTCTCAATTGATTCTATCTGAATCTTATCTTGATGAATATGGAGATGTGGATATTGGTAACAACTCAAGTGTAGTTGTAGAGCATACAAGTGTTAATCCCAATAAGGCTCTGCATATCGGGCACATTCGTAATATTGTCATTGGAGACACCTTGTCAAGAATTTTGGAAAAATCAAATTATGACGTTAAGATTCTAAATTATATTGATGATTCTGGTCTTCAGGTAGCTGATATTGTTATTGGATTCAGACACTTTGGATTTGATTTAGAACCATCTGATGGCAAAAAATTTGATCATTATTGTGGTGATGATGTTTATGTTCAAACTACTGCAAAATACGAACAGGATTCAAGCTTAGAACAAATTCGAAAAGATGTGTTAAAGGAAATTGAAGATGGTGATTCTGAAACTGCAGTTTTCGCAGACAAGGTTACTCGAAGAGTGCTAGAAAGCCAATTGGAAACATGTTGGAATCTTGCAGTGTCTTATGATTGCCTTAACTTTGAATCTCAAATCATTCGATCTGGATTATGGGGTAAAATTTTTGAAAAACTCCAACAAATGAATCTGATAAAATATGAAACAGATGGAAAAAATTCTGGTTGTTGGGTAATTCCCGGAGATGATAAAGATGAAGATAAGGTCATTGTTAGAAGTAATGGCACGGCAACATACATTGCAAAAGATATTCCATACGCTGCATGGAAACTTGGTTTGCTAGAAGATCCTTTTGGATACGAAGAATATCAAAAAAAGCAACCTGGCTCGCGTGTTTTGTGGCAAACGACCTTAAATGGTACTTCTGATGCAAATGATTCCCCTTCTCATCCTGATTTTACTGGAGATAAGGTGATTACAGTGATTGATTCACGCCAAGCACGCCTACAGAAGATAATAACTTCTCTTATGGGAAAGTTCAAATCTGATTCTGATGCTTATGTCCATCTTGGCTATGAATCAGTAACTCTTAGTTCTCAAACTGCAAAAACACTTGGATTGAATACTGATGGAAAACAGGCACAAATGTCTGGAAGAAAGGGGGTATATGTTAATGCAGATTCTGTCTATGATCTTTTAAAAACAAAAACAAAAGATGAGACAAAAAAAAGACATCCTGAAATGAATGACTCTGAAATTGAATACATTGCACATTGTGTTTCTGTAGGTACTTTACGTTATGAAATGATAAAACAGGATTTGGATAAAATCATTACATTTGATCTTACAAAATCACTCAGCTTAGAAGGTGATACTGCTCCTTACATACAATATACATTTGCACGTGCATCAAGAATTATTGAAAAATCCAACTTAACTCCTACTATTGATGTTGATTTTTCTTTATTGTCTGAAAAATCTGAATTAGATTTGATTAGAACCATTGGAATGTTTGGAATTCAAGTGAGAGATTCTGCAAATAACTTGTCTCCAAAAGTAATTGCAAGATATTGTCATGATTTGGCAGTTTCTTTTAACTCGTTTTATGAACATGTCAAGGTTTTGGATTTGGATGATAAAGAACTTGAAAAGTGTAGGTTGTGTCTAGTTGAGTCTTTTAAATCAACATTGGAAAAAGCAACAAACCTACTTGGAATTACAACTCCTCAAAGAATGTAATGTCCCAGAGAAAACATGTTCTGTCCTCTCTGGGTTGTTGGCGTGCAAACCAATTACTGTTTATCGAATTATTTTATGCCATAAACGTTTGGATCTAATGATTCATGAACTGAATGACACAATTACTATAGAAGAACTGTATACTATTCCCAATATTCAATCGATCATTTACCGTTACTTACCGAATGATTGATTGCACTGTATACTATCTACTTAAAAGAACAAATCTCAAACGATGTTAGGTGACGACTTTGGTAAAACAAGTGTTAATACAGAAAATAGATCCTGATTCCTTTGATAGGGAAACTGTTCTACTGGGTGTTTGGGAAACCAAACAAAACTAACCTTTTTTGTCTTCAACATAGTCTGACAATTAAAAAATAAAAAAATATTTGATTATGCTCTGCATTTATCGCATACTGGAACCAAAATGACCCCTACAGGATTTTCTACTGTGGATTCAACTTCTGTAAGTACCAATTCCACTCCTGATGAATGACAAAGATGACACATTCCTTTCATGATGTGGGTGATATTTTCTGATTTGTAATGAATCCTGTGGTTAACTTCTGATTAAAATCTCGTAAACATTTGTTAACTTTGTCGGATCCAAACCAATCAATACTTGGTGATCTATTTTTTCCAATAAACATTTAGGACATACAAAATAAGTTCTTCTGTCTAATTCAATCTTAAATACAATCCCCTAAGAATAATTTAATGAATAATTTAAACAAGTGGATTTCATTTCGCAGCAGACTGCGATTTTCAGGTTTAATACTCTCGCCTATTTTGTTTATGATAATTTTATCTTCTCCTATTGATGATCTGACATTTGAGGCAAAACTTGTTTTAGGTTTGGCCGTATGGATGGCAATATGGTGGGGTACTGAGGCCATTCCATTTTACATTACTGCATCTATTCCATTGTTTGTATTTCCTCTGCTTAATGTGGCTGATATTGACAAAGTAATTTCTGCGTATGGTGACAAACTAGTTTTCTTGTTGATGGGTGGTTTTCTTGTTGCAAAGGCAATAGAAAAAGTGAATCTCCACAAGAGATTTGCATTAAATACTCTGAAAATAGTTGGCACAAAACCAAAAAATATCATTTTAGGATTCATCATTGTCACTGGATGCCTTAGTGCGTGGATCACAAATACTGCAACAACTCTGTTAATACTCCCAATTGCAGTTGCAGTAATCTCGCAAGTAGATGTTGCACAGAAAAAACAATTTGCAGTTTGCTTGGTACTCTCAGTTGCATATGCTGCTAGCTTGGGAGGTATGTCCACATTGATTGGTACTGCACCAAATGCTCTTTTTGCTTCATTAAGTGAGTCTTTGGTTGATGTTGAAGTGATTTTCTTTGATTGGATGCTAGTTGGTGTTCCGCTTAGTGCTGTTTCTCTTTTTGTCTTGTGGATATACATGACTACATCAACAAAGCTGGATAATCGTATGCCAGTTCTAAAAAGCAGAAATGTCATCACAGAAGAATTAAAAAAATTTGGAAACTGGAGTAGGAATGAAAAAATTGTTCTGATAATATTTGCTGCAACAGCAATTGCATGGGTGACACGAGGATTGTTTTGGAAAGATTTAGCACCCTTTGTGGGAGATCATGTGATAGTTCTAGTTGCAGTAACTGCCTTGATGATATTGCCATCTGGAAAAAATCGAGAACGTTTATTGGATTTTAAAACAGCAAGTAAGATTCCATGGGGTGTTTTAGTTTTGATTGGGGGTGGCCTGGCTTTAGCTAGTGGGTTTACTGCAACAGGACTTGATACTTGGATATCTGACAAGTTGTTGTTTATTGGAGATCTTGATTTCTTCTTAATTGTTCTGATTATTGTTACCATTACAATGCTTACTAGTGAGCTGATGAGCAATACTGCAGTAGCTGCTTTACTGTTGCCGATAATAGCTGTTTTAGGTTCTGCCACTGAATTGGACCCTATCTTATTTATGGCACCAGTCGCTTTTGCTACAAGTTATGGATTTATGATGCCAGTTGGAACTCCTCCAAATGCAATTGCAATCGGTAGTGGACATGTGTCAATAAAACAGATGGTACGATATGGACTTCCTTTTGATCTAATCTGCATTCCAATCATTACTGTAATGATGGTGTTATTGTTGCCAATGGTTTGGGGTTGATACCTTGATAACTAATTATCTCATATGGAATAAACATCCTTAATCCGTTTCAAAAAACAATCTTGGTGGTTAAGATTTGATTTTACTTTACACATATTGAATAATTTGTAATTTTTCGATAAACTTTATGTAAATCAAATGAAATTCTATATAGTTCTTACAAAATAATTCCTGATCAATAAAATAACTGATGTTCCTACTAGGTATATGGAATTATACCTGTTACGTCATGGTAAAGCCCAAGAACATGCAACAACTATCTCAGGTGATGCTAAAAGACAATTGACCGAAGCAGGAAAAAAAGAATTGGAGGTTATTGCAAAAGCAATCAAAAATTTGGAAATTCAAGTTGATGATATTTTTTCTAGTCCTTTGATACGCGCAAAACAAACTGCAGAAATTGTCAAAAAACATCTCAAAAATAACAAAAACTCGATTAAAATTTGGAATGAGTTAAAACCTGAAATCGATATAAAAAACACAATTGCAAAATTATCTTCCCTTAAACCTGAATCTTCTGTTTTGTTAGTTGGACATGAACCTCATTTGACAAGCTTGATCGCAACGATAATCTCCAACGATTCTTCTTTGGACATTTTGTTAAAAAAGGGTGGACTTGTTCACATTCAATGTAACGTTACGAAGAATACTGTATCTGGATCTCTTCGTAGTATAATGACTCCTAAACAACTTAAGAAATTATGCAGATAGGTAATTTTTTTTAATTTGGTGAGAATAAATCTATGATTGCTGAAAAAAATATTGAATTGAAAAAGTTGCCCAATTCTAGAGATGGATCGGGAAAAGCATCTGTTATTGATCTTGGCTCTAATTCAGTAAAACTGGTAAACTATAACATTGACTCTCATAACACATACAAGCCATATCATCAAGAGTCAATTCGTATCAAGCTTGCTGAAGGGCTAGTCGATGGGGTTATACAACAAAAACACATTGAAAAAACACTTGATTCTCTTAAATTATTTAGAAGCATTATCGATTTTGAACAAATTGATTATGTTCTAGCTGTCGCCACTAGTGCAGTTAGAGATGCAAAAAATAAAGAAGATTTTATTGAACAAATTCAAAAAGAAACTGGATTCAATTTTAAAATATTATCTGAACATGAAGAAGCTATTTACTCTCATGCTGGTGCCGTTCGATCATTAAATCTGCCCTCAACCGTATTTTTTGATATTGGGGGCGGGAGCCTTGAAATAGTCTCTTCAAAAAATTTCGAGATTCAAAAAGTGATTTCTTTACCTCTTGGTTCTTTACGATTAACGCAAAAATTTTCTAATGATTCGGAATTTACTGAAAAAACGCTATCTGAAATCAAAATGTATGTTCAAAAACTCTTACCTGGACGAGAATCTTTGGGCATTTCTGACTCTGATTCTATAGTCTTGGTTGGAGTTGGAGGTACCCTTCGTGCAATTGCGAAATACAATCAAGAAAAAACAAACTACCCATTAAAAAAACTGCATAATTACTTGTTATCTCTTGACTCTCTAAAGAACACTTTAAATGATTTTTCCAATAAAAATAATGAAGAACTTTCAAAAATAGAATCTATCGGTAGTGGCAGATCTGACACCATTAAAGCTGGACTTGTTGTAGTATCTGAATTGATGAAAAAACTTGATTTTTCATCTTTGGTTGTCAGTGCTCAGGGTCTCAGAGAAGGCACTCTGTCTTTGTCGTTACAATACAGACAAGAATTTTCTAAACATGAAATTGATATATCTCATGTAGAAGAATTAATTCAATTATCATGTCAACCTGACATTTTGTCTGAATATGTAGAAGATTTAGTCAGATTATTGTTTTCAATGAAATTAATTTCAGACAAAGAACGAGTTTTGTTAGCTCAATCTATTTCCTATATTGACACATTGTCATCTTTTAGAGATGTGGATAATGTTTTGTACACTATCCTTGATAATGACAGTATTTTATCTCATAGAGAACAATTAATCGTTGCATTATCGCTAATTTATTCAAAAAAGAAAAAGAAATCTGAATCGTTGATTACACGATTTGAAAAAATTCTAGATTCTGCAGACAAGAAAACTATCAAAAAAATATCTGCTGTGGTCTCCCTTTGTGACATATCTCATAAAACTGGAACGCTACTTACATCAAAATCTGACAATCCTGATTCAATACTTTTGAAGGTTCATGTTTCCAAAAATCATTTTCCAGAAGTGTTATTGAATCAAGCATGCAAAAAATTAGAAAATGTTCTTGGGATCCAAGTCAAACTTGCAATTTATTATGAAACATCAGAACAATCTAAGTTCAAACCCCTTGGAATCACGTAGTTTCCGTAAAACATATAGAAAATTTATAGATACTTTGTCATATCGATAAAATAGAATTGTCATTATATGTGAGAAAAAATTCCAAGAATTATGACATACCTGGAAAACTAATAGTTGTAGAAGGAATAGATGGGTCTGGCAAATCTACCCAACTCCGTTTATTGGAAAAGTGGTTACGATATAATGAATTTGAGGTGTTTAGAACCGAATGGAATTCTTCTGAATTGGTTAAATCAATCACCTCAAAAGGAAAAAAGAAAGAAACTCTCACTCCTACTACTTTTAGCCTACTTCATGCTACTGATTTTGCAGATAGATTTGAACGTAATATACTGCCCCTTCTGAGATCTGGCTATTTTGTTTTAGCGGATCGATATGTCTATACTGCATATGCAAGAGATGTTACAAGAGGATGTAACCCTAATTGGGTTAGAAAGGTCTATGATTTTGCAATCAAACCCGACATTGCATTTTACTTTCGAGTTCCACTAGACACTGCAATGGATAGAATTCTTTCAGGTAGGCCAAAACTAAAATTTTATGAGGCTGGAATGGATCTTAATTTATCAAAAGACATCTATGATAGTTTTAGAATCTTTCAAAGTAAAATTGTAGATCAATATGAAGAAATGAGTAAGCGAGAGGATTTCTACATAATGGATGCTACTGCTCAAATTCAAGAACAGCAAAAAATTATGAGAGAAAAAGTACGGAAACTCCTTCCAAAGAAATTAAAAAAGAAAACAGTGATGGAGGTGCCTTAAATATCTGATTTAGTTCGTGGAACAAAAAATAGGAAACCAAAATGGTATGGAACGAAAAAATTTGGAGGCTTGCCTTATCTTCCTGATTTGGAAATTTCTGGAAGATTAATTGTAATTGAAGGTCCAGACGCTTCTGGAAGGAGTACTCAAATTGAAATGCTAACTGCAAAACTTGAGGCAGATGGTTATGCTGTTCTGAATACTGGTTTGAATCGTTCTGATTTAATCAGTCAAGGAATCCTGGAAGCTAAAAGAAATGTTTCACTTGGTAAAAGAACTCTTGCATTATTTTATGCAGCTGATTTTGCCGACCAATTAGAACAAAAAATAATTCCTGCACTTCAAGCTGGATATGTAGTTCTGGCAGATCGATATATCTATACATTAATGGCCCGAAATACTGTCAGAGGAATTAAGAGAAAATGGTCTAGTGATCTTTTTAGTTTTGCCTTGATTCCAGATATGACATTTTACATTGATGTTGACCCATTTTCATTGGTCCATCGTGTATTTGAAAAAAGACAAAGCTTAGATTATTATGAATCAGGCGCAGATTTGGGCTTGTCTGATGATATGTTTGAATCATTTATCACCTATCAACAAAAACTAGCTAAAGAATTTTTGGTCCTAAAAAAGAAATATGGTCTTACTTCTGTAAATGGAAACTATGGGATTGAGGAAACCCACAAAAGATTAGAAAGACAAATTAGCAAATATCTCTCAAAAATATCATGAGTATGAAAAATGATTTTTTTCAAAACATTTTTCATGAAAAACAAGTTCAGTCAAAAAAACAGTTAGACGATTTTCTAAAAGAACCTGGTGAAAAACAAATACATGATTTACGAACATCAATTAGGAGACTACAAGCATCATACATTATTTTTCCAAACTCGTGCAAAAGAAAAAAAACTGATTACTTTGTATCTTCCTACAACTCATTGTTTAAAAAAAATAGTTCAATTCGGGATCTGGATGTGATTTTTGAAAAGCTGTTGCAATATAATTTGCCAAAAAATACTGAAATAATGCAAAATATTGTTAAACAAAAGAACAAGAAACTAAAAAAAATCTTAAAAGAGGCAAAAAAATTATCTGATCTAAAATTTTCGAACCTCAAAAAAATTGATAATAAAAAAATCACTCAAAAACATGATAAATTAATTTTCTCATTACTTACAAAAATTGAAAATTATCTGCCAATTGTTTTGTCTGATGAATCTAAAATGAAAGAATTGCATTCTATGAGAAAGAACGCAAAAAAGTTACGCTACATTTTAGAAATTGATCCTGAAAAAAAACATCAACATATGGTAGATAATATGAAATCTTTTCAAACATTATTGGGGATGATTCACGACTGTGACATAACTATCAATTTCCTTAAAAAATATTCAAAAAAAGAACATCCTGAATTGATTCCCTTGGTAATGGAAGAGCAAAAGGTTCGTAGTGAAACTTATCGCAAATTATCTGATTCTTTGTCATAATAGCCTGAAAATCTAATTTTACTAGTTTTTTCAATATAGTCTGACTTGAAAAGAAAAACAAAATTAATGACCTTTTTCTAAAAATGCTATGGATAAGAAGAAAATTGGATTAGCAATAATTCCTGTGATTGGTTTGATTTTCATTCTTGCTACATCTGGCTCTGAAACTCCAGATATGCCTGAGGATGTTGATGTTGAAACCTCTCTTGATCCTAACACTCCTGATTCTCCTTCTCTTATGTCTTCTAACCCACTTTGTTCTGGAAGTGCAAAATGTTTCTCAGGAACTGTAACTAAGATAATTGATGGTGATACTATTCATGTGAATGATCAATCCGTACGTTTTGCATTGGCATCTGCACCTGAGTTGAAAGGTTTTGATGGTGCTGACTCTAAAACATTCATTCAAACTATTTGTCCTGTTGGCTCTGAAGCTCTAGTTAACGAGGATGATGGACAAATCCCAGAAGGTCATAGTAGAATAATTGGAGTTGTTCATTGCAATGATATGATTTTGAATCAAGAATTACTAGATTCAGGTCTAGGATATTTGGATTCTAGATTCTGTAGTTCCAGTGAATTTGGATCTGACTCATGGGCTCAGAAACATGGCTGCATGATTGAATCTGATTCATAATTTTACTTCTTTTTTGGGCTTTTTTCTAAAAAATTGCCATTTTATTTTTTGATATATTAAAAACAATTTCTTTGAATTATTCTAAACTGGACGTGTACCTGAATTTGTTTTTTCATGAAAATCCATTAAACTATCAATCAACATTATCTCAAAACAACAAAATTAATTTCTGATCATGTTTATCCTCTCATGGAAAATCATTGTGTAGAATGTTCCTTTTCTACTGAGGAACCAGGCGAATTATACATTCATTTTATGAATGTGCATACAAAACTGAAAAGCAAATCCACTAAAGCTCCTTCATATTCATTAGATAGTTTTGCAGGATAACCTGCTATTTTTTTTCTGTAGTTTTTTTCTTTTTTCGTAGCTTTGAAAATACTCGTGAAAGTAGCATTAATCCTGCAGCCACTCCAATACCGATGCCTATGGCGATCATTGCATCATAAATTATTGCTAAAGATTCATGCTCTGCCATATTTTTTGGATTTGAATTGATAATTTATCTTGTGCCGAATTCTCTTCTATGGGCTTTCTTGACTGGTATAGTTTGTTCTTATTTCTGTATTTTAAGCTCAAATTTGTTTGAATATGTTTAGTTTCATACATTTCTGATCGAGAAGATAGTTGACTCTGATCGATGTTATTTCAAACATTGATGATT
Source organism: Candidatus Nitrosopumilus sp. (assembly GCF_965223225.1). GTDB lineage: Archaea > Thermoproteota > Nitrososphaeria > Nitrososphaerales > Nitrosopumilaceae > Nitrosopumilus. Next base: position 510,361 of record NZ_CBDCVU010000004.1, read on the forward strand.
CAAATCAAAATGTCATACTATCTTAATTCTTGACTGATTGTAAAGATGGATACAAACATCATTTTTCATGGTTTGCCATTCAGGGAAAAAGAATGTGCATTCATTGTATGATTGAAGAATAACCTTCATCTGTTTCTATTTTTAATAATCCAAATTTCTAATCTTTTTGTGTTGTTTGGTTATTGCTACTAGTGGAAAATTTAGATCATTGTTAAATATGATATTGACGTAACTATAATAACGAGAAGCCGTCTTTCTGCGTAGTAGGAGATAGGTATGGAAAACAATTCATGTTATGAACGTGGTCCTATGTTCGAGCGTTTTCCACGTATTTCTCGTTGTTTTACTTAATTCAAAATAATGTGTATGTGATCTTGAATCGTTCTTTTATCCATACATGGATTTGTCTGTGGTCTCTTCAGATGAATTTGTCTTGGATGAAAATCCACTGAAATTAGAGCGAAGAATTTTTTGTATGTGTGCTGACACTCTTGACACCTTATCCCATGCATTATGAAATGAAACCCTATCCAGAATACTTTCATCCACATGTGAAAAAATAGCTAACCCGATTACCCTCTCTTTGTCCTTTATCCATTGATGGCCTACGCCGCAAATTGTACAAATCTCACTGATTTCCATAATTGCCCTTGAGAATGATGGGTTTTTGATTTCCAATAACTTGGAATCTTCTGGAGGAAATCGCATGTTTACGTTGATGTGTATCCTGTCTGTTCTGTTTCTGTTCTTGCTGACTATTACATTTACTCCTACACGAAACTGCCATTCTATTATCTCGCTTTTCTCTCTGACTTTTTCTGTCTGATCTTCATAATTGATATTTGTTATTTTGATGAATTCTTCAACTGCATTTTTCATTTCTTCAGATGTCTTGACCATTATTTTTCAATTTTATTTGTGTAATATATGCATGATAGAACTAAAGAAAAAAAATTCTTAATGGCTATGACCGCAGCCACAAGAATCATGGCCTCCATGACCCTCTACTTCTTTTCCTGAACATCTGGAACATTTGTCTGATCCCATTGGAGAGAAGAAACTAATTCCACACGATACACATTTTATGCTTGTCATAATGATGCTAAAATAACTCGGTTATTTATTGAATACGTGATTTGTTATCCTTAAGAATTCTTGATCTTAGCTTGATGGTTTAGCTTTTCCAATTTCTCCGGATTCATCATTTTTCTGGAAAACTCTGTACTCTCCAATTATTGAGTTGCATTTTTCACATGTATATTGACCTCTTTCAACTAATACCAAGTTCTCCGCAACTTCTTCATTGTTGTTTTCTTCTAGTTGTATTTTGGGAGGATTTGGAAATTCTGTTTCACAATTATTGCAATAATGTTTTGACATCTTTTCTTTCTCGATTTTTCCAATTGGTGCCAAAAACAATTTTCCAACACCTAAATCTGCCTTTTTTGCCTGTTCTTCTGTAAGTTCTGCAATGATGTATCCTCCTGAACCCTGAACTTTGAATTCTGCCATCTTGTCTTACTTTTCTTTATGTTATTAAAAACTATTTGTAATGTTTCTATTTTTTTGGTAATTCCTGTTTGTGTTTTAATCCCTGTGAGTCTTCTTTCTTGATTTGCTTACGAATCAGTAGATTCTTATCTAAAATTTTAAGGCTAATTTTATGGATAAAATCAAACAAAACTCATCAGTCTTATTTTACTTTAATAATTCAAAAAAGTGGCTTGTAAAGATTTCAAAAAAAGAATCTCTTCACACTCATATCGGTGTGATTAAACATGTTGATGCAATCGGCAAAGAATATGGTTCACGACTAGTCACAAACAAAGAAAAGTATGTGTATCTTCTAAAGCCTACGATGTATGACTATGTGATGAAAATACAACATGGCACCCAGATTGTCTATCCTAAAGATCTTGGTTACATTGTTGCTCGAGCTGGAATTGGAAGTGGTCAGAAAATTTTAGAGATTGGGACTGGAAGTGGTTCTCTTACATCTTTTGTTGCAAATATTGTCAAACCACGTGGGCACGTGTTTACTTTTGATGTAGATGAGAAATTCATGCAGATTGCAGGAAAAAACATACTCAAAGCAGGAGTCTCAAAATATGTAACACAGCATAACCTAGACTTGAAAACTGCAAAAAAAATGCCACTTTCAGAAATGGATGTAGCACTAATTGACTTGGGTGATCCTTGGACTGTAATTCCTCAGGTAAGAAAAATGCTAAAAGGAAGTGGATGTATTTTTGCAATTTGTCCTACGATGAATCAGCTAGAAAAATTAACTGCCAGTTTAGTTGAAAATGAGTTCACAGACATAGAATCCACTGAACACATCTTGAGAACCATTGAGGCAAGAGAAGGCAAGACTCGTCATTCATTTCAAGGCATTGGACACACTACATACCTTTGTTTTGCAAGAAAAGCATTTTTTGACAGAGAATCACGAAAAAATTCCAAGGATAAGAATTTAACAAAAAAACAATGATCCTATCTCCAATTATTAACCAAAACAAGATTTATTCGTCTATATTCTCAAACATTTTGTGTTGACGGAAAAAAACCTCTCACCTTCAATCGTTAAGAAATTCATTCCTGCAAGAAAATCTACATCTAGGAAAGGCGATAACGGTATAGTTTTGGTGGTGGGGGGAAGCTACATATATCACGGCGCACCAATTTTATCTTCTTTAGCTGCTCTCAGGTGTGGTACTGATCTAGTTTATACTTCTGTTCCAAAAATCAACGTGGCTCCAACACGTGCAATATCTCCAAATCTTATTGTTATTCCTCTAGTTGATCAAAAACTTACTCGTGGTGCTGTGAATAAATTAGTAGGGGCAATACCACCTAATCTGGATTCTGCTACTATCGGAATGGGTTTGGCAATACAAGAAAAAAATGCATTACTTAATTTGGTAAAATCTTTGTTAGATAGGGATGTGAGACTTTCTTTAGATGCTAGTGCTTTAATTCCTGATGTTCTTCCGCTTTTAGAAAATAAGAATGTCGTTGTGACTCCTCATGCTGGAGAGTTTAAAAGATTGTTTGGACAAACTGTTCCTTCTTCAAAGAATGAACGAATCAAATTGGTGGAGAAAAATGCAAAAAAATATGGAATTACAGTTTTACTAAAGGGTTCAACTGATGTTATCTCAAATGGTTCTGACACCTTCTTGTATTCAAAAAAAATACCTGCCATGACTGTTGGTGGAACAGGCGATGTTCTTTCTGGGTTAGTTGCAGGTATCCTATCAAAAAACCGCAATACTTTGGAATCTGCAGCAACAGCTACTTTTATCAATGGACTGGCAGGCAAAGCAGCTCAGAAAAAATTAGGCTTACACATTACATCAATGGATGTTCTTGAGGAGCTACCATTTGTAATGAAAACTTTTGATAGAATTGTGTGATTTGTATGGATGAACTAAAGCATGTAGATAATCACATGAATGATCTAATTTATGACCTGCAAGTTTTAATCAAACAACCTAGTGTTTCTGCAAAAAATGAAGGTATTGAAGAATGTGCTATTCTTGTACAAAAATTATTGAAAAAGTCAGGAATTTCATCAGAAATATTGAGGCTTAGGAAAGGAGTGGCTCCAATTGTTTATGGTGAAGTAAAATCAAAACAAAATCCAAACAAAACTATAATGTTTTATAACCATTATGATGTTCAACCAGCTGAGCCTTTTGATCTTTGGGAATATTCTCCATTTGATGGAATAAGAAAAGGTAATAAAATATTTGGTCGAGGTGCAACTGATGATAAAGGAGAATTAATCACTAGAATCAAAGCAGTTGAAGCTTGTCTGAAAACTAGTGGTGATGTTCCATGTAACATCAAATTTGTAATTGAGGGTGAAGAGGAAACTGGAAGCGCCAACATTGAATCATACTTGAAGAAATTCAAAAAGAAATTTTCCACAGATGCAGTAATTTGGGAGTTTGGGTATGTAGATGCAAAAAATAGGCCTATCATAGGTCTGGGCATGAAAGGTTTGCTGTTTGTTGAACTCTCTGTAAAAGAATCTATACGTGATGCTCATTCTAGTCTTGCTGCCATTATTAAAAATCCTACATGGCGATTAATTGAGGCAATTAACACACTACGAGATTCTAATGGTGAAATTTTGATAAAGGACTGGTACAAAGAAGTGACTCCTTTCTCCAAGAAAGATTTGGAACTAATCTCAAAAGAACCCTTTGATGCAAATCAATTCCAAAAAGAATTTGGAATCAAATCTTTTGTTGGGAATAAAAAGAGCAGTCTTGATGCTAAAAAGGCTCTTGTTGGAGGTGCTACCTGTAACATTGCAGGATTTGTTTCTGGTTATACTGGTGAAGGTGCCAAAACAGTTCTTCCTTCTGAGGCTCTGGTAAAAATTGATTTTCGTTTGGTTCCTAAAATGGATCCAAAAAAACAAATCATGAGATTAAAAAAACACCTAAAATTAAAGGGATTTTCTGACATCACAGTTAAGATTTATCATGGAGAGGCTGCAGCTAGAACTGATTCCTCTTTGCCTTTTGTCTCTCAAGTTAAGAGTGCTGCAGACAAGTCATTTGGAACTTCAATTCTTAACGTGTCAAATGCCGGCACGGGACCTATGTTTCCTTTTGTTGATATCCTAAAGGCTCCCTGTATCTCTATTGGAAGTACGTACATGTTCTCAAGAATTCATTCTCCAAACGAATTTGCAAGAATCGACTTGCTAAAGAAAACAACAAAATGCATTTGTTTGATTTTGCAAAATTTTGGCTCTACAAAATAAAAACAAAACAAAATACCAAAGCACAAAACATACTAACCATATGAATAATTATGAATCTTCTTTTGTGATGTTTATCTGAAAATACTTTAGTCAGAAAATTTATCTAATCTGAAACTAACGGTAAACTATGAAGGACATAACCTATGGGATAACCCCTACTAACGATCCTAGGGGCTCAATAGTCAGGAAGAGATGTGAAATACATGATCTGCAGTTCTATTTTTATGGTGATGAAAATGATAAAACCTGCCCTATGTGTGCCCAAGAATCAGAAAAATCCGATGATGGATGATGATAATCTGACATTAATTACTGTGTTAAATTGCTACTCGTTCTTGATCTCATTTTGCAGACAATCTAAATTTCGTTATTGTTCCTGTCTTTTGAAAACTGCCATTTCCAATTCTAATGCAAACATCTTGGTAATTTTTTAACTGCTTGTGCTAGCGCAATTCTTCCTGGCCCTGCAACCATTATCACTAGGGCAGCAGCCAACAATATCAAATCTAGTTCTACTCCTGAATCTCCTGTCAGACTTTGTGCTCCTTTAACATGAAATATTGCTCCAATCATTATGATTGAAAGTAATGCTGATGACAACCTGCTAAGCACCCCGATTATTAGGAGTATGCCTGGTACGAGTTCTGCTAATGCAATTGGAATTTGCAATTCAGGTGGAAGTCCCAAGTTCGGCAAAAATTCTGCAAATCCTGGATTGAATTTGCCCATACCGTGAACTATGAAGATTACTCCTATTGCTGATCGTAATCCCATAAACACCGCGTCGTTGAGAATTTTTTCCTTGATCTCACTTGTGGCCAATGTGTAAATTTCCAATTTTTAGTATAATTATTTTGCTCATTAATCCATACTATATGTAGAAAGCCCTTTATTATGCTGCAAATTCATTTGAATTATGTCAATGTATATGCCAGGGGCAACTGCTGTTGGAATTACCTTTGATGGAGGTGTCGTTTTTGCAAGTGAAAAAAGGATCGCATTTGGTAATTTTCTTGTCAGTAAATCTACAAAAAAGACTTTTCCAATAACTCCCAAAGTTGGCGCAACATGTGCCGGACTGGTAGCAGACATGCAAATTTTGTCATTACAAATTTCTGCTCTTGCTAAAATTAGAAAGATGGAACTAAAAAGAGACGTTCCTCCTAACACTGTTGCTAAAATGATGTCAAATATGATGTATGAAAGAAGATACTTTCCTTTATTGACTCAGGTAATAGTTGGCGGTGTTGTGGATAAACCTATAATGTATACTCTTGATCCTCTCGGTTCTGTTTTACCTGATGAGTATGCTGCAGTTGGAACAGGTGCTGAAATGGCATTGGGAGTCTTAGATCCTCAATACAAACCAAATATGTCAAAAGATGAAGCAATTGATCTAGCAAAACGCGCTGTTCGTTCTGCATCTTTACGTGATTCTGCAAGCGGTGATGGTTTGGATGTTCTTGTCATCACAAATGACGGTACAGAAGAATACACTGAAAAAATCAATTAATTTCTATATTTGAAAAATTTCTTGTTCTAGTCGTAGATAGTCTTTCCGATTTCCCAATATTTGTCTGAGATATAATGCATGTTTTTTATTATCTCTCCTTTGTCTATTGATTCCATCTCTGAACTGTCTACTAGTGATTTACCTACTGCCAAATACTTGTGTTGTGATTCTTCCACTATGCAAACCATTTTGTCTTTTTCAAACTCTGTATAGTTTTTTATTCCTGGCCTCATCACATTGGCTCCTTTACACATGAATTTGATTGCCCCCATGTCTACAGTAACGTTTGGGAATTTCTTCAAAATCTCTGTTTCAGACAAAAATGGTAAATAATCCTCGTTGATTTTTAGTATTTTTATCCCGTTACCCGTAATTATTTGGGCTTCATTTGAAATCTGATGAACTTTTAGATTTTTATTCTTAGGTAATTCTATTGACCATCTCTCTGAAACTGTTTTCAAGAGTGATGTTGTTTCGCTTTTTGAAATTAAATTTGATTTCATGCTCGCGAAATCTCTTCTCGTATGTCTAATAGGTCTCTTAAGATTGAACTTGCAGTTTCAATTCCTCCAGCCCCCCGTCCAATTATTGTTTGAGTTCCTGAATGTTCTGAAGTAAATGCTATTGCATTCAAAGTTCCATTGACGCACAATGGATCATCTTTTGGTATCTCTTTTGGACCTACTACAAGTTTATCATTACATGATGCAATCAATTTTACTGCACAATTCTTTTTTGCGGCCCGTTTGATGTCCTCTGTTGTAACTTTTCTTATTCCTGTACAATCAATATCTGGCATAGTGACCTTGATTCCCATTATCCAATTTGCAAGTATCACTAATTTGGCTGCTGCATCTAATCCGTCAAGGTCCAGAGACTCATCTGCTTCAACATATCCTTTCTCTTTTGCATCCTTTAACGCATCTTCAAATGTTAATCCCGTTGTCATGTTTGATAAAATGTAGTTGGTAGTTCCGTTTAGAATTCCATCAAATGATGTTATTCTTTCTCCTCGTAAACTATTTTTTGCATAATCTAGAATTGGAGTGCCTCCTCCTACAGTTCCGCTGAATTTTAGTATCACTTGATTGTATATTGCTAATTCCATTAACGATGGGAATGCTAATGCAAGTGGACCTTTGTTAACTGAAATTACATGCATTCCTTTTTTCATTGCAGTTGTAATGTGTGTCATTCCTGGTTCTGCATCTTTGTAGTTACTTGCAGTAGTTTCAATTAACACATCTGCTTCAATATTTTTTAGGATTTCTACACCTGTCATCTTGTTTTTGACGTTTGCATAATTTTTTACTGTGCCAAATTTTTTCTTTGTATTTACCAATTTGTCAAAGTCTAATCCTGATTTATCCACTGCGCTTCCTTTACTGTCAAACACTGCAACAACTCTTGGTTTTAATCCATATTTGGCATACAGATCCTCTGCTCTGGAGTCAAATAGTTTCACCAGGCTCTGTCCTACTACACCAAAACCACATAATATTATCCTCAGATTTTATCATCTCTTTTTGTTTTGAATTTGCCTTTCATTTTTTCTCGTTTAATTTTCTTATCATTTGTGGTGTTTTATTAATAATTTTTGAATGTTGCATCATTGTTGATTCCATATTGTGACTGTTTGTCCCATTTATGCTAATTCTTCTTCTTTGTCTTTTTCGTGTTGTAAAGAAATTGAGTTGATGCAATATCTTAGATTGGTGGGTTTTGGTCCGTCATCAAAAACATGGCCTAAATGCGCTCCACATTTGTTGCAATTGACTTCAGTGCGTAACATGCCGTAGGAGTTGTCAGAAACATATTCTATTTTTTCCTCTGAAATGGGTTCCCAAAAACTTGGCCATCCTGAACCTGAGTCAAACTTTGCATCTGATGAAAATAATTTTTCTCCACAGCAAGTGCATTCGAATATTCCTTCTAATTTTGTACTGTTATACTTTCCAGAAAAAGGAGGTTCGGTACCGTGGTTGATACAAATCTCATACTGATCTGATGTAAGCTCTTTTTTCCATTCTTCAGGAGTTTTGGTTATTTTATCTACCATGATGTGATTATGTTTTTCAATTATTATAACATTCTTTATTTTTTTAGTTTTTTACGTTTCTCTTCAGTCCTTTTTTCTGATTCAAATCTTTCTAAATCATATTCCTTCAGATCCACAAATTTCATTATCTTACTCAATGTAGGATGAACATTGTTTATTTGATTGTACATCTGCTGAGCTATTCTTCTGTAATCTACATGTCCCTGGGGTACTGTTCTGAGTTCAATTAAATGACATGCTTCTCTTAGATTAAACTTCATAAAATAGCGATAATTAAAAGCAAAATTTACAACATATTGTGCTTGTTCTGGATTTTTCCTTCTAATCTGTTCAAAAGTTTTTTTGGTGTTGTACATACAATCTGTAAAATCTTTTGTAATTCCAAGCGTGTTGATTTCTTCTGGAATGGTGTATCCATGGTCTGTTGTCAATAACTGTCTCTCTAATGTTAGTGCTCTATGCCTGTGAAAATCTCTGAACATTCCAAAATTGTTGCACAAATCAAAAGTATAAAATACATTTTCAAACGCGCGTGACGGTCTGTGTCTTCTATTTTTTCGAATTTTTACAAACTCTTGAATTATTTTTTGTTTTTTTGCTTTTGAGAATTTTTTTACTTGTTTTAGAATGTCTTGATATGATGTACTGGGAGATTGTTCATAAAATATACTGGTGATTGTTTTGTCTATTGCATTTTCCTCTTTCTCCCAATCTACAATCTTTGTCATACTTCCGATTTTTTGGTTTGGAATGATCTCTTTTTGGGTTATTTTTCTTGATTTTATTTTTAGAGTTTTGAGGTATTTTTGAAACTCTTTACCATATTTGTCGTCTGCTCTTCTTACAAAAGATTTGATTGTTGTGTCTAATTCTTTTTTAATTTTTGAGGCTAAATCTTGCTCTTCTTTTAATTCTGAGGATGACAAAACAGTCAAGAGGTATTCAAACGCTCTACCGTTTCCTGTGATTCCAACATTTGTCATAGTTGATGCTGGAAGTAATCCTCGTAAGATATCCAGTGCTTTTGCTTTGGTAGATCCTTTGTAAATCATATTTGCAGACTTGATGTCTTCTTCTCTTTTTAATTTAGAAAATGATTTTTCTTTTTTGTCTATAGAATCTTTAAACTTGTATTTTTCAATTGGATATTTTTCTCTAACATATTTTATCATCGGTTCTATATTTTTTGAATATACATCAAATGAATAATTGCATGCGTCTTCGTACATATCAGAAAATTTTGATTTAATAATTTCAGGATCTCTGTAAAATCTGTATTTTCCATTTTCTTTTTTATTCCAAGCAACATATCTTGAAGATTTTTCCAAGTATGATAAACCAATTCTTCTGTCTTCTATTTTTTTTACAGCAATGTTTGTCAAACCTTCAATTGCAATTTGTGCCTCCCCTAATTCTGCAACTGAATCATCTCCGTATTCTAAAAGAACTCTATTGTAAAATTCCTCTCCTCTGTTTTTATTTTTTAAAAACTCATCAAGAAAAATTCGTCTCATGCTTTTATCGGTTCTGCTGTATCTTGACATTAATGCTCCACGATCAACCTGACGCGGAGTTATTATTGCAAATACGTTACCATCTGTGTTTGAAAAATGATCTGAAAGTATCTTTTTTTCCTTAGTTGAAAATTCTGACAATGTTTGTCTGAGATTTTCAATTATTAATATTCTGTTTCTTTTTGCCGATTTGAATTAGATCTGGACCCTTGTCTTTGTCTTTTTCATTTCCTTTTGCTTGCCATCTTAGCAGCACTTCTTTGAAGGAGATGGCATCCATGTCATTTTCGGTGTACATCAGAGTTGTAATCCAATGTCCGCCTTTTGCTGTTTTTCCTCCCACTGAATTCATCCAAAAATCACTTGGCAAACTCTCCAAGGCCTTGTTGTTTGGATCTTTTGTTGCTTCTGTCCATCTACTTGCCACAAAATTTAGAATTTGCTCAAGTTCTTCTCTTTGAATCATGTCTTCTCTAAACCCTCTCTAGATTTTAAAATTACTGCAATTTAACCTCTTTTTTGAGTTTGTAAAAATAATCTTACTAAAACTAAAAACATTACTTACACTTTGTTGGTTATATAGATCCCATGACTTTGCACTATGACCCAAGACGATATCGATCTAATCGGTAAAAACGTCAAAGACATGTACGGAACATTCATGGGTAAAGTCATAGGAACAGTAACTGACATTGATGGTAGCATCCAATCTGTAGGTATTGATTGTGGTTCACAAGGATTACAGCAAATCTCATATGAACAGCTTGTTACACAAAGCGATGTCGTTATCTTCATTCCAAAATGGAGATTAGACTCTCAAAGACTCATTCGTGAAAAACAACTAACGCTACGTCGTCTAAAGGCTCTGATTGACATTGTTTCTGAAAATGATGACATGAAAGCAGATGCAGAAATTATTCATGAGAAATACAAGTCAAAACTTGTAACATTGGATGAAACACAAAGACACATCAGTGCCAAACTTGAGGCAAGATTGACAGAGTTAGATGAACAAATGAAGTCTGCAAAGATGTTATTGTTTGATGCAAAAGTACAATACAAGAGCAATGAAATCTCTGATGCAACTTTTGAGAAAGTGAAATCATGTACCACTGAAGTAATTGAACATGTAACTCACGAAACCGCAGAAATCTCAAATGTGCAGACTAGAATTTCAAATCTTGAGTTAGAGGTAAGGGAAATAACCAGTACTTCTAACCAACCACAAAATATCCAAGAATCAGCCGTTTCATATCTGGAGACACCTGGACCAGAACAAGTAGTCCAGACCATACTTCCAGAGGCACCAACTGAATCAGTAGAATCAACTACTTCAGAATCTGTTGAGGCAGGTAATCCATCTACTTCGATACCTGAACCTCCTAATACTGAACCTGAAGTATCTGTCAACTTTCCAGAACCGCCCCAACAGGTGAAAACAGAAACTCCTAAAGAAGATAATAATGATAATGATTGGTTAGCCCGAATGGAAGCTCAATAATTTTTTTTTAAATATTTTTTCTTTAACATTTAGAAAGCTCTACCTGTATACCATTTTTGATGTCGGAGATTTATGATATAGGACTTGGAAACAATGATTCTGAGATTCGGAAAAAAGCCTCTTCTGATTATGTTTCTTTTTGGGATGAACAAGCAAGACAACTTAGTTGGTTTTCTCCATGGAGTAAGACTCTTGACTGGAAATTCCCTTTTGCACGATGGTTTGTCGATGGTAAAATCAACGCATCATACAATGCTCTAGATGTACATTTGGACAAAAAAGCAGAGAAACCTGCTATTTTGTGGGAGGGTGAAAATGGTGATTCTCGTTCTCTAACATATGGAGATATGGCCAAATCTGTACAAAAATTTACAAATGTGCTAAAATCATTGGGCGTGAAAAAAGGCGACAGAGTCACAATATACTTGCCTATGGTTCCTGAACTGCCTATCTCGATGCTTGCTTGTGCAAGAATTGGGGCAATCCATACTGTTGTGTTTTCTGGATTTAGTTCTGCTTCTATCAAAGATAGGGTTGATGATTCTAAATCTAGAGTGATAATAACTGCTGATGGTGGATACAGACGTGGTAAAACTGTGCCACTAAAAGATGTAATTGATGATGCTGTATCTGATCTTGATTTTGTTGAACATGTCATAGTTTTGGAAAGAACCAAGAATAAAATCTCCATGACTTCAAAGGATCATCTCTGGGACGATTTGATGAAAGATGCTTCAGAAATTTGCTCTGCTGAGAAATTGAGCAGTACAGATCCTCTATACATTTTGTATACCTCTGGAACTACTGGAAAACCAAAAGGAGTCTTACATGGTACTGGAGGTTATTTGACACATCTTTATTCTACATTCCAATGGGCATTTGACATAAAAGATACTGATGTTTTTTTCTGCACAGCTGACATTGGATGGGTTACTGGACACAGCTACGTCGTATATGCACCATTACTTCATGGTGCTACCGAAATAATGTATGAAGGAGCTCCTGACTATCCTGATGCCTCTAGAATGTGGGATATTTTACAAAAATACAAAGCTACTATTTTTTACACTACTCCTACCGCACTCAGAATGTTTATGAAATTTGGAGATGAAATTCCAAATTCATTTGATCTTTCTTCTTTACGATTACTTGGTACTGTTGGTGAACCTATCAATCCCGAAGTCTGGAAGTGGTATTTCAAAACAATTGGAAAAGAAAAATGTCCTATCATTGATACATGGTGGCAAACCGAAACTGGTGGGATGCTTATTTCTCCTCTTCCTGGTCTTGAAACCATTCCATTAAAGCCTGGATCTGGAGCACGTCCAATTCCTGGAGTGGATATATCTGTAGTTGATGAGAATGGAGTTGATGTGCCTCCGAACACCAAAGGATATCTGGTAGTTCGAAACCCTTGGCCTGGCATGCTGCTTTCCTTATGGAATGATGATGAAAAATACAAAACAGTTTACTGGTCAAAATATGAAAACTGTTATTATCCCGGTGATTATGCTCTCAAGGATGAGGATGGTTATCTTTGGTTACTCGGAAGGGCAGATGATGTTCTAAAAGTTGCAGGTCATAGGATTGGAACTGCAGAACTTGAAAGCTGTATTGTGTCTCATGATAGTGTCGCAGAAGCTGCTGTATGTGGAATTCCAGATGATGTTAAGGGTGAGGTCATAATTGCATTTGCTGTCTTAAACCATGATGTTGATGCAAGTGTTACTGATTCTGCTCTTCTGGAAAAAGAGATATCTACAAAAATTAGGAATGATATTGGTGCCATTGCAACTCCAAAACAAATCTATTTTGTAACAAAACTTCCAAAGACTCGAAGTGGTAAAATTATGAGAAGATTGCTAAAATCTATTGCAAATAATGAAAAAATTGGAGATGTAAGTACCTTAGAGGATGGTGCTGCTGTATCTGAAGTACAACAATCCGTTGAAGATCTTAGACGCTCTATGAATATTTGATACGTTTACTCTGATTAGTTATTGTTTTTTTAACACTTCAAAATCTATTTTTGATAGCATTTCAAACATCTTTTTTAGACCATCGTGTTCTGACCTTGAATTTTTATCCAAATTGTCATATTCTTTTTCTTTTATTTCCTCTAGTTTTTTGTTTGCATCTTTTACAAATTTTTGATATTCTCTAATCTGTTCATTACTCATCTTTGTTAAATCAAAAATTACGGTATTACTTCCAATCAAATTTTTATTTTCATCATAAAGACTAGTGGCTTGCAATAATCCTGGAAATGTTGTTTCATCTTGTCGTTTAAAAGTAATTCTTCTGTTGGTGACTTTTCCTGTCTCAAACCATACCTTCAGAGAATTATTCATGGATTCCCAAGATTCTTTTGGAACGTGTTCAAATATTGGCTTTCCGAGTATCTCTGATTTTGCATATCCTAGATTTGCAGCATAAGTTGAATTACAATCTAATATTATTCCAATGGAGTTAATTCTTCTCCACATTATCGGAGCGTCTTTGAGTGTTTTTCTTGCTTCTGTTTGAATCACTTTTTGAAATTATTATTACTGCTTATTAAATTGAAATAATTTAGAACCATTGGTCAAGATTTTGACTCTTCTTCTCCATTGCCTTTCTCAATCTGTTTAATGTTGATTGAACTCTGTCTTGAGAAAAACTCCTTTCTTCTGTCAGGTATTTTGTAATTCCTTCATAATCTACATCATCAAAAATTATTTCTTCTACATCTGCAACATCTGGTTCTAAGAATATTTTTCTTATCTGTTCATAATCTATCTCTTTTAACTGATCTTGTATCTGTGGAATATCTTCTAATCTTGAATACTGTTTTATCATTTTCAAAGCTGTCTTGGGGCCTACTCTATCAAATCCATTTGGATTAAAATCAGTCCCAATCAAAATACCCACATCAATTAGTTCTTCTCTTGTCAATTTTATAGAATCAAGAGTTTTCTGCGTTTCTATTATTTCTGGTACGATATCGATGTATGTGTTCTTGTTTGGGATTTTCCTTCTACCGCTGTTTGTAAAATTACGCACTAGTCTTTTGGCACCGCATAAAATTGAATCAAAATCTTGACTTGCAGATGCATATGCCTGACCCGTATTGGTAAGGTGAGCAGCAGTTGCCTCTCCTTCAGAGGGAGCTTCGATAAATGGAATTCCAAATAATTTTAGTAATTGTTTGGAGTCTTGTACCATCCCATCTTTCATGCTGGTTGTTTGTTGTGCATATTTTCTTGCATCTTCCAAGTTTCCTTCTGCGATTGCTTTTTCATATTTGACGGTCGCATCTTTTTTGATTTGTTTTCTACGCTCAATTTCTGCTGTTTTTAATGATGGTGGTTTCCCATCAAAAACATATACTGGTTTTATTCCCAAAGATAAAAAATTGACATTTCTGTAAAGTAACCCGCTTAGATGACTGGTGATTCTTCCCTCTGAATCCGATAATTGTAATCCATCTGGACCTCTAATACTTGCAAGAAATTGGTATATTGCATTGTATGCATCAATTGCAATTATTTTATTTGAAAATGCCTCTAATGTTGTTTTTTCTCTTATTACAATGTCTTTGAGGTTTAATCCCATGCAAATTTTCATTTATTTATACACTTTTGTATTTTTCTTTGATGTTGTTGTACTCTTCTTGTTGAATTTCCTTTTAATATTGGAATTTTGTTATAAACTCGATGAATGTAGATTTTCCTAATCGTCTCAAGGATAAAATATTTGAAATTAAATCTGATTCAAATAACAACATCTCAAAAATAGTTTCTTATTTCCCATTTTCTGAATCTGAAAAACAAGAAATACTCTTGATCCTAAAAAGAAGATCCTTTGATGGGTTTACTTCTATTTTTGTAGATAGGGTGTCTGCTTCAGAATGGGAGAAAACAAAAGATCAGATTAAAAAAAAATTCAATGACGAACTTTTTGATATCGATAAAAAATTCTAAGTTTTTTCAATAATGGATTTGCTTTATTACCCTGAAAATTCAAGACTTGATGCCAGGTTAGCCAAGTGGTAAGGCGGCCGTCTCGAAAACGGCTACGCGCAAGCGTGCAGGGGTTCGAATCCCTTACCTGGCGTTTCAAAATAAGAAAATTACAACCAAAGTGTTAAATCTGATTCTAACTGTTTTTTGAATTTTGGATTTTTGTATATTTTTTCATCCACATCACATCCTGTTTTGATGATTTTGAAATTGGAATACTTTTGAGAAAATTCTTCGATTTTCCAACAAGGGGAAAACCAATGGAAAAAAACTACTCGTGGATTATGATCTTTATCATCTAAAACAAAAAACCTACACAAGTCATCTGTGATTTCTGATTTACATGTGTCACAACTGCGTGATTCTGGTTTCATTTTTTTCCTCAGGAATGAAAATATAAAAAAAATTAGCAACAAAAGAGATTATAAATAAACCAAATAGTTTAGTAATGTCATTAGGTGAGTAACACCAACAATGAACAAATCAAACAAAAAAGGTTCTGAAAAAAAAAAAACTCCCAATTTGAAGGTAACAAACTATTCTCATGCAAATGACACAATGCAGATTATCTATGGTGCAAAAGATGCCGTTTCTAAAGGAGTTGAATTTATGAAAAATGTAGAAAAAAAAATGGATCTGTGTTTTGACAGCAACGCTCCATCTATTGTATTGAATGTTGATGATTACAAAAATGGATATATTGATGTGAGAAAAAGAGGAGGAAAAATAAGAGTCATTACAGAAATAACCCAAAATAATTTTGAATCATGTAGGGAACTATCAAAAATTGTTGATGAGCTTCGTCATCTTGACAATGTTCAAGGTGGCACTGCAATTAATGAAAAAGAATACATGGCAACTAATATTTTACATGAATCCAAGCCTTTGACTCAGGTTGTATACAGTAACGTTAGTGATATTGTAGAACAACAACAACAATTTTTTAACAGCTTGTGGAAAAACGCTGTTCCTGCTAATCAAAAGATTAAAGAATTTTCTAGAAAAACAAACCCTCAAAAAAATGATCTTTTTTCTGTACTAAGTAATGAATTGCGTCGTTCTATGATTATGGAACTACATGAAAAAGAAATGACTATTTCTCAATTAGCAAAAACTCAAAAAATGACATTGCAAGCAATGCAAAAACATCTTCCTAAGCTAATTGATGCAAAAATTATTCAAAAGAAAAACAATGGTAAAGGCTACTTAACTGAAATAGGTCGTGTTTTGATAATGAACCTTTCTTCAATAGACTTTTTATCTGATAACAAATCTTTTCTGCAAAGTCATTTGCTATCTTTGTTACCTGTTCAATTTTTGCAGAGAATTGGAGCTTTAGAAAACTTTGAAATTGTATCTCCTAGCATGAATGATACTCTATTTGATGAGTTTTTTAGTGAATCCAAGAAATATGTAAAGATTCTTTCAAAACAACCTTATTTTGTTTTAGATGATAAACTAACTTCCAAAATAGTAGAAAAAAAGGTCAAAATATCCTATATTGCTGATGAAAATTCCTCTTTTTCTTCAAAAAATGATGCTACAGGAATCTCTGATAAGAAATCTCAAATTTCTTCATATTTTGAAATGAAAGTGACAAAAAATATGCCTCTTTTGTTGTGCGTTTCTGAAAAAGCAGCATTTCTTGCACTATTTTATGAAAATGGTTCCATTGATTTTGATAATGTTATGTTTAGCAAAGATCAAAGATTTGTCTCTTGGTGTAGTGATTTGTTTGACTATGAGTGGAAGTTGTTGTGAACTTTTCTAGGTTTTTCTAATTACTTTTTGTTTTGGTTTTTCAACATTGTGTTTATTACATGAGAATAACTGATAGACTTGTTTTCTTTCTGAATCATTCTTGCCTGTATCTGTCGTAATTTTTTATCCAAATCATCATCGATCATTATGGTTACTCTTTTTGCCATATTGTAGTACATCAAAAACCATTTGAATAAAAACTATTACATCAATTTTGTCTAAGATGTAAAGTTCTGGTAAAAAATTTGTTAATCTGTATTCATATATGCGTCATCTTTTTTTAAAAGTGACTTGAACCCTTTATTCCAGCTTAGTACAAGAAAATATGGTGAAGAAATTGTTTTAGTGACTCAAGCACTAATTGATTTAGAAAAGGAATGTAATGTCAAAAATGGATATCAAATTGAAGAACCTTTTACAAAGTTTGGCTGGACTTTTTTTAACATTCAATTAAGTGAAGACCTTGTTGACATAATTGAAAAATCTGGTATGATGAAAGGCGCGTTGGGTTACCGAATAGGTGAACAGTTAACAAATTTTGTTGGACATTATCTTGAATCTAAGGGTAGTAATGTAAGAATAAAGAAGATCGATTATGGTTGATTTTTGAAATTTAATTTGTTTTTAGGTCATTTCTTTTTCAATTCTTTTTTCTTGTGATTGTTTTCATTCTTTTTTCTTGTTTGTTTTGTTTTTCATGTATGTGCCATTTTCGTTTCCATGCTACAAAGATGGGTATTGCTATTGGTCCTAAAAGGATCAAGAAGGCCGGTGTATCTAATGGATTCTTCCAAAAAGCGTCTGATGCCTTTTGTTTGGTTATTTCTGGGGTTTCTTCAAGAGAAAAATACACAATTTCTTCCTTGTCTTCTCCATAAACATGCCCAAAATTCATTATTACGATAGTCATGATGAATGATGCTACTAAAGTAGGTTCCAATAAGCAATATTTTCCTCTTTTATAATAAAGAATTTCTATTTTTTTGATCTGTTATTGTAATCAATGGTACTAGTACCTACTAAAAATTTTAGTACAACTTAAATATTATTTTGATGTAGTTTTTTTGTATTAAACGTCCTAATCGTTTAATTTTCACGTACCGACCAATTGCCTGCCTGGCTGGACCTAGGAGTTGTTTTCACAGTCAGGTCATTTCTTCTTAAAAAAATCACTTGAACATCTCATGATTTCTTCATTATTTTTTCATTTTCTGTTGTTGAAACATCTATAGTCTCTAATGCCAAACATTATAGTTGATGATCTCGCCGAATAACAATTTTAATTTTAAATTTTCATTAATTGAAATTTTTACGATTATTTGAATGCCTGACTTTATTTTGAATTACTTTTGTTGGGTGTATTACTAACATGGTACGACATTTGAATTATTTTTTATTTTCTAAAGAATTTTTCCATTTTTAATCTGTGTCTTGATGATAACAAAGTTAACAATGTTTTCATAGAACCTTTAAACAATAATTCAAAAATTATTTCATGAAAGAAAAAGATAATATAAAAAATGTGGATTTCAAATGCTCTTGTTTCTTAACACTGTAGGTGATTTTAATGTTAAACAATGAGAGATGTAAGATATGTAAAAAAGATACAAGATACTTTCGAGGTACTTGTTTTAATTGTAGACGAAAATTTTGGGATGAGTATTCTCTATGAAGACTTGTTGTTTCTATTTATAATCAAGCAATAACTTTTCAAACTATCTATCTTCTATTCAAGGAGTACACTTCCAAATATCATAAGATTCTAACAAACCTTTGATTGCATGTTTGTATTGATCTGATTGCTGATCCTTGATTTGTAATGTCTTTCTAATCTCTCTTTTTCTTAAATTTCTTTCAACTTCTATTCTATGTTTTACACAGTATAGACCTGCTTCTTGACACTCTATACAATTAAGATATTTTGTATAGTTCACTTTTGAAAATCATTTCATATTGGTTATAGGTTTGTCGTGCAATTCATCTATTCTTTTAATTTGATACTTTGTATGAATAATTCATTTTTGTTAAAATTTATTCTTAAAGTTTTATTATTTATACAAATATTTTCTAATATTACTTACAAATTTTACTTAAAATTGAAAATAGTTTAAATAATTTTTATTCGTAGTTTCATTATGGAAACTGCTTATGTCTTGGTTAATTGTGATCTTGGTTCTGAAGGATCTGTTATTGAAGATCTAAAACACATAGATACTGTTAAAGAAGTACATGGAACTTTTGGTGCTTATGATATAATTGCAAAAATTGAAAATCTTGAAAGAGAGAAACTCCGAGATACTATTACTTGGAACATACGTAAAATACAGCATGTTCGTTCTACTCTTACTCTGATGGGAATCAAAGGACAAAGCTAAAGACATGGATGCAAAAGCATTTGTTTTAATTGTTAACGAATCTGGTAAAGAAGATTCTGTTCTATCTAACCTAAATGGAATCTCAAGTGTAAAGAATGCATTTGGGACTTTTGGTGCTTATGATATAATTGCAAAACTAGAATCTGAGAATGAAGATAATATCCAAAAAGACATCTCTGACAAAATACGAAAAATATCTAACATCAGATCTACTTTGACACTGCTTGTAGATTCCAAACCTGGAATTTCAAAAACAAATAGATCAGAAGAAAAAGTTTTGGAGGATCATATGGCACAAGCATATGTTTTGATTCGCTGTTCTACAACAAACGAATCTGACGTATTAAAAAATTTGAAACAAATTCCTGAAATTATCTCTGCTGATATTCTGGTTGGAAATTATGAAATAATCTGCAAAATAGTGGCCCCTACATATAATGAAATATCTCAAATCATTAGTACAAAGATTCGAAAAATTCCCAATCTTAAATCTACAACCACAATAAATGTGATCCATAACCAAGGATTCAACAAGTAGAGTTTCTGTTGATTTACAGTTCAATTTTGATGCGTAAAAAATTAACAATAAAGTGTGTTAAATTTATTCAGCATTGAGTTATTTTGGATTTGCCTTTATAAAAAAATGAAACCACCGGTTGGAATCCCTGGTGTTGATGTATTTTACATCAATAACATATGTGATAAATGCAATAGGCATTTTCTCATACAAGATGAAGTAAAAGAACATCAAAGAACATGTAGGGTATAATCAATTTCCAAAAAGCCGTTTTTTTCTATCCTTCCTTAGACGATTCTCTTTTTTTTGATGTTTACTGTATGTTCTAAAAGATCTTCTACTTTGAATATTTACATCTATTATGCCTAATTTTTATTCAAAATTTTTAAGTTGAATCAATTAACAAAATCTATTGACAAGTACCACTGAATCCAAAATTTCTGAATCTGGAATCCCTCTTGCTGAGTTAATAGCACACTTTCGAGAAAAATGTAAGGTATGTGGTCATCATCGAATAATGCATAATGATCTTGGATCTTGTGAGGGTGTGATGAATAAACCATGTAGTTCCGGATGTGATCACTTTGATCCAGAATGATAGTTGATTTTTACTTCAATCCAATTCTTTAATAGGATAATTTTCTAAGTTTATCTGTGAATTCTGATAATAATGGCGAACCAGAAAAGATCTATCCTCAAGGATATGAGCCTGAAACCGTCCCAGATAAACCTGATGTCATGATTAGAAACCAGCTGCTGAATCTTATCTTGCAGTCTGGACCATCAGAAGTAGTTGATACTGATCTTTTTGCGGTCATGGCAAAACGTCGTTCAACACGCAAGTTTTCTGATAAACCAGTTGAAACTACAAAAATTGATAAAATTATTGCAGCTGCTGACACTGCACCAACTGCTGGCAATTACCAAGGCTTTGAAATCTTCTATGTTAAAGGTCCTGAAAAGAAAAAATTGTTGGTTGATGCATGTAATGGTCAGCCTTATGTGAACGCACCAGTTGTTCTGGTTTTTTGCAAAAATCCCTCTAGAGTTAAATTTGATTTTCCAGAATATGTGCTAAAAAAATTTGCCATTCAAGATGCTACATTGGCTGCTGGATATTCTCAATTGGCAGCTCAGGCACTAGGATTGAGTTCAATTTGGATAGGCATGTTTGATGAACAAAAAGTAATGGATGTCATTGGAACTGACTTGATCCCTTCATCTGTTTTGTGTATTGGTTATCCAAAACAAACAAAGTTCCCAAAACCAAGGCGAAATCTCAAAGATCTAGTGCATGTTGTTTGGTGATCCTGAAAATCTCCATCTTTAAATAATCATTGATCTTTGTCATTATTAATGACTGATGCATATGTAATGCTTAACTGTGATTTGGGAGCAGAGGCTGAAATTATTGAAAAACTACAGGAACTAGAACAAGTAACTGCTGTTTTTGAAACTATAGGAACTCATGATATGCTGGTAAAATTACAAGCAGAAAATTTCGAAAAGGTTAGGGAAATCGTGTCTTGGAATATCCAAAAATTACCAAAGGTACGCTCAACTTCGACTTTGATAAAAAAAGATAATTAAGTTAAACTACCTCTCAATACATCAACATGACTGATGATAAGCAAAACGAAATTGATAATTTAATTGACGATATGATATCCAGTGGAGATGAATTAGTAAAAAATCTACAAAATGTTCTCCCCAAAACTCTCTCCGAATCTGTAACCATGTTTCATGAATCAAATGTTGTAAATCTAAAAAAAATCAAAAAAATTCTTAACAAATCCTGACCACTGCATTTTATGGAATTTAAAGAACCAGTATCTTTGATACCTATTATTTCTACTATATCTTTTTTAATCATTATTTGACATTAACTACGTGATTAGATCTAGGACTTTGTGTATTACAGTTAAAAAAAATATTGGAGATGCATTTGATGCAATCTTGAAAATTCCACCTAAGATGATGCCAGATGCAAAATTAAATGATGATGGTTGGTGGTCATTTACAGGACCTCATGGGAAATCAAAACTAAAGTTCAATGAAAATAGAGATTTTGGTATTTTAGATCATAATTATGAGGATGAAGAATCTGTTTGGGATGTTCCTATGAGGGTAGTCTCAAGTGGGGATTATTCGGAGGTTATGATCACTTTGAATAAACCTTCTCAACTATCTGATAAGCAATTTGATCAGAGGATGTCTGAGATTGGTCAAATGGTAGATTCTATGAAAAACATTATTGAATCTGAATCCTGAAAATACTTTGCTTATTTTTAGAATAATCATGCGCTTAAATGTAAATTTTGCAATAACTATTTGATTAAAATGCCTTATGAAGAAATCTATTTGCAACGATTGGAAGAAGAAGACCCAGAAGATTTTAAGAAATTAAAATTTAAAAAATCTCTTATGGGCTGACTCTTATTTTTTGTCTGATTCATCAGAATCACTATTCTGGCTGTTTGTGTTGTTGTTTCCAGGACCTATCATGTCTTCTGGCCTTACTTTGTTATCCCAATCTCCTTTCACTCCCTTTACCAATGATATTATTCCTGCAATGATGAATCCTATGACGACTCCAAAGAATACTGTCTGATCAAAAATCTTGTATGAACAATTGATTTCTACTGGCGGCATATCTTCTGAATATTCGTAACATGTCCCAAATTCATTTGATTCAAACGTTGCAGCTTGATAACTTTCTCCTAATGTTCCTAAAATGATAAATCCTACAAAAATTAACCCAATCCCGATAATGGTAAATCGCATGTCACTCATACGTTTTTTTTAAATTAATCGTATTTACACTTTAGTCTAAAACAGTCCTGGTGTTATTTTTCTAGTTGCTCTTTCAGGTTTTCAAGTGATGCCTCATAAAATGATCCCATGAATGCCAGAAACTCTAAAAATTCTTTTTCGGGCATTTTCTTGCTGTTTAGGTATGACTGCCACGTTACAATGATGTTATTTTTTGATTTTATCTTTATCGATATTGTTGCGACATATGCGCGCAATGGTAATCCTTCAGTTGCAATGTATGTGAAATATTCCTTATCTTTCCATGCAACGACATGTTCCTCTATCTGACTTTTGTCTGCAAATGTAATTAATCTGATTGTTCCTACTCCTTTTTTTGTACGTGAAAGATAAACTGTTTTTTTAACATCTATTACCCATTTTGGGAGACCTGCAATATCACTTATTTTTTTCCAAACCTTTTCTTTTGCAGCCTTGATTGTTATTGTTTTTTTTATCGTTCCTGTATGAAATGTTCTATTTGACACTCTTACCATTTATCATTTAAAAAAATTCATAGAGTTTTAAATTTTTATTATAACACATTTTTTAATCCCTTATTCTTTATAATACCAAATGGTATTTGGATGGGGAAAAAAGAAGCAAAAGGAAATCCCTCAAAAATCTGACGTTCCTACCCCTCAAAGTAAAGAAATTTCCTTATCTGATGTACCTACGACTGTTTCTGAAATTCAACAACTACGTACAACTCAGACGCTATCTGAGATAAAACATTTGAGAAATAGTACCCAACCACTAATTGATGAATTAATCAAAATAGGTAGTTTACTCTCAAAAGATAATCTTAAAATTGATGATATTGATAAACATCTTGCAATAATTGTAGTCAGAGGAAAAAAACAGGTTATAGATGTGATAAAAAAAGATGTTACCCATCTACCTGAATTATCTTCTATTGATGACGTAAAGAAACTAAATTCTTCTTTAAATCAAATTCTTAAAAAAGTTGGAGATGTGTTGGGACGACAAACTCGAGTAATTCACATCTTTGCAAAAAAATATGCCAGTCAACTAAAAGATAATCTTGAAGTTATGAATTCTAACCATTCTGAAATTGACAAACTGATTAAAAATTACGATTCCACCAACCTACTTGCTTCAGAAATAAATGATCAGATAAAACAAATCAAATCACTTGAAAATTCAAAAATTGAAAAAGTAAAAAAACATTCTGATTTTATAGAACGCCTAAATTTATTGGATAAAGAAATTTCAAAGCTTGAAAAGGATATTGACCAAACAAAGTCATCTGATGAATACAAAAACTATCTTGATTTAAAAAACAAACTTGAATTATTTAATGAAAAAAAATTAAAGATAAAAAATGACATTGATTCTCAGTTTACAAAGATCTCTCGACCTCTTGGGAGATATGAGTACGGCTCCTCGTTAGAAAAGGATCAAAAAATACTTTTGACTCAATTAGTGGAGAACCCGTTTGATGCCCTTCTTCCTAAAAATAAAGACAACGTGATTATTATCTTGGAAAATGTACGAAAAGCAATTTCTGCTGGTTCTATCTCTGTAAAAGATGTTGAAAAATCTCTTTCTTACATAACTGAAACAGAAGAAATGCTTGATGAATTTGCCAAAAATGTGTCTGAATTTTTAGAGGAGCAAGAACGGCTCACTAATGAATTAAATTCATCTTATCCTCAAAACTTAACCTCCCTGGAAACAGATCTTTCTAAACACCTTTCTGACAAAGAAGATTTTACAACCAAGTTTAGTTCAATTGAAGATGATCTTTCTGAAATAAAAACAAAAATTCCGCGACTTATTTCTGAAATCGAATCTAATCTAAGGACACTCTCAAACACCAGATACACTGTATTATCTTCATCTTAAAACTAAATTAGCTCTGAAATCAATTATCTGTATGTTCCTGAAAAAGAAAAAATTTGAACGTAAAGTTTTGTTAAGAAAAGATGTTCTAGATAGCATTTTATCTTATTGTCAGATGAAGCATCCCGATGAAGGGATTCTGATTCTGAAAGGAAAGTCCAAAAACGGCGAAATCAAAATTGATGGACTAGTTGTTCCTCCGTTTGATTATACTGGTTCTACCTTTGCAGGCTTTCCTCATTCTTTTTTACCTTTTGATATGAGCTATGTCGGTATAGTGCATTCTCATCCTAGTGGAAGTGCTGAACCTTCTGTTACTGATCTCAATAATTTTTTTGGTTTGATATTGCTAATTGTAACATCTCCTTATGATGATGATTCAATTTTTGCATGGGATAGTGGTGGCAATTCTGTTCCTCTTGCCATTGATTAGATTACTTTTTAATCAAAGCCCAAAAAAATTGACAAAACTTTATAAGCTTTTTTCGAAGTAATGATAATGTATTGTTTAATTATAAGTCGTATTTGACATTTCTATTTGCTTCACTTGCAATAAGCATAGGTTTGCAGATGATTCTTCCTTTCCCATATGGATTAGGTGCTGCCCTGGCAATTTTTATTGCATTTCCATTATTGCTGAGAAGAAAATACATGAATCGTATGCGTGGTTATGGTGGAAGCGGTTCTGGCTCTGGAGGTGGAAGCGGTGGAGGCTTCTTTGGAATGGGCTCTAATGCTGGCTCTGGCGGTGTTAGATATGTTTGTCTTGTATGCAACAATAAACACAAGGGTGGTTCATGTCCACGCTGTGGCTCAAAAATGCAACGTGCTGATTTCTGACTGAAATAAAATGTCCCTTGATGATATACGTAAAAAAGTAATTTTTCACAATTCGGTTGATGTTTGGATTGCAGCGTGTGGCGAAAAAAATATTCCCTGGACAAATACTGAAGATTACAAAAAATTCATTTCCCACTTGCTTGAAAATAATTTGAACCTCAAGGCCTTCAATCTATGTGCACACGATGCAGGAGCAACTGAAGAGGAAAAAACAAAATTTGCAGAAACTCTTGCTGAAACAAAAGACGATCCTAACTCTTTGGTTTATACCATCAAATTGAGTGATAGTGCGTTAGGAATAATACGAAGCTACTTTTGATCATCGTTTTAACTTTGGATTCACTATTGCATCTAGTGCGTTCCCAATAAACACAAATGCCAAACCTGTAATTGCAATCATGATTCCTGGCGGAACAATCCACCACCATAATCCTCTAGCCGCTGCACCAAATGTATTTGCGTCATGAAGAATTTGTCCCCATGTGGGAAATGTTGGGTCTCCTAAACCCAAAAAACTAAGTCCCGCTTCTGTGGTGATTGCAGCTGGCACTGAAATTGCTATGCTTGCAAAAGCATAAGGCAACAATTGTGGTAATATGTGCTTGAGAATTATCTTGGAGTTTTTTTGACCCATCATATTTGCTGCATCTACATATCCCTTGGTCTTAATTTGAAGAGACATGCTTCTGGTAACTTTTGCTATTCCTACCCAACCAAATATCATTAGAAATCCTATCATGACAAAGATACTGTTGCTTATCGTCACTGATAATATGATCAAAAAGGGTAGTGCTGGTAAAGCGTATACCACATCATTGAACCTCATCATCACTTCATCGGTCTTTCTTCCTTTGAATCCTGCATAAACTCCATAAAGTAATCCTGCGACAACTGATGCAATCGATACTGCAAGACCAATAAACAAAGCAAGGGGTGTTCCCCATAACAAGCCAATTGCTAAATCCCTACGTAACTCATCTGTTCCCATGATTCCAAAGGCTTTTCCACCTATGATTAATTTTGATTCTGAAATCTGATTGTTTGTATTTGTACTGTACATATCTATGACAAAGATGTAGTTTCCCTTCAGTGGTTCATTTTTATCCATTTTTGAAAATAAAATATCTTCAGATGACATTCTATCTAATTCAAAAGAAAAATTTTCTGACTGTAATGTTATGTTCTTCTTTATGCTGGAATCTGTAGAAAATATTTTCTGACTGTGACTTTTTTCTAAATCTGAATGTGGCATTGAGGTTGATACTAAATTAAATTTAATTCCGTCTGGTCTAATTACAGATATTTGCAATAACGGCGATCCTGAATATTCTGATGAAAATTCATAGATGAAATCATTTGGAAATTGGTCATACTCAAAAATAAACTCAAATACATGAGATGTTAGATGCGTATCTCCTGTTGAAATTGTTTGAACTATTGGATTTTCCAAAATCAAATGCTCTGGAATCTTTTCAATCAATAACATATTGAACCAAATTGGCATAGCAATTTTTGGATTTGAAATCCAGTTGCTTGGATTGTTCCATTCTTGAAATGTGTCAATCGGAATTAAAACAATGGTTACAATTGAGGTGATTATGAGAATAGTCAAAATTGCTATGCCTGCTAACCCGATTTTACTTTTGAGAAACTCTTGTCTGATCTCATTTGGGGTGAAACTACTCATTGGGATGTCTTCACCCTTGGATCAAAGTGTTCGCATTCATACTCACCCTTTGAATGCTTATTAGCCAAAATGCCACAAAAATACCGTAATGTCGTCGTCATACCTTGACAAGCCATTGACTAGGGAATCGTATTTCGAGCATATAAGCTCAAAGTCTCACAGTCACAAGGTAAACACGCGGATTGCATCGGATCTGTTGTTTGGTCAGGAATCCGGAAGCACCGACTTGAAGGTCTATCCTGTTGTCAACCAGCTTGGAATTGCAGTAGAGGATAATGTTTCATTTACAGTCGGTACAAGTGGTATGATGGCAATTCCAACACATAACATGGTAACTTCACCAACAGCTGCACAGCTTGACGCGGAGTTTGGTGATCACAAAGGTGCGGCGGGACTTGATGAACCGACAACTCCGGGTACTGACAACGCAAGATTGTTTGTAAGAAATTCAGATGGTAGTTGGTATTCATTTAATGCATCAGCGCGATTTACTTAGAACTGATTTGTCCTCTAAACCATTCCATCTGTGTCTTTATCATTTCTATAAATTCTCCAGACATGGAAGTAATCTGTTCTCTAAGTCTGTTTATCTCATTCTTTAGTTCTTTATTTTCCAATTTCAGTTCTGTAATTTCATTTTGCATTCTCTTGTTTTCCATTAACAATTTGTCTACTTCAGTTGATGTTGGTGGTTGTTGAGGTTGAGGAGTATCATTGTATTTTTCACCAACCATAATTACACCTTTCATCCACGGATGTACCATGCAGAAATACTCAATCTCTCCAATGGTTTCTGCTTTCCATTTGTATGAGTTATCTACCATGAGCAGACCTGTGTCAAACTCACCTGATGGTCCTCCATCAGGATCACCGGCTGTCCATGTGTGAGCTGTAGTGTCTGTGTTCTTGAAAACAACAATACCGCCGGCTTCCACAAAGGCAGTCTTAGGATAATAACATCCGTCAGATGTCTGCTCACATCCTAGTGCGCCTGAACCTGGGGCCGGTGTGATTGTTACTTTGTTATCGAAAGGTGTCTTTGTGGGTGCGTTATCTGTGGACTCTTGTGCAAAAGACATTGGTACTGCAACCACAAAAAGCATACCTAAAATGAAACTGAATTTTAATACAGATATCACTACTATGATTCAAAGAGGGCTTGTAGTTATGAGTTACTATTATTTCCTCTCAATCGTCAGCTTGCCTGTCTTCGGATGGGCCTTTGCCTCAAACTCCACGTCCTTTAGCTTGTCATCGTCCCAACCCATCAGCTTGATGACGTCTGGGGGAATGACAAACACATACTTATGATATTCAGTAATACCTTTCTTCGTCTCTCGTTTTTTATCAAATTGTTTTTGAAGCTTCAATTCTTGTTTAATCATTACCTATTGTAGGTACCGATATTTAATAAGCATGTCGGAACCGACACTTATTTATGTCGGCCCGACAATATACTATTATGCAAAAAACAATCAACCAAATCACACCAAGAAAACAGAAAATTCTGGGCATTGTTTACAAGTCCAACAGTGCCTTTCTCCAAAAGGTCGTCTCAGACCGCGGAGGCTTTGATCCGGACATCCGCATCGCAGCCCACCTGGAGCTTCAACGAAGGAGGCTGCTAGATTGATGCCTTTCGAAATCATCCAGTCCGAAAAAAACAGATGGGCCGTCATCGCAGACGGCTTTGACACTGGTATTGATGCCATGAAATACTGTGACCAAATAGAAGAGGCACTTGATTTCATCAAGAGATTTGATGAGGCACAGGCAGCAGCTGATGCAATCAAGCAACCGGATTACGTCAAGGCACAACTGTTGCTTGATGAACTTGAAGACGAAAAGGAAATGGTGACAGCATAATGATGTATCCAAAGGTCAGACTGTCGACAAAACTGATTCCAAAATATCTGGAGAAGGTACCTGATTCATCCCGTGACAAAAAGTATGAGGAACAGGCATCACAACTTTCCAGTCAAGATGAACAGAAAAAAACAGAACTCATTGCAGGTCACTATTGTGACATCATCGAAACACACCGTAAGGATGATCTGAAAAGATTTCTCAGACTGCTCAGAGAAGACATTCCGGATGACTATGTGCTTGACAGGGCTCGGGAGATTCTGCTGGATGTTGAACTGAATACATTTGCCATGGATTATGATGACTCTGTCATTTCAAGACTTGATGAAGTGATTGAGTGTATTGACAGTATGGGAACGATTCTCAAGGCAAAGCGGCAGGGGTTCTTTGACAGATAACAACATAGTTACCTGCCACTTTTGTGGTGGTAAGTTGTAGAGATGAACCGGAAGTAATACTATTTGAAAATTTAAATATATGATATTAAGATAAAATTACTCTTGTCTCCTATTTCTGTTCTCGGCATTTCTATAATAATTGGATTTACAATTGCAGGATTTTTTCATTATTTGACTATTATCAACAGTGATGAACTTGAGAACAAAATTGAGATATTAAACCGATCTGTCGAATCTCTAAAATCAATTAACAATAATCTAACTGAAGAAAAGATGATGTTAAACAATGACAATAAACAATTAATGAAAGAATTACAAGAGGGAAAAAACACCAAGTCTAATCTTGAAGAACAATTAACTACACATATTTCTGAGGTGGCATTTTTGAATACACAAATTGACGATTTGAATAACATAATTGATGATCTGAATATACAAATTGACGATTTGAATAAGGAAACTGAAAATCTTATTTTTGGAAAATCTGATAATACTGTTGAAAATAGTCAAATAGAGGTGGATAATTTGAAAAAAGAAATTCAGTTAAAGCAGTCAGAACTTGATAATTACGAAGAAGAAAAAAATAATCTCCAAATGCAATTTGACGAGTTTAAAGAAAACGTTTGTCCACAAGGTGAAATAATTAATGATGTTTGTATGTCGGAAATGCCTGAAAAAATAATTTTAAAATCAGGGTACTCTTCATTTTCTGATTCTCCCTTTGCAAATATTGAATCTGATTTGACTTTGTTTGAGTTGGAAGATTTTGAGGAAAATGAATGGGAAGTAAAGGGCGTCAGTGTAAATGTAGGCCGAATCTTAAATCCTGAATTTGCAACAGCCGTTAGTTCGGTAGATGGTGATGATGGAAATATTGATGGTGATGGTTATTCTGGACATTCATATCATTCAGATAAAGATAACAACTATCTAATTTTTACCTTTGATGAAAACCTTCTTGGTGATTTACCCACTCATGTTGGAATTGTTGTTACTGACAATACTTGGGCAGAGAACAGTCCTGAAAATGTCGAATTAATGTTTATGGTTATGGATGTTGATGGTAAAGTGGTCCAAAATCAAATTATTCCTCACCAGAATATTGGGCCACCTACATCTGATGATCTATTTGTTGGAGCAATATATGATAAAGGAATTAAACAAATGTATGTAGGTTTTAGCTATGGTTCAATCGAAATTGATCATGTTCAATTTGGAATCAAATAAACATTTCTCGTTATCTGATTTTCAACAATTTTTCTCATGCAATACTTTGCATTCTTGAATTCTTTGAACAAGACGTGATTTGAAGAAATGAGAGTCAGATTCAACGCAATTATGGTCCAAATTAGTAAAGATTCAATCCGATAATGCGTTACAAATAGATTCAAGTGTTAGTACTGGTGCGGATTCTTGGATCAAAGTAACCATAAAGCAAGTCTGCTATGAATATGCTGACTAGAAAAAATACAGTAAGTATGTATGTTGCACCAATGATTACTGGTAGATCCATCACTGTGATTGCCTCAAAATACAGTCTTCCCATTCCTGGCCAATCAAACACTGCTTCTGTGATTATTGCTCCACCAAGTGATCCTGATAGACTCAAAGCTAAAATGGTGACAATTGGTGGTGCAGCGTTTTTTAGAGCATGTGAATATACAATTTTTTTCTGATTGATTCCTATTGTTTTTTTTGCAATGATATAGTCTTCTTGCATTATTCCCACCATGAAATTTCTTACAAGATATGCCCAAGATCCAAATCCTATCATTACGATTGTTATTATTGGTAATGTCATATGATATAGTAAAGCAACCAAATATCCAGGTTCTGATGGACCAATATCTGGTGTAGCTCTTGAAGGAAAGATTTGATATGTAAAGGAGAATAAAAATATCATTAACATTCCTATCCACCATACTGGAAAACTGGAACTAATTATTGCAAAACTTGACGTAAATCTGTCTACTAATGAACCTACTTTGTTTCCTGAAATTGATCCCAAAAAAATTCCTATGATTGAGATGATTATTGTGGCACTTGTAAATAATAACACTGTTCTTGGCAGTTTTTCAAAAATTATGTCTTTTACATCCGATGATCCAGAATCACTACTCAGAAATGTCGCATGCCCAAAATCTAATAATAAAATCTTGTACATTGTTAATCCTATTCTTTTTGGTGAATACCATGGCTGATCTAACCCTGTTTCCTTAATCCGTTGGTCAATACTATTCTGTACAAATTCTTCAAATTCTTCTACTGTTGAAAAACTTTTAGCTATTCCGGGATTTTCGGTAATTTCACTTCGCACTTGAAATGTAATTCCTTGTTTGAGTATTGTATCCATGTTGGAACCTACTAGTGCTATTGTGATGAATAATGTGATCATTAACACCCCAAACATTGTAATTCCTCTTGTTATGATATACCGTTTTAATCCCACACTCTAAAATGAGAAAAACAGGTTATAATGATTATCTAAATTCATCTCGTTCATTAGTACAAATAATTTCAGATTTGTGATTTTTTCTTTTTATCTCTTATTTGCCTGTAATTATTATTGATCAATATTTTCCAAAACTATTTCTTGTAACTTGTGATGTATTCTAAAAAGTCCTCTTTTCTCCTCTTTCTCATTAATGAGATTCTTCTTTTTGGTTTTGTAGCTCTGGGTTTTGTTCTTAATAGATGTCCGCAACATGGACACCATAATCCTTCCCACGTGATGAATGTCTCACATTTGTGACATCTTTTTTGTCCCTGTTCGTACCTTCCTCCTTCATATGTATTGATTTTTGATTTGTATTTTTTACAATTGCCAATACACTGCATACTGACTCTGAGTACAGGTAATACTAATGATTGTCGTTATTTTTTTTGAATTTTATACTGATCGAAATTTGAAATATTTGTTATCTTGTATTATCTAAATCTCTTTTTAATTTAAAAAATGTTATAGTTTAGTTTACTCATATACTCATATGACGCAAACAAAATTTGATCCAGATGTACTGAATCTAACAAAACCTGAAATATTGAATTTCTGTGATCGTGTTTTAAAAAAATGGAATAAAGATCCAACTGCGAATGCTCAAAATATCCTAGCTATGAATGCAGTCAAAACAAGTATTTTATGGACTGATGACCAATCGCTAAAAGCAATTTGGGGTGAAATTATTCAATGGACATTTGAATTGCTTTATGAGAATGCTATGGCAAAAGAGGATAAGGAATGGGCAAATACCATGAAAAAATTAAAAAAATAAAAAATAACGATAACAAAGTACAGGCGATATTATGAGTGCAAATACAATTAGAAAAGCAAAAAAATTAGTTGAGAGTGGTGGCGTAGCTCAAATTGAAGATGATTTATTTCAGATAAAATCTCTATCTGATCCAACTAAATCTTATTTTGTAACATCTGATACATGTGAATGCCCTGGATTCAAAAATTTCTATAAATTTCATCATGGCAAGGGATTAAAAGCAAATTGCTCTCATCTTGAGGCCATACGTATATTCAAAGAAACACAGTCTGATAAATGATTTATTTTTCATGTCTTGTTTGGCTTTCCTACAACGGCGGTATTTCCTTTTACTATGATTGGCCTCATGATCAAACCCGGATATTTCACCATTAATTTTATGATCTCTGTTTCTGTTTTTTCGTTATTTTCAAGATTCAACTGTTTGTACATTTTGTCTCTCTTTCTGATAAGTTCTGATGGCTTTTTACCTGTTAACTTCAATATTTTTGTAAGTTCCTTTTCTGATAATGGGTCTTTGAAAAAATCCCTTTTTTCAATATCTGAATTCAATCTTTCTAGTTCTGAAATTGTTTTCTTACATGTAATACAAGATGATTTGTGATATATTTTCAATATTTTAATAGATTATTTTACCTTAAAAATTGTTTACAGGGTTGAAAATCAATTCAAGTACTGCGAATCAATTTTTTAAAATCTTCAGAACTTTGCTAAAAACTACATTCCTTACATATCTGCCAACTTCTTTTCTTTAAAATCGATAATGTGAGTTTGTAGGAAATAGAATGTACCCTTCCTCTCCATTTTAGACAAGGTGTTGATATGCAATTTTCATTTTTTTTCTTTTCTAAATCATGTTATAAACTCAACATAGAATTTATCAATTATTCATCATTCTGAGAATCTTTGTCTTCATTTTGAACCTCTTCTATTCTTTCTGATTCTTTTTCATCTTGATTTTTTTCAGGAATCTCTTCAGAATTTTCTTCATTGAATTTTTCTAATTCTTTTTTGGATATTGAAATTTTATCCAAGTATGCTTTTCTTGCTTCTTCAAATGTTCCTCCACTCGCAATAATTTCATCTTGAATCATTTGAGCTTCTTTAAACATATTTTTTGTAAAATTCATTTGTGATGCTATTGTTTCTCTTATTTCTGGATTGAGACTTTGAATATAACTGTCATAGAAATATCCTTCATAAATTCCAGCACCTACTTTTGATTCAATTAATTTTTCTTTCCTAATGTTTTCTGCTATGGTTCTTTGCTCTTCCAAGTAAATTTGATCTTTAATAGGTTCTCTCAATTTGCTCTTCTCCTCAATTAGTTCTACAAGAAGTTTGTGGTAATACTTGAATAATGTTTGACCTATTGGGTCTTTCTCAAAATCTGTTTCTTTTGAGCCTAAATATTTTCTAGCTTGTTCTGTAGATAATTTTTCTTGTAATGCAGATATTGGTGTTACTTCTCCTTTCACTTGAAATTCCATACTGGTAAGACCCATCATCTCATACCATGTTGCTACTATGTTGATTTTGTAAGTTCCTGGGGTTTTCTTAAAATCCTTAAACTCTGCTGTGAATTTACCATATGGATCAGTGAATGTCTTTATTGTATCTGTCCCTGTTCTTACTTGCACTTCTGCCCCTCTAATAGGCTCATAGGCATGATCAACTATCTTGCCTTTAATTTTCACTGATTCTCCTTGATATATTGCTCCTTTGTCAACCTCTGAAATTACAATCAACTCCCAGAGTTCTGCATTGGCATTAGTTGAAATTCCCACAAAAAACGATAAAGCACACATTACTGTTAATGCTGTTAGAGTAATTTTGTGCACGATTTGGCTTTCATTTTGAATTGTTAAAATCCAGTATGAAAAAAAATTTGCTTTTTTTCAATTTTTTTTAAGTAACTGTATTTGCTTATTATGGTCTATTCTCTTCTACTACCAATTCTTAAACCCTGAAACTCTCTATTCTTTTTAATGGACTTGGAAAAATTCAAAAAAGATGTTTCTGCTATGACTAATAGCTTATCTAAGCATGTAGGCGAATCTGATTTTCCAAAACTTGACTATGTTAGGTTGCAACTTATTGGAATGTATAAGAAAAATTTGGTAAAAATCAATCACTCCATTCTGGAATTGATATGTGCAAGTAATCTCATTTCCCGAGGATATGCTGTTGATGTTGAAAAAAGCGTTTCTGACATTCTTGTTTGCGATATTTATGCAAAAAAGGGAGGCGGTGACACTATTATTGAGATTGAGACTGGATTTACCCCACCTGAGCATGCTATGGATACTACTGACTATTTTGCAGCTCGAATTATGAGTAAAATTGCAAGATATAGCCAATATTGCTCAAAATTTTCTCTTGCTACTCCTGTTACTGGAATTTTACCTATTCCTAAAATCTTTATGCTGCCCCCAAGTGCAAGAAAGCCTGAGGATATAGATTCTGTAAAATCTCTTTGTGATCTTTATTACAAAAATCCGCCTATATCCTATGAAAATATTCTAAATGCTCGTTTGCATTCTATTTATCTAATAAATATAGACAAAAGTTTTGCAAAGGAAATCGATCCACAAAGATATGTAGAACTGACTCAAAACCTTCTTGGGTATGGCCAAATTAAATACTAGTTTGAATTGGCTTAGAAAAAATTCAAATTCATCTGTTGTTTAATAATTTTTGATGATCTGCGCTGCATGTGAAACTCGTAAACACTATGAGTGTATAGACTGTATGAATAATCATCAAACTTACCTTTGTTCTTGTGATTGTCATGATGAAAATACTGAACCTCATGAAGTTGGAAAGTCTCACTAACCCTAATTTCTAAACTTTCTTTCCACTTCTTGGGCCATTATTTCTAGATGGCTTGTATCTCCTAATTTTCTATAGGTTAGTTTTTCAAGTGTTTTGATGATGCTTATTGCTGATCTGTATTGTGGAATTTCAGGCTCATTTAACTCTCCATACATACCAATTCCGTGTATTTTGTTTTGTTTTGCAAATCCCAAAATCAAGCCATTAAATCCAGTAATTATAGATTTTTGTGGTGTAGTCTGCATATCTAATCCTTCCATCTGTTTTGTTAATTCCCTTGATGTTGTAGTTATGTATGTTCTTGGAGTGTTCTGGAATCTCCTTTTAGTGTGGAACCCTCCTAATGTATAGATAAATTTTGCAGAATATTTTTTTGCAATGTCTATTACGTCTTGGCATAATGCGTTTAACTCATTGTTATTTTGAGGTTGACCTTTCCCTCCACCAAAAATTATAAGATCTTCTGTGTATCTGTATTCCCAACTCTCATTTGGAACATCAATGCATCCTCCTTTATCAACTACATATGTTGGATACGATGTCTTTGCTGTCCTGAAAGTTTTTGTTCTTAAGGAATCATTTAGAAAATTTATTACGATACTACCAACATTTCCCATGTCTTGCATTGCTGCAATTACTATTGGTTTTTTTACAACAGGTTCATCTTCTTGAATGAATTCCATCTCTTCTCTCAAACCTAATCTTGTTTAAACATATGTTGTTGCAGAAAATTCCTAGATTTTAAAAAATTTGATCTTATTTTTTTTATTCTTTCTATTTGATCGAATTCTTTATTTCTTTTCTAATATGTATGCTAATTTTGAATTTTGTGAATAAGTCTAGGCTTGAAAAAATTGATGAATTTTCCCTAAAAATTAGTATTTCATCATATTTTAATCATTACAGTCTATTTGTATTTTTTTTTTGATCTGCAAAAATATGAAGATTCATAAGGCAAAAAATTGTCTTATCCACAAATTATGGAAACATCCATGGAAAATATTGGAACATTAGAGTATGTGCTTGACAAATATTCTAAAATTTGGAGTTGGAAAATTACCGGAGATCGTGCAGTTGGTATGATTTCTAGATTAGTTCCAGAGGCTTGGTATGGCGAAAATGTTAATGAAGTGATTATCCCTGATAGCGAAGAAAGCGTCAAACAGATTAAGCTCATCCTTGATAGGTATCCTCTTGAAATACTGTCAAAATCTGCATGGCAAAGAAAAATTGTCAAAACATTTGCTCCTAAACCTACGCTTCCTCCTGTGAAACACAAACTTAAACGAGCAAAAACTGGTTCTCAATTTCGTGGAAAACTATTAAATTTTCAAAAAGAAGGACTTGATTTTCTTCTAAAATCTTCAGGTAATGCATTACTTGCAGATGAAATGGGACTTGGTAAAACAGTTCAAACTCTATCATATGTGGCGACTGAAAAACAAACTTTCCCATTATTGGTGGTTGCCCCATTGGTAACATTGAACAATTGGGAAAGAGAAATAGGAAAATTTCTAAAAAAGAAGAGCCGAAATGGACGTATTATTGAATCAGAATCCCCTAGTGTAACACTTATTCGAACAGGAAAATCACAAGAACTTCCAAAAACTGACATTTATGTAATTAATTATGAATTACTCTTCAAGAGATATAA
The DNA here is from genome assembly GCF_965223225.1 of Candidatus Nitrosopumilus sp. Lineage (GTDB taxonomy): Archaea > Thermoproteota > Nitrososphaeria > Nitrososphaerales > Nitrosopumilaceae > Nitrosopumilus. The sequence goes on from NZ_CBDCVU010000004.1 coordinate 547,611, forward strand.
TGATCTTGCCAAAGTTGGAATAAAAACAATAGTGTGTGATGAGGTACACAACCTGAGATCAAAGACTACTCAAAAATACAAATCTGTAAAAAAACTTGCAGCATTGAAAACTGTTCTGTATAGAATTGGTCTTTCAGGAACTCCGATTTACAATAGGGGTTCTGAAATCTGGCCTATCATTGATATTATCAAACCTGGGTTGCTTGGAAGCTTTAAGGAATTCTGTGAATACTTTTGTTATGTCAATGAGAAAGGAAAAGCAATTGTTTTAGAAAACAAACGTGCTTCTCTAAGAAACGAATTACAAAAGCATGTGATGCTAAGACGAAAAAAATCTGATGTGCTAAAGGAATTAAAAGACAAGGTACGCTACAAGGAAGTTATTGCTTCTGACACTGATTATTATCTTGAAGAATTAGATAAAATATGGAAACGACTTGAAGAAGAACAAAAAGAAGCAGAAACAGAGTTTTCAAAATCTGCGTCATATCACAGAGCAATTCAAAGTGAAAGACAAATTGCAGGTGTTGCCAAGCTACCTCACGTAATCAATTTTGTTAAAAACATAATGGAAATAGAAGAAAGTGTTGTTGTTTTTTGTCATCATAAGGTAATCCACAAATTACTGCATGAGAGTCTTCAGGAATTCTCTCCTGTATCTATTATTGGAGGCCAATCTGATAATATGAGGCAAGATCAAATAGACAAGTTCCAAAAAGGCGAATCAAAACTAATGATTGCTGGCCTACGTGCAGGAAATGTAGGTATTAACCTGACTCGTGCCAAGTATGTTATTTTTGCAGAGCTTGATTGGAGTCCTGCCATTCATAGGCAAGCTGAAGATAGACTCCATAGGATAGGACAAAAGAATACTGTATTTGCATATTATTTGATAGGCACCGGCACTCTTGATGATCATGTGGCAAATATTTTGGTTGATAAGAGCTATGAGATTGATGAGATAATGGATGAGTCTACCGATAATTATGAAAACAAAACCAAAGCCGAACTAATCTTGGCTCAAATACAAGATAAAATCCGCACTAAATAATTTCTGCTACCCTAAATTCTTAATTTTTCTTTTAGTTTGAATACTTTTTTTACAATTTCATTCTTGCTTGATTCTTCAATCTGTGAATCTTGTATTTCTTTTATTATTTCATTAATTATGCTAAAAACTTCTGTGTCTACAGTTGGATTTGAAATCTCGTTATTTTCAAATCCTAAAGTTTCAGTACTGTCAATTTTTTCTATTCCTTCTGGAAGTATTTCATAAACTTTGATTATTTTTTCTTCCTGCCTTTGTGCAGACATTAGAATAAATTGATTTTTTCTTAATTTTTCAATATCTTCAGTGAGGTTTTCTTCTTTTTCTCTAAGAAAATCTGCTATCTCGTTTGTATTACAAGATCTTACTTGTAGCAATCTCAATATTTTGGCCCATTTTGGAATATTCTCACTCCATAATGTTTCTCTTCCAATTTCTGTAATTGAAAATGATCCGTTGGTGTTTAATGAAATTAATTTTCTATCTTTGAGTGATGCAAGCGCATCTAATAATCTACCAACCCCTAGTCTCTTAAGATTTGAATTCTCTAGATTATTTTCATCAAATGTTCCATTTTCTTTTATAGCTAGGTGCAAAATTTCTAAATCTACGGTACCTAACTTTCTCATGATTTTTTAAATTCCCAAATATTTATCACTCTTTCCACCTTTTAATTTCCATTGAAATAATTTCTAAAGATTTATCTAATTTTTTTAAATTGGCTATGTTGGCATTAACCCACTTTTTGTATTCATTAATTGATCCCAGTCGAAATTTAGGGTCATTGATACTTTTTGCCAAAAACCACATTTCCCTGTATGCAAAAATTATTTTCCCAATCAGTAACTCTTCCTTGTTAAGAAAAACATTCATAATTTTTACTATTTTTTTCTCATTTTCAGGCTTTAGTAAAATCAACTTTTCAAATTGAGTTTTTTTCAAAATATGAAATCTCTCAAAAACGCTGTTGCTTATCGTTCTCATTTTTCTAATTTTTTCATCATAATCTGACAAAAAATTTTCTGCCCATCGTTTACCTTTAATTTCATCTTCAAAATCTATCTCTTGAGATTTTTCGATTTCTTGTATTACCTGTTTGTTGGTGTCCTTATGCCACTTGATAAATTCCAACAACTCTGTATTTTTTTTTGATGAATGATTACAGATATCTGAGAATGTCTCTAATGTTTCTTCATTATTTGGGAAAAAATTTTGAATTTGTGGATGAATCATTAATTTCTATTTTTTTATATCCTTAAAAACGTGATTTGTCCTTTCTTCAAAATTATATGTGGTCATGAATCATTTTTTTTATGGTTCATTATGAACTGCCAAAACTGTCTTATCATTATGGTGATCTAGAACCTTTCATTGACGAAAAGACAATGCAAATACATCATCAGATCCACCATCAATCATATGTTGATGGATTGAATGATTCTCTTCTGAAAATAGGAGCTGCATCTCATCCTAAATACATTTCATCTATTTTATCTGATCTGAAATCTGTGCCTGAGGAAATGCGTATCTATGTTGATTTTTTTGGAGGGGGTTTTGAGAATCATAAATTTTTTTGGGATGTGCTTATTCCTGATGGCGGTGATGCTCCTGGTGGCAAACTTGCAGATTCAATTGAAGTATATTTTGATACCTTTGAAAATTTTAAAAAAATTTTTTCAGATACTGCAACATCAATACAAGGAAGTGGTTGGTGTTGGTTAGTGTTTAATCATACTTTTCATAAAGTCGAAATCATCTCCACTCCGAACCAAACTAGTCCTTGGACTATGCAAAAAACTCCTTTACTTGCTTTAGATATGTGGGAGCATGCATATTATCTGAAATATCAAAACCAAAAACTTGATTATGTTCATGAATGGTGGAATGTAATTAATTGGGATTTTGTTGAAAACAGATTCGCTGAAGTTTCTGGATAATTGTCTGATTTGGACAAATTCTTTTAAAGTTAAATCGAATTTTTCTCTACATGAACAAGAGTCTAAGATACATTGCACTTCTTGCAATTTTGCCCTTGTTTACAGCCGGATTGGGCACTGATTATGTCTCAGAAGCTGAGGCCCTAAAAAGCCAAGGAGTGGGAACTTCAAAGTATGGTTCTCAAACTGATGTCTGTGGATTACAACTGTGTTCGGAAATTCCAGGCGGAAAAGCCGCATGGATGGCAGAACAAAAAACAAGCACAACTCCTGCTGATGCACCAGAAACTCAGATGACTGATGAAGATCATGATTCTAAGATGACTGATGCTGACTTGGGCTCTGAACTTAGATTATCAAGAGCAAATGTCCCAGCTGAAATTCCAATGCATAAGGGATACTACAACGGTGGAGATGTTTATTTTATCGTCACTGATTCTAGTGATCCTACTCACGCCGATGTGATTACAGAAAATCAAGGATGGAAAGTGGAACTTGCCCCTCTACTGAAAAACACCCCTGCAGATGCACTGTCTAAAATTTTTGTGTTTACAAATGGTGTTGAAGGTGATGGCATTCACGGATTTCAAGGTGAAGTCTTCACTAGTACTCCTGCACAACCTGATGTATACAGTGCATTGACCTCTCATGTACATGCAACATGGACACAAGAGGCTACTCCGAGAGTACTTGATTCTGAATCTGCAATTATGGAAGCAGCTGATAATGGAGAAATTTCTCTAGCAGAACTTGAAGTAGTCTTGAACATGCCACAAATCATTTGGCCTGAAGGTCAGATGATTGTGAAAGAAGACAAAACTCTCACAGATGAAACTCCATACGGTGGCGGACAAGTTCTTGAAATCGATACAGAAGAGATGACTGTAACTTTCGTTGCTCATCGTGGATGGGGACCTGATGGTAGAACAATCTATTACATTGTAACTGATGCTACTCCTAGTGGTCCTGCTGGTATGATGGGTGTTGTTAGTTCCCCTACCTCTGCAAGTTTGATTGCAAATTCAGCAGCTGTAGACTTGTATCAGTTCAAAAATGGTCTGAAAAGTACTGGTCCATTGGGATTCCAACCTGGAATAGCAGCAGGTGCTCCTGGTGATGATAACTATTCCCCGATGTGGAGAATATTCATGATTGGTTGGGATAATCCAGATCAAGCTCAGTTACTTGAAACCATTGATGACATCAACGCATACAGAGAAGCTGGCCTAATCGACATTGGTATTGCACGTCCAATGGATAGTGATCATATTGTAAACTGTCCATTCATTGACCCCTTCCAATGAAGATCCACTATTTTTTCATTTTTTTAAAACTAGACAAATGTTAATTTTTTTTTTAAAAATTTAATAAATTTTCAGATAATCAAGTGGCCTACTTATTTTTGACTATTGCGAAAAAAACCCATGAGTATTGCAGGAATGTATATGTTAAACTCTAGTGAGTACCAAGAAGAAAAGATACCACAGGCTCTTGAAATGCTATATATGGATCGCAAAAATGAATTTCGAGAACTTAGTCAGGTGCTTTTAACTGAAAAGGCACTCAAATCCATGCCAAATTGGAAAGAATTTGTCCTGAATTTCAGTTTGGATGTGGAAGAGGCTTTTAAGACGTGGTCTGGAAAAAGTCCTCTCTTAGTGAGCTCTCCACAAAAAGCATTGACTTTGTTAAGGCAGCTAGGACATGACAAGACCTCTATGAACCAACTTGCTCATCTTCTTAACATGTCATATAATCTGTCTGTTGAATTCAAAGAGATTTACAAACGCTTGAAGTAGTTTGTTTTCTCTTTTCAATTTTATTCTAAAAAATTATTGTTGAATAATTTTTTTAAAACCATATTTGCAAAACAATCATTTTTATCTATTAACAAATCGTAATTTTTTATGGATTTTATGCTAGAAGAAGAACTCATTGATTTGATGACTTTTTGTTTACAAAATCCAGAATCTTCTGAAGTACCTGAAAAGCATAAACGAATTTCTGAAATTGGAAAAGAGTTGTATGATGATGGTGGTGTTGATGCTTTGGAAAATTTCTTCTTCGTTTTGAAGAACAGAATTATGGAAGAAATAGAAAAAGATCCATCCTCAATGCGTTCGCTTTGGAATGGTCTTACCGATGAATGGCATTACTGAATTTTCTTAATAGTGAGTTTATCCTCTACCTATTCTGAAAATGGCTGTTTTACAGGTTGGGCATGTGCCTTTGACTGCTGGTTTGCCGTTTTTCATCGTGTATGGTTTTGCACCTTTAATGTCGCGTTTGTCTCGACATTTTACACAATATCCTATTGTCATACTAGCTAAAACTATTATGTCGTATTAGCGAGATCGAGTTGATTTTTTTTCACTATTAGGCAAATCCTGTATCTGAAATTGTGGCATTTTTGATTTTTTTCGATTTTTTGATATTTATTTTTGAAAAAAATGAACAATTTGTTAGAATTCATTAAATATGTCCTCTAAATTGATGTCTCTTTCGTCTAACTTACGTTGATTTTCAGTGTCTTGAAGTTTGATAATGCGTTGTGCTCTAACAACTCTTCCCATACAAAAACCTCTGCAACATATTCTCCCTCTTTTTCTGGAATCCATGACAATGATGTACTAAATTTCTGGTTTGGTGCAAGTGCCCCACTGACCCAACCTACTGAAACGGTCATTTCTGATTTGTCTTTAATTTGAACAATGTATACAAATGTCTGAGATTCATTTTGAAGATTTTTTACGTCTGATGAAATTAGGATTTGCTGATAAACATTGACAGTATCTGCAATTGGTGCTCCAAATGCATTTTCAAGTCTTGGATTTTCAATTGACGATCTTTCTAATTCCGTTAAAGCAAATGCTGGTATGATTCCTATTGATATTGTTAATAGGGCAAATAACAATCCTGTTTTCTCAATAATCACGATTTTTTGGATTTTTTTTTGATAATAAAGCGTTTCTCTAATCTATCTTCTTTATGTGCTCATCTGTAAAAATTTCTTACATGTTTTTGATAACTGTACTATGATCTGTAATGATCTTGTCTGGATTGAGAATGTTGCACGGATCAAATATTTTTTTGACCTCTGTAAATAGTCTGTAATTTTTTGGTCCGTATTGTTTTTTTATGAATTCTGAGCGAGCAAGACCATCTCCGTGTTCTGCAGTAATTGTTCCTCTCATCTTTATTATCTCATCAAAGTACTCAATTGCAATTTTTTTAATCATTTTTGTATTCTTTCTATCTGCGATTAATCGGACATGGATGTTCCCATTTCCTGCATGCCCATATGCTATGGATTTTGTGTTGTATCTTTTGTTTATCTTGTTGACTGTTTCAAACAATGCTGGTAATTTTTCCAGAGGAACTGCAGCATCTTCAATCACATGTGGTATTTGCTGTTCTTTTTTAATCGATTTTAGGCTATAATGAAGTGAAGAATCTCTGTATCGCCACCATTGAGAAATCTCTTCTTCTTTCTTTGTTTCTTTTATTATTTCTCCTTTGTTTATAGAATCTTTGAATCTACTCTTTTTTGATTGAATCTCACTGTCGTATTCTACAAATAAAAAACTCTTGAATTTTTCTCCTAATTCCAAATTTACTTTCTTTATTGTATTTCTGTCAACGTACTCTAATGCTGTGGGTTTTGTTTTGATTATGCTGATGCATTCTTCTGAGGCGTCCCTTTCTGAATTGTATCCTGTTATGAACAGAACGCGTTGTTTTGGAATGTCTTTTATCTTTAATTTTACTGACAGAATAATCCCTAACGTTCCTTCTGATCCAATAATTGTCTTGTAGATGTCGCTTAACTTTTCTACTTTATCTAATCTATATCCTGATGAATTTTTGGTTACTTTTGGGATCTTGGATTTGTCTATTTTTTTTGCAATCTTTAAGATCTTTTTTACGTATTGATTTTCATCTCCTGGAAGAATAATTTTTTTCCCTCTTCCATCTATAAATGTAATTTCTGAGACATTGTCTATCATACTTCCATATTTTAAACTCCTACTTCCACTAGAATTATTGCCAAGCATTCCTCCAATTGTACAAAACATACCAATGGATGGATTTGGCGGAAAAAATTTTCCATGTTTTTTTAATTTTTTATCCAGAAATCCTTTTGTTATTCCTGTACCTACTTTGACATGAGTTTTTCGTATCTTACATAAATTGAAATTTTTCATGTCTAAAATTATTCCCTTATTTAATGCACTTCCAACTAGTCCTGTACCGCCACCTCTTGGTGTAACTCCCATCTTGAATTCTCTTGCAATCTTTATTGTGTTGATTACATCGCTGTCATTTTTTGGAATAACTATTATTTTTGGAATGATTTGGTACGAACTGGCATCCAAAGAATAAAACTCTTTGAAATATTTTGAATAATGTACCTCTCCTTCTATCTTATTCTCTAAAGTGGTGAATATTGTTTTTTTCATTTGATTGTGACTATATTTTGATTCTGTAATAATCCCATCTTTCGGGATCAAATAGAGTTACAAACTCTGCTTGTTCTTTGGTTATTCTAGCACGTATCACATCTCTTAGTGCAAAGCTTGTAAGATATCTGTATTTCATTGAGTGAGCTTGCATTATGAATAGGTGGCGCATCTCGCTTCCTCCCTTGAGTCCCCAATACCCCATTTTCAGCGCTAATGGTTCTAGGAATATCGTATTTCCTAATCCATAATTTTCATCTCTAATCTCCTCGCGAAGTTTGTATTTTTCTAGTGGGCCTCCTTTTGAAAATCCTACAATTTCCCCATCTTTACCATTTAATCGAAGTGTGTTTAGAATAGTCTGAGGATCTTCTAATGATTCCTTGAATTTTTCTTTTTCAAATTGCAAAGGTCTTGGTAGTTCTAAAAATATGTCATACAACGCATCTTTGAAATTCTCATCTTTTCTCATAGACATGTTCTCTATTGTTGGTACTAGTTTCAAATTTTCATATGAATAGTCAGCTTGAATCCTTATCTCTTGCTGTCTTATTTTCATAAATGACAACACAGTATCAAAAAAATTCTTGCGCATCTGTTTTGGAATAGCCTTGAGAATTGTCTTTGACATGTCTGTTTCTTTGTTTAGCAACTCTTCAAAATATGCGACTGAACTTCTTACAATCAGTGATGGACTCCATGCAAGAGCATGTGCGTTCATTTTTGCCATTTCCATTGCCTTTGAAAAATCGCCCAATGCATAACCACTTATTCTATCTACTACTGAGAGATACCATCCCATATCCATGATGTGCTGTTGATATTTTTGATCATTGCGAGTCAAATCTGAATTTTGGAAACACTGCTTGATTTGCTCTTGGGCTTTCTCTTTTAGTTTTCCTGCCCATGGATATGTGGTTCTTAAAATTAGAGCCTTGATTATTTCCAAATCCAAATTAGCAGTAGTGATTAATTCTCTTAGTTTTTTATCCATTGAAATAAATCGTAAAACACTTTCTTCGTGTGGCTTGTCCACATTTTTTTGTGGATCAAAGTCGTGAAACAAGGCTGCCACATACAGGTATTTCAGATCATCTTTTGAAAAAGCAATTTTTTCTTGCCTTGATGCCAAAAGGGAAACGTAGGTAACCTCTAGTTCATGGTCGATATTGTGGTATCCGTAATAATCACTACCTAGAACTTGACTCTCAAATAAATCAATGGTATAGTCTAGCATTTCTACAAAGCAGTCTCCTTCAAACTCATTTTGTACCATTAAACTTAGAATCTCATTTCTCATTGAGTGGGTATTTGCATACTGCTGCAATACAGATCGTTTATGGCTGAAGTTTTTAAAGTTGACTTTGGAAATTCCAAATCTTTGATTAATTTTTGAAGTTTTTAGAAACACTCAATAGAATTATGGTCTGGCTAATCTTGAATGTCAGTAAACCCAGATCTTCTTGAAATTCTAATGAAAAACACTCAGGAGGACAACACACTTGAATTTTTCTTACATCTTAATGATTTTGTTTTTCCAATTGGCGGTGTATCTATAATGAATTCTCCGACCCCTGTAAATGAGCCCACTACCCGTGGTGGCGTTTACTTTTCTGACAAATTTGCATACAAAATGAAGGGAACTCTGCATGATCTTTCTGTCGTATCTTCATTGACCAAGAAAATGTTGGGTCCTAATACAGAATTTGGCAGACTCAAGATCACTAGCAACATTGAGGTTGATGGAAAAAAAATGCCAATTCAAATCTTTACTAATCTTACAAACAGCGTTCAGAGCCCAAACTCTATTGAACTTAGCATGATAATAATTGAACTTGACTATTGCTAAAGAAAAATTTTTTTCTGATGTTTGTTTGATTTTTCTCTAATCTTTTTTCAAGTATCTGTCATAACTTTCTCTGTTCTCTTTGTCTGAGAGTATTTCATATGCTTCATTTATCTCTGCCATCTTTTCTTCAGAGTCTTCATCCTTTGTTTTATCGGGATGAATTTTTTTTGCAAGCTCTCTGAAATTATCTCTTATTTCGTCAAATGTTGCATCTGGTGTAACTCCTAGAACCTCATAATAATTTGGCATCTTTCCTTTATTTGCAGCTTCTCTGAATTTTTTGTCTCTTTTTGTATTCCTTCTCTTTCCTAAATCTTCATAATCATCCCCCCAATCTGAATGATATTTTTCAAAAGTCTTGTCTTTTTTTGACTCAAGGTTTTCTTTGTCGTATGTTGTTTTCTTTCTAAGTATGATGTCTCTTGCCAAAAACAGGAAAATTGCAATGATTGCAATTGCAAAACCGCCAAAAAGCATTATCTTTTCTTCATCTGACACTACCAATTCCATGTCTAATTCATCCGATTGTTGGTATGATGTTTGTATGATGTTGCTAAAGAAAATTACAAAAATTAGAAATATTACTTGTTGCTTCAATTTGGTCTGCCTACTATGTTAATCTAAAGTCTTCTTTGATTGTGTTGAGGACTACATGTGTATTCGTGTTTTCTACATTTGGGATTGCAGCTAGGCTTTTCACAAATTTGCTTAGTTCCCCTCTTTCTTTGAATTTTGCTATTACTACAGTATCTGTAGATCCTGTAATGTCATAGACTCCGCACACGTTTTCAAATTTTGATATCTCCTCTTCAATATCTACAATCTTGTCTTTTTTGGCCATAATCTCAATTATCGCAGTAAGAGAATACCCAAGCTTTTCGTGATCAATTATTGCAGTATATCCGTGAATTATCTTTTCTTTTTCTAGCTTCTTTATTCTTGAGAGCACTGTTACAGTTGACATCCCTAGCTTTAAGGCAAGTTGCCTTGCAGATAGCCTTGCATCTACCATGAGGTTTTTTAGGATTTTTTCATCTGTTTTGTCTAAATTCACATCTAATATTGAAGAAAAATTTATTTAAATTTTCATAAAATACTTAAAAATATGTTTGATGTGCCTGATATTTTTCTGTGATCTTAGACTTTATACAAACACAACATTATCAAATGTATGGATAAAATCCAGGAATTGGTAGAGAGGGGCAAATCATTTCTAGAAGAGGGAAGTTTTGATGAGGCCCTTGCTTTTTTTGAACAAGCTTTGCTGTTAAACCAAGATGATCCTGATTTATGGAACTACAAGGGCGTGGCCCTTCGAAGCATAGGAAGACACCAAGAGGCAATGGATTGTTTTAACAAATCACTGGAGATTGATCCTCGTGATAAAAAAGCCTCTTAGTACAATGCTTTGCATTTGTTGCTGGTTTGGGATTTGATTTTTCTTTGAATTTATAATGTAATGCTTCTTTGGAAGATATAGTTGACTAACATTGATTATGCTACTTTGGCACCCGGACTTGAGATTCCTAGAATTGTCAATGGCATGTGGCAAGTTTCAGGAGGTCATGGAATTATTGACTCTGAGAAAGCAATATCTGAAATGTTTCAATATCATGATGCAGGCCTGACTGCTTGGGATATGGCAGATATTTACGGTCCTGCTGAAAGTTTTTTTGGGGAGTTCCAAAAAAGAAAAGACAAAAAATATTTTGAAAATTCTGTTGGTTTGACTAAATTTGTCCCAAATCCTGGACCTATGACTAGAAGTATTGTTGAGCATTATGTTGATGAGTCAAGAAAAAGGATGAACTTGGAGATAATTGACTTGTTGCAGTTTCACTGGTGGGACTATAATGATTCAAGATATCTTGATGCGCTAAAACAATTAGAAATTCTACGTGATGACGCAAAAAAAATTCGTCATGTTGGTCTGACCAACTTTGATACTGACAGAATGCAAATAATGGTCGACAAGAAAATAAAAATTATTTCTAATCAGGTTCAATATTCAATACTTGACCAAAGACCTCAAGTAATAATGACTGACTTTTGTCAGGAAAATAAAATAACCTTGCTTTGTTATGGGACGTTGCTTGGGGGATTTTTATCTGAAAAATATTTGAATAAACCTGAACCCACAAGGATGGAACTGACAACCTCCAGTCTTCAAAAATACAAGAACATGATTGATTTTTGGGGTGGCTGGAATCTATTCCAAGAACTTTTGTCTGTGCTAAATGACGTTGCCCAAAAACACAATGTCAGCATATCTAATATCTCTACTAGATATGTTTTGGATAAACCTTCAGTGTCTGCAGTAATTGTTGGCACACGTCTTGGAATATCTGAACACATTCAAGATAATCTGAAAACCTTTGATGTGTCCCTTGATGATGAGGATCATTCTAAAATAAACTCTGTTCTTGATAAATCCAACAATCTCTTTGAATCTATCGGAGATTGTGGTGATGAATATCGTTAAGATCTTTCTCTTAAACCTAATTTGGCTTAATCCCCATCTCTATCGTCTGAATCTTCTTCTCTACGGGCAGGTCTAACAGGTACAAACATTATTGTCATGAATGTCTTTTGCAAAATTTGTATTTATGGAAGATGAATGATTTGTACTATTCATTTCTCAGTTACCCTCAAATCTGAATTTGACTTGACTTGCTTGTATAATTGTACATTTCTGCTATTTATTGACTTGTTGAAAATATCTGTTGTTTAGCCTTGAAAGAAAAGATCGATTCTAATATCGTTGCTTTTTACATTAATTTTGAAATACGCTTTTTAATATTGTATGAATAAAGGATTTACTTATATTAATCTACTTTATCAGTTGTACCAATAACTTATGAAACGAACAAATACAATGATAATGACGACAGTTATACTTTCAATTGCACTAACATCTGTTTTTGCATTTGAATTTGATACAAACGATAATCTATCAATAAACAATAATGATATTCCATTTGCCGCAGAAGCTCTATCTAACAATCATCATAAAATAACGATGGAAGCAGTTGCGATGCCTGATGGTATGTATGCATATCGAATGGTATCTTATGTCATCGAGAATGAAGGTGTTGATGGGCCTGATTTGGTTGGAAGTCAATATACTGACAAACCATCGATTCCAGGACCAACAATAATCATGACTGAAGGTGATACTGCAACAGTTACTCTGTTTAATGATGCTTGTGATGATAATTTTGTTAATGGTCCTGAGCATCCCTTGAATCCATTATTGCCCGAATTTTCTGAGACGTCTTTGCTAGGAATGCATGTTCATGGTGTTCACTATGACATCACGGATGATGCATCATATGCTAGGATGAATATGCAAGAGAGTTCCGGTGCAATGTGTGGTGAATCCATTGAATACAAATGGGTTGCAGCAGCTGGTACTGCAGGTGCATGGCCATATCATGACCATACGTTTGCAATAAACGAAGTTGGTGCTGAGGAATTGGGGCTGTTTGGAACTTTGATAATTAACCCATATGACGGCATGGTCAATGGACTAGTCAGAGATGACGGTGTTGTTGATTCCGTACATATAGACAACGTAGAAAAAGAATTTGTTTTGTGGATGGTCTCTACTGAAACTCTTGGAAGAAGCATCTTCTATGGAAATGAAATAGATTATTCCACTGTTGATTATTCTGGTTCTCCTAGTAGTATACGTGAGACTGCATTATGGACAAATCCTAACCTTGTAACTGAAGAAGGAAAAATCTACCGAATTCATGTTCTTGGATTGGGAGATGAAACACATGCTTTCCATCTTCATGGGCATAGATGGACTGAAGATATTCATGAAAGTGCTGCAGTTGAAGACATCATCGATGTAAAGGAAATAACACCTCTACAGAGACATACATTCCTGATTACTGCAAGTGACAATGATTCAGCTGACACCACAGATGGAAATGAAGGATGGATGTATCACTGTCATGTGCTTGATCACATGAAACAGGGAATGACCGGTATGATGCATGTCTTGCCTGCAGGACAAAGTGATAATCTTCCTGTAATTGGTGCAACCTTCACATTAAGTGATGAGCCCGGACTATGGATGAAAACACTTGATGCAGGTGTTGCAGACAAACTGGATAACCATCTTGCAGAACTAGGACTAATTGAAGCACGAGATGGAACAGGTTTCCCATTGTCTTACATTAGCGATGCATTAGAAAATGCAGTTCCTGGAGCTGGTACTAACTTTTCAAATTCTGAAGGACGTTCACTTGCTGTAATCAATCCTGGAGAGACAGTGCTGTTTGGAATGAAAGATTCTCAGACAAAGCATACGATAACTACCCTGATTTATCCAAAAACTGCTACTGATCCTGATGGTGGTCTCCCTGACATTCCTCCTGGAGGAAACGGAATTCTTACAGCCGCAGGTATTGGACACTTTGATCAACAATTAGGAATTCGTGGATCTACTATGATTCTTAATGCTGCTGGCCATCCGGTTGGATTAGACACTCCTGGGCTGTATGTCTTTGTATGTAAAATACATCCATACATGTTCAGTGCAGTCATTGTAGATGATCCTACAACTAATCTCTACATTGGTGGAACATTAAATGAGGATGGAACCATTAAACCAACTGATGAATTATTGCCATTCCCATTGCTTGACTTGTCTCCAAATCTTACTGTTTTGACTAGAACTGGTGATATTGTGGCGCCTGGTCCTGCAACAACGTTCCCAACAACAGTTGAACCAACTCATGTTTTGGCAACAACCTTGCTCAAAACATTCTATGTGATTACTGATCCTAACAACTGGAAGGATTACAATGAGGAAAACTGGACGGTAAGCTTGCCTCCTGTTTTGGTAACTCCTGGAGATGAGAATATCGTGGCAGCACTTGCATATGACACGGCAACAACAAAGTTTGCTGCCGGTGAATTGCATCTGACCACATTGAATGGTTCTGTACCCACTACTGTTATTGGACTTGGATTGGATTCTACCGTGGAAATTCCTGATGTTAAAGCGCCAAAAAAGAAAGGCGTAGGTGAGGTCTGGGTTGATACTCAGTTTGAGAGAACGGCAGACAAAAACCATGAAGGAACTCCCGGTGACAAACCCGGAACAATTACTGTAGTTGATACAAAGACATGGAATATTGATCAAAAGATAGCATTACCGGAAATTGATATGAATCATCCCCACAACATGTGGGCTGATGCCAAAAATGAGGTAGTCTATCAGACCCAATGGTTTGGAACTGATATGGCAATAATTGATAGGGAGAGTGGTGAACTCATTACAGAAGTGTTTACAGGACAATCTCCATCTCATGTTATGACCTCTCCTGACACTGGAAAGATTTACGTTGCAATGAATGGTGAAGAAACAGTAAACGAATTTGACGAGGAAACATTTGAGTTGACTCGACAAATCTCAACTGGTTTCCGATCTCATCCACATGGACATTGGGTTAGCAGCTCAGGACAATATGTCGTGACTCCTGACTTCCTTGGCCTCAAAGCATCTATAATTGATCTGGGTTCAGACACAACAAGTGTTATTGGCTCTCAGTCTATCCTGTATGGTCCGATTGCAACTGGAATGAAAGGTGACGAGTCAGTATTCTATACTGCTGACTTCCTTGGAAATTCAATGACTGCTATAGATCCATCTGATGGTTCAATTGTAGGTCACATTGACTGGCTTGAGGCAGGTGCAGATCTTGGTGCAGGACTCGTGGGTCTTCCAATTCAATCCCCGATTGATCCTACAGATAGTTGGATGGTTGTTGCATTGACACTTGGAGGCAAGATAGGTGTTGTTGATGTTTCCTCAGATCCTGGAGATGTAGTTGCAATACTTCCTTGTGATCCTGGCTGTCATGGCGTACAATGGGGTGCAAAGAAGGACGGTGGATACTATGCATACGTATCAAGTAAATTCTCAAATGCAATGCATGTAGTTGATCCTGATCCAAACGGAGACGGTGATGGCTCTGATGCAAAGATTGCAGGTTCTATTGTTCTAACAAGTACCTTTGACACTGATAGTGATGACCGAGTAATTGGTTATGATGGTATGGGTGGTCAAGGCGTCTTGGCAATTCCAAATGTTTACGAAGGATGGATTCAACAAACTGTTGAACAATGTCAGTCAAAAGGCAAATTCAAGGCTGATCTATGTGGTAGTGAAATGACTAGCTATCTAAAATCCCTAAAGGATTCACAACTAGATCCATTGAATGTCATTGATGACGAGACATCTGACAAGAAATAGAACTCACAAAGTATAACTTCAAAATTTCCTTTTTTTCTTTTATTTTCTTAAATAGTTTACACATCATATATGCAAGAATTTTTGATTTTCTTTACTGCATCTTAATGTTGTTAAAATAAGAATAAAAGAAAAGCTTATGAATATTATATGAGTATATTAATTTAATGAAATTGCTAATTGGGAGTTTCAACATCATAGGATCTTGTTTTTTGGACTTATTGCAATAGGTATTTTGACAGACTCGGTTGCATTTGCCGAAACTGCTCTTTCTTCTGACAACATAGATACCAAGATGTTATCTGATATCCAAGTTGTCATTATTTCTGTAATTATTGTTGGATTGGGCATAATATTGCATACTACATTAGGATATGGACGTGCTAGAAAACAAAACGAATCGGAGATTCTTAAATTTAATCTACTAAGTGATGTTGAGAAAACCAAGACAATAAAACCTGATGGGGCGTCTTTTGATCTATCAAAGTTAGGCCGTTCTGCTCTAGTGGGTACCATCAGCGGATTGATTTTGGTATTGCCCCAAGTTCAAAAAATGACTGAAAATGATCTTATAGGTAATCTTATTCTCGCACTTTGATAGCTACTGTTGCCGGAATTGATGCTGTTGCTAAAAAAACTGGTGTGAATAAACTTGGAACCAGAACTTCTGGAACCGGAACTTCTGGAACCGAAAATAAACCTATTTTCTGCCGAGCTGTATATGCTGCTGATTCAAAAAAAGTAAATTTTGCTGCCCCTGTAGGTAGCGATACTGGTGATATTATAGAAGATGACAAAAAAATATGGAATAATGCAACCACGTAATGGTGTGAGTATTTTACATTTAAAATCTTAGATAAAAACAATGAAGAAATTACAGAAAAGATGCTGAACCGTGCATCAAAATTTGCATGGAAATCTTGGACAATAAGGCTGAATTTTGATGTAAGACAAGCAAAATCTGGAGAACAACCTGATTTTCGTGTACTCATCAGGACTCCTGAAAATGATGAACGTGGGGAGATGGACGATAACACAATAATGTATCATTATTTTCCAATCATGGATGTGGATCATCCTTTGAGAGGTTTATGCGTTATAAATCCCAATTTCTATTATACTGTTAATGGTGAAGGGGTTCCGATGAATTTGATAGATCCCGAGAATTATTCTCCGGGCACCCATGTACGTGGCTCTACTATTGATTTGGATGGGGTGTTGCGACATGAATTTGGTCACGGTATTGGATTGTCACATGATCCAGAACCTGGAAATACCATGTCAACCCCATATATGATACTGGAAGACTTTCTACAACCAAGAGACATAATGAGGGGCGCTGCAAAGTACGTAAAACAGAACATGTCTGAAAGTGATTTACAACGATGGCTCAAATGGCTAAAAAGCAGAAGTGAGGACTATTGATTTTATCTCTGTCATTATGTTAATCAGAGTCGGTTTATTGATTCGCATCTTGTAAAACTAGTTAAAAACTTACAATATTCTAAGAATCGACTTAAAAGAAGTGTATATTATTAACAAAACATTATCTGGTATAGTGCACAAGAAAATAGACAAGATGCTAGCTGAGGCATATGAAAATGTTGAAGATGGAAATTTTGAAGATGCCCTAAAATTGTATAATCTGGCTTTAGCTGAAGATCCTCAAAACGTTTTGGCATTGATTGACAAGGGTGTCACACTGCAGAATCTTGGACGACTCTCACTTGCAATTCGCTCTTATGATAAGGCCTTGTCTTTGTCGCCTGAAAATTTAGACGCTTTAATCAACAAGGGTTCGGCATTTCATTCTGCTCAAAAATACTCTCATGCAATAGAGTGTTATGATGCTGCTCTGAAAATTGATCAAAAATGTGCTATGGCACTTGCCTACAAAGGACTCTCTTTAGGTGAATTGGGAGAATTACAAAATGCCATCAAACATTTCAAAAAAGCACTGTCTATTGACAGTCAGTTTGAATTGGCAAGCATTTCAAAGGAGATTGCCCAAGATCTGCTAAAATCGATAAATACAGAAAAAAAGGCCCAATTGTCTAAAAAACTGTGACATCTCCTGGCGCAGGCTCTTTTGCCAGTTGTTTTTCATGTTCTTCAAAAAAGTCCTTGTGCACCGTATTCTGATGGTCTCTGAGTCCTTCAAGGTTCTCAAATCCTTCATGGCACAAGTAGCATTTTGGATTATCTTCATCAACTAATGGAAGCACCATTGATGCTAATTGTATATTTGAGTACTTATTTCTTCAGAGTTGCTATTCATGTTGAGAATTACAAACACTCCTAGCGTCTAATTTTAAAATTAAACCTGACTGCAACTCAATGACTCGATGGCAGTGCAGTCAGGTCTGGATGACAACTATGTCAGTCGGTCGGTTAAGCGATATGAATAAGCGCTTGTCTTTGTTTAGTGATTTTAAATAATAAAGGAATTGGTACAAAGATTAGAAAGGCTTTTGTACTGAAATTTTTTCACGTGCTTCATCTACAAGACCGATAGCAATAATCAAAACATCTGTTAATTCTAAAATAGATCTTTGATTATGGTGATTAGGAAGTTTTTTGTTGCTGGCCAATTATAATGTCTAAAATGCAGCGTCTCATGGCTTCTTTAAACAGATAAGGAATATATCATGACAAAGATACCGCAGAGCATGTTAGAGCAGCTTATAGGCGACTCTCAGGCACTAGACCGAGCAATTGCAGGAGAGGAACTATCCTACAAAGATGGCTTGGAACTAATGAATTATGATAATTTGCATCTTTTAGGCGCAGTAGCAGATACCGCTCGAAAGAAACTTGTTGGAGATACTGTTACCTTTGCTGCATCTTACTACATGAATTACACAAATGTCTGCGCTGCTAGCTGCCAGATGTGTGCATTTTACAGAAAGGATGGCGCAGATGATGCCTACACACTAACTCCTCAAGAGATTGAGCAACGCGTATCTATTGCAAAACAGATGGGTGCAACAGAAGTTCACATTGTTGGCGGCTTTCATCCAAAACTTCCTCTGGAATATTATGAGGACATGATGAAAATAATAAAAAAGAATCATCCAGACCTTAACATCAAAGCACTGACTGCTGCTGAAATTTACTATCTGTCTAAACTTACAAAAAATTCCACAAAAGAAATCTTATCTAGACTAAAGACTGCAGGACTTGATTCAATGCCTGGCGGTGGAGCAGAACTATTTCATCCTGATATTCGAGGCAAGATAGTTCGAGGAAAATGCACAGGACAGCAGTGGCTTGATGTGATTGAAGAGGCCCATAACATGGGAATTCAAAGCAACGTCACAATGCTTTACGGTCACATTGAAAAGCCTGAACATATCATTGATCATTTAATAAAAATCAGAGCACTGCAGAAAAAAACAAACGGCTTCATTACTCTTATTCCGCTAAAGTTCAGTCTTGATAACACAGAGCTAGAGCAAGAACACTTGGTAAACAACGAGTGTTCATCAGTTTATGACTTGAGAGTAATTGCTCTATCAAGATTAATGCTTGCAAACTATCTTAACAACATCTCAGTTTACTGGGTAGCATACGGAAAGAAGCTTGCACAAGTGGCACTATCAAATGGCGGAAGTGATCTTGTTGGCACTGCATTTTCTGAAGAAATTTACCGTGCTGCAGGAAAGCCAACTGCATCTTCTGTTGAAGAACTAGCAACTATGGTAAAAGAGATTGGAAGGAACCCTGCACAGAGAAACACCCACTTTGATATCTTAAGAAAATTCTAAACTATTTTTTTGTTCTTTAACCTTCGATAATCTTTTTTACAGATTCTACCTTCTCTTCCATTTTCTTGTCTTTGTCTTTTCTTGAATCAATCTTGATTATTGTCTCTACTCTCGCAATTCCAAGATTGTGAACTGCCTCTGTCATTTTTTTTGCTGCATCATAAATTACATCAATATCCTTTGATTCTAGAATGGTTCCCATCGAATTTATTTCGTATCTTAAATTTTCCAAATTCTTGATTGCCTCTATTGCCCTTCCAATGTAAAAACTTGCACTTGTTGTCTTTGTAGCCATTGGGTAAATACTGATTTCAGCTTGAATCATGCGTATCTGTATGCTGTCGGCAGTTTTGTTTTAAGTTTGTCAAATTGAGCACGTGGTGCTTGTGTTTGTTTTTTATTCTGTTGCAGCTGGCTTTTTTTCTTCTTTTTTTGCACTTCCCTTTCTTCTTCTAGCACCAAAGCTTATCAAAATCAAGAGAAATCCAACTCCGATTAACATTCCAGATAATGTTGTATAATCTTCATTTTCCTGCTGGGCTATCAAAAGGTTCATTGCCTCTTCTTCGGTCATTCCTGCCTGGCCTATAGGCATGGTGCTGCTTATGCTAATTGTCAGTGTAAATCCTACCACTAAGAGTGCTATTCCTCCAGCAAGAATCCTTTTGTCTATTAGAACCATTATGATATCTTGTAATTTTATCATATATTAGGTATTTTCTTATTTTCGTCCTTTGGTTAGCCGCTCTCAAAGTTGCTTTGAATTTTGGTTTACATCTTGTCAATAGACTGTATATGGAATCTCTTAGATTACTTTGGTATGTAATATTCTCTCATGCAGCACTTGCAGGAGGAAAAATTAGATGCAATTCAGGTCTTTGTGTGGATATGCGATGATCTTGGTCTAGAAAATATAGAATAACAGATACAAAAATGAATTAATTTTTCTTTGACTAATCTGTTACCTTTTTTTCTTTTTTTTTAAAATGTTGTAATCTTCAAAATATTTTTCAAATTCTAAAATCCTTCTGGAGGTTTTTGAACAAAGACATTACACACTAGTGAATCTGTTTTAGAATCCCTATACTGAACATTACATGATACAAACTTTCCCTTTAGTGCTTGTTCTAGCTGTGTTTGTGTTGTCTCTGAATACTGTGGATCATCAGGGTTGTCAATCTTTTGAATAATTATCTTCTCTGTTTTTCCATACTCTTCTTTGTTGTCTTTTCTCACATGGCTTACAAGCAATTCAAATGCATTGTTTGTCAGTACTCCAATTACAGGGCCTCCAATACCGTCTCCCATGGATTCAGAAAATTTTTTGTTCTATAATTACTTGATGGCTATGCTCAACTCAAAGTCTGGAACAAGGCCTTTTTCTTTTGCCATCTCAAAGAGTTTTCTAATTGATTTTTCTCCAGAGTCTCCCATGTTTACTGTTACCTTGTTGACATACATTTTCACAAATTTTTCAATCAAGTCCCTTGGCTTTCCTCTTGAATATTGCATTGCATATTCTAGTGCGTCATCTAGATGCTCTAATCCAAACTCAATTGATGCCTGAAGATACCTGTCAAATTTGTGTATGGTCTCTTCTCCCATCTCTGTCTTCATTACATTGATTCCAAGTGGCACAGGCAGGCCTCCTGTGGTTTCGTCCCACCATTCTCCTACATCTAGAATCTTGACGTTGCCTTCCTGCTCGTATGATAATTGCGTCTCATGAATTACCAGTCCTGCATCCACAGTTCCATCTCTTACGGCCTTTGGAATGTCGCTGAAATTCATCTCTACATAATCAAATTTACCAATCATTAACTGCAACAGCAAAAATGCTGATGTCATCTTTCCTGGAATTGCAATCTTGCATTTTTTTATCTCATCAATTGTCATCTGTTTTTTTGCAGTAACGATAGGACCATAACCAATACCAAAGCTTCCTCCACTTCTCAATATTGTGTATCCTGGAATGTATGCGCAAGCATGAACTGAAACTGCAGTGACATCCAGCTGTGGATCAGTTGCCTTGCGGTTTAGTTTCTCAATGTCTTCAATTACATGGTTTACTTTAAAATCAGGAGATGGTACCTTGTCTGTAAACATTCCATAAAACATGAATGCATCATCTGAATCAGGTGTATGTCCCACAGAAATTTCCATGACTTTTTGCCAAAAGGTCGTTATAAAAACCAAAACCCAATCAAAATAGTTTTTCTAATATACATCTGCAATTATCAAAACTTGTGAACAGTATCCAAGCATTAGAGTATGACATTTCTTTGCAGCTTGATTTTCTAAAATCATTTGCCAAAGACCAAACAAGAAAAAAACAAATGTCCTTAACTTTGCAAAAAAATTCCATCTTTTCAGGAAGTGGAGACTCTTTGGTATCTGCAATTCTTGCCGAATCCTTCTCAGAAGGAATGGTAAGGGCAATGGACCCACTTGATCTATACAAGAACAAACATCTGGCAAAATCAAAAAATGTCTTTTTTGTATCCATCTCTGGTAATACCATAACTAACATCAAAGTAGCAAAGATTGCAAAAAAGGCAACTGCCATTACAGCTCACTCCCAAAGCAGACTGGCAAAAGCCTCTGATGATGTAATCTTGCTTTCTTCACCCAATGGTGGTGTCTTTACAGCAGGCAGTATCTCATTTTTGGAGAGCGCACTGACGTGTATCTCACTTGTAAGGAAAATCTCAATTCCAAAAAACTCTGATATTCTATTTTTTGCTGCAAAAAAAGATGCAAAAAAGGGATCTTCTGAACTCACAGAATCTGGGTCTGATGCAAAAAGAATCTACATACTGGGAAATCTTCGCACATTTCCTTTGGCAATGTATTGTGCTGCAAAGTTCTATGAAATTTTAGGATCTGATGTGCACTATTGCAGAATCGAGCAGTTCTCTCACATGGAACTGTTTTCAGCAAAAAAAGGCGATACTGTGATAATCTTTGAGCAAAAAAATTCTCACAACACCCAGCTTGCAAAGAATCTAAGAAAAGTTGGAATAAATGTAATTCATCCTTTTATTGCAAACTCTAATACAATTTCTGAGATTCTTTACTACATATTTTTCTCTCAATTTCTTGGTTTAATGTCCGCTCAAAAAAGATCAAAAACCGAATGCCATTTTGTAACTGCAAAAAAGATTAGAGATGTTAGCAACAAGATGATTTACTGATCTAGTTTTGCAAGGCTAAGGTTTAATAGCTGAATACTAGGGTGTGCGAATATGGTAAAATTCAAGTCAACAGGAGAAGTTCTCAAAATTATCAAGAACAAGGATCAAATTCGTAACTTTGGTGTCATTGCTCACGTTGACCATGGAAAGACTACCATGAGTGACAGTCTCTTGGCTTATTCTGGAATCATTGCACCATCAGCTGCTGGAAAGGCACTTGCAATGGACTTTGATAAAGAAGAGCAACAAAGAGGAATTACCATTTATCAGGCAAACGTTACTTTACATTTTACACAAAATGACAAAGAATATGTCATTAATATGATTGATACTCCTGGACACGTAGACTTTAGTGGAAGGGTAATCCGTTCACTTCGTGCAATTGACGGCGCAGTAGTAGTTTGTGATGCAGTGGAAGGTATCATGACTCAGACTGAAACTGTAACACGAATGGCTCTAGAGGAGAGGGTAAAACCAGTATTGTTTATCAACAAAGTAGACAGGCTCATCAAAGAACTCAGATTGACTCCTGAAAAAATGCAGCAGCAACTGGCCGAAGTTGTATCTAACTTTAACCAGCTAATTGATACCTATGCTGAACCTGAATACAAGGAAAAATGGAAAGTATCAATTCAGGATGCAAGTGTTACATTTGGTTCTGCAAAGGACAGATGGGCAATCAACGTTGACTTGATGAAAGAGCGAGGAATTACGTTCAAAGATGTAATTGATGCATATGAGAATGAAAAGGTAGCAGACCTTGTAGAAAAGGCACCACTTGCTGATGCTGTTTTGGGAATGGTTGTAAAACATCATCCCGCACCACATGAGGCAGTAAAGTACAGAATTCCACAAATTTGGAAAGGTGACCTAGATTCAGATGTTGGAAAGGCCTTGCTTGCATGCAGTGATGAAGGACCGACAATCATGATGATTGTAAACATGGTATTGGATCCTGCAGCTGGTCCTGTGGCCATTGGACGGCTGTTCTCGGGAACCATCAAAGATGGACAGACAATTAACATCATTGATGAGAAAAGAGAAGGCAGAATTCAATCTGTAAACTTTTTCATGGGAAACCAAAGAGAACAAGTAGGACAACTGGGCGCTGGAAACATTCCTGCATTGTTGGGATTAACTGAAGCAAGAGCAGGAAACACATTATCCTCTGTTAAGGATATTCCAATGTTTGAGGGAGTCAAGTATGTCTCAGAGCCTGTAGTTCAAGTTGCAGTAGAGCCAAAACATCCTAAAGATTTACCTAAACTAGTAGAAGTTCTAAAGCAACTAACAATTGAGGATCCAAACCTTGTTGTAAAGATTGATGAGGAAAGTGGCGAGACAATTGTTGCAGGAATGGGTGTGCTGCACTTGGATGTTGCAACTCATCGTATTCAGGATGCCAAAGTCGAAATCGTTACATCTGAACCTCTGATCAACTATAGGGAGACTGTAAAGGCAGCATGTGAGCCAATCATGTCAAAATCTCCAAACCGACACAACAAGATATTCATGAAGGTAGAACCGTTAGAGCCTGAAATTGCACAAATGCTAAGAACAGGTGAAATCAGTGACCTTAAAGATAAAAAAGTCGTGTCAGACTTGCTCAAGGGAGCCGGATGGGATACAGATACTATCAAGAGAGTAATGAAGTTTGACTCGCGTGGAAACGTTTTGATTAATGGAACCAAAGGTGTTCAGTTTGTACAGGAATCAACTGATTCAATTAACTCTGGATTTGATGAAGTAATGAAGGAAGGCCCTCTCTGTAAAGAACAGATGAGGGACTGTAAGTTTACCTTTACTCACTTTGTTCCTCATGAGGATACTGCACACAGAGGTCTATCCCAATTAGGTCCTGCATCACGACGTGCATGTATGGGTGCTTTATTGACTGCAGGGACTACAGTGCTAGAACCAACCCTTGCAATTGAGGTTCGTGTCCCAACTGACTTGGTTGGAAACGTTGCAACAGTAATTTCTGGTAAACGTGGTAAAGTTTTGGATATGACTCAAAAGGGTGCATCAAGTATTGTTACAGGTGAGATTCCAGCTTCAGAAACCTTTACTCTATCTGAAGAGATGAGAGGCCAGACTGCAGGTCGTGCAACCTGGAACACGTCCTTTAAGGAATGGACAGAAGTTCCAAAATCTCTTTTGGCAAATGCAGTAGCTGATATCAGAAAGAGAAAGGGATTGGCACCCGAACCACCAAGTGCCAACGAGTTTATCGACAAAGAATAAAAAATAGAATCCCCCTCTCTTAGGCACGGATTTGTGCTATTTTTGAAATGAAACATTGTTTTTTTGATTGAAATCTAAAATACTTCAAAACTAAAAAGAAGTAATTGGAAAAAAATTGGGACTAGTAAGTCTAATTGAAGCATTAAAGGAAGAACTACGACAGTTGGATGAAAATCCAGAAACACCCCATTTCTTTCAGATCGACGGTGCGGAAATAGAAGTAAATGTTACAGTTAATGCTGAAGCTCACGGAGGGGTATTTTTGGGTCGTTCAACTGGGAGGGAAGGTTTCCAAAGAGAAAATTCACAAAATCAAAGTGAAGTTAAGTACTCTTGAACAAGATGACAAGAAATCTACTTCAGATCAATATGATCAATGGGAAAAACAACATAATGTACAAATCGTCCGTCCATATACAAGAAAAGCTGCTACAAGAAAAACTGCTTCTAAAAGAAAAGCTGCTCCAAAAAGAAAAACCCCCTAAAAAACGATAGAAAAACTGCTGTTAAATGATGAAATGATTTAATGACAATGGCAATGACTCATTCATCATTCCATCATCCATACCTTCAATCAGTCCCAACCAAACCTCTTTCTGTCTGCATTCAGATCAACTTCTCCGGTCTCTTCCTTGATTATTCCAATCTTTGAAATAACATTTTGAATTAACGTGTCTTATTCATACATCTATCAAAAAGTTACCCAAGTTCATAATGTTGAATTCCAATTCTGTCATCCCATGTTGCACCACGGGATATTGCTTCTTTTTTTGATATGGGAGATGATTTTACTTCACAGTAATCACTTTTGTCATAATAGTCCTCAAAGGCAGTTGCATTCATACTAGGATTACTATAATACGTCCCAAAAATTGCTCCAGTAAGATCAGCATCATCTAAAATGGTAGAGGATAAATCCGCATTGCATAAAATAGAATAAGATAGGTTTACACCGGACATGTTGGCATCTGACAGGTGGGCATGCCATAAAATTGTACCTGAAAGGTCAGAGTTAGAAAAATCAGACTTTGTCAAATTAGCATTAGTTAAATCAGAATTTCTCAAATTAGCATTAGCAAATATTGATTTATCCATGGCTGCGCTCCAAAGAATCATCTCTGACAAGTCAGCTCTTGTTGCATCGACTCTTGTAAGTACGCCATCTCCCATATCTGCGCCTTTCAAATTTGCATCAAGCAGTACTGAATCCGTCATGTTTACTCGCCACAATCTTGTATCAGATAGATTTGCATCATTCATTTTTGCATTCATTAATTTTACATTCATAAGATTGGCCCCAGAAAGGTTAGCACTTTCCAGGTTAGCCCCAGAAAGAAGAGTACTCGTCAAATCAGCTTCTCTCATATCAGCTTGGGTCAGATCAGCCCGCACAAGATTAGCACTAGACAAAATTGTTCCTGACATATTGGCCCCAGAAAGATTGGCGTCTGCCATACTATATCTATTAAAATTTGCATCTGAAAGATCAGAATTAGACATGTCGGTATTATCTAACCAGCTAGTTATTCGAAGGTCTCTTAGATCTCGATTTGATAAATCTGTAGTAAATACCATAGATTCTTGAAACTCACCCAAGTCCAATCTCTCTTCAAAATCAATCTGATTGGCAACTTTCTGGTTGTAAGCAGATTCATAGATAAAACCAAAAACCTCTAAAGACAAACTGTCTTTAGACACATCAAGAATAGGTTCACCTACAATGTTGCTGTAAAGTGGAATTGCAGATGTAATTATAATGAAGATGATAACAAAAATTAATGATTTTTGGGTATCGGACATTATTTGATCCTTTACAGAATTGATAATATTTATTTAGACACGACAAAGAATTTACTATAAGAATTATTCAACATCAACAATCATGAAATTAAACAAAGAATTAGTCCTCGGTGTTATTTGTGGATATTTGTTTGTGTACAGTATGATTGCATTTAGGGGAATTGGAATTTTTTATTATTTTCAGTCAGGAACTGGGTGGGCAGTATCAGTATCAAGTATGATTGGAATTCTTGAAGGTAATTTTTATAATGCTTTTGATGTATTTCCAATTCTTGTACTCTGGGCTTCTCTTCCAATAATGATATGGATTACAAAGGATTTGGAATTGAAAAAAAGGATAGTGTATGTAGGTATGTTTGAATTATTTTTCCCCGTAGTGATATGGTTCAACTATGGGTCAATTATGCATTAACAAAATAAAGATACAATGCTTTCAAGTAAATCTCATGTAATCTTGGATATGATTATGAAAGAAAAAATCAGATTTCCAAAGTACTGAGAAATTTAGAAACGAATAAGGAACATTTTTCATAATCACTAGATGGCATTCATGGTTAAGATAAAAAAGATCAGAATGTTTGGAAAAATTCTCGTATTGAATTAATCTAAAACCCATCCTCTGTCACAGGAGGTTCTTAGAGTCTTGCCATTATCATATTTTATTTCAAATCTTGGAGGAACATCAATTTTTTCTACTGCCTCAAAATAACATACATCTTGAGATCCTTTTCCCAGATCACCCAACACTATGGTGGATTCCTTAAACAATCCATCATTTAGGGATATGCATTGAACATTTTGTATGTCTGTTCTGTGTGATTCTATTGATACTGTTGCCCATTTTTCAACCTCACATCTTGCATACGCATGAATTTCAGGACGATCATCATATCTTTCATGTTCTTGTATTTGTGAATAGTTTAGTGCTGCAAAGGAGAAGACTCCGACAATTCCTGCCAAACACAACGCTGCTATGGCATAATTTCTTACAGATGCGCTTTTGTCAGACAAAACTATACTCCTAGTAAAATGGTGAAACATGTAGTAATTTCATAATAGAAGAACATACTAATCGATCTTAAGTGTTACTATCATGATCTTTTCGTAGTGCATATGATTTGTTGTTTTTCTCATGTTTGCTTTTCACAATTACAATAGAGTATCTCGTAGCTAAAAACACAAAAACCAAAATTTCTTTTTTTAATTCATTTCAAAAATCTAACCGTAATACATAGGAAGAGAAAATTTCAGACTAGTTCATTTTTTTGAGAATATAGCTCAAACCAATTCTGAATCCCTTCTGTGGATCGTTTTCAACATTCAAAAAGCTCATTCCAAGCTCTTGTGGAAGGCGTGGCAATCGTATGTTGAATATCTTGTAGATGCTATCGAGAATTTGGAGATTGCTTGCCCCTTCGTTAATCAGGCTCCGCAGTTCTGAGATGGAAAACTGGCTGCTTTGAAGCATAGACCAATTTGTTACCCATTTGCCAACGACAAGCTCGGGATTGATCATTCTTAGTTCATCATGAAATGGAGTAAAGTCATCAAACCTAAAGAGTTCATCACTTACAGACACCTCCGATAGTCCCTGAATCAGATTGCCAAAATTATGGTGCATGTTGTACTCTCCGCTCCCATCGTACCTAAAGTCAAATATCTGGCTGCGAGGGGTAACAAAAGAATCAGACACCAGCATTCCTTCCCAGTGACCTGCCATCTCATCTTGGGTTGGAGTGTGACTGTACTCATCGCTGTAAAATAGTGTAGACAAGTCTTCTTCTCCCATGAAATCGATACTGTAATTTTTGGACATGCTAAAGTCAAACAAGATCTGGCCTGCTCCGAACCTTCCCAAAAACGCCTTTCCCAATATTGTATTCTCGTCTATCATCTTCAAAATATCATAGGCCTGGTTGTATGGCGGGTCGCGATACTCCAAATGAATTATTTTGCCATGCCCTGCAAGTTCCTTTTGTTTTGCAATGCTTTTTGCAAAAACCGGAACGTTAAATGGCTTTGTAACTCCGTTAAACGACTCAGAGTCATTTCTTCTAAACCGCTTGTAAAATCCTCCAAATGTTCTCAGACTGGTAGTCATAATGTCCGAGTTTCTTCCATAGAATCCCTTCCAGTAAATGTCATTGTGAATCATTAGGGTTGTTTTATCAAAGGACCAGTTTTGTCCTGGAATGATCTCATTTGATTCAGAATTTTGCAGCTTTGAAAAGAGATCTGGTTTGTGTTGGTTTACTGCAAACATCTCCCCTATTGTTTGAGAAAGACAGTTTTCCGGTTGAGTGATATCGCATGTATTCCCAATAGAGTCTTCAATTGTGATATCAGAAGGCCACGCTCCAAGGATTCTGTTTGCAATCAGCGCACCCAATGCCATTACAGTCAGCTGTGGGTTTACCCCAAGTGCTGTTGGAAAGACGCTTGCATCACACACATGCAGGTTCTTAAATCCAAACACCTTGCAATCTGAATCGACTACTGCCTTTGCAGGATCATCGCCTATTCTGTTTCCGCCCTGAGGGTGTGCAGAACCAACCCTGAGGCCGTCAGGATTATTCTTGACTGCCGTTTCTAACTGTGGAATGTCTTGTCTGCTTCGAATTTCAGGAACATCGCTATGAGAGCTTACCACATAGTCTGCCCCAATATCAAACCACATTCTTGCCAGAATGGACATTCCTCGTGCCATGTCATTGATGGAGTCATCTGTTAGTTCGTACTCTACCTTTGGATTATCTCCAAAACTCTTTGTTATCTTTCCAACAGAATCGTCTCGAACCATTATTCCTGCAAGAGTATAGTGGTTAAACTCCTTCATCAGTCTGGCATGATCCACGCCAAAGCTTGGTATTGCCAAGGCCATTTGGAAGATTGGTAGGAAGATGCTCTCAATTAAGAATCCCCCGTTTTTGACGTTGTTTGTAACGCCAAACTCATGACAAGTATAAGACATCGGGATTCCCCTGTTTCCATAAATATCTTCTTTAAAATGGCCCATCACAAATGGGGCCGGATGCAATGCAAGCCCATTGCCGATATTGTCATTTGCAATTCCTGACTTTTGCAACAAGTTCGATGATGCAATAGAACCAGCACTAACAATTACCACTTTGGCATTGACCCTGATTCTATATGTCTCATTTCCTGATTCATCTACAAAGGAGCCTTCGACACCTGTTGCAACTCCGTTTGAGTGAATTATTTTTTTGACATCACAATTACAATATGCTGTAAAGTCATTACTGCTGTTTACTGCATCATGGATGTAGGTAACTAACATGCTCTGCTTTGTATCATAATGACAACCAAGATGGCAAAACCCACATTGGACACAAGACTCTAGTGTCGAATCAGTCCAGGAGTGTCCGCAGTTTCTCTCATTTACCCTGTGTTCTGTAATTGGGTATCCGTTGACTCTTGTTACAGAGCATGCGTCTCGAAGTTTCTTTGCATTCTCATTTAGTTCATCTTCTCTAACAGTTGTAACATTGATTCTAGCTGAGACCTCGTCGTTTGCCGAATCCCATTCTTCTTTTGGGATGTTGACACCGAGGTCATTCCATTGCTTTATCACTATGTCTGGTATCCTGAAACATACTGCATCATTAATTACGGTAGATCCGCCAAGACAAGAGCCTTGGGCAATTGCAATCTTTAGATTGGATGTAAAGTTTGCACCGCTGTTCTTCCAGAGAAGGCCTATCATGTCATTTTCACGCTGATTCATGGATTCGCCATCATAATACCCACCCTTCTCAAGCAGAACTACTGATTTTCCAGCAGATGCGAGTTTTTCGGCAATAATTGCGCCAGCTGCCCCTGAACCAATCACGCATACATCGACATTTCTTACGACATCGTTCTCAATTACTTCGTATGGCTCTGCACGTTTCTCAAACTTTTCAGTACCATAGATAGTATTCGCCATCATTGATCATTCCATGACAGTCTGTGGGTATGAGGGCATCGCCAAGGATATCTGTCCACTTGAGGACCATCATATCCAATCAAGTTCCACTTTGGCTCATTTGTGTACAAAAGCCATGCATTGAGACTTTGCAGTAACAGTTGAGATGCATTTGTAATATCATCAGTCAAGTCTAGGGTATCGCCAATTCTGGCAAATGCTGTCATCCTTCTTGTGTTTACAGAATCATATGGGCTTGCAGTATAGTAATCCTTTTGAGGAATTGTAATCTGAAATGATAGATTTTCTGAATCATCAGGACCTGATGGATTTTGTGGTTTTGTTTTGTGTATTATTTTTCCAACGGAATCTCTAACTATGACAAAAAGTTCTGGCCTTCCCTCAAACCAACTTTCTTTGAACAAGTCATCATCAAATGTAACTTCAAATCTTCCCGAATCATCAGTCCATGATGAACCCAAAAGATCATCAATCCTGTCATCAAACCAATGCTGATCATCATCTAAGACTTCTACGTAAAATTTTGATTGATTGTGATTTTGTATTTCTCCGCTAACGGTATAGATTGCCACAAGTCTTTTAGTCATGCAATACTAATAAGATTTTATGTTTCATTTTGAATATGATCAGGAAATCTATGATGAAGTAAAAAATTCAAAACGGTACTATCTTGCTTGGAGAAATCAAGAAAAGACATGGAGATACAGAAACTGTTCTGTTAGAGTTATCGGGATGGATGACAACAGAGCTCGAGTAATTGTTAGAAGAAAAAAATCAGGATACTCCAAATTCATGGATTCTGACTTTGAGGTAAATCTCATGATGGGATTTGTAGCTGTCAACGTAGAAAGAAAAGAAGATGAAAACCGCCGAAGCATACTCTTCTTTGAGATTGAGCAAAGCAACGACAAGTTTCACAGGGACCTGAAAAATATCAAAATCTGGTCTGAATATGAGCATGAAACTGAAGATCTCTACAATGTCATACTGCAGCAAAAGAACAATCCCCAAGACACCAACTATAATTGAGGCAGACTATCTTGAGCGAAACAATTCAATGGTTCCAGTAATCTATCAACCAAGAGTTGATGCTCTGGGAGAACTTTCTCAGAGAGATTAGCACGTGCACAGAGAAGAAAGTGACAGTATGTACCATATTACTTTAGTCTTCCAAGACGAAATTCTAAGAAAACATGGAATACTAGACGGGATTTACAGATACCTCAGGCTAATTAAATACAAGAGAACAGTAGACATTGAATCATTTACCTACAAGGACAACAAGTTCTTCTTTGAGGACATTTACAGTGGGGATAGCAACCTCTTTGAGGATACTGTTCACAACCAAAGAGAAATTGATGCTAAATACTATTTTCAGGAAAACAACCATCCAGTTGTATTTGTCAATACCTCAAATCATGCACTTGCACCACACGATAACAATCATGATTTGTGGAAATGGGAGTATGTTCCATGGAGCGATAAAATCCCAATAAAACTTGGAAACAAGACAAGAGACGAAGCCGACAAAGAATATCAGGCAAAGTAACTTCTAAAAATAATTTTTTTAATTTCTTTATCTTCCATTTCTATATTTCTTACATCTCAAATTCTTACATCGTGCTCTAATCAATTTATTTATCTCGTTTTGGATAGAAATTGAATTCACCTATCCCAAAAAAATTAAACGATTGTATTGTACTTATCCTATCAACATGATTTTTTTTGTTGATGCAATGCTTGGTAATATTGCTAGAAAATTACGCTTACTTGGGTTTGACTCTGAGTATTTCCCTGATATTGAGGATTCCAAATTAATTGAAAAAGCACAAACTGAATGCCGGACAATAATATCTAGAGACTATTCTCTTATTCAAAGAGCAAAAAAGAAAGGAATTCCAACAATCTATGTTTCCAAAGAAGATGAATTTGAACAGTTTTTGGAAATTTTTAAGAACACAGGGTTAAATATAAAAAAAATTTCAGGTGACACAGCTAGATGCACAAAATGCAATGCAGAGACATTCAGAGTTGACAAATCGGAAAGCAAAACTCAAATCCCACATTTGGTTTTAGAACAAAATGATTTCTTTTGGCAATGCGAAAAATGTCCTAAAATCTACTGGGAAGGGACACATATCAAAAATCTACAAAAATTTGTTGACACGCTAAAACAAACTTATGAACTCAACAGATAGCATCCTTTCTAAAAGCAGTTCATAAATTAGCAATAACACAAATGCAATTTGTCATTTTCATTCAGGATAAAACACAATGACATCTTTTCACCATATGTATTTCCAATAAATAAAAATTACAAAAACTTCAAGCCTGTGAAAGCAGAGCCTTCTTCAGGATTCTTGAAGGATGCTAGTCCATACATGAATCATATATTTATCCATATTGTAAAATCACAGAAAAACCAATCTTAGCAAAGATTGAAAATAAGAGAGACTTGGTTTTCTAAAATTATCTGTCCGTTCTGTTCAACATCTTGTTTGGAAATAAATCCTCAACAACACTGCCAAGTCATTGGTTATGTGCCGATTATTTTTGTACCTGAATCATGTGTATTTCTCATAAAGCTGGTTGAGCATAGAGTTGATCTTCTCATTTTCATGGTTTCCCCATGAATCTGATTTTATTCTGATGTGGATGTTGCTCTTCTCTAATCTCTCGGTAATTTTTGGATAGATCATTCCAATGAAAAAAGACTTTTTGTCAAGGCCTATCTGTTCGGCCTTATGCTGAAAGTAACTTACCCATTCTGATTCCACATCTTGAAAGGTATCTAAAATTATTGATTGAATCTTTTCTTCAATCTCGGGATTCATGATTCTATCAAATGTCAAATGAACTTAAGCATGTTGATTATCTTGGAATCTAGTCTTCAGATTCCTCGTATTCCTCATCGCTTTCATATCCTTCTTTTAATTCGAGTTGATGATCCTGCTC
The DNA here is from genome assembly GCF_965223225.1 of Candidatus Nitrosopumilus sp. Taxonomy (GTDB): domain Archaea; phylum Thermoproteota; class Nitrososphaeria; order Nitrososphaerales; family Nitrosopumilaceae; genus Nitrosopumilus. The sequence goes on from NZ_CBDCVU010000004.1 coordinate 581,079, forward strand.
TTTCATCTCTTCTTGTTCAAGTTTTTTCCATTCTTTTTCCTTGTCTTCAGACATGAATCACAAAGTGTATTTTTGGAATATTAAGAAGTCCTTGATTTTCATTTTTGAAATTTGACACTTGAGATTGGATTGTTAATCTTTGTTCTCAACTGCATGTCTTTCTAATGTGCCAATACACTCCTCAAGTAGATTGTTCTCTGATATTGCTTGCGTCTCTTGAAAATTGAATTCTTGATTTAATTGTAAGTCGTATTCTTTTAAATCGTTTCTGTATGTTTTGCACGCAGAGCGCATAAGACGCCAGTAATAATATCCCTTGTTCATCTCTGCACTCACTTCTTGTGATTCTGAATTCAGAATCCTGGAGAGTTTCTCATAGTCTTCTTTGTAGTTGTCAAACTTTTCCCTTACAATTGCGGGCAGTTCTGTATGCCAATCTCGTCCTTCAATTGTTTTTTCAACATTGTTGAGTTTTTGCAATTGGTATGAAACAGAATCTCTTAGAATATCCAAACTATCGTTTGTCTCAAGAAGATGTAAAAGTTCTGGGTTTATCATGAACCTCATCTAAAACATGCAAACTTAAGCATATTGATGTTTATCAAATCTATGACCAATAATCATTCTTGATTGTGATGATGATTAAGGCAAAATTTTCTATGATACATTCAGAAGAGGTATTGTCTTTTTCTTTCTCTGAAATTATGCCTTTAGATGGTCTATCAGGTCATCAGTTGAGGTAACCCAAAGTTGTTCTGGAAATCTACTAAATATTCCCATTGCATGCTTTTGACCTTGTTTTTTACTGCTTGCACATGCATCTGTCACCACTACAACATAATAACCCAAATGGATGGCATCCAATACACTTGAGAGAACACAATAATCAGTTTCAATACCTGTGAAAATCAGGATTTTTGCAGATTTTTTCTTAATTTTAGAATGAAAACTACCTGCCAAAAATACCGATGCAGATTTTTCCCTACTTACAACAATTGAATCTGAAATGTATGACATAAAACTGTCAATTATGCCCAAGGGTTCAGTACCCAATCTACCTGGAGTGATATCTTCGTTAATTCTATAGTATGTGTACCAGGAATCCTTTTCACCCTTCCAATTGATAGGAGGCGTAAAGCGAGTAAAAACCACGTTTTTCGTTCCAAAAGTTCTAATCAATTTTTCTATATTTGGAACTATTGAGAGCAATTTTTTGTTAGCCCAAGGAGATTTTTTTTCAGTCACAAACAGTTTTTGCATGTCTACGACCACCAGAGTTGTTTTTGAACTGATCTTTACCTCTTCATACCATTCCGGCACCGTCATGACATCTTCTTAAGAGATTTGAATTTGAATTTTTATCTTAATTTTCCATGAATTATTATCATGACAGTGAATATCTTAGGCATCAAAAAATCTTTCATAAAAAGAGAATCTACTAATTCGTTGTAGATTTGCTATGGCAAAAACAATATGAAGATTAAATCATGGAATTGGGTTGTCTATGAATCCATTTGCAATCAATGCCGTCAATACAACAGGTATGCTGGTTCCTACTAAAATTCCAGTCAAAACTAAAAGATCTCTTTTTTCCATTGAATATGAAAAATTAATTCTCTTGTCAGTTTAATGCTTTCTCTTTTTTTACAGGCTAAAAACAGGAAATTTCCTATCTAACATCTGAAAATCCCATGAATATTTTAATCCTACAGAAAGTTAGATGTTTGTCCTAAGATTGATTAATTGAATTTTTTTCTTTCGATTAATCACAACAATGCCTATTGGAAATCCAAGGTACATGACTGCATTAAGCAGAATTAAGCTAATGCCATATCCTAAGACCTCCATCTCAGAATCTATTTCCACATGATTTAGAATTGAAAGTGATGTGATCATTGGAGTAATTGTAATCTTTACCATTTCTTTGAAGATTGGATTTTCTCGTTCATAGTCTGCAATAATAGGACTGAACAAATAGTAAAAACCATTAAATGAATTCATAAATGCAGTACCTGATTCTGTCTGCAGCAAAGAATTGTCTCTAATCTCTCTTAGTTTTTGAACTTCTGGGGCAAGTTCAGAACCAAATGTGGCAGTAGCAATCAGACATCCCCCGCCTTCTCCTTGACCAGATCCGTCATCAGATTGCATGGCAGAAACACAATTGTCGCTAATGAGCATCTCCCCAAAGGACTCTTCAGTCGAACCTTGAGAAACAACTTCATTGTTTTGAATTACTACTAGACTTAGGTATCCATCCTCAGTTAGTTTTTGAAATTTTGCTCCAAAAACGGCCTCACGACTAAACGATGAATCACAGGTAAAAATAACACTGTCATCTTTGTTTCCATTTTTTTCAGTAAATGGAAAACTTGTAGACTGAAATGCACCCGTCCATTGAGTATCCGAGAATATCAGTAATTTTGCCTGATTGCCAGGGATTTTAGTTTTTAATTCTTTATTGATTGTGTTCTGAATTTGGTTTTCAATTCCTTGCTGTGATTTGTCTTGACCAAAAAGATGAGTTCCGGTAATGACTATCTCTGAATCAGATCTGCTAAAAGGAATGGTGATAGTTCTGTCTTTTTCTGTTTTTACCTCATCAAAGAAGTTGAGACCTAAACCATTTATCAAAATACTAAATTCTGTGTCTTCAGAATTGACTTTTGCATCAATCAAATTTCGTGGTAATGTGATAACCAGTTCTCCTTTGGTACGTGTGTCTATCAAAATTATCAAAGAATTATCTTCATCATTAATGTCAACACCTGTAACTTCTCCCCCTCGAATATCATAGTCTAGTCCAGAGGTTTGTCCAAAGACAGGTGAGACAAAAATCAATCCTAGTGTTAAAATTATCATAATCAAAATTCTCAATAAAATAAAAACAAAACGGGATCAAATAAACCCAATCTTTGTTTAGTCTATGAATTGGGATGATGCTTTTTTGGTATCAGAACTAATTACATCAAACACTTCATCCAATCTTACTTTTGTAGTTGTATGTTCGAATTTGAAGGCAAATACTGTTTATGACTAATTAGTATTCTGAAATATTTAATAAAACCAAATTTTACCCAATTATTGTACATGGATTATGATAGTCTTAATACTGACATCCTGAGATTAAATTCAAAGATCAGGTATTCTGGTGTATATTATGCAGGACGTGTTCAGCTATACGAAAAGGTGCAAAAAGGAGTTACCAGACTTTTTAACAAAGAACAGACACAAGATACTTTCATCCACGCATATATGAGGTGGAAAAGCAGACAACATGCCTCTGATATAATAGGTCAGCCTGTTTACACAACGACAAAGTATGGAAAAATCAATCGTCTTACAATTCCATGCTCATCTCAGTCTCTTCTTATGGTCAATACAGAGCCTGAATTGGAGCCTCATGAAATTGTGGATGACATCATAGAACTCATCAAACAATACTCAGATGATCCAAACTATACTCCTAAACAAGTATACTTGGGATAGAGTTTTCCCTATCTAGTCTGTAATCTTTTTTCAATCTTTCTTGATTTGAACTAGTGCTAATCTTCAGAATATTCAGACAGCTTGATTAAATAATAAAATATACTACTTTCATCATGACCCAAATCAAGGAACCCAATCAAAGAAGTATTTCAGATATTGTTACTGCAAAAACTACTGTTGAAGGAGATGGGTTTACTGTTCACAGGCCATTTCCAAATTATGATGTAAGAGATTTTGATCCTTTCTTGTTGTTAGATGAGATGGGACCGATAATTTTAGAAAAAGGAGAAGCAAAAGGTGCTTCTGCGCATCCTCATCGTGGATTTGAAACTGTAACGTATGTGGTAGATGGTTCTTTTGAGCATAGAGACTCTCAAGGACATTCAGGTAACCTTGATTCAGGTGATGTTCAATGGATGACTGCAGGATGTGGAATTGTTCACTCTGAAATGCCAGAAAAAGAATTTGCTCAAAAAGGAGGAAGATTACACGGATTCCAACTTTGGGTGAATCTGCCAAAAAAGGACAAGATGATGAATCCACGTTACCAAGAGATTCCATCTAAAAAGATTCCAATTGCCCAAAGCAATGACGGCAAAGTCCGAGTCAAAGTTATTGCTGGCCAGTCAATGGGCAAAAAGGCGGTAATTGACACTAAAACCCCAATAATGTACCTTCACTTTTTCTTGCAACCAGGAGCTCAAATAACACAAGAGATTCCAAATAATTTTAACGCATTTGCTTACATTGCACAAGGACAGGGTTTGTTTGGTGCTGAACAAAAACTTGCAAAAAAAGAACAAGCCGTATTTTTTAAAAACGATGGCAATAAGATATTTTTCTCCAATCCTAGTAATGCAACAGAATCTCTAGAACTTCTTTTGTTGGGTGGAACTCCGATTGGAGAGCCAGTAAAACGATCCGGACCATTTGTGATGAATACTGAAGAAGAACTAGAGCAAGCAATCAAGGATTTTCAAAGTGGAGCAATGGGAAAAATTGAAAACTAGAATTTCAATATGGCTTTAGGAAAAATCTAAAAAAAAGCACTCATTTGACAAATCATGGAAGACAACACTCAAGAATCTGAATCCTTTGATGACACATATGAAAAAACTCCCGAATTGTTTGGGCATCCATATAGGGAGTTACAAGATTATTTTTCACACTACAAATCCAGAGGCAGTCTTCTTGATCTAGGATGCGGTCAGGGACGAGATTCATTATTTTTCTCATCAATAGGCTACAAAGTTACCTCAGTTGACAGCTCTGCAGTTGGAATAAAACAATTAATTCAAAAAGCTGAATCTCAAGGATTACATATTGATGGAATTGTAGGTGATATTCAGAATCTGGAATTACAAAAAAAATTTGATGTTGTTTTGTTTGACATGATTCTTCATGGATTTGAAGAAAAGATACAACTTGATATGCTTGAAAAATATTCTAGTCTGTTAAACAATAAGGGAATTTTGTGCATCGTTTATCCTGATGATTTTAAGGTAGATCATTTTATGAACATGCTCAGGTCTTTTGAAACCAAGTGGGAATTATTAGATGAGATGACAATTCATGACATTCCAGTAGTTGGCGATGAAGTCATTGATTACAAGTTCAAAATGTTGGTTGTACAACTTTCATGAATTTTACTATTAAAAACAATATCTGATGCGTAATTCTTTTTGTTACTATTTTACAACTTGATTACGATGAAAGTCTTTTTATGCTAAAGATTTCTACTCATAGGATGTTTCAAAACAATATAGGTAGATTCTGAATATGGCACGAGCATATGTTGTTATGAACTGCAAGATAGGTTCGGAAACAGGCATAATTGAATCTCTAAAGCAAGTAAAAGGAGTTAAGGAAGTACATGGAATTCTTGGCCTCTATGATCTAATTGCCCAAATAGAATTAGAATCAGAAGATGCAATTAGAGACACCGTTACAAACACAATAAGAAAGATTCCAAATATTCATTCAACCATGACTCTTACAAGGTCTGAATCAGAAGGATTGTTCCAAGATTCAGAAGGTGGAGATTCAGGCAATACTTCTAAGGCATATCTTGTGATTCACTGTAACAAGGGTGATGAGTTTTCCACATTAAAGGATCTTTGTAACATACCTGAGGTCAAAGATGCAGATGTTGTTTTTGGTCTGTATGACGTGATTTGCAAGATTGAATCCTCCTCAGAAGACTCTCTACAAGATACCATTCTCAAGCAAGTAAGAAAATTACCAAAAATAAAGTCATGCATGACACTAAACATAGTAAACTAGCATACATGAAGATTTTTTTAATCAAATTTTTTAGAATAAGAAGAGGCTAGAATCCTTTATTCTAAGAGTAGATTCTAGAATTTTGTTAATTTGCATTCCTTGCCTTCTGCCCTGCACTCAGAACAATACAACAAAGGAATTCTTGCCTCACCAATTTTTTTAAAATTCAAATGGGAATCCATTACATGACCGCATTCAGAATTTTGGCATTTTGTGGTTCTGTTATCATATAGCACCTGAATCGAAGATTCACTCATGAATTCTCTAGTCTTCTGTTAGTTAAATTATTATCTATTTTTTTGATAAAACCAAAATATGTTGCATCATAAAAACAGAAAACCTATACTTGCTCGGAATCATTCAACAACATGATTGTAAAGACCATGAAATGTTTTAACTGCAAAACAGAAGTTCTTGAGAAATTTACGAATGAAGGTTTTCAGAATATCTTAAAAAAATAAAAAAAGTTCAGAAACAAGATGTTGAATTTGGTTGGATATGCAAGAATTGTGGTGACAAACTATGTGTAATGTGCAGAAAAGATGTTGTTAGTAAATTTATTCCAACACAAAAAGAAGGAAAAATATTTGCAAAGATACCTGCTTGTCAGAATTGCTTTCACAAATTTACAAGTCATCTAAAAGATCCTGAAGAGATCAAACCAGAATTGCTAGAGCCATTACATAATCTGAATCATGAAGAATGGCAAGAATTTATAGAATAATCTAGAGAAAGAGAATAGTACTAAAAAGAAAACAATTTCCGTATTTCATTGATTAAAATTCTTCTAAATTCACATCAAAAAAAACAGATCAAGTGATGGCATACATGAAAATTATTTTTTATGGTTGTGATTTAGTAATAATTGAGATAAAATGCAATTAATGGAAAAATTTCTGTTTAAAATAGCAAAAAAATGGATTGCAGGGGACACAATTGATGACGCTCTTACATCAGCTAAAACTGCATATCAAATGAAAAGACACGCAATCATCAACAAACTAGGAGAGTACCATACCACAAAAAAGCAGGTGCAAGAATCAATTGATGATTATCAAAAGATTGCCAATTCCTTTAGAAGATGGAAGATTCGGGGTGCAATCTCTGTAAAACCCACACAAATCGGACTGTCAATTAGCCAAAAACAGTGTTACAAAAGTTTGGAAGAAATCCTCCAAAAATTGAGTGCTGCCCACGTCTTTGTATGGCTTGACATGGAGTCCTCAGAACATACTGATGAGACAATTGAGCTTTACTCTTCATTTTTTTCAAAATATGAAAGGCTGGGAATTGCCTTGCAGGCAAATCTCAAGAGAACAGAAGATGACTTGAACCATCTAATAGGGATAGGTGCCAAAATTCGCCTCGTAAAGGGAGCTTATAGAGAAAAATCAAGCATCTCTTTTAGAGCAAGAGAAGACGTTGATAAAAATTACATAAAATTGATGACAATTTTATTCAAAAAAGGAAATGAGTTTGCAATTGCATCTCATGATAATACAATAATAAAAAAAGCAGAAACCTTATCCAAAAAGTATCCAAGAAAGTTTGAGTTTGAGTTTCTCAAAGGAATACGAGAGGAGATCAAACCAGATCTGATAAGAAAGGGATTTGTTGTTTCAGACTATATCCCGTATGGAACAAATTGGCTTGCATATTCCATTAGGCGAATAAAGGAGAGAAAGAGAAACATCTTGTTGCTTGGAAGTTCTTTGCTTCAATCACAACGAGTCTGAGTTTGAGTGCGCAAAAATTGTTGCAAGTAGTTTTCTCCTCCAGCTCCTTTTCCAGTTGTTCCTGAATGTTTCCATCCTACAAAAGGCTGGCTTGAAACCAAGGCTGCAGTGGTAGCACTGGCAGAACGATTTGCATACACGACTCCTGAATGAATCTTTGAGAAAAAGTCGTCCAGTTGCTTTTGGTCTTCTGAAAAAATTCCAGCTGTTAGACCATACTCTGAACTGTTTGCAAGCTTTACTGCATCATCAAAATTCCTGTATCTCTGAATGCACAAAAATGGCAAGAATAACTCTTCTCTCATAAGCTTGTGTTCTTCAGGCAATTTTTCAACTATTGTGGGTTCTACAAAGTAACCATTTTCAAGTGAATCTGTTTTGATCACAGAACCGCCAGTTAGGATATGACCGTCTTTTTTTGCAATCTCAGATGCATTCTCAAATTTTGATTTTGCATCTGAATTGATTATTGGCCCAAGAAAGACATCTTTTATCCAAGGCATTCCAACCTTGATCTTTTTTGTATTTTCAACTAATTTTTCAATGAATTCTTCTGCAATCTCCTCTTGTACATAGACTCTGGAGCATGCACTACACTTTTGTCCCCCGTATCCAAATGCAGCGCTCATGACACCGTTTGCAGCCTTGTCCAAGTCTGCGTTTTTTGTGACGATTACGGGATTTTTTCCTCCCATTTCTGAAATGAACGGCTTTGTTGTATTCTTTGTAAATTCCTGAAATCCCTTCATTCCTACCTCTCTTGAGCCAGTAAATGCAATGCCGTCAACATCTTTGCTCTGAATCAATGTTCTTCCAACTGTTCCTCCAGAACCTGTCACAAAATTTATCACGCCTGCAGGAATTTTTGAATACAAGTATTTCGCAAAGTAAAATGAAGACAAAGGAGTATCACTTGCCGGTTTTAGGATAGCAGTATTTCCAGTAATCAATGCACCGGTTGTCATACCAATTGCTATTGCAGAAGGAAAGTTAAACGGAGAAATTATCCCCCATACTCCGTAGGGCTTCATGACTGTCTGGGTCTTTTCGTTGGGATTTGGATGAGATGTTCTCTTGCAAAAGCCGTCATTAATTTCCATCTGGTACGCATAAAATCGCATAAAATCAATTGCCTCATCAACATCTCCCATTGCCTCAAAACGATTCTTTCCGTTCTCAAAGGTCATTATTGCAGCCAAGAAGAATTTCTTTGATGCAAAATAATCTGCACATTGCCTAAAAATTTCAACTCGTTTTTGAAACGAAAAATTACTCCACTGCTCAAATGCCTTTTTTGAACTTGAGATTGCATCTTCTGTATCTGAAACAGTGGAACTTGGAAAGTCTGCGATTTTAATCCGTCTGTCAGAAGGAGAATAAGCTGAAAAATTATCCTCTGAGTAAATCTCTTTACCGTTAATGATAATCGGAAATGTCTGTCCTAATTCCTTTTTTGCCTCATCGACAGCTTTTTCAAAATTTTCATGAAATTCCTGAGTGGAATTTGCAGCTAGTGCATTTCCCCAAGTAAACTCATTTTTGAATTCAACAGTCATGATTCTCTCCTGATGCAAAGATTGTTTCTGCAATTATTCTGGAGGCCAAATGTGATGTCCTGTCTTTGATATCATAGCTAGGACATACCTCCATAATGTCCATTCCTATGATTCCTTTTTGCGCTATTTTTTGCAGCAAATAGACACAATCAACACTGTTAAGGCCCAAGGGAACCGGCACTGAAACTCCTGGTGCAAATGCAGGATCGATGCAGTCCATATCAAAAGAAACGTATACCTTTTCCCCTAATTTGCTAATTATGGAATTTGCAATTTTTTCTATTCCATGTTTTTGTATATCAAATGGAGTTATTACCTGAAAATCGTATTTTTTTATGTTATCCAATTCTTCTTGTTCAGGAGTACGTATTCCTATTTGAACACTGGACTCTAATTCCACATATGGCATTACATCGGTAATTACTGAACCATAATAGTTTGCATGAGAGCTAACAAAATCTGGATGGGCATCAAAATACACAAGTGAAATCCTTGAATCAGGCTTTGACATTGATGTGATGATGTCTCTGGTAATGGAATGATCCCCTCCAATTGAGATTGGAATCTTTGACTTTGCTGAAAACTTTTCAAAAATGTCCTTTATGCAATCCCTTGTAATGTCTCCAAAGTCATGGACTCTTTTCTCAATTCCTCCAAATGGAAGTCCTAGGGATAGTGTGCCATCTCTATCATAAGAATCATGTGTGTTTGAAATTTGCCTTATTCTTGAAGGTGCCTCTTTGGTACCTTTTCTTAGTGCATGTGATTGGGACTCGTCAGGTATGCCTACAATTACAAATTCTGCATCATCTAGATTTTTGGTGTTGGCCCAACAGATATTTTCCACAATTTCCCTATGATGGCATAGAATTTGTATTTTTTAGTGTGATTTTAGATACGTATGCCAGTAAAAAATAAAATCAAATGGCAAAAAGAAATACGCCAAAATAATTTTAGATTATCTTTATGAAAACATTCATGAGTAATCAATGATCTAATCTCTTCATGTATGATGCGGCAGTTAGTAACCACTATGGGATTAGTGGAATCATGGATTCAATTCTAAACGGTCTTGAAAAAGCAGGTAAGAGTCTGGATTCACTGGTTCCAAGTGATCTTTCCCCTATTGATGAATTTCACACAAGAGGAAAAGAATCTACTATAGAAATTGCAAGCCTTGGCAAGATTCAGTCCCATCATAAGGTATTGGATGTAGGATGTGGCTTGGGTGGTTCTGCACGATACATTGCAAATGAATTTGGTTGCTCTGTAATGGGAGTTGATCTAACTGATGAGTACATTGACGTGGCAAATCGTCTGACAGATCTTGTTAATCTATCAGAGAAAGTATCATTTAAACAGGCAAGTGCATTGGACATTCCTTTTTCTTCAGATAGTTTTGATATTGTATGGACAGAACATACACAGATGAATATTCCAGACAAGAAAAAATTCTATGGTGGATTGAATCGAGTTCTCAAACCTGGTGGAAAACTAGTCTTCCATGATGTCTTTGGCACAGACAAGTTACCATACTACCCAACACCATGGGCAGAATTTGATTCATTGAGTTCATTGTGTACCCAAGAGCAAGCAAAAGATGCAATTGTAAACTCTAACTTCATAATTGAAAAATGGATTGACAAAAGTAAATTGTCTGAGGAATTTTTTAAAGGAATGTTGAAAAAAATTGAAATGTCTGGCCCTCCGCCTTTGGGATTTCATCTGTTGATGGGAAAAACTGCAAAACAAAAATTACTCAATCTAGCACGGAACCTTGAAGAAAACAGATTAGCTATTGTTCAAGGAACTGCAATAAAGGATTGAATTGGAATTAATTGCCTAGTATTTCTTGTAATACTTTGGCATGGATTGGATCAGGTTCTTTTGCTGCATAAAGAAGCGTGATGTTTTTCTTGCCTTGTATCTTTTCTCTAATCTTATTTACAGAATCAGGCTTGCTTGCAAGTTCAATAATGTACTTTTTTTGAAATTGTTTTACTTTTTCTAAATTTTGCAAATACCACTTTCTCAAATCATTGCTTGGAGCAATATCTTTTGACCACAAATCTATCTTAGCCCGCTCTTTTGTGATTCCTCTTGGCCATAATCTGTCTATCAATATCCTGTATCCGTCACTTTCGGAGCCTTCCTCGTAAATCCGTTTAATCTGTATCATCATACTAACATGCTAATGCAATACGGTGACAGGTCGCTTGAAAACCTGCCTGTAGTTTCTCCTTTTTCCGTCTTTGAAGACTGTTTTTGGATAGTGTTTCATTGAAAATGTGGCCATTTGATCAATTATTCCCTGAAGGTCCTCTCCCTTTTTTGTAAGTGTATACTCGATTCGGATTGGAACCTCATCATACACTGTTCTTTGTATAATTCCTGTCTCTTCAAGCTCCTTTAGTCTTAAAGCAAGAGTTTTTGGATTTATGTTCTCAATTGTCCCTAGAAACTCGTTGAACCTGGTTTGATTCCTCATGGCCATATTTCTAACTATGTGGAAAGTGAATTTTTTTCCAATTATTTTAAAGGTATTGTCTACCGGACAATTTTTTATCATATGTTCTAATGTTGCACTGTTCATGACAAAACAAACCAGAATATTCTATTAAAACTTACCTAAGTATAGTAACTAATAAAGAGTAACTTACCATGTGGTAATTAGATGTAGATCACTTCCCTTTCTACTATAAATAAAGTATTGATAGTAACTTACCTTAGGTAAGTGAGATGAGAACAACTAAAACAAACAAAGAAGGAAAAAAATACAAGAAATTTAAAATTTCTAATTCCTATCTTTGTTCCCTATCTCCTGAAATGGTTGTTCTCACTCTTACTGCTTTTGAAAGAAAAGGAGGTGAAACATAATATGGCTTTATTTGGAATATATGGAAGACATGAAATTGATGCTTGCCCAATCAACAACTCTGTGAATCGAGAGATGATGATAAAAATTGGCAAAAGAGACATGAAAGCAGTATGCTCAAACTACAAAATTAACAAGATTATTGGAAGATTTCACTCCGCATTAGAACACACATTTTTGTGGATTGTAGATGCTGAAGATCCTCATCTTATTCAAAAATTGGCAATGGAAGGAGGAGTTGCAAGCTTCAACGAAGTAAAAATTGTACCGCTCATAGAATTTGAGAATGTGGTAAAAATGCTAGAAAAAATGGATAACTAGAGGGAGACGAAAAAACAATCTTTTCTTTTTATTTTCATTTTTTTGATTACTTTTTGATTGTGACTGCCTTTTGATAATTTCTGCCTAATTATGCTCAATTCCTTTTATTGAAGACCTGTGTGGATTCTCCATGTGTAAGATTTTCAGAGAAAATTTTAACATAAAAATGATTTTAAGGAAATAAAATGACGTTCAAGGACTATCTCTTCAAAAATTTGTGGCTCCAGGTTGTAATGTCCCTCCTTATAGGGTTGGGAGTCGGGATAGTCCTGGGTGATGATGCAGGTGTTTCACTTGCAGATGATGATATTGACTTTGTTTCGTCCTATCTTTCAATTCCTGCAAGCATATTTTTGAGTGTGATTCACATGATTATTGTTCCATTAATCTTCTCTTCAATTGTTATTGCGATTACCTCGCTTGGCTCACGTGAAAAACTAAAGACTCTGGGGGTAGGCGTTGGAGTCTATTTTGTAATTACTACTACGATTGCAATAGCCATAGCTGTCATTCTGGTCTCTATTGTATCGCCTGGAAGCCTTCTTGACATAACTCAACTGCAAGAATCATATGATATAGAAGACAAAGAAATGGAAATCAAAGACGGATTTTCATTTGATGATGTACCAAATGCAGTATCAAACATAATTCCTAGAAATCCAATAACGTCGTATCTTGAAGGACAGATGCTAAACATTCTTGTCTTTGCAATGATTGTTGGACTGGCAATGGCGTCTCTTCCAAAAGAATCCGTCAAACCTCTGCTAGATTTATTGGAGTCTATTCAAAAAATCACAATACACATCCTAATGTTTTCCATGAAGATTGTACCGTTTGCAGTATTTGGGTTGATTGTCGGAATGGTAGCCAAAGTAGGAATAGACTCTATGATTGGAATGGGTGCATACATGGGAACCGTCTTTTTGGGACTAGGAGTTATGTTGTTAGTTTATGTATTGTTTTTGAAATTTATTGCAAAGAGATCCATCCTGTCTACATTTACAAAATTCCGCAACCCTCAATCTCTGGCATTCTCCACTGGCAGCTCAATGGCCACAATGCCTGTAACCTTGAAGACTGCAGAAGAGAGCCTAAAGGTAGACCCACGAGTTTCAAAATTTGTAATTCCATTTGGAACTACTGTAAACATGGATGGTACTGCATTATACCAGGTAATTGCTGTGTTCTTTTTGGCGCAATTGTTCTCAATTGAATTAAGTCTGATATCGATATTTGTGATAATAATTACCACTCTTTTGGCCTCTATTGGAACTCCTGCTGTTCCAGGAGCTGGTGTGATTGTATTGTCTACAATACTGGTGACAGTTGGAATTCCTCCAATTGGTATTGTGCTGCTAATTTCTGTGGATCGAATTTTGGATATGACTAGAACTATGGTAAATGTAACCGGAGACCTTACCGCATCATGTGTATTCGATAAAATAACAGCGTCCAAGGCAAACTAGTGATATCGTAAACATCGGTAGTCAATTTTGAAATAATAACCAAGAGAGCATACTATGCTGGTTTTTTTGAAAGAAAAAAATTATCAATAGGGAAAACAAGCGTCAGTGTGATGGGTATGATGGATTTTTTGATAAAACAAACTGATCAGATATCTGCTTCAATGCCTGAATGTGACAATATCAGCACTGATGGACAAGAGGAAGAATGATGTCTACTAATTTCAAAATGATTTTTCCGTTTTAGATATTCAAATATTGCATGATTTTTCTGTCATTCTATGGATAAAACCGATGTCGAATTGTTGTGGGTTTTGCAGCAATCCTCGCCTGATTCACTCTCTTTTGAAGAAATCAAAAAGAAGAACAAAACACTGTTAAAAAGTGACAATTTAGAGGAAAAAATTGAATTGATGCAAAAGGATGGATTAATTGAAATCAATAAAGGCAATCAAAATAATGGAATCCACAAAATTACGAAAAAAGGAATCGATCTGATCTGGAAGGGCGAAACATGGAAGCCAATCTTTAATTTAATCAAACTAGTAGATCCTGAAAAATACACTAGTAATGAGATACGTAGAATCACAAACAAATCCCTGGTAGAATGTGTTACTGATATAGAATATTTGAGAAAAGAACTCAAACTAATAGAAGGACAATCAAAGAGATTCAAATTGTATTTTGTTCTTTCAGAAAAAGGAAGATCCTATGAAAATTAACGAAAATTCAAAATCAATAATCATAATTCATTGAAAATTGTTACTATTGTATTGCAATTTTTATTGAATTTGTTTTTGAAATAATCCTTATTGGCGTCTTTTATTTACTGTCGCTATCTTTTTTTGAGATCTACTCTCTTTTGTTTTAGCTTTTGCCTTGTCTACTTTTCCTTCTTTTTTTATGCTTTTTCCACTTCGTCTGGCAGCTCGCGATGCCTTAGCTCTCATTTTTTGTTCTTCTTTCTGATTCTCTTTTTCTTCTTCTGTTAATTTTGTTCTTACCATACATGATTAAACTGCCTGTTTGTAGATAAATCTGTTCATTTATTTCAAATTAGGTTTTAAGATATTTTAGATCTTGCTCTAAAGTTGTTTTTGGTTGCTATTTTGAATTTAATGTGTTTTACGTTCTTGTTTACTATTGAATCGCTTGTGTGATTGTGTTTAACTTGTTAATCTGTTTTTTGAACTTCTCTTTATCTAAACTTGGTTGGTTCAAAAATTCAACAAAATTTTCTATCCAAATCTGGATTTTTACTTGATATCTTCCAATATCTGGTTCTGTAAACATCACTCGGATTGGGGGTGCAGCTAGTATTTTCTTTATTTCTGATTCTGTAGACATTGTTTTTTCGAGCATTTGAAATACTCTATGTATATTTTCATGAACTATGACCTCAAGCACTGTCCAAAATATGGCCGCACTTTGTGACTCGATTTTTTGCTCTTCTAATTGTGACATTCTAAATGCAGCTAGATTCATCATTCTCTTTATAGCTCGTGGATTTTTTGGTCCGATTTGTATCAAAAGCGATAAAATCTTACTGTTAATCTCTTTGTTTTCACTTTTACCTAGAAGAGATTGGTAGAACTCTTCTAATTGTTCCTCACTTGGTGTTGGCATTCCAATTCTGACCTGGAATATTTTTTGCAAATATGACCTTCCCTCTTCTTCTGATTTTTTATCTGTGCCATATTTTTGATACCATGCTTGCTCTAATCTCTTAAAATCAACTGCTGCAACACAAATGATTTTAGATGTTTTAAAAATTCTTCCTCCTCGATGTCATTACGTTTGTAATTACAGGAAGGAAATACACAATTAAAATTCAACATTTGGGATCTCTCTTGGTTGTTTTTACCTTTTCCTCAAAAATTTCCTGTCGTGATTATTAATTTTTAATCTATAAATCAAAAAATAGAAGAGTCAAATTTTGATTCTTCCTGTACCTTTTCCTGTAGATACGTACAAACCAGTAATTTTTCGTGGTTTTGGTTTTCTCATTTCAGAGAGTTTTATCTTTGATGTTCCCTTGTTACTCATTATCCAGGGATCTCCTGCTCGGCTTAACAATTCCTTTGATTTTTCTTCATTTTGTTTTCCCATAAATTCTGAAGGAAGTACTGGTCTGTCTGTTGTTGATGTTCCCTTGTTGATGCTTGTGCGGACCACAATCGTGTCCTTATAATCAATTCCACTCATACTCTGTATTGGGAAATAATGAAGATATGGTCTTGTTAGCTTGGATTATAATTTATTAGAATCAAATTCACATTCTTTCTTCAAAAATAATTGATTTCCAAATTTATTGTACCAGTTACCAATTTGAAATCTAATTTCTTTTACCAAGGAACTCTGCAATTACTTGTATCAGCAAAAGGGGATGAAACAATATTGTTGGCGGCTTTTTCATGTGCATCATCTGCAAAAATGATTTTGTCGCAAGAGTACTTTTGGGTGCAAGCAACAATACTCTTTGCGCGTGGTTTTGTACCATTCTTGTAATTGTATTAGGTCTTTTTCCTATCGTGGTGGGCCATCTCATGTCCTCACTTGTTCCAAGAACCCACGGCAACGATATGGTCTTTGCAATCTTTTTTTGGAATTTTTTGGCAAAGTCGTTTTCTTTTTTGCCCTCTTTTAGCATGTCTTCTAATGTCTTGGCCGCAAGCGCTGCTGATGTTATTCCTTGTCCATAATATGGATTAAAAACAGATACTGCATCACCCAACACTATAAAATTTTTAGGCCATTTTGACATCTCTTCGTAGTGGTACTTTCTGCTTCCTTGTACTCTGTACCCGTATATTTCAGAGTCAGGCGTTGCATCCTTTAGAGCATCATAAAGTTCTGTACTTTCAAGATTTTGTGTGAATTCCAAAAATCCTTCTTCATCAGTTGGCGGATAGTTTTTTCCTATCCCGTAAAGTCCCACAAGCCATTTTCCATTTTCTATTGGGTAGATTACACCTGTTCTGGGATTTGAAGTCGGGTTGTTAAAAATTGCCAACATCTTCCAATCTCTCTTGGTTTTTGATGTTTTTGAGGAAGGAGATGAAGGAATGAATCTTCTTGTTGCATATCCTACAAAAGAATCTATTTTTGTTTCCCTAGGTTTTGAATATCCAATCTCTTCAAGCCATGAAGGCGTTTTTGTATTTCGTCCCGTACAATCAACTATAAGATCTGCGTTAATCTCTTTGGCTTCTTTTGTTTTCAAACTTAATTTGTTTTTGTCTCTTAGAACATACGAAGTAACCTGTTCATCTTGTCTTATTTTGATTTTTGATTTTTTTTGAATTTGTTCTTTGATTGTATTTTCTAAAAGCATTCGTGTGCATGTAAAGGTGATTATTCCTGAATCAAATCTTGGGGCCCATCCAGTTGGAAGTCTGTATCTACTGTCCTTTAGAAAATCAATCTTATTTGCTCCTTTTTTTATGAGTTCATCTTCAAGATTTGGAAAAAACTCTTCTAGTATCTCTCTTCCCTTGACAAGCAGTAGGTGAACATGATTTGCCTGAGGTACTCCATTTCTAACGGTGTTGTCATCTGTGTATCTGTCTTTTTCAATCAAAATAACCTCTTCAAAATATTTTGATAATACATGTGATGCAAGAAATCCTGCAATACTTCCACCAATTACTACTGCCTTTTTTGGCATACCCCATAACTTTGATGATTGTATTTTTGGATTTTGATTAAATTTGACATCACATGCAGGTAAATGAAGCGTCTACTAGGAACCAAAACCTTGTATTCTGATCTTGATTGATTTTGTTTTTAACTTAATTTTGATATCTTTTTTTATCTACCAATCATGTATGATACAAACAAGATTACAGAAACTATCACAGATCCTCCTACAATCAATGCTAATTCTTTTTTTGAGAATATTCCTGCCTGAAAGGTCACATCGTCTGTAAATTAACTAGATATTTACTCATTTCTACAAACAAAAAGAAAAAACCAACTCACAATTCATTTTTGGAATCTATTGCCTTGACTATTCCATCATGTAATTCATATTCTATTTTCAGATTCTTTTCTATTCGTCTCATTGTCTCCAAAATTATCTGCTGATCATTACCTGAATCAAGATTTTTCATCTCTGATTCTGTTATTTTTTTATGCTCTTCAAGTTTTTTTATCCTCTTATTATTTACCAAAAGTTGCTTGTCTAACAGATCTAAATCTTCTTCACATGTCTTACAAATGGATTCTCTTTTTGTCCTTATCTGAGTTTCTAAATTGCATCTTTTACATGTAAAGAACAACTAAAATAATTGTTCAAACTTTAAACTTAAACATATTGAAATTTTGCATTTAGATAAAATTTCTCAAAAACTTAGTTTACGCCTTTTCTTCTCACTAGTTTTTCAGATGGGAAATTTGATGTTTCTTCAAATTCTTTTAATTTTCTTTCTGCTTCTTGTCTCTCCTGATCTGTCTGCTCACGTACGATAAAGTCTTTCTCATCTACAAAGTTCTTACATTTTTCACATAGCCAAAGTGATATGTTTTCCTTTTCCTGAAAAATAGGCACTCGTCTACCTTTGCATTGTTTGCAAAATAGTGGCATATATTTTCTGTAATTGGTTATAACTTAAGGGTATTGATGGCAAATTCTATTTCAAAATTCATTTAATATGATTTATCGACTAATGGTTTTTAGAATTTTTCACGTCAATGATGAATTAGCGTTCCCAACATTTCATTTGAATTTCATATGCTGTGTTTTGAAAAAATTCTACATCACAGTATGGTATTCCCATAGGCAATGGCACTACAAATAATACCAAAATTATTCCTGAAATAATTATCCCAAAGACTATCAATGGGCTTGCCATGTATTCTGTAAGATTTGGACTTATTTAATGGAACCTTTTTACTATTACAAGTTAATTTTTTGTTCTGCCTGAAATTCACACTTGAATTAAAATACTTTCTCTATACTGTTTCGTCGTTCTCTGCTCTCCAACAATTTGGAATCTATCTCCTATAACATTTCATATTATCTTCAACCTGAATCCTCATCATGTGTCACTACCAGTATCTTCTTTGAAGATTGCTTTTTGAATGCATTGTTAGGTTGATCACAAATGAATTCCTTTATCTTTTGTTGTTCGTTGTATTTCCTAGACTAAGATAAAATATTTGGTTTTTTTGTTTTTTTTCAGGGGATATAGGTTAGTTTGGTATACTGCCAGTCTCGGGTGCTGGAGATCATGGGTTCAACTCCCATTATCCCCATAAATTCAAATGTTGTAAAAATCATTTAAACCAAATTTTCTATTTTTCTTCCATCTAAATTCAAATGTACTAAAATACAATTACTATCAGATGAATCCCTCAGACGTATTTAGAAAACGAAATCTTACCAAAGTAAATTTTGACTATGAGGACCTAATTGGTAAGGATTTTTCTGATTCAAACATGTGTGGGGTTAATCTAAAAAATAGGGACATTCACCACGCAAATCTGAGCTGTACAAACTTGATAGGATCTGATCTTAGCGGCACTATCTTATTTTACGTCAAATTACGTGGCTCTGATCTGCAAAATGCAAATCTGTCCCAGGCAAAACTATGGGATACTGAATTGTATGGGGCTGACTTGACAGGAGTGAATCTTTCAGGAGCAGACTTGTTTTATGCCGATTTGAGAAACTCTGATCTAAGCAATGCAAACCTTTCAGGAACAAATCTCAGACACACAAACCTAGAAGGTGCAATTCTTGATTCTGTAGATTTTGCTGGATGTAATTATGATGTAGATACCCTTAATTCTCTGTCTAAAGTTTTTCAGGCTAACCTAAAAAAATATGGAAACTTGTGGTAACCGTCATCTCAATTTTCTACTATTGATGTTTTACTTTTTATCAATATCAATATGCTTAAGTTCGGAGTTATTTGTTCAAATTTGTGGATATTTATTCTAGAAAAATTCCAATGGTTCTGATCTTTGCATTAGTTGGCATACTCTTACTCCAGTTTGTTACCAACAATAACGATGGTGCAACTTTGATTGATTCTCAAACCTGTGAGTTGTATGTTGAAGATGCAGCAATTAATGCCAAAAAATATCTGGGAGAATACGATGAGAAATGTCTAGAATTTAAAAGTCTCAACCCTTGATTTGTCACATTTTTTAAACATCTCTATGATTCTTAAAAAAAATTGCATAGTTTTTCTTTTGCATGAATTGATGAAACTAGATTATTGATTTACATCTTTTAATATCTCCATATCTATTGTACCTTGTCTTGACTGAAAATATTGAAGCTCTTGAAAAAGCCTGTAAACAAGTTCTACAAATACCGAAAATTAGATCTACAGGCGTCTTAAACAAGATGGGTCGCAGAGTTGCAGGCGGCTTTAAGGAAGGTGTAACGTCTTATCTCCAAGACAAAGAAAACGAAATGATGTATGTGCAGCTTACACTGGAATATCTGATGAGAAAAGATTTCGATGAGGGATTGGGAGCAATGGATTACATTGCATCTAGGAGGGCCAAAGTCACAATGATTAGTATTCCTACAAAAGATTACCTAATCTTGATTTCAGGAGAACGAGATCTTAATGTAGAAGATATAATCAGACGAGTAAATTCTGCGTTTACTAGCCTGCCGGATATCAGGCCATAATTCTCAAACTAATAAAAAATTTTCAGCATGTTTTGACATCTAACTCATAAAGTATGCTTCTTCATGCTGTTTGCACATTTTTTCTAATTCTGCAGTTTGGTCCCTTATTGTACATCCACATGACAATAATACTGTCTTATTCCTTTCAGATTTAGCATGTACTATTTCCATTAAATTATGTAGTATCTACTAGTATTAAAGATCGCTGGTTTGGATTTTAAAAGAATATTCAAATTTTGAGTAAGTTGCTTAATTTATGAATTATTGTATTTCTTATGGTATGAATTTTCAATTCAACTGCCTCTCTCTTGAATGTTCAAGCTAGATTTATGAAAATTTAATGATATTTTGTTATTGAATTTTCTTATTTTTTGGAACTAATTTTTGGATTGTTTTTATGATGGTTTTATTTTCTAAAATTTATTGGGTAAAAAAATGGATTGTCAATGTACTAATTGTTCATGTAAGCAAAATTTTGAGCTTGTTGAGACTGAAGAATTGTTAAACCTAATACAACATGGAAGACTAACTCAAGAGCAAATTGCTTTTCTGAACTCTAGAGTTGGAAGTAAATTGTGTAAGCAATGTTTTGTTGGAAATCATAAGAAAATTTAGTTTCAAAATTTGCTGAATCTTATTTTTGTTATTTGTGGTGACATGATATTCAAAAATTCACACTCTCATTTCGTTTCATTTTTTTAATTTCATTAAAATAAAAAACATAAACATTACTTGATAGCATGATTGATTATGAAAATTGGAGTATCGCTTTCAAACTATGGAATACTTGCTTCAAGAGAATTCTTAAAAGAAGCTGCAATTGAAATTGAAAATCAACAACTAGATTCTATCTGGTTGTCTGATCATATTATTGTTCCAAAGAACAATGATCCTTGGACTCGCGTTTTTGAGAGTGTTGCAACTCTGGGATTTTTATCTTCAATTACTGAAAAAGCTCAATTGGGCTCTTCAATTTTGTTAGTCCCATTAAGAAATCCATTTGTTTTGGCAAAACAAATTGCAACTCTGGATTCGTTATCCAATGGCCGAATAATCTTTGGTGTTGGAATTGGTTGGAACAAAAAAGAATTTGATTTACTTGGATATGGTTTTGAGAACAGAACAAAGTCCATTGTTGAGAACATTAAGATCATAAAAGAAATGTGGGCTGGTCATTATTCAAAACAAGGCTTTTCTTGTGAACCTATGCCCGCTTCTCCTAATGGTCCGCCAATTCTTGTAGGAGGACAATCAGATGGTGCTTTAAGACGAGTTTCTTCTATAGGTGATGGATGGCATCCTGTAGGAATTTCGACTGATCAATATGAATTAGGAATGCAAAAAATTCAACAATTCTGCAGCAAAGATTATCTCTGGACTTTACGAATAAATTTTGTAGCCGACAAACAAGCTGAATCCATCTATACTGGAGCAGATGGGAGTCCTCGTTTGAGATTAACTGGTAATATTGATGAGCTCATCTCAAAAATTCACAAGTACCAAGAAATTGGGCTTGATCACCTTGTTTGTGACATAGGAGTAGATTCCAAGTCTGAATACGCTGAACAGATCCAAATACTTGGAAAAATAAAGAGTTCATTTTAATTTCCTAAATCATCTTGTAGACTTTGTTATATTTTAGACAAATTCAAAATGTAATTGGGCTTTCTGATCATAATTTGTTTATTTGATTCGTCTTTTCTTCAATCTGATCTCAAAAGTTCGATCATTTGCTGATCTCGCGATTTTTGAGATCAAAAATATTGGAAGATTGACAGTAGAACAACTAAAATACCTCTTGTTTTTAGTACTCGCGTGAACGTTAAGTTAATGCTTGCATTGTTTGTATTTGCATCTATTCTTACTGTTGGTTCACTTGGTTCTTCTTTTGCCGAATCTACTGTTGACGTAGACGAACAAAGAACTATCGTACTTATCGGAACTGGTGTGGATCCAGATAATGACGATCTTACCTATCTTTGGGAACAAACTGGAGGTGAATCTGTAGACCTTTCAGCTTATGATGTTGCCGAACCAACATTTCTATCTCCTCTAGTAGACAATGGTGAAACAAAGACATTGTCATTTACTTTAACTGTCTCTGATCCATTTGGAGGATCAAGTCAGGAATCAATTAACATTGTAGTACACCCAATTAATCATGACCCTATCGCCAAGGCTGGCAAAGATAAACTAATTTTCCCTTCTGTCAATGCTGTAACTGTTTTTGCAACTGGTTATGATATTGATGGTGATATTTTGTCATTCTCATGGAAGCAACTTGCAGGTCAGCCTGTTGATATTGCAAATCTGAATGCAAAACATCTTACCGTGGAGCGATATCAATTGGACTTTAATGATATGACTCCTTTGACTTTTGAGGTTACCGTAGATGATGGATTTGGCGGTACTGATTCAGACACCGTGGATATCTTTTTGGCTGAATTTTCCGCCAACAACCCATCAATTGCAGTTGATGCTGGCCCAATTCAGATTGTAAATGAAGGCTCTGATGTTACTTTGCATGGAAGCGGTTGGGAAATCAATAATTCTCCTATCTCATTCTCTTGGATTCAACACTTGGGTCCAAAAGTAAGTTTGTCATCTACTGTGATTCCTACTCCTGACTTTACAGCACCATACATAGATGGTGAAGAGGCAGTAGTTCTGTCATTTGTATTGACAGGTTATGTTCCTGGAAGTGGATTTGCACAAGATACTGCTATTGTCAAAGTATTGCCAGTAAACAATCCTCCAATTGCAGATGCAGGACCTGATCAAAGTGTTCGCGAATCTTCCCAAGTCAAATTAATTGGAACTGTTTCTGATCCTGATGGCGACAGAGTAAATCATGCTTGGAACCAAATTGCAGGACCTGCTGTACAATATAACACATTTTTGACTGAACTTACATTTACTGCACCTCCATTAGCTTCTGATGAAACTGCAAACTTGGAATTTGAATTAATGGCAAGAGATTCATTTGGTTTAACTAGTTATGATGCAGTCTCAGTTCTTGTTTCTGCAACAAACAGCCCTCCAACTGCTCACGCTGGTCCTGATCAAATTGTAGTTGAAAACACAAATGTAAGATTGGTAGGAACTGGATTTGATGTTGATAATGACCCATTAACTTATTCTTGGAAACAAATCAACGGCAAAGCAATGGACGTTAATGTATCTGACAACGCATTGACGTTTACTGCTCCAAACACTGTTAATAACAGACCATCTTCAATGTTATTTGAATTCAAAGTATCTGATTCCTTTGGTGGCTCAGATACCGATGTAGTCAAAGTCACAATCGTTCCGGCAAATGGCAAACCATCTGCTAATGCTGGTGATGATCTTGATGTTGATGAGAATACCGTGGTTATATTGTCCTGTGTAGGACAAGATCCTGATGGTGATATATTGACTTACTCTTGGAGCCAAATTTCAGGCCCATCAATAGTTATTGATAATCCAAATAACACAATGATTACATTTACTGCTCCATCTGTAGTTGATACCACTCTGATTCAATTCAAATGTACTGTATCTGATGGTGAATTCTCTGCTTCTGATACTGTGGGTGTAACAGTTTACAATACACTAACTTTGGACATTGTAGCAGATGCAGGTGATGATAGAATTGTCAACGAGAACCGTAACCTATCTCTTGATGGTAGCGGAAGTTTCGACCCTGAGAATCAACCATTGCAATATTCATGGGTTCAATTGTCTGGAGAATCTGTGTCACTTGATGACTCTTCAAGTATCACTCCATCCTTTAGAACTCCATCTGTAATTAATGGTCAAATCAAAATATTGGAATTTGAATTGACTGTGTTTGATTCTAATGGTCGTTCTGACATGGATACAGTAGTTATCACTGTAGACCCAGTTAACGCACCTCCAGAAGTTGAAGTCACAGCAAAACAACTGTCTTAAACAAAAGATAATTTCTTTTTTTAAAATCTACTAATTTTTACTGATTTATTTTAATTGTAAATGATATTCTGATTATTTGATATTGTGAGAATATCTATATTTTTGAAAGTATCTTCTTTTTCTTTTCTTGAAATTCTTTATTTGTGATAATTCCTGCCTTGCGCAGTTCTCCTAGTTTTTCCAACAAGTCTAATTCTTTTTGTGTTGATGCCCCTAATTTTTTTCCTACATTGACACTGCCTTGTATTCCTGTTTTTGCACCTTTTCTTAATTTGGTTTTCAGTGCACTACTTTTAGTGATAATTTTTTCACTTATTTGATATCCTTTCTTTTTTGCTTGTTTGATTACTTCTTCGGATTTTTGTCTTGTAACATCATCAACTAATTTGTGCTTTTTTGCCATCTGCCCTAATTCTTGTGTTTTTTTACGTGCAAGACGTGTTTGCAATTTCAAATCTTTTATTATCTCGTCTTTTGTTTTCTTTTTGAATCGTCTGGTATATTCTTCAATAACTAAAATTGGAAATGGACTATATTCTACATCTAGATAGTATTTTATTATAATATCATCGGAAAGGGTCTTCAAGTATTCCTTTATTGATTTTTCAGATTTTAATTCCATGATTATTTTCCTACTTTAGGTCATAAAAAGATTAGATTTGGGGCATTTGTTACAAATTATTCATTTTTTTCATTGCCTCTGCAGATCTCTTGAAGAATTCTTCAGAACTGTTTTTCCATATGTTTTGCCAATAATCGCTAAATGCATTTGGTGTAACAAACCTAGAGTTTTTCCATACATTCTCCCAGCTTTTAATGTACCAATCATATGGATTATTCTTGCCAGCGATATCCCATGTTTCTGCCCATAAATCATTGAATTTTTCCAACATTTCTGAATCTCCCAGAATGTTTAACCCTTCTTGAATTTTATTTGATTTTACAAGAGATGATGCTTTGTTGTATACTGCTGTAGTGTTTTGAGGTTTTATCTTCAGGACTTTGTCATTGCAACTTATTGAAATTTCATACTCTTTCAAGTAGTGATGTGCAAGTCCTTTGTTTAACAGAGCAATAAGGTTTGATTCTTCTTGAGATAAAACTTTGTTATAACTATCTATAGCTTGTACATATCTTCCAGTCATTCCTAATATGTGCCCTTTTTTTATCAGTGCCTCGATATTTTGTGGTTCATTTTTGAGGATTATTTCATAAATCTCTAATGCCTCTTTTGGATTTCCAAGGTTCAAGAATTTTTGTCCTTTTTGTAATAGCAGATTTGACGACTCTTCCATGATTCTCTGTTAGGGAAAGATATTATGAAATTTTTGATATGACAAGTATTCCTGGGATTGATGATTTATTCTCATCAAACCCACGAAGTGTTAGGTGCTTTGTCTTGCAAAATTTCTATTTAACATTAATGGACGATTCCTTCTGGGTTGATTATAGTTTGATGTGATTGCTAGCCGTTTACATCTGAATCTGCTAGTTATTTATTCAGGTACCATTTACAATTAGTTATGGGGTTACTTTATACAAAATTTTATCTAGATTTTGAAGACAGTGACTGGAAACAACTCTCAAATGATCCTATAGTTTTTCAGAGCAAAAAAGATGAAGTGGTTTTAGATATTGAAGATACTTCTCACAAATCATACAAACTTACCTTCAAAAATGGAGGTAAAATCAAACTATTTCGGGTAACGGGAAAATTTCGACTTACTTGGGATGATGATGATGTTATAGAGTGACTGCATCAAATAATAATGGGTTTTTGAAATTATCTTTCATGTCTCTAGAAGATCAAGTCAGATTAATTTTGAAGGATTTTGATACAGTTTCCTCCGAAAAAATTCTAGAATCATTAGATTTGATAAAACCAGAATTCAAAAGTCAACTGACCTCTGAATATGTAGATGGAAAAATACAGAAAATCCGAGAATTATCTGATGAATCAGAAAAGAAAAAACAATGCAAAGCATTGATTCCTTACTTTGATTGGTATGTCCAAGGACTCTGAAGTTATTGTTCTGAATATTGATTTATTTTTTCTTGTGCTATTCTAATGATTTTTAGATCTTTTTTTGCCTCTTCTATGTTTCCTACAAGATTCACAAAATATTCATGTCCAGTATCTTCTGCTTTGTGTATGTCTGCTTCATAACATGATAATGATTTAGCAAGGAATGGAACGTCTTCATTTAATTTACTAACCATCTGAATGTCTGATAAACTATCTTCTATTTTCTTAATTGTAGTGTCAATTTGAGGCACCACTTTTACTGCTTGTGAATGCAATACTGATGCAAACATAGCAGCTGCATCTTGTAATTCTGGGCTTTTACCAAGAGTCTTCAATCTTTTCTTATAATGGTTAAGTGCCTTTAGAATGATCTTATATCCTCCCTCATCTTTGAGATAAATTGCACCCATCCAAACTTTTTCAGCCATATTGATATCTTCTCAATCTTTTGTTGATATTTACTTACCTATCTTACCACTAGTATAATTTCTACCTTTTACTAATATGCATGAACAGCTTACCGAAGATGTGAATTTAAAAAAAGAATTGGGGATGAGGCACCTTTTAGCTTCATACCCAAATTGTTATCAGGATTCTCTGTATTGTGGAATGATTCCAACCACAATAAAGACACTAATTAACAAGGAAGTATTGTTCTGTAAAGCATGTAAATTTGTAGTAACTGTAGATGATTACAAAAAAATGCTATTGCATACTTAGATTCCGATATCTTCCTTTATTGGAGGCTCATTTCTGCTTATGATGTGTATTACAATCCCGGCTAACATTACACCCATCCCACTAATTCCAATAAAGGTACCCATGTTTTTTGTAAATCTCCACGTTGAATCTTTCTGTCCTTGCTCAATTGAATAAAAAAGTAAAAGACCTACAAAAAACATTATCATGCCGATAACTATTACTTTTTTACCTGTTTTCACAATTTTTTTATCTTTTTTCTGATAATAAATGTCTGCCATTGTTTAAATCTGAAAAGGCTTTTAATTGAATCAAATCTATTTCTCATGTGAAATTGTTATTTTTTGGTTTAACCTTGATCTTTTTACTTTTAACTCCTGGCGTTTTGGTTTATTCCTTTGCTCAAAACAGTTATGATGTGAATATTCCTACAGGTGCTGCAAATCCTGAAGCTCCATATTTCTGGCAAAGTGAAAAAGATGGTTCAACTACAGGTATAATTGAAATTTTTGTAGGAGATACTGTTGTATGGAAAAATGCTGATACTACAAGACATACTATAACTTCTGGCTCTGGTCCTTCTAATTCTGATGGTTTGTTTGCTAGTGGCTATTTTGGTCCTGGCAAATCCTTCTCACATACTTTTGATGAAGTTGGTGTTTATCCTTATTATTGTGAACCTCATCCTTGGATGCAAGGTACTATTTTTGTAAGTGCAGGTTATTCAATTATTCCAAATGTGGGAAAGGATGTTGGAGACGGCTCAACAATTTTTGATGTTGAATACAATTTTAATCGAATACTCTCCACTGCAGTAATTAACGAAGAACAAAAATCCATAACCTTTGATATTATGGGAGACGCAAAATCAGATATTCATGATTTAGAAATCCATTTGCCCTCTGAGCTGATTTCTGGACCTTTTGTAATATTGGTCGATGATCAAAAAATTTCTAATTTTGAACATGTATCTGATGAAGGTGGTCTAAATATCCTGTTCATTACGTTGGATGCCGATTCCAAAACTCTCTCAATTTTTGGAACTTCAGTTGTTCCAGAATTTGGTCCTGTGACACTCTTAATCTTGAGTATCTCCATTGTATCTGTAATCTTGATAAGCCAAAAATTTAGATTAAATAATTTTTAATATTTTAAAAACTAGTTGGACATTGAGGTTTCTTATTTTATTTTAAGTGTAATTTCTTCCCCATTTCCAATTGGGGATGTGATGGACTTAAGATTTGGATTGTCCCTTATGTGATTAGATAATTTTTTCATATCCTCTTTGTATTTTTCAGGATAGATCATATTGTCTGTAACAACAAGCCCACCTTTTGAAACCATTGGCAAAATTTTATCAAAGTATTCTATAACCTTCTCCTTATCTGCATCAATAAACACAAAATCAAAAAATTCTTTATAGTTGGTATCTAATGAAAGTTCAGTAAGAATTTCCATTGCTAAGCCTTCTTTTATCTCGATAATTTCGTTAACCTTTGCTTTTTCAAAATTTTCTTTTGCCCTTCTGATCTTATTTGGATTCTGTTCTATTGTGATTATTTTACCTGTTTTTTTGTTCTCTTTTAGGGCTTCTGCAAACCATATTGTTGAATATCCTGTTGACATGCCTATTTCTAAGACGTTTTGGGCATTGTATAGTCTCATCATTAGATTGAGTAATTCTCCGGTCTCTTTGGTAATGGCTAGCATACGATCATTAGGTGCTACATCTACTCTCCTGTTTTTTTCAAGATTTGATTGAGACTCTAATTCTTCAAGTACTTTAAAAATTGAATTTTCCATATTGTTTTTCTCTTGTTATAATTTGATTCTGCTTGATTATATGAATTTGAATTGGTTTCAATAGCTTATATTTGCCAAACTTTTTTTTTATTTTGGCATGGCGGTAAAAAAGATCGATTTACTAGAAATTGTTCAAAAGATCTTGAATCTTGATTCTAAAATGAGATTTGCAGCAATAATTGATTCTAAGGG
Source organism: Candidatus Nitrosopumilus sp. (assembly GCF_965223225.1). Lineage (GTDB taxonomy): Archaea > Thermoproteota > Nitrososphaeria > Nitrososphaerales > Nitrosopumilaceae > Nitrosopumilus. Next base: position 610,104 of record NZ_CBDCVU010000004.1, read on the forward strand.
AAACATAAGGGAAGCAATTATGAAGGCAGGAAAAACAAATCTCAAATCCCAAAAAGAAGAAGAACATTTTTGCAAACAGGTGGCACAACGCAGGGCAATGAGAAAAGAATTTGATCGTTCACTTGGTAAGGTTCGCTATGTGCACGTTGAGCGAGAAAAAGTCTCCCAGATGGTAATTTACACAAAAAGAAATATTGTTTATTTCACAATAGAGCCAGAAATGCCAATCAACACAAAAATTCGATTGATTACAAAAATAAAAAAGATTACATCTGATCTCTAACTGTTTTTAGAATCTGGTTTTTGACCCACTATGTTGGTTAAATATTTGGGAGATTCAAAGATGTTTGAATATGATCCGCATTATAGAAAGTGCCAACAATCAAACAAACCCTTCATCAAAGCAAGAATTGATCCTAAACATGGAAATTATTTTGTGCAAATTGATCTGATGACATGCGATTATGACTTGACTAAAACAGAGCAAAAAGAAATCTTGGAATTAGTCAACAGGGAGATGGAATATCTCAAAATTCATCATGATTTAAAATTTGATGGATTTAACATTGACAAGGAATTGGCTTGGTTTGATGGAGTTTCGCATGCCAATTTAGATGAGTTTTGTACCTCTCTTTATGACATTACACAAAAATATCATTAATTTAGTAGTATTTTTCTAAAAAATATTTTATGAACTATTGAATTTCTTATTTCTTTCTTGTTGTAACTTTAGTTTTAGATGGTACTCTTCTGATTAGTGCCATTCCACTGGCTCTCACTTATGTCTGGAAACATTTCTTTAATCCTGAGTTTGTCTTTTTCCATGGCTTCTATTCTTGCATCAAGATGATTTTTTATTGTAGGGTCATTTTCTTCTTCTTTTTCTTTCAAAATTTGTGCTATGACTCTAGATAATGACTGATAATATGTTATGTGATTTTTCTTTGATTCTTCAGATTTATCTTCTTCTTTAACATCCATGATTTCACTTAATCTAATGAAAATAAGTAGTTGTTCTTTATGTTTACACTAATATTGAATTCTGGATATGGGTTCACATGAAAGTTCTTGTTGATGAAATGGATGACGGTTGGGATGATAAATTAAAAGATCTTGGTTATGATGCATATAGTGTCAAGAAACTGCGCGCAGATGGCTACAAATTGCGAACTGATTATTCTGTGATAAACTATGCTAAAGAAAATAACATGATACTTGTAACACGTGATACAGAAAGCGGGCAGGCCTGTGAAGAAAATGATCTACCTTACATTCTACTTGATAACAATGAAATTTTTAAAATAGTTGTGGGCAAGTTACAAAAAATTTAATTTATATTTTTAGGATCTAGGTTAGATAGCCTCAAATTTGAAAGGACTTCGTTTAGGAATTTTTCTTCTGGCTGCTGTGATATGATATTCATTATCACTTGCCAGCAATCTGTGATTTTTCTATTGATCTGTGAGAACATTTTGTCTTTTTTGAAGGCTGGATAAAACGCAAGTAATTTCATGATGCCATCTGTTGCTTGAATTACATGAATGGCATGTACTACTGTTCGTAGCCTATCTTGAAATGTGAGTTTTTTTTCTGTCTGAATAACCCCAAAATTTGTAATTTCCTCAAAAATAATCTCCACTTCTTTATGCAGGTTTTTTAGCTGGTTGTTAACTGATTCATAAAGGTCGATGAGCTCGTATTCTATGTGGGTTCTGTCATAAACTCTTTTTTCTATCTCTCCCGTTTCAACTAGGAAGCTAATCTCTCTGTAGACAGTTTTTTCATTTCCTACCTTTGCCGTTACTCTTTTTGCAAGGTCTGTTCCACTAGTTTTTCCATTTTCATTTAGAACTCTTATTATCTCTGTTCTTATGATCTCAGAATCTTTGTTATTTTTTGTCATTTTCTCTCATGTTTTTTTGATATTTTTCTAATACTTTTTCTTCTCCTTTGTTATCTATTTCATTTGCCAACTCTTCTAAAATCTTTATTCCTTTTTTGATTGGTTCTTTTTCTATGTTTTTGTATTGTAATCTTTGTTTTAGCGTTAACTTTTCATTGTTGATAAATCTCAATAAACTGACATTTTCACCCATATTGAGATTAACAAAAAAATCTACATATTCTGAGGCTGAGTTTATTCCCACAATCTTGTTTGTTTGTTTGGGTTTATTAGTTGAATCTTCATCCAAACTAGGTTTATTTACAAATTTGAATATTTTATGGTGTGGATGCCTGTGATAGAAGGGTAAGGGCTTACAAAAATGGAAAGACACTAGATCAATGTAAAGACATTGCCGAATCTATGAATCCAGATTTTAAAAATCAGATTGAAAAAAAAGGCAAAGTTTTGTGGAGTGAAATTCTAGAGAAGGTTGACCATGATGAATTAGTTTACAAATTTACTTTAAAATTTCTAAGACGTGACGGTTATGATATTGGCAATTACAAAATTCCTGAAGTTAAAAAATTCATTTCGTAAGAGTGATGTCACAGCTTCCATCTGAATTTTGTAATTTCTTTGCCATCAGAAAAGGGGTGACAAGTAATACTGGAATCGATATTGCGATAAAAAAAGTCTGCATCTGAGTCAAGAATACCGACAAACCAATACCTGATGCTGTTCCTACAAAAATTGAGAAAAATGTTCCTGCACACGTGGGACACGCAATGAATAGTCCTGTGATTGCACCAATTGTGCTGAATCCTCTACCTTTCTTCGAAATATTATAAGCACTAACTGCAATTGCTGCATTTAGTGCCACAAGATACGATACTGTAATCTGCAGCACAAAATTTATTGGAATTATGTTTAGTCCCACAGAATCTGTTAGATATATGATGACTTGTGGCATATATCCTAGATCTCCACAGCAAGGAGCAACAAAACCTGATGGTATTTCCGCGCCGTAATGCTCTGAAAAACTTATCTCCGGTTGATAAACCAGTGTTCCTGAGGCAAGTGAAAAAAATATTCCATATCCGATGAATGTAGAAACAGCAATTTTGCGTGACTTTTTGTTCCATGTAATAACTGCAATTATTGTAAAAAGATCTTTTTTGGCTGCTCTTACCTTTTCACCGTGGTACCTATACAACCCAAATCCAATAGCACCAAAGGCTGCAATCAAAACAATGTAAAACCCATAAGCAATTCTGTGTATTGACTCTATTGCATCTGGCGTAAGTGTCTCCGGATCTTGGTATCTACTATACATGACAAACATGAATCCGATCATTACAAGTCCTAAAATAATAAGCTCTCTTCCTCTACTTTTCTTGTCTTCTCCTGACTCCAATCTTCTCATCTTATTTTTATTGATGTAAAATTAAATGCTATCTCAACTAAGTTTGGGCACAAAAATGTATATTATTGCAATAATTTCCAATCTTCCAAAAATCATCAAAAACCCTAGGACAATTTTCGTGGCAGGATCTGTTTCAAAATCAATTACATTTGCTGAAAGTCCTCCAGTAGTAATAACGCCTACTGATTCAAAAAATGCATCTTGAAATGGAACGTCTTCAATGTTTGCCAAATGCAAACCTGTAATTGCAGAGATTGTTGGAAATAATACAATAATTATCAATGTAGATGTAAACTCTTTTTTTGTTTGGTCTGATAATTCTGATCTTTTCACTTTGCTGAGAAAAGCCCTGCAATCCTTCAGGTGAAACAACCTGAATATCTTAAGACCACCTGCAGTTGAAAAACCACATCCTCCGATAAACATGAGAATTATCAAAATAGTATGTGCAGCTCCTCCAAGTCCTGCAAGACTTTCAAGCTGAAGTCCTGCGGTGGTGCTTGCAGATACTGAATAAAATGCACTTTCTAATGGATCTAAACCGCTTATCAGCATAAAGAGAATTGTAGCACTTCCTAGTATGGCAAAATATAGTAAAACCTCTTTTCCAAGCTTTGGTGCAAGGAATTTTTTCCTAACAAATGCATAGTGAAATGTAAATGGCAATGCTCCTAGAATCATTGCTCCCATCAAGATTACGTGTTCTTGCCATACCATTTCTGGGACCAATGTAGATGTTGGTGTGAATCCTCCAGTTGCAAGCGTACTCATTGCCAATGCCAAATTATCTAGAATGTTACTTTCACCAAACAAATACAACAAACCCGCCACAATTACAATATACACTCCAAAAATGACGGTAATTGTAAGGAACAACTCCTTCATGTGTAATGTTCTTCCAGAAATGAAACCACGCATGGCCTGTAGCTTTGATTCAGGATAAAATGCTGTGATCACCAAATAGATGAAACTCATTCCTCCTACAAGTTGTGTGTAACTACGATAAAACGTAAAACTTTGAGTAAGTTCTTCTGGATGATCAAATAACGATATTCCTCCTGTTGTAAATCCGGCAGCACTTGAGAAAAATGCATTTCCAAATACCTCTACGATTGTCTCTTCATTTGGAAATACGTAAAGATACGGCACAGTTCCAAACAAAGAAAGCAAAAACAGACTTGAAAAAACCAATATTGATGCTTGCTGTAAATTCAAACTAGATTTTTCTCCATACGAGTTCAAAAAGAAGCCTGTAACAAGTAATAGAACTGTAGTAAGATAAATTCCAGTAGCTGTAATTGTGTCTTCAAGAACTGTGGCAACAATTGCGGGCAATAACAACAACACACCGGCAAACTGTAAAACAAAACCCAAATTTCCTAAAACTGCTTTGACTGGTGGACTCAAAAGACGTGGTGCAGTAGCAGTAGCGTCTCTAATCACGTTGGCAATAGTAGTCTGAAAAATCATTCCTATTACTTGATTTTTCTTTGATATTACAGGTAATTTCCTAATGTGATTGTCTCTCATTTTGTGCAATGCATCTTGTAGTGTTGCTTTTTCATTAATTGTAATAAGTGGAGTACTCATGACATCTTTTAACATTGTAGCCTCTGCATACACTGTAACATCACTTACCTTGCTTAGAATATCTTCATCTGTTACAATCCCTACTGGAGTTTTTTCTGAGTTGGTAACAATGATGTCATCTGTTTCATAATGCCTCAACATCCTTGCCGCTTCTCTTGTCTCTGTTTTTTCACTTAAAATCAAAACATCCTTGTCCATGTATTCTGTAACATACTTGTTTAGAACATACGAAACGGCACGTTCGGGATTTGTAGACATTAAGCTACCCATAGTTGGGGATTTTAAATAATTTGGGGTTGTTTCTTGGATTTGATCGAACAAGAATTCTTATTTTTGAGATTCTTGTCTTTTGATCGTGCCTGTTTTGGTATCTTTATAAGCATAATCCAGGCCTTTATCTGTAAGACAATGGATATTGATCAAGCGCAAGAGCCTGATTATGAATCAGTCAAGATAGATTATGTTGGATTTGTAGACCCATATGCTGTTGAAGGGATGGTTATCCTAAAGGCAGATAACGGAAAAGAATTTCACATGAGGGCTTTTTCAGGAGAAGTTGCAAAACATATCTCAAGCTTTTCTGAGCCGGATGCTGAATCAGTTCCATCAATTTACAAATTAATTGAAGAAATCTGTGAAGAAAATGAACTAGTATTAGTTAAGGTGAAAATTTATGAAAGTGGAGAAGTACTACGTGCTAATCTGTATTTTACCGGGAAAAAAGACCTTGTATTGAGAAGTTATCGAGCATCTGATGCTATGGCACTTGCTGCTTTCTATAAAATTCCAATACTCGTTAAAAAAAATCTTCTCAAAGAAAGTAGCAGCCTTGAAGCATAATTTTACAATGCATACTCTTTTCTAGTCCGATTTGTTTCTGATGTTTATGAGTGACAATGAACATCTAATGGATGAAATTCTAAATTCGGATGTTGAGATAATTGAGACAGTGCGACAACTAATACAAGAAGATTGGGATTCTGAAACGCTAAAGCAGCAAATATCAGATCTGCTAAAAATACGTGATGACATGGTGGCAAAATTAATGACTTCTGAAAATAATCATATGGAATGTGACTGTGGTCATAGTCATGAATAAATTGTATTTGATAATTTTTTAGGTATCAAAGAAACCCTCAGGAAACATCTCTCTGATTTTATCTAATTCTTTATGATATGTTTGAATTTTTGACTCTATCTCTTGCCTTTCTTCTTCTTTTATAGTGTTATTTTTTTCTAAATTGAGTTGTTGAATTTGCTTAGAAATTGATTTGTACATTATAGAATACTCTGGAAAGTTTTTTGGCAATTTGCTCATTTGTTTTTCATCAAACCTACTTTGATATCTCTTAAAAAATTTCTCTTTTTTGTTTCTAATTTATTTACATAATGCTTCATAATTCGGCAAACTCATCAACAATCAGTTATAGCTTTATTGATTAATCATCAGCAAAATTAGTTGAAATTACTTTTGTATATTATTATCGATAACTCAAATACGAACCTTTTTGAGAATGAAACAATCATACGTATGTGATATGGCTAACTTTGATAAACTCTATCAGCAAGTTGCCTTGGAAATAATCAATAAATGTCATGGTGGAATCAACATAAAAAAACACGGAAAAATAATACTTGTTTATGATCCTAATCGAAATATCTGGAGTAGTGGTCTGATTGGATTGATGATCAGAGAAGAGTGCAAAAATGCAAATTTGAGAGATTGGGAATCTGCAAATGTTCGCAGTAACATTGTCAAAATTTTATTGTCAAAACCTTTAGAATCTTAATACTCTACTCTTCGAATTAAATGTGGTTCTTTTAGCATTATGATGTCACTGCTATTTCTTGAGGACAATTCTACTTTTTTTAAATGACGATTTGTTACTATTGTTAATGCTTCACATCTAGAACACAAAATAGTTAATCCTTCTGATCTATCTTCAATTATTATGTCTCTTTGTAATTTGTCTTCTTTATTACATGATGGACAAAGTCTTGGTTCTTTTGTAGATAGGATGATCTCTTTTATGAAAATTGACTTGCTCATGGTCTAATCCTGATGTATTGTAAGAAAAACATTCGTATTGTTAATTGGCATCCAGCAGTTTAGTTTCAAACATCAAACCGTTTAATTATCTGAAACCAAACGTTGAGTATTCGACATATTTCTCAATCTAGCCAATCAACATTTTTAGTCTAAATTTCTACAAGATATATTTTTGTAATCTCAAATGGCCTTTCGGATGAGGTCATTTACTGCTTGTGAATAACTATAACTGAAATTTTCTTCTTGTATTTTTTTTGCTTGTAACAGTCTTATTTTTTTATCTAGTTTATCATCAATCATAACTGTTACACGTTTTTTCATTACTTGTTTTTCCTTTTTTTGATATTTATAGAATGGACTATTTTTTTTTCTAGTGGTATATGCGTGATTGCTCATAACTCAAAAATTAGTTAATTTTGTGAAATTTTTTGAAAAAATTTACATTAACTGTTAAATACTAAAATCTCTTACAGTAATTGATGTCGTTAGTTGTAAAATCTGGCGATTAGTTTGCGTGACCCCGTAGAACAAGAAAGGCAATCAAACGTAAAGACGTTTGACAACGAGAGGGAATCTCTCAGAGTTCTGCAATAAGGGGGTTACGCCTTTTATTCTAAATTCTACCAATATGTGGTGTATTTGCAAAACCAATTTTTTGATTATTCTTTTGAATGAAAAACTGTCTTATCTTTGAGAGTGTGTTTTTTGAAAAATTATGTTACAATCTCGTCTAGACGACCTTCTTCTTGCGCTCTTTTTATCTCCATTGCGATTCTTCTTCCGACACCAAATGTCTTTCCATATTGATACTTGGTATATGGACTTGTGGTTGCTACAATTGGATTTCCTGGAACACGTAATGATACGTCATAAACTACTAGTTCCAAATCTTTTGTGATGACACTTTGTAATGAAAATGGCCCAATAATCCCAGGAGCATACTCTTTTTTTACTGCTGCTACAAACTTGTCTCCGATTTTTATCACTTTTTCAAGTAGTGATTCTCTAATACTTGCAGGAGTGTGTCCTACCTCGATATTTTGCAAGTCTACATCAATATCCATTTGTTGTTTTGCTGGAAGTGCGTTGTAATCATGAATGTTTGTTTGAAGTCTTCTTTCAATTCCGATAAAATCTACTTGTTTTGAAATTGGAGTATGAAAGAAATTAAAATTCATGTATGTTCCAATTGCTAACTCTTCTATGCTTGATTTCTCAAGGTCTTTCCTTGAGATCACTCCCTGCTTGATTTTTTCCTCTGATTTTTCCACATAATCTTTGTATGATGAAACTGTAAAAAATGCCCTCTCCAATGGTCTGTTTTTCTCTTGAACTTTAACAATTGATGGTTTGTTGATTTTTTTAGGATCTTTGAACAGCTTTGGATATTTTATTCTCGCTTTTTCTAGCAAATAGTATTGTCCTTTTTTAGATGTTCTCTCCTCTGCTTGAAACAGTTTTCTGTTTCCAAAAATTGGAACTTTGAAGGAATCTTCAATTGCTTTGTATCCAAGATAAACAGTCAGGGATCTGTGTGGGACTACTATTGTGCTGGACTCTCGTAATTTTTTTTGAATTTTTGCTGATGCCATGTCTTTGAATTTATCTAATACTGTAATCTCATCTGCAATTCTTCCAAATCTTTGATAAGGGCCCTCTCGTCCTTTCTGGCAGAAAACTGAGGTCTGAAAACCTTCATCTTTTGCTCCATCCATAACCTCAAGTGCTGAATGGCTGCCAAGAACTCCTATTCTTACATCTGAATAATCATTTACTATTTTTTTTATCTCTGATGCCCTAATCATGCTAGACCTATATGGTGGGAGCTAATATAGCTAATTTTCTAATTTGCTGATCGAGGAAGATCACAATGTTTTTCTGATCTTCTATCATATCTTAGATATGTTATATCACTTTGAACTACAAATGGCAGGCATAATCCTTCTATCTGCCATGGCTGCAGGTGGTCTTTCATTGTGGTTAAAAAGACGAAAAGAGAGAAAAACATTAGAACAATCTGCCAAAGAAAGTGAGGATACTCTCAACTATGATTCTAGTGTCAACTAGTGTTTTTTATCTAATACATAAAATACAGTTCCACTCAACCAATGTTGATGAAACTAGTTATCGGAATGACCGGAAGCACAGGTGTAGTTTATGGCATACGAATGCTTGAGACTCTAAAGAATCTTGGTATTGAAACTCACCTGATTATGTCTGAATGGGCCGCAAAGTGTGTGTCTATGGAAACTGAGTATTCATTGGATTATGTAAAATCTTTGGCAACAAATGTCTCTGATGAAAAAAATATGGCTTCTAGTGTATCTAGTGGAACTCATAAGATAAATGGAATGATTGTTGCACCATGCAGCATGAAAACATTGGCTGCCATTGCAAATGGATATGACGATACTCTAATTGCTAGAGCAGCAGGAGTTACAATCAAAGAATCACGCAAACTTGTTTTGATGGTTAGGGAAACTCCTCTTTCTGCAATTCATTTAGAAAATATGTTAAAACTTTCAAGATTGGGTATTGTTATACTTCCTCCTGTAACTGAATTTTATACAAAACCAAAATCTATTGATGAAATAATAAATCATGGAGTAGGAAAATGTTTGGACCAGTTTGACATAGAGCACGATTTATACCCTCGTTGGGGATCCTTTTGATTACTATTGCCAAAATTTTCATTAGAAAAGACAATTAACAAAAAAAGAGACGTTGTATTTGAGTTATTTTCTGATTTTGAAAATTATGAAAAAAAAATACCTCAACATTTTCCATCTGTAAGGGTTAGGTCTACCCGTGGAGATGTTTCAGTAGTAGAAGAACACCTCAACTTAGGAACAACCGAATTACTGATTATGGCAAAACATGTCATCTCAAAACCTGTATCTCACGATGTATTTGTAATTGGTGGAGATGTTAAGGGAAGTCATATTCAACAACAATTCGTTGAAATCTCTGAAAATCAAACTAAGGTAATAATTCAAGCTGATTTCAAAGTAAAAGGAAAGATGATGCTATCTAACTTGTTTGGGAAAAATGATTTTAAAGAAAATTATGCTGTAATAATAAATGATATTGCAAAGCTTGCAGAATCCTAGTCTGCTTTTGTCTCTTTATCTTTGAAATCTTTGAGCTCTTTTTCACCTTCGATCTTGCCTTTTTCAAATTCCCCCTTTGCTTTTCCGAAGGTTTTTGCAAGCTCTGGGATCTTTTTGGCTCCAAAAATGAATATCACCGCTAAAACAATGATTATGATCCATTCTTGACCTGCAATAAAATTGCTTAATCCTACTCCAAACATTATGTATTTACTTATCTAAATTTGGATTTAAGTGTTCAATTTTTCTTGTTCTTTCTTTTCTCTTCTCTCAATGATAATCATGCCTGCAGCGTATAGCCCTATCATCGGAGCTGCAATCAAAGTCATTGATATGCCCGTTCCATCTGGAGTTATCAAAGCTCCAAAAATCACAATTATTACTATAGCATACCTGATATTTTTTCTCCAAAAATCTGCATCTACCATACCTGATACTGATACTGCATACATTACAAGTGGAAGTTGAAATGACAAACCAAATGCAAGTAAAAATTGCAAAACAAATGAAACAAAATCCATCACATTAAGAAATTCGATAACTCCTGCTGATTCACCATATCTGTATAAAAATTCTAAAACATATGGTATTACCAAATTATATGAAAAAACACATCCTGCTGCAAATAATCCGATTGCAGGAATTGTAATTGTTCTGCTAATGTGAATCTCATTTTCTTTCAAAGCTGGCTTGATGAATCCTACTAATTCTTTGACAACTATTGGCATTCCCAAAATTATCCCAACAATTGCTGCAACATACAACTGTGCAAAAAATGCCTGTCCTGGAGCTGTCTGTATTAGTTGTACTTCTTGGGGAATTAGATTCTCATTCATGTGTTTAATGATTTGCGCTGCAATGTTGTTTAGCGGTTCAGGTGTTGGATGGTATAATGTAACTTGACCAACTTGGATTGGTTCTGCATGAAAGGTGATGAGAAATACTGTGATAATTCCAATAACAACCACAATACGAAGTAGTCTTTTTCTTAATTCGTCTAGATGTTGACTAAATCCATCCAGCTCTGACATACGATATGTTTGGGTTTCTAGCTATATCTATTTGCCGGGAATTGGTAAAAGCTTAGCTTCTGGAAGACCATATTCCTTGAGCTGCTCTTGTGTCAAATCATCAAATTCTAATGATATTGTTGCCTTTGTATTGAATTTGGATTCCATCTCTTTTGCCAGATTACCGATGTCATTGCTAGAGTAAATCTCCTTTGAATCTTTAAGAAATATTCTTTCGCCTTTCTCTATTTCTTTTCCACCGTATTTTTTCTGTAAAAAGTCTGTTATCGCAGGCAATTCTTTTCTGTCTATATTATTATGAAAATAACAAATTCCCTTCACTGATTCATAATCATAAGCCGTTCCATACCTATACATGAAAACTCCTATAAAATGTGCTTCATCTTCAGGTTCTCTTACACATTTTATTTCCCAGTTTAGTAATTTTGATTCATCATATGTAAATCCGCTCATCTCGTCAGATGTTAGCTTCCAATATCTTGATCTTGCCATTCTGTTTTTGCTAACTTTTTCTGATATAAATTCCAATGTCTTCAATAAAGTCAAATTTGGCTATATCTTGCAAGTTTTTCTAACAATACAGTTCTTTTCCCAATGAATATTTGGAGACACATTTCAAAAATAATTTGTCAGGGACAATTTAATTTTCATAATAGGCAAATCACAAAAATTATTGATAGATAAAGTTCTAGACTTATTGTTTGGAATCTGAAAAGAAAAATTCCTTGTATCCAATTGAAATTGATGATTATCCAAAATTATTTGATTTTGTCCTAACTCCTAATGGACTAAAATATTTTCACGATCTAAAACGAAGATATGTTCTGGGAAAAGAGATGGTTTTAGATGAATACAACAAACTTCGATTGTTAGCTATCTATTATGCCACTTCCAACAGAAATGAAAAAGAGGTTCTTGCTTGGCAGGACATCTGTATTACTCTTGATAACCAAGGGATTTTTGAAAAGGAAATGTACAAATCAAAAGAAGATTTGAAAGAAAAATCTTTCATTGTTCAGAATCCTCTGTATGTCGAAGGTCTTTACAAAAGATATGTAGACTATGTACGAAAAAATCAAGATTCCAAGTAACCGATTCTGGGCCTAACATATTCACAACAATACAGGTCCTCAGAATCGGGTACCTGACTCTTCTCTCAAAAGAAGTATAAAAACATGATAATTTTCGGAAGATAGATTAACCTCGACCCAAACTTGCAATTTGTTAATGGCAACATTTATCGTTCATGTCACCATTGAAAATAAACCTGGAATTAGTGATCCTGAAGGTGATACAATACTCAATGATCTTGTCTTAAAAGGAACCGTTGATAATGTATCTAAAATAAAAACAGCAAAGATGCTCAAATTTACCCTAGATGGGAAAGACAGAAACTCTGTTCAAAGTCAGGTAGAAAAAATATGTTCTGACCTGCGTATCTACAATCCTATTGTCAGTCAAGTAACTTTTGATGTTTTTGCTTCATAAAATTAATCTGATTTTATGTTTTCCATTGTTTCGTTGATCAGGATTTTGCTTCTTAGATATTCAGTCATGTTTGTTTGAGTAACTACTCCTGACAACTTTTCATCATCTAAAACGATTATTCTTCTAATATTGTTATTTAACATCTTTTGTACTGCATCTTCAATTGTTGTATCTGATTTGACCCATCTGAATTTTTTTGACATGATGTCTCCTAGAGTTATTGATGACGCTTTGATATCTTCTGCTGCTAATCTGCGTACAATATCTCTTTCTGAAACAATTCCTACTGGTTTATCATCTTTCACGATGACTAGAAAACTGATATCCTTGTCTCTTAATATGATGGATCCTTCATGTGCAGTTTTTTGTTGATCTGCAGTGATCACATTTTTCTCCATGATGTCTCTTACTAGCGTCATGGGGCATTAAGCAATATTTTCACATAAAAATTTTTTCTGACTAGATTCAAATTAAATATCTCCATTTATTATGAAAGTTGTGAAGGTTGGGGTTGTAGTTTTTCCTGGTAGTAACTGTGATCGAGACATGTATCACGTTTTATCTGATGTTTTTCATCTTGACACTCAATATTATTGGCATGAGAAAGGTCTTCCAAAAAATATTGATGCTATAGTTCTTCCTGGAGGGTTCTCTTATGGTGATAGATTAAGGGCAGGAGTGATCGCAGCTCACAGCCCAATAATTAAAGATGTTCGAAAAATGGCCGAAAAAGGAATTCCAATTCTCGGCGTCTGCAATGGATTTCAAATTTTAGTAGAATCAGGCCTTCTTCCGGGAGTGTTGCTAAAAAATGAGTCTCTTAACTTTATGTGTGAGTGGACAAACCTTATTGTTGAAAATAACAAAACCCCATTTACTAACAAATTTGATATTTGTCAAAAAATTCCCATTCCTATTGCAAACGGCGAGGGAAGATACTATGTAGATGATAAAACTCTAAAACAACTTGAGAAGAAAAATCAAATTGTTTTCAGGTACGAGCAAATCGTTAATGGCTCATCAAGCAGGATTGCAGGTGTCTGCAACGAGGATGGAAATGTGGTTGGAATGATGCCTCATCCCGAAAGAGCAGCTGAGAAAGAAATTAATCCACTTGACAACAAACCCTCATCTCTAATTTTTGAATCTTTAATGGTAAAAATGGGTGCTAATAATTGAGTCTGGAACCACAAGAACTTTCTAATTTAAAATCTAAAATCGGACGTGACCCCACTCCAACTGAACTACAAATAGTAGCTGCAGAATGGTCTGAACATTGTTCATACAAATCTTCAAAAAAACATTTGAAGATACTTCCAATGACTGGTCCACTAGTAATCAACGAGAAGGGATATGATTCTGGAGTACTTGATGTTGGCGATGGCTATGTTGTAACTGCACACATTGAAAGTCACAACCATCCCTCTGCTGTAGAACCATATGGTGGTGCTGCAACTGGAGTTGGTGGTGTCATTCGTGATATCCTCTCAGCTGGTACAAGGCCTATTGCAATCTTTGATGGATTACGTTTTGGAAATATTGAAAAAGATCAACAAGCTAGATGGCTGTTTAAGAATGCCGTATCTGGAATTGCAGACTATGGTAACTGTTTGGGAATTCCAACTGTCGGAGGAGAAGTAGAGTTTGATGAATGTTACAAAAATTATGCATTGGTAGATGTTGCTGCAATAGGATTTGGGAAAAAAGAGAATCTGATAAAAAATCATGCAAACGTTGGCGATGTAGTTGTATTGCTTGGAGGTTCAACTGGAAGAGATGGAATAGGTGGCTCACAATTTGCTTCTGATGCGCTAGAGTCCGAGGATCGTTCTGCTGTACAAATACCAGATCCTTTTATTGAAAAATTAATCATCGAGGCAATTCTTGAGGCAAGAAATCAGAATCTTATTCATGCCATGAAAGATTTGGGAGGTGGCGGTCTTTCCTGTGCAATTTCTGAAACTGCTGACGCTATGGAAGTGGGAATAGAGATGAATGTAGACAAGGTCCATACACGTGAATCTGACATGCATACAGATGAGATAATGGTTTCTGAATCACAAGAAAGAATGCTAATTGTAACTGACAACGCAAAATTAAAGAAACTTCAACATATATGCAAGAAATTCCGTATTGGATGTTCAGTTATTGGTCGTGTAAAATCAGATAACAAAATGAGAGTAAAAAAAGGTAACAAGACATTTGCAGACCTTCCTACACAAGTTGTTGCAAATGCAACCCTTTTGGACTTGCCTTCCAAGAAACCTGAATATCTAAAGACAATTGAGACTGAAAAAAACCTCAAACCAATCTCAAACTATTCTAAAACTTTGTTGAAACTGTTGTCTGCCCCAAATATTGCCAGTAAGATTTGGGTATATGGACAATATGATCACGAAGTAGGAATTCGTACAGTTGTAAAACCCGGTTGTGATGCCGCAGTTTTGAGACTAGATAATGGAAAATTCCTTGCTGCAAAGATTGATGGAAATCCAAAACATTGTTACCTGAATCCAAGAGATGGGGCTATAGGTTGTTTTGAAGAGGCATGTAGAAATGTTGTATGCACTGGAGCAAAACCTATTGGCATGCTTGATCATTTACAATTTGGAAATCCAAAAGATCCTGAAATATTTTGGACATTCTTAGAGTCGCTAAAAGGTTTGGCAGATTTTGCAAAAGAATTCAAAATTCCATGTGTTGGTGGTAAGGTTAGTTTGTATAATGAAACTGGCGATGGACCAATAAAACCTACTCCACTAATTGGTGTTTTAGGACTAATTGACAAAAACCCACTAATTCCAAAAACACTGAGTGACGATGACTG
Source organism: Candidatus Nitrosopumilus sp. (assembly GCF_965223225.1). Taxonomy (GTDB): domain Archaea; phylum Thermoproteota; class Nitrososphaeria; order Nitrososphaerales; family Nitrosopumilaceae; genus Nitrosopumilus. The sequence continues at coordinate 625,508 of NZ_CBDCVU010000004.1, forward strand.
TCTAGTGATTATTGGCGACACAAAAGATGAGATGGGCGGTTCTGAATATTTTGAATACATCCACAAGTTTGTTGGAGGAAAATGTCCTAAAGTAGATTTTACATCTTCAAAAACTAACATGAAATCCGTATTAAAAATAATTAAAGACAAACTTGTAAAATCTGCTCATGATTGCTCAAAGGGAGGCCTTGCAATTGCCGTATCTGAAATGTGTATGACAAGCCAGATAGGATGCCAAATAAATCTTGAAAAAATCCCCTCTGATAAAAAAATGGATGTAGATAGGTTGCTTTTCTCAGAAAGTCATTCAAGATACCTCGTGGCATGTGAAGAGAAAAACCTTGGAAAGATCAAAAAAATACTGGAAAAAAACAAGACATCTTTTGCAGTTATTGGTAAGTTTACGGGTGATTCTATTCAATTTTCACACAAAATTAGTAGTATAGTTGATCTAAGAGTTGATAAAGCGCAAAAAACTTGGATAAATTCGTTAAGGGATTTGATGCTTCATGGTTAAGGAAAATTGTGGTGTTGTTGGAATTTTCAGTCAGACTGGTACCAATGTTATTCCGATGGCAATTGACGCATTGAGAGCACTACAACATAGAGGACAAGAGGCTTGGGGCCTTGCGATTCCAAACAAAACTCCTCTAAAGAGATTAGGATTAGTTTCAGCAGCTTCTTCTGAATTTAAAAAAATTACCGAAGAATATGCCTCGTCTGCAGTTATTGGACATGTGAGATATTCCACAATGGGACGTAGTTCACTTGAGAATGCGCAACCTCTGAAAGTAAAGGATCTATGTGTAGCCCATAATGGAACAATAGCAAACGTTCAGGAACTATCGAATCTGGTTGGAGGCTGTTCATTTACTCCTCAAAATGCAAGCGATACTCTGGTTGCAGCACAACGTTTAGTATCGTTGATTTCCGAGAATGGCAAAATGGGAAAGGCACTCTCAATTCTTAAAAATGAAATGGTTGGCTCTTATTGCTTTACATTTATCTCCGATGATCAATCAGTTTATGCTGCACGTGATCCTAAAGGATTTCGTCCAATGGTCTTAGGACACAAGGAAGTCGATGACACATACATTGTTGCGTCTGAATCTTCTGCGATTTCTGCTGTGGGTGCAAAGATGCAACGTAATGTGAATCCGGGTGAGCTGATCAAGCTTAGCAAAAATGGACTGGAAACTGAAATGTTTTCTGATGATCCAGCACGTGCGCATTGCTCTTTTGAGTTTACTTATTTTGCACACCCTTCAAGCAATATGGAAGGCACAAACATCTATGTTGCAAGAAAAAATATTGGCAAATTCCTTGCCAAAAAATTTCCAATCAAAGATGCTGACTTGGTAATCCCTGTACCTGATTCTGCAAGACCAGCCGCGCTTGGCTATGCACAAGAACTTGGTGTGTCTTTTGATGAAGGTTTACTAAAAGACAGATACAGCAAAAAAGGACCATTGCGAAGTTTTATTGAACCTCATCAAACAGATAGAGTCGAAATTAATAGATGGATTATACCAATTAAAGAAATCATTAATGGCAAACATGTGGTAGTAATTGATGATAGTTTGGTTAGGGGAACAAGCTCCAAGGCAATAATTAAGGCCTTACGCAGAGCTGGAGCCAGAAAGATAAGTATGGTAATTACGTATCCTCCAATCCAATTCCCATGTTATGCAGGAATAGACTTTCCTTCTCAGGAGGAACTAGCAACATTTTCAGAAAACAAGGACATGAATCAAGAAGAAATAACAGAAATGGTGAGAAAAAGTATTGGTGCTGACTTTTTAGGATACAATGATGCTGAGAATCTTGCAGCTGCAGTTGGAATGCCCAAAGACTCTATGTGTTTTACATGTTCCACTGGAAATTATGAATCTCTTGGAATTACCCCCGAGTTCAAAAGCAGAAATGAGATGAAAGGCGAATAAAAAACAATTGTTTTTATTTTTGATTGCTTGTATGTTACAGGAATGTTCTACTAATTGGGAATTTTTTTAAATAGATAATGATAAAACAAAACTTATGAAAGCTATTTGGAATAATACTGTAATCGCTGAAAGCGATGACACTGTAGTTGTAGAAGGAAATCATTATTTCCCATTTGAATCCATAAAGCAAGAGTATTTTCAGAAAACTGAACTAACTACGTTTTGTGGTTGGAAGGGGATGGCAAATTACTATTCTGTTACAGTTGATGGTAAGACCAACAAAGATTGCGCATGGTACTATGCTGAGCCAAATGAAGCCGCTTCCAAAATCAAGGGGATGGTTGCCTTTTGGAACGGTGTGAATGTGAAATAATCTTTCTTAAGTATTAGAAAAAAGAAATACTCCTTGTGAAGCAGTACACTGTTATACTCGGTATAGGTGTTGCAGCAATTGCCATTATGGGTCTTATTTTTGGAATGGATGTTTTGAAATTATCTATATCTACACAAGAGTATGATATCTATGTAGACCCACTTTTAGATAAACAGAGCTTGTTTGTAATGGGCCGTGTAACTATACAAAACACTGGTTCTCAGTCTTTGACAAACATTCATGTCAATTTTGGAGCAGGCGATACTCTTGATCTTGGAACTTTGAAGCCTGGACAAAAAATTATAGTCTCTCCTCCTCCTGATAATCCTATGGAGTTTGTGATGATCAGTGCAGATAATGGCATATTTGTAAACAAGGCCTATAGAGAAATGCCAAAGATGGTAGGAATGATGGGCTCTTAACATCTGATGATTTTTGTTACTAGAGCAGTTCTCTGAAGAATCTCAAAGTCTTTTGCTTTTCCAAGTCTTGATTGTTTGTCTTACAAAAACCTGATATGTGAATACATTTTGGACAACCTTTTTTGCAACTGCATTTGCTTATCAGAAGGTATGCTTTTTGCAAAACATTCTCAAAATATTTGTAAATGATTTTACTGCATCCATTTGCACCGTTTGCTGAATTGTCATAAATGTAAATGCAGTTGTCTTCATCATCAAAAAACGTATCCACGTCTGAATCATCACACTTTGTGATTATTTTTGCTGCATTTACAAACACGTGAGTAATGGTATGTGTAAATTCTTCACTAATGTCATTATTGTATTTCTCATTTGAGTGGACATTCTTTGCATCCTCTTGAGAATAAAGATTTGTAGGAATCTGAATTTTTACTGCAGAATGTTTTGAATCCCATGTCAAGTCTTTCCAGTTATGATGAGTTATTCCTTTGATCTTTTTCATTGTTTGAATGGTATCGTTTTTGCTTCCTTTGTAGTAGCCGGTGATCCTCTTTTCTATGTTGACTATACAATAGGATAATTGTATTTTATGATTATTTTTTGCAATCAACAACTTGTCTTCTGTTTTTTTTATTTGCTCAAGTGATGTTTTTACAATTGGCAATGTCTTTTTGTTTCTGTCTATTATGCTGCAATTTTTTAAAAATGCCTTTCCTGAATGATTATCATCATTTCCTGTTTTTTCAAATCTGTCAACTTCATACAAGACAGAGTTTAATCTGTACAGAGAATGCTCGTAGAGCTGGTAGTATCCTGTAGGTATTCCCTTCTCCAGTGATTTTTTCTTTCCTGGAATGTAGATTTTGATAAATCCTGAAGTTCCACGCAAGTTCATTTTGTTTGCAAATTTCCATAATGGCTTTTTGTCAAAGGTTTTTTGTGCAATCTCTTCAATTTCTTTTGATTTTTCGTGTTTTTGTGATATGATTTGGTTGTCTTTGTTGATGTACACCGAATGCTTTTGTCCAGTGTACTCTTTGATATTGTTTGCATAGTAATGGCATACTGCATCTCTAGGCTCAAAAACGCATATTGCATATGACTTTTGGCCTCTTCTCCCCGCACGACCAGTTCTCTGAATCATCTTGTCAAATTCTCCAGTAAATGCAGAAATTGCCACGTTAACCTGTCCTATGTCTATGCCAAGTTCAAGCGTAGGAGTACATGATAAAACATCAAGGTCTCCTTGTTTCATCTCCCCTTCTGCAATGCGTCTGTCTCCTTTCTCAATTACTCCTGAGTGCACCTTTGTCTTTATTCCTGGATTTCGTTCTCTGAGATTTACCGCTATGACTTCTGCATCATTTACTGTGTTGCTAAATACAATTTGCTTTGCATTGTTTTTGTGACATATTGATGAAATCATCTCCATTGTTTCTCTTTGTGGCAGTTTTCTTGGCATGATGAATAATCTGTAAATGTCTTGTTTTCTTCCAATTGTACTTTTTATGTTGTCAAATGATGCTTTATCTACTTCAAACATCTCTTCGAAGAATTCTTCAGGATTCTCAAGTGTAGCAGATGCGCAAACATATTGGACATTCTTCATGTATTTTTTCATTCTTTTGATTACATGATGTACGTTTGACCCGTGAAAACTAGTGTATGAATGAGCCTCATCCATCACAATTATCTTTGCAGGTTGACACAACGACTTCCAGCTGTTTGTCTGCAATGTCAGATGCCAATCAATAAAATCAAAACTGGTTGCTAAGATTATGCATTTTTTGCTTGACTCTTCTATTGTTTTTTGTCTGGCATCTTGGCTAATACCGCTATGTATTGCACGTGCTGAAATTTTATTTTCTAAATTGCATTTTTGTATTATCTCATTAATTTTTGAAACTTGATCATCGATTAATGCATTGAGAGGATATGTAAGCAAAGCAAAGACGCCCTTTGTTTGATTTTCATTTAGTATTTTCTGAATTATTGGAATTGTAAATGCCTCAGTTTTGCCAGAACCTGTTGGGGCAGAAATTATGACATTTTTTCCTTCTATGATTTTGTTTATTGCATTGACTTGGTATTCCAAAAATCCCTCTTTGAAACCATAATCTGAAATTCCTCTTATGATTGAAGATGCAAGTATTTCTTTTGTGTGGCTGATTGGTATCTTCTTAGGCTCTGTTGTATTATGATGCTCAAAATGAACTATTCCTAAATTACCCTCGTTGTGTCCGTTTACAATCTCTTCGATTATCTGACTTTCATTGATGTCTTTTTGTGGGATTTTCTTTACATCAAAGTATTTGATATCTGATACTAGGCTTGCAATCTCTTTTGCGTCATCATTGGTTATTTCGCCAATATTTTGTGGATTTTGATAATTTGATGCCCTAGAATGATATGTTGTAGTGATTTTGTTTTCAAATTTATTTTGGTATTGTTGTGACTTTACCCTGCCATCACTACTGAAACCTTGGTAATCTAATTCTAAATCTGATGTGTTGCATGTGTGTGGTTCTCGCGTTACTATATCTAGTGGAATAAACTTGCCGTTTTCAGATTTGTACTCTTCATCAAAGTAAATCTGCCCTCCGCATCCTTTGTAGCATGGTTTTGGTTTTGCATGCAGGTAATTCCACGTAGAGTTTGGAGTTTTTCTTTCTACTACTTTGCCCTCTGTGCATTTCCAATTATGACATTCATTTGAGATCAATCTGTTGCTGCATTTGGGACAAAATTTCATGTTTGGTTTTTTTAAAAAATAATTAAAATAAGAATCTTGAGTAGTGATTTTCTGTGAAGCTGTACATCACACAATTCAAATTCTATGGTTTTATTGACTTGCTTTGAAATGAAATGTTGAAACTTTTTCTTTAAGATTAGTTGTCGTCGAAATTCTTTTTTGCAACTTTAAACACATCATACAATGTATCTGCAGCAGAATCTGTATCTTCTGAAGAATTTTTAGGATGTCTTCTAATTCTATTTTTATTCAATTCCATCCTGATGTGTGCCATCTTCCAAACGGCAATTGACTTTCTTTTATTTTTTCATTAAATGGATACGGATTCATGTAGATGTATGGTTTTGAATACTGTTCATCTCCAGGTGATATGCCTGTACCTATCTACTCATCTTTGTTTCCAGGGAATCACTCTACTGAAAAATCAAAATGATGTGGCCACAGATGTACCCTGGTAAAATTTTTTGCCTGCATTTTCATTCTAAAATTTTCTAAAATTTTTACTGCTAATTCTGCATATTGTAAAAAGGACTTCATTTCATCAGACGTTGGGTTTTCTAGCTTTGAATCTGATAACTCTAACTTATGATCTTTTGCTATTGATTGCAATTTTTCTGAGATGTTGTCTTTTTCAAGGTCAATAAAGTCCCCTTTCTCGTCACTAAAATATAGAATTTGGCCTGAAATTAGGTGCATCTTTATCTCTGTTCTGTCATTTATTATCCCCGTTGTGATTTCATTGTTCTGAAAGTATAATGCTTGGTTGCTAGAATGTGGAAGTTCTTCTACTAATTGCTGTTTTAGTTTGCTGATCTCAACACATATGTTTTGTAATTTTTTTATATTCATTCTGATTATTTTTCTTTAGTCTAAAAGTACATTATTCTATCGATTTTTTCAAAATCTCTTTTATGTATGCCTAATAATCATGCTTTTCTTTAAGTATGATAAATTATTCTATCAAGTATGAAATTTTTGTTATTTACTTCAATTCCCTTGATTTTTCTAGCAATGCTTGTTGGAAGTTTTAACGATCCTTCTGATAATTTTGTTTTTGCAATGCATGGTATGTCACACCATGACGATGATCAGCAAAAAAATATGATGATGATGTCTAATACAATGAACGGAAGTCACATGTTTGGTGGTCATCATCATATGTCCTATAATGGAATGTGTGCACCTGGATTTGCAGCTTTGAATGGTATGTGTGTTTTAGATGACCGATGTGGTCCAGGTGCATATCCTGGTAAAGTGTGTATGATGGATGGAGTTCTCAAAGAATACTTGAGACCTCACCATCAAAAACATGCAGGTCTTTCAGTTCAAAATATTATTTGTGCAGAGGGAAAACAACTGATATTCAAACAAAGTGATGCGTCTCCTGCATGTGTTTTGTCTGACTCTGTTAAAAAATTAGAAAGTAGAGGAGGATGGCATACACAAATGCCTGCAATTGCCTGCACCATGCAGTATGACCCTGTATGTGGTGTTGATGGAGTTACCTATGGTAACATGTGTGGACTCAATTCAAGCCACATGGCAGTAAAACATCTTGGGGAGTGCAAAAACATAATGCAATCCATTGATAGTTTTGAGGAATGTGCAGCTGCAGGAAATCCTGTAATGGAATCTCATCCAAGGCAATGCAGAACAGATGATGGAAAACATTTTGTTGAAAAAATCAATGACAATGAAAATGAACGAAAGGCAATCTTGTATGTTGATTCAAAACTAGTTGATTGTGTTGGAGTAGGTCCACAGCAATGTATGTTGGTAAAAGAAAACCTTGATGACCAATGGGAGTTTCTCTATCAGTCAATCGTGGGATTTAAGTATGAAGAGGGAATCTCTTACAAGATACATGTCAGCATAACCCAAGTTGAAAATCCACCCGCAGATGGTTCGTCTCTCAAGTATACCTTGCTTGAAATTCTAGAGCCTTAAATGTGACCACCTGAAAATATTAGATATTTTGCATCTTAACATTTGAAATCAAGATGACTTTTCATACCTTTCGACAGAGACTTATAACTTGAAAATGTACTTGCTTGTGATAATAAATTGAATAGATTTGTTGTTGGGATAGTTCCAATTGTGGTTGTCTTGGTTTTGGGCAGTTTTTTGTGGCAAGATCCTACCATTCAGAATCTTGGTTATCCTTGTGCTTTGACTGCAGACAATGCTGAAGGGCCTTATTACATTGTTGGTGCTCCTTCAAAAGAAACCTTTGGAGCAACACTTGAAGGTCAGAGACTGGTAGTATCTGGACAAATACTTGACTATAGTTGCAACGCTATACCTTATGCAATCGTTGATGTTTGGCAGACTGATTCTAATGGGGAATATTATTTTGATGACGCCTTTACACTTAGGGGAAAAGTAGCAGCAGACGAAAATGGTTTGTACCACTTTGAAACAGTTTTTCCGGGAAAGTATTCTGAATCTGGGATGGTGAGACCTGCACATATCCATTTGAAGATATTGTCTGCCGAGGATGAAACTGAATTGTTAACAACACAACTCTACTTTCAAGGCGATAAAGACCATGATTGGCTTGTAAAGCCATCACTAATCTTAGATTTAGAAGAAATTGACGGCACGAAATATGCTGAGTTTGATTTTGTTGTTAGTCCATAGATTAAAACAAAGTTTGTGAATTGATTTTTTTGTAAACCCTACAGCTTTACAAGAGTTTTTTTTGCCTTGTTTTGTGGATTGTTCCATAAATCAGGATCTGTCTTCTCTCCTTTCTTCTTGATAAATGCCTCTGTGTTTCCAATAATTTTCTCCAGTACTTCTTTTGCAATCTCCATGTCTTTTTTTGATATCTTTTGCAGTCCCATGTTTCTTATCTCCAGGATACAGTCGATTATGGAATCCACAATGTCTTTTGATTTTTTTGTCATAAAGATCAAGTTGTTTCTACGATCATTAGGATCTGCCTGTCTTGTGATGTATCCATCTTTTTCCATCTTATCAATTACTGGTACAAGGGTTGGGGCCTCTACAAAGGCCATATCTGCGATGTGTTTTTGGGTTATTCCTTCTTTCATTGAAAGCACGACAATTATCTTCCATTTTGCACCTGACAGTCCAAATCGTTCCTGTAATTCAATATCTGCTGCTTTTTCCCATGTTTTTGCAGAGATCTTGAGCAAAAGTCCTATGCTTTCTTTGAGATCGAGTGTCTTTATTTCTGATTCACTTCCATTTTCTACGCAAAATATGAGTTAATTAGTCTTATATTCATTAATATCATATCAATTCATCATATAATGATTAGTACCCTAATCTTTATTATTTTCCACAATCTAGTAAAAATAGTGGAAACAAACAATTTGCAGAAAAAAAGGTCGTCAAATTCTAAGATTGTTCTAAAAAATTCACTTTATCTCTTGGTTGCATGTGTGGCGTCTTTTTCCTTTGCACAAATTGCCTATGCCCAAGATTCTTCTAGTTCGGAAGGTCAGATGTTGCTTTCAGAGAATCTTTTGCATGATCCTCTTGCCTTGGATCTTTTAGAGAAGATAGAGCAGACAAAAAAGATGATTGCAGATTTGGAGAAAAAAGAGTTTGAGAAAAGCCAGGCTCAAGAATTATTGCAACAAAAAAGAGACTTGTCAATTGAGCGTCTCAACCAGAGCCTAGATGAATGGGAGAGATTATGGGAGAAACATTCCTCAGAAAATTCTTTTGAGAGATTTGTAAACAAAAAACCTTCTTTTGTTCAAGGAGTATTTTGGGATCAGTTTAATTTCAAAGAACAAAAAGTTCTTGCCGGAAGAGTTGCAATGAGTGATGTATTGGTAAACGGCGGAACAATACAAGAAGCAAAAAATGCATACCACAAAGCTGCAACCACTCAAAAAATTGAACTAATCGAAATGAATGCTCAGTTTAACATAAAACATAACCTTGCCGATTATCATGAACAGCAAATCTTTAATTCTACAGGACAGGTCCATTTTTCTTCTGCCACAAATGCAAAATTATCTGAAATGTATTCTGATTACAAACTGCAACCTGGTTATATCATGGCAAACTTTGATGGTGTAAACACCGGCAATGCATTAGTTGACTCTGACACTGAATGTCAAGATGGGTTTGTGCTAGTTTCTAGAGTGACCTCTGACATGTTTTCTTGTGTAGATGAGTCTGTTGCTAAAAAATGGATGGATAATGCTGTAACTGGTATTGTGATTTTTGGCATGGAGATGCCATTTTCTGATGTACGGACAAATCCTGGGACTAAATGTGATGACAATCAACACAAGGTAATCTATGATACTGTTGCATCTGAGTATAGGTGCGTTTTAGAATCTGAGGCAAGCAAAATGATAAAACAGGGAATTGCCCAAGACCATACCCTGATTGACTATGTTGAACAAAAAGACAGACTAAAACAATACGATGATATCATTTACGAAATAAACCAGAAAATCCAACAAATCACAAAAGAATATGACGCCAAACTAAAATCTCTTGAATTACGATACTATGATCAAATCCAAAATGAAGACTTGATTGCAAAACAGTCAATGCAGGAGATAATTAATGACTATGCAACAGGGGATATTACAAAAGATGATGTATCAAATCAGATTTTTCAAATAAAAAAGAACAGTGAGAAGATAAAAGAGCAGTTATCTGATGAGAAACTCAAAGAGGCAGACAAGCTTGAATTGCAGAAAAAAGAAGAGATACTAAAAGCAGTAAACGGCTATGAGGGAAATACTGATCTTAACGTCAACTGGGATTACATTTATGGCAACCAAAAACAACATGATGACACTGCAACATCTGTAAGCTCAGAAAGAGAAAAAACATCAGAGAACGGTAATGACACTGATCTTGTTAAAGTATCATTAATTGATGAAACCATTGATAATATACGCATGGACTCTGTTGGAATAGTAAATTCATTTGGACAGAAATTCGATAGCATTAGAGAAGACCAGGTGTTACAAATAGCTGCAGACATTACAAATCTGAACGATTTCAAACACAATTTTGCGTATGTAGTTGAGATAACTGATGAGCAAAATAATCCTGTGGATTCTATACGCTGGATGACTGGTACACTTAATCCATCTCAGACATTTAACGTCAGCTTGTCATGGACACCCCAGGAGACTGGCCAATACAATGCCAAAGTCTCAATTGGAAAAGACATGGATTCTGTTTTTCAATCTGCAGACCTTGAGATTCTAGTGAATCCTCAAGGCAACATAAATGACGCAAGCTATTGCAAAAGCGGACATGAGTTGCTCTTCAAATATTCGGATTATTCTCCAATCTGTGTCTCTTCAAATGTTGCCTCAAAGCTAATCAACATTGGATTAGCATTTGCATAAATTTCGGAAAAACTAATGAACTAATAATTAGGTGATTTTTGTTTGGTTCTCATTTCTTATTTTTGTAATGTTTGCAATTGACTTTGAAATCTTGGGGTTCATTTCTTCAATTGTTTTTGTGATGATCTGTGCAACTAGCAAGTTACGATACCATTTTGTGTCTGCAGGTATGATGTGCCATGGAGCCCATGGTGTACTGCATTTTTCCAAAACTTCCCGATATGCTTTCATGTACTTGTTCCAATGCTTTCTTTCCTTAAAGTCTGCTTCATCAATCTTCCAATGCTTCGTTGGATCATCTAGTCTTTTTTCTAACCTCTTTTTTTGCTCCTCCTTACTAATGTGAAGATAAAACTTTAGAATTTTCACCCCTTCATCTGTCAGCATTTTCTCAAAGTTGTTGATGTGTTCGAATCTTTTTGACCATTGTCTGGCAGGAACCATATTGTGTATCCTTACAATTAATACATCCCCATAGTGAGATCGATTAAAAATTCCGATTTCTCCTTTTGCAGGAACTGATTTGTGGATTCTCCATAAAAAGTCGTGATTTATCTCCTCTACATTTGGACTGCGAAAGGATGTTACCTTACATCCTTGAGGATTGAATCCATGCATGACATCTCGTATTGTTCCATCTTTTCCTCCTGCATCCATTGCTTGCAAAATTATGAGCAATGATTGTTTTTTTTCTGCGTGAAGCTTGTATTGGAGCTTTGACATTTTGAGATGAAATCTTTCTAATTCAATCTTGGAATTTTCTTTTTTTATGTCTCCATTGTAATTGGTGTCTATCTTTTTGAGATTGACTTTAGTGCCTGGCTCTACAAGGAATTTTGATATTTCTTGACTCAAACGAACTTTTGATAAATTAATGTTAAATATTATTTTCTATGTTCTATGTAAAAATTTCTCTCCTAGTTTGAAGTTCTCATGGAAGAATTAATAGAATTCCTTATCAGTATGTAGTTTCCAAAAAATTTAGCTTGAGGAAAAACTATAAACTTTCTACAATTGCTATCTTTTCAGTAACGGCAATTGTTGCATTGTCATTTGGATTATCCAGTTCTTATTCACTTAGCAATCCATTGGAATTTGCAGAAATCATGAAACATGAATCCGGATACACAACCATTACAGTTACCGGTGAGGATTCGGCCTTTTTGGATACTGATTCTGTTGTACTTATGCTTAGAATGTCAAACCCTCCAGTTGAATTAGAAGAAGCAGTTGACAATTATCAAGAAAACATTGCAAGCATCACTGAAAATATAGAGAACGATCTTGAAGGATTTGAGAATACTTCTGTTTCTTATCTGCGTGCAAACTTTGATGGTGACAGACATCGACATGCCCCCGCCCCGGATAGTGCCGACTCATATGTAGCATACATGTCATTTCCAATTAAGGTTGATATGAAGACATACCATGCAATATCTCAAGAAATAGTAGATTTAGGATTACATGTAGATGACATTAGAATTTCTCAAGTTCCAATAGAGATTGAATCAGAAAAAGACTCTAATTCTGCAGCACAACAAGAGAACCCTGCAGCAAAAGAGATAGAACTTGCATTTGGCTCTGGTGCTCCTGGATGTGAGATTACATCAGAATGTTTCTTGCCTTCAAACATTACAGTTGACCTCGGCACTACAATCACTTGGATAAATGATGATTCAGCAGCTCATACAGTCACAAGTGGCACACCTGACAATGGCCCTGATGGCATGTTTGATAGTGCACTCTTTATGAGCGGTGAATCATACTCTTTTGATTTTAATGGTTCTGGTTTTTATGACTATTTTTGCATGGTTCACCCGTGGATGACTGGAACAGTTACGGTAACAGGCGATTCTGAAAATATAGAGTATGATCTTGAGGTAACAATCAATGTAAGACTAGAGACGCAACCTGACACTTTGCAAAACACGCTTGACTCTTATTCTAAAACTGTTGATGACTTGTCCAATCTTTTAAAAGAAAATGGAGTGTCTGAAACAATTCCACGAAGCTCAGTTAACATCAATCCAACTTATCACGACAGATGGACATCTAACAGCTATCGAGCAGAATCCTATTGGAATGTAAAGACTACACTGGATGATGTGGTACGGGTCCATGAGGTCGTATCCCAATATGGCGGAGTACACAACATCTACATGTCCCATTCGGAAAATTCAGTTGACAATATAAGAGAAGAACTAATGCACAATGCGCTTGAGGATGCAAAATTTAAGGTCCTTGAGATAATTGATCCAATGAACTTTGAGATAAAGGGAATTAAAAAAATTGATGTAAATCAGAGCCTCAACGTTGAAAACCACAGAGAAATACGATACAACGGAGTGACAATAACCCTGGATGATTGGAATAATTTCCGAGATGGTAATGCATTTGTAATAGTTGATGTGGAGTTTGAGGTAGGTCCAAAGAGATAATCTTGAATTATCATTGATTTTTGATTGCCAGAATTTGATATCTGACTCTATGTTTTGACGACAAAAAACCGTAAGATGATGTATTGCATTGTTTTCGTTGGTTTAATATAGAATATGTGCCAAAAGCAACCATTATGAAGAAGATTCTTGTACCTTTTGATGGCTCTGGCTATTCTCAAAAGGCATATGAGAAAGCACTAGAAATTGCAGAAAAACTTGAATCTGAAATTACAGTTGTGACTGTTTTACAGTCAAAGATATCTGATTCTACTGGCATATCCATTGAACGGATGGAAGAGATTCAGGACGAAGAAGAAAACATTGCAACGACCATGCTAAAAAAACTAGAGGGTCAAGCAAATTCCAAAAACGTGCCCTTTTCAATTAAAATAATACACAACCCTTCATCTGTAGATGGAATACTGGCTTTTGCAGAAAGTAACAATGTTGATCTTATAGTGATGGGTTCTCATGGTAGAACAGGATTTAGAAAGATTGTCTTGGGAAGCGTTGCAAGTGGCGTGGCAGGCCATGCAAAGTGTGATGTTCTCCTTACAAAAGGAACAGAATAAACAAGAAATAAAAAATTCTGACATACACAAGATGAATTTTTTATGTAATCTATTTTTTGTAATTATTCTAATCTGAGTTAGAAAATATTGATTGGTATTAGTTATTCTAGATTTGTAGAATCAAAATTAACATCTCAAACTAATTAGCTTATTCTAATTTTAGCATCCTTTAATTATTATTCTAATTATTGGTGTCTATGGGAAATTACCTCAAAGCTACGGCAATAGATCATGTAAACATGAAAGTTAAAAGCTTGGAAAAAAGCGTAAAGTTTTACCAGGACATGTTTGGATTTGAAGTAAAGGTTGAAAACAACTTTCCAAACAAACTGAAGGTTCCTTCAAAAATAATTGGAAATGATTCAGTTATTCTTTGCCTCTATGAAGTACCCGACATGAAACCTGAAGGTGGAATAACACATTTTGGTTTTCATGTTAGGAACTTTGAAAAAATTGAAGAAAAATGCAAAGAGTTAGGAGTTGAAATTCTATATGGAGGAGCAGTCACATTTGATGATTCAAAGTCCTTTTACATTGTAGATGTTGACGGTTATGTCATTGAGCTAAGCGAAATTTTTGGTGGCGGACTATAGAATCCTAAGATAACTCCACGGTTTTGTCTATTTTTAATCTACATAGACTAGAAAATCATATGTTGCTATTTCTGGATTAAAGGACCGCCCATTCCTAATATTGCTAATACTATCTTTGAAAATCACAATAGTAGGTTAAATTTTCAGATTTTGTGTTGTTGTGTAATTGTCACTTCAGATAGGAAGCATAAAGGGAATTGGAATACGACTGCATTTTACTCTTGTAATTGCATTTGCTATTTTGGTTTGGACCATTTCCACATATTTCATGCCGCAGTATGTTCCTGATCTGAGTCAAACAGACTATTGGTTTTTGGGTATAGTGTCTACTGTTCTCTTGTTCTTTGCAATTTTACTTCACGAGTTGTCTCATTCACTAATGTCTCAAAGATACAACATTCCAGTAAAGAGCATAACTTTGTTTATTTTTGGTGGCGTATCTGACATTTCAAAAGAGCCTAAAAGCCCTCATAAGGAATTTGCAATAGCAATAGTGGGGCCAATTACAAGTTTTTTGATATCTGGTATTTTTGCAGTCTTGCTTTTTCTTCTCAATGGATTTGAATTTACTTCTATTGAGAATATCCAACTAACCAAAACAGAGGCCATACTGTTTTACGGGGTTCTCATCAATCTCATGCTTGGCATATTCAACATGGTTCCTGCATTTCCTCTTGATGGAGGAAGAATATTACGATCCATATTGGTCAAACTAACAGGCAATTTTTTTAGAGCAACCAAAATAGCTACTACTGTAGGCATCATATTTTCATATTTGTTTATGGGAGTGGGTGCAGTTTCTCTATTTACTGGAAATACGATAGGTGGTTTATGGCTTGTGATATTGGGATGGTTTCTAAATAATGGTGTAAAATCATACCAATATTATTTTGAACTGCAACATATGTTGCAAGACGTGTCGGCAAAAAATGTGATGAACCCTCATGTAATCACAATAAAAAGTTCCTTTAATGTGGAGGATGCATTGGCATATTTTCAAATGCATCTTAAGAGTGAGTTGCCAGTGGTAGACGATGACGGCAACAGTATTCTTTTAGGGATGATCAAAAATACTGATGCGTTAAAAATTCAAGAGAATCAAAGAAATACAATAAATGTTAAGGAGATCATGATACCAAAGAATAATCTGATTGTTTGTAAAACTGATGAAAAAATGGATGAGGCATTTATGCAGATGATAAAGAAACGACAAGGAAAAATTTTTGTCTGTGATATTCATGATAGGTTATTGGGTGTAATCAGCAAGACTGACTTGCTTACCATTGCAAGTGAGAGGCAAGAGTATTTTCAAAGTACAAATTAAAAAAATGAAAAACAAGTAACAGACATTTTGTTTGTAATCCATCGTATACATGAAAATCAACATTGAAAATCTTGATCATCTATTAAACCAAAAAATATGTCTAAAAGTCATTGTCAATTAAAGATCTTACTCTGAGTCAGTTAATGCCATTATCAGTCTCATCTACTCCTGCAGTAAGCATACGAAAAGAAAACAAGGTGTGGGTTGCGACAGGAATGCTCATTCATTATCTGGAGTCATTTACCGATTCCCTTGTGGTCACAGATGAAAAAGAGCAACCAATTGGGGTTCTAGGAGGATTTGAGATAATAAGAAATGTCTTTGAGAATCCAACATCGGAGCTTTTTGATGAAAAGACAGTCGAGGAAATTATGGATGAAGAGATTGTACGGGTATGTCAAGATACAAGCTTGGGAGAACTGTTGGAAAGATGGCAAGAAACAAGAAGAGCCTTTTGTATTTTACCCAATCATCTAGGCGGGTATTCTGCCATATCTGCAAGAAAATTACTCGAGATAGGGGCCAACTGCAAGACAGACCTGACCATATCTGATCTTCCATGGAAAGAGACTGTGTCATTTCTGTATGACGATACTGTGGGTCAGATCATACATTCCATGATGAACAGCCGAACCAGAAAACTCGTCTTCAAGAATTCCTCTAACTTTATCAGTGACAGAACAATAATTCAAACGATTGCACAGGATCTAGACTACTTGAGAAATACAGAAAACTTTTTGGAGAAAAAAGTTGGGGAGTCATTCAAATTGGCAGATATCAAGAAGATTCCTGAAAATACTAATCTTTCAGATCTCTCGAGACTGATGTTCGGAATGATGCATCCTTACGTCATGACAAAAGAACAAGTTTACTCGCCATGGGATGTTTGCATAGCGTTGGCCTCTGATGATATTTCCATATGATGAACCTATTTGTTTCATTTTGTAAAATCATATCCTCATCTCAAAAATTGAACTCAAAAAAGAAAAAAAATTCTGAACTAAAAAAGACCATTACATATTTAATCTAAAAACCATATCTCAAAATTGTAACATCGCATGTTAGGCAAGCTTGTAGCATCAATGACACTTACCACCGTTCTTGTCTTTGGTTTGCTGTTTGGATTACTTGCAACACTAGGATTTTACTTTAACATTGGAATGTTTGGAATTGTGTGGCTGGGAATCGTTTTTGGATTGATTCAGTGGGCAATAGGTCCAAAAATAGTTCGGTGGAGCACAAACATGCAACCATTGGACAGAAAACAATTTTCCTGGATTGAAGAGACAGTTCATGAGATGTGCATCAAAAACAAAACCAAGATTCCTGAAATTACAATTGCAAACACTTCGATGCCAAATGCTTTTGTTTTTGGCAGAACCAACAAATCTGCAACCCTGACTCTGACTAGGGGGTTACTTAACACGTTATCTCAAGATGAGACAAAGGCAGTAATCGCACACGAGATAGGCCACATAAAGCACAATGACATGGTGATAATGACAATACTTTCGGTAATCCATACGATTGCATACCTCGTGGCAATGTCTACTATTTTTGGAGGCCGCTCAAGAGACCAAGGAAGTGCGGTTCTCATAGGAGTAGGGGCTTTTACTGTGTACTTTGTGACTAATCTTCTCATCATGAACTTTTCAAGGCTTAGAGAATACTATGCAGACAACTTTACAGGACATCAAGTACGCCCAACACTTCTTGCAAATACGTTGGCCAAAATAACATATGGTTTGAGCTTGCAAAAACAAGAAAAAAAAATTCAACACTGAGATCATTTTATGCAGTAGACCCCGTGTCCTCAAGCTACGAGGTCATGAAATTTTCATCTCACTACAAAGACCAGCATATCTCAGAAGAAGAGGTAAAGCAGGCAATGGATTGGGAGAGAAAGAATATCTTTAGCAAGTTTGGCGAATTATTTAGGACGCATCCTCTGACATACAAGAGAATTGAGAAACTCTACAAACTAGATTCACAACTTTACAAATAACACTAAGGAAAGATAATCTCTGCCATCGAATTGATAATTTGACTCTCCGAAAAGATACATGAAAGATAATCTGTTTTACCGAAATGAAAACCCCACATCGAATTGATGCTGGAAAGACAGGTAATTTTCCCAGTGGTGAAAATTCTTAGAAGAACTAATGAACCCACCATCTGAATTTTAGACACATGGGTTATCATCTTGCATTTTTTCTGGTTTTAATTGGAAGTACAATAGCATTTGGCAACACTGTATATGGCTTGTGGATACCACAAGACCACCAAAAATTACTAGAGCAAAGCAGACAGTGTTTGTTGGAACTGTTCAGTCAGTGTGTCATCGAAGTTTGGAAAATATACAAAAAATATAGAAGAGAAACAAACGATGATGATAATGAAGAGTTCAAAACAACCAAGATAGGGAATCTTGTAGAATATTTGCCAGTGTTTTACTAACTTGGCATCATCGGTATCTGAAGGTACACAAGAATTGCAGCAAGAATTATTGTTGGAACCGATATTACAGCACCGGGCTTTATCCATTCCTTTAGGCTGATGTTTCCGCGTTTTCTTCTCTCAAGCATTCCTATTGCTACAATGTTTGCAGTACTTCCAATCAATGTGAGGTTTCCAAAGAACGTACCACTAAACAGCATTCCCCACCAGAACGGATAGTTATTGACTCCCATGTCGCCAAACTCGTGAACCACCGGAATGAAGGTTGCAACTGCCAACACGTTGTCCATCAGTGCACTTAGTATGCTTGTTATTGGAACAAAGATGAAGTACAGGTTTGTCTCGTCGTTTCCGCTAAGATCATACATTCCTTCTGCCAGTATGGTAGTCACACCAAGCATCTTCATGGTTCCTACAGACGCAAACAAGAATATGAAGAACGCAAGAGTCCACCAGTCCACTCTTCTTTCAACCATCTCCCTTGCCTTGTTGTGATTTAGAAATAGCACAACTCCTGCTGCGGCAAAGGCAACTCCTGGGAGTAGGACGTTCTTTTCAAGGCCAAGAGCTTCCTCTAGGGGACTATGTACTACTAGTGCTGCAATCGTACCTATGAATATTATCCATGGAATCTTGAAACTCTCTTTTTGAACGGATGTCTCCTCTGATGTTATTGTTGATGATGCATTTGCACTATTATCAACCAACACACCTTCTGATTTTTGAGAAACTAACGCTGCACCCATCTCTTTGATGTATTTTCTGAAATACAGCAGGCAAAGCGGAATTGCGACTCCAAGCCCTGCAATGGAAATTGGCGTTGCCCATCTTAGAAACTCCATAAATGTAAGCTCTGCTCTCATTGCAATCAATACACCTACTGGATTTCCTACTACAGTAGCACTGCTTCCTATGTTTGTTGCAAATACTGTCATCATGACCAATGGGATGGCGCTTATCCTAAGCTTTCCAGTAAGATGCAAAACAGTTGCAGTCATAAACAGAATAGAGGTAACCTCATCAACAAGTGCAGCAAATAGAGCAGACATTAACATTAGAATAACTACCAGTTTGACTGGGTTGTTGCCAACCCCTTTCATTATCTTACCTAAAAGATGTTCGAAAAATTTCTTCTCTTCCAAAAATCCTACCACAATCATCATGCCAACCAAGAAGAGTATCATGTCAAAACCTGCAAACTCTATCATTGTGTCAGTGTCCAAAAGACCCAGCCCTAACATTGCAGCAATCCCTACAAGTGCAAAGGCAAGCCTGAATCTCCAAAACAAAAGAGTTCCTACAATCAATGAGGCAAATATGGTAACTGCTGCAATTTGCTCTGTATTTAATCCGGCAAGACTTACAGTTGTTCCAATTGCAGCCAGGATTATGGGATACAGAATGTACTTTGGAATCATATGCTAGTTTACCTCAGGCTTTGACATTATCTGAATATGGGAATTCTTCTTGTCTATCCAGATCTGGAATCCAGATTCAATCATCAATGAAAAGACTTCATCCCAAGGAAATTCCTTGTTGTCTTTTACTGTTATTTCATATCCTCCATAGTCCTCAGCCACTCTAGCAGTGTCTCCTACCTTTTGCTTGAGGATATGATACAACTACTTTCTTTCTCCGTCAACCAACATCACAGGACAACGTATCTGCTCAAGAACTTTCCTTGATACGCTTCCTAGCTTCAGTATTGCCTTTAGTCCTGGAAGCTTCCTTCTCTTTGCCATTATGACAAGATCATATTTGTCCTGATTTGCAATGCGAACAATCTCCTCATCAGGATACCCGTGCAGGACCTTCACCAAAACAGAAATGTTCTCTTTCTTTAGTGATATTGACTGTGTTGTAATCTTTTCATGCATCTCCATTTTCATCTCCCTTCTTGCTGCGAGAAGTTCCTTTCCCCATCTCTTTCTTTCAGAATCAAATCCCAAGGATGGAGGGATTGGAATGTTCTCAACAACGTGGAGTATTGTGACGCTTGAGCCGTGTTTCTTTGCCATCTCCTTGGCATGTCTCAGTGCCTTGTTTCCCGCGGAGGTTCCTGCATGCGGCACCAAGATTTTCTTGTACATCAGGAATGCCCTCCGGACTCACCAGTGTCAATTATTGCGTTGATTCTAGAGACTATTTCTTGGATCTGAATACGATGGGTGCCAGATAAAATTATGACATGCTCTTTGTATGGCAGGGAGATCATCAGTCCCTTATTCCTGTGTGATATGACGTAATTCAATCCTCCAAGAGAGGAATCAAAATCCCTGCGCATGGAAATTTCCAAGACCATCTGCATGTAGAGCATGCGACGTTTCGCATCATCTTGAAACGTATCATCTCCGTCCTTGAATTGATCTATGACAACATTGCCCATGTTGTCGATTATCCCTACGAATCTTACATCCTCAAAACTCATTAGGTACTCGCATAGTTTTTTGCAAATAAAATCATCTTTTTCTTCTACCAAAGTCATCATAGAGTTTTAAACTCCTTTCGAATATTTAACAAACAACCAATAAAGAAACTAGTGCTAACTTTTTGAGTTGAGTTTATCAGTATTAAGGTATGATAAGAAATTTTCATTTATTAGATGTTTGTATCTCTTTTCTGATACAATACATCATTACCTGTGTATTTTCATATCGTGTTGCATTGTGTTATTTTGTACTCACAGATGTTTTCTACAGAAACCAACATGAAGAAACATATTCTTATTATGTTGTGAATAGCATTCATTTTTTATGAAAGACAAACGGATCATGGTATGTTTAGATGGTTCCAAGAGCTCCATTAGAGCATTAAGAACTGCAATCTTGTTTGCAAGACAATCCAAGAATACAATAATTATTGGTGTCCATAGTGATGTGTCCAAAGGCTCTCCCCGAACATTTTCCAATCCAAAAATAAGAGAAGAGAATTGGTCAGACGAGATCAAAAAAATTATGCAGTTTGCAAGTGACAAGTGCAAGACCAGGAGAGTAGAGTTTGAGGGAGTTGCCATTGCAGGCCATAATGCAGGAATGGATTTGTCAAGATTTGCAAACAACAAAAAGAACAGAATTGATCAGGTTGTCATCGGCTCTCAGGGAAGAGGGCATGCAAAAGAAGCATTTTTTGGAAGCGTATCCAACTTTGTTTTGCACAAGGCAAAGGTTCCGGTCACTATTGTGAAATAACACATTTTCAAAAAAAGAGATTATTCATCATTACACGTGGGTCTCATTTTTATTTCCATTTTTTCTTCTGGAAAGAAGATTCCTTCCATTTTATTTCCATCAACAAGAGGAATGTCCTCAAATGTGTGCGTCACTGATAGTCTATTCACAATCGTGTATTTTTTTTCAATTATGGCAGTTACAGAAAAAAGCTTACCGACAGGATGGGACAGCATCCCAGGAGCACGAGGATGTACTCCTCAAAACATCACCATAAATGAGCATGTTGATGATTTGCTACAATACAATGCAATTCCAATTGGAATCTCGACTCAACCAATTGAAGAATTATCACGATTGTCTGAGTCAAGATTACTTTCACAGACGTTATTTTCTGACGGTAATTTGAAATTCAAGGAAAATATCGACATTCCGACATTTCAGATAGAAGACAGGACAGTGTAAAAAGACTGACGTTGATTTTACATGAATCTAAGGTAATCAAAGTTTTTTTATCCTGTTTTTCCCCCTGACAAACATATTTTTGAGATTCTGGAATGGTTGAAAAATAATTATGTCAAATACCGATACTGATTTAGATTCAATTTGGTTTGATTCGATTCGAGAATTATTTTAAAGAAGATACAGAATATGAAGACAGACATTGCAAAATATTGCAGGTTAACGTGACGCATGATCATTATTTTGTCATGTCTTGGAAATACAATTCCGCATGTACACCATTTTCAAAAATCATAAATAAGTTATAAAAAAGACGCAAGAACATGGCTGAAGCAAGCATGGTTGCATATGGTGTAGCCGCAGGAGCAGCAATCATACTAGCAGTGGTATGCTTTGTTCTACGAGGTAGAGGACATCACGACATAGTTCCAGTTACGATAAGAGAGTAAGATTCAAAAAAAAAAATCACATATGTGACGAATCCTTACAATATATCAGGTACGATTACCTTCAAATCACATCCAAACTGCATGGACATAGACTGTTACATCTTTGTTTTCTCAGACAGGACTAGAGTCAGAGTTTCTGACACATCTTCCAGAGGAGTACATTTTGATTCCAAATTTTGTGGTTAATCTTTAGGGAATTGAACCAAAATTTATAATAAATTTAGAATATTCGTTTTATCATCTACTGTAAGATCACATAAGAATCAATCTTTACATTACTAAACTTGAAAAAACAACTTTTGATTTAATTTAATAATACATGTAAATTGTTCATGCAGAAAAAATTTGGTTTGGTAGGAATTCCAATCCTGCTTGCATTTTTAATTGTAGCAACAACAGGAAATGTTCAATTCTTACCAGATCTAAATACAGAAACACAGACTGTCTCTGATGTTCAACCTCAAATTGTATCTGAAGTGCAACCCCAGATTGCCGAAGCTGAAGAACAGCCAGTTAAGGAATACACATTGATAATTGAGCAAACAGACATTCAAGTATCTGATACTGCTGTCTGGCATGCCTGGACATACAACGGAACAGTACCTGCACCAACTCTAATGGCAAATCAGGGAGATCTATTACGAGTCAGAGTAATCAATAATCATGATGTGACTCACAGTTTTCATGCTCATATGAGTGACTATGATCCTAAACATGATGGATCCCCAGTCAATGTAATTACAGGGGTGGGGGCTGGTTCAATGATTCCTCCAGGTAGCGAATGGACATATGAATACAATGTAAACACTTGGGGAACAACATTTTTCCATGATCACGCAGCATCTGAGGGTCTTGGAATAAAAGATCATATTTTGCAAGGTCTTTATGGCAATATCATAATTGAAAGAGATCCTCCAAGGCCATACATTGACAGACATATTCCAATCATAATGTTAGAAATAGGCCACGACGTTGAAAGAATGGAAAAAGGTCCCGTACCATACTATCTCATGAATGGAATGGGTGTACCAGGTGGAGAAAAGGCTCTTGAAGAAATCTTTGCAGAGAAAGGATTTGATGGAGTTGCTGCACAATTCAATTACACATTGCCTGTCTACAAGGCAAAGGTTGGAGAAACAGTTGAATTTCATGTTACAAATCTGGGAGAACAAATCCATTCATTTCACCTACATGGAAATAAGATGATTTCAAGCACAAATGAAAGAGGTTCTGTAATTATCTCTCAAACATTTCCTCTAGTTCAGGGAACGCTTGAGTCATTTATTATTAAACCAGACAAACCCGCCGTTTGGTTATTCCATTGCCATGTTGTTGGCCATGCAGATGCAGGAATGATAGGTCTATTCATAGTAGAAGAATAACTCTTCTTTTTTTATTTTTTTATTTGTAGCAATTCCCAAAATGTTGCCCTTATTGTATCCATGTGGGTCTTAATTTAATAGAATTATTGATAAATCAAAAACATCATTAATTCTTCTCTGCGTATCTCTCTAGTTTCTCAAGCATCATCTGTTTTTTTGAATCACTCAGAAAAGAACCCTCAAAGGAATTTTTTGCCAACGTGTAGATGTCTTTCTTTGTGAGGTTTAATGTATCATACACACTATGGTAATTCTCATTGATGTAACCTCCAAAGTATGCAGGATCGTCTGAATTTACAGTCACTTTTAGACCCTTTCTCAACATCCGCTTTACTGGATTTTTCTCCATTTTTTTTACTACCTTTAGATAATAGTTTGATAGCGGGCAGGATGTTAGAGTGATTTTTCTTTCTACCAACTCTTCGACTAATTTTTCATCGTCCATGCTGTGGTTTCCATGATCGATTCGAGAAATTTTAAGTGATTTGAGGCATTCCCAGACATCCTCAGCATTGCCTTCCTCACCCGTATGTGCTACAGTCAGCAATCCATTTTTTCTACCATGATCAAAAACCTTCTTGAATTTTAACGGATTATATCCTATCTCTGCAGAATCGAGTCCAACTGCAACAATTTTCTTGTGCTTTAATGCCTCTTTCAAAATGCTCATTGCTGAATCTTCACCCAAATCCCTTTGAAAACACATTATCAGTTTTGATGATATTCCCCATTTTTTTTCAGCATCTCTCATCGCACTGGATATACCGTTTAGAATCGTGGTGTATTTAATTCCCCTATTTACGTGGGTCTGAGGATCAAAGAACATCTCTGCATGCAACACATTTTGCTGATGGGCTTTTCTTAGATAGGCCACGGTCAAGTCATAAAAATCCCTTTTTTTGATCAAGACTTTGGATCTGACATTATAGATATTCAAAAAATCCTGTAAATTATCAAATTTGTATGATGACTTTAGTTCCTTGACATATTTTTCTTTGAGTTTTATGTTGTTTCTCTTTGCAATTTTAAATAACATTTGAGGTTCCAGAGTGCCTTCAATATGCAAATGCAATTCTGCCTTTGGAATATTTTGGATGAATTTTTTCATCGTACTATCCTGTGGTTTGTCAGAATGTCGGGACACTGACTAAAATCAGTGTTGTAAAATATAAAAACTCAAACATTTTCAGGTTTGAACAACTATTGGTCTAATTGTACCATGATGATTAGATAATTTTTATCTCAAATTTTAATTTCCATATGAGTATCAAATTAAATCAAAGAACAAAACTAAATTAACTGTTGAAAAATACCAACATCTTATCTGTATTATAAATTTCAGAATGGAGAAAAGGTGAATCAAATTAATTTCAATAATCGGAAGCGGTAAAGTAGGCTCAACAATTGGTTTTCTTGCTGCATCTCATAATATTGATGATGTAACTCTGATCAACGATCACAAAAACAAAGCAGTGGGTGAAGAATTGGATATATCAAATGCAATTCCTGAAGATTCTCAATTTTCTGTAGTTGGAACTGATGATATTTCTAAAATTAAAGATTCCAAGGTTGTTGTAATTGCAGCAAACAATGGCAAGATCAAAACAGGCAGAATGGATCTTCTAAAAGGCAATCTGGAAATGACTAGAGATTTTGCAAAAAATATTCAAAAATATGCGCAAGATGCTAGAATTCTAGTCATAACAAACCCCGTTGACATCATAACATACTTTGTACAAAAAGAGTCTAAATTACCAAGAGAAAATGTGATGGGGTTAGGATCAAACCTTGATTCTAGTAGACTACGCTATCTTCTTGCAAAAGAACTTGATACCAAACAATCAGAAATTCATGATTCTCTGGTTTTAGGAGAGCATGGAGATACAATGGTTCCAATACTTTCTAGAGCAAAATATGGACAAAAGTTAATTTCAGAATCATTAGATTCCATCCAAAAAGAAAAGATAACAAATGACTTGAAACGGTATTGGGCAAAGATTGTTGCTATGAAAGACGTTTCCTCAGTATTTGGAATATCCAAGATTGCATTTGATATGATTGATGCGGTTTTGAACGGAGATGAACTATCAACACCAGCTTCAGTTTTACTTGAAGGAGAATACGGGATATCTGATGTTTGTCTTGGAGTGCCATTAGTAATTGGAAAAAATGAAACAAAGATTCAGGAGATTGAACTTGAAAAATCAGAATACGATCTACTGCAGAACTCTGCCAAATTTTTGAGAAAGCAAATCATGAATTGTTAATTCCATAAAATTACAATTAATCTTTACATTCTATTCTTTTTTGATTCAAACTGATTAACCAGTTTCCACGTGGGTGCCAAAATATCCCCCTTAACTAAACTATATCCCCATACATGCTGTACTGGGGATATAGTCAAGAAAATAATTATCGGACCCACGTGTAAGAAGAATAAATGAGAAAAATCTAATTTTATTCTAACAACAGTCTAGACTGAGAAATCAAATGATTCTGATCTTTAGTATCTCTTTATTTTCTGAACTACCATTAGACGATTTCTTGCACCGGTATATTTTGGCTTTGTCCTTAGCTTGCCGTCACAACATGGACATTGGTTGCCTAGCCATTCCATGAAGATACCACATCTGTTGCATCTTTTTTGTCCATTTCCGTATCTGGTCTCTGGAAGATTTGGTCTTTTTGCCTTGTATTTCTGGCAGACTTGTCTACACGTCATATTCTATTTCTCAGAACCTTTTCCTTCCCATACTACTCTTTGGGGGAATGGTATCTCAATTCCCGCATCATCAAGTGCATTCTTTATAATCTTGAGCAGCATAGGTTTTACTTCCATCAGATTATCACGAGGATGCCATACACGAACCTGGATGTTGACACTGTTATCGCCAAGCTCTGATACCAAGAATTCCGGTTCAGGCTCCATCAACGAATAAACGAGATTGTGCATGATTGAATCCTTTATGGTTTTAATTGCCTTGTCGATATCTTCGGCATATCCTATTCCTACTGTCACCTCACTTCTTCTTACCTCAGACATGTCAAAGGAGCGAATGTTTGATGTGAACATCCTCTCATTTGGAATTCTGATTACCGTTCCATCAAATTGTTGTATCTTGGATGAAAATGCGCTAATGTCAATTAGTTTGCCAGTGACATTTGAATCAGGCAACTCTACTGTCTCTCCTTGTCTTACGGGTTTTTCAATTAGCAGAAATATCCCAGATATCAAATTAGATACTACAGACTGTGCTGCAAACCCGATTACAATACCCATAAAGCCAGCACCTACCACCAGACCTCCAATATCTATTCCCTGACTGGCAGTTGCGGCAATCAAAAAAATGATGATAATTCCATAGTACAGTATCTTGTTCATGGTCTTTACGGTGTGAACTGGCATGTTTGGCGCAAATCTTCTGTTGAATACCATACGGACTATTCTTCCAACAATTACACCAGCAAAAACAATGATTCCAACAAAAAACACATTCCAGATTGTTATACCTTCCATTAGTTGTGTATCAAAAATCTCAAGGACCATCAGTCAGTCAAACCCCTTGTCCATTACAAAGAACGTCTGATTCTTGCTTGTAGAATACAATACCTGTTTCCAACTCTTGCCTCTCTTTGAGTATTTTTCCAGACGAATCTTTAGTATCTCTTTGTTTGTATCTAGTTTTATTGTACCAATTATGTCATCAATGTGCACTTCAGAAGAGTTCTCTCCATAGTATATCATGTGGTGTGTGATTGGAAATACCAGTTTCCCTACAAACACACCTCGGTCTAACTTGTTTTTCAAGGTCAGTTTCATTTTTGCAAAAATGTATGGCTGAGATGAATTATCATCATCGTCATTTTCCAAAAGATTGACCTTGGAGTACATGCAAAGGTTCCCTGTCTCAGGTGTTCCGTATAATGCAAATCTGGAATGCATTGGCTCACACGTAAAGCAGTCAAAGAGATCCTTTGAATCATCACCGGAGTTTATCACAAAGACTCCGATCTCTATAGGGAATTGAAATTGTATGGTTGCCGTAGAATTTTTTTCCACAAAAATGGATTCGGCAAGGCGGAGAAATATTAGGTCGTGTGTTTTTTTGGCTGGAAGATGCAGGGGGAGAATTGGGCACAGCTCAATTTTTGCAGTCTTACTAGACTGAGGAATGGACTTTGTTATTTCCTGGTTTTCCGAGTTTTTCCGATAGTATGTTATTCTGTTGTCTGGTTTTCTTTTGATGTGGATTTCAGTTTTTGGCAGTGTCAAGTCTAATTTTTCAGAAATGTCGTATGTTCCATATCCAGAAAACTCTTGATTTTGTGCAGATGATTTCAAATTGATAAATCAAATAGTCTTATTTTTTGGAGAATATTAACCATATCTGATCTATAATGGATTGATTAGAACAAAATAGGATGATCATAGACAAGTTGATCTAAGATAAAAAAGAAATGAGGATTAGTTACCCGTAACCAAATCCCAGATAAATCCAAAAAATTCTCTTATCATATGGGTTTTGTTTCCCAAGAATCTAGATAATTAGAAATCTGAACATTCTTTGACTTGAATTGATAAAAATTTCAATCAAAGAGACGCCTGTGTTCTTCAAACATACACCTGTTAAACACTATGTCAATGCCTTTCTCTAATGCTAGTTCTTCTGCTTGCGCATTATGAATTCCTTTTTGTAACCATATCATCTTTGGGTTTTTTAGTAATGCATTTTTAACAAATGGAAGAACTTGATCTGATGGCCTGAAGATTTGAACAACATCAATCGCTTCTTTGACATCCTTGACGTCTTTCAGGCATTGCTTTCCCAGTATCTGTTCAGCGTTTGGGTTGATTGGAATTATGTCATATCCTTTTGATTGCAGGTATTTGGAATAGTGTGCAGGCTTTTCTGGGTTTGTTGAGATGCCAACTACTGCAATTGTCTTTGAAGATGAAAGAATATCTCTTATCTGATTGTCGGTGTGGGCATCCAGTTTTTCCATATCTAATTCTCACAATTTTGTACTTTGGATTATTGCATCGTTACGTAATCCTTCATGGCTTGACAGTGCTCTGTCATGAACTCATCAAGGTTGTTTAGCTTTCCTGTCCATTGCTGTGTAGTTGTCTCAACACATTTCTCTAATGCTTGGTCTGAGCCAACCATATCTATTGCATCTTTGATATTTTTCATCACATCAAGTGCAAACTCTTTGTTTTGCTTTATGTGATCCTTGGTGGCCAATATTCCGGTGTGTCCTGAAACAAGGACATCAAAGTCAAAGTCATTTACCAAAACATCATGTGCGTTTAGGTACTGGTCAATGTCTGGAGTCACTGCAAATGCTCTGTATGGCGTTATTCCAGGTCGCATCAAGTCCACTGCCATAGCTATTTTGTTGTCAGGTGACAAAATTATCAGATCGCCGCTTGAGTGATAGTTTCCAATAAAGTGTAATTCCAGTGTCTGGT
The DNA here is from genome assembly GCF_965223225.1 of Candidatus Nitrosopumilus sp. Taxonomy (GTDB): domain Archaea; phylum Thermoproteota; class Nitrososphaeria; order Nitrososphaerales; family Nitrosopumilaceae; genus Nitrosopumilus. The sequence continues at coordinate 654,672 of NZ_CBDCVU010000004.1, forward strand.
CTCCAACTGTTAGTTCATACATGTCATCATCAAATGTCAATGTTGGTGCTGGTCTGTTTGGATCATTCTCCTGTGCTAGCACATCTGCAGTCTGCTTGTGAGAGATGTATTGTATGTCTGCAGCAAATATCTGTCCTGCAGCACCAGTGTGGTCTTGATGGTGGTGTGAATATATCATGTGAGTTATTGGCTCATCAGTTACATCATTGATAGCTGAGATGTATTTTTCTCCAATTGGTTGTGGTGCATCAATTACGATTACTCCCTGCCCAGTAGTCAGAAACATTGTTTGATAGCCGTTTCCAGCAAGCCAGTATACTCCATCTGCAATCTCTTTGACATGATATCCTTTCTCTGGATCAACTGTCACAGGTGTCTGTGTGAATTCAAGCACGTCAGGAAATACGCCACTTGATGATGTCTGGATTGTGCATTCTCCCTTGTGCTTCATTGCAACATGGTCTGCATTTAACGAGCACATGTTACCGTATGTTTTCTCGTTGACGCCACAAACTGGAGCGTATTCCAAAGTGCAAGCAACAACAGGCAGCGATATACTCCATCCTCTAGTTTCAAGTTTGGATACTGATTCTGGTTTTACACAAGCAGGAGTAACATCTTGCTGAAAGATTAATTGTAGTGGCTCTGCACATATCACATCTTTTGCTGCAATACCTGCATGTCCTTGATGTAGTGGTTTGAGATATGGTTTGGTCTTGCCGTCCATGGTGCATACATTACCCGCATATGCTCCAGGACCGCACCTGTCATCTAGGACACAGACGTTTCCCAGTGATGTAAAACCTGGTGCACAGATGCCTTTGTATGGCATGTGGTGCGTTGATTTTTTATCATGTTTCATGGACTTGTCTTCTCCATGATGGGATGCAAAAGCAGAATTATCAATTATTGAAACTGTAAACAATGCACACAAGGCAAGAAATACAAAAAATACGATTTTCATAAAACACCTTTCTAGTACTGGTATTTTAGAATATCAATTTACATGGCAAATTTTGCACGTCTTTTGAAAATAGAACATTCTTTCACATTCTAGGATCATGTTTTGTACGCATTCATTAAATATTGTCACAAAAGACTGACGTCGTGTCCAGCGCAGCAATAAAAGAAAACAGATTACTTGATGTTGCATTTTGCGGAATGCGTGCGGCAATCGGCGTAATTTTCATTGTTCATGGTATTGCAAAGTTTGATCCTGGTTTTGCAGGATTTCTTACAGGTCCTTTGGGTTTTCCACCTGAGATGCAGATACCTATTGCGCTAGCTGAACTGGTTCCAGGAATTTTACTGCTTGTAGGTGTGCTGACTAGGATCTCTGCATCATTGCTTTCTGTAATAATGATTGGAGCAATATTTTACGTAAAGGAGGCAGCTAGCCTTACAGGAGATAGAGGATACGAGATAGATCTGATTTTACTTGCTGCTTCACTTGTAATTGTTGTAGCCGGTCCTGGAAAAGTATCCATTGCACACATTGCAAAGAAGATTCCAAGGTTCTTGCACTAGTGTTCTTTGTACAGCAAATAGTAAAAAAGTCTCTATTTTGAAATACTCATTTCAGGTTCCAAGGTCTTGATTCTAAAAAGTCAATCTCTTTGATCATGTCTTCTATCTTTTTTACAGTTGCAAAAACTGACCTGTATTCCTCATACATGTCTGCCTCTTCTTCCTTGGTCAATACGTCAGCTTCTGCATCATCAAAGAACTTGTTTTCCTTGTTTAGGTGATCATTGAGAAACACGGCGTATGTCTTGAGGTACCTTGTAACATTCTCCCACGCATCTTCTCCATTCTTTAGTCTTTTGAGATGATGGGAAATTTTCCTTGCAACCCTTCTTCCAAATTCATGCTCTACAAGAAACTTGTGGATTTCTTCTTTTAGAGATTCGTGGCTTGCAACGCATGGAAAGTATGAGTCCTCCTCTCTTGAGTGGTGAATTGTATCTATAAACTCTGAAATAATTATTGTCATTTTTGTTATGTCTGATAACGGGATTTTTTCACCTTTTTCCAGTTCTTCGACGCATTTGAAGATAATTTTTTCCAGACGCCTTACATGAACGTGATCTGCTCTAAGCTCTTCTGTTGCACTCATTTTTTCTTCAGTTGTTTTTGTCGACTGCACATGTTATAAAATAAAACTTTGATTTTCATCTCTGAATCACAGAAAATCATTTTCCTCTTTGTTTTTTCTTTCTGATCTTCTTCTGGCTCTTGTCTGCTGCCTTGAAACCGTACTTTGCAACCTTTATCTTCTTTGCAATCTTGAGTGCCTTGAATATCTTTATTCCAGAAAAAACAGGAATCAGAATCACCATGGCAACATCAAGCCAGTATTTTTTCAGAAATACCTTCCAGTTTCTTACCTTCATGTATTTCAACAATAGCTCAAACGAAAGCAGGCCAAGCATCACATACAACACAACCTCATTGATCTGCTTTAGCTGCTGCGGAATCTCGACTATGGGGGATCCCAGACCAAGCGTCTTGTATTCAGAAAAAAACAACACTACAAAGTAAAACAAAACAAGAAACAGAATCACATACTCTAATGACAGGACAAACCTTCTGTCTGGATTCTTCAGAAACTCTACAATCATAATTCCATCATGTCTTTTGTATCCAATAAAAATGAAAAAAGGAATTCCTAGAGGTTTGACACTAGGAATGCCCCTATGCCCATGCCCATTATTACGCCAAGTCCCATGCAGAACAAATCATACTTGACTATTTTCTTGAATGACGCATGAACCATCTTGTCCCAATTGTTTTGGGATTTTCTTTGGGTTTGAATTGTTTTCATGATTGTGCTACAGTACGGATTCTAATAGGAAGTGGTCTTCTGAATTGTTGTAGCCTTCTTCCATCTTGGTATACTGCTCTACACCTTTTTCTGGATCAAAAACCCCATTATCAGGTCACCGTGAATTTGGTAAAAAATCTTTTAACACATACTATTCATTTTGATTCATGGCAAAACCAATACCTGATGGGTTTCACACTGTGACCCCATCAATCGTTCTAAGCAATTCTAAGGAAGCAATAGAGTTTTACAAAAAGGCATTTAATGCAAAGGAGATCTACCAGATGCCCACACCAGACGGCAAGACAATGCATGCCATGATTCAGATTGGTGACTCTTTTGTAATGATGTCAGACGAGTTCCCACAGATGGGATGTACTGCTCCTACCACGGTGGGCGGAACATCAACTACAATTCATCTTTACGTTGAGGATTCAGACAAGATATACAATCAGGCAGTGCAATCTGGCGCCAAACCTGCAATGCCAATGATGGATGCATTCTGGGGAGACAGATGTGGAAGCGTCATTGATCCATTTGGACACTCCTGGATGGTATCAACTCACAAGAAAGACCTGTCTCCTGAGGAAATGCGCAAGGCTGCCGAAGAATACATGTCAAAGCAACATGGTTCACAATAGACATTCTTTTTTTATTTTTTATTTGTGGAATAAAGTACATTTTAACTAGAGAACGTCTAGTTTGGTCGTTTCATCCTTGATTCTGCAGCTACAGGGCCTGGCTGTCACTTGAGATTGTTTTGGTTTGATGGTTCCACGGATCAACACTAATTAATGAATCAGAATTGAACAAGATATGCCAGCAGAGGGGAAAGTAAGTCTTGCATGGCAAATTATCATGGTTTTACTCATTCCAATAGCTGGTATTTGGGCATTTTACAGAATTAAGAAACTCGAAAAAGCTTTCTTGTATATCATGCTTCCAGAAATAATCATGGTTGTGATTGTAATTGCTGCTGTTATTATGATGATACCGGGTGAAGATGCCCTAGATTCCTTGGAAACTTTTGGCGATGATGAATCAACATTTGAACCAGCAGTATTTGTATTGACAACTCTTTTATCTGTTATAGGATTGGGAATCACTGCATTGGCAATCTATCTCATAATAAAATGGACTGAAGAGTGGAACAAGCAGTTTGAGAATCAACAGTAATCTTTGTGTATATTCTTTGTTTAATTTTTAGTGCCTTTATCGATAATTGCATCACTATGCTCAATCGGAATTTTAATTTTGACGATATACATCATTGCTACATGGTATGAGCAATGGCATAAACAATTTATCTAAAACCCAAAAATATTACACCACAATCCTGTTTGCTTCTAGTTGATCAGAAAATAGCACATGTCAACTGAAACAAAAAAGCGTAGTGGTATGTGGTATCTTTTACCAATATTTCTAAGTATTATTGGAGGCGTAATTGCATATTTTGTCATAAAAGAAGATGATCCAAAAAAGGCAAAAAACTGCCTGTATCTTGGAATTATTCTAACTGCCATAGGGATAGGATTCACTGCAGTATCTGGCATAATGTTTGCATATGAAATGGAAAATTCTCCTTTCTTTAATGGTGATTTTAAGAATTCAGATGATTTCAATTATGCAACCCCGTCAGAAATGTCCTTCTCTGATGAATCTCAAATCAACTCGCTTGCAGAGGGAGTAGAGTATGAGTATAACGTATTTGGGCTCAAACCAAACTACATTCATGTTTTAGATGAAGACGGAAACATTGCAACCAAATTTGACAACACTATGCAATATGCAATTGTAAGTGAAATACAAAACAGAGATGATTCAGACAAAAACATCTCCTACAATGTTTTTCTCAGGCAAGAAGAAGGGGATTTTGAAGATTGGTTTGAGTACGAAGTGTATGAAGAAATCAGAATTTCTCCAAATGGAACCTTTGTAATTGATGAGGATGAAATAACAATTCCCAAACCAGGAATCTATGAGATTGAGATATGGCTTGAAGACATAGACACAAGAAATGCAATCTATGATGAGATACAGCGTGACTCTAATGGCGACTATCCTCAACCATTTTGGAGAATGCTGTACCTCGAATGATGATTTTTCAGATCAATTCATAAAGCAGCATGTCATTTTGTTACAAAACATCAGAAGTGCAAAGAAAGGAATTCTAACTGATTCAGACTGATCGTATTCTATTTTTAAAATCTAATCCAATTGTCATCTGTGCACTCTCTCATTCCATTGTTTAGACCATTTGCTCATGCTATGACCAATAGCCATCACGAGAGGGACCATCAATGTAAGAGATACGCCAATTGCCATTTCTGAGAATCCACTGAAAAAAATTAACATACTTGATAATATCCATAATGAGAACACATACGGAATAACCTTGAATGTTTTGCTTATGCGTATGAATGGAATGAAAACAAGGATGGCAGACCAACCATACATTGCAAAACGTTCATTCCAATACCCAATTGGTCCCCATAAAAGTTCCAGTCTAACTGCAATTACTGTAAACATGATAAAACCAATAGCTGGAATCATGGCCAGTGAAACCGCATAAATCATCTGGTTTCGTGGATTGACTTTTCCTTTAGCCATAAAATTCTTCATTTTGTATTCTCTTCCTCTTCATCAAAAAGGTCACCGGTTGTTTTCTTTCTTTCATTCATTCTTTCTCTCTCACTTTTTTTATGATAACGTTTTTTCGTAATCATAGTATAGATTACGAATATAACAATAGTCAAATAATGTGTTCAGCACGAGATTTTCGTGAGTGAGAAAATATTAGAACTTGCAGTCATGGCAATTATTTTTGGTGCAATTCTCTTTGGAAATGGATTTCGGTCTATGAAGCGTAAGAAACTAATGGAAAGTATTCCTACATCAAAAATTCGTTCTCTTGCAATAGGTATTGCAGAGATATATGGAAAAGCAACCACGAATGCTCAACTAATTCGAGGGCCTTTTTCAAATGAAGAGTGTATTGTGTGCAGAGTTGTTATTCAAGAATACAATAGTTGGTCAAAATATAACAAATGGCGTACAATAAAGGATGTAATTCTAAACACCGAATTTATGGTAGAAGATGAAACTGGGAAAGTTCAGGTTCAACCACATCAAGCCACTTTAGACATTCCTATCAGTTATGAAAATAATTCAGGCTGGGGGAAAAATCCCCCTAAACATACGATTGAATTTCTAAATAACAACAATATCAACTCTGAAGGAATTTTAGGATCTTTCAAATCCAGGAGATTCTTGGAATATGCGATAAAACCAGGAGATAATGTTTATGTTCTTGGTAGAGCTGATGATAATCCCTTTGTCAAAGATGGATCAGTAAAAGAAGGAGTAGTAAACATCATGATGCAAAAGAGTAAAAATCCGAACATATACTATATTTCAAACAAGTCTGAAACCAAAATCTTAGGAAAGCTCAACTATACAATACTTGGACAAATTGTAGGGGGCCCATTACTTATTGGGGGTGGTCTTTTGGTTATCCTTTTAAAGCTAACAGGAATTTTCTAAAACACAATCATGGAAATTGATAACACAGTCATAATCATAATTGTTGCAGTTGTAATTGGTTTAATTATTGCTGGATTTGTTGGATTTCTAGTTTCTATCTATAATGCACTAGTTCGTATGAGAAACAACATTTCAAAATCTTGGGCAAACATAGACGTGTTGCTAAAGCAGAGATCTGATGAATTACCAAAACTGGTTGATTCGGTTAAAGGATACATAAAATATGAAGAAAAAATTCTGACCCAAGTTACCGAGGCCAGAACTAAATTCTTGGATGCTCAAACAGTACAAGAAAAAGCTAGAGCAGATAACATGATTACTGATGCATTAAAATCATTATTTGCAGTTGCAGAAAATTATCCCATCCTTAAGGCAAATGAAAGTTTTCTTCAATTGCAAAGAAGAATAAGTGGATTGGAGAATGAATTGGCTGACAGACGTGAATTTTACAATGACAGTGTGAATGAATACAATATCAAAATAGTTTCATTTCCAGATATGATAATTGCAAGAATGATAGGTTACACACAACCAGAAACTATGTTCAAAGTTGAAGAATCTGACAAAGAAGATGTAAAAATAGAATTTTAGATTTTTTGGAATCATTTTCCTTATAATTATACATGATTTGAAAAACTAAAACACATTCTGTACTAGGCTAGCATCACAAATTATAAGCATTTAAAAAAATCTCCATATTTGTTTTATAGTAATTTACTATTATCCAGGAGTTATTACATTAGATGCTGATTGACTTAAGGTTATCCATTCTAGTGTGTCTTACATTTTTTATCCTCCATATTGAATTGTTTTTTAGTTTATACAATTTCTATTCCTTTTTGCAGTTTTGTATTATCATATAACAACAAAGTATTATTTTCAAACATCAAAACTTGAGTTATTGGATAAAAATACATTTGTTAATTGAAGTTATTTTTCACTAAACTTACACGTGGGTCCGATTTTACCATACTTGACTATATCCCCAGTACAACATGTACGGGGATATAGTTATGAGGGATAATTCCGGACCCACGTGGGAGTTTTTTTAGATAATTCTGAAGGATGTTTTTTTATTCTAAAACAACGCATGCTTGAATTTCCAACATCTCGCAGAATCAAAAATAAAAAAATAAAAAAAGGATTAGACTACTTCGAACAGTGACATCATTCCTGCTGAGATATGGTCATTGACGTGGCAGTGGAACATCCATGTCCCGATATTGTCTGGAACAAAGTCAACAGTCTTTAGACTGGCGGGCATTAGCTCCATTACATCAACTCTCATACCGTTCCACAGTACGGTGTTTCCGTGCCAGTGTGGTGTGTGTAGATCAACTTCTGTCCCCATGCCAATAAGGTACCAGCGAACATGTTCTCCTTTGTTTAAGGTCTGTCCGGGCAGATTGCCATAGACGTATCCGTTGATTCCGTGCATGAGATTGCTTTCAGCAAAGTCGTCGTCTCCTACTAGTTCCTCGTTGTCACATGTCTCACCTGTGAATGTCTCAAGATTCTCACAAAAATAATGACTGGAATTCTCATCAGAGACTGTAAACAGGCTTATCATCTCCCTGTCAACATCAGTTGGTCTGCCGTCAGAGTCTGCCATTCCCTTGGCAGTCACCACAATTGGGCCGACAAGACCAGAGTTAGTATCCATTGGAGAATCAACATGCGAGTGGTACATCCAGATTATCGAGCTAGGATCATTTGGTCCAGGTCCTGCACGTTCTGGAACTTCCCAAACATAGGTGTGTGTTTGTCCTGGTGAAACAATTCCATCTGCTTTGGTACCAGGTGAAGAATTATCCTTGTATTCTGCTCCTTCTGATTCCTTGTCGTAGAATACTCCATGCGGATGGACAGAGTAGTCCAGTTTGTCTGAATTGTTCTTGAATACTACCTTGATTGTGTCGCAAACTTCGGCATGCATGACAGGTCCCAATGTTCCAAGATGCTGCCATTCAGGTGTCCTTGGTTTGAGTTCTGAAAATGTGCTATCTGTGTACTCTCGGTACAATGCCTTGATGTATTTGCTTCCGATTCTGTCCTCAGAATTTGCCACAAACACGTTCTCATCCTCGTTAAACTCGTGTCCTTTCATCTGGTTGATTCCAGATGGTGCGTAATCCCATTCAACCTCGTCAGCTGCAATGTAATAGGTGCGTGTCTTACCTTCATTGCTTTTGCATTCGCTGGTTTGAGATGTTGGTTGGGCCCTTGTTTCCTTAACAAATGAAGAAGAGGATAATGATGCAGAACTGTCAGCAGATTCAGAGCACAGCCTGTCTCCGCAAACCTTGTCAGAGCCAATTGCAGGCAGTGATACTCCCTTGCCTTGCGTGGCTTGGCTTTCCTGCATCAGACTGACTGACAGGAATGCAGCAAGAGTCACAGACAATGCGATTAGCATAAGAGATGTTCGTCTTTGTTTTGTCATTGAGTCGATGAGAAAAAAGATTTGCTTTAAATCGTTGGTATATTATCAATGACTGTTCTAGTTTCTTAGAATTGGATTACATGTCAAGACCAAAAGAGCTTGCAATGCTTGAGAATCTTTGGTATTCTTCAAGATACATTTTGCCTTTTTCAGTTATCACAAACGCATTTTTGCCATCATATTCTATTTTATTTATCAAACCCGAACCCGTCAAGTTTTCCATGAAATTTGTTAATCTATTGTGTGATAGATTTGAATTCATTAGTAATGAATTGGTTCGGATTCCCTGTTGACCTGATTCTTTGGTTGCAGATAGCAATTGCGCTACAATTTGTGTGCTGTTACGATATGTAGCCATGTTTGAAAAGCCTGATCATAGTATATGAGCATGACTATCAAACGAGTCTTTACAGGCTGAGTTTGGTCTTCATTTTTTTCCATACTCCGTAACTGGCAGAACTTTCACACAATCTTCTGGGAGAGTGTTATGAAAAACCATGTCTGATAACGTGTATGGATCCTGAAAAATTGTTGAAAGAAACACGTTCGTACCATTTGGATAAATTATTTCAGAACAAACTCGAGCAGGCGGCTCTATTTCATAGTCAGGGTTGTTCCATTCCCTTTGAGGCATAATCCAGTCAACATCCTGCTCCATGAGCATCACCTCAAAAAATGTCGGAATGTCTTTTTCAGGATTTATTTTTCTGGAATCTATCTCATCAGGTCTAGATTCTGATGCATATTCATCTTCCACTGCAAACCCAAACTCCTCATATTCTGGAATCAAAATGTCATAGTCATGCCTCAATGACTGTTCCCATAGTTTTGGCAGGTCACATGGAAACAACTCCGGTGGAGTATACGGATGAAGGCCCCAGAATTCTGCATAAATCTTGTTTTGATATTCGAACAAGTCTGTATAATACACAAGATGCGTTCCCTTCCATGGGTTTATGCATGAAAGAAAGGAATCATTTGGTTTGAGTTTTGCACTGTATATCACACTAGGAGATTCTTCAGATTCTGCAAAATCAATCTCTATTGTCTTTGAGTTTTTGTCTGTTATTCTTACATCAGCAATGTTGAACAAAACAGAATCAAAATTCCCCTCAGGAAATGATATTATTTCTCCATAAGAGATTGGACCTGCTGACTGATGCAAGACAGCATTATCTCCATTGTTGGAGAATCCCCGCTGCTTTCTGCACACATATTCATCTTGTTTTATCTCAGTGCATTTGTATCCGTCAGATTTTTGCTCTGTGCATTCCTTGTCACATATTGGATCATCAGGATATAGCGCTACTCTTGATAACGGCTCTTGAAAGTAAATGTAGTCACTGATAAGGAAAATTGCAGGCAGGATGATTACGACGGACAAAATTGCATAAAATGCGTTCTTGATGTTCTCATTCATTTATTCCCGCACCTCTTGCACTTGTAGTATCCAATATCAGATGTATATTCACCTGCCTCTTCCGCCCTTTCATTGGATGCAAACTCAAACTTTTCAGAACCGCAAACCTTGCATCTCATTTCCTGTCCTTCCATTTCTTGATAATAAAAAACCCCAACACAATTCCAACAAGACCAATACCAGAATACGCATAAACTGCGTTGATTGAAGTACTAGACTCCCTAAAATCAAGAGGGGTTGGAGATTCAGGTAAACAGAGTCCATCTTTGACTGTCATGTGTTTTTCGCAAGGGGGCGTTCCATCAAGACTAAACATTGCAAGTGTTGCAATATGTTCCTCAGGTGTTTTGGTACTAACTGGATAGGGGCTAACATCAAGCAAGATTATCTTGTATGGTGAGAAGAACATGTATGAATCACCCGGAATAAAATCAATTATTTTTGAATGGGTCTGGTTTGCAATACGAATTGTTGCAGTTACTTCCCCTCCCCACATACAGGTAACATCAGAAGGGCAACGTGAATCATCTACGTCATCAAGAGTAAATTTAAGATTCTCAACATCGATTATTTGTTCAGAGCGTAGTTTGATTTTCTTTTCCGCAAAAGAATCGCTGATAAAACTAAACGATATCAAAACCACTAGTAAGAGTATCAAAAATTCAGTTTTCAACTTCTAATCCTCCCTGTACACATTCTTCCAATGGTCAGGCAAAACTAGAGGTACATCATTATCCTCCAAAAACTGCCACATGCAAGTGTCAGAATCCAGATAGTGTGTTTGGTTTGCAAACCAATACTCATACGGATCATCAAAACCTGCCTTGCTTATGCTGCTGCAATATTCTGAGATTGCATTAACAATTTCATCCTCAAGGTGTTTTTTCATAGGAATAAAATCACAGAGGTTGTTATCAATATAATGAGTGGAGTTAAACCACGTATATCCAATACTTGGAATCAGATATTTTGTACCATCAGGAGAGACAAAATTCTCTTCTCTTGCCTTTTCCCATTGACTGCAAGATTGAAAAACATCATCCAAGTTTCTCATATCTGGATATTCAGTAATTGAAAATCCCATGTTGGTTCTTATTCCATAGTCATTGCCTTCTTTGTTCTCATCTAGAATGATGTCTTGCGAATCAGTGCATATCTCATCGCATTTATGGTTGTATTCACTCTCATGTATGCGTGGAGGAAATGGCCATTCCAAATGACCCGTTTCAATGTAACAAGGCTCCATCACACCATCTGTATTTTCAAAAAAGCATTCGTTGTCATTTGGCAGACTTTGAAGAATCATGTTAAATGGGGGCAAACTCACTCCGGTAATTCTTGACGTACACATCTCTTGTGCGATAAAATCACAGTAAACATTACTTGTAATTACGGGTCCAAGAAACACTCCAAAATATGCACAAACCGCAATAACGACAATCTTGTATCTTGTCTTCATTTTAATTCAGTCCAAAAAGATGGCATATGATTGAAATTGTCCCTTCTGAGTAGCGACTGCAATCCTGAATAGCAAACCCAATTCCAATAAAATTCAAGGCTAGATGATAGGTGCCATATGCTGCCAAACCTGCAAGAATGCTGTAACGAACTTTATTTGTAAAGAACTTCATTTTACAACCTCTTCATATTCAATTTTCTCGCCACAGTATGGACAGTAATTCATTGGAAAAAATGCAATATTGCCATCTACACTAATGTCCTTAAAGTGAAATTTTGCCCACTTTACATTCCATAGTTGGAAATGCTTGTCATGCTCTTTTAGCTGCTTGCAACACCACCATGTCCTGTGTGTTTCAACCCTAAACTCTGTAAACTTTTCACAGGTGGAATTATCAAAATGCCTGATGTAGAAAATTTTCAATTGTTCAAGCTAAAATTAGGAGATTCATAAATTATTCTAACCTTTTATGCTGTGCATTAAAACAAGAACTTGTCTTCATTTTCTTTTATTCTAGGAAAAACAAGTATGATTCGCCCTCACATGTAAACAGAATTCCGTTTCTGTCCAATTTCGCATCATCGCATACCACTGCAATCTCTTTGCTGTCTTGCCCTGCAAACCTGTCCTGTCTCGCATCAATACTGTATCTTGGAAGACAGTCATCCACATCTATGTATGCGTAATAGTATATCGGATCTCCCTCTACTGAATATTGCATGTTTTTGATGCTGGCATGCCTGCATTCCTGCAATGCATCTAGAAAGCACTGGCTGTCAGGTTCTCCCACAAAGTCATTGCAGGTTGCGGGGCTGGTATCATACAGTCTCTGGCTTTTGTTTTTGTATATCACATCATCAAGTGCACGGCCAAAGTTGGGAACCAAGGATATGGAATAAACCACACAGTCATCTGACTGCACAGCATTGCAATAGGACGTAGTAGTCAGATTTATCAGTGCAGGAACTCCAATAAGAACAGCAATTGTTACTAAGGCAATTAGAATAATCTTGTTTCTAGTCTTCATCTTTTATTTCATCTCTGTTCTGAACAGCCTTCTCTTGCCCAGTTCTCATCTGCAAACTCACTTGTGTAACAGTAAACATCATCAAAGGATGCAAACTCATGGTCTAGTAGAAATTCATTGAGATTCACGCCATTGCAATAAACCACGGCCATTATTTTTCCACTTGCAGGACCATCCAACGGACGCAAGTCATCCTGGTCAACTAGCGCATCAGAACCAATCTGACATATCTGCTCAAGAAATTTTTTGGCCTCCTTTCCCCCTTCCTCATCAAGCTCTGGAGAGGATACCAATACAAGATGGATTAGGCCGCCATTGCCTCCTCTCTCTGTGTCCGTATCGACTCGAACTGTGTCACCGTCAACTATCTCAGTAACGGTTCCGGTAAAACATCGAGAGGAAAATGATTGTGGACAACTGTCAGGATTCCTAGATTCGTTTAAAGGTTCATCCTGTGAATTCAGACTTGCCAGGTATCCGATTCCTTTGAGAAAGTTTTCTTCTCCCAAATCTGATTCTGCCCAATTCCATGCATTATGCTTTATCATGTCATAAACCTCATAATCAGAATAATGACTTTGTGATATCTTGTAGGCATCAATCTCTTTTTCAGACGGCATGGTGATGATTTTATTGTCTGCCAAAAACAAAATTGTTGAAATCATTTCCTGATCACCAATCTGTCCTTCGTTCCACCATCTGGCATTATGCTCCATCCAATCAGGAACAACATATTGAGATGTTTCAGAGGAATTCTCAGAAGAATCCTTTGCATAAATAGAATTGATTTGCACAGAATCTATCATGGAATCAAACACTGGAAGATAGTCGGGAAATCCATCCCATACGCTGTATGAAAAAATGTATCGAGAGTTGTCATTTGTTACGTACACCGTGGATTCGACTAGTCTGTGTCCTGCGTTATCTCCAGTTGAGTATGTCAGCTGCCACGAAGGAAGGTTTGATACAAGAAGAAATTTTGATTCAATTATCTTGAGATCATGTGCTTTGGTTTCCAGCATCTTCACTTGGGATGATGCAATCTCTTCGGGAGAAAGATTCGTATCACGATACACATGATCCATCGAAACAAGTCCCGTATTTCCCGGGGCCCAAATCCGAACAACAAATGGAAGGTCTGGCCTGTTGCTCTCCATCAGATTCCAGTCATCAGGATATTGCAAGATCATTCCAATAGCATCATTCTGGTAAACTCGATAGTCCTTGTTTTTTTCGTCTTCTGTCTGTGCATATGCGTCATGAATTGATAGTATGACCATGGAAATACCCAACAACAAAAATGGGACAGTATGGAGTTTCATAATCTGTTACTTTTGGATTCACGTTCATAAAGAATGCTATCAATTCTAAAATGTCTAGTTTCCTGATGATGTCATATCATTTATCTTCTTAATCCATTTTTCATTGTTCTCAGACACAAATGTAATCCTGTCAAACTCATGGTTCTGCAACTCGATTGTGATTATCTGATCTTCGCTTCTGTGTATGGTATACCAGAATTCCTTCTCGTCGTTTTGCTTGATGTAGGTTCCTGCCTTGACAGTATCAGACACCACTGTTCCTGGTCCTCTGCGGTCATCACTGCTTGTCTCAGGCAGTCTGTCGTGTGCTCCAACTAAGCTGCTTGTTGGGATTGTATCCCATTCCTGAGATGACATAAACAAATCCATCGATACTGCTGAACGATTTGCCATGTCTGTCATGAAAACTGTGATTTCATCATTTCCAAAACTTAGTTCAAGAAAACTTTCCCGTATCGTAAGGGGTTCAAGGTTTCCCATGTTGCCTTCTGAGAGACAGTCATGGTCTTGCAGATACTCTATGATTTTCTCACTTCCCATCATTCCGTAGGTCTTGTTGAAATATTGGTCTAAATGACAGCTTAGGATGCTCTTCATATTTTCTGTTTCGACATGTTTTGTCAGAACAAGGTTAGCAGAATCTCCGGTATGTGTGTCTACATACCTGTAGTGTTTATGGTGAATTTTATGTTCAGCATGATCAGAGAGTACTTCGGCCTGTGGGTACTTTTCAAGGAACAATTTCACTTCTGGGATGTCAGAATCATCCTCAGATGAAATTGGAACTGGGTTTTTTTCACCTATTGCCGAACTTGTTGAAAGTTCTGATGAATTATTGCAAGTCCTGACTATCTCAACTGTATCTGAGTTTTCATCAAGTGAGATGTTCAGAGCTGCCTGTCCACGCGAGTTTACACCCTCATTTAGAGGATATTTCTGTCCGTCAACAATCACAACAAATGGCGTGTCAAATTGGTTCTCGCTGTAAGGGTTGCAGTAATCAAAATTTGCCGGGAGTGAACCTGGAGGCAATTGAATTGACAATACACCATGTTCGTCATTTGGCGTAACTGATGCAATCAGCATCTGATCTTCGTATACCATCCTGTCAAGTGTGGCTCCGGTTATCTCAAAAGGAATCCAAGAAACTGTTCCTGGCGATACAAATACTTCGCCTTTAAAATCAACTTCATTTTTGTAATGTACGTGCCACCCGGTCCTTTCTGCCATGTTATCTGTAATACATGCAAGTTTTCCATTGGGCCTCTCAGCTAAGACATGATCCTGGTTGGGACATGCAATATCTGGTAGTGCAAAGTATTGAAACTGGTATTTCAATGGAGGGATTTCCGGAGTTCCATAGCAGTCATAATCACCAACCATGCACTTTGCATAGGCCTCATTGACAGTCACAGGAATCAATAAGGATGAAAACAGCAAAGCCACGACAATTCCCATTCTCATGAGTTTGCATTTTGTTTGCAGATTCATAAGTAGTTCTACCTTTGCATAGTAGTACAAAGATGGGATGCAACGGAATCTGTCACAGATACAAGGTAACAAAGGGAAGAAACACTGATTCATGGTACAGACAGGGGGCAAAGAGATGCACTTTCTGTGATGTCTATATGGGATGGGAGGGACTTTGGTGTCCTTGCTGTAGACACAGGCTAAGAAGCAGGCCCAAGGCAAGCCAATACCGGCAGAAATATCAAGAATCCTGATGAGTTTTGTATTTTTCTAGAAATTGGCAGATGCTGTTGTCTAATTTATGCTGGAAGAAAGAAAAGAAAAGGAATTCACAAATTATGCAAGAAAATAAAATAGTTTCTTTTTTTTTTGAATTATTCTTTCTACTGGAAACATTATTCTTTCTGATTTTTTCCTTGGAAATTATTTTATTTTCTTTATTCTTTCCCTGGAAAAATTATTTTTTCCTTTTTTGTCTATGCAGGAAACAATTATTTTTTCTGAAAATGTCAGATAATGTCAAACTTTGTCAAATAAAGTCAAATAGATTATCGATAAATGTCCAATTGATTTTTGGACAAATTTGGACAAATGTCCAATAACGTCCAATAATGTCAAGTTTTGTCAAATAATGTCCAACAAATATCGATGATTTTTCTGTATCTTTCCGGCAGATTTCTGAATTATCGAGACATCAATTTGGCAAACTCTTTGATTTATCCGGGATTGACAGTAATTTTTCCGATAGGGTGAGACCATTATTCCGAATTGATAAAAAATATCTCCGAAAAGATAATTTCTTTCACCGAATTGATAAATCGCTTTTCCGAATTGATACCGAATTGATAATGCAGTCTATCTAATCTATAATGCAATTCTCCGAATTGATACCGAATTGACATCCTGACTCTCCGAATTAATACTCAATCTCCAAAGGCTGTCATCTCATTTTCTCGTGAATCTGGAGTTTCTAGGTTTTGTTCGAAGCTTCATGCCGCAACAGGGACACCGCAGCCCTTCCACTCTATGAATATCTCACATATCTGGCATCTCTTCTGGCCTGCAGAGTATCTTGCGGGTCTTGTTCCTTTTGGTTGGGCCTTGTATCTGCTACATATCTCATTGCATCCTGCCATGACAATCACTTCGTTAAAGTTTTCCTGGCTTTGCTTCTGCCTCCGTTCTCGCTCATTGCCTTTCTGAACTTCTCTTTGTATGCCCTGTTTCTGGGCGTGGTTCTGAGCCTGTATCCGCAACAGGGACACCATAATCCTTCCCATTCTATGAATATCTCACATATCTGGCATCTCTTCTGTCCGTTTGCATACCTGGTACTTCCCTGCCTCTTTTTTGCCTTGTATCTCAGGCAAACATCCTTGCATTTTGTCATCTTTGGCTTTTCTTTGTTGCTAATCTTCTAATAATCTTGACATTTCGGATCGAATTCCTGTCATGATTGATCTGGTTTTTGTTTGCTGTAATAAAAAATGAGAACAGAAAGGCATTCTGATTACCTTCTGCGTCTTGCTGCAGTTTTCCTTGATCGACTTGCAGATGTCTTTCTTTTTGCAGTTGTAGTCTTTCTCTTCTTTGTTGCTGACTGTTTTCTCTTGGCAGCTGCAGCAGCGTTTTTCTTTCGTGTTGCTGCTGCCTTTTTGGATGCAAGGCTTCGCTTTCTTGCAAGTGCTGCTGCAGATAGTTTTGCAGTCTTTTTCTTGGTTGCAACTTTTCTTTTTGCAGTTGTCTTCTTTTTTGTAGCAGTTGTTGTTCTCTTCTTTGCAGATGTCTTTTTCTTTTTTGCAGAAACTGCAGTAACCCGTCTCTTTGCAGCTAGTGCTCGTCGTCTCTTTGCAGCAGCCTTTGCCTTTGCTTCTGCCTTTAGTTTCTCGTTTCGCTTTCTTGTTCGTGCAGCTTTTCTTGCAGCCTCACTACGCTTTGCTTTTGAAATGGCCATTGTATTGCGGAAAAAGTTATTTCTCTTATGTTGCATTGGTCATGATTAATTATGTTGGAAAATTATTTTGTTGACAAGAATTTTCAATGCAAATTATACATTGATAAAATGATTACTGATAAATTGCATGTGTTTTGTTTTGTAAAAATAATTTTTTGAAGATGAATAATGCTTCATAAAGTTCTTGTATTGGAATGACATATCAACAATGTAATTGAATCCTTTGCTGATTACAGGTTTTGGAACATCAATCAACGTGGACAAGAGAAAGCTGATAATCACAAACAGACTCAAAGGAACAAGACTGGAGTTTTTCCCTCACAAGATAAACCATGATGGAATAATCATTGACGGACATACTGGCAACATCACATTTGAGGCAATGAAATGGCTCTCAAAGCACAACATCAATCTGACTTTATTGAACTGGAACGGCCAGTTGTTGGCAAATGTCATGCCTGAGCAGCCAAAATCAGGCAAATTACGCATAAAACAATACCAAAAATACCTTGATTCTGAGGACAGATTCGAGATTGCACTGAAAGTCGTACAGTGTAAGGTAAAGCAATCCCTGAACTTATGGAAAGACATACCTCGGGAGAGCCATATGCAAATAAAGAAAATAAAATATTTGCGCAAGAGAAAGTCTTAAACTGTAATTTTGTAGATGACTGGTCAGAGACACAGAAAAGAGTTGATGATTGGAGATGAGAAATGGAAATCGTTCATCGAATAAAAAATAAATCTCATACAATTCATAATCTACGTATTTCTTGCTTAAAGACTAACTTTGAATTCCCATGGCCCCTCTAACACCGATAATCTGGGACGAGTCATTGACAAATCTTCCATTTTAGAGGGAGTTGCAGGGTTTGGCTGCATTACTCTGTCATTGCGTTTTATCCAGGCCATATCCTTGACGATAATTGTAATTTCCTTTGCATTGGGATCTAATGTAGATGAAAACCGGTACTCTCCAGAGTAATCAAAAACCATTTCGCTTGTTGTTGGATCCGGACCACTGCTTCCTCCTCCACCTGCAGAAAACCCATCCGAATATTCGTTGCCAAGATCGTCCCTAATCTCAACAGACAATTCTGCTGAATCATGACCCATACTTGCAGACATCTCATTTGCCTTTGAGGGATCTGAAAAAACATCCCCGGGAATTTTTATTCGTTGAAGTGAATACCACCGTAATTTCATCGAACTCTCAAATATCTCAAGTGAGGTAAATGTGATTTCAGTGTCCCGTACATGAAGTCTATGTGGAATTGGAATGGTTCTAAGAAAAGATAATGCTTCAGGTTTTCCAATCTTGCCTTTGAATTCCTCCATTGATATCTCCTGAAAATCAAATTTTGTGTTTTTTGTGACAAGCCAGAAATCACTGCCTTCAGGTTTCGCATCCACAACTAGAGATGAAAAGTTTGGTGGATGTGTGTGCCCTCCTCTGTAAGTTTTTTGATGCTTTAGTGCAAAGTCAGGCAAAAATGACGTGTTTATTCTCTCTTGTTTTTTTACTATTCGTCCAAATAAGGATGAAAAATCGATGTTGTTTTTGTAACCTGGCATTGCATTTTCTGCAAACTTCATCGTACCCAGGATTACGGTATCTGCATTCTGGATTTGTTTTTTAGAATTATCTGTGGGAAGTTTTTCCAATTTTACTAATCCCAACCTTCTGGAAGGACATGCATTACTATACACAGTACCGCTCATGACCATCTGAGGATAATCAACCTCTTTATGATCCTGATTCAGATATTCAATTAGAGGTTGTTGTGACTTTGCTTTTTCTAGTTCCTCTTTGTCAGCTGAGAAACAAAATGCCATTGCGTCACACTTTCCCATGATTCTGACAACATCCCCTTCATTGATTCCCAATTTATCCATGTAACCAGCTTCAATCTTGACTATGGTTTTGCAATGTTTATCTCGCTCAAGAGGATATGAACGAAATGTTATCGAGTCCTCAGAATCAGTGCTTGACTCCATTAAGAAAAAAGAGATAGTTTTGTTTTTTTAGGTTTTCTCAGGATTTCTACAAAAAAGTGTACATCAGATTTTCCACGTGGGTACGTTCTAAAACCCCTTAACTATATCACCAGTACATGTTGTACTGGTGATATAGTTAAGGTATTGAATACAGGACCCACGTGGAAGTCAAATCAAAAAAAATCCCACACATCTGGAATTTTGACACTCGTATGACATGATAGGATTTCTACGAACAATTTATCAGTGATGGCAAATTTGTTCCAATCGTGGTCGCAGTTGCATCTGTCTTAATGGTAATTCTTGTTTTTACAATTACCATTGGTGCTGCGGTTCAATCAAGTTATGCTCAGACTGCAAATAACACAACACCCATAAATGAACAAGTCACTTTGTCCGAAAACCTTGCAGACAGCCCTCTTGCCCAGGACATCCTCAGAAAGATAGAGCAGACAAAAAAATGGATTGCGGAACTAGAAGAGAGAGATTATGACAGATTGGAAAAACAAAGGGAACTAGAAGAGAAAAGGCAGGAGTCCCTGGCAAAGCTAAACCAGGACCTCAAGGAATGGGAAAGGCTTTGGGATTATTATTCGCCAAAAAACTCGTATGAGAGATTTGTAGACAAGATTCCGGATTCTCAGGTACAGGAAGTATTCTGGGACCAGTTTGAATTCAAGGAACAGAAGGTAAAGGCAGGACGTGACGCATTCAAGCAGTCCCTTGCCGATGGAAACTCAAGGCATGATGCATTACAGGCATATGTGGTGGCAGCAGAGACCAAGAGAATCGAACTGATAGAGGCAAACTCACAGTTCAATGTAAGGCACAACCTGGCATATTACAGCCAGCAGATTCTTTTTGACAGGCAGGGCCAGTTTGTTGACTCACCAGTTACCGGAGAACAGCTACGAAAATACTATGAGGACTATAGGACAAATCCTGCATACCTTGATGCCAATCCTGATGACAAGGCATCATGGGAAGAGATGCAAAGAACCAATCAGAATACCGAATGCAGGGAAGGCCAAATCGTGATGCATCGATTCCATGCTGACGACTATGTATGCGTAACAATGAAGACTGCAGAAATGTGGATAAAGCACGGCATGGGGGAGATAACAGGAGACTCTGCAGAACTCAGCAGTAGGGATAACCAACTGGTAACCCCGCTCACCCGATGTGATGACGGGTTTGTTGTGGTATACCATAATGAAAATGAAAAGTATTCCTGTGTTCTGAATGAGACTGCAGAAAAATGGGCAGAACAGAGAATTGTGGAATTTCCGAATCCCGAGGAATACATCATGAAGAGCATCGAAAGAAAGGAAACTCTTTTGGAGATTGAGGAGGTCAACCAGAAGATAAGAGAAATTCATAACGAGTTTGAAGAAAAGAAAATGGATCTGAAAAGACAGTACGATGCAAAATATGCTGAATTGTTATCCGAATCAAAAGAGGCCGAAAAGAGGGCAATACAAGAGTATGATGAAGGTTCAGATGCTGCATCAAAAGAAGAATTGAGCAGAACCATCAACTCCATCCGGGAAAAATACGAATCAGACAAGGAAGATATCCTAGATGACAAGGTAAGGGATACAAAAAGACTTGAGAGGGAATTCAAGAGTGTAATGGCAGAACTAGTACAAAATTACGATGATCATCCGTATTTCCAGATAACATCTGACTCTGCAAATCTAGTGTATGAGGCAATCGCAAGAGAATAGTTTTAGAGCCAATACAAAAAATACATAAGATTTGGAATGTGCAAAATATCTTGGATCATGGAGTTGATTTTTAATTCCAAGTCAGCATTCAGGCCATCTCCCAGACTTGGTTTTCTATATCTTATTTTCATTTATCTTATAGTATATGTCAGAAATTCTCCTCCTTCATAAAGATGCATGTGAATTTCTTCTTTTTTGTGTTATTGAGACAATTAACAACAGCAATGAATTACTAAATGACTGGAAATTACTCACAATCAAAATGAACCTTCGGTGTTGACAGACGAATATGAGTCTGTTTTGATGATGCTTCCATCTGAACTTGTAGGAACGAATGGAAATTTATCTCCGATTTGTGTTTCTGCAACAGCTGCTGCCTCTTTTAGAATAGAGTCTGTCTCCTCAGAAGACATTGCCGAATCACCAAAAGCATAGTCATCTCCCAGTGAGCCAGGCATCATGTCCCCAAGCATGTTGCCCATAGATTCTAGCTCAGCACTTGCCTGAGGTATTATCTTATTCATTGCAGGAACTACTGCCTTCATGGTGTTAACTGCAGGTTGCATGGATACTATTGCATCCCCCACCGCACTGACCGTAGATAGTCTGAGTTGTGTTCTCTCCACAGAGGTTCTCATGTTTCCTACCATCTTGTTTGTCTTGCGTACTTGGACAAGCTCATTTGCCAGAGCCTTACTTGCATAGGTATCTTTTCTTTGCTGCGCCTCCACAATCTTTTGGAATAGTTTGTTGTCTTTTTGGTTTAGTTGGTTATGAGTATTATCAAGTTTTGATATTGGCCTGTTCAGACTTTTAATTGCGCCATCAACCCGAGGCCTTAGAGGGGGTTCTTTTTTGAACACGCCTGAAAATTGAGATATTTTGCTCTCAGATGCAGGACGATTCCATGCTTGTCCGAAATTTGCCATGATGGCTTTACCTCTGAAATTTATCACTTATGAGACAAAGTCGAATTAATTAAACAAGATTGATCATTTGAGTTTCTAGCCATATGTGTGAGTAATTTTAGTGGAAATAAGGGGACCTGAAGATTTGAATCAGGCATTTATTGATTTTATTATTTTTGATGTTTTGTAGACCATATTTCAGATTCCACCATATGTCTTAATGATGGCTCACACAAGTTTGATTTAACAGAAAATTTTACCAGTGCGTTGTGCCTGTGATGCTCTTTCGTCTAGCAGATTCTTTGAGAATATCCTCCATAAATGACAAATACTGATTGGGGGATGTGTGATATGCAGATTGCTGAGACAACAGTTTTTCACAATATTCTCTTTCCTCATCCGTTAGTTGAGATGAATGTTCATAGTTTTTTCTGACTGCCAGATCGTACAAGAACATATAATATTCTTTTATGACTTCTCTGTTTTTTGTATGCTGTACACTCATATTTTCTCAACAATTGGACCGCATCAAATTATTTAGTGTCTACCTTACCTGTGGCTCTGTCAAAGTTCAAAATTTGAATTTTTTTAACAACAATGGTTCACTTTTTGAACCCTGTGTGATATTTTTACAAAATGCAATGATAGGATGGTTGATACTACTATGACAATGGCCGAACCTGTTACAAAACAACAAAAAGAAATTAACTTGGACACAGTTGATAGACAAATCCTTAACCTCTTAATTTCAAATGCAAGGGATTCTACCAGGACCATAGTCAAAAAACTTGCAGGCATGGGAACTGACATGTCTGAACGAGGTATAGGAAAAAGGATTGCAAGATTGGAAAAACTTGGAATCATTCACGGTTATACTACTATGGTTGATCTCAACCAGGTCAACATGCCCATATTACGTCTTGTAACTGTAAAGTTCACGTCCCCAAAGGATTTTGTTACGAGGCTAGAAGAAATGAAAGAATATCTTGTAAACTCTCCTTTTTGTGACTTTTCTGCTAGGACTAATGGTAACATAGACTGGATTGAGCTGAAATTCTTCAATACTCATGAGCAGGCACAGCAGGAAGAGGACTTGTACAGGGCATGGTTTGGTGACATCATAGAGGATTACCGCTCATATGACCTTGACATACACAAAATGGGATGGCAGTTGTTTGATGAAGACGACTTTGCACGATTTATTCAAAGTACCTGCAAAAAACAAGGTACCGAAACATGCCCAAACATCATAAAGCAACCAGGAAGAAAATAAAATAATAAAATGTTCATCTTGCAAGATAGTTTTTGTATAGTATGAAACTAATTTGCAGAATCGTTGTTTTACAAATATTATACATGTAATTCCAAGTAAATACGACACACCAGTTCAGAAACTGAACTTATCGTGAATGGGGTTAGTCATCTACTGAACAAAACACATCCTAAAAGTCAGATCCAACCTAAGTATTTCTTCTTCATTACAGAGAGTGATAAAACATGAGTACATACAAAATACAAGAAAAAGTCTCCGAGACAACAAAGACGAAACTCGGAGTAATCGGCCTGGCTGCCTTGCCGGTAGTTGCTGCAATGTATTCCTCTGAAAGTTTATCTTTGGAACAAGTCCCACAGGTGCTCACAAGCGGAGTATTTCCAATAGGGTTTACCTTGTTCTCTTGGGGCATAGCAGCTAAAATGGCAATGAAATTAAGAAAGTAGAGGAATTCATTCTTCTTTTTCTATCTTTTTGCGATTGTATTTTTCATTAATCTACATATGTAAAAAAATCGATTCTGCAATAAACAATCATGTGATAATTAATTGGAATTCTTTTGTGTTATGCCTCTCAGCTTGTTGTCTAGTTTTCCCTTTTTCTGCTACAACATGCTTCCACGTGTCTCTGCCCTAAATCCTGTGAACCCATCACAAGGGATTATCAAAATACCCCATATAGAAAATTTTCAGCTATCCAAGATAGCGTTTAGATATTCATAAATTCTTCTGAGGATTGTCACAAATAGAAGAGTCAGTCCTCATAGAAAATCCAGGACAGTCCACGAATCTCTTCCCAGTTTGGATTGCCTTGATTATCTTGATTGCTCATGTGTGTCATTTGCAAAGTTTGGATAAAAGCACGACGAATGATTTGTTCATCCTTTTCATCCGGTGAATTGTGTTGTATCATCAGAGTACATTGGAGATTGGGATGGGCAAAAGTTGGCCCTATCCCATGGACGGTTACTATGGTCGGTTGGTTAAACGGTTAGACAATGACTCCTTTCCGCATTAATCCCAAACTGGCAAATGCAGAATTTGCATAAAAGCAAAACGAATCATTCCTCAGTATGATCTAAATACCATTTCTGCAAAACCCGGACATAGGTATATCGGATCTCTCACCGGATTACTAGCCGTTGCAGGTCTTAAGATCCAAAATAATTTACAAATTATGCACTAAAACAAAATAGTCTATTTTTTCTCAGATTCTTTCTTGAGAAATTTTTTTCATTCCTTACTTGAAAATTATTTTTTCTCAAAATGCCCAGTCTCGCCCAATAATATATCACAAGATATCAAGAAAATATACAATTGTTTTTGGACAGATTTGCGTCTACTTGCTTGTTGCAGCAATCCATATTTTTTTCCTAAAATAAAGCACCCATACTGCAGAAATTACTGACAATGCAATCCCCAAGGTCAGATTTACATCTGAATTCATTTCTTCCCTTTCTGTGATCTTTTTTCCCTGGGAAAACTCGTCATATTTTTTTCCGGTATTTGGGTTGATGAGAACTTCTGATGGGTTGAACTGATCCGTGAGGAACGGGACACCGGATGTATCTAGTACTTTGGAATAAAAGTGATTTTCGGAGCTCAATTCATCTACAAGATAGTCTGCAGGACTGTCTTTTGCTTTCTCCAACAGGGACAATCGGTCATAGTCGTAGGGATGGTTTGATGCCGCAATCATGACGTTTTGGCTGTCGCTGGGATTTTCCTCGGTGGGAAAAACATACGACACTGGAAAAGTTTCAGTCATGGTCTTGTATGCGGATCTTAAAAGAGGCGACTTGCTTCCCTCGATGGAGCCTATGAAATTTGAGATTATAACACCGTCTGATTCTAATCTTTTCTCAACTAGCTGGTAGAATTCATGTGTTAGCAGGTGATATGGAACGTATGTTGATGCATATGCATCCAATATTATTAGATCATATTTCTTGTCATGTGAAGACAGATGTTGTCTTGCATCTGCATTAAACACGTTTAGCCGTGGATCATCCTTTAATTCAAAATACTTCTTTGCTACATCAACCACATCTGAATCAATTTCGATTACGTCTATCTTTGTCTCCGGATACAATGCTAGGAAGTTTTTGGGACCTGTAAATCCACCTCCCCCTACAAACAACACGTCAGTAAATGTCGGGTTAAACAGCATCCCAAGATGAAAGTATTCAGTATAGTCAATGATCAAGTCTAGAGGATCATTGAGATTCATTGAGCTGTGTCGCATCCCGTCCAGATACAGGCTTCGGTTGTCTCCATATTCTATGACATCCAGGTGGCTAAAGAGAGTGTCCTTTTGATATATGAGAGTGCCATTATGCGGGATGGTGTTTATGGATGCTGTTGACCATGGGACTACCAGTATTAACAAAACTGCAACCGCGATTAGCTTTGGAGGAATTTTAAGTCCGATCAGTGATGTTACAATCAACACTATCCCCAGGCCAAAAATAATTTTGTTTGCCTCAAAGCTTGGAATTAGCACAAAAACTGTTGCAAAGGTTCCTACTATACTTCCAACAGTGGCAATAGAGTAAAGACTGCCAGAAATATTTCCGATGTTTTGCAGGCTATTTGTTCCAAGCTTTATGACATAGGGGGACACAAAACCCAACAGAACAGAAGGAAGCATCAACAGCAAAAAAGTGGCAAGCAAAGGAGCGTATTGGCTTGCAGGCAATGCAACTGCAGTAAAACTCACAACTTCGGATGCAAAAAATGGAATTCCCACAGTAAAAAGACCTACTGAAAATACGATGCCGCAAATCTTATCAAATCTTGGGTTATTGTCTGCAATCCTTCCGCCCAGAAAATAACCCAGACTTAGGCCACTTAGGATTACACCGATAAGGCTTCCCCATGTGTAAATCGTACTGCCAAAAACAGGTGTCAGGATTCTGCTAGTTACAATTTCAAGGGACATGATTACGCCTCCAGATGCAAAGGTAAGCAATCTTAGTTGCAACAGCTTGTCATGATAGATTTTGGAAACTGAACTGATAGCAGGCTTCATTAGAATTATCTCAAAGCATTAGAGAACTCAATATCAAGATAGTGAAAAGTGAGATTTTGGATACTCTGATACGTGGAATAATTCCAAAGAAATAGGATTGGAAATAATCAAGAAAAATAATGGAACAAAACTAACGCTGCATAAAGAATTGCACTCATGTCTCATGAGATGAAGAACTTTTGATATTCTCTTAGCATTAGTTCGATGTAATGAACTAACAATTCGGTATTATGTGGTTATCATTTCGGTAGATGAAATTATCAATTCGGTATCATTTCGAGAAATCAGGGTATCAATTCGGAAACAATTCGGAAACAATTTTATCAATTCGGGAGATTCTTTGATTTACCGGTATTGGGAATCATTTTTCCGGTAAGAAAAAACCATTTTTCAAGATTGATATTCTAGTTTACCGAATGGATATCTCGATAATTCAGAAATCTGCCGGAAAGATACCGAAAAAATCATCGATAATCATTTGACATTATTGGACATTTCTTGACATTTGTCCAAATTTGTCCAAAAAATCAATTGGACATTTCTTGACATTATTTGACATTATTGAACAAAACTTGACATTGTTTGATATCTTTCAAAATACCGTTTGACAAAACTTGACATTATTTGACATTTTCAGGAAGAATTATTTTTTCCAACAGAAAAAAATTGTTTTCGTAGGAAAGAATTATTCTTTCCAGAAGAAAAAAATGGAAAGAAACAGAAAGAAAAATTCTCAAGAAATACTTTTGTAGGAAAAATTTTTTTCCTATTTCTTGAATCAAGACAACCTAATCAAGAACAACTCTTCGGACATTCTCAAAAGGATTAAACTCTCTTTCTTGCTCTACCCTGTACATTCCTTCTGGAATGCGTATGGTTTTATGCTCCTGATGTACAAGTTCTGCTGATGTTTTGACTTTGAAGTAAAGAGATCCTAGTTCTTGCTTGTACACAGTTACATTTCCACACAATTGATGTTTGTGTCCTGTTTTTTCTCCTTCTGCTATGGTGATTGTATTTGCTGGTTTTAGATTTGAAGGGATTTCCTTTGTATTTCTTATCAGCAAATCACCGTGTCTTGCAATCCACACCATTATTTCACCTCTCTTTCATGTTTGATCAAAACTGGCTTCATGTCTCAATCTCCAAACTTTTGTATTCTTCTGGTGTAAGGTGAAATTTCCACGCCATTGCATGATCAGCAAAACGCATGTCATCTGGTACAAAGCTAAAGTAGATTCTGTTTGTGGATGGGCATTTGTATTTTAAAATCTTAATTGATCTTCCGTTAATAAGGTTGTTATTCAGCATGTATAACTCATTTCCACGCCTTGATTTATCCACAAGTTCTGCATCAAGTTCATCAATCATGGTGTCACATCCATACAATTGAATTGCAACATGCCTCTGTTCGATATTTTGAATTTGCAGCATATCTTTGATCTTCAACTCTCTTTTGGTAACTTTCTCCCAGAGATATTTCTCAAACATCACTCCGTGAATGAAATAGTCATTCTGATTATCTCTCCATTGTAATGCTGCCTCTGAGACTGAGTGCAGTCTGCCCTGATCATCTTTCTTTGTTTTCTTAGGAGTGCTGCATAGTATGGCCACGTTCTTGAAAAAGGATGCATGCCATATACCCCTCATCATCATGCCCGAATACCTAGTGAAATCCTCTTTTATCAAACTGTCATCCAAGCATCCTATCTTCTCAAAGAAAGAACCAGTCATCATCCAAAATTCTGTGGAGAGTCCAAAGTTTGGCTGACGTGTCATGATTCCATTCAGATAGTTTTGTCCATTACTGTTGAGTGTCTCTAAAACATCTTGTGCTATCTTGTTTGTAAAGATCTGTTCAAGTTTTATCAATTCAAATATTACGTCATTGTCAACGTGTTTTTCTATCAGTTTGGTTGTGTTTCTGATCAGTTTTCCTCTAAATTTTTTGTGTATGTTGTGGTTTATTGGGTAAG
Source organism: Candidatus Nitrosopumilus sp. (assembly GCF_965223225.1). GTDB lineage: Archaea > Thermoproteota > Nitrososphaeria > Nitrososphaerales > Nitrosopumilaceae > Nitrosopumilus. The sequence goes on from NZ_CBDCVU010000004.1 coordinate 683,046, forward strand.
AAAGATTAAGAGATTTTGTACTGGATGCAAATGAAGGTATTTTTTGATATTCTGCAAAAGAGGCTGCTATCACGACTTTTGGTTTTTCAAAACCCGCAATATTGTACAACCAATCAATGTCATTGTCGGTTTCTGAATTTGTGGGATTTTTGCCCGATATTGTGACTAGTTCCAACCATTCTTTTTTCACATCTTTTAGGATTTTTCTCTGTTCTGAATCAAGTTCAACTATTTTCTTCTCTCCAAATAATTTCATATTATCTTAGTACATTCTTTGAAACTAAAACTTGTATAGACAAACTATCTAAAACTAGACTGATCTTCTATCAATCGCTATATCTTATTTTGTTGGATTAATTTTATGATGCTGTTATGTGGAACACTTGCAATTTTGGCACTGTGTTTTTTTCTGATTTTTCAACCATACAGCGATGAGTATCGACTATGGTATTTTCCAGTAGGAGTTGGGTTGGTGGCATTCCTAGTAACAACAAATGATTTTATCACACAACGAAGACTGTATAGACGAAAAAGATGCCACAGTTGTCATAGAATTGATACGGAACTAACTAATGTCATTGAGCACGGATTGACAAAATATTACCTATGTGATGATTGTCCCAAAAAACATCATTTCCTACTACGGCGAGGTGGCTCTATAATATCTGCAGTTGCTGTGACTATATTTTTTGTAGAGCCAATCTCTGCTCATATCATTTTCCTGATTGGAATGCTTGTTTTTTATCTAAAACGAAATGGTTATGAAAACAGATTGTATTACGAACAAGGTCGCTGCTATCACTGCAAAAAAAGTAACGATACAGTAAGATTGATGCCAACACAGCACATTCCAACATACTTTGTATGCTTTGAATGCCCTAGAAAGTATGATGCCGTTACAACTTCGGAGGGATGACTTGAGGCAAAAAACTAAGAATCAGTGCTCTTTATGTGGTAAAATCATACAAAGATATTGGGATTCAAGATACAATGGAATGCGAGGTAAGTGTGATTTTTGTGATTCAAACTGGCCTGAATCATGAGTAATTTATGACTCACTAGTAATGTTTACTATTGATAGGCAAAGTTACTATCTGTTGTTTTTAGTAACTTTGTCTAATGTTATTCATGGTTACTATGACAAAATATAGACTCATTTACTTTGTAGAAATTCAAATTACAGGATTAGGTATGAGTGAATAACATGGATAGTGATGAATACAAGTCTACATCTCATATGCCATTTTTCATCTTAGGCAATGGTCATCGATATGATCTAATCAAACTGTTATTGCAACATGATAAGCTAAAACCCATTCAGATGGCCAAAAAATTGGGTATACCTCTACAGAATTTTTCAAGAGATCTCAGTACACTTTACAGACAATGGGATTGGTTGACAAGAGACAAGGATGATAATTATCAGCTAAAACCATGGGTCCAAACTCTGTGTAGAGTCTTATTTTCCACATCGTCATTCATTACAAAAAATATCGAATACTGGGAAGAACATGATTTTGGAGATATTCCAGATTACTTTATGCAGCAAATTGGAGTGTTTGATAATACTCATCGCATAAGAGGTAAAACAAGAATTGCTGAAAAATGGAAGAGCATATACAAAAATGCGGACAATTACATATACAATACGTTTTACGAGGCAGAATATTCTAAAGAGATAATGGATATTGTTTATGAAAAACTCAAAAACGGTATTCATACTAGAACAATTTTTTCTAATGATTCTCACATGTTGTTTGCAAACGATCACAAAGAGACTACAAAAAAATTCTCCAAGTTCAAGATCAAGGGACAAATAGAACAAAGAACAAAGAACAAAGTATCAGTATCTGTTGTGATGACAGAAAAAGAGGCATTCGTCATGTTCCCTAGAATCAAAGGACAAGTGGACATTGAAGAGGCATTTTACAGCAACAATCGGGATTTTCATACATGGTGTGAAGAATATTTTGAGTACTGCTGGTGTGATGCAAAACAGTTTAGAACTGGAGGCAACTAATGTCACATCATATTGAGTTTGTAGCTGTAATGGGATACGATATGGTGGGAGCAGAGATTCCAGTAATTCCAGAGGAAAAGAAGAATCAACGAAAAAAAGTACTGCAGAACTGTTTGTTTGAATCTTCAACGTACCAGACATTATCATCTTATGCAAACTGGATTGATACTGGAGATGGAGGATACCTTATAGTCGATACCAAGGATTCTGATAAATTACTAGAGATTGCTAAAGAAGTGCATGATAAACTAGAGAATCACAATAGATCTGAAAAAAACAAAGATTGGCATATCAAGATAAGAGTCGGAATAAACGTAGGTCCAGCAGAAGTAACAAGAGAAGTAAACAAAATAATCAAAGTTGCAGGAAATGCAATAGCATATACTGAACGAATAATGAATCTTGGAAAAGAAGACCATATTTTACTAACTTCAAGTGCAACTACCACGATTCTGGCAATAGATCATACTTATCATGATAAGATAAAGTATGTTGGGGAAAGAACGATAAAGCATGGAGAAAGATTCAACGTTCATAATTATATCGACGGACGATACGGGAATAAAAAAGACCCACCACCAGATTCTCCTGCTCTCCCTGAATATCAATCCTCACCGTATCTCAAATATTCAGTGGTTGGACTAGTTTGCATCATTGCAGTTATTGGAATAATTTTTGGCATTGCCCATTATGATATGACTGATTCCATATCAGATCTTCAAATGGAAAAAGCAGAAAAGATCATTCTTGGAGAACTAGAAGAAGTACTTGACCTGGCTAATGTTGTTACATACGATATGGTGTTAAATGAGTATGAAGCACATCCCATAAATAATGTTAATGAATTCATTCATCAAAACCTACAACAAAAACTAGAGAAACTAAGTCTATTTCAAGAGGATTCCAGATATTCTATTGAACCATTAGCCGCAGTTATTCTGGCAGACAAACAATGTAACTACATAGTATATGGACATATTGAAGATATTGGCAGAAAAGATGGAAAACAAACTCCATGGTGCTCCCTCCAAGAAGAGTATGACCTTTTCTTGACTGACCCGTACCCTGCAACTGCTATGAATATCATGGTCTCATCAATTGGAAGAACAGTCAATGTAGATGGAATGGGCAAAGACGATGCTGTGCTGATATTTCTTATTGATGAAAGAAACCTATGTGCTAGTATGAACGAACAATTTGTAGAGAATGATGTTGAATTTGTTCTAGTTAACGGAAGAAATGAAATAATCTTTGATACTGGCAGCAAAGATTGTAAAACATCTGCAGATGGATCAGGACCATTGGATAAAGATTCCAGACCCCAGATGTTTGTGGAATCTGAATACAACATTTTGAAAACTGATGCCATCTTTGCTTCTATCTATGATATGGGTACAAAATACAACAAGAATCTAAGTACAAATGATTGGATGCTCTACATGTACAAATGAAATAATGTGCTAACCTCAAAGTAGATTGATACTTTGAGAACAATTTGATTATATTTACAAGTATTTTTGAAAATTTTTGATACTGAAATTTTGTAATAACTGTCTTACATGCATATCCAACTAGTAATAGTCAATTTTACAACTTATCAATTTACCAAATATCTCACAACTTCTAACATGGACTTCAATGTAAAATGGTTCATAATCGGAATAGGAATAGGATTCGTTGTATCAATGATACTTGGAATGGTATTTCTTGCAATGTATCCGCCTCAGAGCATTGAACAGATTTGTTTTGAATCTACTCTGACAAGTGAAGATTATGAAAAATGCCTTAGTGATTTAAGATTAAGTTAAAAAAGAGTAGGTAAAGCCAACTCGTTTTTTAATTTGAATCTCTATTTTTTTATTTTTTTAATTACACGGGGGTACGGAAACAATCGCCTAAACTATATCCCCGTACATGTTGTACTGGGGATATAGTTATGGATTGAGAAAAGAGACCCACGTGGGAATATATGAATTCAAAATTTTCATTTAGAAAGTTCTTTTTTCTTGTTAAAATACAGAACAGACTGTTGCGTTCAAAGCCCGGTAACAGTGTTGAACGCGTTACTGTTAACCTCCTTTACAAATACAAAATGGTATATTATTACCAATTAAGATCTCATATTCAAGTACTTACAAATAGGAAATATGATATTTTTAGTTTTTACTGGTTCTTTGTTTCAATTAAGAATCGTATGCATTGTCAAAGATTAGATTTCAAATTATGATTTATTTATGCAACATTATTATTGATTGATATATACAATTTCAATTAAAATAGACATGACTTCTTTATCGATTTGTAACATTTCATTAGTCAGTTTGATTTTTTATTGATCGAATATTTTCTTTAAATTTAATATTTAATTTCTTTAAAGAAATCTGCTTTAATAACTGAAAAACATAAAATTTAATATTTATTAATTAAATTATTTGTACAATCGATCACAAGCAATATTGATTTATTTTATTATGATCATACTATACTATGTTTTTCATTTTCTTCTACATAGAGGTGGATAGATGGTTAAATTAGAAATTAGATTAATATCTTCATCTAGAAAAAATGATTTTTCCAATCATCTGGTAACTGTTTCTTACATCCAACTAGTCTCAGTTAAAAAAGAGGTTTCTCCATTTGAAGTCACTAATGAGATTACTGAAAAAGTAACCAAAGCAGGACAAGTCACGGTTATATTTCCTGAAGATCATACAATTTCTCCAAAATCTGAAATTTCTATTGATGTCAAATCACCTGATGGCGAATCCCTAATTACAGAGAAAGTAAATTCTGATGAACTTGAACAAAATAAGCCAATAACTATCAAAGTAGAACCCGCAGAATTTTTTCCTATTGAGAATAACACAGACCAGTCGTTTACTAAACCAAAGAGATTACGTGGATTAGTGGTAGATTCTACTGGACAGGGCAATGTAAATAATAAGCAAGTTGTGTTATGGGCTACAAAGCAATCTAGTGATGCACAACCTGAAATAGTTGGTTCCACACGTACTGATGCCCAAGGTTATTTTTCAATTAATTTTCCATTGGGATCTTTTTCTAATGCAGAAGGAATGGTTAATGGTAGTATCAAAGTTCCAATACGTCTCAATGATGATGGAAGCTTTACCGAAAAAATAGTATTGGGTGCAGAAATCCCAAAAGACGAAGAGGAGGAAAGAACTAAAAAACAAGAATGCAACTGCAAATCAGAAGATGTCCCACGCAATCCAGATAATGAAGACTTGGTTAATTCTTCTGTTTATACATCAGATATTGGTGGACGCTGTGTTGATATCACTAAACCAAATCGTGTACTTGAAGAATTTGATTATTATTCTGTTGTTAGAACAACTGAACCTGTAATAAAAGGTATAACCATTAAAGAACCTCCTAAAATTAATTTGGCAGATATTATAAAAATTATGACTCCTGCACTTGTTATGAAAACAACTGAAAGATCAACTACACCATCATCCAGATCTATGATTTCAACACGTGGATCTGTTTCCACTGATGTTGATTCTGCGACAACAACACATTCTGTAAATTTTGCTGCCAGAGAATTTGTCTCTGCCATTGATATCAACATTGACGATGACACTCTCAAAAAAGTAAACCTAGATACCAATGTTGCAAAGATGATGGCACATGATCCAGATGGCTTTACACTTACTCGTTTTGCTTCTGCTGAATTTCTGACTAATAAAACAAACCTTGTCAGAATAGTGGATATCCTTAAGCACCTCGTACCTGGACGTGGAACTCTTTCTTGTAATAATCCTGCAGATTGGGATGATGAACCCACATTTTATCAATCTTGTACAATTGCACATGGCCATATCTTGCATTTTAAACAGGAATGGGTAGCAGATGGTTATTCTTTTGGTGATCTACTATATAGTCTGCCATTAGCTCCATGCCAGAAAAAACAGATAGCTGTATTGGATTGGGATCGTAGGGAAAGTGCTACCAGACGGGAATCATTGGAAGAACAAGAATTCCTTAGCGCACAATTACAACGTGATCGTGATATTTCAGAGATGGCCAATGCCATGGTTCGAGAAAGCATGTCTGGTGGTTCTTCAGCTAAAACTGGAAGCTTTGGTGGGGGCCTTGGTATAGGTGCTATACTTGGACCTGTTGGTGGTTTACTCGGAATTGGAGGAGGAAAAAGCAAAGCAAGCTCAAAAGCTTGGCAAAAATCATCACGAAATACATCTGCAAATTCACTACAACAGCTACGAGATAGTGTTATGCAGGCTTCATCTGCCGTAAGAAATCAACGTTCAACAGTTATTCAAACGGTCAGACAAGGCGAGTCATTTCGTGTAGAAACAGAAGTAGTTGCAAACCATAACCATTGTCACGCAATAACAATGGAATACTTTGAAGTATTACGTCACTTTCTGGTCAAACAGAGACTTGCTGATGTACAAGAATGTTTACTGGTTCCATTTCTTATGACTAGATTTGATTCATCTAAAGCTCTTAGATGGCGTGAATCCTTGAACAGATTTATTCGTAACAGACGACTACGACGTGGCTTTGATGCATTGCAAAGAATAAAAGATAACTATGTTGGAAGCAATATGCCAGTTGGAAGTTATGCTGATGAGAATCTAGAATATCTAGACGGTTTTCTTCGTATTACGTTTCGTATCCAAAGACCTCGAGACGACAATGAGGGAAACTTTCTTGAGGGATCATGGGGCATTCTTTCATGGCTTGGGATCTCTCCATTAGAGTTTTGGGAAAGGCATCTAAAAAATCAACAAAATAGAGACGAAATATTTGCGCAGGTACTTGGACCAAGAATTGCCGAAGAAATTGTTAATGGATTACGCGTTTTTGTAGTTCTTGATGATGATACTGAAATACAACTTCCGATAGATCCAACATTGGTATCTGATTTTCATAACGATAGACGACTTTACGTCTCTCTTAGGCTTGATGATGATTTACCTTCAATTCAACGTAAGAGAATCAAATTTATCAAGATAGGCACTATTGTAGATACAAATGCAGGACCCAAAAATATAGATGATATATTACCTGAGAGTTCAAAGATACTAGTTAACTCAGGACAAATGAGATATAGAACAGAGCATTTCTCATTTAGCTTATTTAATCAGTCACGTATTCAAAATGATTTGTCTGGTACTGATGGTGTTTTGATTTTTACTCCTTTGAATTGGCGTGAACTTCGTCGCCCTCGTGATGAAGACAAAGAATTTGCAAGTTCTCTTATCAAGCATCTGAATGATCATCTAGAGTATTATCATAGAGTGATTTGGTGGTTAATGGATCCTCAAAGAAGATACATGCTTTTAGATGGATTTATTGCACCTAACAGTGGTGGAAAGAGTGTAGTATCTGTAGTTGAAAATAACCTAATTGGGATTATTGGTAACTGTCTTGTATTACCAGTATCTAGTGGTTCCCATTTAGATCCAACATTTAAACAAAATGAGGAAGACCCAATAGATTTGTTAGAACATTATCAACCAACTACCCCTGTTGCTCCTGCACGTATCGCTGTTCCAACCAAAGGAGTATTTGCAGAATCTGTCATGGGAGCATGTAACTCATGTGAAAAGAAGGATGATTCTAGATTCTGGAGATTTGAAGAATCGCCATGCTCTGATGTGCCAACACCAATACAACCAATAAGTACAGACTCCAGACGAAGTACTCCTCCAGACTTGACGGCAAAGGACTTTCCATCACCTCTTGTTGCATTTCAAAATGTGCCTCAAGCCCCAGATCCACAAGGATTTGGTTCACTATTACAGCTATTATCTAATCCAAATCTATTTCGTGATATTACTGGTCTTACAGAAAATCAACGAAATGCCATTAAAGCACTTCAATCTGCATTAGGTACTGCAGAATTCTTTGGAGGAAAAGCTGCAAATCTTGCACTTCAAGGAGCCATGAACAGAGATGTGGACAAAGCACTCGATAAAATCAATGAACAACATGAATCTGGTGCAATAAACGATCAACAAAGATCACAACTTACTGAGGCTGCTCTTCGAAGTATGATTGGAGGAGGAACAGAAGCACCAAATCCTATTTCAACTGATCAAGTTGAACAATTAACAAATACTGCTGGTGCAAATGATGCATCTGTAAGTGTTAACAGACCTGGTGGAGAAACTGTTGAAGTAAACGCAAGAAATGAAGGAAGATTGGAAGACAGTGGAAGAATCCGTAGATTTATTGTTCTACAAAATCCTCAAAACTCTTCAGATTCTAGATCTTTCTTCCCATCAAGAAATGATAAATCTGGCATTATAGAACTAGTTGCTGAAGTTAGAAACTTACAACCAGGGGATACATTCCGATGGACTAGACCTGATCCAGCTGATATTAATGTGAATTCACCCACAAGTCTTCGTACGCGTATTCAAACTCTTCATCCTGGAAGAACAGAAGTGGACTTTACAGTACGCAATAGTAGTGGTACTGCAGTTGAAAGTACAAAAATACAACTTTCAGTACCTCAATTTGTAACAATTAATGAAGATGCTGGTGCATTCGACGCAGTTCTTACAGTGATTCACCTAGATCATGTAAAAAATGAAATAATTCGAGAAGCAAAAGAGGTATGTGATCATTTACTTGGAACTTCAAATGTGAGAACTATATGGAGGATTGGATCCTTCTCTGATACATTGCCTGGATTTTTACCTGCTTCACATGTAACTGTATTAACAATAAGAGGAGAACCTCCTGCTGCTACTCCTAATCGCCTTGGAATAACTAATCTAGTCGGAGGCGCTGCTGGTGCAAATGTCCTTAATGAAACGATTGACATATTTCCAGGAGCATATGATAATCCTCCACCTGCAGGACAGACTATTGATAATGAGGTAGATGTTGAAACACAAGCGTTAATTCTTGAACTAGAAAGTAGAAATTTCTCCGATCCAGATCTAGAAACATTTGCTATCAAAGTTTATGGGCGTCTTCTAGGTGAAACCATGGCACATGAGATAGTACATAGTCTTCTTGCTTTTGATATTCCAACAGGGCATAACAACCCCGCCATTGCAAATGATCTTATGAATCATGGAGGTGTTCGCACATTCAGACAGAGAACAGGTATTGAAGATACATCGCACACAAGCCCCGTTGATCCAAACAATTTTACTGATCATGGAATTATTTCTATAGGTGGAATTCAAGCAGTAAACCAGGCAAGAATAGATGGGCGTTTTCCTGTACCTCCAAGCTTTACATAATTAAATTTCTAAATCAATCTAATTAATTATATACATTGGAACCAAAATAGTTGCATTAAAGTAGATAAATTCCTCTACTGTTCTCTTTCTTGGAATTATGTTGACTCAAAATTAGAAGAGAATTTAGTTAAGGTTCCAATTGCATATTGATACATTAAAATCACTAGGCAAACATCATTTTTTATATCACCTCTATGTGTCTATTTAGAAAGGGCTTTGAACTGTCGCGTTCAAATCTCCCTCCGGCACGGAACGCAGATTACAAACCTAAAGAGAAATTAAAACGATAAATTTTGATCTTAGTCTAGTTAATGTATTCCAAATCTGCTTCATATCAAAAACAGATGAAAATAAAGGACTTAACGATTTAATGTCAACCTCTCCTAAACTTTTATGGATAGAATTGAACAAAACTTGGCATTGTTTGACATCTTTCAGAATACTGTTTGACATTATTTGACAAAGTTTGACATTATCTGACATCTTTCAATATCTTGTTTGACAAAGTTTGACATTATCTGACATTTGTTTGAGACTTTATTTGACAAAGTTTGACATTATCTGACATTTTCAGAAAAAATAATTGTTTCCTGCATAGACAAAAAAGGAAAAAATAATTTTTCCAGGGAAAGAATAAAGAAAATAAAATAATTTCCAAGGAAAAAATCAGAAAGAATAATGTTTCCAGTAGAAAGAATAATTCAAAAAAAAAAGAAACTATTTTATTTTCTTGCATAATTTGTGAATTCCTTTTCTTTTCTTTCTTCCAGCATAAATTAGACAACAGCATCTGCCAATTTCTAGAAAAATACAAAACTCATCAGGATTCTTGATATTTCTGCCGGTATTGGCTTGCCTTGGGCCTGCTTCTTAGCCTGTGTCTACAGCAAGGACACCAAAGTCCCTCCCATCCCATATAGACATCACAGAAAGTGCATCTCTTTGCCCCCTGTCTGTACCATGAATCAGTGTTTCTTCCCTTTGTTACCTTGTATCTGTGACAGATTCCGTTGCATCCCATCTTTGTACTACTATGCAAAGGTAGAACTACTTATGAATCTGCAAACAAAATGCAAACTCATGAGAATGGGAATTGTCGTGGCTTTGCTGTTTTCATCCTTATTGATTCCTGTGACTGTCAATGAGGCCTATGCAAAGTGCATGGTTGGTGATTATGACTGCTATGGAACTCCGGAAATCCCTCCATTGAAATACCAGTTTCAATACTTTGCACTACCAGATATTGCATGTCCCAACCAGGATCATGTCTTAGCTGAGAGGCCCAATGGAAAACTTGCATGTATTACAGATAACATGGCAGAAAGGACCGGGTGGCACGTACATTACAAAAATGAAGTTGATTTTAAAGGCGAAGTATTTGTATCGCCAGGAACAGTTTCTTGGATTCCTTTTGAGATAACCGGAGCCACACTTGACAGGATGGTATACGAAGATCAGATGCTGATTGCATCAGTTACGCCAAATGACGAACATGGTGTATTGTCAATTCAATTGCTAGAGCCTCAAGGAAAATGGGCATTTGATGAATGGACATGCAAGCCTGTTTGTGATAGCACCTATCAAGAAAGCTGCGTAGATGTTGGTGACACGAAATGAAGACTCTGATTTTGGGTCTGCTGTTGATGGCTATTGCAACTTTGCAAATACAATATTCCTTTGCTTGTTCGTGCTCATCATCTCCTGACATTCTGATGACGTGGATGGGATCCAGTGGTGCCTTTCAGGGAACAGTCAAAGACGTTCTGATAGGAGAGGGCCCACGAAAGGTAGTTTTTGATATACACCAAGTGCAAAAGGGAAACTATCCTTACGGAAATTACATTCTTGAGGATTCAAGCATCATGCATCATGATAATCAAGTTACCAAAGCCAGCAGCTGCAGTGTAGACTACAAAATAGGAGAAACATATCAAGTCTTTGTGTATGATGGAAACAGGATGACAATCGGAAGTACAGACATCTGCAGCACAAAGCAAATTTCAGGATTTGATGAATACTCACATGAAGATGAGAGTGGTCAGATTCAACACTATAGACACGATTACAATTTTTTTTCCCAGTACGGCATGTTCTCATTGATCATATCTGCATCTATCCTGGGAATGTCTGTTGGAGTTGTTGTCTGGAGAAAAAGAAGATGAATCTAAAATTTGTTCAGACAAAGACTCGAGTCAATCCAATCCTACAAACGGTCATAACTATGATTTTGTGTGTGTTGTCAACAATTTTCTTGATTACTTGGATTATGATTGCATCTTCTGGAGTTCTGGACATTAACACCGCATTTTTGATGGAACGCTTTGTGATCTATGCTTTCTTACCTCTTCTTATCTTTGCACCGTTTGCAAGAATTGGTAAATTCATCAAGATAATCCCTGGAGTGATAGGAGCATCTGTAGGATCTATGACCTTTATTTTTGTAATATTTCCAGTAATGTTGATTCTTCCAGTGATTGTCTCGTCTTTATCTGTGATATTTATCGGATATTCAATCTACAAATGGTCCAAACAATGGAATCAGCAATTTGTGAGATGATTAGAAGATGAAAACTAACAATAAGATAATCATGATTGCATTCATTGGTTCAGTGTTTCTGATTATGATGGCAGATGCAGAACACGTTTTTGCACAATCAGGTGTAATGCCTCCAGATCCATATGTGCATGAAAAACTACGAGAAGATAAAGAATATGCAGAAGAGTTCTTCCTTTATGGTCTTCTGCCATTCTCAATAATTTTTGGAACATTCGTATGGTATTTTTTTATTTACAGGTGGAACAAGAAGAGAAAGTAAGGAGAATTGTAATAAGATTATCAGCGATATAGACATGGATTCATCACTTCTGAATTATTATGGTCGTCTAAGGGAAGGTCTTGCCTTATCAGACTTGACAATGAACCATGCAATATTGATTCATGAAAAGGTCTTGAATAGCAAATTTAGAAATGGATTTGATCCGTTTGTCCTTGCATCCTCATGTGTTTACATTGCAAGTAGATATCGTGACACTCCAAGAACACTCAAACAAGTCAGCACCATAGGGGGAATCCCTCGCAAGGATATTGCTCGCTGTTATAGACTTTTGAGAAAAAACAGTATTGAGATAGGTATTGTTCTTCCTGATTCATACAATTCTGATCCTGATTTGAAAGACTGGAGATGATGTGACAAACAGATATGAACAAAATCAAATGAACAGAAACTCTTACGGTAAAAATGTCCATTCAAAGAAAAGTTTTATCATCAACTAAAAACAGTAAGAGACTGAAATGAGTAGAAAGCCAGGATCACCCAGACAACAGTCAACCTTCAAGTGCACCTATTGTGATTTCATATCTAAAAAGAATTCCAATTTTGTTTTGCATGTCAAGGAAGAACGCGGAATCGAGTTGTAGGAAAAACAGGTTGAAATTCCTGGTTTGTTAATTGGCTACAGGATTCTATTTTTGGCAAAATCAGGTCAATGAAATTTCAGTTTTGCAGTTATCTACCTTTTCTGAAAACAAGAACAAATGATAAGAGAGTTGTTCGAGTTTGTCTGGGACTTAATATCGGGTAATTAGCTGTCAATGAACTTACCATAAGACTTGCAAAGGTAATTAGGACAATAACGTAGAGTGCCATGTGGAGATGTCATAGTACTTAATCCAGAGTCACAGTTTTTGCAATTCAAAGTCTTGTTTTCTGAATTTTCTAATTGGACAGAATTTTAATTTTAACTATCAACTGTCATACCAGAGTACGTCAACTATTATGCAGTTTGATTAGTCAAGTTTTTTTACTTGTTTCCCATTGTTTTCTCTTCCACGTGGGTACAAAAATACAACACTTCTTATACATACACAATCCTTCTATTTTATGTCCAAAAACAAGTATATCGCAAGGAAATAAGATTTTGGTAAATCAGGATGGATACAACCAATAATGGTTGTTCAAGAAAACAGCGAAACTGTTTGTCTTAGATGTGGAAAAGATTCCATAGTGTCTGATGAGGATGTCGGCGAGCTAGTATGTCAGAACTGCGGCTATGTGGTTTCAGAGAAAATCCAGAGTTCAGGTCCGGAATGGAGATCATTCTCAACAGAAAGCGACAAAAATTCCGCCAGGACCGGAGGTCCGACATCCTTTACAAGACACGACAAGGGACTGTCTACAGTAATTAGCCCCATCAACAGGGATTCCACAGGAAGGCCTCTCACATCATCAATGAAGCACACCATCGAAAGATTGCGAACATGGGATAGTAGAAGCCAGTCTGCACAATCGACAGACCGGAATTTAAGACAGGCATTAAGCGAGTTAGGCAGACTGAAGGACAAACTTGCAATATCTCCAGGAGTCATAGAAAAAGCAGCATACATTTACAGAAAGGCGCTAAACAAGGGCCTCATCAGGGGACGTTCTATCTCTGCAATGCTTGCAGCCTCTCTTTATGCTGCCTGCAGGGACGCAGAAACTCCTAGAACTCTGGTGGACATAACACATGCTGCCAATGTTAAACGAAAAGACATCTCAAAATGCTACAGACTGCTACACCAGGAACTAGACCTCAAGATGCCAGTAGTAGATCCTGTTCAGTGTATTGCAAGGATTTCAAGCAAACTGAATATTTCTGAAAAAACAAAGAGGGATGCCATAAGAATTTTGAATTCTGCAAAAAAAACGAAACGAATCCTCAGGCAAAGACCCGATGGGACTTGCAGCAACGGCGTTGTACATTTCTTGTATACGAAATAAAATATCTGTAACACAACGAGATCTTGCAGATGCATCTGGGGTAACAGAAGTCACAATAAGAAACCGTTACAAGGGACTGAGAATCCATGAGAAATAAGTTCTAGTTATCATTGTACTGTGGTTCAAAAGTTCAGTACAAACACTCTTTTACTGTCAAAACACGCAAGAAATTGTGAAGAAAAAATCAGCCTCCACATGGAGACTGCATGCAGACTAGTAAGGAACACGATTTTCTTGTTAAACGGTTAATTGATCAATTTTTGAAGAAAGGCTTGAAGGTTTCACTTGCCAACTATCCAAATTATGGCAAACCCATGAAAATCAAGCGTCATTCTCCAGATGTTCTTGCAATAGACAAAAAGAACGGGCTGGTATACATCGGATTGGCAAAGACCTGCAATGAATTGTCAGATCAGACCACCAAAGAACAGTTTACGGATTTTTCAAGACGGCTATCAAAAACACAGGCTTCTGAAAAAATACGAATTCCGTTTTACATCTGCGTTCCAGAAAATTGTAAATCCAAAGTGAAAGAGAGTTTTGAGGAATTTGGAATTCCCTGGAAAGAAAACATCGTTGTAATTGGGCTACAGAAATAACAATACCTGACCTATTTTTGGGCCATTTCTACTCAAAAAATAACCGAGTCAATTTAGAGATAATCGAAAATACTGACCCCTAAAGCAATCTTAAAAAAATCTTATCATTCTAAGTAATTTTTTACAACACTTCCACGTGGGTGCTAAAACTAATCACCTAACTATATCCCCGTACACGTTGTACTGGGGATATAGTTCAGGGCAATATTTCAATACCCACGTGTAATGTGAATCTTGATTTTTTTTACATCAAAAAAGAACAAATAAGATAATCGAATCTTATTATACTAATATCTAAAAAAACTACAACAAATCAAACATTTGTAAATCATAAACATTACTCTGGTTAAATAATTCTCAAGTAGTTCAATATTATGACAAAAGCCTTTGTTTTGATTAGTTGTGTTTTAGGAAAAGAAGAAGAAATTATTGAAAATCTAAAACACACAGACTATGTAAAAGAAATACAAGGAACATTTGGTGCATTTGATATTATTGCAACGATTGAAAACAAAAACAATGACAAAATTCGGAAAACTGTCAAACGATGTATCGAGAATATATGGTCTGTACGATCAACACTTACTTTGATTGGAACAAAATAACTCTACAAATCGTGCATAATCTGTATCAGATATGAATCAGTTGCTTGTCTCGACAACAAAGTCAAGACAATTGTATGTTTATAATCTGAGACACATCATGTAGGTGCTAAATAACAGATTTATGATGCCCAATCTAGAGTCACTGTGTGCACTTTCTTTGATTCTCCAGACATATAATTTGTCAATCCAGACAGAACAGTTCCCCAAACATCAGAATGACTCAAAGTAAATTTGGTGTGAATCTGTTTTGATGTAAATGGTGGAATGTCTGCATCATGTTGTATCTTTCCTTCTCCAAGATAACTGTCATTGAGCCACAGTTTGTATTCTGTTCTATCCAGGGTAACAGTGATATCGTTTGGGTTGTGCATGCCAATTGATACATTTAATTCTACACCAGCAAAGTCGACATTTTGCACAGAGACATCTACATTTTCTACCTCAATTTTCTCAGGTGGGTTTATCTGTTCAACTTCAACTTCTGCGTTTAGCAACATGATTCCTGCTATAGCTGCAATCACAACTATTCCCAATACTGGAAAAATTATTTTGTATTTCAAGACTTGGCTCCTCTTGTCATACAAAGACTTTTCCCATTTTCTGATAGTTGTGTAATTACTTGATTGATAACTAGCATGTCCTTTTTCATCAATGAATGTTCTTCTCTTTTGAAATTTTTTCAATCTTGATGACAACAGGTTTGTTTTTGGATACGTTTTCGACTTTGATTGAAATATCCTCAATCTCAATTTTATCTCCTATTTCTGGGATATCATGTAGTTTCTCATGGAGTAGTCCATTTAATGTGGAATAATCATCACCTTCTGGTATGTTTGTTTTGAAAATTTCATTTATGACATCAATTTCAATGTCACCATTTGTGATAATCGTATTTCCATCAATCTTTTCATATTGAGGTTTTTCTGAATCGGTTTCATCATGTATCTCACCTACTATCTCTTCAATTAGATCCTCCATGGTGACACATCCTTCCACTCCCCCAAATTCATCTACTACTATTGCCATGTGAGTATTTTTTGCCTGCATTTCCTTAAGCAAGGAACTCATCCTTTTCTCTTGAGATACAAATATTGGTTCACGGACAAATTCGCCTAGTTTTCTTTTTTGGAATTCTGGCTCCATCAGATGTTTTAGTATGTCCCTTACATGCAAGACGCCGACAATATCGTCCAAATTTTTTCCATATGTTGGAATCCGTGAGTGGCCGCTTTTGTCTATAATGTCTGCTGCATTATCAAGACTCATCTGAGAGTCAAGTGCAAACATCTTGGTTCTTGGAGTCATGACAGAGCGGACTACAGTGTCATCAAAGTTGAGAGCCCCGTGAACCAAAGTACTTTCGTGTTTGTTTAGTGCCTCATCCCTGTGGCCCTGTTCTATAATTCCACCAATTTCCTCTTTTGTGAGTGCGGGAGGATTGTAATCACTACCAGTTATATTGATTATTGCACGGGTTATCTTTTCGAGTACCCACACTGCAGGGTAAAACACATAGCTAAATGCAATCAAAATACGACTGCACCTTAGGGAAACTTTTGTGGCATTTGCATTGCAGTAAGTCTTGGGAGTCACTTCTCCAAAAATTATGATCAAAAATGTCATGATGCCAACTGCAATTCCCAATCCATTTTCTCCAAATATCTGAATGGCAACAACTGTAGCAAGAGATGCAGAACCGATGTTGACCAAGTTATTCCCAAGATTTACACTTGACATCATCCAACCCGGATTGGATTTTAGCTTCTGCAGTGATTTTGCTCCTTTGACGTTGTCTTTTACCAGTCTCTCCACTGTTGCTTTAGATGTTCCAACTAGTGCAACCTCCAGCCCACTGAAAAAACCAGAAAGTCCAATGAGTGCCGCAAGTGCAGCTAATTCATACTCAAGAGCCATCTTTTTCAGAACACATGTAGATAACCGACGTCAGAAGTGCAGCACGTTCAACAATACTGTCATGAACAATGTATTCTTGTGGGGAATGGTACATGTGACCCTTGGGTCCAAATCCATCCAATGCTGGAAGTTCTGGAGGAACATTGCTGATGTCTGAAGACATGATCTGCTCGTATCGTTTTATTTTGATTTCATGTTTTTTTGCCAAATTTTCAATCTTTTCATAAAATAAAGTATCAGTTTCCTCCTCCAGTACGGGAGGTCTAGTGCGCATCTGGTTTATTGCTACTTCTAGTTTTGGTGCATCAGATTCATGTTTTTTCATTATACTGCGTATTTTTGTATCAAGTGAAATTCCAAGTTGAGTAGTCTTGAAGCTACATATCAATGAAAATGTTGCAAAATTTGGCGTATGTCCATAAGTTCCCTTAGATGCAATAGATGTTGTTCTAACTCTATAATCTTTCTCATCTTTGGATAGTTTCTCAATTGCAGAAATCTTTTTCCCCAATACAGGAATAATTCCGTGAATGTCTGCAGAAAATACATTTGGCGCAGTAAAGCGAATGTCATAGTCATTTCGCCCATAGCATGTAGTAATTATCCCACCATCCTTGCTGGCAGACTTTAGACCCAGTACGTATCTTGATTTTTTAGAATATTGTTGAATCAGTTCCTTGCTGAATTTG
This sequence comes from Candidatus Nitrosopumilus sp., assembly GCF_965223225.1. Taxonomy (GTDB): domain Archaea; phylum Thermoproteota; class Nitrososphaeria; order Nitrososphaerales; family Nitrosopumilaceae; genus Nitrosopumilus. The sequence continues at coordinate 700,883 of NZ_CBDCVU010000004.1, forward strand.
CCACCTAGACTATCATCTGTAGTTAGCAATATGGCGCACTTTACTTTGTTAATTTTTTTTGCAAATCGTAATGCATGCAATGCACCAAGCAGTACAATTATTCCTCCTTTGCTTTCAGCAATACCTGAACCAATTATCTTGTCACCGTCCTCGTAATAGCTTATCAGGTCATTTGGTCCATAATGAGTATCCATATGAGACACAATAAGAATATCGTTTTCTAACTCGTCATGGTTAGTAAAGAATCTACAATCTCCTACCTCAAACTGCCTGTGAATGTGCTCATTGAATCCAAGATGTTTTAGTCTGCGAGATAAAATATTTCCAAGCTTGTTTACGTTATCAATATTATATACATGGGTGTTAAGATTCACCAAATCACGTAATGTCTCTTTTAGACTTTGCAAGTGTCCTCTCAAGTACGTTCTTGCAATGACACGTAATGGCTGAGTCATGTCAGGTTCTCCTACTGCATTATAGGATGAGCCGAAATACCTCATTACGGCAATATCCAATATTTTGTTGATTAGTGAATCATAAGTATATCCGGCAGTTTGTGCAGCATAAAGCAGTGATCCTCCAGTACCAAGACTTGCCATTGAGTTTAGTTCAAGAATATAGAGATTCTCATCTTTGTCCATCCTAAAATCTACTCTGCTGTAATCATTTAGTCCCAAGGATGAGAATGCATCTATACACATTTGCTTAATCTCATTTGCTTTCTCTTTGGATAATTTTGCAGGACATATTTTATCAACTCCGCCTTTTTTCTTTTTGTCATCTATTGTTTGTATCTGAGATGGATTATCTAGATTGATTTCAACTATTGGCAAGATGTCTATATTGGGGATATTTCCTATTATTCCAACAGCAAATTCTCGTCCTGGAATAAATTGCTCTACTAGAATATCTTGCTGGAATTTTTCAATCTGTGTTTTAACTGCCTTGTGTAGGTCGTCCCAATTATCAACAACTTCCATCCCCATTGAAGTTGACTCTAGTTTTGGTTTGACAATTACAGGAAAAACCAAGTCATCAAATCTGTCCTCAGGAGTTTTGAAAACCCAGAAGCCTGGAGTCGAGATATTGTTTTTTTGTAATATGATTTTTGTCATTACTTTATCCTGAACTATTGCATGTCCTGCTGGACCAGATCCAATATATGGAATTCCCAACATCTCCATCATTGCAGGAACATGGGTGTAACGATTCTGTCCCTGGATTCCGTAAGCCATGTTGAATACCATTCCAGGAGAGTCGCCTTCAACTACTTTTGGCATAAATTTGCGGAGTTCGTCTGCAAGGTGAATGTCACCCTCAACTACTTTGACAGTATGTCCTCCCTTCTCCAAGGATCTTGCAACACGTTCCACCGCCTTTGAACTGTAGTGCTCCTTTGTAGTCATTCCAAAAACGTTGATTACATCATCCGGATCGATCCCAGTTTCATTGTAGATTAAGGCTACCCTCAAGACACATCCTCATCGAACACTGCGTGTTCTCTTATCATTGAGTCACAATGACTGTCATCAGTTTCCAGTAGCGGTTTTTGAATTACTGTTTTTGCGGTAAACACATACGTGCTAGTACTAATCACGAAAATCACAGATGTAATTAAAACAACAAAACTATACTTTAAAATCAACTATGAATGTCCTGATATGAAATATTTGTAGATATTAATTTTGACATCACATTGTGTTGGTTGTTGTTTGTATTAAGGCTTTAATTGACTGATTTGAGAAATTACGAAAAATGATTTGGCATGATTATTTGTACTTGTACCTGTAAACGCGGAAAATTTTATCCTGATCATCTGAATAATGCTGCAAAGGATGATTCAACTAGTCTGTCATGTCTGAGAAAAAGCTTTGCATGTATGGGTCTAGTTTGTCATATGCGTCTTGGCCCACTATGATTTGGTTTGGTTTTGCCAAATTTTGAATCTTTGATGCCACATTCATTGTAGATCCTAGCAAATCAACATGTGCCTTTTGTTCATCGGCACCATATCTGACTACAGTATTATTCCCAAAATCAACCGATCTTTATGCCAATCTTAGAAAGCCCCACTTTTTCAATTAGTATGGGGTTGATTCCTTGTTTTACGACTTTTATCATGGATTCTGCACAGGCCACCGTATTGTATACTGCCGGTATTTGGTCTGTCTCGGTTTCTACAAAATATCCTATAACTGCATCACCGACAAATTTTAGGACATATCCATGAAACTGTTCAATCACGTACGACATTTCCTGAGAAAATGAGCTTATTATTATTGACAGTTTGTCAGGTGGTAGTGTAATGCTCATTTTTGTAGAGCCTACAATATCCACATAAAGTACTGCCATGTTTATCTGCCCAAACACATTTTTTCTCAGGAATTTTTCAGACGAATCAATCACTCTAGTGTATTGATATCCGTTTTCCAATGCATTGTTGATTCTGTTTTGCACATTTTTTATCAATGTGTCCGAATCAATTGTATTATCCGGATTTTTGCTCAAGAGCATATCTATTATGTTAGGGGTTTGTTCTTTGTCTGGTTTGAAACTCATTGATTTTGTAATGTGTGACTAGTATATACGCCATAATCTTCTTTTGTTTTTTCAAGTTTATTTTTTCAATTCTGAAAAAACATGAAATATTCAAGATAACAGCAAAAACTAGTTCTACATAGCAGTGTGTAATTTGATTGACATTGAAGGATATTTCAGAGCCAAGGCATCTTGAATCACATCCAAAGGAATCAAATGCAATGAGGGACTTTTTGGGTTTGAGATGAAATAAGTATGTCCCTTGGCATTGCAGCAGGAGTTGGAGATGGCAGGTATTGTATCTGGTGGAACTAATTAGATATGACATCGAAAATGAGATGTTAATCTTGGAATCATCAAATCTAAAGTTCCAAAATGTCTCAAGTAATTGTAATGTACCTATCGATGGAAGATGCAATAATGACTGTTGCAGCTTAATTAACTAGAACGACTCTAATATGGATGTACCTTATGTCAAATGCACTTACAGAACTATTAAATGAAATTAATGATGAACTGGTAAATCAGATTTCTTTGGCCAACAGCATGGATAAAAAAATAGATACGAGAAAACTTGTTCAGTTATCACATACTCTGAATGGTGTAATTAGTACCTCAGGACTTTCTGATGATGACAAGTCAATGCTGGAAAAGTTCTCGGCAACTCTGGTTCAGGACAATGCGACCATCAAGAGTCTGAGATACGAAAAGCAGGACCTTGAAAGAGTGCTTTCCAACTTGAATGACATCTAGGCTTTCTCGGCATATGCCTTAACCTGATGCAGACAACTTGCAGAGACGTATAGATTCATCAAGGTATGTCTGGCTTGACATTCTACAGGACTCCTAATCCCAGTCATCTTCCCAGCTGTTTTCCAGATATTCTGGAGCTTTATCGTCAGTGTTTTCTTTGTCTTTTGATGGAATAGTACGGATGAACTTGTGACATCTAGTACACTCGTACATGCCATCATAGCCTGGCATCTTGACTTTTGCATCATGAATACAAGTATCTTGGGTTACTGTTTTGTATACCAAAACTATTACCTGTACCGATCCCAATGACAATCACAATTGCATCCATTATGACATCTCATTCTCTTGCAATCTGAGCATATCTTCTGTCCCCAAGAAATTGCAGCATACATGGTATTACTGGCACGTTTATCCTAATTAACCCGACCAGTAACATGAAACACTATAAGCGATATCGATGTAATGTCAGTAACGTAGTGGTGTGAGTTTGCATATCTGTGAAGAAGGACTGAATTGACTACTCAGCTACGTGTTGTTATGTCATGGCAGGAGTTTTCTGTCTTTATAAGCCAGTAATGACCTAGTCAATCATGTTAGAAAGTTTTTTTGCAAGAATCAAAGGAAGACAAGAAAAGACATCAAAGGACGTAAACGCATTCAAAGAATCTCAAGAAGAAAAGAAACCAATGGAAATTGAAAAATAAAATGGCATACCATTGCAAGCATTGCAGTTTTACTTGGGATTCATCAGAAGGTGATATTCAAAAATTACTTCTGCATGAAAAGACTCACTTGAAAAATAAGCAAGTCATAGTAATGGAGAAAACAGGATGACATCATGATTGCAGTTGATGATCTGAGATCCTGTGATAATTGTGCAAGCGTGTTCATGAAAAAAACAGGCGACAGGATAACAAACAGATGTCCCGTATGTAAAAAGGAAATTCCTGCTTAATGGTATCAAAGACATATTCCTATCTCAAGAAATTGCTACATACCTTTCTTCATCACAACGTAGAACAAGAGCATCACTGGTGGGATGAGAAATAAAACCTGATGAATGATGAGTCAGTACAGAACAGCCCATGCTTTGGACAAGGGATCTCCTGTTAGAAAAAACCAAGAACGATCATGCTGAGAGACGTGCAAACAACAACTCACGAAACTCTTCTGCTGGATTCGATCAACTTTCTTTCGATAATTTCGGGAAAATCTCCGAATTGATAATGTTACTCTCCGGATTTATACCATTTATTTTCAAATTGATAATTCATTTTTCCAAACTGATACCGAAAAGATAGTTTCTGAAACCGAACTGATTCCGAATTGATAAAAATTATCTCCAGATTGACAATTATCATTCCGGTAAACAAAAATGACCATGCCGGATTGATATTACACTTTACCGGATTGATATTCAGATAAATTTCTAATTTACCGGAAAGATACTAAAAATCAAGCCTTTTCAAGCCTATACCGGAAGCCTTGAGGCTATGCCGTAAGCCTCTACCGATGGACATTTCTGGACATTGTCCAATTTTATCCACAAAAATTGTCCAATTTTGTCCACAGATGTCAAGTTATGTCCAATTCTGTCCAGTAATGTCTAAAAATATCCAAAAGGAGGCCATTACGAATCTTATGATGCCCGCTAGATTCTGCTAAACATGGCTTCGCGGGTTACCTTGCTGCTTGACCTTGTCTTTAGCTGCTTGTTGAAGCATGGACAACGTAATCCCTCTGCCTTCACGAATACCTCGCAATACAAACAATATTTCTGACTGTCCTCATTTTTTGACATGTCTCTTGCTGCAGGTTTCTTTGCCTTGAATCGTGCACACATTCCAGAACAAAAGGTCATTGCTTGCAATCAAAATCACTTACTAATCAATCATAATCTGATCTGGACAACTAATCAGAAAACAATTGTTCCTAGTTGTGTCTAGTCTCTCTGATTCCCAACAGAATCGTTTCCCTCTCAAAGTTCTCAGATGTTGGAGGTCTTGTGACTTGCTTTGCCTTATTTCAACGTCAATGGCGGTTTTGCAATAATAAACCGCATCGGATTTGGCTTGTTGCCAATACCCAAAACATCAAATGAAACAATTCAAGAATACCATCTTATTTCCAAGGATCTGACTCTTCTTTCCAGTATTCGACACCTTTGCCGTCCTGTCTTGCAGATTCGCTGTCTTTTACATCAGCCAATAAACACTCATCAGAACAGTGGGTAAGCTCCGGATCTTTCATTATCTTGCCGCATTTCTTGCACCACTTACCCAATTTCCTGCATCATCATCATGTCATGGTAGACCAATCATTTAGGGTGTTCCTACATTATCATCGCTGGCAAACGAAAACACGGCAAATCCGTAGTTGATCTAGTTTATTATCTACGATGATGTAGATATGTCTTGAGACGATTATCATAGATCCTTCAATTGTAAAAAGAAAGCCCCATTCTCCAAAGAAAGAAAAGACAAGGACAATAACATACCGGCTTCCTGTAACCATGATTGAAGAGATGGAGACTCAGGCAATGCAGCAAAACACATCTCAAAATGTTCTGGTAAGGCAAATCATCCAGAAATATCTCCAGTGGGACAGGTTTGCTGAAAGCATTGCAATGATTCCAATCCCGAAAAGTATTCTACAGACAATGGGAAACGACATGACTGCAACTGACATTGACATGATAGTTGAATCGGTAAAGCCGATAATCAAGGACAATGTAATGTTCATGAAGGGAAAATATGACTTGAAAAGATGCATAGAGGCATTGGAGGATTACATACAGGCAACCGGAATGCACTCAGATCATAGAGTAGAAGGGTCATTGCACCACTTTATCGTGCAGCACGGACTAGGAATAAAGTGGTCTCTTTTTACGGAGCAACTGCTCAAAGAGATATTTCACGAGTTTCTGCCAGAAAAGAACGTAAGATGTCAGACCACGGACTCTACCGTAATTGCCACCATGTCTCTTGGTTCGGACTTTAATGAGCACGAATATTAAAAAAGAAATTAGTTGTTGTTGAGAATTAGTTCGACTTCAACCTGGCCATCATTGTAATTGCTTTTGATTCCTCTGATTTTGCTTCTGTACAGGAATAATCTCTTTCCGTCATCGCTGATCATGCCGGATATCTGGAGCAGTTTGTTGTCCTGAAGGGTCTGCAATCTTCTGTACACTGTACTGATTGGGGTTCCGGTCTCGGCAGTTATCTCCGTTGCTGATTTTGGCTTGTCCATAACGGCTTCAAGAATGGACCTGCAATACTTGTCGGATATGATTGATAGAAGATCCTCTTTTGTTGCATCTTCTTGTGTTTTGTGTGCTGATTGTAATACTTGCATGTTGTAACTGTGCATATTTTTGATATAATCACTGAGTATACACTGTCATACAATTCAACACAAATGAGAAAGATTGATTTTCATCTTTTGTAAAAGTAAAAAAATTAGAGGGCAGATTCACCTGTGCTTTTGGTACCGATGTCTATTGCTTTTTCCACGGGAGTTACAAAGATCTTGCCGTCTCCTTTTGAGCCCGTACTTGCGGCATTGAGAATTGCAGTCTCTACCGCATCTGCATCTGCATCTTCAACCACCACAAGAACTTCATCCAGGGAAGCATATTCTGCTGTATGTCTGCTTGTGCCCCTTTCTCCCCCCACTTCTGGTCGGTGTCCCTTTCCTCGTCCACGGGCTTGTATTACTGAGATTCCGCCTACTTTCTTTTTCTCTATGGCATCTACAACTGCTCTCAGCTTGTCGCTTTGAACAAATGCCTCTATTTGTTTCATCATTGCTTTATGTTGTCAGTAATACAAGAAGAGATACCATGATTTTCAAATTTGAATTTCCATTTGCAGAGATTCCTAAAGAATATTGCATCTATGGCAATATGGGAGGCCAGATCAATTTTTTGAATTTTCAAACCAGCCAATTAAAGTCTTAATACAGATAACAACCATACAATGTTATGTCCAAATTAATATTTGAAAATATGTCTAATTGGGAATCTGCAAGCAAGTATGTTCTGAGTTTTACGGGAATTAGATTTGTCGGAGTCATAAACAACATGGGGAACCTTGTGACAGGAGATTACAAGAAAGGAATCGTTCCAATTGCAGATATGGATCAATACAAGATCTGCATGGAGCATGCGCTGGAACTATTCATGAAAAAAGATCTTGACGATACATTGGGACCACTAGACTACATTGTATCAAAGAGAAAGAAAATGAAAATAATCACGATTCCGGTGAATGATTATCTTGTATTGATATCTGCAGAATCCGGTGTAAAGATTGAACCGATAATTGGTGAGATAATTCAATCTTTGAAGGAAATGGCACAAGAAAATGAAATGAAATTACATGGACTGGCTAATTGATTTTAACGTACGGTCTTTCTGTTCTGATGATCTCAGCATTTGTAGTAACTGGACTTGACGCTAACGTATTTGCTGAAGAAATAATAATCCAGAAAAACCCATCTAGTAAGGACACTGATCGTTCAGGCTCTATGATAAAGACCCAGACAGTCTCATCTGACGGCTCAATTTGGATATTTCTTGCAGCTACAGAGCCTGTAGAGAAGGAGCGGATGACAGTCAACATCAGGTTTACTGACAAGGACGGAGGAGAGGTGAATGATATCAACTATGACATCATAGCAACCCAAAATGGCCAGGTTGTCTTGGAAGACTTCATGGTTAACCAGCAGATGGGCATTGGGGACCACCGAACCCATGCGTTGCTTAGTGATGACAAGGTAAGCATCAAGATAACGCTCCAAGGAATCGGGGCAGATCCTCCATTTACAGGACCTCATGGCGAACCCAGTCAGATTGAAGAAATTCCAGAATTTGGGATAATGTCTGTAATGATCCTTACTGTTGCAATAATCAGCATCATTGGAATTTCTGCGAAATCCAGGTTGATGATGCGTTAGAAATGAGAATGCGCATAAATTCAGATGCAAAAGGACAAAATTCTGTGAAAAATTATAATGCTGTAACTGTTACGTTGTTATCTTTGTTGATAGTTTTTCTAGGTTTTAATTTTGCTGATTCATATGGAGAAATTTCTTTAAACAATGCATTTCTTTTGGAAGGAACAGGTTACGCAGTAACACACGACGCAATTAAAAACTCAGAAACTAATCTTTCATTGTACACTCGTGGGCAAAGTGGTAGCAATATCATGTCTACAATTGAAACAGGGTTTATTACATTAAATGATGAAAGTTTCCTAATTACCGAATTAAAGGCAACAATGCTTCGTGAAGGCAAATACATTCGAATCAACGGGATTGTACAAGGGGATAACAACGAAGCTGCTATCAGCTTTTTTGGAAGACAAATTGAAGAAAGTCAAAATGGCTCAATTTACGGATTTACTGGAAGAATAACATCTGATGATACTTACAAAATTATCTATACTGCAAAACTTGATGATCTTGTAAAATTCAATCTTTCAGAAAACAGTCAAAATAAAAAACCCGTTATCGAGATTACAAAAGGTTCATCCACTCAAGGTATTGGTTCTGCCACCGGTTCTGTAAATTCATTACAATTCAGACATTTCTCACAAGATAAAGTCTCTGTTGAGCCTGGAACAACAATTACCATCACAAATAATGATGTGGTGTCACATAGTATTCTAAGCGGAATACAAAATTCTGATCGTCATCAGCAGGTTGTAGCTGATGGCAGAATTTCAACTGGGGAAATCCTACCCGGTCAGTCAATGGACATTACATTTCACGATGCAGGATTTTACAGACTGTATGATCCAGACTATCCATGGATGAAAATTGTTGCATATGTGTATTCAGACATTGGAGGAAATGTCATTCTGGGACAGTCACGAAACTGATGCTATCTTGGCTATCCATTTTGCTTAATGGGATTTTTCAGCATTAATTGAAAACCAAATTTCAAAAAAGAGAATTATGGCGTATATACTAGTCATGCGTTACAAAATCAATGAGTTTCAAACCCGACAAAGAGCAAAATCCCAATATACTAGACATCCTTCTGAGCAAGAACTCAGATAAAACAATTGATCCTGCCACACTGATAAAAAGTGTCCAAAACAGAGTACACAAAGCATTGGAAAACGGATATCAATACACTAGAGTGATTGATTCGTCTGAAAAATTCCTGAGAAAAAATGTGTTTGGGCAGATAAACATGGCAGTACTTTATGTGGATATTGTAGGCTCTACAAAAATGAGCATGAGGTTGCCACCTGACAAACTATCGACAATCATTAGCTCGTTTTCTCAGGAAATGTCGTACGTGATTGAACAGTTTCATGGATATGTCCTAAAATTTGTAGGCGATGCGGTAATAGGATATTTTGTAGAAGACAAGACAGACCAAATACCGGCAGCGTATGAGACGGTAGCTTGCGCAGAGTCCATGGTAAATGTGGTAAAACAAGGAATCAACCCTATATTGATTGAAAAAATGGGGTTGTCAGAGATTAGCATAAAGATTGGTATTGATTTTGGGAGTAATGTGGTAGTCCGGTACGGTGCTGATGAGAAAAAGGCATTCGTTGATCTGCTTGGACCCACCATGAATATGGCATCAAAGATCCAAAATTTGGCAAAACCAAACCAGATCATAGTGGGACAAGACACATACGACAGACTAGACCCGTACATGCAAGAATTTTTCTCAGACATGACGGATGAGTTGGATTGTCCATTACAGCATTATTCAAATAAACGAGATAAAATTTACCATGTTTATAGATACAAGTATCAATAAACGAATATCGCAGATTAACTCATAATCTCTCAAACTGTAGTTTATGGACAAAAGGTGGGATGGAATTTGTCATAAAAAGACTGAAGTTTGTATAAAACAACAAAGTCATTGTAAAATGCGATTACAAACAAGAATACATGTTATTTTTTTATCGCCTGACATCCCCAATTGTATGACAGATGGTGCATTTAAGATTTCTAACAAAAACTTCACTTGAAGGAGATGACAAATCAACATTGCTTGGAATTTCAATTATTGGGTTTTCCTTGCAGTATTTACAGTAGAGTTTTTCCTTTCTTAGCGTGATGTTTTGGTTCATAGGAATAATAACTGGTTTTAATATTTAAAGCCGTTAACTGCATCATATGCAGAAAATACCACATGAATCTCAGAAAAAAACAAATATGTTTTTTGGACATTGAAAAAACCTGCAATCAACGAGAATTTATGGACAACAGATTAAAGCAACCCCCCCATCTTGGGCAATTTCAGGTATCATATTATCCAATTTATCTGATAGATACTTGCAGGTTTAGAATTCTTGTCTATTCGATGCTTTTGTTTTGTATGTCCTTCCAATATGACTCTAACATTTTCAAGACTTTGGCATAAATCTTGAACTGTTCATCAGTTGTATTTTCCCAAAACTCTTGCCATTGCTGTATTGGTTTTTTTGCCAATTCAAAATTAGATTTTCGTATTGCTTGCGACCAATAATCCAAGAACTGCTCCATCTGAATTTCAGTATTTTGTTTTATGGTGTTTCTCCATGCCTTTTCAATCTGTTTTAGAATCTCAGAATTGGACTCTAGTGCTTTTTTCCAAACTAGCGTATAGTTTAGTGGGGCATCAATGTAATTTTTGTGCCAAAATTCAAAGCTGTTTTTCATGACATCAACCAAGTCACCACTTGACTGAAACACTGTATCTTGTGGCAATTTTTTATCTTCTTTCAAAACTCATCTCTATACTTGGTCGTTTTTTTGTAATAAAGCTTACATGTTGATTTTTGGGAATCGCTTGCCCTATCTTTAGGCAAATAATGTATTCATTGTTAACTGATGCAAGCTGCACAGTTTGTTTGGCATTCAAGCTAGTATTTTGCCATTATGGATATTGTTATGTTTCCTGCAGATTTCTTTACACGACAGACAGGGCCTTGTTTAAGACAAAAAGTGCCTTTCTGATTGACGGCGATGACACTCGAGTCTTTTCTGCAATTCTAGTCTGCGGAATGTTCTCATTGTTGGCAATGCATGCGATATACAATGCACCTGCGCAGACTACGGCTGGTTTTGAGCCAGACAAGATGCGTTTTGAGTTTGCCTGCTTTAAGATGTCAAATGCATATCTCTTTGTCTTCTCTTTTACTTCCAACACGCTGCAAAACTTGGAAAGACAATCCAATGGATTTGCAAGTTCTGGTTTGATATCAAGATGATCAATTAGGATCCTGTAGCAGCTTGATAGCCTCTTTTTTGTAATGTTTAGGGTATTTGCTACCTCATCAAGGGACCATGGAATTCCATTTTCTCTGCATGCGACATACACTGATGCGGCCATTATTTCAGCCGTGCCTCGTCCTCTGATCAATCCCAAAGAAGCTGCCTTTCTATAGGTAAATGCAATGTGTTCTGTAATTGCACTTGATAATCCAAGTTTTTGTTTGACCCCGTCTAGTAACACAAGTGCCGATATCAAGTTACGTCCAGACGCCTTTGACTTGCTGCGACTATCCCACACTCTCATACTTTTGAATTTTGAAATGGTCTTAGATGATATGCGTCTTCCAGCAAAGTCAATATTTCTTGCACCTATGTTCGTGTTTAGTCCCTTGTCATAGATTGTCAATGATGATTTAGGACCCGTCTGAGAGTTGCTCAAAAATCCATCCAAGTTATGTGTTGGTTTGGAATCCGATCTGACAGTTCCTTCAGTCAATACCTGACCGCAAGGGCCGCAAATTATCTCTCCTCTTTCCTCATCTGTAACCAATCCTTTTTGGTCATGATCACAGACAAGAGAAGTGAGTCCATTCCTTTTCTGATTATTTTTTTTAATTACCATTATTATTATCCCAAATTATTTTTGAATCTACAAAAGAATTTTTTACTATATTTTATTCCTCTAAGAGCGTAGTTATACTACGTTACCATTGTACTTAAACATGACAATACATCTGAATCTTTATTATTCTCATTCTCTAGAATTAGAATGAATGTTAGTGTCAACTAACTTTAAGCGAGATTAAATACAAAGCCGGCATCAGTTAATCATGCCAATAGCAGAAAACTTTCCTGAAGGCCTAAAACCAATTGGAAAGATTAACCATTCAGATGGAGAGCACTTTCACTTTATGTGGGGTCCTGGTAGAGCAGATGCCGAAGCATCCAAAAACGAAGATGTGAAGAAAGCATATGCGACCAGAGGAGAAGAACAGGTTCCTTTAGGGATTAGTGGTACAATGATTGCAGTTGACTGGGACTCTTGTGTTGCAGACGGCGCATGCATTGAGGCCTGTCCAGTACAGGTATTCCAGTGGTATAGAACAGAAAAAGACATCCCAGCAAAAGATGTTGTTGGTCAAACTTTTGATGGTACTGGAAGTGATATCAAGGATGAACGCAAGGATTTAACTGACAAGGCAGATCCAATCAGAGAGCATGACTGTATCTGGTGCATGGCATGCGTTTCTGTTTGTCCTCCACAGGCAATCAAGGTTGATCAATCTAATCAGGAATTTCATGAAAAGGAAGCTGGAACTTTTGTACAGATGGAATCTGATTCTGCTAATCCACATGCACACGATTGATTTTGCTCTATTGTCAAATGTGAACCCGGAAAAATTTTTTAATCATTAAATCATTATCTACCGTCTGTTTCTTGGTCAATGCTTCCGCCTTGGCCATACAACACATGTATCGTGTATGTATCAGTAACGTCCGGATGGTTTCTTAGTCTTTTGACAACCTCGTCAACTCTTTGAGTGTCATATGTTTCAATCTTTAAAATGACGTCATGTTTGCCCCAGACTCCATTTATTTCTGTTATCTCAGATAATTCCTTAAACTCTAAAATAAGACTATTTTCACTACCCGTATTGCAATTGACGAGAATGTATGCTTGCATACACTAAGTAGCGTACAAGATAGATAAAGATGATGACAAGCTTAATCTCAAAGACATCAAAAAAAAATATTCATGTTGTTTTAATCCATTTTTGTTCTGATGATCTCAGCGTTTTTTAGTCCGTCAAATTTTTCAAATGATGCTCATCTGTCTAAATTTCCAACACCGCTATCTGCAGACACCTGTTCATAGTTATTGGTGTGGCAATTAGGACATACTCCCCTTGAAAAATTTTCATAGTATACAGTTCCACAATCAGTGCACACTCTCAAATCTTTTACATCTATCATACACTTGATCAGATTTTATGTAGACTTAAGCATGTTGATGTAGTTTAGATGTTATGTATTCACAAGAAATTCTTTTATCCACCGTGATTAATTATGATACTTGTCTGACAAAACTGAATAAACTGTATAATTCCAGATTTAGGGTTGAAAACTTTGAGCAAAACCGTGTAAAAGAGACTCTACTGGTTTCTATAGTATCGTCGCAAGGATGAAAATAAGACATGAAATACAAGTGCAGGACATGTAAAAAAAAGTGCAATAACATTCCAAAACACATGATAGAGCAGCACAACTTTTCAAAAAAACTTGTAGAGGAACAACTCAAATCAAACCCAAACTGCTACAACAACTCCTTTGAAGAATTAGAATAATTCTATAGTTTTTCAACATCTATTGAAAAATCTGCAACAGAAAGTGACTTTCCACACAAAGGACACCTGTTAGAAAAACTTCCCATTGTGTCTTTTAATGATCTGAGTAGTTTCATGGTTTTTATTATCTTTCCACAATTACCACATTCGATATCTACGGACAGAGTGTAACTAGTAGAGATGTCGATATAACATTTCATTTTGATTAGTTTTAAGGAATCAGTAAAGATTTCCAATGGAAGAGAGGCTTTTTGTGTAAAAAAAATTCCACGTGGGTACGAAATTATCGCCACTAACTATATCCCCGTACACGTTGTACTCCTGCCTGAATTTGAACCCATAATATAATAAAAAATGATTAAATTCCGAATATTCTTAAAAAAACCATTGAAGTTTATTGGTTCAGGCAAGGTAAAGGATCTATATGATCCAGAAAACAATGATGACACCATGCTTTTCAGATTCTCAGACAGAGTGTCTGCTTATGATGTAAAGTTTGCTGAAGATATTCCAAAAAAAGGGCAAGTACTTTGCAAGTTTGCAGAGTTTTGGTTTGATGAACTGGATGTACCAAATCACTTCATAAAAACAAATTCAGACAATGAAATAGTTGTCAAAAAAATGCAGATGCTTCCAATTGAATGCGTTGTTAGAGGATACTTTTATGGAAGCCTTGCAAAGAGATGGGAAAAAAATGAAATCACTTTGCCTGAAAACACAGACACAACTTTGGCTGCAAAGCTTCCACAACCTATCTTTGATCCTACGACAAAATCCGAGCACGACATTCCAATTGACAAACAAAAAGCTTTAGAAATGAATCTTGTAACTGAAGAGCAATACAACTGGCTAGAAAAAACCTCACTTGACATTTACAAAAAAATGTCCGACATTGCAGATGATGCAGGATTCATCTTGGCCGATCTAAAACTAGAGTTTGGAATACTGGATGGCAAAATAACCTTGGGCGACTCCATCGGACCCGATGAATACCGTCTATGGTCAAAGGACACATACAAGATTGGGGATATTCAAGAATCCTTTGACAAACAAATACTACGAGACTGGCTTACTGCAAACGGATACCAAAAAAAGTTTGATGATGCAAGAGACGCAGGAGAAGATCCAGTAGCACCAACAATTCCTCAGGAGATAATTGAAAAGATGACTATGCGTTATGTTACAGCATACGAAAAGATGACTGGAAAGACACTTTCCTATTCATCAAACCAATGTTGACTGACAGTCAAGCCTAAACCAGTCCTCTCAACTCGAATCGCCTTTTCAGGGGATATTCATTTGCCGGTATTTTGCCCCTTTTTGACACAAAAGCTTTACAGCTTGTGATTTTTGGTGATTTTTTACATTCTTGATATTGCTATTGATTTTGTTGATGCAATACAATGTAGATTATATCAAAACAATATTTATCAATATATTATCAAGATAATCAATGTACTACCAAATAATTTGATACACTATCATAATTTTGATAGTGGTATAACAAAAACTGTACAGCAATTACCTACATTAAAAAAATTGATCTGTTTGGCCAAAAAATATGATGCTGTTAACTTTTAGCTTTCATCAGAATCATACAACAGCATGTCAACACTGTTAGAAAAACCCGTAATGGTAAATCGTACCGTTACGACAAGTATTGAACAAGCGCGTGCAATGGATGATCCTGCGCGGATAAAGATAGTTCAGTTGCTGTACAAAAAATTGTTAACTGCTGCACAAATTTGTCAACACCTGAAAAAATCTGGACACGTAAAAGCATTGACCACTGTAAGGCATCACTTGGACATACTAAAGGAAGCAGGTCTGATTGAGATTGCAAAGATAGAAGAGACACGAGGCGCCGTCACAAAATACTATAGCACATCAACCAAATTGCTTGGATATAATGTCCCCGAAGATTTTGACACAAAATATTCTTCTGCGATAAAAAACACATCAAAAAAGCTCGAAGACGTTTTAGACACCATTGCTCCAAAGGCAACTCTAAAATCAAAGCAAAAATCCGACCCGTTGTACTCACAGTATGTACTCATGGAAATAGTCAACAGGGCCATGACTCGAATTATGGAAAAATCCAAAACAGCAGCGACAACAACGACATCAACTGCTTCTGCACCGCGAGCTCAAAAAAGTGGTAACACTCGACAGAAAATGACAAAAAACTGACAGTTTGATGCAATGCTAAAATATCACATGGGGTGATGTAGAGCAATGTTCAGAGTATTCTATACTCAAAAAACCGAACAATTGCTCAAAAAAATGGAGTTGATCCATTGGAGGGAGCTTACCAAGCAGACGCTAGAGCAAAAACACCAGGATTTATCTGACAACTGGAAGACCTGTGCCATAGGAGAAAGAATTCGCAGAGGGCGCAGACCTGAAAAACATCAAAGATTTGAGCCCAGAGGCAATAAGACTGGGCTATGAATTCTCAGTTGCAATGCAACAAAGAGACAACCAGACCGCAATTGAGATTTTGACAAAAATTGAGAATCTAGATACAATCTGGAGGCATGAATTATAAGCAAAATTTGCGCAATTTGGTGTAATTATGGAACAAAAGGCAATTGATCTGTTTGGAGCAAAAAATTTGGTCTTTATTGCAACTGTAATGAAGGATGGCTCGCCTCAAGTGTCGCCTGTATGGGCAAATTATGAGGATGATTACATAATGATAAACACTGCTGAAGGCAGAATCAAGCACAAAAACATTCTTCGAGACCCACGCGTGGCAGTGTCAGTTGTATCAAAAGACAACCCACTTGACATGACCACAATTCGAGGCAAAGTCGAAGAGATTATTCCAGACTATGACTACAAGCATGCAGATAGGCTAACAAAACAGTACATGGGAAGAGACCACTATCCATTCAAACGTGATGATGAGAAGAGAATCATCCTCAAGATAAAACCTGGCAAAGTCTTTGTGCTTCCAGAACTAAAGATGCAAGAGTAACAATTTCCAATATTTCTAATTTCGAATTTAGAAATATTGTAATTCAAGCAACGAAAATCAACAGTTTGTTATGCATACTATTGCAGTATCTCTAGTTGGATGCTCTTTTAGTGGTTTTATGATTACCTCGTAAGTTTCTTGTTCATCAAAGGCAATGTCGAACTGTGTGGTCTTTTCTAATGCCTTTCCAGGTGCTAACAACTCTCTTCCTAGGTCCTTTGGTGAGAATTCTCCATATACTGCATTGTATCTTTTATTGTCTTTTATGATGTAAAACTGACCGCCAGAAATGACAGTTTCTGAGTTACTGATGTTTTTTGCAGTAATTTTTACCTGCAAAAACGTGTTTTCAGGCATTGTATCCTTGTCACCATTGTGTGTTTCATCAAAAGCAACGGTATATTCTACAGGACCTATTGTGACTGCATCGCTACTGGTTACCCTGATTATGTTCACGTCATTTTCTATAATCAAATACATGGAAACTGCAATTATTGGTAGGATTACTCCTATAACTAGCAAAATACCTATCCTTGCCACAAAAATATCATCATTTTTTGGTATATAGTTGATACTGACTCTGTATTTTGAATGAACTTATGATAAAATATGTAGAAATTCACTAATACGTTAAGATCTACTTGAATTAAACATACTTTGTATCTGTACCAGGGGGCTTTTGAAACTAAATTCCCGTTCAAATGAACAAATGTCCTTTACAACAAGACGTAATCTGAGAATATGGTTCATCAAAGACTCTAAAAATAGAATTTTTGTTTGCCAACCCCAATAATTGAAAAATTATAACAATTATTCAATTTGTGCCTAGAAGCTAAACCCCCTTGTAAATTTGGCATACTTAGGCACAATGCCAATTTATTGATTTGAGGTGTTTTCAGGGGGGGTTTAACATTCATGCCTATATTGTCAGGCCAACCCCCAAACCAGCCCGATGTCTCATCTAGACATGTCTGATCTTTTTGAATTGTGCCTAGAAGCTAAACCCCTCAAAATTTTAAATCATTTTGGCGTATATTCAGATCTTTTAAAATGTCTTCATCAAAAATCTTGATGTTTTATCATACATCTCTGAGACTTTGTCCATTGCATCAAATACTGTTTGCTGATTGATGTTTTCTTTATCATCTAATACTACATAAACTCCAACTTTTTGTTTCCCGTCTTCTGTGATTATCTTGCTTATTGCCTGAATAGAGTAACAATAATCTGATACTTTTTTCTCAAATTGCTCCTTTTCATCTTCATTAAATCCCAAATATCTTGCAATTTGATTATTTTTCATCACTACCTTTGCACCGATAACAATTATTCCTGGTTGTGCACTTGGTTCGAATACTTCGATTGGAATTCCGGACTGTCCTGCATGTTTTATCAGAATTTGAAACAAATTTTCTTTGCTTTTTACTTCTTCAAAAGACAATCCTTCATGAATCAACCATCTTTCAACATTGTCTCTCATTCTTGACTGACTCATTCTTTTCAAACTTTTGTTGATGTTCTATATGATTCAATTCGGCAAAAAGACACTAAATATAGAATGTTTCTAAATTCGAAATTAGAAATATATGAGTTTGACGTAAGAAAGCTATGGGAAATCTTGCACACACTAAACATTGACATTAAATCCAGGATCAATGCCTGGTACTGATGATGCAATCACGATATTGAAAATAATGCCTATTGCCATCATTATAAGACCAATATACAAACAATTTCTTGCTTTTCGCGGATCGTCTTTACGAATTATCAAAAATGCAATTACTCCGCCTATCATCCCCGCCAAAATTGGAAGCAAATACCATGCACTGCTTCGTGGTTTTTCTGGATATGACATGATCTAACTATGTTTTACAGCTATTTTTTTCTGTAACTGTGTAATTTCTATTTCTACCGTCTCTAATGGATCTTCAACTTGATTGCGTCTAATAGAGAACATCTTTGGTTTCTCAAAGTCGTCTGTACAATCTGGACATGCATATACTAGTACTCTGTGTTCATTTGGCGCCTTTGGATTTGATAATCGTGGATAGTAGACCAGTCTAGCACCACAGTCTACACAATATCTGTTGGCTCTTCTAGTTCTGGCCAATGTAAACCTCCTGCACTATTAGTGATATGCGATCTTCTATTAGATCTGTTTTGTCTAATAGAGTACACAAATTACTGTTAAGCGATCAATATTTCTAAATTCGAGTTTAGAAATAAAAAGCGCCGCCCATCAGACTTGAACTGACGACCGTCCGATTAACAGTCGGATGCTCTACCACGCTGAGCTAGGGCGGCAACAAGTTTGTACCTAGATAAAAGTGATTTAATCCTTACTAACCTGTTTTAGCACAAATCATGACTGAAAATGTGTTTTTTGGGTCTTTTAGACTAGTTGAATTTATTGAAAAATTCTTTGATCTCTTTGGAATAACTCTCAACCAGCTCTACTATTTCCATGTGCTCTTCTGCTGTTGGTTCCCTTTTGTGGACAATTTGAAAAGCACTAAGTGCAGAGCCTACCATCTCCCCCACAAAAAAACCACACAAAAAATCACCTACATTTGCACAATCCCAGGTTTCTCCGACTCTTGGTGATGCACCTGCAGTTTTGTAAAGCTCTAAAGTTTGTGTGATTAAATCCGTTGTTTGCTTTGCAAACTCAGCATCAAGAGTCATTTAAAAAAACTAGTTTTACTTTTCTAGGCCTTTCTTCTTTTCAAAGACGTAGATGCCATCTAAGAATACTCTGTGATCTTTGTTCTTTACTTTTGTCTTTAACTCTATGTTTGCAGCAGTCTGTGTAATATCTGTCCACACCTCGCCTGTCAAAATAACATCTTCTCCTTTTGGAACAACTTTGGTGTTTCCAACAATCTTTGTTTCTCTTGGTGCACGCTCTCCCTGAAAGTTTTCAATTAGAATTTTTTTTCCTTCTACTTTGACCGTAATTGGAAAGTGAGCAAAGACTACTTTCATTTTAATTGTGTATCCTTCAACAAGACCTTCGCAAATGTTTCTGATTATTGATCTTGCAGTGTGTAATATCGCATAATCTCTTTTTCTCTCTCCTTGAGCTTTTAGAGTAACTTTGTTTTCTACAATTTCAATGTCTACTGGAATGCTTCTGAAACTTTTGAATGTCTTTCCTAATGGGCCAACAAAAGATAACATGTGTTTTGTTTTTGTTACAGTTACTCCTTCAGGAATTATTACTTCATCTTTTAGTTTTTCCAACTGACTAGTAGACATATCCTATCAAAAATCCCCCTATTCCTTTTTGTGCTGCATCGTGATGAGACATGACTCCTTGATTTGTTGTAACTAATAGCATTCCTCTGTTGTATGCTGGTAGGTATTGTTGTTCCCAGTTGTTGTACTCATCATTTTTTACTTTGAACCTTGGAGATATCGCACCACATTTTGTTATCTTTGCCATTAATTTGATTTTGAATTTACCTCCTCGCTTATCGTCAATGTGCTCAAACTCTCCAATGTATCCGTCTTTTTGAAGAGTTTTGAGTACTTCTATACCTAGTTTTGATGTAGGAAGAATTACGCATTCTCTTTTTCTTCTTGTCTCATTATTGTAGAGGGTTACAAACAAGTTTGCTAAAATATTAGTTGATGGCATCTTCTTTTATCACCTATTTTTCCTAAATCCTAAAGATGTTGCTACTTCTCTGAAGCATCGTCTACATAACATTAAATCATATTTTTGAATAACTGCAGTGTAATCCCCGCATCTCTTACACCATCTTGATCCTCTTCCAAAATCATGTTTTTTTCTTCCTGTAAATTCATAGGATCTATCTTTTGCCATTATACTACCGTCACTCCAAACTCTTTTACTAGATAATCCTTTGCTTCTTGACTTGTGATGATATGTGATTTTCCAACACTGGCTTTGTGTTTACTTCTTCTTCTAATTCCAAAACCTGGTCTTGTTAGTGTCACCGAAATTCCCAAACCTAAAATTCCAATCTGTGGGTCGTATTTCACACCTGGAATGTCTATGTGTTCTCTTATTCCAAAAGAATAATTTCCAAAGTTATCAAAAGATTTACCATTTACTGTATTGCCCTTTGCTTCTAAAAGTCTCTTAAGTAACACTCTTGCATCTTCACCTCTAATTGTAACCGCAACTCCTATTGGCTCTCCTTTTCTTACACCCCAATCTCTTTGTGTCTCTTTTGCTTCTCGTGCACATGATCTTTTACCTGAAATTTGATCAAGTGCTTTTTTGGACACTTCTATAATGTCGCCTGATTTTCCAACTCCCATGTTAAGAACTACTTTTTCTAGTGATATTTTTCTCATTGGAGATTCTGTTGTTTGGGACATAATCTAATCACTTTAATTGAATTATTGGCTCCTCTTTGCCTACTGCCATGATGATGTCTGCCGGAATCTCAATCTTTCTGTCTCCTAATGCAAGTATGACTCTTTTTTGAAGAATGAATGTTCCATCTTCTACTGCTTCTACTTTTCCTATTTGACCTGCGTTAATTCCACGTGTTACTAATCCTTGACATCCTGCATCTAACTTGATTACTTGAAGAATTTTTTGTTCTGGTACTTGTATTAGACATGTGTCTCCTACACTTACTGCCTCATCTGAAATAATTGAGCGTCCATCATGGAATCCTATCTGGGTTCTTCCTTTATTGATGGTAGTCTTACTTGTCACTCTTGCAATCTTTTTTGTTTTTTCTCCATCGTTGATCTTTACTGGCCTTAGTATCTTTCCTTCTGACGGAACCATTCTGTAGATGTCTGTTGTGTTTTCCAACTCTACTACATCCATCAATCCAATTGCGTGGTGAAGTGATTTTCTTACAACTCCGTCAATTTTTACCCTGCCTGAATATATGGCAGCTTTTGCTTCTCTGAGGCTTGTGACAATTTTTAGTGTGTCTCTGAGAAATACTGCTGTTGGAACTGAATAGTGTTTATTATGAGGACCTGGTCTTACTGTGATTACAAATCTCTTGTCTTTTCTGGTGATTCCCCAGAACTGTGGGGCCATTTGACGCTTGAGTTTTTTACTTCCTGAAATGCTTACCATTAATTCTCATCTTCCTTTTTTTCTGATTTTTCTTCTGTTGCTTTTGTTTCTTTAGTTTGCTGCTGTGTTTGGGATTGCTGGCTTGATTTGTCTTGACGACCTTCAAGTTTTGCGACTCTTCTCTTATCTTCTGTATTAAGTGATGTAACAACAAGATTTGATGAATGAATGTAAACATCAAATTTATCGCCTTTTGTTTTCTCTTTTTTTACTCCTTCAATTGCAACACTGCTTTTTTCTGTAGATATTTTGGCAACTTTTCCATCTACGCCTTTGAATTCTCCTCTAAGTATTGTAACATTGTCCCCTTCGACTACCCTCACACTTCTCTTTCCATATTTTTTACGAAGATCTTTTGACAATGCACTTCCAAGCTGTTTGCTTCTGGTTTGCATTGTTGCACGATAAATCATACTGTTGCGCATTTTAGTTGGTTTCATCTTTTCTCACACCACCATTGATGCCAAGTTAGCTACTCTTGGCCATTTTTCCGAAGCTTCTGCTGCAACTGGTCCTTTAATGTCTGTTCCTTTTGTTTCTCCTTCTGGAGTGATTAGAACTGCTGCATTATCCTCAAAACAAACTCTTACACCGTTTAATCTACGAACTGCATACTTTTGTCTAACAATTACCGCACCATAAACTTGTTTTCTAAGTTCGGCAGGACCTTTTTTTACCACAACGTTACAAAAGTCACCTACTGCTGCTGCTGGAAGTCTTGAAACTCTTGTCTTGTGTCGTGGGACATTAATTACTTCTAGTATCTTTGCACCTGAATTGTCTGCACAAACAATCTCGGCACCAACTGGAATTGATCTTGTTACATAAGGACGGAATTCTTCTACCCCTTTACCTGCTTGTTTTGCCATTATTTCCTAACCTCCACTACTACATATGAAACTGACTTTGAGATAGGTCTGCACTCTGCAGTCAAAACATGGTCTCCTAGTTCTACATCAATGCAACCTGGAACATGTGCATGAATGGTACTTTTTCCTCTTGCGTATCTCTTAAACTTGCTAAAGTAAACTGGGGCCTCTTTTTGTAATGTGATGGTTTGTTTTGCCTTGTTTCCTGTTACCTTTCCATCAAAAAGCTTTCCTCGTATGGACAAGTTTCCATGAAATGGACAGTTCTTGTCTTGGCATTCTCTTTGTGGT
Organism: Candidatus Nitrosopumilus sp.; assembly: GCF_965223225.1. Lineage (GTDB taxonomy): Archaea > Thermoproteota > Nitrososphaeria > Nitrososphaerales > Nitrosopumilaceae > Nitrosopumilus. The sequence continues at coordinate 723,968 of NZ_CBDCVU010000004.1, forward strand.
TCCTTTACACTTAATCCTATATTTAACGTCATGCTTTTGCTCCTATTCTATCAAATGGTCTTTTTGCAATTTTTGTACCATCTACTATTACTGTATCTTTGTTTTCCAAGGTAAACTTCCAATGACTTTGTGCCTTTGGAATTGACTTTACTACTTTGTTTGTGCTTATTGTAAACATTGATTTTGTTTCATTGTTGATTCTTCCATTTAATCCTATAATCTGAGGATTGCTTGATTGTACAATCTCAGCGTTCATTCCGATAAACTCATGTGAGTAAATATTTTCAGCCGTTATCATTTCTCTTTTTTCATCTCGTTTATTCTTGTTAACATTCTTGCAATGTCATGTCGTATTGGCTTTAACTTTCCGCTCTCTTTTCGTAGTGTGCCTTTTGATGCGTCAACTTTGAGTTTTGCAAGCTCGCTTCTTGATTCTTGAATCTTGCTTCTAAGATCTTTTTCATTTAGCTGTCGTATTGTTTTCATGCTTAATCTTGTCATTTGAGTTTGGCCTCCTCTTCTTCTAGTGTATCTAGTTCTTTCATTTTTTCTTCTTCTAGTGCAATTTGTTCTGATTCTGTTCTTGCCTTTCTTTCAGCTTCAGTTTCGTCTCTCATTTTTCCTGTTGTTTGATCTTGAACTTGTTTTGCTTTCTTTTGTTTTTCAGTTTTTATCTCAAATTCAGGTACAAATTTTTCTTTTCTTGCAATTCTTATCCTGATTCCGATTAATCCCATTGCTGTTTGTACATGTGCAATGTCTTCATCAACAATTACCTCTGCATGGTGACCTGCTCGTGGCAAAATACCTGCAGTGTGTTTTTCAAATGCAGAACGATCCCCTCTTAATTTACCTGATATTGTAATTTGTACTCCCATTGCACCATTTTCCATTATCTGTTTTAATGTCCACATGGTGGCACGTCTAAATGCTGTACCTCTTTCTATATGTGAGGCCATTCTGTTACACATGACACTTGGTGATAATTCTGGCTTTTCTATTTCTACAACTGAAATTTGTGGATTTTTTAACTCAAAGTCTGTTGCTAATTTTTCTGTAAGGTCTCTGATACCTGAACCTTTTCTTCCAATTACAATACCTGGTCTTGTTACATGCAGTGCAACTCTAGTTCCTGTTGGGGTTTTTGATATCTCTGCATGTGAAAAGCCTGCCTCTTTAATTGCGGCACGAAGATAATCTTTGAGAAGCATCATGTTGTAGTTGTCTTTGATTACGTTCTTTACTGCAGACATTTCTAAATCTCCTGGGCCACCAATTCCACATGTGTTAATACGTTATTTTTTGGAGTTGCTCTCCCCATTGCTCTCGGGGTGAATCTTTTTATCAAGACTCCTTTGTGTACTGTTGCATTTACAATTTTTAGTCTGTCCAAGTCCATTCCTTTGTATTCTGCATTTGATTCTAGGTTATCTAAAACTTTGATAAACTCTTTTGCCGTTTTTTGTGGATATCTTCCTGACATCATACCTGGGTCTGCTTTATGTCCTACTTGATTTTTAAATCTTCTAAATGCAACTGCTCGTTCTTTTCCAATTACTGCTTGCAGATAGTCCCTTGCCTTTTCAATTGACAATCCCTTAATTGCGACTGCAACTTCTCTTGCATGTTTGTGAGAAATACCTTTTTCTCTTAACGACGAACGTACATGTCTTGTTGAATCATAATTTTGGAAAGCGTAACCGAATCTACCCATAATGATCACTTTAGTGGTACGTAGAGACTGGATCGTGATGCTCCTACACCTGGTGCACCATGAGATACTCTCTTGTTTGTTATGACATATTCTCCAAGATAATGGCCAATCATTTCAGTTCTGATTGTAACTGGCATGAATTCTTTTCCTGAAAAAACATTTACCGTAACATCTACCATGTATGGTAGGATAATAAGATCTCTTACATGAGTCTTGATTGGGTTTTTTACTTTGCCTGCTTTTGCGGCTTTAATTTCTTCAATTAGTTTTCGTTTACCGTCTGTAATTCCTCTTGTTAGTGATCTTCTTTGTCTTGCATTGAATAGCTGGAATAATTTTTCTAGTGACATATTCTCTAATTCCTCCTTTGGGATTCCTCTGTATGAGAACTCTTTAACCATTTATTGCCATCCTCCAATCATTCGCTTGCTGTCCATTGTTTGTATTCTTCGAGTTTTATGGTCCATATTATAGCATTCCTATCTTTGTTGCCAAGTCTCTTGCTTTTTCTGCATTTTCAAACTGAACAAATGCCTTTTTGCCATAAATTGTTCTTGCAGTATTCACATTGGTGACCTTTTCGTTGTATAGTGTTTTTACTGCTTCGGCAATTTGCGGTTTACTAGATGATCTTTCCACGATAAAACAAATCTTACTTTCACCTTCAACCATTGCAAATGTTTTTTCTGTGATGTATGGCTTTAGAATTATCTTGTTTGCTTGATCTACGTTCATTGTGTTTTCACCATAATCTCCAGATGTGTTGATTTTATTTTTGCAATCTCTTCAATTGCAGATTTTGAATAAACTGTTAATCTAATTGGATCTGAACCTGGGGCTAAATCTAAAACACTTAGTTCTTTGGCATTTCTTGCTTCTACTCCCGGCAATACACCTATCGCTTTTGATAACTGAGAAGAATCTTTTGTTACAAACAAAACACTCTTTCCCACTTTTTTACTTCTTCCTCTAAGTAATGATTTTCCAGAACGTGATTTCCTTGACTCTAATCTCTTTACATCTTGTGTGAGTTTCAAAGATTCTAGAATCTTGACCATGTCACTTGTTTTTGAAACTGATTCAATATCGTCTGATACAATAATTGGAAAAGATTCTATTCCTTCTACTTTATGTCCTCTTGATTCTACAAGTTCTTTTGATGCTGTAGCAGCTATTGCTGAACAAAGTGCTAGCTTTCTTTCTTTCTTGTTTAATTTTTTGTAAATTACTTTCTCTACAATTGGTGGATGAGCTTGCCTTCCCCCTCTTGTTGATGCGACTTCTGCACCCTGACCTTGTCTTCCACCACCTCCTCCTCTAGCTCTGGCTACACGAGATACACCTTGACCTGTTGGAGGATCGTTGGAATCTGCAACTACGTCCATACCTGCAGTTGGATGTCTTCCTTGTGGTTGGAATTTATGTGAATTAAGATTAGTGAATGCCTTGTGTATTAGCTCTCTTCTGTAGGGAGTTGAGAATACAAGTGGGAGTTCAATTTCTCCTTCCTTTGTTCCACTTGTTGTGTATGTTGGTACTGTAGATGCCATTATACTACTACCTCCAAAATATTTGGTTTGTTAACTTTTGCAGGAGCGTTTCGTATCTGACTTCTTAGCTTGATTAATCTTCTATATGTTCCAGGAACTGATCCTTTGAGAATTATGAAATCTCCTTTAACTAATCCAAAATGTTTGTATCCGCCATCAGGATTGATCTTGATTTTACTTTCTCCCTCTTCTGTATTGCCCATAATCATAATTCGTTTATCATATTCTACTCTCTGATGAAATCCCATCTGTCCGGCTCTTGGTACTGTATACATGACACTTTGAGGGGATATTGGTCCTAATGATCCAAGTTCTCTTACTGTCTTTCTTGATTTGTGTTGTTTCTTCTTAGCACCAAATCTCTGAATGACACCTTGCCATCCTTTTCCTTTGGTGATTGCTGCAACATCTACACTTGAACCTGTTTCAAAAATCTGATCAATCTTTATCTCTTTTCCTAACAATTCTTTGACATGTGAAAATTGTTTTTGTATGTCTCCTCCACTTACCATTGCCTCAAAGATGTATGGCTTTTTTTGCTCTAGTCCTGCTGCTCGTGGGGAGACTGCAACAATCGCAAAGATTTCTTTTATTTTGCCTAGTCTTTTTTCTGCATTGTCCATTGCCCCTTCTTTGTTTTTCAATGAAACCTCTTTTGCTATGTTTTTTGGAAGGTCTTCAGCAAAAACATCAAATTCTGCATGCATTCCATCATGATCTTTTGAATAACCTCTAATACCTAAAATCAAAACTGGTGGTGTTGCTAAAACTGTTCCAAGACTTACTAGTTGTTTACCTGCATTTGGAGTCTTTTCACGATCATCAATACTTACAACTTGAACGCAACCTGCCTTAAATCCACAATGTGCTAGTATCTTTGGTTCCTCTGAATCATTTTTTGGCCATGCTCTTATTCTTGCTTCCATGCTTTTAGCACGACCTCTAGGTGAGTATGCAAGACTTCCTCTACGTGGCTGATGGTTTTTTCTAGCACCCATTGTTAGAATCGCTCTTAGTTGCCCTCTATTAAACTATTTGAGTTAGTGGTTAACCAAGAAATTTTGTTTGGTTAACCATCTATTCCTAAATCATGGAATTGGTTCAAAGATCTCAGAGACTGCACTCCAGATTGTATATGTGCCAATAATTACTCCAAACGCGCCAATTCCAATTGCAAATAAAAAAAAATTTTTTCGTTCAGCCATCTTTCTTCCTATCTGTATTTTTCTTCTTTGTATTATTGAGGCTATCTCTTTTTTGTGCATTGATTATTGTTAAGTGGTCAAAAAAGGTACATTGATTCAAACTGATTCTTGGTTTCTGACTCATCTTCTGGAATATTCTAGAAAATTAGGGTGTATAACTATTGATGTTACGTCAGGTAAGGAATTCAAAATTTCTGTTTGATGCTCCAACACAATTTAGTTACAACGAAGGAAATGGACAGAAAATTCAATTCCACTACAATGGGAGTCGAGATTATTCAGATTCGCATATCATGTATTGTCAGAAACAAATACCGAATTGTTATTTTATCTTTAGCACGTGAAGTGTCCAATCATCCAGCAACATTGAGTTTCGTGGGACCCATTTTAATTGACTACCATTCAATTCAACATTTTCATATTCATAATAACCAGGATAATCACCCAAATTGTATGTCAGGCCTCGGGAATACTTGTCAAATTCTTTTTTATCATTCTCTGCAATTGCTCGGGCCTTGTAATTTAGAGGGCATTGATCCTTCATACAGTCAAATATCACTTCCCCATACCTGTTCTCCAAAATAAATCTCACATCATCCATGTAGATATTGTTGGCTATCTGCCTGGAAAGTTCAGTAAGATCTACAGCAGTAGATACAATCAAGTCTGTCTTGTCATCTTTGGGTTCCAGATCTACTTTTGTAACAACTGCAAAAGAATAATCAATGGTACCTGTAGATGCATGAATATCGGCAAGCAAAAAATCAATATCTTTCATAAATGAACATGACAACAATTCACGTCCAACATTGTCTCGGTCCATCTCTTTCAGATACGCATACGCAACAAAAACACAAGGATCGTCATATTCCATCACATATACATATGCAGAAACAGGTGTAGTCTGAAATTCTTTTTCAAAAATCCCTGTATGATTGACATCATCCCTTAACCGTTCAACAAACAAAGTGGTAGATTCTTTCTCATTCATTGAATCTGTAAGCAGAGACGTTTCCACATCATAAGATGATTTTAGCATAGTAGCCACAGTATGTGTTCCAAACATGACATCATCCATATTATGATATACTAGAGATTCAATTATTGATGTCTGCATTTTCATTTCGGATTCATCAAAATAAATTGGCAGAATTACGATTAACGTAAAGAATATTGAAAACAGTGTAATTGCTATTGCAATTGTTGACAGAGTCATTCTGAATTGCTTTTTAAGTTTTGTAAGTTTCAGGTAGCGAGAGGCAACCGATTCAGATGCATCTGCCTGGTTTGACTCTGAAGAAGATACAAACAATTTCAAAGTTTTTATGGTTTTTTGTATTGTTTCATCATCTATTTCAACATCATTTGAAAATGGATTCTCAATGGCTCGATTTTGAGAAATATCAAATGGTGGGTGTTGTTTTATTTTTTTAAACAGTATGTATGGTTTGTTAACTGCATTTCGTAACCCTAACTCGTAAAACACGTTTGGGTTTTCATCATGCACATCTGCTATTACAAGATCATCTTCTTCCAAATGTTTTACAATACTTCGGGTGATTTCATGCGGTTCTGCTATATGATCTGCTCTTGTGACGCTATAATCCATTTTTTCCAGCGTAGGCCTGATCACTTTTTCCAAAAGATTGTCTGCCTTTTGTCGTTCTGGACTATCACCACTTCCAATCGATGAGATGACAAAACATTTTTTCACGATTATTTCGATATATCATCTATTTTATGTATTAAGATATGGATAGAAAAGAGACATCAAGGTGATTAAATTCCATAAACTATCCAGTCAGCCTATGTGTAAAATATTTTTTGCACCAATTTGCATATGCCGCAGAATCTTGGTGGTTATATGAATAGATTATTTGATTATGGATCTAGTTTATCGAGGCAGGATCAATCAATGATGTGTTGTTCTCTTTTATCGACAATAATCTATTCATGCTACTGTGTTTGCAAAACCCGTAGATAACATGTCGGAATGTTTAATCTTTTGTTAGGCGGCCGGTAATGGATTTGTACAATTGGTTCTACGTCCTAACCAAGAAATCTTCTTTATTCAACTTGACCGGATTTTATGGACTTCAGTAAATAATGCTAATCAATTGAAGTAAAACGAAGATAATTATAAATTTAAAAGAATATTTTAATTGTGGATTTTTAATAGTTCCATACTGACCAAAAAAAGAACAATTACTAGCAATATTGAAAAAATTATCCAAAAATCAAAAATGGATGAAAGTATAGAAATTACTTTTCTAAAAAGTGAATTTACCAAAAATTTTGAACTTTTGAGAAAAAACAAGGACAAAAATATCGAAGAATTGATCATTTCCTTTTTGATAATTAGAGCAGTTACTTATTTTGAAATTAGTATGCAAGCCTTGGTAAAAATTGCTATTAATTCATTAAAGTCAGATCTTAGAACATTATTCAACGACGAATGGAAAATTCCAATCACTCAGATAAATGTAATTTTGAATGAAAAATTAACCAAGGCTCATAATATGAATAAGAAGGGTGACTTGGGTCATGAAATTTTTCCAATTCCATTCTAAAAGCATGATCTACTTTATCCAAATATTCTCCAATGATCTCATTTATTACTCCATCTGCCACCCAAGAATAAGCTACTTGAGGATTACTTAGAACTGAATAAGCAAGACGACGTAATTGGGATTCAGTGAAACCATATTTTTTTAATTTTGGAGCCAATGTCGCAGATTCAGTGTAAGAACTAGACTTTTCTAATTGTGAAAGTAGTTTATCTAATTCTGATGTTTTAGAGGCATTATCTAATTTACAAATTCTCACAATTTCATCTATTTTTGAATCCAGAATGGGTTTTAGCCTTTCAAATGCTTCACTTGAGATGTAAGTCTCTCTTCCTTCTTTGGTTTTTGTATCATCTGCAAGTATTGTAATCCTGACAGGGTTCTCATTGAGATGGAAATTGGACTTTTTTAGAGACAATGCTTCACTAACTCTCATTCCAGAGGAAATTAGAACATAGTATAGTGCCCTTCTTTCAGGACTGCATTTTCCAAACAACAGTTTCAGTGTCTTGAGTGTCAGTGGCTTTCTTGGTTCTTTTCTTGCTTTAGGGAACTGAATGTAATCATGTATATCATCAGTTGTTATTCTGATTCCATGACAGATTCGCAGGTATGATTTCATGAATATGAAGTAATTTTTTATCGTGCTTGGTGACTTTGCCTTGTAGAACCCCGTCTCTTTTATCTTGATTTCTGGGTGGTCTTTTGTCAGAAAATTGATGAATTTGTCTAAAACCATGCAGACACTCCTAACATCGGGCTTGGGTTGATTCATCCATTCCTGAAATCTATTGATTAATTCCTCTTTTGTAGTCCCTTGGTCCTTACAAAACCTCTCAAATGCAGTCAATGAAACTCCTGCGAGCATTCTTGTATTCTCTGATTCTGACTTTCTGTAGAGTCTATCCAGCCATTCTTCATCACTAAATCCTTCTTGAACTTGCATACTATTGCGTTTCATAATTGCTTAAGAGGCTTTGTTAATTTCCCCTTTTTGCTAAATTAATTATTGCTAATGTTCCAAGCAATGCCTCTTCTAATCTTACAGTTTCTGTTGCTTGATCTGGAAAAAAATTCAAGGACTTTGCATTTTGTACATTTTTTATCTTATTTCCAAGAATTTCGTGTATTCCTTTTTCAGGTGAACCAAAGACAACCAAAGTTGGCTGATCTGAATTTGTGTATTTTGTTAACTGATCCTTTGTAGCTGTTCTTCCTTTTCTTGATGTTAGGATTATGTTTCCTTTCCATTCGGACAATAAAGAAAACAAATTTGCTCTTTCTTTTACAGAATATCCCCAGTATGTAGGAATTTCCTCTTTCTTGATCTCTTTGACTGAAAAGTTAGGATATTCCTGTTTGAACTGGACTGTTGTTCTTTTTCCAATCGGAGTACCTCCAAAAAAAGGGATTAACTGGTTGATTCCTACATCGACAAATTTTTTTCCTTTGACTGCAACTACTATTCCTTCTCTTACATCTTTTACTTTGATCTTTTTTGGATTGGCAGGCGTAACGTGACTTGGAATCCTTAATGGATGTAAAACTCCTGCAAACTTTAGATCATTAATTTTTGGAAATAATCTTTTTCGTAGAAACTGAGGTGTTTCTAAATATTTTAAAATCATAACCAAAAGATTTCCATCTTGTTTATTGTTTCCTTCTTGATATACAAAAATTGTATCTATTTTAAAGATGGCACATGCTCTTGCAAGAACTGAAATCTTTCTTGTCTTGTCTATTTTCAAAGATTCATCAGAAAGAGATGATTCTGGAATGGCAACGGATAATCCCAAATTTACTCTAACTCTTTGATTTTGTTTTTAATTTTTGACAATATTTTCAAATGTGAATCTAGCTTTGGTTATGTGGATATTTTTCTTTGGCAGTTTTTGCATAGTTTTCAATATCTTCTTTGGATACAATCTCATATAGGCCAGTATCCTTCTTGACTCTTGCCATTCTTATTTGGCTTGTTCCTTCTTTGTCTTCACTGGATAGATAAATCCCTGCTGCTGCAAGAGCTGCGGCATCATCTAATGACAAATCTTCTTTGTAGGATTTTTCTAAGAAGTCTGTAACTTGCTCTGAACCAGAACCAATTGCTATTGCATCATATGAAATGTAGGTTCCGCTAGGATCAGTTAAGAAAAGCTGAGGCGTTCCATTAACTACTCCTCCTAGAATAAGAGCTACTCCGAATGGACGTACTCCTGCATATTGCGTATATTGTTGAGATTGATCGGCAAGATGCTTTGCAATAGTTTCAACTTCAACAGGCTCATCATAAATCATCTTGTTACTTTGAGAAAAGAATCTGGCATTGTCTACTTGACTTCGTGCATCTGGTATGTAACCTGCTGCTGCAACACCAACGTGATCATCAATTTGGAAAATCTTTTGAGCTACATCTGAAATTTGTAATTTTCTTGGTTTTTCTTCTACTGCAATTATTATTCCATCTTTACATTTTATTCCGATTGCAATTGTTCCTCTCCTTACTGTCTCAATTGCGTATTCTACCTGGTAAAGTCTGCCGTCAGGGGAGAATACTGTGATGGCTCTATCATAACCTTGTTGTGCAGGAAGCATTTGATTCAATTTCTTTGAAAGTTTAATTTAAGTCTAGCCTATCTTGATTTGCGTGAGATTCGAGATTCAATTTTCTGGGCACAAAAATATTAGATCCAACCATTCTATGACACTTGAAATTACAAAAGAGACTCATTTGACACCTAGGGGCGATTGTATTGTGGGTGTTGGTGCACATTCTGGATGTGCAGGATTACCTGAAGATCTAAAAAACAAGCTCAGAAATCCTGACTCTAAAGTTACCATACAAGTTATTGCTGACGGTCATAAATTCGAAATCAACGGAACGGGTCATCCTGATCTGGCTTTATCTCATCCTGAGGACATTGTGATCCGAAAAAGTGATTTTGTTTGTCCTAGAACTTTGGCAATAAAATGTGATAAAGCCTCTGACATTATGCCTCGTGAGATGGTTGCAGTCTTACAAAATCCGGACATAAAGGGAACTTTTAGTATCATAGTTGAATAAAGGTGTGACAATTTTATACTCTTTACATTCCATATTTGATATGGGAATGAAAACAAACCTGTTCATTTTGGTTCCTCTTATCTCATTTGCTGTAATTATTATTGGATTTGGCATGTACAATACAATATGTAAAAATTCTAACCTTTCATTCAATTGTTAATTGATTATTGTTATTGGGAAATTTTGAATGATTTCTAGTTTTACAATTTTTCAAGTTTTTCATTAATTTTCTCTTCCAAAATATGACTATCTTTCACTTCTAGAATTATTTTAGAGTAGAAATTTGCCTTTAAGACTAGAACAAGGAATATTTTTTCGTGTTTTTATGTACCAGAATTGTTTTTGCGTTCCTACAATGTATGTTATTACTTCTAGTACTGGGAATATTGGTACCTGCAATCTTGAATCCCTTTAAAGAATGAGGTTCTTCTGAAAATGCAGATATGATATCCTCGTAGAGTATGTGAAAAGTACCTTTGGCAGCGCCAATTTTTTCTAAAATGTCAAGTTGAATAGAAAGATATCTAGAGTTTAGAAAAACTTTCATTTCTTTTCTTTTTTGAAATTAGAATTATTTTGACTTTCTTACCCAACCATACTTTTAATAATTTTCTACCTACTTCTTCATATCTTATTTTGAATTTCTGATATTGTCTGTCTCTTTGTGTGTTATCTTTATCATCATATGCAAGTAGATGCTCTAAATGTTAGTTGATATCATAAAATACAAAATTAAAGATTAAACCCAGTATTAACTGGGTTTGAGGTGTGCAAGGTTTTTCACATTTGAGAGAATGTGTACTCTAAATTGTTCTTCATTTTATAAAAAACCTCTTAAAAACATCATAATGCTAACAAATTTGAAAATCAAAATTGATTTTCATAAAAAAGCAAAAAAGTGAAATCCATCTACAGATCAATCACTTGGGAAAATAATGAAAAATGACAAATTAATTATTGGAGTTGGGCTTGCAGGCGGAATGATCGCACTAGTCGTTATGATTGGTTTTATAGGCCAGGGAAATGTTCGTGAAGTCCCACTTTTTTATCCTGAGAAAGTTGAGCAAACAGTATCTTTTGAAGAAGTTGATGGAAAAGTACAGATTGTAGGTACTAGTGGTGTCAAAGGAGAAATAAACCCCACACTGCTTTCTCGTACATCTTTTGTATATGTTCTAAATGTGATAAATAATGGTACCACATTTCATAGGCTATACATTGATGGTTTGAATGTCCAGACAGATCTTTTGGCACCTGGAGAAAATGATACTATTACGGTTTTTCCGATAGAGGAAGGAATCTACAACTATTATGACAAACGTGAACGACTAAAACTATTGGGTCAGATTAAAATCGTGACCGTAGTGCCAAGTGATGAGTTTCAAGGATTTCTAAAAGATATGATTTGATGATTCTTAGAAAGTTGCGCCACCAGTAGGTCTTGTAATAAATTTTGATATCTTCATGTTGTAATCAAGATAGCAACTGTTGCACATGCCTCCTTGACCAAGATGTTTTTTTGCATTGCCACAGCAAATACAATGAAATATTTCTTTAATTCCTCTAAAGATTCTTTTTTTACATCCAAGGTAACAAACACAATAACACTCATTGACTTGTGCAATATTTTGTTTAATTTAGAGTTTAATCAAATATGAATATTGAATTAAACTTTTACAAATGAGACAAAGTCCAGAATTTTGACTATTTATCTTGGTTATATTTTTCATATTCCTTAGTGCATCTTACAAACGCTTCTCTGGCAGTTGATTTTCCTTCTTCTATTAGTTGTGTTATGGTGTCAAGAGAAAAATCAAAAGCTTTGGCAAATATTGTGTCTCCTGACTTTTCCTTTCTTTCTACATAGACCACTCGTCCTAGCTTGAATCTTCCATTTAGTAATTTTTCCCTTATTTTTGATGTTTCAGGATTTTGTTGATCAGATGCAGGCATTAATTGCTTTAATGCGTCTATGTATTTGCTCCTCATTTTGTCTATCTTTACTTGATATTTTGTACGATCATGAAAAGTTAGATCAATTTGTCTGTCTTGTATTGCATCAGGAGAAATGGGAACTCCGTGTTCTACTGAAGGATAAAGATTGACAATAAATATTTCAAGCTCAGGTATGTTGATTTCTTCTCCTCTGTCCATCCAGTATTTGCGATGTGCATACATTACTTGACGTAAGGGAGTATTTGCCAAAAAGGCCCCATCCCAGAATGTCCGTTCTTCTGTTTTCTTGTTTTGAAGATTGGTTACGGTAAACTTTGGGTACTCGTACCTGATTGGTGTTGCCATGCTTGACTCTATGTGCTTCATTTCGATTCCATTATCATAATTAATTCTGAATTTTGGGTTGTCATTAGAGTCTAAACCATAATTTGAGTGCCACGAGAATTTATTGTTCTCAGAATCTTCTTCTTTGTTTGAAAAACTATCAAATACTACTGGAGTGGTAATGTCTTCTACATCAACAGAGACAATTAGTAATCTGGGATGGTTTTTTTCATTTTTTAGTTCAGTTTTGATCTTTAATGGCAAGGTACAAAATTGCTTCATTGTTTCTACAAGAGGAGTATTGTTGAATCTTGCAAAAACATGAGTAAAGTAAAACGGATCTAGAAATTTCATGTCCGGTTGGGTCATTGCAGAGCTCAAAACTCCAGGTGATCCAAAAAAAGCAGATGCTAGATAGGAATAGTATCTTCTTGCCAATTCTCCTGATGCAGGAACACCCCATGTGTCAGGAAACAGATTAAAATAAAATCTGTCAAGAAGGGGAGAATTTGCAACATAGTCCTTGACTGTTTTTTTATCAACTATTGATGTTGAACTATAAAATAATTCATTTTGGGTTTGGTAAAATTTTTTGATGCTTTTCCAATATTCCCAGAAACTATCAAAAATAGGATTCTTCAAAAAAACATTATCTATCCACCACATAGGATGCAGATTGCCTCCTCTTTCTGAAATCTTAGCGTAAAATGCTCTGAGAACATCTATTGCATCAGTCCAAATTTTTGAATTGTTTGCATCCTTGTCTTTTGGATTAATTACATTGTCTACCAAAATGGCAGCATTTACTGCTCCAATTGAAGCTCCTGCAACAATATCAAACAAGGGTTGATTCTTCCTGCGTTTGGGATTTTTACCATCTTCCATTATGAGATTAGAACAAAATTCTTGTAATGCCCCTACTTCATAGGCTCCAAGTGCTCCTCCTCCTTGTAGAATTAATGCACGTTGTGTAAAATTAGATTGGGTATCCACGTGTCAGATTACAATATGCAAAGTAAAAGATTTTTGATCTTGCATAACCCTATCTAAGATTATGATCAACTTTTTCTTTTTATTTCCTGAATTTACTTCTAACTCGTTTTCGTAATCCAAACAATCTATTTCCATTTATATCTGGAATTCGTGATTCAACTATATCTGAATTAGATTTTACAAAATCATCAAATTCCTTTTCTGATAATCCTGATTTTTTCATTAAAATAATATCTGTTCTCCACTTCCATTTTGGTTCTTCTAGTATTTCCTTACATTTTTCAATTTTTCGTTGTGTTTCTTCAGATACATTTGTTGGTGCGGAAGATGATACTGTAGAATAGTCTGTTTCAGATGTTTTTTCTATTTTTAAATTGCTTTCATCATTACCAATATTTGCTAATGCGTTAGACAATCCTTCAAGTAGATGTTTATTTCGATCTGAATCAAGTTTACCTAAAAAGAAAAGACCAACACCCAAACCTATGCTTATTACAATTCCTAAAACTCCAATTATGTGACCCTCATCCAACATTTTATTTCTATAATGTAAATAGATAAACTTGATGTGCAAATAGAATACAAGATGAATTAGAAGTCTTTTTGCATGGAAACAGGGCAAAATTATGATCTTATCTGTCAGAAAACAATCGGTATTTTATTGATCATCTTTACAAGATTATGAAAGATTCAACTTAATTTTCAAATTTCATGAGTGAAAATCACATCTCATTAATTAATAACTGCAATTTCTTTATTCTATATTGAAATTAGTACTTGCCAGTATTGGAATAGCTGTCATTATTGGTGTAATTGCAATATCCTCTATTTTAAACACTGAATCTGAAGACGAGTCTCCAGTAACCAGTAGAGTAATTGAAAAAGAACCTGAACGGACAGAAATGAAATCTGCAGTTGTCAGTGAACCTGACCCACCAACTCAAATCACTTCGCATCATGACAAGATGGAAAATAACTGTTCAGGAAACGCAAGATGTTTTTCAGGTAAAGTCACATCAGTAATTGATGGAGATACAATTCGAGTAAATGATCATTCTATTAGATTAGCCTTATCTTCAGCACCCGAGCTGAACGACCATCTTGGACAAAAGGCTCGAACCTTAGTGGACACCATATGTCCAGTAGGATCCCAAGCACTGATAGATGAAGATGATGGTCAAACACAGGGTAGTTATGGTCGAATTTTAGCTGTAGTTTACTGTGATGATATGAATCTCAATGAAGAATTGTTAGACTCTGGTCTAGGATATTTGGCTTCTGAATTTTGTGATGATTCTGAATTTGCTTCAACCAAATGGGCAAAAAAACACGGGTGCCAAGATTCTGAAACTCAGAAGATAGAAGTAAATTCTAATTGTGACTCATCATATCCAGACTTTTGCATTCCATCTTCTCCTCCTGATTTAGATTGTAAAGACATACCACAAAAGAAGTTTACAGTCTTGCCACCAGATCCACATAGATTTGATGGAGACAAAGATGGGATTGGTTGTGAATCATAATCATTACTAAAATTATGAAATAATTTTAAAAGTAGAAATACCCATGTTTTGAAATTTCTAACAAATAGTAGGATCTAAAAAAATCACATGTACTTTGGAATTTATTTGACATTCAGGTAGGCATAACATTACAGACTAATTGATTTCATATTTTTTAAAACTAGAGAATTAAATTCACCAGGATTTACAGGCCAATTGCAAGCTCTTGCCATTTCTTCCAATATAGAATTAGTTAATGCAACAGAATCAAAATTTACTAAAGAAGTTGTTCTTTGGATAATGAAATCAGATGATTGGAACTTGGCTTTAGAAAAATAGTGTTTATCATGCATATCATCGGTTTTAAAATCATAATTTTGTACATTATGATGTTGGTAATGAATGTAAATACGTTGATCGTAGCCAAATTTCATGTAGATTTTACGAATGTTTTCAAGAATATCACACAAAAAGGTGGATTCACGTTCAATATGAATAATTTTTTTATATTCATTTAAAACTTCAATCAAAGAATAATGACCATCATCATTCAGTATTCCTAATGCAGTACCACTACTAGTAAAATTTCTACACTCATAATATATCGCATTTTGTTTTAATATTTTTTCAGTGATGGTTACTGTTTGAGGAGAATTATCTTTCAACCATTTGGTGTTGTCTACATCAAATTCTATCAATTTTGAGTTAGAATCAATTGGAATAATAGTAATGTGTCTGTATGGCGAATTAAAATTCTGAGGGAATTTTGTAAGTATTTCCAGGTTTTCGGTATTTACAAAATTAGTTTTATCATAGAGTTCATTCAATTCATTAGGATTAGGTTCACGTATTGTAGACCCAACACGAATTCTGTGACTTTTTCCATTTCTTGTAATTAATTGGTATGGGATATCTTTCATTTTTGGAATAGTAATAACATAAACTTGTGAATTTCCTACGGAAACTTTTTCAAAATTTGGTCGTATTGAAGGTGAACAATGATCTCTTGCAATTGTGATAATATTTTCTTCATGACCTTGTTTTGCAGGAAAAGATTCAATTTCTTTTTCATCTGTAACTCCTATAATAATTCGTCCTCCAAAATCTTCCGAACAGTATTTGTTATTCCCAAACGCAACCATAAATTCAGCTAAATCATGAGGATGTGAAAGAATGCCTTTACTTTTAAAATCAAGTGTTTGTCCCTCCCAACACATAATCCAAGAATGAATATCCTCTTCAGAAAAACCCAAGCTATCCATTTTGATGTGAAATAATTGTTAAGGTTTTTGATCAGATTACACAAATTAGCAAGATGAGTGAATACAATATAACAAAAGGTTGACCAAAAAACAAAATTTGATTATCGATGCAGGAAAGAAACTTACATAATCTCAGTACAGATTACGCATATAATAGGAACAGTATTTTCAAGTCATATTCTCCCTATTATTTTCTGCTTTAGTTAATTCTGCTTTATCATGATTCTATTAAGCAACAACATGTCAGAATTTTTATGGCTACTCCCACTCTGATAGAACTTTATGTGACAAAAAAACCTACAGATCTTCAGATAAAAAAACTCAACGAATATTTCAGAGAAATGCCTATTGACGAAATTCTAACTGGCCTAAAGTTTGCAAAAAGCAGATGGTCTGCAAAAGATGCAGGAACTCTGAAGGTGGGAAGAAAAAGCATCATCCAAAAAGAAGTTCACTCAGTTACATCTGAACAAGCACAATGGCGATTAAAAAATTGGAAGATGATGATTGCAAATTATCGTAGAAGAGGATACAGTTACCCTACGATTTCTAGAATTAAGAAGATACTCGTTCAAAAGAGTAAAAAGAAGACAAAACAATAATTTTTAAAAACAATTTTACAGGAAGATACTTTTTGTATTCTTACGAAAGAATTCTTAACTCGGAATTAATTTAAGCAAAAATTCCAGTATCTTTTTGCGTTGTTTGTCCTTTGAGACTTGCAGGAACGTCTGGAATTGATGCCTTTGTTTGTCCTGCAATGACGCTTTGTGCTTCTTCTAGTATTGCAAGACTGTCTGCGTTGTTCTCGTTTCCTACTCCGAACTCATTATTTACATTGACTGCAGATCCTGCCATTACATCACCCAATATTTCAGATAGGTCTTGCATTGAAGCGTTTGCCTCAGGCATTATTCCACTAAGAGATGGACTCAATCCTTTGATAATTGACATACATGGACTGAGCGTAACTACTACATCTCCTAGTTCTGAAACAGTATCTAGTCTTAGCTTAACTTGCTCCATGGATAGCTTTGCACCGCCAACCATATTCTTCATTTTTCTTACTTGTGCCAATTCGCCTGCGTACGCTTGAGCATAGCCATTTTTGTTGTTTCTTTGCGCATTGACAATTTTCTCAAATATCACGTCATGTTTTTTCTTTAATTTTTCATTTATAGAATCAAGTTTGGAAATCTGCAACTGTAATCTCTTTTGTGCATAATCAATTTTGTTTTTTAGTGGTTCATCGGGTTTTACCTTACCCATTACCTTCTGAGATATGCTTTCTCTGCTTGCTTTATTCCAAGAATTGGTAATCATACTATTCTAATCTCCTGATTTGGGTGGAAAACTTTGTTTTAAACGGATTTGTCACCTCCGATGGTGTAACTATAGTGACACCAACATGCAGTTACAAGATGAAAGAAGTCACCCAAAGGTAAATGTGAATATCTGGAAACCTTTGCCCTTGATTTTAAGATCTAATACGTGTGATGAACTCTCATTACTGTTTATGATGTTGTATAGGTTTGGCTCAGACACTGAGAGCACATTACTTCCTGTCTGAACATCTTTTCCAGAGTATTCTGCAGGCAGCATTTTGCCATCAATCAGTATCTCAATTTCGGCTCTGTTTTCAGTGACGATGTTTACTTCCTTTGCGTTGTATAGCAACTGAACTGTTCCTTCATCAGAGACTAATTCCATACTGTCTGAATGGTTCTTCCAATCTCCTGTAGGGTAAAACTTGTGCAGTTCTATCTTCTCGGGAACGTTATATGACACTGTCTTTTCAGGCTGAAAACCCTCATGGCTTCCAAGCTGATTTCTGTTCTGTGCAAACTCGTATCCAAAGTATAATTCAGGTGTCCTAAACAGTGTATGCTCAAACTCTTCAATGTCTACAAGTGATGCATCTGTTGCTGTCTGAATTCCAAGTGATGCAGCACGTTCCTTTAGAAGATTTTGAATTACTTGTTCAGTCTTTTCATAATCTCCCTCTCCTATGTGATCATATCGTATGTAGCCTTCATGATCTGCAATGTATTTTCTTGGCCAGTATCTATTCTCAAATGCTTTCCATGTTTCCATCTCGTTGTCCATTACAACCGGATAATTGATTCCATGTTTGTCAATTGCCATCATGACATTTTGAGGATCTTTTTCAAATTCAAATTCAGGAGAATGAACTCCTATAATTAAAAGTCCTTGATCAGAATACTTGTCATCCCATGCGGTAATGTATGGCAGAGTTCGTATGCAGTTAATGCAGCTATATGTCCAAATGTCATAGAGAACAACTTTTTCTTTCATTTCCTCTTTGAGTTTTTCTGGTGTTATGTTAAGATAATGGGCAATGCCAACAAGATCTGGAGCAGTTTTGAATCCTGTCTTGTCAATATTGATCTGATTTTGTATATTCTCTGAAATGTTTGCCAAACTACTTTCCTGATCAAGTGTTGAGAAAACTACGCTTAGTATTCCCACTCCTGCAACTATTATGATTCCAAAGATTAATGCTGTCTTTAATTCGGATTTCATTTCTTTTATCACCCTAGAAATAATAATTCATTGAGAAGTGGAAAGTTTGCAATATATGCTAACTGGTTTGTGAATACCAGGATTCCTAACAAAACGATGAATCCTCCCAAAATCAAATTGTAATATTTTAGATGTTTTCCCATAGAGCGAATTATTCTACTGGCCCTTGAGTAAAATACTCCAATCAGAATAAATGGAATACCGAGTCCTAGAGAATACACTAACAGCAAGTTAAAGGCCACAGAGGGAGTAGTTGCTGCCAATGTGAGGATTGTTCCAAGTATCGGACCCACACAGGGAGTCCAACCAGCTGCAAAAGCCAATCCAAATACAAATGACATTGGATAGCTTGCTTTGGATCTTTTTGGAAAGAATTTCTTTTCCATGTTTAGCTTGTTAATTTTCATTGAGAGAAGCAAAAATACCCCAAATGCAATAATTATAATCCCTCCAACTTGGTTGAGACCTTCAACTATCTCTCCAGTTGAATTTGAAAGTACACTGTTGATTACAACTCCCAAAGTAGAAAATACTACTGAAAATCCCAGAACAAAAAATACCGAGTTCAAAACAATGTTGGTTTGATTTATTGTGATTGTTTTGGTCCCATTTGCATTTTTTTGGTTTAGCTCTGAAAGCGTGGTGCCTGAGATATATGCGAGAAATGCAGGAATCATAGGCAAAATACATGGTGCTACAAAAGATCCCAATCCTGCTAGAGCAGCTACTGCAAGTGTTATCTCAGTCACGCATTAAATAGACAATTTT
Organism: Candidatus Nitrosopumilus sp.; assembly: GCF_965223225.1. Taxonomy (GTDB): domain Archaea; phylum Thermoproteota; class Nitrososphaeria; order Nitrososphaerales; family Nitrosopumilaceae; genus Nitrosopumilus. Next base: position 743,414 of record NZ_CBDCVU010000004.1, read on the forward strand.
TACTTTAAAGCCTTGTTCCACATCTTTCCCCAATCTCAAGACAATCAATTTTTAACTGGGATGTTGAGATTTTTCTCTATGAACAAGCGCTTCATTATTGTTGGACTCATACTTGGCTCTATAATCACTATTGCGGTAATTCTTGGTTCACCAGCTCTTGGTGGATTGGATGCGATGCGTTAGTTAAATGATTGATTATTTGTAAAACTTGTCATATGCAATTTTAAAAATATCCAATGCTTTGTTGATATCCTTTGGTGAAAACCAAGCTGTAACTGATATACGTAATCTTGCTTTATTTTTTGCAACTGTGGGGTATCTTATTGGTTGCGCAAATACTCCATTGTCCATTAGAAACTTTCCTATGTTTAGTGCTTTTTTCTCATCGCCTACAATAATTGGTATGATATGAGTTGGAGAATCTACAGAGTATCCAATTTCCTGTAACCCTCTAGTCAGATGAATTGTGTTTCTTTCAAGTTTTCCTACTTGCTCGTTTCTGTTGTAGTCCAGTCTTTTTAGAGCATGTTGGACTAGTATTGATGGAAGAGCAGAAGTGTAGATAAATGACTTTGATTTGTTAATGAAAAAATCGATTACGTTTTTTTGAGATGCTGCATATCCTCCAAATGATCCAAGTCCCTTACTCAAACTGCTTATGTACAAATCTATTTTTTTTGCAACATTAAAGTAATCAGGTGTACCTTTTCCATCTTTGCCTACTACAAAATCTCCATGAGCATCATCTACTATTGTAATTGCACCATATTTCTCAGAGATTTCAGCAATCTGTTTTAGATTTGAAAAATCTCCATCCATACTAAATATTCCTTCTGTAATTACAAATTTTCTTTTAATGCTCTTATTGCTTTTGATCCTTTTTTCCAAGTCATTCATATCGTTATGAGCATAAACAGAAATTTTACTCCCTGAAAGTTTTGAAGCCTCTATAATGCTTGCATGATTTAATTCGTCACTGAAAATAATGTCTCCTTTTGAAGCGATAGATGCAATTGTTCCTATGTTTGCCATGTATCCTGTAGGAAAAATGAGACTTTTTTGCTGAGATTTGTGCTTTGCCAACCATTCTTCCAACTTTAGATATTCTTCATCATTTCCTGAAACAAGCCGTGAACTTGACTGTAACTGGTTTACAGTAATTTTGGTTGGAGGTATTCCCAAATAATCATTTGAGCATAAATTAATCAGTTTTTTACCATTTATGGTGATGTGTGGCCCTTGAACTCTTCCATTGCGTAATTTTCGATGAAGATTATCTTTCTTTATCTTCTTTAGCTCTGAATCAATAAAATCTATCTTATGCTTTGAGACCAATTTTTTCAATCATTTGACGATCTTTCTTAGCTTCATTTCCACCCATGGTGAGATAACCTTCAGTAATAATTCCATTGGCGCCACTTTGCAAAAGTTCTTCTCCAGAATCATCTAGTTGTGTTTCACGTCCTCCTGAAATTTTAATGACTGATTCTGGCAACAAAAATCGAATAACAGAAAATATGCGAACAATCTCTGAATTCTCAAGATTTGTTTGCAATTCAAGTGGAGTTCCTGGAACTGGAACCAGTATGTTGATTGTCACTTCTTCAGGATATAGTCTTGCAAGCTCAAGTGCTAACTCCAGTCTTTGTTCTCTTGTTTCTCCTAGTCCTATTATTCCTCCGGTGCACAACTCTAGTCCTGCATCTCTTGCAATTGCCAATGTCTTTAATCGGTCTTCATACGTATGTGTGGTACATATTTCTGAGAATTTGGATTTTGCTGTTTCTAAATTATGATTGTATCTTTTTACTTTAAGCTCCTTTAGTTTTCTTGCTTGCTCTACAGTGAGAAATCCTAAACTGCATTCTACACTTATTCCAACTTTGGTGTTTATCTCAGTTATTATTTTGCAAACTTTTTCAAAATCTTTTGGGGATGGTTCTCTCCATGCAGCCACAAGACAATATGATTCTGCACCTTCTTCTTTTGCTTTTTGTGCTTTTATGATGACTTCTTCTGGTGATGGTAATTGATACGATTCTATCCCAGTATCAAAAAATGCGGATTGTCCACAAAATGTACAATCTTCACTACATGCATTTTTTTTAATATTGTTTAGTTGCTCAACGTCAACTTTTTTACCGTTAAAATCTAATGTGATTTCATTTGCACATTTTGCTAAATCCTTTAAATTTTCTTCAGGAACCTCCAACAATTTTTTAGCATCATCAGCTGAAATGCCTAACCCTGAGAATACCTTTTCTTGACATTTTTTAATAAACTCTAACGTATTATCATTATTATTATTCATGAATTGACATGTCTTACAACCATTAATAATATTTCCTGAAAGGTTAACCTTGGGATGGCAAGTGGTTAACACTTACGTAAGTTTAGGGCTTGCAGCAATGATAGTTTTGATCGTTCTGTTCAAAAGTAATTCTAATTCTTTTTCGGTTATTGCTAAAGGTGGTACCAACATGACTATGTTCCCTAGTGTTCGAAGGTAAATTCCCTGTTTTTTGCCTTCCTCATAGAAAATTTTGTTAATTGATTTTTTGGGATGAATTGGAGTTTTTTTGTCCCTGTCGGTTACTAACTCTATTCCCATCAACATTCCCTTATGCCTAATGTCTCCTACAATATCTATTTGAGATATTTCTTGGTAGAATTTTTCAAAAACTTTAGATGTCTTCTGAATTTTTTTTATCAAATGCTTCTTTTCATACATGTAGAGGTTTTCATTTGCTACTGCTGCTGCAATTGGATTGCCAGTAAAAGTATGACCATGAAACAAATGTTTCCAATCATTAAAGTTTCCAATAAATGAATCATAGATTTTTTTGCTTGAAAGTGTTGCAGCCATTGTAAGGTAGCCTCCTGTTAACATCTTTCCATATGCTACAATGTCTGGAATGCTTTTTTGTTCTTCATATTGAAACATCGAACCTAATCTGCCAAATCCTGTTGCAATTTCATCTAAGACATAAAGTATTCCATATTTTTTACAAAGCTTGCTTATTTTATTTTGAAATTGTTTTGGATAAATCAATACTCCTCCTGCAACCTGAGCACCACTCTCCATGATAAATGCAGCAATGTCGTCTGAAGAATTTGAAAACTTCTTTTCAATTTTATCCATACAATGATTCTGATAGTCAGCAAAAGATGTAAAATGTGAAGGGAATCTATATTGGTTTGGTGTTGGAAACTGAATTGTCGAAAATAATTGTTTTTTGAATTTTCCAAAAAATTCTGGCACATAACCTACTGCCATTGCTCCAAACGTATCGCCATGGTATCCATTTTCTAGTGTTGCTATCTTTGTCTTCTTTTTCTCCCCAATATTCTTCCAATATTGTAAAGCTATCTTGATAGAAATCTCCATTGCTGATGAACCGTTATCTGAATAAAACACTCTGTGCATTCCTGGAGATATTTCTACTAGTTTCTTGGCTAACTGCTCTGCAGGATCATGCGTTATGTTAAATAGTGATGAATGTTGTAGTTTTTTACTTTGATTTGTTATTGCTTTAATCAATTCAGGGTTAGAATGTCCCCAAACGTTGCACCACATTGATGCAACAGCATCAATCATTTTGTTTCCATTTGAATCTACTAACCATACTCCTTCTGCACTTTTTATTGCATCAAATTTTGACCATTCTTGCATCTGTGTATTTGGATGCCAAACATAGCTAGTGTCTTTCAAACAAGTTTGTTATTTCCCATGTTCTTAATAATCAAACGATAAGATTAATGAGTCACAGACATGAAATATCTCATATGAAGTCACTATTTGTCACAGGTACAGACACGGACGTTGGGAAAACTTACGTTACAGCAGGATTGGCCGTATCTTTGCGTAAATCTGGTGTGGATGTAGGGGTGATGAAGCCTTTTGCTGCAGGACTCAAACAAAAAACAGGTTTCAAATCTGAAGATGTGGAGATTCTTGCAAATGCCTCTGAAACAAATGATCCGGAGAATTTGATAAACCCTCAGTTTTTTCCAATCCCTGCTTCTCCTTATACTGCATGGAAAAACCTCAAGATAAAACCCAAGGTTAACTCAATTTTGTCAAGTTTTAAGGAGTTAAAAAAAATACATGAAATGATTCTTGTTGAAGGGATGGGAGGAATCATGACCCCTATTCTGAAAGACTATTTTGTCTCAGATCTGATAAAAGACATGAAAATTCCATCCGTCGTTGTTTGTAGAACAAAAGTAGGAACAATCAACCACACAATATTGACAATTAAGATGTGTGAAAAGTACCGTATTCCACTTAGAGGCATTATCATAAATGATTTTGATTCTGATGGTTACAACGTTAAAGAATTAACTCGTGATCTGAAGAGTCTAACTGGAATTCCAATTCTTGGTTCTGTTCCTTTTATTGAGGATTTAAGTGATGAATCAATCTCTAAAATTTTCAAGAAAAATCTTAATCTCAGGAAATTATTCTCTGAATAATTTTTTCTTGTTCTAAATTCTTAAGATTTTAAATTTACTTGCGGCATTTACATTTGTAAATTGTACAATTTCAAAAATTATTTTAGAAAAGGTATTGTTATCTTTGGTTAACACAAAAGATTTTTTGTCTACTTGAACATCATCAGACAAAACTAACCATATGTTGTCTTTTTCTGGTTGAATTTTTTCTAACTGTGAAATTTTATCTTCGATTATTTTCTTGTCTGATGATTTTGGAATGCATATTAGTAGTGTTTTTTTTGGATCTTTTTCTAAAGTTTTTACATCTGGGATTATTATGTCTAGTTCGATTCCATTATGGTCTATTTTTCTCTGGCTTGTTATTAGGGCATTTGTAAGCAAATAATGCAACAATCCAGTTGCCAGAACTCCGATTGATTCATCTTTATTTCCTGTTTCTGCACCTAGTGAAACTATCTTGTCGTAGCAATTTTTTGTAACTTCTAGTATAACTTCATCAAATTTTTTTTGAGTTAACAAACTAGGAATTGTATCTGATGATTTGATGTATTCAAAAAAATAATCCTTTATTGGATTTGATTCGTCACTTTGCAATCTTGTTTTTTATTCATTAAAGATATATCGTCTTTCGCCTCTGGATTCTGTTTCAGTTTTTACATCTACTAAAACAAACTCCTTCTTTTTATTTAACATCGAATTATCTGGAGTAATTTTGTTTTCATGCAGGTCTTCGTATTCATCTAATGTTAATTTCCTCCTTGGACCTATTTCCATTTCTAAGTTCATATTTTTCACAATATCTTCATATTCTGGTTGAACAACTCCGCTGAACACCATTGCGCTACTTCCACTTCCATATGATCCAAAACCAATACGTTTTCCCTCAAGGTCTATTCCTTTTTGATACTCAAACTCTAAACTACTTCTAAATCCCAGATACAATGAAGCAGTATACAAGTTTCCAATCATGCTGGATGCAATTAATGAACTTGCTAATTTTGATTCGTACACTTCTTGGTATTCATGAGTTTGAGTAAACAATTTTGTGAACTCATGATCTTTTGCCATGAATTCTTCATCTCCCAACACTGACTCTATTGTACCTCTTGGATCCTTTGGTATTGGTTCGTCTATTCCTATTTCTTGCAGTATTCTTTTCCATCTGGGGAGTTGTCTCCACTCATGTCGTACCCAATATGCTAATGCCTTTTTGCCCATGTTGCTATAAGGCAGATGAAGATTGATGTAGTCTAGATGATCTAGTATTGTTTCTCCTGACTCTAATTTGATTAACCCTGTTGCGATGGCTTTTTTCTTGTATGCATCAGCTGCTTTTCTTACTTGAATTAGATAAAGAAGATTCGAATATTGACCGTGGACGATAGGTGTCTCTTTTCCAAATGGTCTGTAAAAATCATATTCATCCTTAATTGATGTGGATGTCACTTTTGGATCAAACGATAACAATCTTGGGTTGTCGTTGAGAAGCATCACTACTGCCCCTGCACCTTGGGTCATTTCTCCGCTTGACCCCATGTCATATTTTGCAATGTCGGAAACTACTACAAGTGCATGCTTTCCCTCTGATTCGCCTGCTCTTATCCAATTTGTATTATCATATAACGCATAAGAGCCACTAACGCAGGCAAATTTTGTTTCAACTCCTCCACAGTGCTCAAATGCACCTTGGCCATAGACTTGCTCCAACATACCAACTACGTATGAGTTCATTGCCTTTGACTCATCAAATGATGACTCCGTTGAAACGTATAATCTTCCTATGTCTTCTGGAGATAGCTTATTTTTCTGCATTATTTTCAAACATGCGTTTGCTGCAAGACATGCAGGATCCTGATTTGCATCAACTATTGCCATCTGTGATACTCCCAATCCTTTTTGCAGTTTTACCGGATCAAGTCCTCTGGCTTCTGCAAAATCAGCGGCATCAATATACAAACTAGGAATGTAAATTGAAATATCATCTATCCCTGCTGCCATAAGCTAGCCTCCGATATTTCACTAATAAGGTTATTGTGTTAATTCTAACTAGTCTCGAAAGAGTTTTTTTCATGTATTTTTACTATATTCGTAAATTGATCGTAATTTTTTTTATTTTTTGAGTTCAGTTTCAAAAATTTTTTCAAATGTTTCATATGGCTGAGCTCCAAACACACGTGTTACTTTTTCATCTGGTCCTATGATAAAAAATGCTGGCGTACCTGAAAGCCCTAAAGCCCTTGCATCATTATTGCTTGCAAGAATAGTTTTGGAGTGATCGGCATTTTGCATACATTCTGACCATTTGTTCATATCTAATTTTATCTCCTGCGCAAATCTGATTAGATTTTCTGATGAGGCCCATCCGTTATTTTCTCCCGTCCAATTAGAATACAAGATATCATGATATTCCCAAAATAGATTTTGATCTTTTGCACAATGTGCACCGTGTGATGCACTGATAGAATCAGGTCCAATTATGTTGTAATCTTTGAATATCATTCTAACCTTGCCCGTTTCCACATAGTTTTTCAAAATCTCATGTTCTGTGGAATGGAAGAAAACATTACAGAAATGACACTGATAATCACCAAATTCAACTAATGTTATTGGTGCATCGGATTTACCAAGTATGGGAGATCCATTTTCTAAAAATGTGTTTATTGTAACTTCTTGAGGTCCAATTTCTTGACCTTTTGGTATTTCTTCTATTGTTAATTCTGTTTCTTGCAATATTCCGCTAAATCCAATAAATGTGATAATTAATACTACCGCTGTAATTGATGCTCCAATCATAAGTGATGGACCGTGTATCAATAGATAAACAAAAAATTTGATACATTTAGTCTTTTGTACATTACTTTACAATTCATTTTTAATCATTGAAACTCACATCATCATAATTTGAAATTTATTTTAAATAACAAATTTTGTTTTTTTATTAATTGCACCTATATTGTTAGAAATCAGTTTCCTTGTAAACATCAAAAGACTAACGTCTTCTTGTTTTATGTTCTAGTTCGTTCAATTCTGATTTTATTTGGAATATTTTTAGAAACTTTTTCTACTACAATTTTGAGTTCTTCTAATTCTACCTTGTCCCCTTCCTTTGGTATATCTTGTAGTTTTTCATGTAATAACCCATTTAATGATGCATAGTTGTCACCTTCTGGAACTCGTGTATTAAAAATTTCATTAATCGTATCAATCTCAATATCCCCGTTTGTTACAATGGTGTCTTGATCAATTTTCACATAACTTGTTGGTTTTGTAACGTCTGTTTCATCTTCAATTTCTCCTACAATTTCTTCTAAGAGATCTTCTAAAGTAACCAATCCTTCCACACCCCCGTGCTCATCTACTACTATTGCCATGTGTGTTTTTCGTCCTTTCATTTCTTTTAACAAAGAACTAACCATTTTTTCTTGTGAAGCAAATACTGGTTTCCTGGCAATCTGTTCAAGACTTGCCATTTTGTTTTCTTTTTCTAATTCCTTCAAAACATCTCTTACATGTATGAATCCCACAATATCATCACTAGTTTCACCAAAAATTGGTATTCTTGAATGTCCACTTTGGTTGATTTCTGGTAATGCTTCAAATAACAACATCTTTGCATTTAGTGAAAACATCTTTGTTCTAGGTGTCATTACTGAACGAATTACTGTATCGTCAAACTTTAGAGCTCCATGAACTAGTTCCATTTCATCTTTTTCAATTGCTTTTTCTTCTAGTCCTTGATCTATTACCCCTTTGATTTCTTCTTCTGTGATTGGTGGTGGGGTATAACTACTACCTGTCATTTTTACCACTCCTTTAGTAACAATCTCAAAAAATTTCACTAATGGATAAAAAACATAACTAAATCCTAACAAAACTGGAGCATATCTTAGTGCAATTTTTGTAGAATTTGCATTGCAATATGTTTTTGGTGTAATCTCTCCAAATATCAAAATGAGAAATGTCATAACACCTACAGCAATTCCTAATCCTTCATCTCCAAACAAACGAATGGCAACACTTGTTGCAAGAGCAGAAGCTCCAACATTTACGAGGTTGTTGCCAAGATTGACACTTGACATCATCCAGCTTGGATTATTTTTTAGTTTGAGTAGCGCTTTTGAACCTTTTTTTCCATTGTTAAATAATTGAACTACTTTTGATTTTCTTACTCCTACTAAAGCTACTTCTAAACCACTGAAAAAACCTGACAGGCCAATTAGTACAGCTAGTGATGTAATTTCAATCCATAAATCTACCATGATATCCTCCAAAAAATTCTTAGACCAACAATTTGGCTATTCATTTAGTTTTTTTGCACCATCTCTAGGTAACATATTTTCACAAAACCTGAATTTAACTTTTAAGTCCCATTGCATATTTTATGAAATTTACATTAAATATTTGAGGTTAGTTTTTTGGGGGTCTTGCAAATCTATTTTGAGGATCATTGTGATAGTCTACAGGTAACATTGCATCTTTTTGTCTTCCTGTCAATATTCCCACTACCACATCATCCTTTTTGATTATCTCTTCTTTGATTAATTTTTTAATTCCAACCACTGAAGCCCCTGATGCCATTTCGCAATCAAAACCATTCAAACCTACTATTGACATACCATCTAACATTTCTGAATCTGAAACAGTTGTTGCAATTCCATTTGTAAATTCTAACGCACGTAAGCCTTTCAGAATATTTGCAGGTCGACCTATTTGTATGGCTGTTGCTTTTGTTTTTGGTCTTAATCCTTCTTTGTCTAAATGATCATAATATCTAGAAATCAATTCAACATTGGGATTTCCTTTATTCCATCTTAATTCCTCTTCTTCAAACTTCCCATTATGCAAATCAGATAGAGTACTGGCACCTTCTGAATTAATCACTGCAATGCGAGGAATTTTTTTTATCCATCCCCATTCATGTAATTCCATTAGTGCTTTACCACAGCTAGAAGTGTTTCCTAGCGCACCTCCTGGATAAACAATCCAATCAGGTTCTTCCCAATTTAGATACTCAAGTGCTCTAAATGGAATTGTTTTCTGACCTTCTATTCTAAACGGATTCACAGAGTTAACAGTATATCCATTATGGTTTTGTGCATCTTCTAAAGACTGCTTTAATGCATCATCAAAATTTCCATCTACCTCTACAATTTGTGCACCAAATTGATATGCTTGGCTTAATTTTCCCGGAGCAATTTGGCCTGCAGGTATGTACACATCACAATCTATGTCTTCATTTGCTGCAAACATTCCAGCTGAAGCCGAAGTGTTTCCAGTTGATGCACAAACAATTTTTTTTGCTCCTACCATTTTTGCGTGTGTTACGGCAGTAGCCATTCCATTATCTTTGAAGGATCCACTAGGATTGTATCCTTCTGGTTGTAACCATAGATTATCACTTAATGTTCCAATAAACTCTGCAACTTTTGACATTTGGTAAGGCTTTGATTGTCTTCCTTCTGAACCATCCAGTGAAACTAAAAATTTTGAACATTCACTAGTGTCTTCAGTGTTAATCTGGCAGAAATTTAGTAAATCTCGAAATCTCCAAACACCACTTTCATTGAAAATGTTTCCTTGGGAATTTCTTCTTTCATAAAAAACCTCTTTCAGGTTTTGGGATGGAATTTTTTTGTATTTTACATCAAGTAAATGTCCTTTTTCACATTGAACTCTTATGCTATCTATTGGATATTCAAGACCACATTGAGGATCAATACATCTAAGAAAGGCATCTCCATCCATCCTAACATTCGTGATTTATCGTGATAATTTAAAGCAAATGTGTATTTGCATTATCTTAAACTTTAGATTAGATATATTGTCCAAAGAAACATGGTAACATATAATGAATATCTTAAGGGTATCTTGGTTCAGATTATTGACTCATATAATATTCTCAAAGAAATTAATGATAAACCCGGAGATCTAGATTTAATCAAAAAGGAATTACTTCGAATTAATGGATTTGTTCGAGTTATTCTAAATAAAATCAATACTGAAAATATCCCTGTATCTGATTTCAAACACGTAAAATCAAAATTTCAACATTATAATGAAAATTATTTTTTTGTACAAGAAATAGAAACTATGGCCCCATTATACTCTAATGATCCTTTTAGAATGAAAAATATGCGTTTAAAAATCCTAGAAGCCTTAGAAGATAGGAAGATGGTTGACGACATAGAAGATTTGATCGAAAAATTATGACTGAAGATAAGAAATGTGTTCTTTGTGGATGTAGGGATCATAAATTATTCGGATGTTCTAGGCATATTTCGAAAAAATGTAGTTGTTATAAAGAACAAAGTTAGTTTTAAAAAAACACTTAGTTTTTCTTAGGACCGGATCTTACATGAAAATTCAAGCAACAATTGCATTCTTTTTCTAGACATTCTGATTCACTATGATGTCCACATATTCCACATTCGCAACTCTGAGACATATAGTTAGTTTCACTATTTAGAATATAATGTATACCATAATTATCTATGAGTTTCAGGTCAAATGATGTTTATTTTTTAGATTTTCTCTTTTTTGGAGCAGGTTTTTCTTTTTCTTCTAACTCTTTTTCAATTTCTGCTGCTTTGTTATCTACTGCTTTGATGATTTCTTGAATTAATCCATCGAGATCACTATCTTCTGCAGGAGGTTCAACATTTCCTGCGATTTCATTTATCGTATTTGAAATTTCTGCGCTAACATCTTCAAAACTCTCAGGATCTTCATATGCTGCATTGTATAGATTTTTTAGGTTATTTACATGACCAATAACTTGCTCTGTTAATACAATTCTATAGTCAGTTCCGTTTACATCGAATTCTTTTGAACTCATAACCCATCTCGAATTCTTTTGTTTATAATGTTTTTCAGATAAAATTCCTAAATAATAAGTAAAATTGGAATTTAGAAAATAATGTAGTCCAAGGCTGAAGCATCGCTAATCAATCTGGTGTGTTTTGAACCTACTACATACCCATTCTTGATGTCGGTTGCAGGAATCCATCTGTTTGTTGAGGTGTAGTGTCTTTTTTCTGCTAATTCTCTTTCAATTGCTTCAATATCGAATTCACCTTCTTCTACTTGTTGCGTGGTTAGATGTTTTATAGTGACAAGGATTTTTGTAACTTTAACACGATCTCCAAATTTCCATTTCACGGGTGGATTTTCATCAGACACTTCAAGGACCTTAATTTTCATTTGTTTATTTCCAAAGGCATCATGACTGATAAGTGTCCTTTCATCTGTAAATTCTTCAAAACTAATCCTTGAATTTACTTCGGCGTCTGAGACTGTTTCCAATAAAGACTCAGGACGGAATTCAGGAGTTGATACTTCTATTGATTCTGGTTCAGTAGTAGATTCAGTAAATTTGTTTTCAGAATTATTTTCCGACAACTTACTATCTTATTTTTTACATCCTTAAAAAAGGATTTGAAAATTAGGCTCTGTTAGGCACTATCTTTGTTTTGTTTTAAATGGCATTTTACATTCTTTGAGTAAAATCTCTTCTTTTCCTTTACTTGTTTTGGTATAAAATTTTCCTTCGTAGTTACAAACACAGTCTGTAATCTCTAAGGAATTATCCCATATCTTAAAAAATTCTCTTAACTCACGATTTTCGTATTTTCCAATCCCGATCCTTTTTTTGGACAGAAATTTGAATGCTAAAAGAACATTTCTTTTTTTGTAAATATCAAAGGTTTTCGTCCATTCAAGGCATCTCTCAATTTGATCTGCAGGTACTACTAGAGATGTACTGGTGCCAGATTTTGCTTCAATTGCAAATAGAATACTTTTTTTTGTATTCACTGCTAAAACATCAGGCAATGCAATACTGGGAGATCCAAGACGAAATGCCTTCCAATCATCAATTCCTTTGAATCTTTTTACAATCGTATCTTCCCACTGATAGCCTCTTTGTCTACGTATTTTAGCAGCTTTTTGATTATTTTTTTTGGTCATTTTCTGTTTAGTAAGCATAATGGATCCTATTGATTCCATAACCTATTTCCTTGCTAATTATGTATAGTATACAAGGTAATTGCATAATAACTCAAAAGAACAAATCTAATCGCTATTTTAAACTAAATATTTTTAACTAAATATTTTTAACAAGCTTACAAAAAATTCTTTTAATTCAGAAATGAATTCCGGTGATTGGTTAGAATTAACCGTTCTGAAGTCATCGGACATTCCAATATCTAAATAGATGTAATGACTGGACAAAATTATGTCTGAAATCATAATTGAGAAATTGTTAGAACAACGTGATTTTTATCTAAATGCCCTAAAGCATCTTGAATTCCAGTCTATCGTAGATCCTTCTGAAGAAGAAATTAAAAACATAGAGAAATTAAAGACAAATGCAATTACTGAATTAAAAAAAGTAGAACAAGAACTAGCCTTTCTATCCTCAAAAAATAAGTAAAGATGCAATGAGTTTATCAAGATGATGAATAAGTGAAACATTATGATTGAAAATATTATAAAAAATTTGATTTTAGTAAAACAAGAATTTGTAAAAAATTATTCTGGAAGCTCGCATATTCAAGAAATTATTCCAAGTTCTGTTTCTAAAGAATTCCAATTAGATAAAAACCACTTGAAACTGTTACATCAGTTTGCACAAAAAAATCCAATCTATACAAATAGTTATGAGACTGAAATTCTTGGAAATTCCTTTACTGTTTTTGAAGGCGATATTAACGAGTACTGGCTAAACAGCATAAAACATGGTTCTAGCTGCCAACCATTCTACCCTACCTGGATGATTTCTGCATTAATTATGGTAATTGTGGCAAATAAACTAGGTTACAAGGAATTAGTTGACATAGGATCTGGCGATGGCCGTATTGCATTTTGTGGAACAATTTTAAAAATGAATTCTTACAGCATCGAAATAGACGAAGGGTTAGTTGAGTTACAAAATGAAATAACGCAATCTACAGGAAATAATTTTAATCCAATATGCTCGGATGCATTAGAATTTAATTTTAAAGATTTAGGTCTTAAAAATCCGATTTTTTTTATTGGTGGTTTGCCTCAAATGGGGGGAGATGTTCTTGCAACGAGCATAATTGATAAAATTAACTCCATTGAAGATTTAAAAAAACAGACAGGCATTGTGTTTGCTGGTACTCATTCTAAAAGACAGCTATCCAACAATCTGGAAAATGGTGGATGGAGTTCATTAATTGAAAAGCACAATCTTTCAGTTATTGATACTGTTTCTTTACCTACTGTTTGGACTTTTGATCAGTCGACTGAAACCCCTTACATCTATACAAATTTCAAGTAACTTCAAAAAAATAGCCATCGTTATTTATTCCACAATTTAGGATTTTTACCCTCTGTCCTATTTTCGGAGTTTGTTTTATTTTGGCTAATATTCGTATAGTTTCCTCAATTTCAACGAGGCAGAAATATTCTTCCTTTTTAGAAAATTCGATGATTTTTCCTTCACCGTCCCATTTCTTTAATTCTGTATTTCCAAAACATTTGTTACAAAATTCTGATGGTGGCCATACAATTTTCTTACAAGATGTACATTTTGGAATACCAAAATTGCCTTGGGATAACTCCGCTTCAAAATTCATTTCTCTAATACCAAAACTGTTGATGATGTTGCAGCAGCCGACATGTTGTGTACTAATCCCGTCTTTGGATTATCTGTCTGTCTTTTGTTTGCATTTCCTTCTAATTGTTGGGTTATCTCTATGGTTTGTGCAATACCTGTTGCACCTAATGGGTGGCCTGAACCAATCAGCCCCCCTCTTGGATTTATTTTAAAATTCTCTGTGTTGTAAAGTTCTTCAACCATGTGAATTCCTTGACCTGGATTTGAAAATCCTAAAGATTCCAATGCTATTGGTTCACAAACAGAAAAGGCATCATGAAGTTCTGCAACATCCACATCGGATATTTTCTTGTTGCACATTTTTAGAGCATCATTTACAGCCCTTTTTGTTGATTCCATTGAACTAAAGCTTGCGTTCTTTGTAAAGCCTGCAGATGTTGTCTGCTGCCCTATGCCTGTAATCCAGACTGGTGTTTGGGAATTTTTTTTTATGATGTCTTCTTTTGCCAAAATAATAGATGCAGCACCAGTAACAGGTCTTGAGCAATCCAATAATCTTAGATCATCGGTTATTTTTCTTGATTTTAACACATCTTCTACAGTGATTTTTTTGTCAGATATTGCATTGGGGTTTTCTTGTGCTTGTTTGTGGTTCTTTACAGATACTATTGCCAGTCGTTCATCTGAAATTGAGAATTGACGTTTGTATGATTTCGTGAAAATTGATGCCCAAAACATTGGATGCTTATATTCTCCTCTTGATTCATCCCATTCCAAAATTTGACCTGGACTATCGTATCTTTCTGCACCTGTTACGAGAACCACATCGGCAAGACCTGCAGATATGTAAGAATAAGCTGAAACAATAGAATTTGAACCAGAATTGCATAGGCTTTCTATGGTGTGTGATATTTTTGGTTTGATTCCTGCCATTTCAGATAAAACTGGAGCTAAATATTTTGAATTATTATTTGTCGATACTATGACAGATTGGATTTGATCTTGTTGTATGGATGGATTTGTTTTGAAAAGTTCTTTTAATGATCTTAACATTACCGTTTCTATTTTTTCATCATTTTTTGTAAATGGGGTAATTCCGTATGCAGCTATTCCAACTTTATTCATTTTAATCAGTTAACAGAGATTTACTAAGTAATTTGAAAGAGTCTTGAATGGTTCCTACTGGATTAAACTGAATTATTGGTAAATCAATACCAGCATCTGTAAATTTTCCAAGTTGTTGTTTACATTCATCTGGATTTCCTGAAATACAAAGAGAGTTTAACATTGAATCTGAAACTAATTCATGTACTGATACAAGTCCTGATTTCTTGAATTCTTCAAAAATATTCCTTGTTTCATTCTGAAAACCATTTTTAGAAAGAAAATCTCGGTAGATATCACCTACAGATATATAAAACGCTAATGTTTTTTTGGCACGATCTATTGCCACCTCGGAATCCTCTGAAACACAGGTTATAATCTGGCATGTTACATCAATCTTTTTTTTAGATTGCATTTTTGTGATTGTTTGTTTTATTTCTTCTAGTGGTCTAAGATAAAAAATTACACCATCTCCTATTTCCCACGTCAAATCAACCATTTTCTTATTAATTGCAGCAAGATAAATCGGAATTGATTTTCTTGGAGGTTTTGTAAGCAAAGTAAAATTTTTTAAATTAAAAATTTTCCCTGAGTAATTGATTTTGCCTCCATTGCATGCAAGTCTGATTATCTCTACATATTCTCTCATTCTTTGTAAAGGATTGTCAAATTTGTATCCGTGAAAGCTTTCCACTATTGGAACACTACTTGTTCCTAGTCCCAGGATCATTCTACCCTGAGATAGCGTATCTACCGTTATTGCACCCATTGCGATTGTTGCAGGACTTCTTGAATAGATATTGATTATAGAGGAACCTAGTTTTTGATTTTTAGTTTTTCCTGCAATTGTGCTTAGCATTGCAAAATTTTCCATCCCCCATGTCTCAGGCACCCAAATTGTATCTACATTTGTCCCATCTAATACTTCTGAACAAGAAATGACATCGTTAATTGGCAATAATGAACCTAAACTGCAGGCAATTCTCATAAAAATAGTAAAAAGATCACATATTCTAGTGTATCTGTTTTAGTAATAGGTTAATTTTGGTTGAGGGGGATTATTATCAAATCGAATTTTGTTTTATGACTATTGAGCAATCAAATATCAGACGATGAGTCGAAATCTGTCAAGAACACTTTTTGGAAAAATGTGACAAAATATGCTGCCGTTAGCAATGATGAACCATTTGTTGAAGAAGTAGCTTACATGATGGTAACATTACATAGAACAGGTGCCTAATTCAAATAAATCTGAACAAATTATTTTATTATTTTCTCTATCTCTTTGGAGCTTTCTTCAATATCTTTAAACGAGTCAATTGAAAACCATTTTACATTTTTAAATTTAATTAAATTTAGCAAATTCTTTTCTGCAAATTCTGGAAAAAATGTTTTCTCAATATCTCCTTTAAAGGGCAAATTTTTTAGAATTTTTCTTTCCAAAAAGTATATTCCTGCATTCATCCACAGGTCCGATATTTCCTTTTTTTCTCTGAACTTTGTAATTTTGTCGTCTTTTACATCTAGTATTCCAAAGTTTGTTCTTAATTCAATTGATGCTATTGAGTTTGGTGTTGAAATCATTTTGTTTAGATCTATGTTTGTAATGATATCTCCATTCATTACGAAAAATACATCATCTTTGATCAAATTTCCTGCCTTTTTTATTGCACCCCCTGTACCTAATGGGGATTTTTCGTGAGAATACTTGATGTGGATATTGTGGTCTTTTGATTTTAGGTAGTTTTCTATCATGTCTTTTTTATAACCTGTAGAAACTATCACTTCATCAACTCCAAATTTTTTTAAATATTTTATTTGCCAGTCTATAATTGGTATGTTCTTTATTGGAACTAGTGGTTTTGGGACATAATCTGTAATTGGTTTTAGTCTTTTTCCAAAACCTCCTGCTAAAATAATTGCCTTCATTTTCGATCTCTTTTAATTCGTGCCACATATGAAAATTTTTTTCAAGGTTTATTTCCTGTTTTTTTTATAATTTGTTTTTTTGATTTAACCTTCTCTGTATCTTCGGAATTTTTTACAACCTCATCCATTTTTTTTGCAAATTCGTTATAGATTTTTTCTAGGTCTTTTAGAGGCATTTCAATGCCTAAAAGCTTGATTGTTTTATTCCAAGATTCTATGTATTTTTCATCATCTAGGCTTTTTCCTAGAGTTTCTGCTATTGAGTTAACGCCTTCTGTTTTTCCTAATGCATAGATTGCAATTTCTCTATTGGTCAGCATTTCTAATCTTTCTCAGTCAGGTAATAATGAAGTTCTGTATAACATTCAACACAATATTCCTCAAAATCTGTATGATCACAATCGTATACTTTTTTTACATCATTATTGCATTTTACACAAGTAGGCATTTTCCTTCATCAAGATTTTTTTATTTTTAATATTCCCAATCCGATTTGAATTAATCCTGCTACAAGTAGTGGGATTGTTTCCGATAACACGTCTCTTCCAGATTCTTTTGCTTCTTCTGGATCTGCATTACCAATCACAACAGCGCCACCTATGATAATCAGAATTCCAGATACAATTATCATTCCTCCAAGTGCTTTGGATGGTTCTTTTCTTGAGATAAAAAATGCAATTATTGGAAGAATCAATGCAGGTAGACCTAATCCCATGCCTCGTGTTTTATGATCAAATGGAATGAACCCTTGACCATCTTCATTACTATATCCAACAGCAACATCTGCACCATATACCACAAGCAAACCAATTGCAATAGTGGTGATTATTAGAGATGCTGCTAAAACCATACTGAAATTTTCAATTCACAATTAATAAATCTAATTAGATTGCTTCAACAAGTGCCTTTTCTTTTATAGTATCAATTTTTTTCAATAATGATTCCACTGATTCTCCATCGGCACCAATCAGGTTGAAATGTCCTAATTTTCTAAGTGGTTTTGATATTTTCTTGCCATACATTTTCAAAAATACATTTTTTTCAAATATCTGAATTGGTTTGTATTCTCCTTCAAAGTTTTTTGAGCCTAGTATATTGTACATTATTGTATTGTGAATCAATGATGTATCCCCCAAATCTAAACCCAGAATTGCTCTTAGATGTTGCTCAAATTGAGATGTTTTGCTTGATTCCAAAGTATGATGACCTGAATTGTGAACTCTGGGAGCAATTTCATTTATGACAATGTTGTCATCTTGAGTTACAAACATTTCAATCCCAAACACACCTGCACCCTTTAGAATATTCATGGTTTTTTCTGCAATTTCTTCTGCTTTTTTAGTAACCTTCTGTGTAGTCCTTGCAGGGGCAATAGTTTCACGTAGTATGTTTTCGTAATGGATGTTCTCTACAAGAGGGAATGTTTTGATTTGCCCCTTTGTGTTTCTAGCCGCAATTACAGAAACCTCTTTCTTAAATGGAATAAATTTTTCTAACATCAAATTCTGTCCTTTGAAATATTCAAATGCTTTTTCAATTTGATCTTCTGAATCTATTTTGTAATTTCCTCGTCCATCATAAGCATCCCTTCTTGCTTTTAGCAATGCAGGATAGCCGTATGTTTTCAAGGTTTCTTTAATATCATCAATTCCATCCACCTTGACAAATTCTGGTACTGGAATATTATTCTCCCTTAACTTGGTCTTTTGAAAAAATTTGTCTTGAATAACTCTCAGTGTTTCTGGAGAAGGATTTATCTCAACATCTTTTTCTAATGATTTTAATACATCGCTGTCTCCGGATTCAATCTCATAGGTAATAATGTCTGATTTATAGGATAGTTCTATTATGGCGTCTTTATTTTTAAAATCTGCAATAATTTGTTCTGCTCCAACCTGTGATGCAGGGCAGTTTTCTGTAGGATCTAATACTATGATCTTTGAAATATGTTCTGGCATTTTCTTTGCTGCTTCTGTGATCATCATGCCAAGTTGACCGCCTCCGATAATTCCTAAAACTTTTGACATGATTTGGTTGTAAATTATGGATTAAAAATAGCTAGTGTTGATTTGGACTAGACTGTTATATTTTTTTTAATAGGTATAGATAAAACTCTCTTGTTTTTTCTAATATCATGAGTTATTCAAAAAAGCCTCTCATTGGAATTATTATGGGCTCAAGTTCAGACAGTCGAGTCATGAAAGGAGCCGCAGAAATCTTAGATGACTTTAAAATTAAACATGAAGATCAGATTGTATCTGCACATCGTACTCCCTCAAGACTATCTGAATATGCAAAGCATGCCGAAGATATGGGATTCAAGGTTATCATTGCGGGAGCAGGAGGTGCGGCACATCTTCCTGGAATGATCGCCTCACATACAGTTATTCCAGTTATTGGAGTGCCAATTCTGGTTTACAATGACAAAAACCCAAAAAAAGCAGACAGTTCAAAATTTTCTGCATTTGGAGGACTAGATTCGTTATTATCTATTAGTGAGATGCCCTCAGGTTCTCCAGTAGTTGCCGTAGGTATCAACAAATCCTCAAATGCTGCTATTTATGCAATGAAGATTCTCGCAAACGAATTTCCAGAACTAAGCAAAAAACTAAAAAATCACAAATCTGAACAGCACGATTCAGTCTTGAAAGAATCTCAACAAATGCTGAAAGAAGGGCTCTCAAAGTTTGCGAGTAAAAAATTCAAATAAATTTAGGTTAACAAGGTAAATTTGATATTTTTCTTTTCTAACGCCTTTATCAACACATCTGCTTGTTCCTGTCCTTGAGTTTCAAGACTTAATGTTACTCCTGCAGAACCGGCATCAATGTCTGAACTTAATCTGTCATGCACTACTTCTACGATGTTTGCATTTGCCAAGGTTATCTCATCTACAATTTCCTTGAAAACTCCTGGTCTGTCTGGAAGCAGTATGGATATTTTTAACAACCTTCCCATTGCGGCCAAACCCTTGTCTACTATTTGACCCAAGAGATACATATCTACATTTCCTCCTGCAAGAACAGATACTACTTTTTTTCCCGGTGACGGTTTTTTTGAAATCAGAT
The DNA here is from genome assembly GCF_965223225.1 of Candidatus Nitrosopumilus sp. Lineage (GTDB taxonomy): Archaea > Thermoproteota > Nitrososphaeria > Nitrososphaerales > Nitrosopumilaceae > Nitrosopumilus. Next base: position 763,553 of record NZ_CBDCVU010000004.1, read on the forward strand.
ATGCCAAACTTGCAGCCCCTGCAGGTTCCACTACGAACTTCATTCTCTCCATCAACAGAAACATTGCTTTTGTAATTTCAGTATCATCAACTAAGACAATTCTGTCTACCAATTCTTTGATTATCGCAAATGTAAGTTGTCCTGGAAGTTTTACGGAAATACCGTCTGCGATTGTTTGTTCTCCCCCACTTGAAGTAATGATGCCATTTTTTATTGATTCAAACATTGATGGAAATGATTTTGATTGTACACCAATTATTTTTACATTGGGATTTTTTTCTTTTATTGCAATTGCTGTACCTGCTGCTAAACCTCCTCCCCCTATAGGCAAATACACTTCATCCACATCTGGCAAATCTTCTAAAATTTCTAAACCAATTACTCCTTGTGCTGCGATTATTTGTGGATCATCAAATGCATGAATCATGGTAGCACCTGTTTGATGAGCAATTTCTTTTGCTTTTGCAGACGATTCGTCATAATTTTTTCCTTCTAAAATCACATTTGCACCATAACCTTTTGTTGCAGCCACTTTGGCAGGAGATGCATTTTTTGGCATTACAATGGTACACGGAATTTTTTCCAATGATGAAGCAAACGCTACTCCTTGAGCATGGTTGCCAGCAGAAGCTGCCACCACTCCATTTTTTTTCTCTTGTGGTGAAAGTGATTTAATTTTAAAATATGCTCCACGGATTTTAAATGACCCTGTCTTCTGTCTAAATTCTGCTTTTAAAAAAATTTGAGAATCAGTAAGATCACTAAAAGTTGGAGAATGAATGAGAGGTGTTTTTTTTATTTCGTTTCCTCTTGTTGAATTGGCCTTTACTATTTCATCAAAAGATGGGTTCATTGGAAATTTTGCTAATTAAAAGGCGTATTTGACTTCTTCTATACAAAAATTACATCTTTGGTTAAATTTTCTGCTCAGAATTTGAGATATGCCTAAATAGATCGTAGATCCCATTTAAAACATATCGAGGGATCGGAAACTCCCCTTTGAGAAAACCTCTCATCTTCCGATTCCTTGATTTATGACTTTAGTAAATTCGCAAATAAATCTATTTTCTTTACAATGTTTTCTTTGGAGGTTGTTGACATTTTTCTTGGGTCAAATAACCCCTCCTTGTTTTTGTTTTTAATAAATTCTAGATCTATTGTAATCAAACAACCCTCTTCTCCAGCAACCAATCGGGTATCGTCAATTAATACAGGACTTGTTTGATATGTCTCCATCAATAACGAATCTAATTCCCTAAACAGTTCTTGTTTTTTGTCAGACAATTTTTGAAAATCTGCATCTGTGGTTTTTTCAATTTCAGAGTAGACTTTCTCTCTTAATTCATCGTTTTCATAAAAAATTTCAAATAATTTTTGATGATCAAAGTCTTTGTAACCCATATCTTTGAGTTTGTCTAATACTACTTGATCCCCTTTGTTTGAGATTTCTTGCTCTTTTGTTTTAGTTGTTTCAACAATTTCAGCAAGTTCTTTTTGACATTCTAATACTCGTTGATCAGGTTTGTAATATAACAACACATGAAATTGTAACGAAAGATGTACTGAAATTAAATAATTCCCTTCCATGATTTCAAACTTTGTAAAAATTCGTCTTAGATCCTCATTATTTGAAATTGAAACAGCTTGAATAGACCAATCTTTAAGATTGTCATTAATCTTTTTAAAATAATCACTGACTTTTTTTGGATCAAAGGATTTTTGATCTGTGACAGTAGCATCTCCCATCATTACCTTTACCGTGGTCGTTTGTGTTAGTTCGACAATTTTTTCTAAAAATAATTTTTCAATGGTATTGTTTTTTTCATTTAATAACTGAATGAATTCATTTGGAGATCTATTTCCTAACCGCACAAAAAATAACAAAACAATACTTTTCTTAAACCTTCATCAAAATCTAAATACATAACCTGCCTTCATCAGGCATGGGTAAATCAGAGATTCTTTGTCATCATTGTAATTCTATAATTGTAGAATATTATGATGAGGGTTATAAGGGGAAAAGAGGTAAATGTCCCAAATGCGGAGTAGATTTCCCATTAGAGTAAAAGTATGAGAATGTGATACAATGAGTGACGAAGAAAAATCAATACAAAATACTGATCAAGAAGAATCCCATGTTGGCACTGACGGTAGCGGCGAATCTAAAGGAAGTCCAATAGTGGATATGCTACTCAGTAAAAATACCGAAGAGACTCTTGATTCTGAAACTATGATTCTGGAAACTCAGAAGAGGGTTTGGGGGGCATTAAAAAAAGGCTATGAATACAGAGGAATGGTTAATGAATCAGACCAGTTTTTACGTAAAAATGTATTTTCGAAGATAGATATGATGGTGCTTTATGTCGATTTGGTGGGCTCTACCACAATGACATTAGAAATGCCTGAAGATAAGATTGCAATCATAGTTAGCTCGTTTTCTCAAGAAATGGCTTCGGTAATCAAACAGCATCATGGATATGTATTGAAATTTGTAGGTGATGCGGTAATAGGATATTTTGTTGCAGAGGGAAATGGTCTACTTGCAGCAGACAATTCAGTTAATTGTGCAAAATCTATGATTTCAGTAATTCAAAAAGGAATTAACCCTATTCTCAATCAATATGATTATCCAGATTTGATGGTGAAGATAGGGGTAGACTTTGGGCAAAATATTGTAGTTAGATATGGTGCAGATCCAAAAAACTCTCACGTAGATTTGATGGGGCCTGCAATGAACATTGCTGCAAAAATTCAAAGCATGGCAAAACCAAACCAAATTTTGATTGGTGCCGATGTATTCCAACGCCTACATCCCAACTCTCAAAAAGAATTCAACAAGATAATATGGAAAAATAAAGAATGGAAATACCGTTCTCGATTTACTGGAGAGTTGTATGAGGTTTATGAATACAAGACTAAGCAAAGTAATTTCTAAAATATTTCTTTGACAACCATTTGTTAGAACATTACTCGTCTAATTCTTCTTGATATCTATCATCTTTTATTTTACAAGGACCACATATATCATGTTCCCAAGAATCAAGCAGTTCTCCACATGACGAACATTTTTTATTGTTTTGTTCACTTGTATCTAGTTCTATTTTCAATATAGATATTAATTTTTCATATGTTTTTATTGTATCTGGTGAATGTGGTTTTTTGTCTAGGGATAACAATAATTCGTTTAGTGTATTCTTTAAAATTTCTTTTTCTTCATCTAGATTATTTTCCAAACTGCTTCTGAAAGAATTAATCTGTTACATGTTAATATTCTTATTATGATCTTTTCAATCTTTTTTAAAGAATTTTTATTTTGAAATTTTTTATATTTTTTTAAAAATTTTTTTTGGAAGGATTCTAAAAATAATTTGAATTGTTTTCCCAATATCGAGCATATGGGTAATAATTAAACAACGTAATAATCTGTAATGACCTTTCTTAATCTTAAACGGTAAAATTCTCTGGACATTCCACATGTTCATAATGATGCTCTGTAAACTTTTCTCTCACCACATAGATTACGATTTTATGCAAATCCTTTTCCTGGATTGTTTTTTTGCATCTGAAACACGTTTTTTCTGTTTTGTACATCTTTATTTGCGATCTAAACCGGAAATCTATAAGGATCTGCGATCAACGGAATTTGAGCTAAAATGACTACAAATTCACAATATGGTATATCAAGTACCTAAAGCAAGGCAGAAATATAGCAAAAAATGAGTCTAATTATGGATAACAATGTAACTAAACACTTGCAGGACCTTTACGGTTTAAACCCAAACATTCCTCATTTAACGTTTCAGTTCCCAAGATTACCTCCGGGATTAAAACATCCAATGTTCAAAATTTATGAAAATCCAATGAAAGAACAATTCTCAGAACAAGCATCTACAATCAATCAAAAAATCCAAGGATTTCAACAAATGTACCAACAATATGCATCAGGTTTGTTATCTATGAATTCAAACATTGTTCCTCCAGGACATCCGTTATACACAAGACAAAATTCTGTGGAGACTCTCCAGGCAGAAAATGACAAACTTGTAAAGGAAAATCTAGAATTAAAGAAAAAACTTGAAAAAGAAACTGAAAAAAAATAACCAAAGTTTCTTTACTACAAATCAAAAATTGTAAGAATCCTTATTAATTTGCCAAACTAATTTTCTTTGTGGTAAAGACACCTGCAGACAAATGGAAAGAAAAGGTTGTAAAATACCGAAAACAATGTCAAAAAATCTTGGAAGTATCTTCTAGCATACGATATGCAGGAATCATTAATGCTTATGGAAGAACTCTTACTGGAATAACTCGTCCAAATGTAAAACCTCTTTTAAAATCTGAAGAGGTCAAAAATGAATTCTTCATTGTATCTACTTTAATGTCCCTACGAAAAGCAAGTGCTAGTACTGTTGGAAAACTTGAACATGTGATATTACAACACCAAAAAGTCACAATAGTTATTCTACAAAAAGTTGATGTAACATACTACGTTTCAATTGATAAAAAAGAAAATAATGTGTCTGAGATTATCTCTTCGATAAAAAAGATAATCTAGGCAGGCGTGAACCCTTGATAACCGCCGGTTTGTTGAGCTTTGTCGTCAAAGGTTGGCTCAAATAATGAAATTAGATAATCGTCAGGATCTGAAATGACTGCATTCTTCCCTGCATCTTTTTCAACTATATCTCGGTAAATTTTCACTCCTTTTTCTCGTAGTTCATCTACTGCAGATTGTACATCTCCTACTAAGAACCCTATAGTAATCCCATTTTCAATAGAACTTCCTATGTGTTGGGATGTAAGTGATGCTGGATGTAAACTCAAGAGAGCTCCAGACGTGCCCAAATCTACCCACGATCTTCGCTGATTTTTGATTGGAAGACCGATGATTTCGTTGTAAAATTGCACGGATTTGTCAAGGTCTTTGACAGCCAAAATCACATTTCCTACTTTTTTGACGTTCATGGATAATGTACTACGAAGTTGTTTAAATCAATTGTCATTGAACTTCAATCATGGTTTCAGTTCGTTCAACACCATTGATTTTTTGAATATTATTTGCTACATCTTTGATTTCAGATAATTGCTCTACATCAATAAACGCCACTGCATCAAATTGCCCACTTGTTGGAAATGAATCAAACACAGAGGGAATTTTTCGCAATCTTGCAGCGATTAATTTTTTTGGAGATTTTACTAAAATAATTGCTTTCACCATCCTAGATCGACCTCCACTTCCATCAATGTTTCAGTTGTAACAATCTCTTTGATTTTTTTGAAATCGATAACCATGCTGTTGATTTCGTCCAAAGTACCTTGTAAAACGACACTAATGTCTGCCCTACCTGTGACAATCATTATTTGTTTTACAATTTTCCTTTTTTTCTTTAACACTTTGACAACAGGATCTACCTTTCCAGGTTTTACTGCTATCAAACAAAGTGCTCGCATGTATTGTGTATGTAAGCACAGCGGATAAAGATTTAGTCTGTTGCCTCTTGAGATCGTGCTTCTTCTAGATATGCTCTGCGTTCTTCATTTATTTTCTCTTGATCAATAGTGATGTCATCATCTACGATAACAATTCCCATATCTCCTAATGGTTCTTCTTTGGGTTTTTTGTTAGATTTTGTTGTTTTACTTGTCTTTGCTTTTGTGGTTTTTGCTTTTGTTTTTGTTGTTTTGCTTTCCTTACTTTTTGTGGCTTTTGCTTTAGAAGGTGCTTTTTTTACTGATGATTTTTTTGTAGTCTTTTTTTCAGCCATGAATGTCGAAAATCAAGAGGCGGACTAGGTATTAAATATTATGCAAAATTTTTCAAAATGAGATTGGATATTCGGATCAAATGGCGATCATTACTCAAAAACAATGTTTTGAGACTAGGCAACATCATGATCTGATAAACAAACTAAACATATTTTGTATGTAGTTTCATTTTTTTAAAGAAAAAATGCAACGGTGCCAAGAATGACTCAATATCTAGGGACGTTTATGGTCTGGCAAACGATAAACAATTGCACCATTGCATGTTCGTATTGTAATGTTTTTGAATTTAACTAACACGTAGGATTTGTTCATACAAATCATACTTTTGATAATTACCTCTTCTCTTTTGTTAAATTCAATTTAGATTTATGATTTCTAAAAATGATCAAAAAAAATTATTCAAGGGACCAATTATAGTCTTGCAACAACCATCCAACAATTTAGAATAGTGTTTTACATCATATTCATCTCTGTCCATAATTTCTTTAGGAATTACTCTTTTTGATAATTTTCTAGAATAATTGGAAATTATGTATTGGATATTCTGTCCTGGTTCAACTAGTTTTCCTGCCCATTTGAGTTGATTTATTGCATCTGCTTGAATGGTATTGGTTTTATGTCCATCTGTACCCTTTGTTATTCTGTTGATAAAGGTCAATTCAGTCGGAGAAGCTTTTTGAGAAAGCAATATGTCTTGATATTTTTTTTGTACTAGTTTGGCCTCAGTTATGGATGCTTTTACATCTGCAATGGTTTTACAAGATGAAAAAATATCTAGAATTTCTAATTGACATTTCTTAAAGAATTTTGGTGTATCGTGTCTCCTAGTTTCAATGCCTCTAATCTTATTTTCTCCATCATTCTTTGCACCAAAGTACCTATTTGCAACAGGCACTACTTTATTTTCTTTTGAGGGCAAAAAGACTATCCAGTTATAGATATCCAAAGAAAGATCAAAATCAATTTTTTCTGCAATTTTAATTCCAAGTGATGTATAGTCTTTTTTTGTGGCTCCTTTTTTTTTGGATCCAAATTGAGTCCACTATTCCATGTAAAACTGCAAATCCTTCTTTTTCTGCAATATGTATTGCATCTAGTAATATCTTTCTTGCAAAAGCACAGACAGACATATGTGCATCTATTCTACCAAATTTTGCATTGTTAAATCCAAGATAACCAAAAGATGTGACTAAAATCCATTTTAACACTGCTTTGCGTTGTTTGTAGATTTCTAATTTAGATTTGTTTGTAGTTGTTTTAAGTAATTTTGAATATTGATGTCTTTTGTTTAACAATAATTTTAATGATTCAGGAACAATACCAATGCGGCGATTACAAATATGATATCTTAATTCTGGAACTAATGTGTCTGAAGCCTGACAACATTTACAATTAATAGTCTCAGATGAAATATTTTTTTTCAGCATAATATTTCCAAATAAGGATTCAAAATCTATCTCTCCTACATTTTCATAAATTCCAACACGTGGTTCGAGTATTAGTACTCCACGATCTCCAACAAACAGGCTGTTTCTTGTCTTAAAAATTTCAGACACCACTGGTTTCCACGGAACTAAAAGATCACGCTGTACTGCATTGTAGAACTGAATTGAGCTCATACATTTTCCAATTGATGCACGTGCAGCTGTTTGCAGAGGCAATCTACATGTGCGAGAAATCTCATATAATCCATGTAAAGAATATTCATTTTTCCAGATGAGGCAGTTGGACAAATCTATGTGAATTCTGCCCAAAAGTTTGGTTGCAGAGGCTTGAAGTGTACTTGACCATAGGCAAAATATGATGTCACTTTTCGTTTTGATCTCAAAATAGGCCGATTATCTTCTCTCCCAAATACCAATTTATCTAAGATTTTGTTTCTGAATGCACGTTCTGCAAGATACGGAAAATCCCATGAATCTCCACTATATGTAATCAAAATATCCGGATCAAGGTTTTGGATGTATTCAACACAAGTAAGAATCATCTCTTGTTCTGATTTGGATTTTATTATGATGTCATCAATTTGGATTTTTTCTATTGCGTCAGAAAAATTTGGAATGGGTTTGTTGGTTTTTGGATAAACTTTTAGAATTGTTTTTCTTAAAATTGGAAGAACGTAATTTGTATCAGCAATATCTGATAATTCATCCCATTTAATTTTGTCATCTTTTTTGATTTGATATTTTCCTAGAGGATACAAATCATTTTCATAAAGATATGTTTGCTCTGGAGGCACATCTACATTGTATAATTTGTAGACTCCAAACGTATCTAATTTTTCAATGCTTTTTGCAAGTTTGAGAATGTCTTTTGAATTCTTTAAAGTTAATTGCAATACACTGGATTCATCAGTATCAAAAACAGACTGTATTTTGTTTGTTTTTTTACAGTTTTTTACAAATGGGTTGAGTAAAGGGTGATTCTCTAATCTTTTTAGTTTTGATGGACTGTTTGAGGCAACATAAAGTGAAGGTGTCCATTGTTTTTCTATTTTGTATAGTCTTGATTCATCTTTTATCCAAAGAACTATTTTGTCATCTAAGCAATAGATGTCAAAAAGCCAACCTGTTATCATCTTCTTGAATTAATTAGAAAATCTATCATTTGATGCTGGATTAACAATAGAGACATCAGAAAAGATTCTGTGATATTTGATTCTCCTTTTGCATTTATGGCTCTAATGTGCTTGTAGCATTGTTTGATCATCTATTGAACAGCTCACGATCCTCTGACCTCAGTGTCTCTCCAAATAATTTCCAGGATTCAATTTCTTTGGCAAGCAAATCATCGTGAGGAAAGATGCTCAAACGTTCATTCCTCCTAGGCGTGAAATTTGTTTGAAATGATGAAAAATAATGCTTAACAAAATAGGATGTAATCTAATGGGTTTGCAAGACATCATAGATGCTGAAATATAGAGCCTTGAAATTGTAAACATCTCATCAAAAATTTTGCATTCTTTTCTGTCAAGTGCTAAACGGAATTGTCTCCATGTCGATTGTTCTTGGTATAATGCATGACGAAATGAAGGAACTGTTCTGCCCAAATCATAATCCTCGCTAATGTGACATGACTTTTTCTAGTTCATCTGGTTTCAAAAGTAGGGATGTCTTTTTGCCATTATCAGTAAGATGTATTGATAATGCCCCATTCCTTTTTGTATGTCAATGGTTCTATCAAACAATTTTGAAAATAAAATATCATACTGGATCTCAAACCCAAATGAAACAACCACTAGACAGTTTTCAATTTTTTTCAGTACTTTGATGATTTTTTTGAGAATTCCTTTCATCTCATTTGCATCAAGATATAGATCATTTGTAAAGAAATGTAACAGATTTGTAATTATTATAATTTTGACATTGTATTTTTCTATGGCATCCAATAACTCATGAACAATGGTATCTGTTAACTGATATACCGTAAAAGCCTTGATGTAATTACCCCATCAAAAATTTTTTTTACATCCAAGCCGTACTGCCGTGCAAAATCTACACACAGATATAAATCAGAACTGTTAGCACCATCAATTAACAATACTTTGGAATTCAACCCCCCATATCTTGATGAAAGTTGTGCACGAACGCATATCCTCTCAATTAATTTTTGAGTATAGACACCACGTATACACAGGTTGTTGTTTAGTGTCAAAAAATGTAATCTTTCATCAAGTTTTGGGATATCAAAAGTAAGTTTCGGAAATACAGAAGCCTTTTTGAAAAGAGAATAAACAGATTTTGTATTTGTAGATACATTTGTTTTCAAACCTGTTTTTTGATACACAGTCCTACAATTTCGGCTACATTTATCTTGAAAACGTGCTTTATTCATCTATTTTTGTGCGTAAATTTGGCTTAATACTGTAGGTAATGATAAGATACCCATGATCACCCAAATAATATCATGTCTTTGTTATGTCAAAATCATACAAAAATAAAGATAGTTTGCTGTCCAATTTTGAAACATTACTTTTTGTTATTGTGTGTTGAGTCATATCCATGTGGTCTGGTCTCAATTGAATTAGTGTCGACGGTTCCAAGAGCAAATTCTCCCTCGTAGATGACAGGCACAGACATGTATAACTTCTCTGTGTTGTCGCCACTTTGTTCTACACGAATATTCATGATGTCAAAATCCAATTCATTATCTGATATAGAATTGGCAGCAAACGATTCTGTGGCAAACGAAATTGTTAGCAATAGTGTTCCAATTATTCCAAAAACAATAATGGGTTGACTATCTTTTGCCACTGGTAATAGTTAACATACCGAGCTATATAGGCTCCGTGTTAGCTTTGTTAACTTTGTTAACACTTTGTAAAACCCCAATCTCAAAATTTTTCATATTTTCTCAATTTGTTTTGCAATATCTAGGATTATTCCTCATTTTTTGCTCTTTTTTCCTTCTAACTATCTGTAAATAGATACACAGGAAAATATAGAAATTGTAATGACATAAGATATGTTAGAATTTGAGCTCTAGTAACAGATGGCGAGATTTACCCACCAAAAGGAAACTGATCATACTGTATTTGTTATCGATTCCGTTCATCATCTATGGCGTAATTGAATATTTTGAACGTCAGTCTAATTTAGAGGACAGTCTAGATCATATCACACTTGACATGGTAAGCTGTGAAATAATAGACAAGACCTTGTATCTTAACTCCATGTCAGTTGATAGAAATAAGAAAATGGAGGATGTTATGTTAGATTTATGGTTTGAAGGTAACTGTGAGAATCCTGATTCACCATATTGGCGTGGTGAGGATTGGAGTCCTAGCAATCCAGTGAGTGTAAAATAGCAATAAGATGTTTGAGTATCACACCCAATCAAGAAAATCATCATCATGATGATGGGAATCTGGATTTTACATTCTATTGGCCATCTTGGGGACGGTAGAATGAGGATGGCAAAACACCCGATTGTAATTGAACCTTCCAGCCTCCAATATCCAGAGTCCACATCACCGTATTAAGCACTTTTACAATTTTCAAGAAAAGAAAAATGAATTTTAAATTCTTGAATTGGTGCTGTTCTTGATTTGATGATTTTCTTGATCAACCTTAATTAATCGACCAAAATTTGGTAGAGCATGCCAGCAGAAGGAAAAGTAAGTCTTGCATGGCAAATTATAATGGTTTTACTCATTCCAATAGCTGGGATTTGGGCATTTTACAGAATCAAGAGACTTCAAAAAGCTTTCTTGTATATCATGCTTCCACAAATTATCATGGTTGTAATTCTACTTGTTGCAGCCATTATGATGATACCTGGAGAAGATGCCATGGATTCCTTGAAGACTTTTAGTGATGATGAATCGACATTTGAACCAATAGTGTTTGGATTGACAACTCTTTCATCTGTTATAGGCTTGGGAATCACCGCATTGGCAATTTATCTCATAATAAAATGGACTGAAGAATGGAACAAGCAATTTTCATAATACAAAATTTTCATACTCACATCCAGTTTCGAATATAATCATATCATACAGTGCCGGGGGCGGGATTTGAACGCGCGACAGCCCGGTCTTCAGCCGAGTGCTCTCCCAGGCTGAGCTACCCCGGCACTCAGAAATCTGCATTCAGATGAGGAATTAAAGTTTGTCTTTACACATCAAAATACTACAAATCATCAGTCAGTTTCAACATACGTGAACTTTTCTCCACAAAACGGGCAAAAATCCAAAGGATACAAGATACGATCTTCTTTGGAAACAGAACTAGTCCAGCAGAATTTTTGAGATTTCTTGTTCCATAACAGCGTCTCTGAATCTAAAATCCGTAGTCTGTAACAGCAAAACTCAAGATCTTTAGTTAGATCATATTCATCAAAGGTAGCAAACTCGTAGTTTTCTGTTTGTTTTTTGAATTTAATTTCCATGGTAACCCTCGTATTTTTTATCCAAATACTACAATCCATCCCTTTCCAATATTTGCCCAATTTCCCTGAAGGTCAATGGCAAGACATTTTCAGTCCTATTTTTTGGATCATGATAATCATTTAGATGAATCAAAAATTCATTTAGTCCAAACTCATTTTTCCCACATACCGGACAATCGTATAATCTTCTAAATTGTTCCCTAGTAAGTCCATAATATTTTTTTAAAATTTCAAAATCTCCACGTACATCAAGTTCGTCCCATTTTCTTTTTTTATCCATGTCTCCTGTTTGATAATACAGTATTCCAAGTGCACAAAATGATTCAGGTTTAGTGTCTGGATGTTCATTTGGAAAATGTGCTAAAACTCCTGCAATTTTCTTGAATTTTTTTTCTTTAAGACAGAACTTATTGATTCAGTCACATCAAGAAATTGTGTTTGATATTCATAAGTTGTTCTAATCTTATGTTCTAATATTCAAAGCAATAGAGCTAATACCAACCCGCCTAATCCAATTGCAATGCTTCCAATTCCTAAAAGGCATTGTTTTTTATCACAAACGCAGTTATCGTCCTTTTCTTCAAATGGGGCCTGTGAAACATCTGAAAAAGGCCCATTTTGAGACATTAATAGATATTACGTATACCGATAATTAAGAATTTAGATAGATTTGAGAAATTTCTCAAGATGTTAAAAACAGATTGGTTTAGCTATGATGGTTTCCACACTGTATCTGAAACCCCGTTTCTCTTATTGACAACACGTCCTAGAACAAAAAACAAATCTGAAAGTCTGTTTAGATATCGTATACAGTTGGAATTGATTTCATCTTTCTCACTTAATTGAACAACCAGTGTTTCTGCTCTTCGGATTATTGTTCTAGTGTAATGGATTTGAGCAGATGCAGTTTCCCCACCTGGAAGAATAAAATTGGTCAACAAAGGAAGTTCTTTTTCAAACTGATCAATATAAGATTCTAGTTTTTCAACGGAGTTTAGAGATACCCTATTTTTCAAATCATTGAGGTTAGGATTAGAAAGGTCAGCTCCAACTAAAAACAAGTCATTTTGAATATCAATGAGTATTTTCTTAATGTCCTCATCAATTGAATTTGAAAGAACTACACCTAATGCAGCATTTGCCTCATCTACAGTACCGTATGAAATGATTCTGGGATGGGATTTAGATATTCGAAGATTTCCTTGCAAGCCTGTGTTTCCATCATCTCCTGTTTTTGTGTAAATCTTCACAAAATACCATTCTCAGATTAATTATTATGTTGTTCGAAATTTAAAACAAGAAAATTCAATATGTGGTAATCAAACTCATGAGTATGACACTTTTAGATTTTTTTGCATGTGCTGCAAACCTAAAAAAGATAAAAAGGCAAGGTTGGATTGACAAAATTCAGATTAAAAATCCAGAGTCTGTTGCAGATCATTCGTATTCTATGGCAATAATGGCAATGATAATTTCAGAAATGAAAAATTGTGATTCCGAAAAATGCCTCAAGATGGTGTTGTTGCATGATTTGGCAGAATCAAAAATAGGTGACTATACTCCAGAGCAAATAAGCAAAGAAGACAAAATAAAGTTAGAAGATAAAACAATTTTAGAAATTATTGAAAACTTACCAAAAGACACAGCTGCAAAATATTTAGAAATTTGGAAAGAATACCAAGAGCAGAAAACTACTGAATCTGTATTGGTACATCAAATTGACAGAATTGAAATGGCACTTCAGGCAAAAATTTATCGTGAAGACGGATATTCTCAAGAAAAACTAGAAACTTTTTTTGAATCTGCAGGAAACGAGATATTTGATTCAGATTTAAAAGAATTATTTACGCAAATTTACAGGAAAAAATAGGTCATGTCAGAAAGAAGCAAAGACGAACTAATTGAGGCGCAAAAACAAGTGATAGGGATTTTGTTTGAAGTAGTCAAGAGACTTCAGGAAAATAACAATCTAGATGAAGAATACTTTGAGATTGTCTCATCAAAAAACCCAAACAAGTCACGCCTAACACAAATAATGAATGAGAGGTCTGAGAATGCAAAAATTGTTGGTCGTCTTTTAGAACAGCTTGAAACTTAGTGACCGCAACTACAATCATCATCTGAAATTAATCTTAGGTGAGCAGTTTGCTGATGTTTGTCTTGAATATAGCTTGATAGATTTGCAATACGAATTATCGGACCCCGAGTTGTCCAACTTCCTTCATTTTCAAACCAAAATTCTATCTCATCAACATCATATCTTTCCCCATTCTTGACAAGATCTTGGAAAATAACTTTAATCTCCTCTACTTCAGATTCAGTTAATTTTGATTTGTCTTCTATCATGGTGGTAATTTCATTTAATTTTATAATCACATTATTTGTAAGAGGCACAAAAACCATTTGCAAGAATTCTATAACAATCTTTTGAAGCGAAATTGTTTTTATAATGAACGTCATCTTTTGAAGATATGCAATACTTTCAGGCTTTGAAGTTAGGTCAAAAAAGAGTTGCATCTGCAAGAGAATACCTCAACAGGTTAACTGATGGCAAAGCCATGCCTGCTCTTGCTTTGACAGATAATAAATCACAGGTATGGGAACCAGTAGGAGAAGAGAATCTGTACGCTTTTGTGGATGAATCAGCAGGGTTTGTTTTAACAGACAACAGCGGATACATTCTTGCTCTAGTTGACAAAAATGGATCTTCTAAAACTATTGTACAGGGAGTTACAAAACAACAAAAAGAGCAACTGGAAAAAGCCTTTGAGGCAGACAACATCCCAAAGTTTGAGGGCAAAGTAATTCTTCCAGTCTAAAAATGAAAAAAACGTAAAGCTTTTGTTATCATCATGCAAAATGAACGTAAAATGGATAAATTTTCTCAAGAAATAGAGGTAAGTGGCCACTTAATTGACTCTTTGATTCTAACCAAGATTTTTGACAAGATAATGGACATGAAAGGTGAGTTCCAGGTTGAAGAAATCACGATAGGTAAAAGAAAAAAAGATCAATCATATGCAAGATTGTCAATTTTCGGCAAAGATGAAAGACATCTGGATAAAATCTTAGAGACAATTTACCGGGAAGGTGCAATTTCAAAATTACAAAAGGAGATCAAACTAGTCAAATCTCCAAAAAATTATGTCATGCCTGACGGTTTTTACAGCACTACCAACAACCAGACACAACTATTACACAAAGGAAAGTGGATACAAGTCGAAAATATGATGATGGACAAATGCATTGTTGTAAAAGGAGATAGAGCATTTTGTGTTCCTGTCAGAGATGTTAAAAAAGGAGATCAGATAGTGGTAGGAGAAGAAGGAATAAAGATCACTCCTCCTGAACGTCCAAGAGAAGGAGTAAATGTTTTTGAATTCATGGGAAGCTCAAGCTCAAGTGAAAGACCCACACAACACATTGCAAAAAAAGTTGCAGATGATATTTACAATACAAAAAAGAAGGGAGGAAAAATTGTCATAGTAGGAGGTCCAGCGATAGTTCATACTGGTGCTGATGACGCAGTATCTGAACTAATCAGAGCAGGATACATTGACGGTGTTTTAGCTGGGAATGCACTTGCAGTTCATGATATAGAATATGCGACTCTTGGAACATCATTGGGAATGAACGTGCATGATGCAACACTGGCATATCACGGACACCGAAATCACATGGATACAATAAATGCAGTTTTCAAAGCAGGTTCAATTGCAAATATGGTTAAAACAAAAAAACTCACAAAGGGAATAATGTATGAGTGTGTTAAAAACAAAGTTCCTTTTGTTCTGGCAGGTTCAATTAGAGATGATGGACCACTACCTGATGTAATTACAGATGTGGCTCAAGCTCAACGTGAATACAAAAAAGTGCTAAAAGATGCAAGCATGGTAATTATGATCTCAACTATGCTTCACTCGATTGCAACTGGAAACATGCTGCCAGCAAATGTAAAAGTAATTGTCGTAGACATCAACCAACCAACAGTGACAAAACTAATGGATAGAGGAACATGGCAAGCATTAGGAATTGTATCTGATGTTGGGGCATTCTTGCCAATGGTTGCACAACAGCTCAGAAAAAAGAAATTAGATTCTAAAAAATAGTCAGATTAGTATTTAAATTCCAAATTTTAGATTTAACCTTTACGTAGAACAAAACCGGATGAATACTACGCGCCTCTTAAATGAAAAAATACATCTTTACAAGCATGAGAAAGGATAGGTTTGGCCCCTATTCAGCGGGAATAATCATGGTCTTGGCAATTTCTGCAATCGCTCCTGTATTTGCAGAAGTAGAAAGCATTCAAACAGATTCAGAATACTATCTAAAGGCAGAAAAAATACAATTTTCAGGCATGGTTGAACAAGGATCAGAAGGACTGGTGACAATTGTGATTCGTGATGCAAATGATAAATTCATCATGCTCACTCAGGCACTAATCAATCAAGACAATACTTTTGAAAAGGCATTAGAAATTAAAAAAGACCTTTCTAAAAATGGCAGTTACAAGGTAATCGCCTTTATTCTCAGCATGAATGAAGGAGACACCACAAACTTTAAGATTGTATCGTCCAAACCACAAACCAACCAAATTGAAAACGAGGTTCAAATAGAAGAAAATAATGAATCACAAAAAATTATTGAAGAACAAATAAAATACTATGAACCAGAACCCAAGATTGTATCATCTGAACCCGAACCAAAACCAGTAGAAGAATCTGGACTTGCAAGTTTTGTGGATCCAGAAAAAGACCCACAATATTATGTTGGTAGATACTACAGTGAAGAGTCTTACAAGTCTTGGTTTGACAGAAATTATCCAAACATGACGATTGAAGAAGCTGTAGATTATGAGGAAGACAAAATTGTTCAACAAGATTCCAGACATGAGGTACAAGATTTAATTGAAAATGACATAATTCCTGAAGCTGAAGCAGCATCAACTCTTTCAGAACCAAATCAAAAAACATCAAATTCTGAAATTGCTCAAGCATCATTGGCAGTAGCAGGATTAGGAATATTGTTTGCTGCAGTCTATGGAATTAAGAGAAAGGTAGACAACAACTCAAGACAAATATCAATTAACAGGGACATAATCAAAAAGAAAATAATTCGACCAATAATGAGAAACAGCCCCCAAGAAATTCTTCAGATCAGATTGGCAAGAGGGGAGATTAGTCTTGAAGAATATGAAAAATTAAAAGCAAAATGCGCTAGTTTGAAGTAATCAAAGTTTGTTTTTGAACCCCTGAGGTCAAATCATTTTTTACATCTTCAAAGAATCTCAGTCATAGAGATAATTACGATAATTCTTGCATTTTCCTTTACAAATTCAAGTTTCTAATTTTGGGACGGACTCTAAGATCTGCGGGTTTTCAAGAGAAGACAAATCCCCTAATTCTTGTCCCAATAACTTTGATTTTAGCAGTCTGCGCATGATTTTTCCGGTTCTGGTTTTAGGTAGATCAGATAATTGAAAGAGAAATTTTGGTTTTGCAAGTTTTCCAATTTTCTTTACAATAAAATCAGATATTTCAGGTTCTAGATTCTTCTCAGAATTGTCATCAGGTACAAAAAATACCACAATTGCTTCACCTGTAATTTCATCAGGAATTGCAACGGTGGCAGCATCAGAAATTTTATTGTGAGAGATAACAGTATGTTCTATTTCAGCTGTACTCATACGATGACCTGAAACGTTAATCACATCATCGGTTCTGCCATGCATGTACCAAAGATTATCTTTATCGACTAAAACATAATCTCCATGAAACCATATGTCTTTGAATCGAGACCAGTATGTCTCCAGATATCGATCGTCATCATTTAACAAACTTCTAGTCATACTTGGCCATGCGGATTTAATCACCAAGTAACCATTTTCCTCTTGTAAAGAATTTCCTTTTTCATCAACCACATCAAGATCCATTCCAGGTACTGGAATTCCAACCGTGGAAGGTTTTAGTTTCATTCCAGGGAAAACAGATAACATTGCACCACCAATTTCTGTTCCACCAGATAAATTCATAATTGGTATTTTTTTGTTACCAACTTTCTCAAAAAGCCACCACCAAGAATCTTCATCTATTGGTTCGCCAGTAGTTGGAATATTTTTGATATGATCAAGGGGATACAACTCTAGAGGTTCAATGTCGTTTTTCTTGAATAGTCTGACTGCGGTAGGAGATATTCCAAAGATTGTAACCTTATAGTCATGTAACATTTTCCAAATTCTCTTCATGTTTGGAAAATCTAATGCGCCGTCATAAATGACAGATGATGCGCCAATAATTAGTAAACCATAGACATTCCAAACAAGACCAGTTATCCAACCAATATCAGCTGGCCAAAGTAAGATATCATCTGTTTTCATATCAATTAGATATGAGGATTGATGTCCTGCAAAAACAGAAAAACCTCCGTGAGTATGAATTACACCTTTGGGTTTTCCTGTAGTTCCAGAAGTGTATAAGAGAAACAAAGGATGTTCAGAATCTACAATTTCAGTAGGGGAAGAATTGGGTTGGGATGAGACTAGTTTATCATATAGTACAATCTTGTCTGTTTCTTCAAATTTGTCTATGCCTCTATAAGGAATCACTATTGTTTTTTCAACAAAAGTACCTTGAATTGCATCAATAGCAGTTTGTTTTTGAGATACAGGCTTGCCTTTTCGGTAAAAGCCATCAGAGATTAACAAAATTTTGGCCTTGCAGTCTTTTAGCCTAACATGTAGGGATTCAGAACTATAACCAGAAAAAATCACCGTTTGGATTGCCCCAATTTTTGCGGCTGCAAGAATTCCAAAGATAGCCTCTTGTATCATAGGCAGGTAAATTGCAACAACGTCACCTTTTTTGATGCCAAGTGACTTTAGACCGTTTGCAAATTGAGATACTTTGAGGTCTAATTCAGAATAAGAGATAGATGAAGTTTTTCCATCTTCGGATTCAAAAAAATAAGCAATTTTTTGAGGAGAGTTTTTTGCAAATTTTTCTACAGATGATTTGTAAATGTTGGTCTTTCCATCAACAAACCATCTTGTCCACTGTATTCCTTTTGATGAATCTAAAACTTTAGAATATTCTTTAACCCAAATGATTCCGATATCCTTGTCTACTGATTTCCAGAACCAACTAAGATCATTTTTGGATTTATTTGATAATTCGCTTAGAGATGTAATGTTATGTTTTTTCATAAATTGGAAAATGTTTGATTCGTTTGTTTGTTTTTCAGATGGAATAAAGACAAAATCAGACAACTTTCAATTTCTAGAAGAGTGATGACTGTAAAAAGATTTTTTTTGATTATGATATGTCAATTCCTAGTCTTCGTGCACATGCAATTGCAGCTTTTCCATCATCTTCAGATATTCCTGCTTTAGAAAATTTTTCCATTACATCTGGTTTTAGATTCATTGTTTTTTCTTTGTAATATTCTCGTAAAATTGAACCTATTTTGTCGTGAAGCATTTGCAAAGTAGCGGAATTCATTCCTTTCTCAATTAAGGTTGCATCTGATTTTGCAAGAATTTTGACGAACTCTATTTCTTCAAGAGAAAGGTCATGCATTTTATCCAATTGCCTTTTTTAGTAATTGCAATGTAAGACCAGGGTCAGCTTTTCCTTGTGTTTTTTGCATTACTTTACCTACCAAATAGTTAATTGTTTGGGGATTTGATTTTGCCTGTTCAACTGCCTTTGACTCTTCAGAAACGACTTCTTGAATTACCTTGTCAAGTTCACTTTCATCAGAGACATTGCCCAGATCTAAATCTGAAATTGTTTGAAAAACACTTTTTCCTGTTTTGATGATTTCGTGTAATGCATTTTTTGCAGAATTTCTGGAAATCTTCCCATTTGTGATAGAGTCGGCTAAATCTTTTAAGTGTTCTGCGGTGATTTTTGAGGTTTCTCGTTTTTCCCTAGTATCAACAAGACCCATCAAGTCAGTTGTTATGATATTGGAAATTTCCTTGGCATTATCTTTTGTGTGAGATGCTTCAAACAAATCAGAGTAAAATTTGTCAGAAGATAAAACATCTGCAACCTGTGGAGGTATGTCATAAACTGAGACATAACGTTCTTTTTTGGAACTTATGCTTTCAGGCATTTCTAATTTTAGTTGTTCTTGAACATCTTGTCCAATTTTGATCCATGGAATATCGCCTTCTAGAAAATATCTGTAATCAAGCTCTTCTTCTTTAGAACGAGCCGAGATTGTTATTTTCCTTTTATCATCCCAGTGTCTTGTTTCTTGAATGATTTCAATGTCTCTAGAATGTAAGCTATTTTGTCTGGTAATTTCAAAATGTACAGCTTTTTCTAAATCATGAAAAGATCCAATATTTTTTACTTCAACTTTTTTACCACCTTCTATTGATACATTTGCATCTGCCCTCATTGCTCCTTCCAAACTAGGATCAGACACACCAAGGTTTTCAAGCAGATCTGATAATATGTTTAAGAATTCTCTAACTTGTTTTGGAGTTTCAAAATCAGGTTCTGTAACAATCTCTACTAGTGGAGTACCTGCTCGATTATAATCAACCAAAGTGATTTGGTTTTTTGAAGAACTTCCTTCATAGATTAATCTTCCAGGATCCTCTTCTAGCTGTATTCTGGTAATACGTATTTTTTTATCCCCCACTTGGATTGAACCGCTACCACCTACACTTGTATCTCCATAAATGTTCAGTTGAGTAATCTGAAAGTTTTTTGGCAAATCGGGATAAAAATAATTTTTTCTGAAAAATGCAATTTTCTCAGGAGTGGAACAGTTAAGTGCCAAGGCAATCATTGTTGCTTTTTTTACAGCATCTTGGTTTAATCTTGGTAAACTTCCAGGTAACCCCATACATATTGGGCAAATATTTTCATTGATTTCAAATTCCCGATAATTTGCTTTGCAAGAACAAAATAATTTGCTTTCAAGATTAGTTAGCTGACAGTGAATTTCAAGACCTATTTTTGTCAAATTGGCACCTCCGGTAATGAAACAGTTTGCTCCAATGCATATGCTGCTTGTAAAAGAGATTTGTCATTCATAGAATCAGCCAAAATTTGAATTCCAATTGGCAATCCATTAGAAATCTCAAAAGGTACAGAAATTGCAGGTTTGCCTGTGAGATTTGCTGTGACGGTATTTAGATCAACTAAGAATAATGCAACAGGGTCATCAATCTTTTCTCCAATTTTAAACGGCATAATAGGTACAGTTGGTGCAATCAAGAAATCAAATTTTTTGAATGCATCATCAATTTCACGGGTTAGTTTGCTTTTTACTTTGAGTGCCTTTAGGAAATATTTTCCGGCATGTCCTGCAGATGGAACATACCCTCCAAGAATCATTCGTCGGGTAACCTCCGGACCAAGTTTTGTTCTAGCCTTTGAAATGTAGGAATTAAACTCGTATCCTTCCACAGAAAAATCATATCCATATCTTAGATTATCATATCTTGCAAGATTACTACCTGCCTCAGTTGCAGTTATTGTATAATAAGCAGCAACTGAATATTTTACCATATCAATTGATATCTCCTCACATGTTGCACCAAGACTTTCTAATTTTGATATGGCATTTTTGGTTGCAGACTCAACTGCAGGATCAATTCCTTCTCCCATCATTTCTTTGATTATTCCAATCTTCTTTCCTTCAATTCCAGACTCTATTTCCTGCAGATAATCTTCATTTTTGTTATCTACAGTTGTATTGTCGTTTTGGTCTAGTCCAGAAATAATATTTAGCATAAAAGCAGTATCCTTAACAGTTCTAGTAAGCGGACCAATCTGTTCAATACTATTTGCGTACGAGATTAATCCATATCTGCTGATAAGACCGTATGTTGGCTTGTATCCAACTACAGAACAAAAACTGGCAGGATTTCTAACAGAACCTCCAGTATCCGAACCCAAAGAAGCAACACATTCAAAGGCACTCACTGAAACTGCACTACCTCCAGAAGAACCACCTGGAACATATTCAAGATTCCACGGATTCTTGCTAGGACCATATGCACTAAATTCAGTAGTAAGTCCCATTGCAAACTCATCAAGGTTTGCTTTGCCTACAAAGATAGCATCTTCTTCTTTTAATTTGGAAATAACTGTAGCATCATAGGGTGCAACAAAATCTTCAAGCATCTTTGATGCACATGTTGTTTTACTTCCATTGATGCATATGTTATCTTTGATAGATATTGGCATCCCAAAACAACTGCCAACTATATCTCCGGATTTTACTTTTTTGTCTATTTCTCTTGCTTGATTAACGGCATCCTTATTGACAGATAAAAATGCATGTAGTTTGTCATCCACATTTTCTATTCTTTCAATTGTTTTTGCAACAAAATCTTCAGCAGAGATATTTCCATTTTTTACCCCTTGCACAAAATCAAGAGCAGATATTTTAAGACTCATCAAGACATCTTTGGTGCACGGACGTACGTTCCTTTGTAGTTGTTTAATTTTTCAATTAGTTTCCCATTAAACGGAATGTATTTGTCCTCTCTTAAACTAGAAAGGGGAATTTCTTGGGTTGTTATTTCCTCAGAATCAGAAGTCGCAGAATCAAGAATGTCAAAATACTCTAGCATTGTTTGTACTTTATCGATATGCTCTTTGTGATCAGTGATGTCTATTTTCATTAGTTTTGAAACATATTCAATTTCTTCTGTGCTAACCATATCGTTTCACCTATCAAGGGGTTAATCTATCTACGTCTCTTGGATAGAATGTAACATCACGTATATTTTCAGTTCCAGTTAATGCCATGATTAAACGCTCCAATCCTATACCACAACCTGCATGTGGCGGAACTCCATAGTCAAATGCCCCCAAATGATATTCAAATGCATCTGTCTTCATTCCTTTGTTTTTCATTCTTTCAGCTAATTCATCTCTTTTTTCAATTCTGGTGCTGCCAGATGATAATTCCAAATCTCCAAACATTAAATCAAAGGATTCAGAAATTTTTGGATTCTTTTTACTGTCTTTGACATAAAATGGTTTTGGGCCAAGTGGCCAATCAGTAATGAAATAGAATCCTTCTAATCCAATTTTTTTAAGGTTTGATGGGTACAGGTCATCGCCCCATTCTGTTTTTGCTCCTGCTTTTTGCATTTTGTCAACTAGTTCATCATAAGAGTGTCTTGGAATAGATTCAGGAATGGCAGGAGTTGTAAATTCAACATCGGGATTTTTTTCCACGTAATTGTTTACAGTTTGAATTGAAACTTTGATGATGTCCTCAATTCTGTCCATAACATCATTGTAATCTACAAATGCTTCTTCAAGATCTATTGATATTGCTTCTGCCAAATGTCTGTTTGTTCTAGATGGTTCTGCTCTAAAGATTGGTGCAATCTCAAAAACTTTTTCAAAACTCATTGTTAGTTGTTCTTTGTATAATTGGGGACTCTGAGCTAGGAATGCTTCTTTGTTGTAGTAAAATATTGGAAATAAGGCAGCACCTCCTTCAGTTGCAGTTGCAATCATTTTGGGAGTATTGATTTCTGTAAAATTTTGTTGGCCAAAATAATCTCTAATTGATTTTAACACCAAGCTTCTTGTTTTGAAAATGTGTTGTAGAACTTTACGTCTAAGATCAATAGGACGTACCTCAAGTCTTGTGTCGATATTTTTAACAGTTTTTGCAATTGGTTCAAATGGAGGAATTTTCTCAACCTCTGAAAATACTCTAAGTTCGGTTGGAACAATCTCAAATCCACTAGGTGCTTTTTCAGATGATTTTACAGTACCAACTATTGCAACAGATGAGTGTGCCTTTAAAGAAGAAATTTTCTCTCGTATTTCATCTGGACATGATCCTTTTTTTGCAACAATAGAAAGATCTCCGTTCTTATCCCTAATGGTTGCAAAACTGATGTTTCCATGACCTCGAATAGTCAAGACCCAACCCATAACAGTTACATCTTTTCCATCCATGGAGGAGTTGATTTCATCAGAATAGTGAGATCTACGTAAATTTCCTAGTTCAGTTTCAATCATAATTTACTTTATTGGATTTTGGCGGTATAATTAATTTTTACAGGCCCTAAAACGTGAATAAATGGTAAATCATAGGTAATTTGCCTCTTCTTTTACTATTGTAGTGATCCATTAAAATCCTGACCTCATTGGTTGTGTTTTTTACCCATTCTGATTTTCTTTTGAGCATCTTGATTATATCTCGGACATGATTTTTGGTTTCTTTACTAATTGTTTTTTCTTAGAGTTTGGTATCGCGAACATAGTCATGACAACTACAATCACAGATTTTCGGACACAAATCATGTATTCCTATCTTGCACCAGATTGATTTTTTCATGATTAATTCCGAAATGGACAATATATTGTCATTTCTTCTTTTTGGTTCAAGACTTATTTACTTGAAATAATTTGTTTAGATTTACATTTAGTATAGTAAATTTTGTCTTCAACAATTATGGTTCAATCCAACCGCCTATCTTTTTGTCAAAATAACAGTAAAGAGTACTAAAGAAGACTGATGTAGTTAATAGCAAATATGTAACCGATTACGCCTAGATATAGAAACATACTGGGTATTTCCGTCCTTGCTCTGGGTTTTTTTGTATTAGATCTAACCCTTCTACCAGAATTAGAAACGGGATGGTGGTCCTTTCTAGGAGGTATTGCAATAATGGGAATAGGTTTTGCTTTGTTGTATGTACTGCCAGTTAAAAAAACAAGGATAACTTCTCGCTTACTGGTTGTGAGTTTCTTCAGATCTTATTGATTCTAAAAGATCGTAATTATCCTTTATGGCATAGACATAGATCTCAGATGTTATTTGACCACGCTCACGTGGTATAACTAATTTTTATATGAAATTTTACACCATAATCCATTTTCATAATGCTTATAGCCTCCCGTAATTCCACTTCAAAACAAGATGGATATCTTAATGGGATTAGTAATTGCAATGTTTATCATTACTGCTGCTTATGTTGGATTTCATGCATCACAAGAACAACCTGAAGATACAGGAGGACATAGCATCACAACAGAACTAGAAATTCTCAACAATGATGCAAATTCAAATCAATTACTTGTTGACCCAAATACTAGCAAACCTGCGATTTTTTAGAATTTCATAAATCTTTACAATAAATTACCCAAATTATTGGTAAATATCATGTCTTTGACTGACAAAGAAAAAGTGGTTGCAGTGATCTCAAACGGTATTGCAGTATTCTCATTACTGCAAGAAAGAGATGAACTCCCAAAGGGCACTACAATGTATGATTTTGTGCTAAAAGTAGTACCAGAAGATATCAAACATGAGCTAAATATTGAATTGATTGACGAAGTATTTGGATATGTGTCATCTGCACACAGTTCATAAAGTATAACAAAAAACAGAAAATATCACAATGACTACTATTGCAACTCTTGGATCTCATTGCTCTTTACAGGTACTCAAAGGGGCAAAAGATGAGGGACTAAAAACAATGCTAGTATGCGAAAAAAAACGTGAAGGTCTTTATCGTAGATTTCCATTTATTGATGAACTAATAATCGTAGATTCCTTTAGGGATTTCTTAGATGAAAAACACCAATCAACACTACTACAAAATAATGCAGTCTTGATACCACATGGTACTTTGATAGCACAAATGAGTTCAGAAGAGATAGAGTCAATCAAAGTTCCAGTTTTTGGCAACAAGTGGATACTAAGATGGGAATCAGACAGAGAGATGAAAGAAAAACTCATGAGAGAGGCCAGTCTTCCGGTACCAACACCAATTGCAGATCCCAAGGATATCGACAAGTTAGTGATTGTTAAACGACAGGGAGCAGCTGGAGGTAAAGGATACTTTATGGCTGCAAGCGAGCAAGATTATATCAAAAAAAGGGAACAATTAATCCAGGAAGGAATCATCTCAAAAGAAGAGACATTATACATTCAAGAATATGCTGCGGGAGTTTTAGCTTATCTTCAATACTTTTATTCGCCATTAAGTGGAGAATTGGAATTTTTTGGAGTTGATCAACGACATGAATCAGATATCGAGGGATTAGGAAGAATTCCATCAGAGCAGCAACTAAAAACAACAAAGGTTCCATCATTTAATGTAATTGGAAATAGTCCTTTAGTTTTACGTGAATCACTTTTAGATGAGGTTTACAACATGGGTGAGAATTTTGTAGAAGCTGCAAAGAGAGTGGTAGCACCAGGTATGAACGGTCCATTCTGTATTGAAGGAGTGTATGATGAGAATGCAAAGTTCACATCTTTTGAATTTTCAGCAAGAATTGTTGCTGGAACTAATATCTACATGGACGGTTCTCCATATTACTCATTATTGTTCAATGAACAAATGAGTATGGGAAAGAGAATTGGAAGAGAAGTAAAGACTGCAGTAGAAACCAACCAGATAGAAAAAATTACCACATAAAAAATTAAAAGTTATCTATTTTGAAGAAACTTCCATTCCACGTTGTGATTTTATGATGTACTTGTCTCGGACTTTAACACTAACCCAATCAATAATCAAAACTGTGATTAGAACAACTAACATAAAGACAGCTGCTTTTCCGTATTCAAAGAATTTGATATAATTAATAATGTAAAATCCAATTCCACCTGCCCCCACTAGTCCAAGAATACTAGTTTGGCGTACATTGTAATCAAACATGTATAGTATTTGTCCTAGAAGGTGAGATGCAGATTCTGGAATAACCACATATCGTATCAATTGTGATTTGGATACACCAATTGAGCTTACAGAATCCATAGGATCAGAATCAATTGTTTCAATTGATTCGTATTGTAGTTTTGCAATAAATCCTATCGTATACATAATGATTGCCAAAACTCCTGCAAAAGCACCAGAGCCCACCATAATTACAAACAAAAGTGCCCACAAAATAGAAGGAAATGTCCTAATTGTTGCTAACAAGGCTCGAATTGGAGCATATACAAATTTACTATTCAGATTTCTTGCAGCAAGAAAACTTAGAGGAAGTGCAATTACAACACCGATTATAGTTCCCACAAAAGCCATCTGAATTGTTTCAAACATTGCCCACCAAGCCGATGGAATGTATTTGGGTTCGACTTGAACCATTTCTTCTAGAACAATGACAAGATTAGGTATTCCTTCCACAAACTTGACAAGATCAACTTCTAAATCATAAGCTGCAATTACAACAAGGGCAACTATAATTCCAATGACGATATTATTTTTTGGAGTCATCTGAATACATCTCCATAATTTCTTCAGTAGTCATATCGCCTGTTTGAAAATCAACAATGGCGTCACCTTCAACACCAATTTCTAAAATTTTATGACCTTCTTTTATCACTGCAACTCTGTTTGCATATTCTAAGGCTAATTGTATGTCATGATGAACCATAATGGCAGTAAGGTTCATCTTTTTTTGTGCATCTGCAATCAAGTCCATAATTTCTCTTGCAGTTACATGATCTAACTCTGAAACAATTTCATCAGCTAACAAGATAGTGGGCTTTTGCATTAATGCCCTTGCTATTGCGACTCTTCGTTTTTCTCCTCCACTTAACATGTAGGCTTTTCTATTTTCTTTGCCAGACAACCCTACCAAATTCAACAATCTTTTTGCTTCCTCAATTTCTTCAGCAGGAAATTTTTTGAGTATTGATGCAACAAAGCCCAGTCTAGGCAAAGCACCAAGAAGAATATTTTCTAAAACGGTACTGTTTTTTACCAAACCCAAACTTTGCGGAATATATCCTATAGTATGCATCATTTTTTTGAATTTTTTGTCATTGATGTTTGGAGTCATATAATCAACTTTGATGGTTCCACTACTTGGAATCATCATTCCATTCATGAGTTTTAACAGAGTAGACTTTCCAGAACCAGACTGTCCGACAACTGCATAATTTGTCCCTCTATCAATTGACATGTTAATTTTTTCTAAAGCAAAGTTTTTCGAATCATACGAAGTAGAAATATTATTCATCTGAATAATTTTCTTTGTAGAAATTAATGAAAAAGAAGGTTTTTTGGTCATCTGAATTTGTTTCATTTCCAGAATTCCAGTTTTTATTTGCTCTTGTTATATTTATCTAGAATTTCTTGATCAAGGCCAGTTAGTGCATCAATAAAGGTTCCAAACTCTCCTATGTGCATAGTAGTTGTGGTTGGAACTAGGGCTTCTGCACCATAAAGGTTCGTCAAAATCTCGTTGTGTT
The DNA here is from genome assembly GCF_965223225.1 of Candidatus Nitrosopumilus sp. Lineage (GTDB taxonomy): Archaea > Thermoproteota > Nitrososphaeria > Nitrososphaerales > Nitrosopumilaceae > Nitrosopumilus. The sequence continues at coordinate 791,414 of NZ_CBDCVU010000004.1, forward strand.
CATCATAGTTTAACTTGATAAGAGCATCAACTAGGGATTTTTGAGTACCCTCTGACATATCAGAGTTCACCATAAACACATGTGATGGTACAGGTCCAATTGTTGTCACTGGACGTAATTTTACTTGATCTTCTAATTCAAGATATTTTTGAGGAGCAATATCTGAACCAAATGCTACATCGACGTTACCATTCAGAAGCATTTCAAGGGCAGCCTTGTAACCACCAGCGAATGCATGGTTTTCAAAACTGTCATTCAAAGCAGCCTTTAATGCAACAAGGTCATCTCCTTGAATGTCCACATGTCCAGCAGTAACCAAGGTTCCCATGGGTCTTACAAAACCAGATGAGCCAGTAATGCTGGTAAATGCTACTTTCTTACCAAGAGTATCTTCCAAAGAATGGATTGAATCGTTTTCAGCTAATGTCCAGACGGTTGCTTGGTAGTTTACTTTACCTTTAACTAATTCTGCCAAAACTGCCTCAGCACCAGTACGCTGATGGGTAATCCATGCAGGTCCAGTATCCATAAATGCAGCGTCAATATGACCGAATCTCATTCCTTCAATTATTGTTTCATAATTTGATGGAACAACTATCTCAACATCAATCTGAAGTTCATCCTCTAGGAATTTCTCTAAAGACTCTGCCTTTGGAGTTAATTCCTCGGATTTTTCAACGGGAATAAATCCGATAGTAAGGGTATCAACGTCAATTGATTGTGATCCAGAAACACCAATAATGCCACTTTCAACTAGGAATTCAATTCCATTAAGAAAAGTTGCATCATCAACTGTACCGTCGGCCCACCATCCAGCATTATTTTTAATCCATCCAGGAATCAAACTTTCTGCTTGGGCGTTTTGAACCAAAGGTACTGCGGTTACACCAACTACAGCAATTGCTGCAATCAGCATCATCATTTTTTGTTGTTTCATGATCCTGAAAATCTTAGGATAAGCTAAATTATTTAAATCAGGCTTTCATTCTAAATTGAAATTCTAAGTCTATAGAATTAGAATGACAAAAAGAGTGTGCAAATAAAACTCAATCAATCGCGTGGCTTAACAGGAGATTTGTTTGGATACAAGTTCAAGCTAGGTTCAAGGTTGTCTAAGGTTATCTCTACTTTGCTTATTCTGCTTCGATAGTGTTTGATTTTTTTTCCTTCTGATGAGATAACAAATTTGTCTACTTCGGCTAGTGCAAGTTCTTCAAGTGTAGATAATGTTTTGTAAACGGTAGATAAAGAAATTTTTAATTCAGATGCGATTTGAGTTGCATCTTTTGATTGATCTTTTACTGAAAATAAAACAGCTCTTGTACACACATTACTAAGAGATTCAATTATTCTCTGGGTTATGTCAAATTCAGATAGCTGTATGATGTTTGGTTTAGACATGTGAATCCCTAATTAGGCACCAAGGTAAGAAGAGGTTCAGGTTTTCTAATGGTGATATCGGCCTTACTTATTCTACTGCGGTAGACCTTGTATTTTCGTCCCTTGTCAGATATCATCCACTTTTCAACTTCGATTAATGTTAGTTCTTCAAGGTCTCCCAGTTTTTTGTATACTGAACTTAATGGAATTTTGAGTTTATCAGAAAGTTCTGCGGCTGTTTTTCCTTTTCGAATTATAGAGAATAAAATTGTTCTTGATTCAGAATCAGCTAATGCTTCAATTACTTTTTGAGTAATGTCATATTTTTTTAATTGAGGCAAGGTTAATCGTCTTGACATTTCAATTCAAAAAGTAATGTACGGATATTTAAACGACATGGAGATATTCTCATCCTATAGATTTAGAATTACTAACTGTAGGATCTTGTAGTTTCTTCTTTTGAGTTTAATTTATTCCAAAAAATCCCTAAAATAATTCCAACAGATGCCCAAAAGGAAGTTACCCCAAGAACAGACATTATTCTAAACTCATTGACTAGATTCAAAGGTGCTGTTACCTCGTCAGGATTTTCTGGCATTGCAACAAAGACAGTGGAGATAAAGACTCCGTAACCCACTAACGCTAGAAGTTTTTTGTTTTTTTGGAATTTTTTTGATAATTTGTAAAATCCAAATGCACCTAACCCCGAGATTGCAATAAAAGATAGATACAATATTGCTCTTAGAACTACTGTTTCACCGTCTCCGACAGTAGGAGGATTTGCAGGATATTTTAGGAAAGGAATCAAATAAAGTGTAAACCACATAATCCCTGCAAGAAGGACTGCTTTTTTGATATCATTGTTGCCAGGTAATGATTTTCTTGATAATGCAAAAACAATTCCAAAAAGAGAGCCAATAGACATTCCAAGAATCACTCCTGCCAGTATCTGACCACTTTTCTGCCAATCTCTGTATCCTTCGTATTCAACCCAAAATTCAGAAGTGTCCTCTTCTTCACCTGAAGCAAAAAGATTTTGGTTTTCTATTCCAATTGCTTGATCAAGATAAGGCTCTACAATGGCAAAATTTACAGTCCCATGAATAAGGCCTGCAAACGCACCAGAGACTAAGACAATTATTATAAAAAGAGATGTTTTCATGATACTAGTCACCTAGTGACAAGGAAATCCTGCAGCATGTCTCATATCATGAGTAAGTTCATGGATGTAAAGATCTACAAATGCTTGCTCACCATAAACCACGCTAAAGATGTGTCCTTGGTCAAATCCTACAACAAACAATCCGGCTACAAATACTATTGCCAATGCCATTATTGCTAATTTTGAGACACCTGTCTTGGACACATTAATTTGTCTTATTTCAGACATGAATGACAGCATCATTTGAATATATTTAAGCTCTTGGATAATTTGTCCAATTAATAAAGAAAAAAATAGTTTGACAAAAAATATTGTTACAAATAGAGGCAGATCAACACTGAAAAAAACTATTCAGGTTTTACAAAACATTGTATCAAGAAAAGGATCAAGTAAGATATTGACATTTAGCATGCCACATGTACTCAAAGCATTACAGTTGCTATTTGAGGAAAAATTTGTCAGCAGAGCAATGTTTGGAAGAGAGATACATCTTGGCGAAGGTGCAGTTAAGACACTGATTTCACATTTAAGAGAAGCAGAGATAATAGAATCTAATAGATCAGGAAGTTATCTTACAAACAAAGGTCAAAAATTTACAAATAAAATTCTAAAATCAATACCAAGAGAGTGTAAAGTGGGTAGATGTAATCTAATTCCGTATAAAAATAATCATGCCATAATTATCAAAGATTATGCTTTTGCTATAAAATCAGGTTTAGAACAACGAGACTATGCCATATTATATGGATCAGAAGGATGCATTACAATTTTGTTCAAGGATGGAAAATTCATTTTTCCAAATAACGACCAGGATTGCTTTCAAAAAGACAAAAAGATAAGAGAATATCTTTTAGAGAAACTCTGTCCTGAAAATAATGATGTGATAATTATTTCATCGTCAAATGATTCATTTATTGCAGAAATATCGGCAAAAAATTCTGCGCTTTGGACAATGGCAACAAACTAAAGAAGACTTTTACCTGAAACAAAAATTTGTCAAACCATGTCAAAATTTGTTTTGCTAGCGATACCAGTAATCATAGGTATTGCATCAGGACTGTTTTTGGCATTTTACCTGGAACCAGAAAATAGTACAAAGACAATATTAACAGAATCAAAACTAATACAAAATGGGTCTCCAATACTGGGCAGCCCAGATGCACCAATTACTATTTTAGAGTGGGGCGATTACCAATGTACCTATTGTTACAAATTTCATCAAGAGACATTAGACAAAATAAAAATGCAATACATTGAAACTGGAAAGGTAAAACTAGTGTTCAAAGACTTTCCATTAAATGGCCCTGACTCGATTCTTGCAGCAGAAGCTGCATTTTGCGCAAATGACCAGAACAAATACTGGGAATTTCATGATAAATTATACAAAAATTGGGCAGGGGAGAGAACTGGATGGGTAACCCGTCAGTTATTAGATTCGTTTGCCACGAAAATCCAACTAGATAGCAATCAATTCAATGATTGCATAGACGAACAAAAATACCGAAAACATGTCTTGGCACTTTATGACTTTGGAAAAGGGATCGGAATTGATGCAACACCATCATTTCTAATCTTTGATGATGAAAAAATTCTAAAAATCAGAGGCAACCAACCAGTTGAGGTGTTTATCAAAACAATTGCAGAGTTTTAGATCAGTTTTGTAAAAAACAAGCCAGTCAAAATTAATATTCGTTTGATCTGGAGAAGTCACGAATGGGAAAAATCAATATTGAAAAACAGGATTCAGTTAAACTATACAAGATAAGAAAAACACTTGACGAGTTATCCAAAAAGTCAGGTAGAGGAACAGAACTAATTACAGTATACATTCCAAAAGGAAAGCAACTACACGAGATAATTAACGCCTTGCAACAAGAGCAGGGAACTGCAGACAACATAAAATCAGACCTAACAAGAACACATGTGGTAGACTCGTTAGGCAAGGTAGTCCAACGCCTAAAACTGTATAAAAAAACTCCAGAGAGAGGGTTGGTCATGTTTTGTGGTGCATTGCCACCAGAAGGAGGAGGACCTCTAGGAAGTGAGGTAGTAAAGGTATGGGAAATTGATCCTCCAAAAGATTTGAAGCAGTATCTTTACAGATGTGATGATCATTTCCATGTGGATATTCTAAAGGACATGCTAAAAGACGACAACTTGATTGGTTTTCTTGCAATTGACGCAAAAGATGCCGGTTGGGGATTGCTCCACGGAGACAAGATAGAAGTCTTGTCTCAAACGGGTTCAGGAGTTGCAGGAAAACACAGACAAGGAGGTCAATCTGCAAAGAGATTCCAAAAACTAAGAGAGATGGAGTTGACATATTATTTTAACAGAGTTGCAGAAACTACACGAGAATATTTCATAGACATTTATCCAATCAAAGGACTAGTAATTTCAGGACCAGGTCCAACAAAAGAAGATTTCATCAATGGTAATTATCTGGAATACAGACTGCAAAACATGATAGTCTCAACAATTGATTCTTCATATTCTGGTGCAGAAGGAATACGAGAAGCATTCTCAAAATCCTCAGACATCTTATCTGACTTTAGAATGGTTGAAGAGAAAAAATTAGTTGAGGATCTTTTCAGAGAGATAAATTCACATTCAGGACTTGGAGCTTATGGATTAAAAGAAATTATTGATTATCTAAAAAACAATGTAGTCAAAACTCTGATAATTACAGATGACACCAACATGTATCGAGTTGAAGGCAAATGCAAAAGATGCCAAAACATTCAAGAGGAAATATTAGAACTGCCTCAAGTCATTCCAAAAAAGACAGAATACGCAAACAATCCATGCCCTAAATGTAATGCCATGGAGGTAGAAGCAAACGAGCAGGACATTGTTGATTACTTGGAACTCTTAGCAGCAAAAACAGGTTCAGGTCTAGAAGTAATCTCTGGAAAAGCCGAACATGGAAACATGCTTGCAAGTCTTGGTAAAGCAGGTGCCATTCTCAGGTATAATCCAGGTCACGTCAAATAAGGACGCTACGGATTTTTTTACAAAGTTCTTTTAACTCATCATCATTTGAAATTTCTCGTTTTGTCCAGATTGTTCCTTTGCTGTTGTATCTTGGTATGATGTGTATGTGAACATGAGGGATGATCTGCTTTGCTGCCCTTCCGTTGTTTTGACCAGTACTAAATGCGTCAGCTCCAGTAGCCTCCAAAATTGCTTTTGCAATCTTTGGAACAATTGAAAAAAGATTTCCAACATTTTGTGCAGTCATGTCAGTTATTCTTTCATGATGTTCTTTTGGAATTACAAGGCTGTGTCCTACATCAATTGGGTATTTGTCTAAAAATGAGACGTGTGATTCATCCTCATATAGAATATGAGCACCCCTTTTACCATCTAATATATCACAAAAAATACAACTCATGTAGATCCACAATTTTGGATTTTATTTATTGTTTTTATCGAATGGTTAATTAGGGCAAATTTTGGAATCTGTTTCATCCTATGGGACGAAAAGAACGACGAGACCGTGAACAAAAGCGCGAAAATTACGCTATGAAACATTCTGCGCAAAAGAGAAAACAGACTCTCATTGCAGTAGGAGTTTTTGCAGTGATTGGAGTTATCGTAGGATATTCAGCATTCTTGTTTGCTAACATGACTGAAACTGCTCCTGGCGGCCCTGAAAATGCAGGTGCCTTGGGAAGCGACCACGCACATGCTGCAATATTGGTGAAAATATTTGGAGATGAATTTGACTTTTCAGCTCCGGCTTATCAGATAAAATCAAGTTGGATTCACTTTGAAGGAAGAGACGGCTCTACAATCCACAAGCATGCTACAGGAGTTACTCTGGGGTTCTTATTTGATAGTCTAGCATTGGGAGTAACTGATCAGTGCTTTGAATTCCAAGATGGTAGAAACTTTTGTACAAATGAGGATTACAAGCTGGTATTCTTCATTAACGGACAACAAGTATCAGACATTAGAGATTATGAAATAATGGAAGATGACAGAATACTAATCTCATATGGTGCTGAAACACCTGAAGAACTTGAATCGCAATTGCTACAGTTAGAGCATCAAGAATTAATCAAATAATTTTTTAAATTTTAACTATTTTTATGGAAAATTCCCATCATCGATTAGTTCTTTGTAAATTGTTTTTTCGAGTCGAGTTTCTGCAGCACCGCACTTACTGCACATTCCGGTATCATCAGGATCCTCTTTGAGTTTTTTCTCACATTCTACGCATTTGTGGATGCCCTTTTTGAATCCCATATCAGAATTTTTCCCTAACATGATAATAACTATATCTTGAAATCAAAGTTTCAGACGGTAATTTCAACAAAGTCTAAATTATACCAAACAAAAATTTCCATATTATGGAGATTTCTAGCAGAAACGTTGTAGAAGGAACAGCAAGAGCCCCACACAGAGCAATGTACAAGGCAATGGGACTAAACGATGATGATTTATCAAAACAATTTGTAGGTGTATGTCACACAGGAAACGAAGCAACACCTTGTAACATTCTTCTTCCACAATTAGCATTAAAAGCAAAAGAAGGGGTTTTAGACACAGGTGCAACACCTAGAGAATTTTCAACCATAGCAGTAAGTGACGGAATTGCCATGGGGCATGAAGGGATGAAATCTTCTCTTGTATCCCGTGAAGTCATTGCAGATTCTATTGAGTTAATGGTAAGGGCACATCAATACGATGCACTTGTAGGAATTGCTGGATGTGACAAAAGCCTTCCAGGAACAATGATGGCAATGGCCCGATTGAACATCCCATCAGTATTTGTTTACGGAGGAACAATCATGCCAGGAATTCTTGACGGAAAGGAGTTGACAGTAGTAGACGTGTATGAAGCAGTAGGTGCGTATGATGCAGGACAGTTATCACTTGAATCATTAAAGGACATTGAAAACACTGCATGTCCAAATGCAGGATCCTGTGGAGGAATGTTTACAGCAAACACCATGGCTTCAATTTCAGAAGCAATTGGTATTGCATTACCTGGAAGCGCCAGTCCCCCAGCTGAAGATGAACGCAGGGAAAAGATGGTGTACGATACTGGAGTTGCATGTGCAAAATTATTGGAGATGAATATTAGGCCTAAAGAAATTATGTCATTTGAAGCGTTTGAGAATGCAATTACAATGCTCAATTCTGTTGGGGGTTCAACCAATGGCATACTACATTTGCTTGCAATGGCAAATGAAGTTGGAATCAAACTAACATACGATGACTTTGAAAGAATTAGAAAGAGAACACCACACTTGGCAGACATGAAGCCAGGTGGAAATTATGTAATGAATTCACTGGACAAGATAGGTGGAATCCCATTTGTGCTAAAGAAATTATTGGACAAAGGACTGCTCAATGAAAATTGTATAACAGTAACCGGAAAAACAATCAAAGAAAACCTCACATCACTAAACATAGTAGAGACAGAGCAGCAGATTGTACGCTCAATTGACAATCCTTTGCATTCAGTCGGAACTGCAGTCATACTCAAAGGCAGTTTAGCCCCAGACGGAGCAGTTATCAAGACAGCAGGAGTAGAAATGACAAAATTTACTGGCAAGGCACGTGTATTTGACAGAGAAGAGTTTGCATTTGATGCAGTATCAAAAGGTGAGATTGACGAAGGACACGTAGTTGTAATCAGGTATGAAGGTCCAAAGGGAGGTCCAGGCATGAGAGAGATGCTTGCAACTACGGCTGCCTTGGTAGGACAAGGATTAGGCAAAAAGGTAGCAATGGTGACAGACGGCAGATTTTCAGGAGGCACCAGAGGCTTCATGGTAGGACATGTGGCACCAGAGGCGTACGTCGGGGGCCCAATAGCACTTGTCAAAGACGATGATGAAATAACAATAGACACTGAAACAAATGTAATTGATCTTCACGTTACAGAAGAGGAATTAAAAAGAAGAAGAGTTCAATGGACCAAGCCAAAACCAAACTACACATCAGGAGCTTTGGCAAAATTTGCAACTTTGGTAGGATCTGCTGCTGAAGGCGCAATCACTAAACCTAACTTGTAGGATATAGAATCTCATCCCAATTGATTTTTTGTTGTTGTTTTTGATATAATTTCAAAAGATGGTTCCATGCATTATCAAAGTCAGAGGTAAATTTCTTAAACCCGGATTTTGATGAAAACAAGATTTTCTTTTTTGGATGATTGTAAATTACTTCATCTAAAGAGACTGAATGCACCACGTCATTTCTAACTTCAAAGAGTCTAGATAGATTTCTTGTAAATTCAGGTTCAAAAACTCCCCAATCAAGAAACGCCCTTATCTTTCTATTTACAGGAACTAGATTAAGAATATAAAGCAATTCTTTATTGTCTTGTTCATTTGAATGGCCAATAATTCTTAGCCGGATAAATTCATCAAACAAAAATCCCATTTTTGAAAATGCAGACAATACATCATCACGAGTTTTATCAATTGTCAATTTAGAATCAAAGCCTTTCTCCAAAACGCCATTATTGATAAAAAAATGACCGTTTTTTTCAACAAGATATACTCTGATGTTTGTTGGGGGTTTTCTCATAGATTTTATTTTTTTTAGAAATAACGAAGAATTCACAAATTTACACGATAATTTATCTCAAGTTAAAGATATGGGTGATTTTCAAAAAGAAAAACAGAAGAGGTAGAGAGTTTCAAAAAGAAAAAGAACTACGAGTTATCCATTCCCAGCACGTCATAGTAGGCTTTTGGAATCATTTGCTGAGCCTTGAAAAAAACATTGTTTGCAGCAGTATCAAGCACATATGTTTTGGCCCAATCATTATCGCTTCTAATAGACCGTCCAAAACCTTGTAGCAATTTTGTTAATGTTTGAGATGTATACCATAATGGAAATTTATCCATTTTGGCTTTGGTTCGTTTTTCCTTATAGTTTGGATAGGGAATTTTTGCAATAATCTGGAATCTAGACAAATCATCTTTTAGATCAACTCCTTCCCACAAAGATGATGAAAGTAAGACCCCTGTCGGATCTGATGCATGCTCAGAGATTATTTCATCTTGTGTTTTTCCATCCTTGTTTGTGCTGTGACAAATCCTGATTCTTTTTGTGTTTTTTGGAGATAGAAAGCGCAGTATCTTATGACATCGAGGAATAGAGGAAGTTAAAATCAGACCCCTCTCAGTTGAATGATCATCTAGGATCTTGTCAATTACTTTGATTACTTCTAGTTCATCTTCTTCAGTAGAGCCATAGCTGAGTCTCCTCACATTCAATAGTTCCACTTGTCTGTTTTCTAAGGCAAATGGAGATTTTGGAGTATCCACAAATGCTACTTCTTCAGTATCAAAACCCATGTTTTCGCAAAAACTCTGTTTATCGATTGTCGCAGACATGAAAATTTGATAGTCTGTCTCAAAAAATGATTTTGCAAATTTTGAAACATCAATTGGTTTTATGGAGACAGTTCGAAAATTTCCATTCAGATCACGAATAGGACTATTCACCACAAAATTATCTTTGTCAGATAAAATGTCTATTTTTGCCTGAGCTGTTCTGTCAAATCTTCTCTCCAATCTTGTAATCAATTCATAATCAGGATTATTTTGAAATGCCTTGCTTTCTTTGATGTCTTTGATTTGTTTTGCATAAGAATAAGACATGTCATCTACAATCTGTATCATCGAATCCAGATCAGTAAAATCATATTTGTCAAAATTTAGATTGCATTCACTTACCTGACCTCCAAAAATATCAAACCCTACAAATTGAATAATTTGGTCTTCGATTTTGTGAGCCTCATCAAAAATAGACACCTTTCTATCAAGATATTCTTCAAACAATTTTTTGTTGAATTTCATAATCTGAAAAAAAGCATGATAATTCCATAGGGAGTGCTTCGAGGTTAGTGCATCATATTTCTGAAGATAGTATTCACAAGACTGTTCATCATGGGTTTTTTCTTCTACTTGCTTTATGGTAGGTTTGAACTTGCAGATCTCTACAACTTCTTTGCCATTTTTGCTGACTCGTTCCTGACATTGCCCATTATCGCAAGTAAGACTCCACCTCATGGCTCGCCTGGAATTGGTTACCTTTTCACTTTCCATTAATTTCAGGCATGGGAAATTTTGTTTTCCCTTGACAGATTTCAAAAAAGGAATATCTTTGGTGTATTGATCTTGAAGGTTTTTTGATGCAGTAACAGTAAATGATGTTTCAAAGTAATTTGCAATTGTAACACCAACAAGAGATTTTCCAACTCCTGTTGGAGCACAGAGAATGATTTTTTTGTATCCTGAATTGATTTTCTCCTCAATTTGAGCAAGAATCTCTTTTTGAATTTGTCTTGGAATAAAAGATTGAGGAAATTTACTTAAAAGAGACAGAATAATTGTGATTTTTTATCAATATTAAAAGCATGAAGGTTCTTGTAATATCAAAATATCAACAGCCTAATTTAATATCTAGTTAGATGGATCTAATCCATGGAATTACTTGAAGACAAGATGCGAATATGGATAGATAGTGCAAAATTTGTAAAACCAAGTCCAGGAGTATACGTCTTGTATAACAGAAAAAAAGAGCCAATATTCATAGGCCAAACAGACAATCTTGAGAGAACATTTACACATTATGTTGATGATGATTTTGATGGGGACGAGTGCAAACAAAAAACTCAATCATATCAAAGAGAATTTACCAACAACCCCAAAGAAAGGCAATTAGAACTAATTGAACAATTTAAAAACGAGTCAGGAAGGCTGCCTGAATGTAATTCCAACATCAAGTTAGAAACTCATTAGTGCTCTCAATGCATTGCAGTGAAGACATACAGGATTAATATAAAAAAACTAAAAAAATGGCATGTCAAACGCAATGATTTATGCAGGCATAGCAATAGGCGTAGCTGCAATGGCAGGAATCATGGTATATGCTCATGATAATCAACAAAACTATGTTCCTGAGGATGCAGTTTTAGCACCAGCTTCATTAGAAGGGTCCTTTTCATCACAATCTGGATTAGGTGCCAATTTGAATAGCGAACAATGGCATGAAGACCCTTATGCAGAGCTTGCACAAAAAATTAGAGAACAAAATGGACGATAATCAACTCTGATTAGAGTCCATTTTATTTTATTAAAATCAAATGATAAGGCAAGAGGTTAGAGTATCAGAGATGCCGACTTGTTAAATAAAAGGATAGAACCTTTTGATCATTTTTTGATAATCTCCAGAAAAGAATTAAACTGAAAAGATCATAGATATTGTATGCATCAATGCTATTATTGTGAACAATTGTTTGATTCAAAAGAAGAACTGTATGATCACGTTGAAGTCCATTCAGATATTGAGAGAAACAAAGAGATAATGGAGCAAAAAAAGAAAAAAGAATCAAAGACTTCAGATGAACAAACTAAAAAAAAATAGAGTAAAGATTCGAATTTATCACATTTAGGAGTGGAAATAACCTTTCTATGCGTATTGAATATGGATTGGGTCGAAACACTATTGAGAAAATCATGTGAAAACACCCTAACAAAAAGCGAGGTATTGCATAGTCTATTTCACATGATTGAGGTAAACGAAAAAACACTGCATCAAATTCAATCAGATACCCGAAATTTTGGTCCTGAATTGGAAGAACTAAAACAAACAGAGATTAGAGATTTAGATTTTCACCTGAAATTTTACAGGAGTCTGGTCAATTACATTAATTCAATGCCTGAAAAAAAGACAGTTGAGCCAACTTCAAGATAGTTTACTGATTTTTGCAAATCCAGTATCAGTTAAATCAAACTCTTAGATTTTCAAAGATTTTATTGTATTTTGATTGCATTTCTTGATTATGTCCAAATTCAGTTTCCTCATCATATTCTGTTCTCATTTTAGATAAAATCTCAAGCAGTTTCTCTACTTCAGTAGCAATCATCTTACCTGAATCTTCCTTGGCATTTTGTTTTCTTTGATCTTCGTTTTGTCCTCGGGTAGGATAATGCTTGTCCTGAAATCTGCTTTGTATTTGATCAATGTTTTGGCGTTTTACAAGTTCTGCCAAATCAAAATGTCCCTGTTCATGTTTCAATAAATCAGGAGTAGATTCAGAAGTTCGAACCCATGATAGAACCCTGTGAAATTCTACCGAAAGATGAATGTTTTCAATGAAAAAAAAGATGTCCTTACCCATTTTGTCTGAATTTACAACCCAAGTGTAATGATATTTGATATAACTATGAGAGTCTTCGTATACGGAAGGGTTTGCCTCTGCCTTAAAGTCAGACCAAGACAGAAAAGAATCTTTAGACCAAACAACAACATCATTTTCAGACATGATATTCTATTTTTTTTAGAGAATAAAATCATTGAGTTTAAGAAATGATTGATTGAATCTTTTATTTTTGACGGGATAAAAAATTAAAATAAAAAAATTGGAGATGAATATAGTTTAGTAATCCAAGTTTAAGATCACAAAGACATCATCCTGTTGAACTGATTAAAAATTTGCAAATTTCTAAAGTATTAATCTAAGAGGATTTTAGTAAATAAATTGAACAACAGATTTTATGTATCAATGGGAATTTCAATAATTGCTTTAGCAGTAGGGTTTATCATTTTATTTTCCTGACTGAGTAGATCGACTAGATAAAATTATTTTTCAGCCTTCTTTTCTTTGGGTTTTGCCTTTGAGGCAGTAGTCGTTGCTTTAGTGGTGGCAGTAGCCTTCTTTTCTTTGGGTTTTGCCTTTGAGGCAGTAGTCGTTGCTTTAGTGGTGGCAGTAGCCTTCTTTTCTTTGGGTTTTGCCTTTGAGGCAGTAGTCGTTGCTTTAGTGGTGGCAGTAGCCTTCTTTTCTTTGGGTTTTGCCTTTGAGGCAGTAGTCGTTGCTTTAGTGGTGGCAGTAGCCTTCTTTTCTTTGGGTTTTGCCTTTGAGGCAGTAGTCGTTGCTTTAGTGGTGGCAGTAGCCTTCTTTTCTTTGGGTTTTGCCTTTGAGGCAGTAGTCGTTGCTTTAGTGGTGGCAGTAGCCTTCTTTTCTTTGGGTTTTGCCTTTGAGGCAGTAGTCGTTGCTTTAGTGGTGGCAGTAGCCTTCTTTTCTTTGGGTTTTGCCTCTTTAGTTATTTTGGTCTGTTGTTCATCAATTTCGTCAATTTTTTGAAGTGTAGATTCTTGTTGATCTTTTAATTTTTTTATTTTTTTGTTTAATTTTTCTTGTGCAGATTCTTGTTTGGTTTTTAATTTTGTTAATTTGTTTTGTTCTTTTTTCAGAGTCTTTTCAAGGGATTTTACTTCTTTATCCTTCTTCTTTTCCTTCTTTATTTGAATTGCAATTTTTTCTCTTTCAGAAGCAATAAAATTAACTAATTCAAGTCTTTGTTCTTTTAATTTGATTAATTTTTCTTCTTCAGATGGAAGATCATTTTTTATCTTTTCATATTCAGACAGGGACTCTTGTTCTTTTTGTATTTGTGACAGTAGCTCGTCGTATTCAGCTTGTGTCTTTGCTAGTTCGTCTTTTTCTGTTTGCAGTTTAGCCAAATTGTCTTTTTGCTGCTGTGATTCTTTTTCAAGGGATGCTTGTTGTTGTTTAATGTCATCTAAAAGACCATCGTATTCAGCTTGTGTCTTTGCTAGTTCGTCTTTTTCTGTTTGCAGTTTAGCCAAATTGTCTTTTTGCTGCTGTGATTCTTTTTCAAGGGATGCTTGTTGTTCGTTGACCTGGGCCAAAGTAGTTTCATATTCTGACTGGACTTTTGTTAGTTCGTCTTTCTCTTTCTGGATCTTTGGCAATAGTTGAGCTTGAGATTTATTCTCAGCAGTAAGGGATGCTTGCTCTTTTTGTATTTGTGACAGTAGCTCGTCGTATTCAGCTTGTGTCTTTGCTAGTTCGTCTTTTTCTGTTTGCAGTTTAGCCAAATTGTCTTTTTGCTGCTGTGATTCTTTTTCAAGGGATGCTTGTTGTTGTTTAATGTCATCTAAAAGACCATCGTATTCAGCTTGTGTCTTTGCTAGTTCGTCTTTTTCTGTTTGCAGTTTAGCCAAATTGTCTTTTTGCTGCTGTGATTCTTTTTCAAGGGATGCTTGTTGTTCGTTGACCTGGGCCAAAGTAGTTTCATATTCTGACTGGACTTTTGTTAGTTCGTCTTTCTCTTTCTGGATCTTTGGCAATAGTTGAGCTTGAGATTTATTCTCAGCAGTAAGGGATGCTTGCTCTTTTTGTATTTGTGACAGTAGCTCGTCGTATTCAGCTTGTGTCTTTGCTAGTTCGTCTTTTTCTTTCTGGATCTTTGGCAATAGTTGAGCTTGAGATTTATTCTCAGCAGCAAGTGATTCTTGCTCTTTTTGTATTTGTGACAGTAGCTCGTCGTATTCAGCTTGTGTCTTTGCTAGTTCGTCTTTTTCTGTTTGCAGTTTAGCCAAATTGTCTTTTTGCTGCTGTGATTCTTTTTCAAGGGATGCTTGTTGTTCGTTGACCTGGGCCAAAGTAGTTTCATATTCTGACTGGACTTTTGCTAGTTCTTCCTTTTCTGCCTGGATCTTTGGTAATAATTGAGCCTGTACCTTACCTTCGGCAGCAAGTGATTCTTGCTCTTTTTGTATTTGTGACAGTAGCTCGTCGTATTCAGCTTGTGTCTTTGCTAGTTCGTCTTTTTCTGTTTGCAGTTTAGCCAAATTGTCTTTTTGCTGCTGTGATTCTTTTTCAAGGGATGCTTGTTGTTGTTTAATGTCATCTAAAAGACCATCGTATTCAGCTTGTGTCTTTGCTAGTTCGTCTTTTTCTGTTTGCAGTTTAGCCAAATTGTCTTTTTGCTGCTGTGATTCTTTTTCAAGGGATGCTTGTTGTTCGTTGACCTGGGACACAATAGCATCGTATTCTGACTGGACTTTTGCTAGTTCTTCCTTTTCTGCCTGGATCTTTGGTAATAATTGAGCCTGTACCTTACCTTCGGCAGCAAGTGATTCTTGCTCTTTTTGTATTTGTGACAGTAGCTCGTCGTATTCAGCTTGTGTCTTTGCTAGTTCGTCTTTTTCTGTTTGCAGTTTAGCCAAATTGTCTTTTTGTTGCTGTGATTCTTTTTCAAGGGATGCTTGTTCATTTTGTAATTCATTTTGAATAGTTTCAAATTCTTCTTGTGCTTTATCTAATTCAGACTTTCTATTTTTTAGATCATTTGCAAGTTCTGTTTGCTCCTTTAAGCGGGAACGTTGTATTTCATACATTTGTTCAATGCGAGCTTTGTCATCTTGTATTTTCTGTTCAGTCTCTTCTTGTTCTTTTTTAACTTGAGATAAAATTTGTTTTTGTTCCTCAGATTCTTTTACTAGCTGTTCTCTTTCCTGAGCAAGGTTTGCTAAAACAACTTGGCCTTCTTTTTTGATTTTTTCAACTTCTGCTTTTTGAGCAGCAATCTGTTCATGATATTTTGTTTGTAAAGCTATTCGTTTGCGTTCTTCATTAATTTGAGATTCCAAATCTTTCTTTTCTAATTCAAGTTGCTCGTCTTGAGCAGTTTCTTTTGATTCTGAGGGCAAAGCCTTTTCTCGGTTGACCTCAGTACTAGTTTTTTCTGAGTCAGGACCTTCATCATCAACTGAATCCAAGTTATCTGATGAGGATACATTTGACTTGTCAGGAGTCCAGCCTTTAGGCATAGAACCCCTTGTAGTAGTGGGTTCTGGAGATAAAGCAGGCTCATTTATTTCAGGTTCAGATTCATATACTAGATTGTCATCTTCGCTCAAAGTTGAATCAGGAGACGATTCTTCTAATTTTTTCAGATAATTTTCATCAGAATGAAACAAGGGTTTTCCTTTTAGTAACGAATTATGAATAGACTGTAACCTTCCAGTATCGCCTGCTCCTTCCTCTATTAATTTTTCAACCAATGGTAAAAGAGGGTCAGGATGAAATTCTTCAGGTTCGGATTGTACAAATGGGCCAAGCAAATTTTCAAGAAATTGCATATCAGAATTGAACAAAGTTTTTCCCTTACGAAGAGATTCCCTAATGTTATCTAATCTTCCAGGGTCTCCAATACCTTCTTCAATTAGGCTATCGATTGCTTCAATAATATCATGATTTGTAAGTTCCTTCAATTCACCATAATCTCCTTACTGTCTTAGGCTAACGAAAGAACAGTATAAAAAAACTTTCAAAATTCAAGAATTTAAGAGAGTCTAATCGATCTTTAATGGTTCTGCAAGGATCAATTCTGAATTGAAAAGGATTAGATCCAGAATGCTTTGAAACGCAGAGCATTGCTTATTTACAGGACAAAGAGATTCAGATTGAATACTTTGAATTACAAAATGAGAGCCCTAACCACATTCTACTTGATCAATTATTTCAAAAAGAAACAAGATTTTTACAAATACAACCTAACCGTTTATTCTCAAATTTTTTAGCAAAATCCTAGAGAAGATTAACAATTCAACCATTTCACCATCATCAAGCATCAAAAGACATCAACCCATACCAAATTACAAATACATATGGAAGATTCAAAACAAAAACAGAAAGGATATGGAAGATGCAACCAGGCAATTAATAGCAGAGTTTTCACCCATGTGGACAAACAAGCAAGTATGGGAATTTGAGCAAACAAATGGAAATTTAAAATTCGATTTGGCTTATTTGGAGCCTGGAGACAAATTCGAGTCGATTTCGTGGAATTCAAAATATGCATTTTTAGGCTCAGAGGTAAGAGATACGGTCGTAAAAACATTCGATTATTTGTATGACGGGCTTGAATTATGGATTACAATAAAAAATGAAGATGGTCTCAAAGAACAATACTTTCCGTATCTCATGGCAGTTTTAGTCGATGTTATGATTGATGAAGAGATTTGTCTTAATTTTAAACAAAGTAACAATTGCTTGATTGTCTCAATAGATACAAAAGCTGACGTTATTGATTGCAAGGAATTTTTTGAGGCATTTTATCACTTGGCTACCGGTTTTAATTATGATATAGACACAAGAATACCAACTGACGAGACAGAAGCTGAAATATATCTTAAAAGACTTCAAGAGGAATTTGATGAAAAGATGAAGACAAAGTTAGGAGACAAATATTTGCCAAGAAACAATGATCCTGACACATTAAATGCACGATAACTTAGATAAAATAATAGGAGATATTTGAAAAAACATGTCATACAAACGCCCATTTAACAAAAGTAAGAAAAGTGGTTCAGGGTTAACACTGGAAAAAAAAATTGAAAATTTTATAATTAGAAATTCCCAAAATGGTTATTTTACAAAAATATCTACAATACCATACAAATTTGAAGTTTCAGAATCAAGAACATGGGACATAGTAGGAGAATTTCTAATGAATGGCAACATTGAATCAACTCATGATGGAATTACTGGAGAAATGAAACTATGTGAATTTGGAAGAACATATGCAATTTTAGATTTAGAAAAAAGGCGCAAAAAACAAAAAAGAAAAACAAGTGACAAGAAAAAAATAAAAAATAATAAAAACAATAAAGAAAAAAATTGAGATTCAACATGGAACAAGATGAAAACCTTCCTGCACAGTGTCATCCAATCATAAAGACAAAAAAGAAAAAATCTGAGATTCAAACAAACAAGGAAGAGAAAAATGAAACAGTGTAAAATTTGTGGCACCCCTCTTGGCAAGGAGCCTACCAACGAGGAATTAGAGAAGCACTGGAAAAAGCATCACAGTTGGCATTGGGAATCAAATAAGGACAAAACCCCAGAAGAAGCATTATTGAAAAAAAGATGACAAAAGACGTCTTGGAGTAGTAGCCGTTTATAGCATGCTTCGGCCACTAAACGAAGGCGTCAAAGATAATCTCATTTTGAGATATAAAAAAACTAATATCAATTTTTCAAACAAATGTTTAACCAAAGCGGCAAAACAAAACCAATGTAAAGATTTGGCATTATCAGGATTTATTAGAATTTGGCAGATATTGAAAAATTAGAAAAATACCGAATTGCCATTAGGCTCAAAATACAAAGAAATTTTTCAGTCAAAACTATGAAAAAACTTACTTTTTCTTTGTAATAGAAAAAAGAAAAAGTTAGACATGTCCAAAATTCAAGCATATGATTTGAAGGCTAGAAAAAAAGTCATCATGAAAAATCCACAACCATTTCTTATGAAAAATGGAACATGGGCATTAAAAGGAACTAGCTCTGAGACGGGAATCAAATTATTCAAAATTGTTGGTAAAACAAAGCCAGAGATTTCCCATTCAAGATTTGAGATGTTTAGGAGTCTCTTTACAAGCAGACAATGTGAATGTGAAAAATACTGCTAGATCCAATCTTATTTTTTCGATAAAAATAGAACCCCCCCCCCCAATTAGGCGTGAATTTCTGACGTTTGTAGTAAAGCATAAGATATGATCATTTGACTCTAAATTTTTACATAAGGTAATATCATAATTTCTTGATATTATGATAGATCATATCATATGCAATTTTTGTTAAACAAATATGGGTCTGTGAACCATGATTGCATTTTGAAACTATGATTTGAATGAGTTTCTTAGCAATATTGGTGCAATGAAAATAGTAGCTAAAATCACAAATACAATGGTGGAATAAATCTCATCTGAAAGTACTTGAAATGCCAATCCAATCCCAGCAACAATAAAAGCTACTTCGCCTCTTGCAACCATTCCGTATCCGATTAGAAAACCACTTTTCTTACTTTTTAGCAAAATAGATGCAGGAATCCCACAACCGAGAACCTTAGAAAATACTGCCACACCTAAAATTACTGCAAACAAAACCCAGTTGATTGAAGAGATTTGCATAATGTCAACATGTGCCCCAATTACTGCAAAAAACAATGGAGCAACAATTACCTTTAATCGCCCAACAAATTCACGCACCTGAACTGCCAGTTTAGATCCTGCCAATCCCATCCCAGCTGCAAATGCCCCCACAATAGGATTCAATCCCACACTAGCTGCAATTGCAGCCAAACCAAATGCCGAACCCAATGCAACCCCCTGTCTTGTACCTCTAGATTCTAGAGTCGAAGGATGTGTTTTTGAAACCACATGAACTATCTTAGGTAGAAGATACACGGCTCCAAGCAAAATCAAAATCCAAAAACCTATTTCAGTAATTGTGATAATTGCAACTGATTCTATTGTTGGAATTGTATTCAACGCAACAATAGAAATTACTGCTGAAAGAATTGCAAGACCTAACACATCGTCTAACACTGCTGCATTTACCAGAATATTTCCTTCTTTGGTCTTCTCTTTTCCAAGTTCTTCTAAAATTACAACAGAGACTGCTATGCTTGTTGCACTAATTGTAGCTCCAACTAACACGGCAACAGTCCAATCAAATCCCATCCAAAGTACGACAAAGTATCCTGTAACGAGCGGAACTAAAACCCCAAACACTCCAATTATTGCAGCCTTTGGACCTGCTTTGATTAGATCATGAAATGTAAAATGCAGTCCTGCTGAAAACAAGATGATGATTCCAGAAATCTGCCACAACCCCAACATCATATCATTCAATTCCACAACCGGCCTTTCAAAAATTGGAATTGCTCCTCCTAATGCAGTAGGACCTAGAATGATTCCTGCAAAGACAAAACCAACAACTTCGGATATTTTGAAGTGAGAACACAGTCTTCCTAGCAGTAATGCAGGCAATACTAGAAACAAAACTCCGATGATTGTTGGAACTACATCAAATTCTGAAACCATTCTGAATCATTACTATGTTTTTTCAAAAATAGTAACTTGTTATTATCATAATTGAAAATCAAACCTAATAATATACCATTTATTATTAAATTTGATTTTTATTTTCGCTATTATTCTAAAACTAAAATTCCCCAGTCAGTTGCCTTGTGTATTCCGGCAATCTCTCCTTTGCCTCAATCCCAACGGCAAATGCAATTCTGTAACTTTCATCCAAACTGAACTGTTTGTCTATTGGGCCAAAACCTTCTACATCTGTATCAGAAGTCACAAGTGGCCTTGAGACCTCAACTATCCATTCTTTTGCAATCTTATCATAAGATGAGGCAAAAGACACTGTTGTTTCATCCATACTTGTCATCATCATCTCTGCAATAGTGAACTTTACGAGAGCGTCATAAATCCACGCCTACAAGATGAGGATTTCTATTTTTACTCTTTTTACTAAGGATAAAAATTCATAATTATATGATATTTTTTGTCTAACAATTAGAAAAGAAGGTCCAAGAAATGAACAGGAGTTCTTAAGAAGAATTGCAGGAAAACAAAGAATTCAACATATATCGTATAACAAAGAATAATTTCATTCGAAACCGTTAATTTGATAATTTTTTTCAAATTGCATATGTCATTTGAGATTAGCTGGCACGATAATTTTTTTGGAATATCATGGGCTTATGAAAAGGATAGATTGGTAATCTCAATGGTTTTTGAGGATAAACAAGAAGCAATTTCAGTTGCCAAAGAAGTTGAAGATTGGAGCGACAAGTTCACCAGATTGACAATTATTGAAAAACCAGAAGACGAACTTGCAATCTGCTGCTATGAAGATCCACAGATATCAAAAAAAGAAAAGCACATCGGATTATTTCGTACCGGAATGAGACAGAGCGGAGGATACCAACAAGCAAAACCAATGATTGAAGAAAGGTCACCATTACTTCAAATCGCATATGCAGCAGATGTAAGAGACATGAATACGTATGAGCAGATATCAAGACTTGTTCCCTTGAGAAAATGCAGGATTATTCCTGAAAAATTATTAAAAAAACAAGAGTATTTTTACGAAAAAACAGTAAGCGCAAAATTTAGCAATAAAAACAGATTCTAAGGAAGAATATTCATTTTATTTAACAGGATTTTCAGTCACATATCAATAGAAACATAAATTCTGTAAAAAAATCCAGAGTATGCATTGTGATGACAAAAGAACTCTATTTGTTCTAAAAGAAGGGATTGAAAAAACGTGGGATCTTTTAAAAAAATCAGACTATGAGGACAAGACCATGTTAAAAAGACTCAATGAAGAAATTTTAGAATTTCAAGAGTACAAAAAATCAGCAATGAGTTGAGTTAACAATCATTTCAGTTCGTGTCTTGTGGTTTTGAAAAACCGTTCTCTTCATTGGAATCTGTGTTTGATCCAAAAAATTTGTCAACCCATTTAAAAAAAGGACATTTTCCTTCATACATACAGAGTCTACACAATCATAACTAAAAAGTAGTTCCCTGATAATTTTAGAATCTCTTAAGTAAGATTTTGACGTAATTACCGTATGAATTATGAGAATCTCTTGAACAGAATAATGGATTCAGATGTAAACATCAGACATAGCATAGTTACAGACATAGAAGGCAGCATACTTGCTACCAGTCATCGGGACGGAGTCACAAACTTTCTTTCCCCAGAAGAGACTGCAAATTCTCTAAAGAGAGCAGCAGCGGCATGGAAGGGAAGAAAAGAGCTTGCCCCAAAAATAGGAAGCGGGCTGTATGCAGTAGCTGCATTTGAGAAGATAACAAGGATGACATTCCCACTGGGGGACAGCAACCTGATCTTTGTCAGTCTAGGTTCAGATACAGTAAGAACAGACCTACATGCAGGAGGACAAAAGCAGATAGTAGAACATGTATTGAACATATTGAGCAAAGATCCAACAAAATCTTAGTCCATTGCATCAGAAAGGTTAGGAGAAATCAAACATCCTAATCACATCTAATTTTTAAGAATCAAAAAAAATAGAACCAAACCAACAATCGTGATTTTCAAAGAAAATTATTTATCAAAATTACTTGCAATAGTAATCAGTGTCGTAATCCAGCATACAAAAGAATGCTCATACAGAAATAATCATGACCTCCAACATGTAGGTTGTGATTGCAAGTGTCACAAAATAGTCACGATAAATTAGGACATGAAATTATTTTTCAGGTTCTTCCTTTTGAGGATCAAAGTTCTCTATGATTTCAGTAACGTTTGCAATGATTGTCTCTTTAATTTGTGTCTGCGTCATTCCAGAGGTGGTCATGAGCTTCATTTGATCAAGCAGTGCAAAATGAACCCGTCCTTGCAAATAATCAACTATGCCATATCCTTTTTTTGGAAATTCTGTGACAAAAATTTCGTGCTCTGAGAAAAATTCATCTGAATTTGCATCTTTTTCTGACATGATTGATTTTACAAAAAACCAGATATAAAATTTGCAAATACTCTTATGCTTATTTTCTAAGAGTGGTCATATGACAGAATTCATTTCAAAACCGTATGATAAAATATACGTCAGGGACATGATCAAGCTTAGCCTTGATGATCTAATTGGAATGATGTCATCATTGGAATCAGCAAGCGCATATTGGGTAGACGGAGTGTTGTTTGCAAGTTTTGCCATGACTGAATCTGAGGAACTAGCAAAAAAAGAAATGCAAAATGAAATGTATCTAGATAAGATAATTTTTGCAGTTTATGAGAATTATACTAAAACAGTAAAGTCATCTACAAATCTAGAGATAGGAGTACTAAATATGCAGAAAAGCAAACTGTACCAAGATTTGATCAAGTGGTTAAAAGAGCAGTCAATCTGGAATGAATGACAAGAAAAATCAAAGACAACAAGATCAATAAGACAAATATTGAAAATATCAAAAATAAACTAGAGAGATGGAAGATTCTTCTGAAACTCCAAGTGAAATCAATTCAGTCTACTGGGATGAGCAAACAAAATCGTGGAAAGATAAAATGGTCAAAGTTGAGGAATATTTTGGGTTTACAGAATGTCAGAGATGCAGAAAACCAATGTCACACAACATCAAGACAGAAGGCCAATTCAAGATGGTCTATGTTAGGTGTGGATGCAGCACCATGAGTAGAAGTTAGCCGTTAATTTTACTTTAAAACTAGTTAAGACTGTTGTTAATATAATAATTTTCAATTCTTTGATTTAGTGGTTCTATGTATTCATCGCATGGTTTTACAAATTCCTGCCTGGTATTTTTCTCGCTGCTAACTAAAATTACTATTTGGTTGATTTTCATTCCTGTAACCTCTTGAAACATTTGAGCATAGCATGTGGTCTGCAGGTAATACTCGTACATGTATTCGTCTACCTGGGGTTTTCTTTTTGTTTTATAATCAATGATTGATAGTTCCCCGTTATATTGGGCAATCAGATCACTGGTACCTGCAACCTTTAGTTTATCTGAATACATTCTCTGTTCTATGGAAACTACATCGGAGATATTTTCAAGATAGGGTTTAAGATTATGAAAGTGCGCTATTGGTAAAAGATCAAACTCGTCATAGGATAGCTTGTTTTGAAGATAGTCTTCAATCATTTTGTGAGATTGGGTTCCAATGTACTGTGCCTGTTCTGTAATGTATTTGTGTGCAGGTTCGTTTTCCTTCCAGGATTCCAAGCTGTTTTTCTTTTCTTCAGATGCAGTGGCAGAAAGAATTGTGTTAATTGAAGGATATATCTCATCGAACTTTGTTTGATACCAATGACCATCTTCTCTGTCTAGAAGAACAGGTTCTCTTGCCTTTAGCATCTGAGTAAAGCTTGTCTGCATAATCACTACAAATGATAGCAATTATTGATTTATGTGTTAGTTTGAATTCTCAATACACAATACTTTAGATCATTTTAACATATTTTGGAATTTATCAAACTCTGATTTTGTTTTGACAAACTGATCGGTTATTATTTTTTTTAGGCGGTATAGCTGCCCCATCTTCTCGTCAATTATGAAAATTGATTCAGTAAATATCACAGCATCTACAAATTCTTCAGTAGGATAAACAACATATTCAAAAATATTTTCTTGAGACTGTATCTGTAGTTTCAGTCCCAGTAAAAGGCCTGCATCCTCGTGTTTGTTCAAAAAACCGGTCAAGGTGGCCCTAATTTGTGAGGATTCATCAAGTGTTTGGTAGTGCAGTTTATGATCTGAATCAGAATCAATAATGCATGCTACAGGATTTTGCTGGATATGTAGCACAACTGACTTGTGCGTAGGCACGTATTGTGTTGGGTCAGGCATCTTATCGAGGGGCATTTATGAGAAAAAGCAATGGTTTCATTAATAATTTTTTGAGATTTTCAGATCTTGTTGTTAAGAAAAAAAAGTCTCCCTTACTCTGGAGACTCTGTAATTGTGTTATCTAGTTTATGTGAGCATTAGGGCTCATCCAGCTAACACCGTAAGATGCCTCTGACTCGATGAGTCAAGTACAGCAAAGAGAATGTTAAGTGAGATGAACAAAAAAAACTACTTTTAGCTAAACAATTCTTTATTTTGAATTTTAATGGGACAAAACAAACAACATAGATCAGTAAAAATACTGCAAAAAGAATCTACTAGTAGATGAACGATCTTGATGCATCAATAGGAAAAATTTTGTTAGATCTTCAGAAAGACGATCCTGAAACTTTCAAAAAGCTTTTGAAAAAAGCAAAAGATGAGAATCCAGAATTGTTTGAAGATGATTTTGGCATTAGAGATGAAGAATAACATCTTTTAGATTTTGTAAAATGAGATAATGTCAAAAGCAAAATCATTAAGACTAAATTCTAATTAGAAAAATTGCTCAAGTCTTTATTCACATATACATTGCCAAGCGTATGAGAGTCACCATCTATCTCAACTTTGATTGGCATAGGTTCCACATCAGTGTGAAGAAATGACTTTAGTTGATTTTTGGTAAACCACTGACTGCGAAAACCAAGACTGTTATGAAAAACTCTATTTTCTTCATCAAAAGAGTCTTCATCTATCTGTTTTATCATTGGCAGCATAGGAGCGTACAACTTTGGTGCAACAAAACCAAAATTATCTCCATTAAATGCAGTTAGTATGGTCAAGCCATCTTTTCCTGCAATCTTTATCATGTTGTCAATGAAGAGTTGTCGTTTATCATCAGACACAACTCCCATGGTATTATACAAGCACATGACGATGTTTGTCGTATCTGATTTAAAATAGTCAGGAAGGTTTGGATCCCTTAAATCATATTTTAGAAATTCGAAAGAGGAATTGCCTTTATGAGATTGAGCCTTTTGGTTTGCTCGTTTAATCATGGGGTCAGAGGCTTCAACACCATAAAATCGAATAGAATCATTTTGGAGTTTTTCATCAAGGGCAAAAATCACTCTGCCAGTGCCAGCACCCATATCAATTATGGAGTAATTTTTCCCAGGCTTGCAGACAGTCTTGCATATATCAGATAGAATGTTAATCTCTCTGTCCAGATACTCAACAATTACAGGATCCTCATTATCCTCAACGCTCTTATCATAATCAGAGGCCATATCATCCCATAGAGTATGATCCATGACTAGCAGATTTCAGGATTATTATATGGACTTTATTGTTAATTTTGCAAATTTACAAATTCTATCTAAAATCAAAATTGAAACTAGAATACTATGAACCAAGAGGAATTGTAACAATAGATGTGATTATCATGACCAAGATAATCAGACCAAACGACTTTCCAGTGCCAAATCCATTAACCGTTTTGAGTGCCTTTATTGTAACAATAAATATCCAGACAAGAAAAATGATTACCACAAGTATCATCAATCCAATATATGACAGTACAGGTGCAATCAAAGAAAATATTTCCTCCTCATCAGAACCAGATGCCATCAGATAGGATGAATCTATTCCAATAAGAGAACTCCACATAATATACACCAATGCAGAAAGTACCAACATCATAGGAATGGTAGGGACATATGCGTAAAACAAAACAGAAAATATCTTTTTCCAGCTTTTGTTTCCTCCCAGTGTTTTGCCAATAAAATAGAACAATCCATTTGAAATGATTCCAATAGCGATGTTAATCCCTACAAACAAAAAAGCATCAGACCATCCTACCGGAATGTCAACATCAATCTGGTTTTCCTCAAATACCTCATAGTATGTCGCATCAAGTGGCATCATCACAAACGGAACCATTACAAGCAGACCAACAATTGAGGCTATCAGAAAAATTGCAACTGAGGACGCAAAGTATTTTTCATCATTGTCTCGGATTTTTGCAAATGTTGCATTTGGGGAAGTTATCACACCCAAAATAGCACTTGAATCAAGATAAGACAATTAGAACAACCGTTCTAATTTTTTAGTGTTCATAAGGATTGTGATTATTTTATCAGAATAGAATCATCTCTTTTTGTAATTAAAAGACGCATAAATTTTCTTTGAGAATTACAAAAACAATGGAAAAGAAAAGAAAGTTGTTACTTTACGATTGTTACAGGAGCTTTTGCCTTGTGCAAGACAAAGTTTGCTGTGCCTCCAAAGAACAATTCCCTTGGAAATCCCATTCCTCTTGATCCTATAACTATTTGATCAATCTTGTTTCTAGGATTATTTGCAAAAGTAGTCAAGTCAATTCCTGAAGAATGTCCGCCTATTACAACTCCTTCAAACTTGATTTTGCTTTTCTCTACTTTTTTCTGTGCACCGTAGATTATTCCTTTTGCCTCATTTGACCATTTTTTCTCTGGAAGTATAGGAGCCCTGACAGCAGAAAAAGCACTAAAACTAGTATCGCTGTGAACTCCGACTAGGGTTGCATCTGATTCTTTTGCTAATGAAATTGCCGCATTCAGCCCTCTAAGGGAGTGTTTAGAGCCATCCAGACAAACCATGATTCGTTTAACAGTCATGAGAATCTGAGAATAATTTCCATATTTATCTCCAAAGGTGATTATTGTGTCTGAAAATGAACCGACAAAGACAAATTCCAAGATTGTGTAAGATTCTTGAAACACATGAAAGAACATAGTTATCTTGAATCGCTAAAAAACAAGGAATTCTTGATCTTGAAAAAATTGTGCGACGAGTCACTTTCTGAGGATGATAAAGAAAAAACCAAGCTGGAGCTAGAAGAGGTTCGAGAAGAAATTAAAAAATTAGGATGAATTATTTTTTGGATTTTGATTGCAATCTGTGCATAAAATCAGAGAGAATCAATGATTTTCCGTTTGGATGAGTGTATCGTATCTTTTGACTCATAGTCACCATAAAGAAAAACAGATGATGAAGATGATCTATATGGATTAAAAAAATATGTTTGGCACATAAGATCATTTGGTTTTTGTTTTATTCAATTATGTAACACCATAATCATGGTCGTTACAACAACCTTCTTCCTTGAGCATGACAATACATCGTTTTCAAGAGTCCTATTGTCAAAAGAAGTAGCAGAAATCATAAAGCATATTGTAAGAGTCCGCCAAGCCTATTCATCCAAAATGCAATGACAGGAAGGACTTTTTCAAAGGAGAGCAAAATGGAAATTAAATAAAAGTTCCAATGCAGTCCAAATTGTTGGTGTAAGAAACAAAGATCAGATAATGAGTTAAACTCTTAATGATGCAAAAACCATTTTGAGAAAAAAATTATTATTTTCTTTGGGACCACTTTCTCATCCATTCAAGTAAATCTGTAATGGATTCAACTAGTTCTTGTCCTTTTTTTGTTAGTTTGTATTCTACACGTGGTGGAACCTCAGCGTATGTCTTTCTTTCCAGTATTCCTTCGGATACTAATTCGGATAATCTTGTAGACAATGTCTTGCTGCTAATTCCCTTTAGAGACTCTTTGAATTGTTTGTGCCTTACAGGTTCTGTGGTGCAACAAAGTGGAAACAGAATTTCTAGTGTTGCCCTTTTTGTAATGAGATCCCGAATTTTTGAGGTTTCATTTAGGAGCTGAGATGCATCGTAATCTGCAAACTCACACTTGTTCTGAATTATTTCTAATTTCTTTTTCTTAGTTTCCATAATTACACTAACTGTAATTGTTTGTACTTGATGATTTTAATAGTTTACCTAGTAAACCGTAACATGGAAAATTCAATTAAAGAAGATATCAAAAAAAAATATTCCAAGATAGTAATGTCAGGAAACGATGATTGCTGCTGCATGCCAGGAGAATGTAACACTGGAGACTCTCCAGTTGATGCAACAAAACTGATAGGGTATAATCAAGAGGATTTAGAGTCAATTCCTCAAGAAGCCATATTGGGAGTAGGCTGTGGAGCCCCACTAAACCACGCTGACCTTAGGGAAGGTGAGATTGTAGTTGATTTGGGCTCAGGTGCTGGAATCGACATTTTCTTGGCATCAAAAAGGGTTCGTGATTCAGGCAAGGCAATAGGAATAGACATGACTGACCAGATGCTGGAAAAGGCAAGAGAAAATGCATCTAAAGGAAATTACTCTAACGTTGAATTTAGAAAAGGAGACATTGAGGAGAACATACCAGTAAACCACAACTCAGTTGATGCAGTCATTAGCAATTGTGTGATTAATCTTACTACAAACAAGACTGAATCATTCAAAGAAGTTTTTAGAATTCTCAAAAGTAACGGAAGGATGGTTATTTCTGATTTGATTACAGATGTGGAATTGCCAGAAGGTGAGGTTAATTCTGATCAATGGTGCGAATGTATAGACGGTGCCTTGACAAAAGAAAACTATCTTTCTTGTATTAGACAAGCAGGTTTTGAAAAAATCGAAGTTTTAGAGGAGCGAGCATACATGGAAGGAGGAGAAAAAATCAACGGAAGGAAAATTAGCAGTCTTGTCATCAGGGCAATAAAATAGCAAGATTATTTTCAAGAAATAATGATGATGATGACCAAGAAAAAAATTCTTTTTGTATGTGTTGAAAATGCTGGAAGAAGCCAGATGGCTGAAGCCTTCTTTAGAAAATATTTGCCTTCAGGCTTTGAGCCAATCAGTGCAGGTACAATGCCTGCAGCTAAAATCAATCCTATTGCAGCACAAGCAATGAAAGAGATTGGAATTGATATTGAAAAAAATTCTCCGCAAAGTATCTCGCAGGAAATGATAGATGGTGCAGAAACTGCAGTCAATATGGGATGCATGGACAAGGAATCATGCCCTGCTTTATTTTTGAGGGATGTGACAGACTGGCAGATAGAAGATCCTAAAGGAAAGTCAATTGAAGAGATAAGAAAGATTCGTGACCAGATAGAGCAAAGAGTCAAGGAACTTGTTTTGCAATTAAAACAATCATGAATTAAGAATTTGATTTTGTTATTCCTAAATTGAAATTGAATAGAAATGAGAATGTAAAATTGAGAGAAAAGATTTTGAAAATGACTGCCGAAGAGAGAAAACAATTGGAGATTAACAAATCCACCTTGTGGCATATCAAAAAGAATTTGTTAGAGGGAAAAACATCCAAAATCTATGAAAAGATTTTAACAAAAATTATCTAATATTGTTTCAAAATATTTGACATTAGCTGTCTTCAAAAAATAATACTCATTTAATCAATAGTCATAATTACTTCTAACAAAACATATTCTGTGTGAAAAAATTAGATATTGAAGAGGCAACTGAGTTAATTGTATTTTTGGAATATGCTGAGCAGAGGCAGAAGATCTTGCACTAGAGAAAGGCATTGACGTGGTTTTTAACAGGTGCATGTTTGAAGAGCACCAACGGCTCTTTGGATGAGAGTCTCAAATTTCTCCCATATGAAACAGACAAAAAACATTCAAAGACGTTTAGTTGTTTGCACATTGATCCAAATACCAATCATCATCATTTGCAACTAGAATCTTAGCAATTGATGAGAAGGATTGGTACAAACATGAAATACTCATCAAATTGTGATGTAATATTAAATATGTAAAATTCAGGGTTACAATATGGCCAAACCATTTCTAAGCATAGGTACAAAGATTATCTTTTTGGTTCTCACAATTTCATTAATATCAATAGCAGTGACAACTGCTTTAGCATTCAATCTTGCTGATTCAATCCTCAAGACCAACGTGGAAAAAACACTTGCCGAAGAGTCTCAGGAAAGAGGAACCACAATATCATCGATTGTAAAAGAAAGAATTGAAGGCGTCAAGCTGTTTGCAACAAATTCCGTGTTGGTTGAGGCACTATCTGCATCATATCCTGGACTAGACAATCTTTCAGATGCGGAACATTTTGCAGAAGAGAGAGAAAGCATTGAAAACATTGTAAAGTCATTTCAGCAAGACCAGTTCAGCGCGGGAATCAAGGATCTGACAATCTTCAACAGGCTCGGAATCCCCGTATTCTCTCTTAATGCGCAAGATATTGTAAAAATAGAGACCTTGCCCGCATCAGAAAGAAAGCTTGCCAAAACCAGTACCAAATTCATCCAGGACGATGATAATGAAAGACTATTGAAAATATCCTCTCCAATAATTAACAATGAAAACGGATCTTCCATAGGGAGAGTTGTAGTAACCACGCATACCACTGTTTTTGACAGCGTATTGCTCAACAGATTTGGATTGCAAGAGACAGGGGAGGTATATCTTGTGAACCGTGACAGGATGATGATATCTGAATCTCTGTTTGTAGAGGACGCACCGTTTCAACAACAGGTGGATTCTGAGCCAGTAAGGTTGTGTTTTGAGGGAGGACAAAGTGTAAGCGGAATGACGTATGTTGATTATAGAGGCGTGGAAATCTTTGGAATCTCATACTGTGAGAACAATCTGGGTTTTGTGATGCTTACTGAAGTGGATGAAAGTGTGGTTTTAGAGCCAATCTATGAATTACAGCAGACCATAGTCATTATGGGTGCAAGCATAATGGCAATTGCCAGTGTTGCAGCATTTATCATTTCAAGCAAAATATCAAACCCAATCCAAAAATTAAGAGATGCAACGCAGGAGATCTCAAAAGGCAACTTTGACGTGCAGACAAACATCCAAACAAACGACGAGATTGGGGAGTTATCATCATCATTTGACTCCATGGCAAATGCCATCAAGGAAACAATATCTGCAATAACAAAACGTGAAAACATAATCAAGCAACAGGCAAACATTCTGCTCAAATACTCAGAGCAGAAACAGGAATGCTGCGTATGCCTTGTAGATATTGTTGGCTCTATTCTGATCAAAGAAAAGATGTCCGAAGAAGAATCCAAAAAATATTACAGCGTGTTCATAGAGTCTGTTGCAGAAATTGTGGAACAGTACAACGGAATAGCAGTAAAGGCAGTTGACGATTCTTTATTGTTTTACTTTCCGCTAAAAGACGATACGACATACGAGAATGCAGTTGACTGCTGTCTTGCAATTGCAGATTACAATTCAGAGCTCAACGAGAAGCTAACATCAGAAGACCTGCCTGAGATTGCGTACAGAATAAGCTCTACTTTTGGAGATGTAAATGTCACAAAATCGTCTACTGCGACCCTGCAAGATATTTTTGGAGAGCCTGTCAACCACTGCTTCAACATTAACCAGTATGCACTTCCCAACACCTTGGTGATTGGAGACTCGATGTACCAAAAGGTAAAAGATTCTGAAAAGTTAAAGTTCACAAAACTGGACCAGAGCCTGATAAAAGGGCTTGAATACAAAATTTTCATCGTAACCAGAAAATAGATTTTTATTCATA
This sequence comes from Candidatus Nitrosopumilus sp., assembly GCF_965223225.1. Lineage (GTDB taxonomy): Archaea > Thermoproteota > Nitrososphaeria > Nitrososphaerales > Nitrosopumilaceae > Nitrosopumilus. Next base: position 823,343 of record NZ_CBDCVU010000004.1, read on the forward strand.
ACTCGTTTTTTCCATTTTTTGTCGGTCCACGTGGGTCCTGTAGTTGTACCGCCTATTCTAGAACGTTCAAGACCTGCCAAAAGAAAACACAAAAAATCTAAATGTTTCATATAATGACCAATAAACATGGCAGAAGCCAGTATCACGGCATTTGGAGTGGCCATTGGCATGGCAATTGTACTTACAGTGACATGCTTTGTCATTCGTGGCAAGGGACACCATGATGAAATTCCATTCACTCCTCCTACAGAATAGACTGCATCTGAATAAACTCCTAATTTTCCTTTATATTGCAAGACACCATACACTTATCAGACATGGTAGATGACGTTCGTATTCAATCAGGCCATAATCCACATTTTGCCATCTGATTGAAAAATCTCCGTCATGTCTCTAGACACACCAAACCACGACCTGGCTATCTGTTATTCTATTACATGACTAATAATTGGTAGTCAGGTCACTAATCTTGAAAATTTTGAATTGATTGTTTGACAAGTAAAGACCTAAACTAATGCTTGTTAAACACATGTTAGCGTGCAAACCAACACAATCAGCCTCATACCACAGTTTTTTAATTTACAATCTATCTTCTAGATTTTTTTCATTTCATAATTTCTACGTGGACGTGGTTTGCACCTATGGATTAACTAAATTTTTCTGGATATGTGCAAAAGGATATTTGGCATACTCAATTCCTTTCCTTATCTTTTCTGCAGATCCTTTTGTAATTTCGACTTTCTTTTTAGGAACCTGAACAAGGATATAGATATCACATCATATTGAATGTAAAAAAGTAATGAAGGCAATGCAGAGACACTATGAGAGTGGGAGTGTAGAAAAAATCAAAAAACTTTTGGATAAAAACCCCAAAATGGTTTTGATTCATGTGACTGATACCTACTTCATTGAGGAATCAAACATAGACAACACCGTTGACCTTCCAGGCTTTGCAAGACTCTATTCTCTCATACACAGGATAAGGACAGATCCAGTTGTACAAAAAAACAAGGTTCCGGTACTTGTTTTGCATGGAGGTGATTTTCTGTATCCCTCACTGATGAGCATCTATTTTGGAGGGCGTCAGATGGTCGACATCCTAAATGCATGTGGGTTTGATTACTGCACATTGGGTAATCATGACTTTGACGGAGGGATTGAATCTCTCAAAACAAATATGTCTAATGCATCATTTGAGATCATATGTGCAAACATACGAAATCCAAAAGCAAAAAACAGTTTGAAAATTTCAGATTATTCAATACATCTGGATAATTCCAACAAGTTGTTTATGGCAATAACGGGAATTGTAGGAAAAGCCACACTCAGAAAAGCCAGACAGAATGGTCTTGAAACAGTTCCCGTAGAATCATCCCTAAAGCAAACAATTGGCAAGATACAAAAAGATCATGCTGAAATCAATCATCTGGTTATTTTGTCCCACATGGATAACAAAGAAGATGACGCATTATTGAAATTCCTTGATAAAAATTGGGACGGATATCTGTATCTATTTGGAGGCCACGATCATAATGAAATATTGTCATACAGTGACAAAAATCCCAAATCTGTTCTTTTGAAGGGACAATCAAACTGTAGGACCGTGCAAATCATCGGGATTCCAAGACTGTCAAATCCCCAAAAGACGGATTCTCTCCAGGAACAGGTAATTGTAATGAATTCTGCTGAACTGGCAATGATTCCCCCCAATTCTGAAATACAGAGAAAGGTAAGGCAGTGGGAGTCAAAACTTGAAGAGTATCTGGATGAGCAAAAGTCCGACAGAGTTATCAAGAGATTCAAAAAGGAAACAGTTCTTGATGCAACAGAACTGCAATTAAGAAAGGGCTCAACGAATTTTGGAAATTTTGTAGCAGACTGTATGCTGGATTTTACAGGTTCAGATATTGCGCTTATCAATTCTGGGCACTTCAGAGGAGACAGAAAGATAGGAAACATCCTAAAAAGATCTGATCTGTTCAGAATCTTCGTCTTGGACAAGAAAGATACGCTGCTAAAAATTACAATGACAAGAAAAGAATGCATGCAATTTCTACAACATGCATACTCTGAGGAAGGACGTGGGAAAATCCTGCAAGTGTCAAAGAATGCGATTGAGATCCTGCAAGAATCAAAACCAGAAGACAAACTATCAGTTGTCATGCTGTGGGACATGCTAAAAACAAATGATGACGGGTTTGCCACAATCTTGGCCAAAAACAGAAACGCCACTGCCAGCAGCATCATATCTGGACTCAAAAAACATGTAATTCTAGGTTCTTCCCTTTTTGACGTGCTGGAAAAATCATCAAAGCATGTAAAATACGATCCACAAGTAAGAATTTCCGTAGAAAAGTCTAGATTTTTTTCATGATTTGTAATCCTAATATTTCCACGTGGGTATGAAAATCAATACCATGACTATATCCCCTAACACATTATGCTGGGGATATAGTTAAGATGATTTGAAAACATACCCACGTGGAATATTAAAAAACTAAACCTATGCATTGCTTATCTTGATTTCAACTGCTTGTTGTCTCCAAGTAAGACCTATAGCTAAGGCAACAAGATAAACTGAAATGCCAAATAGCATTGCATAAGAACCACCATAAACTATGCTTAGGATTACTGTTAGAACCGCACCCAATACTGAAAATCCACCATTTATTGCCCACATCCAAGGAACAAACGTTGGAACATGGGATTTTATTAATCTCATGCCAGTTGGCATTGGCATTCCCATTAGAAAACCAATTGGAAACAAAAGTCCAATGCTTATAGCAGCTTTTATTGTAAATGGTTCAGAGATTGTGGAATAGATTAATGGAGTTAACATACTTACATAAATTAATCCTAAACCGGCAATTCCAGATATTACAAATATTAAATTTTTGGTATTCAATCTAATCAGTTTTGCACTAATCAAGCTGCCAATACCGCTTGACAGTAATATTGTGAATAACAATAGCGCAAAGGTCATAGTCGGATTGCCCAAGAACAAAATCAATTTTTGCAGCAAAGCCAATTCAATGAGAATAAACCCAAATCCTAATGCAGCAAAATAAACAACAATACTCTTTGTTGTAATGGTACTGTGATTTTTTACGTTATCATCTTTGCTTTTCTTTAGCCAAACATATGGTCCTATAAGAAAAACTCCTGCAATTCCTATACTTACATACAATAATTGTTCTAATATTTGAGGAAATGGTTTTTCAAATGAAAGAAAATATGGGCTATCATCGGTTACTGGATGTGCCTTTGTTGGAAACAAATCATAGAATTCTTCCAGTGTTATTTCTTCATTTAATAATTTTGAATATGGTTCAACCATTACTTGTCCGGGGACCAATATAGGTTTGTAGCCATTCTTTGAAAATGCTTCTGTAAAGAACTCAATCTCATCATTGGTAAATGGTTCTTTGGAGAAGACAGACATGGTCACACTAGGATCTTTTTCAATAGATTCGGAACCAACAACTATGATATGTTTGTAGGCATCTCTTTGGGGAATCTCGTTATTTTCCAATAGAGTAACAAATGTTGAGACAAATCTTGGGGTATCAATTAGCCACCGTACTGTGACAATTTTGCCTCTGTCTGTCAGATGATCGTAGTATTCTTGAAATCCTTCAACCGTATACAGGAAATTTTCCGAAACCCCCAGACCTCCTGAGGACACGGATGCCCATGTATCAACAAATGGAATGTAAATTATATCATATTTGTCAACCGAACGCGAAACAAAACTTCTACCCTCATCCACGTTTGCATCTACATATGGATGGGCATACAAATTGCCAGCTTTTTCACCGTAGCTTTTTACTGTATCAAAGATTATCGGATTCAGTTCAACTGAAGTAACATCAGTATTTCCACTGGTTACTGCTGCAATAACATCTCTTCCTCCGCCAGAACCTATGATGAGTGTTTTAGGATCATTCATCATAGTAAAAGGCAGATACTGCATCCACGAGGACAGTTCTTGTCTGCTGTCAGGCGAACCATCCCAGGATATGATATTAGTGCCTGCTCCTCCATCGATGAAGATTTTTGCAATAAGCCCTTCACCAGCACATTGTGGTTGTCCAAATATTGGATCCAATGTATTAGGATCACAGTTACTTGTAGGTCCCTCAACCACATCAATTCTTGAAAAAGAATTCCACTGGGTTTTAACTATATGTGTGCCAGGATTCTCTCTAAGAAAAATTGGCAAATCTTTTTGAGCCCTAGAATCAGTTAGAATGGAAAATGTTTGGCTAGTCTCATTTACCATCAACAGAGCTGACGCAAATGCTATTACTGCAAGTGAAATCAAAATCTTTTTTTTATTTTTTGATGCTATTGAAAAAATAATTGCACATACTGCTGATATAACACCTACAAGAAGAAGTGTTCCTTCTCCACCAAGAATACTCAATAATGCCACTACCGATAATGCACCTAGCGATGCACCAATCAGATCGAATGCATAAAGTCGTCCTGCAACGTGTGCAAAGGCACTAAATGCGGCAGATATTATGATTCCTACAAAGAAAAACGGAATGGAAAAAAGAAGCATAAACAATGGCAGATATGTTATGTCTGATGCCAAAACATGCATTACAAACAAGGATATGGGTAAAACAAATACAATTCCTATTGAGGAAGCTATGGTGAGATTATTTGCCCAATTTTCCTTGATCTTCTTTAGTCTATAGTGCACCACGAGTCCAGATGCACCTAATCCTATCAATGCCACAGATACTGCAACAAATGCAAAATGATACCAAATTGCAGCAGAAAAGATTCTTGTTAGAGCTATTTCCAAAACGAGTCCTGAAAGGGATGCAAGAAAAATGCCGGTAAACAATAATCGACGGTTTACTGATGAAGGAACAAGCCCTTGAGATGAATCCAAATGCTGACTGTCTAAAATGTCAGTATATTACTTTTTCAATTATTGTTAAAACTATACAAAAAAGGATTATGTTGATGGGATTCAATAAAAGACCCACCTCATTGCCTCAAATGTAATGTTGCCAGTATGGCCGTCAATGATAATTCTGTCATGATTTATCTTGTGAGGGAAAATCTGTTATGTTTTGTAAATGTCGAGATATAATATCAACCCCATAACTCATACAAAATGGAGTCAAATTCTAGTCTGGCTAATTCACATTATTGCCGTCTTTTGTATGGGTGAAATATGTTTGGTCCGTGAAAAAATAAAATAAAAAAAATTATGTAGAATTACTACAGAGTTTTGTTGCTCCCAAAGCATCAACATCAAACCCGTCTCCCCAATTGGAAGGAGCATTGTCAGTTATGCGGACATGGGAAATGCACCCTACCTCTGATAGATCATAGATGTATTGGTCTACATACGAATCATCCTTTTGATGTTGGGTCTTAGTCAGAGTGGTCCAGTCCTTTCCATCTGCGCTAACTTCTATTGTTGCAATCTCTCTGATGTATTTTTGCGTACTTGCCTCATACACAATCAGTTTGTCTGTCACGGATTCAGAGAACCCCATAGTAACCTGTCCTTCTCTTCCCAATGCCAAGGAATGAGTTGCATCATCGTAAGAGTCAGGCTCGTTTAGCGCATTTACAGGAATTGACTTTATGTCCTTGACTGAACCAGAAAGGTGTCCTAATCCCTGAGAGTAATCAGAAATCCAGTCTGCAAAATGAATAGAGTCCAGTGCTGGCTTCTCGAATTTAACATTTTGGAGATTAGAATTTTGTCCTGCTTGGAGTTCTTTGATCTTGTCTTTAAGTTTCTGTATTTCGTCTAGTAGTTGCTGCATGGTAGTTTTGTCACTGGCCTCATTATGCGTATCTGTATCATCTTGTGCTGGTATGTCACCAGACTCTTCTTTGACATTGGAAGAGGAGTTTACGTTCTTAGAAGAGGAAGAAGTAAGGTCTACAAATGACGTAACATAGTCCTGTTCATCGTCATATCTTGGAAGTTTTCCGTCATAATCAAAATGTTTCTGAATGTCTGGATCGGCAAACCCTACACCCACATTCATATCTTTTACAATGCTGATCATTTCTGTTCGTGGGATTTTTGCAGCTTCATGGTATGCATTTCGTGCATCTTGCAGGGTTCCACCACTTAGAAGAACGGCACGCATGACGTCTCTTGCGTCATTTACTTTTTGCTGATGATAGTCAAACAGGCCTTGAAAAACTATTTTTGTGTCATTATCAGGAATGGTCTTTAGAAACTTGCTAAATGCAGACAGAGGAGTAAACTCTTCGTTATCTTTGAACATTTGCTGTAATTCCTGCTCTAGTATCTTTTGTGCCATGTTTCGTTGGTCGTCAAGTAGTTTTTCTTGGTCTGACTTTTGTTGAACATCAGAAAACTCTTGCTTTGATTTTTCAATGTTTTCTAGAATTTGCGCAAGCGTGGGATTGTCCTTTATGCTGTCTTTTGTTACTGTGACAAAATCACCTTCTTCTGCATACGCATATGATGCTGCATATGTAATTGAAATCATCATCAGAATTGCCGTAGTTGCTGAAAGAAGTTGTTTTGAGTGTTTTTGAATCATTAAAACACTGATTTATCTTGATGGTTTTAAATAACAAGTAGGAATTATCAGTAACAATCCTATTGATTTTTCCATGCAAAAATTGTGTTATTCACACATGTGTTATTTTGTAAATATGTTTTATTATATGAAATACAAATCAAGTTATGAAATTTCAGTTTATTGTGATTATTTTGATATGTATCGTCATATCTACTTATCTAACCTATTCTGTATGCTCTGAAGAAGAATTACTTGGACCTGTAAAACAAGTAAAAAATGGAATAGAATTACAGAATATCGAATGCAGTTCAAATCTGACTCTGATATTCAAAAAATCAGATGGATCTCCTGCATGTGTCAAGCATACCACTGCAGAAACACTGATTCAAAGAAATACGCATACGATACAAATAGAAAATCAAACTTCCCTTATGCAAGATACAGAATATCGAATTTTTTCCTGGCATGATGTTCCAGAAGAACAGAAGAATCATATCATACACATGCTGTGGATTAGGACAGATTCCGATCCTGTAGAAATTGCCAGAAAAAGCAATGAAAAGCCTGACAGGTATGCTGCAATATTTCTGTGGAAATTCACAAAAGAACTGTATTCCAATCCAAACGACAGATGCGTCGATCCAAATACTCATGAATATGCCGAATTCAGATGTCCGTGGCTCAATAACGGAATCATATCCATAAAAGAAAGGACAGCAGAGTGGTTTGGCAAATACAAGAATGCAGGAGGACAACTAGACTATATCATATTGGATGATGAGTCCAATTTTGGCAATTGGGCGCTGCAAACAAAGCCAGGATGGGCTGATGCCATAGAAAGTGATCCTAGGTTTGTCACATTGGTTCCAAAAATAAACCACACTTCGTTGGCTCTGGTCATGGACAGACCGCACGCAAATCATCCTGCATACCTGCAGTGGAATGCGGTACAGCGTCAAATGCTAGTTGATGCAAGAAACGCAGCAATTTTTGAACCCATTAGGGAATTGTATCCAAACGTCAAAGCTTCCAACTACAATGACTATATCGTTGACATAGATCTGGTGGTTCCAGAAAAAAATGGGCACAAACAGCATTATTTTTCAAATTTTGGAACCCATAATGCAAAGTCATTTTATGGAGACATTAGGCAGTACGGAGACAAAATAGGACATGAAACAAGTACTGTCTTAAAGTGGCAAATAGATTCATTTGATGCAGTCAAACAATCATCGGATGTTCCAAACATGGTGTGGATACCATACTTTAGCTATGCAAAAAATGATCTAAACAAGGCAGACTATGAAAAGATGGTTTTGTATCTTATTTGCCAGACTGGGGAACCGTTGTTGTTTTGGAATCCTAAGGCATCTGATTCGGACAATAAACTGGTATATGATTTAATTCTCAAGGTAAACAATGAAAATTATTGTGGATGGTTTGAGAGATGAATAATATAATTAAATTTCAACAACAAGAAAATTATAATTTTTACACTCATAGGTGTTGGAAAATCTTCTATTGGACTTGTACTTGCAACCTATTTTTGCAATAAATTATGGTAACACCCTCAAAATCTTCAAGATCAATATGTCAATGATTATCATCAATTGGAATTTCTATTTGTCTTTAGCATTAATCAAAAGGAAAATAAATTTGGCTACAGGTACATAAACAAACTATTCAACAATACCTTTCTGCCAGTATGTCGGTTGTATGCAATAAAATTTTTCACCGTTGACTGATTCTCCACTGCAGTAGGTGTATTTTCCATTATCTACCAACTGTTTGCCTTCAGGGAAATACCTTACATAGTCCACATCAAAGGAGAACGGAATCAGTTCATACTCATCCACATTCCAGTTCTTAACAGAGTCATGCCACAGATAGCAGTTGTATTGCTCGCACACATCACTGTATTCCTGCATGAACGTAATTGGCGTATGTCCCTCAAGGGGGGTTTTGTAGAAATTGAGCATCTCTGCACCGTTGTCGATGTTGCCGTTATTGTTAAAATCAATTACAAATATAGATCCTACAACCTCATAGCAGAAGTTCTCAACAAATCCGTCATTGTCATAGTCAAACTTGTTTGAAGTTTCACATTTTTCTGTATTGTTGACGTGATAATCCCAACCACCAAACACTAGAGGGTCTTTTCCGCCTGACTTTTCATCAGGATCAGGATCAGTAGCAACACCAGATGCCATTGCAGAATTGGAACCGACATTATCTGCCAGATCGGTATAATCAACATCAGAATAGATGAGAGACTGATACACTAAATCAAACGTTCCTTGGAGATATCCACGGTAATAGTCTCCGGTTTCTGCCTTTGGCTCATTACCATTGTTTCCGTCCAGATAGCCTTGCCTGTATGTGTGACTTGCATCAGCTGAAACATTATCAAGACTCATTGTAATGCCCAATGACAGGATAAGCATACCAACGGTAAAAGTAAACAAAAAATTCATACTAAATTATTTAGTATGTACTATTTATTATGATCTTTTCGAGATGTTTGGTTAGATCTTGTTGTTTGCCAAAGATCAATCAGATTAGAAAGTATTCTCAAAATTGATAAACCAAATGTAATGTAATGGTGCATACGAGGTGTAAAACCTGAACCTTGGCAAGATCAAATCCTTTTGACAGATTTTACTAGCATCTTTTGCCTTGATTTGCCTTCTTTTGGTTTGGTTCTCAGCATGTATCCGCAGCACGGGCAATGCCTACCATCCCATTCTAAAAATACCTCACAAATGCTACATCTCTTGTGTCCTGATTCATATCGAGGAACGCCAAATATTCTTTCGGCCTTGTATCTATAACAAATATTCTTGCAACCCATCAGAACTCCGCCTTTATATTTAATTGGGGGTAAGATAAATAATTGACGATCACCATATCACCATATCATCATATATTAACATCATAAAATTTTGGACTACGCCCCTGAATCTATTTCATAGTGTTTTGATGTGTCCAAATAATTTGCAAGCATTTACAAAAGCATACCCACTGTCAGATTTTTTGTACAGAGCATCAAAATCAACCTAGAGAAAAAAATAGATTAATTATAATTGATTATCCCATCGACAACTAATAGATTGTTTACTATGTTTCTATGCTTGTTGAATTTTTAACAGAATCTTCTCATAAATTTTGGGAGTTTTTCCTTCAGACAAACTCTTCTGCATATACCACAGTGTTGATTTGTTAATTCTCAATCTCTTTCTTTCATCAGGAGTCATATTCAAAATTCTTTCTCTTAATTCTAAATTGTCATTTCTATTTAGTTTCAATTTAGGAATAACAAAATCAAATTCTTTTTTCTTGTCTACAATGAAATTAGATAGTTGTTGCAAATTGTCTTGAAGAATAATCTGATAAGAATAGTTCTTGCCATTCTTGTAGTTATATTTGAAATTAAAGTTCGAATTAATTTTATTAATCAAGATCTTAGCGACATCTTCACCCAGTCTGATATGATAGTTCTCTGTAATAACAAAATCAGATTTTTTGACCTTCTTTTCTTCCAATAATTGAATAACAGATACATCAATTATCCATCTAAATAATTCTTGGATATCATAAACTAATGAAGTTCTACTTTGGTTAATCTCATGCAAGAATCCAATGGAATAATCAAGACCAACTGCGTTAACCACTTTTCTAATCTCTGATTCCAAAATAGCATAACCGTAATTCAGCAATGCGTTGACCTCGTCAGACGCGTTATAGTTTCCAGAATTTGACTTGTTCTTTCTTCCCGTAAAGTTAAACTCTGGATTTAGCTGATTGAATATTCTGATTAGATTCTCATAGATTCCAGCAATCCTTCCCTCGTATGTCATCAGTTGCTTGATTGATTTTGAAATATCTTGTTTCCCATTATTTTTCATTATGTCTAACAAGAACAAATCTTCCTTTTCTGCTGACTTTCTGATTTTTGTAATATCCACAGATTCATAGAATCTTGACAATTCTTCCAAAAGATTCAGGGAATGCTCTATCTTGGCCTGAACGATTTTGAGCGCAATCTCAAATCTGGCCTCAGAATCAAGGTATTTTTGATACTGTTTTATGCGTAATTTGCCTGATTTTGGCTGCTCTGGCAGGAGATTTGCCAATAACTGGCCGTTCCAGTTCAATAATGTCAGATTGATGTTGTGCTTTGAGAGCCACCTCATTGCCTCAAATGTGATGTTGCCTGTATGCCCATCAATGATTATTCCATCATGGTTTATCTTGTGAGGGAAAAACTCCAGTCTAGTATTTTTTAGTTTGTTGGTTATGATCAGTTTTCTCTTGTCCACATTGATTGATGTTTCAACCTTTGTTATTGTCCATTCAACATGTTTAACCATATTGGATTCATACTCCTCGTCTATGAATTAACTGTCTTGCATTTTGTCATCGGATATCATTTTTCTAATCGTTTCAAATTCCTTGTCAACATAGTACATGTTCTTTTGGATTTTCTTGCCTAATTCCATGGAGTACTCAATTTTTTTGATTTCCCCGTCTTCAAGCTTGGGTAGTGAAAACACTTTTTTGCGTATCTCATCAGGAGTCAGTTCTAGAAAAATTGTATGTGAGAATTTGTTTCTGAGCTCTCTCATCTCATCTAGCATGTAAATGATTTTTTTTCTTTTGTTGTATTGGGGGAATCTGTGTTTTAGTATTTTTCCCAAGAAACTAATCTTGTTTCCAAATGTTGCCCATCTTTCATTGTCAAATATAGAGTCTTGAAATAACGGGATGTCAGTTTGGCGTCTTAGGAAGTAATACGGAATAATAAAATCTAGAGAAACATCTACTTTTGTCACATAGTCTAAAAGCATTATCTTAGTGTCATTTACAATTTTGGTAGCGTGAGATTTGTCACAAGTCATGAATATAGTTGATTGGGTAGAATTCATAGTTAAAAGTGGTTGTGTGCAAAAGACATTTTATCAGAATTTGTCATTATGTTGCATTGAATTTTCCAGATTGGTTTTAAAACTGACTGTGTTCTTTACAATTTTTGATATCAATTTAATTCAACAGTTCTAATTATCCATAATTCTGTTTTTTATTATGTATTCAAGTGAATTGACAAAGTCTTGATCCGATATCTGGTTGCTTGTCCACCACTCTGCATTGTTTTTAAACCAGAATGGAACATTCAAGCTATCATCATCAGAATCATCAATATGGCTAGATAAACCAGTATGATTCTTGACAAGATATCTTACACTAAAAGCAAATTCGGAGTCAGACATATTGTTTTCTGACCATGTCCTGACATTATTTTTTATCCAATCAGGTATGACTTTGCCAATCACCTCAAAAGATACTGAACCAATATGCGAATTGTTGTAATCAAGATCAATATGGTATGTTCCGACCAAAGAATTCGAATTTATTGTCAAAACTACCCTGTATTCTCCGTTGCCAGTTACGGACGCACTAAATTTCTGCATGTTTCTGTCAGGATATGTCATGGTGACAACAAGTGATATTCCTTGTCTGGCATCAGATACCTTTCCGGAAAGAACCACTTCACTTGTTGATCCAGTATCTGGAAGAACAATCCTGTCTCTGTTAATTTGAGGGGTCAGGCTTGATGAGACAAAAGGGTTGCTCTTATCTTGGCTGCTGAAGATGTTCGGCTTGCCAGAAGAGTCTCGCGCATCATGATACTTCAATTCAATGCTTCCACCTGCAGTGGAAATTAGTTTTGTTCCGTTTTTGTCACACATCTGAGATGGCATCTTGAATATTCCCTCAAATATTCCGGTGGCAGTACCTGTCTCGACCAACGTGAATCCTGTTGATGCCAGTCCTCCATGCTGTGTGCCATCAACCGTACATCGTTTGTATCGTGTATCTTTTATTAGAATCTCCAGCAATACTTGCCCGTTTGCCCCAACAGTGTCCACATAAGGGGAGTTTGGATCATCAATAACAGAGTATATGTCAATTCTGTCGCCTTTTAGGTTCAGGTCCGGGTCTGCAAGTATTACAGTTACTGGCTGACCCGCCCTGTATGACTTTGTTTCAGTGTAGAAAGTGCCTGTTGCAGCCTCTGCGTCTTGTAAGGATAAGGTTGTAGAAAATGACACCAACATGATGAAAACACTCAAAGATAGGATTTCTTTGTTCAAATTCATACGATAGTCAGTTGTTATGATTTATCTATATTGTTACAATCTAATTGTGATTAATCATGATCTCTTGCAATATACAAGAAATGTTGGATCATTGTTCATAATATTCCTGTCTAAACAGTTTAGAAAAATACAAGACATTGTCATATGATCTTTTGTTTTTTATGAATCTGTTTATGCAACATTTCTTTAATTTCTACATCTAAATTAACTCATGAACAACTTTGTGTTAATAGGAATAGTTGTTGCTGCAGCCATAGTGGTTGGAGCTGTAGGAGTCTCTGCCATGTCACAAAATGACATGAGTGTACCAAGCCAAAATGCAGTAGAAGATGGCCTATCTGATGTCCAATCAGGAATTGAGGACATAGATCCAGGTTATGGTCAAGTAACTAAAAATGAAGGGGCCTACTCCCCTTAATTTTTTATTTTATTAATGATTCAACAAACATCATTCATTAAAAATGTAAAATCTATAAACTACTAGAAAAACAATTCATGAGATGTTTCATAATCCATCGGTCCTCTCTTCTTCATCTTTTTCTGTATAGTCTCTTTTCTCAACATGTCCTAGTTGCAGTATGAGAAACACTATGACTGCACTGACCACTCCAATTACGTAAAATCCAGTACCGATTGACAAACCAATGGCAGCTACAATCCACAATGTTGCAGCAGTAGTTAATCCTCTGACCTTTTGTCTTGAGGATATTATGCTGCCTGCTCCCAAAAAACCAATGCCTGCAACGATTCCTGCTGCTATTCTGGTTGGATCCTCTTCAAATGATATTGAAATCATTGAGAATAATGCAGATCCCAATGACACCAGCATGTGCGTGCGTAATCCTGCAGGCCTGTTTTTGGACTCACGTTCAAATCCAATTAACGAGCCTAATGCTGTGGCCAGTACAAGACGAAAGACAAGCTCGACATCAAGACTCTTGAATATCTCATCTTCCATGGTAAATCAGATACAAAATTATTGATTGGGATCTTCAGACTGTTTCACAGTCATGTTGATTGTATCCTTGAGGGATGATGATGAGCCATTCAGATTTGAAATCTTTGCAATCTCTTTTTCAAACCATTCTTCTACCTCTTGCGGTGATGTCCGTATCTTGCTTTTCATTAATTCAAGCTCATTCTTCCTTGATTCAGAGAGGCTCTGAATTCTGTTTCCAAGGAAGCTGTTATGCTCCAATGCTTTTTCAAGTATCTTTTCAAGCATACTCAAAACCTCAGAACAGTATACCAAATAGTACTTGTAATAAGATTACCAGTACAATTAATCCGAGTATTGCCCATACAACTGACCAAATCATAAATCACCTAATGAAGTTATACCTATAAACATAATTGATAGACTGATGATATATTTCATAAATTGATGATATGACGAGAAATACATAACACAGAAAAAATATAAAATTATCTTATTATTCCTCTGTGTTGCTAAGCAGCTAATACTCCAAGAAGTACCTGTATCAGTATGATCAGCACCAACACGCCAACAACTGTCGAAATTATTTTCCAAGGCATAATAATATTATCATATGATAAATTCAAATAAACTCATCTAATAACAAATTGTTAAAAATCATTAGCTGATATGATTGCTGCATGGACAAAAAACATCTAGAGATAATTAGACACTATTAATTGACAGCTTGTAGTCGTTGTATTTCCTGTCAAGGAATTTTTTTGCAGCGTCATCCATTAGCTTTCGTACCTCATCCACATTGTCTCCTGCAACCTAGATTTCAAGACTGCTTGTAAATTTTATCTTTAGTAAATATCCCATATCCACTCACGTGTTTTATTCTCTAAAAAAGATTTTGAGGATAAATAGGTCACATGATGCATATCATTCCTCCTCTTCTGGGTCGATTGTCTTGCTGAGTCTTCGCAGCTCAATGATATCCGTGATTTCAACGTCTCTGCTCATGGTGGCAAGCAGCGACAGTTTCGGATTGGCATCTTTGCCAAATTTCATGACATCTTTTCCCTTGTGTCTTACAATCAAAGTCTGTCCCTCTTCTTTTAATATACTTCCAAGGTCTCTTGCCTTGCTAAGCTTCTCAAATATGTTGTCCTCACCTGGATCCTCAAAAGAAAAATCATGAATGTCAACTATTTTGGTGTCTTTATTCATTTGTGCCTGGGCTGACAGTACACCGTCTATCTCAAGGGATATGTTTCCCTGAAGACGTTTCAATATATCGACTCCCCATTTCATTGACATTCACTTGTTATTCCACGGACAAAGTGAACTTGCCGTTTATTGTTATCTTGCCTTCGGGGATTATGTTTCCGCTGTCATCTGGTGTTTCAGTCTCAAATGATACATTGTCACACTTGAGGCTTACAGTTGGATGCTTTTCTGTCAGTCTTTCCAGCATCCTTGATATCATCTCAAGATATTTTTCAGCGTCGGCGCCCTCTATCTTTTCTTTTACAGCATCGCCAATCTCTTCTGCTTTTTGGTTTACTGTGTCCCCAATCTCTTGTCCTTTCTTGTTTACTGTATCTGCAGCTTGCTCTGCTTTTTCGGCTGCAGACTCGTATTTGTTTTCATTCATGACATCATTATGTATAATTTGTATTTAGATGCTGTTCAAGAACAGTGATGTTTTTACAACCAGTTTATGATAATTACTAATACAATCACAGTGTGGGCTATAAACAGCATTTGCTAAACAATTCTATGACACCTGATGCTGAAGAGAAAAAACAACTAGCTGAGAAATTAAGTATGAAGTTATCAGATATAAAAAACAAGAATAGAAACTCTGATAATGATGAAGTGTCTGAAGAGATCGAAGAGATCTAAATCAAATTAAATTAAAACAAAATAAAAAAAATTAAAGTTTTGGCATTATTGCCAGTCTGTTTGTCTTTGCAGTTATTGCAATTATCGATATGATTGCAACTGCCAGTATCATCATGGCTATTGTTCCAAATTCGGGCACAACATGGAAACTAATGACTTCGCCTTTTGGACCTAGAGATGCATCAACTCCGTCTACACTGATTATCTTTACGTCAATGTCAACCGGATTGTCTGTTGCAAGGGACTCTGTCGTGTGTTGACCATATCTGTCTGTCTGTACTGCTTCTTCGGAGAATATTCTCTTGCCATCTTGCATTGCCTTGATGTCATATACTATGTCTTGTATAGGCTCGTCATTTCTGTCAAGAAACTCTGTTACTATTGATAGCTTTTCATCTGTTGTTGGCTCGCTAGTGTACACGTTTACCATGATCTCCCCATCAACAGTCATTGACTGCATTTTTATCATATCATCAGTGATTGGATCTATCAGGTCCTCTGCTTCTTGACCTATATCTGATAGCACGTCTTCAGTTCCTTCTACAATACTCTTGCCGATGTCTTCAGCTCCTCCAACTATGTCCTCTCCTGCGCCTACAATTGCTCCTGGTACGGTTTTGTTATCAGAATTCTCTCCTCCTTCCTTCTGAACCGTTACGACTCCTTTCATCCATGGGTGTACCATGCAGAAATAGTCATAGTTTCCAGCATTCTCAAAGGTGTGAGAAAACGTTGTATTTGGAGAAAATAGACCAGAATCGAACTTGCCGTCAGTTTCTACTGGTGTGCCACTGGTTACAGTGTGTGCTGCCGTGTCGTCGTTTGACCATGTGACCTTGTCTCCAGGACTAATTGTCACTGTATAAGGCAGATAACACTCATCTGTCTCTTCACATCCAGGAACTGATGTCCCTGAGGGAATGCTGACAGCTGCATCGTCTGCAAAACCGTCTGGAATTGTACTGCTTATCATGCCTAATGCAATAGCTGCAAAAAACATGTACGTGATGTGTCTTTTCATAATTGCTAAAATATTTTGAGAATCAATAATAAACAGATCTAAGATTCTTTTATGCATTATCATCAGATCATCGTACAGAACACTAAATGCAACATCAAACAAATCACATCATGGGAACAAAAGAAAAAGCAGAAGCTGAATACGACAAAGCCAAAGCAGAAGCTGAATCGTCATACGAGAAAGGAAAAGCAGAAGCTGAATCAGATGGTCTTACCAAAGAACTAAAACAAGCAGGTGCAGAAGCCAAAAAGAACATCAAAAAAAGTGCAGCAGAGGTAAAAAAGAATCTAAACTAGCTTTTCCATTATTTTTTTTTTTGATTAAAAATTACACCCAATTTGATTTTTTTATTCGATGGATGCGTTGTTATGTGCTTCCTCGTTTAACTGATCAACCTTGATTGCCTGTGGAGGGCAAACAGAGACACATGCCATGCACCATATGCAATCATGCTCTCTAATTGGATCTGCCTTGTCAGTTAGATCTTTTCTTCCGTCTTTATTTGTATTTCCCGTACCTTCAAAAGTTTCATTTATTGCCTTTATTGCAGGAATATCTTTTTCTGTTCTATACCACTGGAATACCTGAACAGGACATGCTTCAATACATGCACCATCTGCCACACAAGAATCCCACTCAACTGCAACCATAGTTCCGCTTATGCCTAATGGCACTTGTTCTTCATCTCTTGTATCGTATGCTTTTTTTACATCATCATTTCTAAATGCATTACCATCTCTTCTGCCCGGACCCCAAACCCAATGAAAATGCTCTCCATCGGAGTGGTTGATTTTACCAATGAGGTTTAGGCCTTCCGGAAAATTTGTAGCAATCGGCATAAAACATCAGTCGTTTTATATATAATATGTGCAGCTAACAAATCAATGATATTATAAAAGTCCTCAATGCATTAGAATAGATCTATGATAAATTGAATGCAAATTGAAAGGTAATCTTAAGTTATAATGTCTATAAAACAGTGTATGGTTCCTTTCTTGTTGTTAATAGGAGGTGGAATTCTGGCAAGATACATGTACAGGAGATATGCCACAGAAGACCAGAAGAGAGATGTGCAGGATTTTGTACAAAAACATCCTGTCAAGATGGGATTGATAATGACAGTTACAGGGATAGCGCTCAAATCTTCCGGCCTCGTACTTTCTGGTGCAAGTATGGCAATACGTCCTAAAAAAAGAAATGTCTTAGAACACCATTGAAATTTCAAGAATCTTGCCTACTGTCTATAATGTACTTATATGCATCAAGCAAGTAGAATGTGGATGGATTCAGAAAAAATTGAAGCAGCTACAATGCAGTTTGTAGAACTCTCAAATGACTTGCGAATCAGTATGCTATTAGGAATACTGAAGAAAGGTTCAGGAAAAATTTCAGAGATTGCAAAAAAACATTCTGTTCCAGTCCAGGAGGTTGCTAGAAACTTTAAGAGAATGACAGAAGCAGGTCTCGTTATAAAGAACTCCGAGGGAGAATACAAGCTTACCAGGGTAGGCGAATTAGCATGTTATAACATACCTTCATTTATCTTCATAAGCAATAACAAGAAATATTTCAAATTCCACAACTTTGGATATGTCCCAATAAAGTTTGTTCAAAGAATGGGCTCGTTTGTCGATACAGAACTTCTGCATGGAACACCAATTGTATTAGACAGATGGAAGTCAATATACGATAATGCATCAAAAAAGATTAACGTCATATCTTCTGAATTATTTGATGCAGAGTTTGTGGACATGATAGTTGAAAAGCTAAAAGAAAACAGCGAGCTCAAGACATCCTACATAATGAGCACTGACACAATCATGCCAAAACAGCGTAGAGAGGATCTGATAGACAAGGGTTTACACAGTTTAATCAGTGAAAAAAAGATTGAAAGAAGGATGCTCAAAAAAATCAGAACGATACTTGTTACAAATGAGAATGAGGCCATGGTGATGTTTCCCTCAATTGACGGACAGTCAGACATGAGAGAGGCCTTTTATGGGACAGACCCAGACTTTATTGAATGGTGTGAGGACTATTTTGAGGACTCTTGGAAAAAGTCAGACTCGTTTACTGAAAAGCAGATAAAATATTTTGACAAGAAATATCCTGAGTAATGGGCAATAGAAATTATTTTTTCAAAATACGAATGTTGCTTTTGCCCTCTGGGTTTCTGACTGCCTTTTCCTTGTCTTTTCTTACCTTTTTGCTGATTTCTTCAGGTGGGGCGTCTTTGCGGTTTTGATAAGTTAATGTTTTGTCATCTCCCATGTTTACCGTCTTTTCTCTGTGTTTTTTTATTTCTTTTCTAATTTTGGAGTGATGGCAATATCAAGACTGTTGACCAAGATGAGATTTGGCAAAAATTCCAAATGAGCTAGTTGTTTTGAGAGTTATAACTAAAGTGTGATGTTTCATAATTTCATCCTACCAGTAAATAAATAACAAAAGAAAGAATAGTTTGTCAAATGAGGATTTTCTATGATTTTTGTAAAACACAAAAATGGAGTTTTGTGTTATGACAGACTTTGATCAATGCTATGATAGGCATATGCAAGAACTGCAAAGAATGCTGCCAAATGTACATTCTGAGCTGACACATGATATCCTTCATCTGCAAAGAAAGATGACAGATGACAAGCTCAAAATGATAGCATCAGATAATAGCATAATTTCAATAATAGATGAGACAAGTCCAGTGGCGAGGTCATGATGTCGTCCAACAGTGAAAAAAACAACAAGCAAAAGAAAGATGACAAGGATATTTCCTTGTGTGAGATACACAAGGATACCACATCTGAGATTGTCAAAAAACTAGAATCAAAGATTCCTTCATTTGCCCAGAACTATTCTGATCTGTATGATGCATATTTGCACATGGCAGATGATGTTCACAGTGCATTTTGCATGGCAGAAAAAGAATTCATAGACAAAATGAATATCGAATCTGAAACAATAAGAGATATGAAAAAACATTATGACAAGACAGGAGAACAGATAAAAAACAACATAGATGCTGCAGGCAATATCTTTGATGCATATGTTAAGATGAAAATATCCATGTTAGAGTCATTTGATAAATACATGCATGTATGGATGGAATCGTATGGAAATATGCTTTCCGAGTATATGAAACAACTCAAATCCAATTGATAAGTCTTAAATCTAATTGTTAATTTATCCCACCGAATTGATACTGAAAAGAAAATTCATAAAATTGAAATAATATTAAATTAAAACCTATTTTTCCGAATTGATATTTCAGTCTATCGAAATGATATCGGAATAATTTTCAAACATTCCGGAAAGATACCGAAAAAACACCCATATTAGTTGGACATTATTGGACAATGTCAAATTTTGTCCAAATTTGTCCAGAAACAATTGGATAATTTATCGATAATCTACAGAAATTATTGGACAAAACTGGACATTATTGGACATTTGAAGAAAGAAAAATTCTTTCCTGCAGAAAGAAAAAGGAAAAAATAATTTTTTCCTCAGGAAAAAATGGGAAGAAAAAAAGTTTCCAAGGAAAAAATAAGAAAGAAAAATACTTTCCCAGAGAAAGAATTCAGGAAAAAATAAAAAAAGATCAGTATTTTGGAATTGCAATACTTGGTCTTGATCTTGTACTAATTGCAACAATGGATATGATTGCTACTGCAAGTACCATCATTGCTATTGTGCCAAACTCTGGAACCACATGGAACATTACGACTTCACCTGTTGGTCCCCAAAATGGCTTGTTCTCACCTATCCCAAGCAGTGTTATTTTGACATCTACTGGTGAATCGGACATTAGTTCAGATGTGAAATGTTCACCACCTCCTGCAGGTTCGTAGTTTTTCTCATCAAATAACACTGGAATTCCATCTTGGGTTGCAGTTATGTCATAATTGATGTGCTCTACAAGAACTGCTTCGTCTGAATCAGATTTTTCAGGATCTATAAAGTTCACGTTTATCTTTAGGGAATCGCCTGCGGTGGGCGTGCCTGTTGCAATTTCTACCCGTACAGTTCCATCGGAGGTCATTCCATACAAAACAGTGTCTTCCTGGATTTCATGCATCTCTCCAGTTGGATGTTTTGCATCATCTTTTTCATGATCATCAGCTGCTCCTGCTTCTTGTACTACAATCACACCTACCATCCAAGGATGAACCATACAGAAATATGGGATTTCACCAGTGGTCTCTGCTTTCCATTCGAATGAATTGTCTACCATTAATAGTCCAGTATCAAATTCACCGGTAGGGCCATCTTCCAAGCTTCAGCAGTCCATGTGTGAGCTGCAGAATCTGTGTTTGAGAATATTACTACTCCTCCAACATCAACTGTTGCTACCTTTGGAATGTAACAATCTTCCTCAGTTTCCTCACATCCGGGTGAGGCTGAACCTACTGCTGGTACAATTGTGACTTCTGGATGATCTGCAAAAGCAGCGGGTGTCATTGTAAAAACTCCAGCTGCAATAGCAAATAGTACGAAGAAAGAGCCAATTGCTTTTGTCTTCATTGGAATGAGTACTTGATCGGATACATAAAAACCTCACTGGAACACATAAACAAAATATCTTATTTTGCTTCATTCAAGCACGCAAGGATTCTTTGATGAATCTCTGAGGAATTGCTTGCTCAAGCAAGAATTGATAATTACATACATTCTCTAATTATCCTATATTGTATTATGAAAAAGCAAAACCTTGTTTTAGATATTATTATATTGAAATCAGGATGTTTAACAGCGCGCAAACAAGAAATAAAATAGAATTTGAATGTGATATGACAAACGAGATGATTGATTGACAGAACATGAAAGTTTAAACAATATTGAACTAGGGGAGTTCGAAAAAGTAACGGAGCTCTTGTCATCATCCTATGAGATGCAGATTGCGTTCATCTCGATTATAATTGGATTGTCTGTTTTATTTGTTGTATATAACAAGTTTTCAAAATGGATTGACTCAAAGAAAATCAGCTATACAAGGCCCCACTTATCCAGATTCATTAAAACAGTTCTCTTGCCTGTCTTTGCGATAGTTTTGGTTTCAACTATGTCATCATACGTTCAATTATCCGTATTGTCATCAGACGTAGTAGTTATCAATACTGTAACTGAAGATAAGAAAGATAGTGACGAGACAAAAGCAATTTTCTCAAAGATACTTGCGACAATAAATGTTATCGTTATTGGGTTTGCCATATCTAGAATAATCCCAATAATACTCAAGAAACGAAAGGCATCAGATTTGGAAAGAGAGGATTTTGATGCATGGATGGATATGAGGGGATTTGATGATGACAAAGAGGATCTGTTTCACCAATTATTTGAATGGGTACCTCCCAAGAAAGCCCCAAAAGACATGGATGAGACAGAATTTCAAAAAATGCTTCAGACAAAGGAAGGGAGAGATATCTTGGAGCAATATCGAACTTCAAAAGACCAACCAATCGGTACTTTCAAACCACTTGTTGACAAGCCATTTGAAAAGTGGAAAGAATCAGAACGAAAAAAATATGAAGAATATCTTGAAGCATGTTTGTCTGGCAACAACGAGTCAGGACAGAAGCTAAGATTGGGGGCAACTCCACAAGAAGTATACCCTATAGACATGTGGAGAGAGGAAAAAAGACTCTCCGAATATGAGAAAGTAGAACCAGGTGCAAGGCCTCCAGGATTTGCAGCAAAAAGACGAGACGGCGCCCCAAAATCAGTGGAGCATGCCATACCGTTAATCTTCATGGCTGCAGTTGTAATTGGAATAATATCTTGGTGGGGCGTAGACCTGTTTGTTTTGGGTACCGTAGTGGCAGGATTTGGAGTTGGTATAGGCTTTGCACTAAAAGAGACTATGGAAAACCTGTTTGCATACTTGATGATACGCAAAGATAAGATCATAATAGAAGGAGACAGAGTGGAAGTTGAAGGGTACAACGGATATGTTAAAAAAATCACAACCAGAGTGACATACGTAAGACATGCTCTAAACGAATCCCTGGGGATCTTTCCAACTAGATTGTTTATCTCAACTAAAATAATCAACTACACAAAAGACATGCAGTTTGTTCCTGCAGAGGTTGCAGTCGGAGTATCATATCTTAATGATGCACGGCAGGTAACTGCGATACTACAGAAAATTGGGAAGCGCGCAATGACTGAAATAACAAATGAAAAAGGAGAACACATTGTTGTCCAAAAGAGATGCCCATACCTTGATGAAAACAAACCCAGTTGCGGGTGTGACAAGAAAATATTTGTAGATCTCAAACAGCCAATAGTCCGATTTGTAGAGTTTAATTCATCTTCCCTTGACTTTAAGCTTTGGGTGTATGTGAGAGAGTATGGTCATCAGTTTAAGGTTGAGACTGCAATGAGGATGATGATTCAAGAAGAATTTGCAAAATACGACATACGAATACCATGGCCAATTAGGACCATATATCAAGGCGACGAGGAAAAAGAAGCAGAAGAAATTGGGAAACAGGATGAAGAAAGAAAAAAGAATCTACAAGACCATGGGATTGGAGATGTCCCAATTAAGTGAGACGATGTAATTGTATTGAGGACTCTAATTGTCTTGCTTGATTTTTTCTATTTTGTTATCTACGAATCTGTATAATGAATTTTCTCGTTCTAGTATTTTGTTACAATAATTTACAAATGTCACGCCATGTACATCCTTATCATTTTTTAAAACATTGTTTGCAAGGAATTCTATAAAATCATAGATCTCATGCCACTCTAATTTGTAAAACAATTCTCTTGTTTCTTCAATACCATGTCCCAAGAAACCATTTATCACAGAGTCCGCTGGAATTTTGAAAAAGTCATACAGGATTGTTTCAAAAAATTCCTTGAGAAATTCATCTTCTTGAATGACAACGGTGGATGGAAGTTTCCCTGCATCCAGATAGTATCTAAATACTGCATTCCAAAGACTATTCTTTAAGTCATCGTCTATCCCTTCGGATTGGATTTCTTTTTTTGTTTTACCTATCCCTTCTCTTATTGAGAATACATCAGCAGATTTTACATCCCTCATGATGTTTTGATAGAAACATGAATTAATAAATCAAGTATTTGTAGCCAACTTTCTAGTTTAGAAAGAAAGCCAAAATGCCAAAACGCTTGCACCAACTAAAACAGAGATGATGTAAATTATGTATTTCATGTTCAGTTTATTTTTACCATATTGCTTTGGGGTTACACCTGCCAATAAAAATACAACCAAAGTTCCTAACAACAATCCTACTATGTTAGACAGTGTCAATATGGACGATCCAAACAATATCTCCTCATCTAGCATTGCAAGTCCTATTCCCATTACTACTGCAGGAGGAACCAAGGCTGCAGCTATTGCCACACCTGCAAGTATTCCTGGTATGTTTGAGGACAATGCAAGGGACCCTGCTATGCCAAGCACTATTGCCAAAACCATGAACGTAGGAGATGTCATGGTTCGCATCTCTATTTCTGGTGTTATCTCCATTGGAGTGATTTGAACTGCAATAAGGGTCAGCAATGCAGATATTCCTACAATAGAACCTATCAGCAATCCAAGAGAGATTCCTGATTTTATTATCTTCTGCAAATTAAAGACAGATACATTAAATGAAAATGCAGTTATTGGTCGTAATAATGGTGCAATCAGCATGGCTCCGATTATAATTGATGGGTTGTTGGCAAACAACCCAATTAAAGCTGCAGTGGACGCAACAAGTACAACAATAAGTAAATTTAATTTAAAATCCACTGCAGGTTCAGTTAGTGCACGAAATTCTTCCTTTAGTTTTGGGTTCTCCTTTATGTTCTCGTCTCTGTCTTTTTTTTCTAAATAATCAGAAAAAGTAGCCTCCAATTTATGGCTGGTAATTATATGATGTTTATTTTTTGTATCTATAATCTTGCTTATTTTCTTCATTATTTTACGGGCAGTTGCATCTGGGGCAAATACAATGTATTGTAAAAGTGGAGTTTCAGACTCTTCTGCATTTAAGTTGTTTTTATAAAATGTAATATTGAATTTTGATAGAATATAATCAATATCGTTGCATTGGTCTTTTGATATGATCAATTCAATCTTTTTCATGCAATGTTTATGAGAAGGTAGTTAATTCCGTATAAAACCGAAAATAGTAGACTAAAACATAAACAGAAAGCTAGAGATAAAGGGATAATCTTATTGATTTGTAATTTATCATTATAGTTTATGATTTAGAATCTCACTTCCATCCAGTTACAATTATGATAATGCCTACAAAAATAAAAAATGAGAAAGATTGATTTCCTCACGTCGCTGAAGATTCAAAGCATCATGAATCTAATTCCGAGTACAAGACATATTCTTATTATGTTGTGATTAACGTTTACTCATTATGACAAACAAACAGATCATGGTGTGTTTGGATGGTTCCAAGAGTTCAATTAGGGCATTAAGAACTGCAATCTTATTTGCAAGGCAATCCGAGAATACAACAATTATTGGTGTCCATAGTGATGTATCCAAAGGCTCTCCCAGAACATTTTCCAATCCAAGAATAAGAGAACAGAATTGATCAGGTTGTCATCGGCTCTCAGGGAAGAGGGCATGCAAAAGAAGCATTTTTTGGAAGCGTATCCAACTTTGTTTTGCACAAGGCAAAGGTTCCTGTTACTGTTGTGAAATAACACATTTTCAAAAAAAGAGATTATTCAACATTCCACGTGAGTCTCATTTTTATTCCCTTAACTATATCCCCTAACACATTATGCTGGGGATATAGTTAGAGATTTAGAAACTGGACCCGTGTGGATAAATCAAAATTTTTATTTTTTTGACTATGCATTAGATTTTTTTAGTCCAGATTACTGGAATCTGTCCTGTTTCTTTGTGAACAAATAACAATTTGAATGAATTACTCATTAAGAGGCATCCATATTGAAAATCACTTTATTCTGCTGATACTCTTAGGCTGTAATGATTCATTTCCAAAGAATCCAAATAGCAGAGATGACACAATCATTCCTACAAAAATAACAACCACTATTATCGAGAAGGTTTTATCAGATACATAGTGAGAGTACCTTGTTATGGTTTTGTAAAGCATGATAACAATTATTGGAACTGCTACCAGCGTAATTGCTATCTGATAAATTCCATGTATAGGGAACGCAAGATTGACCAAGTCCCGAATCTGAAAACTAACTGGAATCAATATCAACACTAAGATAATGTTGGTAATGGAGATTTTTTTAGAGAAAAAGGAAAGATCAACCACTATGACTAATTATAATCCCATATGATAATAATTAATCGTAAAATGTATGCTCCGAGATCTTCCAGTTGATTCTTAATTTCAGGGCAAAAGATCCGGTCGTGGTATTTCATTTCCTTTGAATTTCATCCACTCACATGTTACGGTGTCAATATGGTGAGTATAGTTGGAATAAGAAAGACTTTTTGCGTCTGTAATGTCTCTTGGGTCTGTGCAGTATTCCAGTATTGTCTCCATCTGTTTTTGGTTTGGAGAGTAGACAGTACCGGAGTGTCTCTCAAGTTTCAACATTTTGGTGCATTCCTGGAATGTTGTGTCGTTTTTGTAATCATAGTTTTTGTCATGCATCATGTCAGAAAGATCACCACGGTATGTCTTGGAGCACAAGTTGTTTGAGTGGAACACATCTATTAGGTCTTCTCTACTATCAGACATTTTTGGTTCTGGATCTCCAATTTCTTCTTCTCCAACATCATTTACAAAAATAACAATGCCAAAAACTGCAAAAAACATGACAGTTGGAATTATGATTGATGTTCTAGTCTTCATTTTCTTTGTTCAATTAACCTTAATAATTCGTCAGGTAAAGAACCAAACTGATTGTTGTATTGTCTGATTTTTTCTTCAATGTCTTGTTCGTCATCTACTCCCATCACATACATGCTAGAAATATCTCCCAGTAAATCCAGTCTGTGGGACTCTAACTGGTATGCGGAAACCGACTCGTAGCTTTTGTCACTGGTCTTAATTGTTGGCAAGTGATTCTCTAGTTGTTCTTTTATCTTTTGATTATAGTCATAGACTGACTGTCGCCAAGAGTCAAGCGGAATGGTACAAAAGTCAGGGTGATTCATGCTTGCACGAATGTCCTCTTTGCTATGTGCACTCATGAACTTGTCTTTGACTTTGTCTCTACATGATAGCAGATATTTGTCTATGTCAAGTATCTCCCCTGAACAAGAATTTCCGTGAAAGTGTATTATGGCAGTGCCATTTCCATCATCAGAGGTTGCAGCAAACCCATAGTGTACCATAGACTCGTATCTTCGCTCATCCTGTACGAATAACTCTATCTCATATCCAGAATATTTTTTCTCATACATCTGGAATAACTCAGCCTTGCGAATATTTTGAAGATGAGAATGCATGTTAGATGTAATGTCACATACGAGGAATTCTTTGTCTGAATCAAATAATGGCAGAGCAGAAGCTGGAAGGAAGGGAAAGTTGAATCCTTCCTCAAGGTAGACTTTTGTGATTGGAATTTCAAGTGCATTAGATACAATTGTCTGTAGTTTTTGTTGCATTAACTGTCGGTATGATTCTAGCTTGCTGTGATTTCCTGTTTCTTGTGAATGGATTGCTTGCTGATTTATCTTTTCAAACTGTGTGATGTGGGATATTTCATCAGGTTCTGCAAAAATCAAGATCATTACAGATGAAACCAAAAGAGCCATTACAGCAATGACCGCATATTCTAGTTTCATCTTCTCTTTCTCCAAATAAAAAACACCGACAGTCCTACAAGTGGCAATGCAATCCCGACTGGCAGAAGTACATTACGTACAAGTTTTTCAAATTCACACTCTTTTACAGTAAATGGTCCTGGCCCTCTGCAGTCGTCAGACGAAGACCCTTTGACTTGTCTTGCATCAATAAAGTGATGCGTAGCCCCCATTGCATCTAACATTTCTACATCATCTGCACGTCCATCCAAAAACCACGAACCAGCACATGTTGTGGCGTACAAGCCATTGTTGTCTATTTTGGCATAAACTAGGTATTCCTTGCCTGCAATGAAATTCACCCCGCATGCGGTACTGACTTTTGCTGTAACTACTGTAACATAACCATCTTCAATCAAAGGAAAAGAGTCTGCCCCTTTCCAAACTGTTTTAACATCAAAACCTGCTGCAATGAACTCCTCTGAAAAATTCCAGGGACTGTCCTTTATTGTTCCTGAAAAAACTACGTCGGCTTGATTGACTCTTTTCTCTATTGTCAAATCGTCACACAGACATGCAAATTCGGTTCCAGCAAACCCAGTTATCCCGATTGCCAACAGTGTCAATAATCGAGCCTTCATTTTCTAATTCTCACAGTAAATTTGTCTTTGTGTCTATTAATTACAGAGTAAAGAATCAACCAACCCCCGATTGCAAACAGAATTGAAATTATTGTTTGTGCATAAAATGGTGTCAAACAGCCAGGATTTGACAAGATGGCCATCGGTTCAAATCCCAACGAGATGAAGACAAACCAAGCCATTCCTGTAAATCCTCTACATTCGGGAATTGATGAGTCTAAAAGCAGGAATCCATCCATGCTAAAAATTGCCAAAAAAATCCCAATCACAAAAAGCCTGGTTTTCATTTGGCACCACACCTTTTGCATCTGTAATAACCAACATCAGAAGGCGCCTCACCAATTTCTTCTATTCTTTTTTCAGACACAAACTCAAAATCTTCTGAACCGCAAATACTGCATTTTCTTGGATTGTATTCTGTATCTTCAAAATCTTTTTTCCTTTGGAGGTATTCCTCCTTTGAGATCTTTTCCTCGATGTACTTTTTCTCCAAGACTCTTAGTGCCTCATCATTTTGCTTTTTTTCTCTTTCATTGATTGGATCCACACGCCGATAATTTAGAATTGAATCCTTTGCTGTTGATGGATGGCTCTTTGCGTACCATAATGCGACTGTCGCAAATAAAACTCCCAAGACGAGTCCATACGGGAAAGGAATGATTGTTTGAATTCCAATGAATACCATTACTGATGCAATAATCGCAATGATGAATCTCATTTTTACTCCACTGAAATGTATTCTATTTTTTTACCGCAAAAAGGACAATATTCAATTGGCGTCAAAATATCTTTTTCTACAATGCAGAATTTTCCAATTTTGCCACTCCAAGCCTTTACGCTTGAAACGTATTTCTTTAGTTTCTCGCAGCAAAAATCCAATCTGTCCTCACTTTTAAACTTAGTAAAGGAGACATATTCAAAGGCCTGAACCTCTTTACGAACATATACTTCCATTGCTTGAACTGACGTTGAGAAGTTCATAAATAATTCTAATCTTTTCAATTCATCTAAGCCCTGAATACCCTTTGCATTGCCTTCATTTTCTAACGTACCTGACTCAAAGACAGATTATCAATCATGTATTCAAATTCCTCAGGTGATGCAATCCATCTGTAACCAGAAATTGTCTGGAATTTGCATGAGACATTTTGCTTTTCATTAGATTCTGCATTTCCTTGCCATAAGCAGTCCTCCTTGCACTGATACTCACTTTGAGACTTGCCTGCAGAAGACATGAACCCATTTATGCTGGATGCAGTAATGAGACATTCCCCATAAGTTGCATGTTCTCCAAGCAGTTCGGTATGAAGAATTACTGCTAAAATCACTATTGAAACAATTATAATGATTACCAAAAGCCTAGTTTTCATTTTCTTCTACAAAACTTATTCCTAATCTCAAATCAACTGAAAGTGACTGCTCTATTAATTCAGGCATCTTACATGGAAGCAGCTCATCAGGCATATCCACATGGGTTCCCCAAAACTCGATGAACCTCTGTCCTTCCATGTGGATAATGTCCCGATACTCTACAACATGTGCCATCTTAGAATTACCCCCCATGCAATGAGAGACAAACGTGTCTCCAGGATGCAATACACTTGAGTATTCAAAATAATTTCCACTATCCTTGTTTAGATGATTTTTAAACTCTACTAGAATCTCCTTTGATTCTTCGTCTACTACGGACACATTTGAGATGTCAAAAAACCTAGTTTGCTTTATTGCTCCGTGATTTTCTGGAATGTATGTAAATTCCCCGTATGTTGGAGGAAATGCTGTTCTAATCTGAACTACCTCATCAGGATAAAAGATATCTCTTGGAGGTCTGCAGATGTACTGTTTAGAATCAAGTGGAACGCAAATGTATCCGCGCTTGTTTTCTTGCTCTTCCTTGCATGATACATCACAGCTATCATCTTCAAATCCCTGCTGTTTTATCTCATGCAAGTAATTCCAATGTGGGATTTCATCAGGCTGAATTACAATCAACGTTAGAGATGCAGATACCAAGAAACCAACAGTAATAATCATGCCATGCTGTAATTTCATTTTAATTGTTATTCCTCCCAACAAATTCATCAATTACTATTTGGGATAATTTATCAAATGAAACAGTAGACTCTATCTTGTACCAGTGTCCGTCAAGGCATAAATCAAAGTAAACATAATCATAATCGTCATCACGTATCTCATAAAATATCGTTTGATCATATATCCCAAATGACTTCCTTGCAAAGCCATGACTGTCAGGAGTCCAGGATTCACGAATGCAGTAGCTGTTTGGAATTACTTGTAATGATATTGTGTCCAGTCTGGACGTTGGATGATAATACTCAAAAATTGGCCGGTCATGATTTCCAGGATTCACAAAATGCAGGTAATACCCAGCATCAAAAGTCAGCGGAACTATTACAGATTCAGGAAATTTTGAAGAGTATGTATCCAGCAAAATTTTAGACCCTGCAAGAATTTCTTCATCTGAAACGTTTCGTCCAACACCAATCACACCGTTTTCTTCTCGCGTAAATGTGGTGGGTTCTACCAGTAGAAATCCGTTATCATCTATTGATAAGTCAAGTTGAGGCAAAGCCCCTGTGTTTGATCCCTTTATCACTTTTTCATGAGGATGAATTGCCACTCCATCATACACGCGATAGCCCGAACTGTTGCATGGATCCTCGATTCTATGATTTCTTCCCTCATCTGGCCAGTACTTTATGTAGCAATGAGACACCAAGTCAAGCGCACTGTATGCCCGAAATGCAGAAGTGTCATTTGCTGCACCTCCAAGATATTCAGGCAGGCGAATCAGGTTAATTATTTCTCGTACCATATTGATGGAAATATATCATGTCATGTGTTTACCTTTGGAAAAAATAACTAGGTTTGAAGAAGCAAAAAATGCCATGGAATCCATAATCAGTGCGTATGATGACATCAAAAAAACAATACTACAGTTTCCAAATACAGAGCTAGCTGAAAATGAATTCGATGGAATTGATCCTGAAGACCTTATTGATTTTGTTGAAAAAGTACCAGGATCAAGTTTGATTGATTTCGCAGGCAAAAAACTACCTGGTTCTATGGATTTCATTCAATTAACTGTAGCTTCTAATTTAAAATGCAATAAATTTTTCACATATGATAATGGAGTATTGATGTTAAACTCAAATCACAAAAAAGGAGATTTAGATATCATTAGACCTTATCGTGCTTGAAAACCAACATCATATTCGAAGCTATGATGTGAGTATCAAAGCACAACATTAATCTGAATCATCATCTGATCCAGCATCATCATCATCGAGTTTTCTATCAATGTCTTCTTGTTGTTTCTTGAATTTCTGATATTTTTTGTCCCATTTTGATAGTATGGTCCATTGCCTAATTCCTATGCCTAGCCAAACCAGTGAAATTACAAAAATTATCATCTGAGGTGGACGCAGCAATACTGGGGGCTTTTCTCTGTCAACCATCCTGTCTTTGAATCGGTCATATTCCTCTTGAGTTATTCTACCTGAATCTAATTGATGTTGTAATCTTTCTTCTATTCTCTTTTGGAAGTTGTCTTCAAATGGTGAATCCAATATTGCAGTTGAAACAAGTAATGCAATTGGTGGTATGATTAGAGTAGTTAGAATCATTATCATAAACATCTTTTTTGTTCTTCCTAACTGGAACATTACACCATCAAGAATCTCAAAAATATTCTCTCTCTTTTCACTGTCTTTACTCATTTGTATCCTCCCTTGGAAACAGCTCTTCGTATGGTTCTAAAACTGCTCTCAAAATTTCCTGTCCTTTCTTGGACACCTTGTACTTGAATATTGTTTTGCTTCCCCAAGCTTCTTCAGTTTTTTCCAGTATCTCTTTTGTAACCATGTCATCTAAAATCCCTTTATGCTTTACATTGTTTAATCCGCAAATACTCATCAATCTGCTTTGATTCATTTCGCCATACTCGTAAAGTTTCAACAAGATATCCTTCCTGATGTAAATTCTGTCTCTGTATTCACGCACCAAGTATATTCTCCTCTAAAAATGCATTCCATAAATCATCATTGTTCCTAATTTCTATTAATTGCGCAATTTTGCTAGATAAAGGTCAGGTAACATTGTTACGTTACTTTGGTTAACAATTCATTTTATTAAAAATATCATCTACTATTCAATGAACAGAAAAACAGCCTATCTGATTCCAGCAATCGCCGTAGTCTTTGCACTGATGTTCTCAGTTGCCTCCCCCCTGGCAATGGCAGAATATGGTGAAGGAATGCATGACCGAGGAGTGGATCAGAAACACAAAAAGATGCACAAAGTCATCAAAGTTGAAGGATTTGTTGGTTCTATTCAGATTACTGAAGACTCGGACAGACAGACCATAAGAGAACAAGTGACAGTTTCACTAAGTGAGGCTGCTCAAGGCCTGGATGTTAGAGGTGGGCATATTGGAGTTGTCGCTAATGAAAATGGGGACAAGTTCCTTGCCTGGATTTTAAAATCAATTGATAGAGATTCAGAATCTGAGACTGTTATTGCTACAATCTATGTAGTTGACGCAGGAGATGCCTCAAACACTGCAACTGTAACCAAAGAATTTGCACATTCTAAGATGAATGGTAAATTTGTACATGACGATGACAGACAAGCAAAGATTGCCGAAAAACTTGAAAGATTCTCTCACCCAACAGGTGATGCTGAGATAGATGCAGTAAGAGCTACATTTGTAGAAAAGTTGCAAGAGTTAAAGGAAGCACTTGATAGTGGAGATTCCCAAAGAGCTTCTGAGATAAGAGAAGAACTACAAGATCTTAGGAGTGAATTAGGCAACATCAAATCATATCGAAAATAGCCTAACAACCCCTATCTTCTTTTTTTAATTCATGCTAATGCTAACCAAACATACGTTGGCGTCCAAACCAAATTCTGTAAAACAATCTTTGGTTTAGATTTGGAATTGAAAAACAGATTTGTTCTGTGAACCATTAACTCAGAATCTGTTTTAGATCAATAGATGAGAAACTGTTTTTTCTCTATATAGAATATGGAGTTAGTGTAATCTATACCTAGTATTTGTAAATAAATTCTCAAAGCAATCCAATTAATGAAGACAAAAACATCGTTACTGATTTTATTGACTATCTTTGGAGCAATTGGAATGTCCACTTGGCAAACATTGCTCCTTTAAAAAAATAAAAAATAAAAAAAGTGGTTCTACTGGGAATGGGTTTGCACCAACATAGAATTAACATCAATTACCATGCATGCAGGATGCGTATGGGAATTTTTATCAATCAGAGATTAGAACAGTTTATGTTTTCTGGATAAAGTTCTATGGAATTTATTTATCCAAACCATCTATTTTTTGCTAATTTCTTTTTGCATTTATTTGAATCATACAAAAAAAGAGATGTGATTATGGTCTTGATACTCGTTGCTCTAATGCACTCACTTTTTCCTGAAGATCTTTGATATCTTTTTTGTACTGTGGGGGATCACATGCAAAACCGTTGTGGCCATGAGCGCATGTCTCTGAGTATCTTGGGGCGAAGGACTTGTTTTTCTTTTCTGCATCTGACATTGTTTCAGATGATTCGGCAGTCACAAATGTTGCCGATGCAGCAAGTCCAATTGCAACAACTGAGGCAAGTGTCGCTACCATTATGATAGACTTGTTTACCATTATTCATTATTCCTAAGATGAAACTGAAAAGAAATGATAATGTTCAATTAAAAGAAAAGATTTTGAACATGACTTCAGAAGAGAGAAAACAGTTAGGAATTAACAAATCTACATTGTGGTACATTAAGAAGAATCTAGCAGAAGGAAAGACACCTAAAGTCTATGAAAAAATTCTTTTAAAAATTCAATAAATTTAATATTTGTTAATTTGATACTACACTAGATCAAAACATATTGTTAAGATAAAAATGTGATCTTGGCATAGGGTAATTCGAGAAGAATTTTAAATCTTTTTTACATTTTACTGCAATTATATTTTTGATGGGTAATGGTTCCAAACATTAATTCAAGTACAAGTAATAATTCATATTCTTTTAAGGGTAATTTTTGTGCCTAAACAATAGATCTACAGGTTTAATTATGTCATGAAACAAATATGATTATGAGTCAATCATATGAGAATGACTTTTTTGTGAATTCACGTCCTGACGAATCAATTTCTACCCATAATGAGGGAACATCATTTACAGTTAGGGTCATCATGTCTTCATCCACAACACAAAGTATAGAAACAGAGTTTAAAAAAATCATAAATTTAGGAATTCCAGATAATGAATCTCTTGAAGATGCAGAGAAAGACATGGAACAATTAACTCAAAACAGTCTTAAAGATTGGGATGAATAGTTAATTTATTGATTAATACTGATTCTTTAAAACCCCGTGACATAGTTTTAGCAAATCCAGAATATCCTGATCAAAAAGAACAAAAAATAAGACCACTTTTAGTAATATCACAACAATTATTTCATCAAAATAGCCAGTATGTTGTTTGTTTAGGTGTTACAACAAATACACAAGTTCGTCCATATCTCATCCATATGCCACGTAAAGAAATTGAAGATGGTGAATTAATTTCAGATAGTCAAATTATGTGCGAAAGGATTGTTTCATTGAGGCAAGATAAATTAAGCAAACGAATAGCAACAGTAACTCCAGAATTTTATCGAAATGTGATTGAGAAATTAAAAAAGGATGTTTTACAAATATGATCTTTCATAAAATAGAAGAACCTATAATGATAATGGAGTTGAAACAATTATGACCGAAGTGCGTGCCATAGAGTTTGAAATTATTAAAGAACCTTGGAACAAATATCAAATTCAAGATAATTCGGTTTTAAAAACTCGTACAATATTAAAAAAAGTCAATCGTGTAACTGACGGTGATAAAATAGGATTTAACATAGATGCTCAAACTCTTACTGTTATTCACGCTGATCCCTCTTTGAAAGGAGAACCTAATCCAAAACCTGTTACCAATGAAGAAATTCAAAAATCAATAGAAAAATCCGATATGAGATATGATACACTGGCACAAGAATTCAATGAGTATGAATTAGATGATGGAACAAAAATCAAAATTTATACGAATGTTACAAGCATAAGCAAGTCTAATTTAAAAGACAGATCGGGAGATCCGATATACTTTGTTCAATCAAGTAATCAAGTTGAGATTAAACCTGCAAGTCACTATAATCCACAGAAGTAAAATGAATTATTGTGGATGATTAATTTTTGCAGATATTTTTCACAAAAAACGCGAAATTCTCTAAATATTTTATTGAATCCTTTTCCACGTGGGTATGATAATCAATCATCACCTATCAAAACATGCAATACAATCAATGCTATCAGTAGAAACACTAAACCGAATTGTCCGTGCAATAGTCTGTTGAAAACCTTAGTGTTTCTTGATGAGGTATATCGCAGTAAAATTCCGCTTATCATCAAAACTGTCATGGTTATTGCAAGAGAAAGTGAAATTGAATCCAGATCATTTACAAGAAGCAACCCATGCGTCATTCCAGCAAAATAACCAATAGAGTTGAGAATTATGTGAAAGTTCAGAACTGGCTTGTAAAATTGAACTGCTTGTCTTGCCATCTGAAGTGACTGGCCACCTGCACGAACAGCATACTTTCTCCACTTGTTAAACATGATGAATGGCAAGTTTGCAACAACGCCTGCACCAATAGCCACCCATCCTAAGTTTTCTATGGCATCTTCTGCGTCATCGTCATCTGCAAAGGCAGGTATAGGTGCTAAAAATAATATTAGAAAAATAATCGGGATGATTTTTGTATTGTTCATCTAATCACCTCGATGCTGAAAGTTTTGGTCGTTTGGTCTTGAAGATTTTGTATCCTGTATATGCTACTGAGCCTACGATTACGGCAATGGTTCCATAAAGGATTGCATCGGGTATTCCTCCTCCAAGTGCTAGTCCTTCATTGTCATCATCATCGTCTTCTTCATGCTCCCTTTCTCGTTCCCTTTCTTGCTCTCTTTCCATATCGCCAAATCCTTCTCTTTGCTCATGTTCTCTTTCATCCTCGTATTCTTCCCATTCATCTTCGTCTTCATCTGCAAAGGCTGTAGGAACGGTAACAACAGAAAGTGTCAGGAGCAAAAATAAGCCAAGTGTGAGTACTTTCATTACTTTCTCACCTTTGGTGTTTTTTCATGTTGTAGCCATTTTTCTTTCTTGGTTTGCACTAAAGCCCAGATGGAACCAATTACAACTCCAAATTGGACTATCTTTGATACCATTCCAAGATGACCAATATTTCCTGCATGCTCCAATCCAAGTGCGATAGCACCCGCATCAGTTCTAGTTACCGCATACAATACGATTATTCCAACGGTTCCTGCTATGGTTACAAGATACGGAGCAGAACTGTTTGGACTCTTTAGCATCCAAACTGCAACTGGAATGTAGGCAATTGTTACAACCAAAAAGAATGGACCCTTTATCATGTCTTGTTCTTCGAATAGCTCCTCATAGGTTTCAACAAAGTAAACAGCAGAAGTTGCTATCATAAGACCAACAACAATTCCAACTATTGATTTTTTGTTCATGCTAATATTACGTGAAAATGAATTTAATGCGTGTCTATCATTCCCATTTCTTGGGAATGGCTTGAATTATTATTCTGAAAATTTTTGCCAAAGCCTTACAATCTTGTCTTCCATCTTTACATGTTCAAGTTTGTGTGATAATTTTCCTTCTCTAAAAGTTACAACAATCTCATAAATCCAGTTTTTGTAATAACTTTCATCAAGACCTTCAAGTGTTCTGACAACTTTTGTTTTCTTTACAATATCTAGTTCTTCAAGTTTTCTCGTCTTGCGATAAGCTGTTGACTGTGGAATGTTTAGTAGATTAGATATTTGTTGTATAGTAAGTTCTGTCTTTGATAACACCTTGATTATTTCTCTGCTCTGCTTATCTGATAGTATGGCTAGAATCTCATCTGAACCGTGATTAGTATCCTTATTGTTCTTGTTCTCTTTGGTCTTATCATCACCATACATTTCAGCTTCGCTTAACCGCCAAGATGAGCACTATAAAACCTGCAATCTCGATTCCTTCCTCGATAATCTCTCCAACAAGACTCTCGCCAAAGGTCTCTACAATATCACCGATGATTGTATCTCCTACTACAATTAATGCAAAACC
This sequence comes from Candidatus Nitrosopumilus sp., assembly GCF_965223225.1. Lineage (GTDB taxonomy): Archaea > Thermoproteota > Nitrososphaeria > Nitrososphaerales > Nitrosopumilaceae > Nitrosopumilus. Next base: position 860,434 of record NZ_CBDCVU010000004.1, read on the forward strand.
TGCAGCAAGAAGGGCCATAGGAGGATATTTTGTCTTTTTGAAGGCCTTCATGGCAAGATAGACAAGAGCAAAACCTACAATGATATGAACTGCCAGTATTCCATAATGAATTTCCTCAATCATATGTTGAACCTCAGATCTAATTGGTTATTTTGGATTTAATGCGTACCTATCATTCTCACGAATTGAGAATCATTTTAATTTGAATTAATTCCACGTGGGTACTAATTATTTCCCCTTGACTATATCCCCGTACACGTTGTACTGGGGATATAGTTAGGCTGGGTAATAGTGTACCCACGTGGAATTAGAAAATCTTAGTTTGGAAGAATAATCACACAAAACCCACAAACACAAAAAAACTAGGAATGATGAACAAAGTTCATTTTTTATGTCGAGAGTTTCTTTTCTTATTTTTCAGTTTTCTGGAATCTATCTTGTTCCTGTTCTTGGCTTTTTTTACTACGAAAAATCCGATAATGATCGCAACAAATCCCATCCCTACATATGCATAGACTGCTCCAACGAAGCTACTTGTGTCTTCAATGGGTTTTCCTGTCAACAGGTGTTGTCTCTCAAAAGTCTCCCCATCAATACTGATGAATTGACTATGTGGATCACCGTCACTACTGTCTTCTTGACCTTCAGATCTAGTCAAATCAGGATACCATTCAGGAACGCCTGAATCAATTGTTTCTTCAGATGCAACAGATGAATCGATATTTTGAATGTCCTGCCCGCTTGCAATATTTGTCCCAAATAAAAAGAACATCAAAACACAAGAAAACAAGATAAATTTAAGATTCAATTATCCCTAATTGCCACGAGTCCAATTTATCTATGATCTATTCTTCTGAAACGTGAATGTTATTTCTTGACATCTCATCTTTTGCTGCCTCAATCGGATTTGGGGCAACCATATTGGAACCTGGATTAAGGGTGGTAAATCCTGTCCCATCGTTAGCAATTATAGTTTTTGCTCCCCAATCTCCATCAATTCCCACATAATATGTTGTGCGGGATTCCAATCCAGTTATTTCATATGCACCCCTAAAACCTGTACTAATGACATCTTCAAATACAAATGGGGAAACAACAGGAGAGGTCACACCCACATAAATTCTGTAATTCTCAGGAAAGCCGCAATGCTCTCCATTTATGGTCTGAGGGGTTTGGTACCATCTAACAATCGCCCCATCATCTGTGGGTGTCACGTTGTAGATTTCAGGTGGTTTGTTGGTATGGATTTGGTTTTCACAATTTGTTTTGTTCATGGAGGTAATACCATCAAGATTTCTCTCTTCGAAATTATCAAAAGAGATATCTTTGGGCTGATGGCTAGTTGCCCATTTGCATAAATTATTGTCAATGTAATGGGTAGAATTTTGCCAATCAATAAATGGTTCAGGACACCTCTCAATAGTGTCAGGATTTGTTTTTACTCTTTCTTGACATTCACAACTACCAAGTATTCCGTCAAGCTGTTCTGGCGTGTTGTTTGATTCAAATTCACGGATTGTATTGTGATGGTTTATGAGAACTGCGAGTATTGCTCCAACAACCAAAACAAGTCCAATTATTATCAAAATTCTGACTTTCATTTTCTTTTCACTGACATTCAATAGCCAAAAGTATATCGCCTTGCTTTAGGACAGATTCTACATATTCTAGATTCTCCAAAGATTCCAAAAGACTTGAACCTGCATTTTCAATTGACCACAGACCATCTATTGTTATTCTGAGTTTGTTGTCACCCATGTTTGTCACCAAAATACCCCTGCCATCATAATCAAACCTATAGTCAAGCAGACCTATCTCCCTGAGAACCGTTTCTGAAAATACTTTCCTGTCTACTTTGTGTGTAGTTTGAACTAGTACGTGAGTGCTGCACAATCGATCATTTTCAGGCAGATCATATTCTTGCGGCATCAAAATTAAAAAGATGCCAATTACAGTTGCTGCAGTTATTATTGCTGCGATGATTCCAATAGTAATCAAGAGCCTGGTATTCATTTTCTATTCCCAATCATCGACTTTTTGTTGTGCTTTAGACCAATCCTCTACAAAATTACAGTTTGATATCTTTGATTCTGCAAATATTTTATTTTCTTTATTTGCATACGGCTCTCCTGAAGTATGTCTTTCCATAAGTTCAGGGCAAGACATTCCGTTAATTTCTTGATACTCGTCAGTAGAGGGTTTGGATGTTATGTTATTTCGCCAAGCACACGAATTCTCATCTATGGTGTGAGTTCCATTGTCATAAGTAATCAACATCAAAGAACCCATACGATCTATGCCAAGTGCACAAGTATACAAAATCAAACCAAGACTGTCTTGTTGCCTAAACAAAATTCCAGGAATAACTGAGTTTATTACAAATATTGCAGCTATGAACATTACTGCAATCAAAATTATTTTATTTCTAGTCTTCATTTTCTCTGCTCAATTACATCCAATAATTCCTTGGGAAGACTGCCAAATTTTTTGTTGTATTCGGCTACATTCTCTTGCATTTTTTCATAGTCTTCATTTTCTAATTCATAATATCGTATAATGTCATTTAGTAATCCAAGTCTTTTAGTGTCTAAAAAGAATTGATATGAAGGATTGCCCTCAGAATCCAATGGAACCTCTCCTTTAACAAGTTCATCCAGTTCCTTTGAAATCTTGGCCTGATAGTTACGAAGATCCTGGTGCCATGGTTCCAATGCAATATGGCAAAATTCATTGTTTTTAATACTGGACATTATCTCGGACTTTATTCTCGTGTAGACATGTTCATCACTTTGTGTATTTTTACAAAGTAGAACATATGGCCAATGCATCTCATCATCACAGGAATCAAGATGAAAGTACGTTGATGCAGAAAACAATCCGTCATCAGATGTTGCAAATAGATCATAATGAACCAATCCCATACCGTATCTTTCGTCAGAAACCTCCACTGTTAATTGGTGCTGAGAGTATTTTTTGGCAAACATTTGAAACATCTCGGGACTGTTGAATCTTTTGCAGATGAACCGGTATCTTTTCTGGAATGTTGCATAGGGGTTTGTTAAATTCTGGATCCCATACTGTCACCTCCGATGATTCCCTGAACGGGAAATTCCATTCTTTAATGACAGATGCGTTGAAGATATTTACTTTGAGTAACTTGGATGCAGTCTCTTTTTGTTTTTCCTGCATTAGTTTCATTTGCTCATCAAATTTTTCCTGATCGTTGTTGTTTTTGTAAATTGTTGCTTTCCCGTTTATTTCATCTAGTATTTCTCCATATCTTTTCACTGTGGTATTGTTTTCAGAAAATGTATTACTGTCAAACAACACAACTGCTACAAATCCTGCAATCAGGATCGTAATTCCAATAATTATCAATAGTCTGGTTTTCATTTTTTTGACCTATCCCTTTGATATATCAGTAAAATAGCAAACGTGGGCAATATCATGTGCCAGAAGATAAAGCCGCTATTGTTTTTCAGATCATCATAGAAAATGGATCCTTGTTCCATTCCTTCTGCTGTACCTGACCAAGAACCAATTCCATCTCCTGTATCCCAGTTATGATTTGAAATATGAATACTGGTATCCTGAAGCCAGAACACAAAGCAGACATGTTCAACATCGTCAATGACTACATTGCAAAGGTTAAGCAATACGCTATGAAACAAAATGTAGATGATGGCACTTGATGCAATTATTAGGGATATTTTGTATCTTGTTTTCATTTTCTAATTCAACCCAAACAGATTACACACTATTGAAATCGTCCCTTCTGAATAATGATGACAGTTCTGAATGGCAAATCCGATGCCAATGAAGTTCAAGATAATATGATATGTTCCATAAGCTGCCAATCCAGCAAGAATACTGTAACGGATTTTATTTGTAAAAAATTTCATTTTGTAAATTCCTCATATTCAATTTTCTCACCGCAGTACGGGCAGTAATTCATTGGAAAAAATGCAATGTTTCCATCAGTACTAATATCCTTAAAGTGGAATTTTGCCCACTTTACATTCCATAGCTGGAAATGCTTGTCATGTTCTTTGAGTTGTTTGCAGCACCACCAAGTTCTGTGAGTGTCTACTCTGAATTCAGTAAATTTTTCACAGGTTGGATCATCAAAATGTTTGGTATAGAATATTTTCAATTAATCAAAGCTAAAATTATGAGATTCATAAGTACTTCTGATGCTTTTTAAGAGAAAAAACAAGTCCGAAGAATCCTAAATGTAACTAGTCCTCGTAAAAAATCCAGGATAGTCCTTGGACTTCTTCCCAACTTGATTTGTTTTGATTATCTTGATTGCTCATGATTAGTATTTGTAAAATTTGAATAAAAGCAACACGAATGATTTGTTCATCCTATTCATCCGGTGAATTGTATTGATCACCGCCAAAAAATATGTAAATTAGAATCGGGCAAAAGTTGGCCCGATCCCGTGGACGGTTATTACGGTCGGTTGGTTAAACGGTCAGATTATGACTCCTTTCCGCATTAATCCTAAACTGACAGTTGCAGAATTTGCATAAAAGCAAAACGAATCATTCCTCAGTATGATCTAAATACCATTTCTGCAAAACCCGGACATAGGTATATCGGATCTCTCACCGGCTTACTAGCCGTTGCCGGTCTTAAGATCCAAAATATTTTACAAATTATGCAGGAAAACAAAATAGTTTCTTTTTTCTCGGATTCTTTCTCTGGAATGAATAATTCTTTCCGGTTTTTCCCTCAGGAAAAAATAATTTTTTCCTTTTTTGTCTCTGCAGGAAACAATCATTCTTTCTGAGAATGTCCAATAATGTCAAGTTTTGTCCAAAAATGTCAAGAAATGTCCAATTGATTTTTTGGACAAATTTTGACAAATGTCAAGAAATGTCCAATAATGTCCAATAATGTCAAGTTTTGTCCAACAATGTCAAATGAATTATCGATGATTTTTCCGGTATCTTTCCGGCAGATTTCTGAATTATCGGGATATCAATTCGGTAAACTAGAACACCAATCCGGAAAAATATCTTTTTCTTGCCGGAAAGATGACTACCAATACCGGATAAATCAAGAAACTTGCCGAATTGATGGAAAATTAACCGGAAAGACAGTTCACGTCACCGGAAAGATAATCATTCTGCCGAATTGATGCCGAATTGATAAAATCTCTAACCGAATTGATAATTTTACTCTCCGAAAAGATATCGAAAAGATAAACTGGTATACCGAAATGATAGTTCATTTCATCGAATTGATAACGAAAAGAAACTGGAAAATCTCATTTCATGAGCAAAATCATAGAACTGCTTATGAACGTGTCATCTAGAGTGTTCAGTATGAGCATTTTTGCCATTGTGGTTTTACTGTTTGCTTTTAGCTTGTCTTTGCTTCTGTTTGAAAATGATAGTGCACATGGCCTTTCCTGTGCACCTGCTGACATGGCAAGTTCATTTGAGAATGCAGATGTCGTGTTTTCTGGCAAGGCAGTCTCAAAGGAGTATTTGCCTTCAGATGATCATACTCTAGTATCTGTAACGTTGTTTTCAGTCATAGATCCATTCAAGGGAGTTTATCAAGACACCGTAAAGATTTCGTCAGATGAAAGGCTTTGGGGAGCAAACTTTACAGAAGGATCAGAGTATGTGGTTTTTGCACACCAAGAGAGAGACGGTACTTGGCATCAGTTATGCACACCAACCAGTCTTGTCAAACATGCAGATATTGATTTGATAAGAAAAGTATCTGTAGATTATGTTTTGCCACCCCTCAAACAGTCCAATCTGCAAATTTCGCCAGATAAGATTCAATGCAAGGGTTTACTTGAATTGGTTGCAAGGTATGATGGAATTCCCGCATGTGTGAAACCTGAAACCGTTCAAAAACTACAAGAGCGTGGATGGGTTATGATCATGCAGACTCAAATTGAGCCCATGATTTTTCAGGGAAAACCGCTTGACTATTGGAAAAAACTAGACTTTGAAACATTAAGAGAATACAATCGCCAGACTACAGATGACAAGTTCTATTATGATTTAGGAGAAGTGATTGCCAGGGAGTTTTTTGAAAACAAGCTTGCCAAAGAAGGCATAATGCCAAACACAGATGATTCCCTAAAACTATACACGGGAATCACATTAACGCCAGATCCGCCGATCATAGGATACAACACTGTAGTCAACGCAACAGACGGCTTCACACACATCCTGCACACATCTGTTCAGGGAAACAAGGCAGGAGAATACTTTAGCATGGAAAGGCTGGTCTTTGAGCCTCACATTCTCAGGGCAATTGCAGAAGGAAATTCAGAACCGTCATTTGTAAACAAGTTTGGAGCAACACCTACAATCTACATTGTCACTGAAAACGGAGAAGACTTGCTGTATCCACACCAGGCAATAATCGACTTTGAGCAGACTGACTCTGTCATGTTTGTCAACGACAGCGACAAGCCGGTAAGGGTTCAGGAGGTAGGCGAGAACAAGATCTCAGATATTCCAGAAGATTCATGGCATACTGGTACCATCATGCCAGGAGACAGCATCACCGTGCATTTTAACTCCACTGGATATTACGAGTTTTCTGTCAAAAAGACGGAGGGCTCCCGTGACGGATATCTGGACCACCATGAGTTTGGCGAGATTGTGGTGTTTACAGAAGGAATGACTGGTCACGCCTTTGAGGATTCTCTTCTGATGGGAAGGGTGTTTGTGACTGATGTTCCAAGAGTGGAGATGCCGTGGGAGTCAATTGGTGCAGGAAACTCCCAGGGGCTAAGAATCGGAATCGTAGAATCAGTAAAGCAGGCAATCCCTAATGCAGAAGAGTACTATCTTGCAAAGGCAAAATCCCTGATTCCTTTTGAGGTAAACGTGATCATAGAATGAAGACCAGATTCATAATCATAATTGCAATAACTGCCATTTTGTCTGTTTGTGTTTTGCTCTTGGAAATTTTAGATAATTTTTTTTATGATCTGATTCATGATATGAGAAAAGACAGTGCAATCAAGAATTATCAAATGATAGAGACTACTTGCAATGACGATGGAAAACCTGATGGGGAATGCTTCACTAATGCGTTTAATGAATGCAAATATGCAACAATGAAACATATGAGTTCTACTGTTGAGGGAGATCCTGTTTTTTATTATGCCACTATTTTGCCTGATGACTCTTGCCAGATTCAATTTAAGAAGGATATTAGTCAGGACAGATGGAAAGGGATTGCAACTAAAGGGCTAATTCAAAAAACTTGCACGGATGTGTTGCTGGAGAAAAATAAAATACGATTTCAATGTCATGGTGAAGACCATGCAATTTACATGCGTTGAGATAAAAATGAAAACTAGATACAAAATAGCCATAATAGTTGCCCTCATTCCAGTTGTGGTCATTGGGGGTCAGGTTGTGCTTCTTGTTGGCTCCATTCAGGTTGGAGGGTTTTTAGTGGGTCTTGTGTCAAACGAAGATTTTGATGAGGAAATGAGGCAGCTAGACGAAGCAAAATTGTTTCATGAAAAATATGGCATTTCCACAGTAGGGCATTCCTCTGACATTATTGCGTGGAAGGAGATCCACTACGGCACAAAGAGTTCAGATGGTAATCAAGCTGCAGAACTTTTTATAAAAAAGAACATGTTACACGGAAATATCAAGTTGCAGTTCTCATGCATCTACGATATTAGATCTCACCAAGAGTATCATTCAAACTATGAACTATACCGAAATGGAAATCTGACAGAGTATGGATTTGATGACTCTGAATTTGCACTCTATCTTGTTGATCAAGAGAAGATCCTAGATCATCTAAAGAACAAACATTGCTTTAGCGGAGAACGTGATTAGAAAATGAAAGCTAGGCTTTTGATAATAGTTGGAATGATAATTCTGGGAATCGTAGTAGCATCAACTATGGGAATCCGGGAATACCAATCAGCATACAACCAAGACTGTATCTCCAAGGATGGAAAAATGGTTGGATTTCTAAGGTGTGTTAAAACACATGAGGACTTTGGTTTGCCAAATCCCTTTACAGTTGATCTGGAATTTGGAGAGACATTTCATCATGAAGGACTTGAGATAAGGTTCTTTGAGATTGAAGATTCGCGCTGTCCTTTGGATGTCACTTGTGTATGGGAGGGCAATGTCACTGCAATGTTCAAAATAAGCAATCAGACTAGTGATATTAGCACCGGAGGCATGCCGATAGGATTTACAGTTGATTTTGTAAGCCCCTATGAAATCACATTGAAAGATATTGCACCCCACCCAGTCAGTACTGAAAAACCAGATTATGTCGCGACCCTTGAAATTAAAAAAACAGAACATCCGACAGACAAAAGAGAAGAACTTAGAAAAGTTGCATATTCTAACACTGACTGTGCCAAGCTCTGGAGAGGAGAACTATTTGAGATGTGGGATGATGTTAACCATGATTACAAAAACGATCCCATTTTCATAGAGTGCTTAAAGGCCCTGACATCCCAAAGGCATCTTGCAAATCTGGAGTTTGACAAATGGAGTGGAGCAGGAGACATTCACTATGACAGAGTAGACAGGGATAAAAAATACTGGGCAACTCTCAAGGATGTCAAACTGCGTGATGATGATGGTGAATCAATCAGCGTCACTTTTTCAGGCAACGGTTTTGAAACAAGATGGATGACCGCAGAAAAACAAGAGAAAACCTACAGTGTACCGGACTTTAGATATGTCACAACAGTTCACAAAGGACAGGAGTTTGTTGCCCTTTGCACCGATATGGTTGAGCGAAGAATTCATGTCCTAAAGTATGACGGAATCGTAGAAAAAGAGGGGGTAAGTTACTATTCGTTTTGGCACAAGTCAACCACCATTCCAATTGAAGGCTTGCCCAAGTGTGAATACCCCACCATAATCCATGACAGCCTGAGCATTGATTTTGACTTGGGAGACAAGCCGACTTCGCCTGTTTGGGACCATGATTGGGAATAGAAAATGAAGACCAGACTTCTGATAACAATATCAGTAATAATCGCATTTGCTCTAGTTTCATTTGCCATGCCAAACTTGTCCAAAGTTTATGGCAGTTGTGAAATGACTCAGAGTGACATAATACAGCCGTCCATAGGTTATCAGTGGACAAACGGACTTCTTTACATTGACAACGCTGATTGCACTTGGAAACTGTTTGGTACAATTCCAATAGCAGGTCTGCTGTCTGAAGAAACCAGTTTTCAGAGTTTTAGTATTGTTCAATATGCCTATGCCGGATGTGCTGCAACTATCATACCCCAACCATGCTTTGATTCCTATAGTGGAAGCACAGAACCGATGACTAAGGAATCAATCATGAAGAGTTTTGCCAGATATCTTGATGGAAATTATCCTGATTGGCAGATGAGTGATAGAAAATGGGATGATTTTGATAAAAAGTTAAACCTGCCTGCAATAATCTGCACGGAGTATGTTTTTGATGGCATGACTCATTATATGATGGCCAAATGGATTGATACGTTCAGAATTTCAAGCTTTGAGAATCACAGAAACGATTGGATGTGCAACATATGGCTTCCACCACTTGAGGATGGAGTAAAAATAAGATGGGACAAATCCAACTATCTTCCAAATGATATCGGTGTTGTTATGGCAACTGCAAACGAGATGAATCAGGATAATGCAAAACTGGATTCCTTTGTAATTCATGTTTGGTCAGATGTTGATCATACAGGACTTCAAACAACAGTAACTGAAACTGACGTTGACAGTGGGGTGTTTGAGGAAACTATATTCTTTACTCCAGAGGGCAAGTCAGATGGAACTGGACTTTTGGTAGAAGATGCAGTGTATGCAGAATACAAGTTCAGCATTGGTTCTGCAAGAATAATTAACGAATCTAGGGATGTTGTTTTAGAAGAATCCAATATAGATAATTTTCAAGACACTAAAAATCCAAATGAATGTTGGTATCAAGATGATGATGGCAACATGGTTCCATGCACAATAGATTCAGTAGGGCCCATTATGATTGTTGGAATGTTTCTGGTGGTATTTTGGCCATACGTTGTTTTTGGAATTGTACTCATAATCATCATTATCATATGGGGAAAGAAAAGAAAATGAAAAAAAGTCTGAGAAAATATTCCATATTGTTTCCTGTTGCAATTCTCGTCATCATGATGGTTTTTACAGTTGGAGAGTATTTTTCTGCAGATACGTCCATTTCCTCTGAAAAGATCTATGCCAGCAAAATACACATGGGATACAATACAGAAAAGACTGTCGATGGCTTTGTCAGAGTTTCAGACATGAGTCCCGGCAGCACATCTTTGTTTTACTATCCTGACTCACAAGACAGTCACAATCGTGATGTGTTTCAGGCATTTAACCTGATTCGTCTGCCTGAATATCTTGGTGGTGCAGCAAATGACGCTTCTGCATTTCGGGCATACAGTGCGCTTGACTTGGTGTCTCATTGCTACATAAAGTACTGGCCAGATGAAGGAAGAAATCACCGAATCGAGGATCCATGCAACAGTTCGGGTTATCGCGTGTATGATGGAGTGGCAATTCATCCTCATGAAAAAGTGATAAAGGGATCAAACACGGGGGCTTTGCCTCAGCTTGACTTGTCAATAGATGATGATGGATTTCTACTGGTAGAATCCCCCACATTTACGCGGGAAGAAAACGGCGTGATTGGTGTTGGACGAGACGTTTCAGACGAAGAAATTCTTGCAGGGTCTAAAATTTTGATGGATGCCTACTCTTCAAAACTTCCTGAATCCGTAATAGTTCCGCTGACTTTTGATGCTGGGTATTATCTGCATTTTGTGGATCCTGGAAATCATGACCGACCAATTTTTAAATATTATCATCCGACATCCAGACTGGACACAATATCATTACAGGTAATTCCAAACAGCTACTGCATTCGTGAATCCTGGACTCCTGACAGTCATGGATTTGCAAGGGAGTCATTTGGGATATATGATCAAATGATATTTTATGAGATACGTGATGACGATTATGATTATGTTTATTTTGATTTCTGCCTTGATGGCCACTGGTACAAGATAGAGTCTACTGTTTCATTTGATAAATTATCACAAATAGTAATTGATGAATTTGTTGGGAGAAATAACAATTAAAATGAAATTACATCATGGCGTGATTATTGCTGTTGTTTTCTTGCATATCTGCAAATAATTCTTTCTTCGCTTACAGCATACATTCGGCAACAACACCTATCGATTTTTGAAAAATGAAAAACTTCTTGCATAAGATAAATAATTTGTGCGATATGTCTATAACCACATGCCCTTCCCGCAGATGTATGGACTATTCCAAATACCTGCAATGCCCTGACTGCCAGGAATCAGGACTCTACTGTGTGAAACACCGAAGAGAGGTAGAGGCAAACCTGCGCAAGAGGGAGATAAGCAAGGTGTTGAAGATCAGGAATATCGGATCTCCGCAGTATGTCCACGCCATCAGGGGCCTGCTGGAGTCATACAGTGTATGGGATGCAAATTAAACAATCTGGAAAAAATCAGACTGTTCATTTTCGGTCTGAAAGCCAAACAAGACACAGATAATTTCTGTATCTTTATTTTATAGATAATTCTGATATCCAAATCAAATAGAAAGGAATAGATCTTTTCACAACCGGTGCCTCACAACCGTCTATTTTTCTCATCGTGCAAAGTGATGAGGAGAACTTATGAACTTCTGATATTCAACGGTGTATAATGATGATGAAATTTTTGGCAATTTTCTTAGTGTTGGTTGGTTTAGGATTAATCACATTTACGGCATATCCTGTATCTGCACAATCAGCAGACAGTGATGATGGCGTCTCCAAATCAGGAATTCTTGTTGCAACCACAAATACTTCCACGTTTAATATTCCATATTCCATAACAGTTGGGACGGTCAATGATGCAATTCCGGTTTGCGATTCTGCATCGATAATAGTCACGTTTGATTCAGATAAAACGGGGGAACTGACACTGGAGATTCCAAGAAACCTGCTGGATGCAAAACTCGATGGTGTAGATGATGAATTCTTTGTGATATTGGATGGAGAAGAGATACCTTATGAGGAGACAAGCAAAAATCACAGCAGGGAAATTATGATCTTGTTTGAATCTGGCCCCCATGAGCTTGAGATCATCGCATCATGGGATCTCTCCCTTGAAAGCAAGAGAGTTTCATGCCATGCAGTGCATGAACCTCCATACTCTTACATTTTGACACCACTAAAACAGTTCAATTCTGGTACACCATACCATGAGACAGTGTGCAAACCAGGACTGCAATTGACGCAGAAACATGACAAAAGCCCCGCATGTGTAAGCCCAGAGACCTACTTTGAACTGATAAAACGAGACTGGACAAGCAACATCATAAAAGCGGTCCAGTCAAGAGACCTTTCATCAGACATTGATACTGCACTGTCGTCATACATGAATAAGATAACACCGACACTTGATGACTTCAAGAATGTCCTGTCTGAACCATATGACATTGATGAGATATTCTCAAAGTTTGGAGAGCCGCATGACGACATTGGAAGCGGAATCCACATCTATGTGTATGATCTAAATGATGATACAGAGATTTGGATTGGATACGTTGATGACATCTGGTACATGCATCATGTAGACTCAAAAGGAAACTTAATTGAGGAGTTGTTTGCAAAACCGCCAGATTATGTCACCCCATTTCAGGAATTACAAGTAGACATAACAGGAGAACAACAGGTAAGGCGCGGAACAACACACGATATTGTGGTTGATGTGTTTCGTGATGCAAAACCGGTCTCAGATGCAACAGTGAGAATCACCATTGAAGACTACGGGGAGGATGTGATCAGAGACTTTAAGGGAAGAACTGATGATTCTGGAAGATTTGTGTTTTCTTGGGAGATTCCAAAAAGTTTTGATGATGTCAAGACACTTCTTGCATATGTTGATGTGACTGATGATGTGTCTGCAAAAACAGCGCTGTTCAAGTTCCAGGTCTATTGTATTCCAGGAGAAACTGGATGTAAGGCTGAGGGAAGATGAAGACCAGGGTTTTGACAATATTTGGACTGGGTAGCCTTATTATCATTGGGATATACTTTGCGTTGCCGCCCACGATGACTGTCATCTTGTGTGATGACAAAACGCTAAACCTGGATGACTGTGGCCCTTACCTGGAAGAAAAGTATTCCGACATGCCCGAAGTCAGGCATTTCAGGGAACTGTATCCTGATCCTCCAGGGCTGGGTTTTGCATCAGACAAATTCAAGGCAATCAGCGTGTCTGCCACATCATCGATGGAGGAAAAGAGACTTGCAGAACTGGAGATAAGTCTGGAAGACTATACAATCACATATCGTTGCTATGATCATAACCTATCTGATGAGAAAGCCGTTACAGTCGCAATTGCAAGCCCCACCATTGAGGATATGAATAACAACTATTGCCTGGAGAAAAGGAAATGAGCACTAGAGTTTTAATGATTATTTGTACAATTGGATTCTTGGGATTTTCTACATCTTCTCTAATTTTTGCAGAAGAGAATGAAAAAGGACTATTTCTTGATCCAATTGCATCTGTAGTTGATTCGAAGAGATTTGTGTATGTTGTTGATAGCTATAACAACAACACTGTCCAAAAGTTTGACAGTAACGGCAAGTTCCTATCCATATGGAAAACAAAGAATGTAGATAACAACACAATGTTTGACCGACCTGTCGGAATAGCAGTTGACTCTTCAGACAACGTCTATGTCGTATCAAGCACACATAATAAAATAAAAAAACTCTCAGATTCCGGATACATTGCCAGCTCTTTTGGCAAACACGGATACAAGGATGAAAACGGAGAAACCCTTGGAGGGGAGTTTTCAAGACCGTTACACATTGCAATAGACTCCAAAGACGCAATTCCAGGTTTTGAAGAATACTATCTTGCAAAAGCCAAGTCATTGATTCCGTTCGAGGTAAATGTAATCATAAAATGAATACTGGGCTTTTGATAATATTTGTAATTGGAGTGTTTGGATTTCTTGTTACGTCCAATCTTATGTTTGTACATTTACCATTTTAGCTCAAATATTAGTTATGTATGGGCTATGATGACAAAATTTAACTAATATTAACAATGCCTTTAATAAATTGACTAAAGATGAATCATAATCATGAGGATTCACACAATGATGTCATATTGCCATACAGACATGATGATCTTGCAAGAAGAAGACGAATGATTTTTGGTGTTTTAATGCTTGCAGGACTGGGGATGGCAATGTGGGGAATGGTTTACCTTCTTGGATTTTCAGATAACATTAATGGTGTAATTGTAGGAGTTATGATGGTACTTGCTTTGGGAGGAATTGTTCCAATTGCAATAGCCAAAACATACCTCAAGCCAAAATATTGCAGGATATGTAATGTGGTAATAGTATCTTATTCTGATTATTGCCAAAAATGTCTTCCAATAATTTTAACTGCGTTAGAAATGCATGACGGTCCGATAATCTGCAGAATGTGTTCTGAAGAGTCAGAAAATTATGGGTCGTTTGTGATTCATTTTAATAAAAAACATGATGGTGGGTGGATAACCAATGATCATGCCATGGGTTCTGATCACTTTCAGAAATATTTTCCAGAAAATGAGGCAATCAAAAAAATCGTCTAACCCCAAACGCTGTTACCTGTCTATGATAAAGTTTTACTCAAACCTAACGAGCCATCATGTAGTAAAAACAACATCATCCTGCATAACCAAACAGATGAAAATTTCCTTGCATGAATATTATTGCGGTAACTCCAGCCCAAACTGCAATTCTATAGATTCTAGATAGTTTCTTTTTTCTGGATATATAATCAAATCCAAATGCAAATATCAACATTCCAAAAAAGAAAAACCCAAAATTTGTTACAAAAAACTCTACAAACGGATGCTCTATCAAGAGAGTAGCTAAAAAAATATCGCCCAACAAATGTAAATTCTACCCACAGGGTTATCTCTCTTGTGGTTTCCATTATTTCATTATATTTTACTCAAATTGTCCAAACAATCAGAATCTAATTCAGACTATTGATCTACCAAACAGCAGTTTTTGTTTGTAGCATAGGATGTATGGTGTTATGTTCAAATTGCTTCATGATGCCCTCTTGACACTCAAATGTAATGTCCATTCTACGATACTGTATGTCTGGCAAATTTGCCACATGTGATGGAATAAAATATTCTGTATCTACGATTCCCTTTAGGTACGTATCCTCGCTTGTCTTCCATACCATGCAAAAGTTACCAAGTATGGAATTATCTGATGGAATCCATGTCTCAATTGTAGGATACACGGAGACCAGTTTTGGTATGCGGACATCTCCATCAATATCAAATGTTGCTTTCAATTTACTGTCACCTATTTTGGATACCTTGTAACAAGAGCTTATCTTGCCATGCTTGCCAAGATCTAGCGTTCTGTTTGCAGAATATTCCCCACCTGATTCTAAAAATGGATTTGATGCTTTATCTAAGATGATGGCCATTGCAGGCTGTCCGGTAAGTATGAATGCAGATAACACAGACAAGTCAAAGTTTTCTGGGATGTAGTCTCTGGTGGAGATTTTTGCAGAAATATCTCCTTCTCCTAAAACCCCATTTCCCATACCTGTGATCAAAAGAGAACTCCCATTAACATTGAGCTTAATATCAAACTCTAATGTAGTATATTTGTCCATTCTAACTATACTGTTACCTGGAGAAAGTATATCTAATTTGCTATGTTACAAAATTACATATGAGCAGAAAAAATGGACTGGAAAAAGCCAGTCCCTATGTGATTCTTGTATCTGATGTGGTTGGTTCCACAAAGGAAAAGGCAAAAAACGAACTCATTGGTGAGATGTATGTAAAGGATCACAATGACATCATACTCAAGCAAATTGACAAACTAGCATCAAGATTTCCAGATTTGTCCCAAGCTTTTGGAGGATTCAAGCGAAGCAGCAGCAATGTGGATTTCATACTAAAGGTTCTAGGAGATGGGGTACTGTTATGTGTTAAAGAAAAAGAATCCAAAAAACACAACTTGTTTGAGATATTGATTGACTTGGCAGAAAAAACACGTGCAGAGTTTGTATCCAAAAACATCAATGCCAGGATTGTTCTAAATTATGGGGATGTCCGTACCTACAGATACCAAAACCTAAACTTTAGAGACCCAATATCACTTACCATTGATGAGACATTTAAGATATCAAAGATGACCAGATATACTGACATATTGCTGTCTTCATCTTTTTATGATAAACTTCCACCAGACTTTAAAATCAAAAGAGAAAACGACATTGTAAATCCCACTGATTTTTACTTGGAAGGAGATCCGGACGAAACACCTCTGCCAAAACAGATGAAAAAAACAATACATCGATTATTATCGGGTACCGAAGATGAGAGTCCTTTGATGGATATGTGGGGACCAAAATATATTTACAGTAAAGAGAATCTTGTGGAAAAATACAAAAAAATCGTTAAACGATGGACAAACAACAAATCTGCAAAAAAATTATCCATACGAAGCTATTATACCCCAATATTTGGCGACGAGATAATTGACGTTGAAAAGTCATTTATCAACACAAAAAGCAATACGACTGAAAGAATAGTGGAAAAACTCGTTGACATTTACTTTTATCCAGACCAAAACTTTGTTGACTTTAGGAGATCCGTCTCTTCTATTGCAAAAAAGAACAACAAATTCTCATTAAGGTATACCTTAAAATCAAATCCAATCTACTTTACGATATTTCTGGAAGATGACAAACCCATAGAGGCAATCATAGTACTTGACAGTATAAACTCCAAACAAGACGATCTAAAGATTGGCTGGTACATACATCCAGAATATGTCTCAACGAGCTCTCAGAGTATACTACAAAAGATAAACGAGATGTTCATATCAGAATGGAACAACTCCAAACTGGATGCCTTAAAGTAATCCCAATAATGCCTGGATTATGGTTGCAGCAATCCCTGATAGAATCAGCACCCCTATTGCCTTGAGAGTTCCATAATCATTTACAATTTTTGTTGCCTTTACTATTGCAACAATCCCCCAAATCGCAAATACCAGCATCACTACAATCATAGCAACAAGCGGCAAACCAATTACTGTCAGAAAATATTCTTCTGTAAAATCAAAGCCATCACCTTGTGCCCTGGCATCCATTGCCACAAAAAATACAACAAATGCAACTGCAACTATTGATGCTATGACTGGGATGTATATTACATATGAATGACAAACTACACAGAATACTTTTTTCCAGTTTGCGGTTCCTCCAAGATGTTTTCCAATAAAGAACAAAACAAAGATGAAGATGACTTCAGAGGCAAGTGATGTTACAAGTGAACCTATTATCTCTCCTGGCGAGGATAGATCCCCTGACTCAAATGCCATTGAAATGCTTGTCTGAGGATCAGATGCAACCAGCAGATAAATTGGCACATAGATCATTCCCACTAAAAACATGGTAAACAGCAATATGCCAACAGATTGAGCAAAGTACTTCTCTTCATTGTCTCTTATTTGTACAAAGGCGGAATTTGTTGAGGAAAATACACGCAAAAATATCTTTGAATCAAAGGTCAATTTATGAAAGGATGAACATCTGAATCAATAATAAGATTGGTGTTGGAATTTTATGTTAAGAAGATGTATTCTTCTCTATTGTGTACTTCAACTGTTTTAATAATGCAGAAATAACAATATACACAAAAACCAATGGTGAAGAGAAATCATATCATAATAATTGCAGTCATTGCTTGTTTTTTATCCATATTCGTTATCAGAAAATCATTTATCGACGCGTTATGGGTTACAACATTTAGTGGAACTCTGGTTGCGTTTGGAGTAGTCATACTGCACGGGGCAATAACAAGCAAAGAAAAGAAGAGAAAACACATAGGTAAGATAGTCTTATCTGTGATCTTCTTTGCAGGTGCAGTATTTTCTGCAATTGGTGTATTTACAGGAATTATCCAATATGATCCAAATTCATCTGCTTGATTCTAGCTATTATGGAATTAATTTTTTAATCAGAATGCCCTTTCTTATCTTATGACTAATTTGATACTTCCACAGAGATTTTCTCTGTTCTATGATAAAAAAAGACTTGCAAAGAGTATGGCTACCATGATCATATTTTATGGTACTTTTGCTGTATTTGGGATTTTTCAGGGATTTACATGGAATAGCCCTACACCAATCATTATATTTTTTGGATTAGTGATGTCAGTGGCTTTGCTGATTTTATATGGACACAAAAAGTCATTCAGATGCAAGATGTGTAACAAACACATTCGGAAACGTTGGCATTCACTATATTGCACACACTGCAGAAATGTAGTCAAAAAAACATTTGAAGATTGGAATGGAAAAATAGCCTGTAATTTGTGTGGTTATGAATTTGACACTTATGCCTCATTTGAGAATCACTTTAAAAGCCACTCAGAAAAACCATATACTAGACACAATCCAGAGGATAATGCAATCAGGAAAATAACATAGGTCTTGAAAGATATGGGTGAGAATATTACAATCAGATTAACAAAAAACAACTTTCAAATGGTTGATCTAGATGATGACAAAATAATACAGATATCCATAGATCCTAAAGATTGGGACAAGTTAGATTTCATTCCAGAACAAATCATAAGACATCAAAAAATTGTTGAAAACCTTGAGAATTTTTTAAAACACCATAGTATTGCCGAACTAAATTGGGTATGCACAGACTGTCTTTTGGGATTATCTAATTCAGAAGATGTTGCCCTTCACAAGAAAAAAACAGGACATTCTCAAATATTAAATGTTAAAGGATTACCAGACCAGTATATATCAAAAGTAATCCACCCTTATTTTGAATTGCAAAAGTTGTTAGAAATCTAATACATAATCACTCGTCTTTTATCTGCAGGCGTAAACTAACTCAAAGAGACATTGTTAAACAACAACTTTCATCGAATATGTTCAAACTTTTGCCCATTTCGTATATTGATAATCTCTTATCTCTTTTTTAGATTTGAATTTAATACATATTTGATGCATAGTGTAAGATTCATTATGAGATCTCACGAATAGCATTATCATATGGACATTTTCGCACAAAACTGTATTGCGAGGACATTGCATCGGGTGATGAATAGCTTCCTCCGTGTAGTTTTTGAAAGTGTGTCAAGAAATTATCATAGTTGGAAGATCTTTGCTTGCATTTGTTACAAATAATGTTGCCCTTGTGGTTGTATAGAATCTGAGTAATTATTGGACCACATAATATGCAATATTTTGAGCGAAGCGCTGCTTTTTTACCGCATATTTTACAGTTTCTTTCCAAAAGTAACAGATAAAGTAAAGATACAGGAAGAAACCCGACCATGGCAGTGATTATCAATGCTGACTGGAGGCCTATTGGTTCGGGATAAGATGAGCCCGGATAAACATTGTACAAAAAGACAAATGAAAGAAAGATTATCGAAGATGCAATTCCAAAAACCTTGCGTTTTGCCAGACTTTTTGGATGTTGTCTGGTAGGAAGAGTTATTGTCATCGTAGATGCTCCTTTCTTTTGTTATAATACCCTGTTCTTTCCTTGTCTATGTGGTGGTCTTAGATATTAATTCGGTAGGATGAACTAACAATTCTGTTCACAGATTATCATTTCTTCAGATCATATTATCAATTCGGTATCAATTCGGAGAACTGATTTATCAATTCGGTTAGAGATTTTATCAAACCGATAACAGCATTTATCATTTCGGCACTGTTTTCTATCTTTCCGGTTAATTTCCCATCAATTCGGGAGATTCTTTGATTTATCTGGTATCGGCAATCATTATTCCGGTAAGAAAAAACCATTTTTCCAGATTGGTATTCTAGTTTACCGAATTGATATCCCAATAATTCAGAAATCTGCCGGAAAGATACAGAAAAGTCATTGATAATTCATTTGATATTATTGGACAAAACTTGACATTATTGTACATTTTTGGACATTATTTGACATTTGTCCAAATTTGTCCAAAAATCAATTGGACATTTCTTGACATTATTGGACGCTATTGGACAAAACTTGACATTATTTGACATTTGTAGAAAGAATAATTGTTTCCTGCAGAAACAAAAGGAAGAAATTATTTTTTCCTGAGGAAAAAACAAGATAGAATTATTCTTTCCAGAGAAAGAATCCTAGAGAGAAAATAACTTCCATAGAAAAAATCAGAAAGAAAAATAATTTCTCAAGAAAGAATTTAAGAAAAAAAAGAAACTATTTTATTTTCTTGCATGACATTTAGGTCATCTTATGTCCGATGCCATCACATGTTCCAACTGCGGCCTCAAATACGATCCTGACCAGCCTGACTGCACACATTGTCACTTTAACATAGTTGAGCGTAATGAAACTACTAACACGTCCAAAGACAAAATCAAAGAAGAGTTTGATCTTTGAGGAACCACAAAATTCTTACTTATATCCAATTCAAACATGATAAGCAAATGTAAAACCAGAAAAAGATCTAAATATTATTTGCAAAGATCAGTAAAACATGGCAGAAGCCAGCATCACAGCATTTGGAGTGGCCATCGGCATGGCAATTGCACTTGCAGTCACATGCTTTGTCATTCGTGGCAAGGGGCATCATGATGAAATTCCGTTTACTCTCCCTCCAGAAGACACAGCATCTGAATGAGTTTTCAATTTTCCTTTATATTGGAAGACCTCATACTCTTACCAGACATGGTAGATGACGTTCGTATTCAATCAGGCCATAACCCACATTTTGTCATCTGATTGAAAATCTCTGTCATGTCTCTAGACACACCAAACCAAGACCTGGCTATCCGTTATTTCACTGCATGACGATAATTGGTAGTCAGGTCACTAATTTTGAAAATTTTTCTTGAAGCTCATCGTGCATTTTTTCCATTTCATAATTTCCACGTGGGTCCAGTTTCATATCTGTTGACTATATCCCCGTACACGTTGTACTCCTGCCTGAATTTGAACCCTTTTTCAGTTAAAATCTGTAATTGTTATCATAAATTTCCACCTCATCAATTACAATCCCATCAAATTTACGCACCTCATCAAGAATCAATTTTCTATCATCTTCTCTGAAATCTTGTTTCCCAATTGTAATTGTAATCTGCTTTTCAGTGTAAAGACTATCCACAGAGTCATTGCCAAATATAGATTTTAGACTGTCAATTAGCCATGGAAGCTGTCCTTCGTTTCTCATACTCAGTAAAACAGCAAGTCCATCTTGTCTTTTTTCCACAAAAGAACAAGAAGTCTTACCTACAAATGTTGATTGTTTTTATTTTCAGACGCAAATTTGAATCCTCTTAAAATCCATCAGCATAATTTTCAATGAAAGGATACTTTCATAGGAATCACCATTAGGATTCTCATGAGTAGTTTTTTTAAGTTACCAATAACAAAGAAGGATAGTCATGTCTTCTTTTGATAGCAACACTGCAACACGAACCCGCAGTGGTTTCTGGTATGTCCTGCCCATCTTTGTCGGAATCATTGGAGGCGCAATATCATGGCTTGCAATAAGATACGATGATCCAAAAAAGGCAAGAAACTGTCTTATTTTGGGTGCGGTTTTGACTGCAATTCCAATTATTCTAACTGCAATCCCATTTGTGCTGTTGAGTACAGTAGAACCACCCATAGAACCATTCTATCCAGAATACAATCCACCAATAAAGTTCTTAGATGACTTTACTATCTAGAAATTAATTTTTTGTAGTTAGAATATGGCAATGAGACTTGTGATGAATGGTGTTAATGATATCATCAAAGTGATTTGCCTCAACCATTGACAACTTTGGATAGTCAACTATTAGCAAATCCACATCATGTTCTTTGACATAATCAACTACCCAATGAGCAATAGAGTCAGTTAATGCAAATTTTGTTTCAATTTTAATTCCTTCATTTTTTGCAAGTTCCTTCCATTTTTTGAGCTCTTCTTTGAGCTTGGCGACTTGGTCTTGTGCTGTTTTCTTGTCTGATTCTGTCTCAAAGAAATAAAACTTTGGCTGAATCTTGTATACACACTCTATCACAGACAAATTAGAACCATGTTTTTTTGCCAACTCTAATCCTAGATCAAATGACTTTTTGGAGTGAGTAGGAGTAATTATTGCAACTGTAATATTTTTGAATAAATCCAACAAATGACATTTTAAATCACAGTATATGAATTGTAATTTTTAAAAAAACTCATCTGCAAATTCGAATGCAAAATCAACTAGGCCTTGACTAAAACAAATCAAAATAGTTTAGAGTTCTCTATTACTGCAAAGGATAATGAACATCACAAAATAGAGGATTGGTTCCGTTTGACAGTGTCTTTGCAGTAATACTGTGACCGTCTTTGAGACCTTTTCCACATACGTAACACTCTACTGCCACAGCAGATGAACGAATAAAGTTCTGAGCGCTATTGCTATTTGCCAGAATCTGCATGTCTTGCATGATTGCTGTTTTTACCTCCTGCATGGTGATTTGTGTACGATCAAATACGATATAAAGGTACCGTACCATACCGTAACTTATCTATGCACAAATTCAGAGAATTGAATGCCAATAGAATCCAGAATCAAAAAAACTCATCAATTTAAATAATAAACACCAGACATTCTGTTTATGGGTGGACACCTTTGGAAATGCTCAACCAACGATAATACCTCTAGAGTTAACTGAAAACCAATTTCAAATTTACAACAAGATTTCAAGAAATTATTCACATTCCTTTCTCTTTGAATCACTGACAGGTCCAGAAGAGCTGGCAGAGACTTCGGTAATGGGTTTTGATCCGAAGATAATCTTCAAGGGATACAAAGACAGAGTAGAAATCATAACAGGAAAAGACAGAGAAGAAACTAAGACAATCAAGACAACAGATCCGTTTGCGGAATTAAATAAACTCTTAGAGGAAAAAAGATCAAAAGACCAAAAATACAGGTATCTTGGAGGGGCAGTTGGAATTGTAAACTATGATTCCATAAGATTGGTAGAGAACATTCCAGATTCACATTCATTTCCAGAACCATTAATGGAGTTTGGAATTTATGATGATGGAATAATTTATGATAACTTGCACAAAAAATTATTTTACTTTTTTTATGATGAGAACAGATTTGAGAAGCTAAAGATTGACAAAGATGACAAGTTTGAAAACTTTACGGCAACTGAAGCTGTAGCAAACCTAGACCAGAAAAAATTCTCAGAAATTGTAAACAAGGCAAAAAAGTACATTCATGACGGAGACATCTTCCAGGTTGTACTGTCAAGAAAGTTTTCTTTTGAAACTACAGGAGACAACCTAACATTATACAAGACATTGAGAAAGCTAAACCCATCACCGTACATGTATCATCTAAAACAAAACGACACTACAACAATTGGCGCATCACCAGAGATGCTGGTAAGAATCACAAATGATAAAGTAGAGACATTCCCAATTGCAGGAACAAGAAAAATTACTGAGGATGAAGATAAAAACAAACAGCTAGCTGAAGAGTTGTTGCATGATGAAAAGGAACTGGCAGAGCACACAATGCTAGTTGATTTAGGAAGAAACGATATTGGAAGAGTCTGCAGATATGGAACAGTCCATCCAGAATCATTAATGAAGATAAAGAGATTCAGCCATGTTCAGCATATAGTTACTCATGTGGTAGGAAATATGGCAGAACAATACGACATGTTTGATGCATTCAAGGCAGTATTTCCAGCAGGAACTGTATCAGGGGCACCAAAGGTAAGAGCAATGGAGATAATTGACGAGTTGGAGCCTGAATCAAGGGGCCAATACGCAGGCGCTGTAGGATATTTCTCATTTAACGGATGCTGTGACTTTGCAATAGCAATCAGAAGCATCTTCATTAATGGCAACAAGGGGTTTGTCCAGTCAGGTGCAGGGATTGTATCTGATTCGGTCTCAGAATATGAGTTCAAAGAGACTGAACACAAGGCAGGAGCAATGCTTCAATCATTGAAGGAGGCTGCAAATTGAGATTCCTAATTATCGACAACTATGATTCGTTTGTGTATAACATTGCACAGTATTTGGGGGAGCTTGGGGTAGAGTCAACTGTAATTCGAAACGACAAGATAACACTAGATGAGATAAGAGATTCAAACTACGATGCAATAATAATATCTCCAGGTCCTGGAACACCTGAAGACAAAAAGTATTTTGGAGTTTGCAGTGATGTCATACAAGAATTAGGAGAATCCACACCAATCTTGGGTGTGTGTCTTGGACACCAGGGAATAATTGATGCGTTTGGAGGAAAAGTTACAAACGCAGGATGTGTAAGACACGGAAAGACCAGTCCTGTAAAATATGTAGAGTCTGAATTGTTTGAAGGAGTAAGCAATCCGTTTAGGGCAACAAGATACCATAGCTTGGTTGGAGACAAGACAATAATTCCAGATGTCCTGCAAGTTATTGCAACTGCATCTGATGATGGCGAAATCATGGCAATAAAACACAAGGATCATTTAATCCAAGGAGTGCAGTTTCATCCAGAATCAATAATGACTCAGGACGGAAAAAAAATACTGAATAATTTCATAAAGCAGGTAAGGGAGAGAAAATGAACATAACAGAGTACATCAAAAAGTTGCAAGAGAAAACTAACCTTTCACATGATGAAATAAACTCGATAATGTCTGAGATTTTCTCAGGAAATATTACAACAGAGCAAATTGCAGACTTTCTTGGCAGTCTTGCAGACAAGGAAGAAACTGACGAAGAACTATTGGGAATGCTAGAAAAAATGCAAGAATTATCACTCAAAGTGAATACAGGAAACATTTTGAGTAAAAATCCAGATGCCACAATAATTGACATGTGTGGTACAGGAGGCGACAAGCTGCAGACCTTTAATGTCTCAACTACTGCATCATTTGTGGTGGCAGCTGCAGGAGGATTTGTGGCAAAGCACGGCAACAGGTCAAGTTCCGGAGTTTCAGGCAGTGCAGATATCTTTGAGTATTTTGGATATGATCTAAACCAAGAGCCATCAAGCATAGCACAAATCCTAGAAAACCACAGAATCTGCTTTATGTTTGCCCAAAAGTTTCATCCTGCCATGAAACATGTCTCTGCTGCAAGAAAGCAGTTAGGCAGGAGAACTGCATTTAATCTGCTTGGGCCTCTATCAAACCCAGCTGGAGTCAAAAATCAGCTAATTGGCGTCTTTTCAGGAGAATACCTTGATAGACTGCCACAGATCCTAAAGAAAAACGGAGCACAAAACATCATGACTGTTCGCTCAGATGACGGAATGGATGAGTTTTCAACCAGTGCAGTAAACAAGGTGTGTATTTTGCGAAATGACAAACTGTTGACAAACGCAATTGATCCTGAGATGGTGGGACTGCACAAGTCATCACTCAAAGAAATACAGATTGAGACTAGAGAAGAAGCAATAGAATCATTTGTTAATGTTCTTAATGCAACTGCCAATCAGGCAATGATTGAAACCACTGCATTAAATGCCGCAGGAGGATTAATTGTTGCAGGAATTGCAGATAATTTTGAAAAAGGAGTAGAGATTGCAATGAACACAATAAATGAAGGAAAAGCATTTAGTCTGTTAGAGAGATTTGTACAAGAAACAGGAGATATTTCAAAATTAAAAGAGTTGGTGTGATGATAAGATGGCTGAAAATATTCTAAAGAGATTGGTAAATAATTCGCAGGCAGCAATTGATGATGGAACATATGAGGTTGATTGCAATCTAGAAAAATCAAACAAAGACTTTGTGCAAATCATAAAGACAAATCCTCATCCAACTTTCCTTACTGAGATAAAGTTTGCATCACCTTCCCTTGGAAAGATAAGAACGTTAACTGATCCTGCAAGCATTGCAAAGCAGATGATAGAAGGTGGCTCTAAAGCTCTTTCTGTTTTGACACAGCCCCATCTCTTTAATGGATCACCACAATACTTCATGAAGGTAAGAAATGCAGTAGATGTACCAATGCTGATGAAAGATATTATGATTAACAAAGTACAGATAGATGCTGCAAAAAAAATTGGTGCAGACTATATCCTTTTGATACAGTCCCTTTTTGATCAAGGATACCTAAAAGAGATAGACGAGTTTGTAGATTATGCCCACAAAAACGAACTAGAGGTATTGCTTGAGGTTCATACAAAAGAGGAAATACAAAATGCCCTAAAGACAAAGGCAGATTTGATTGGAATAAACAACAGAAACTTGGATACACTGGAGATTGATTTGAAAACAACAGAGCGAGTCTTGCAAGGATATGACCCTAAAAAGGATGATCCAGAGGCAAGACCAATACTATCTGAGAGTGGAATTGAGACTCCGGAGGACATTCAATACCTAAAAAAATGCGGAGCTGATGCCTTTTTGATAGGTTCAAGCATAATGAAAAGTGAGGATATTACAGAGGGAATTAAGAGGTTGGTAAAGGCATATTGAGATATCCAAAAGACGGGAAATTCGGAGAGTTTGGAGGAAAATACATTCCAGAGACGCTGGTTCCAGCTATTGAAGAATTAGAAGAAAATTATCTAAAATTCAAAAACGACAAGGATTTCAAAAAAGAACTGGATTATTACCTAAAGATGTATGCCGGAAGGCCAACCCCACTCTACTATGCAAAAAATTTGTCTGAAAAAATTGGCGGGGCAAAAATTTACCTAAAAAGAGAAGACCTGTTGCATGGGGGAGCTCACAAAATCAACAATACCTTGGGCCAGGCCCTCTTGGCAAAGAAAATGAAAAAGAAAAGAATCATTGCAGAGACAGGTGCAGGACAACACGGGGTTGCAACTGCAATGGCATGTGCAGTTTTGGGAATGAATGCAGAAGTGTACATGGGCTACAAAGATACCGTAAGACAAAAGCTAAATGTCTTTAGAATGAACATGCTTGGCTCCAAGGTTCATCCAGTAAAGTCCGGCTCTAAAACACTAAAGGATGCAATCAACGAGGCAATTAGAGATTGGATAACAAATGTAGAGACAACATACTACTTGCTAGGATCAGCTGTTGGTCCGCATCCATATCCTGTAATGGTAAGGGACTTTCAAAGTGTAATTGGAAATGAAATAAAATCACAGATGAAAAAAATCAACAACACAAACTGTCCTGATGCAGTCATTGCATGTGTCGGTGGAGGATCAAACGCAATTGGAACATTTTATCCACTAGTTGACACTAATGCAGAAATTATTGGAGTAGAAGCTGCAGGTCAGGGATTAAATTCAAAGATGCATTCGGCAACATTGTCAGCAGGATCAAAAGGAGTATTACATGGAATGATGACTTATCTTCTTCAAGACAAGGAAGGACAAATAACTGAAACTCACAGCATCTCAGCTGGACTGGATTATCCGGGAGTAGGTCCTGAGCATTCGTATTTCAAGGACACAAAGAGAGTAAAGTATCATGCTGCAACAGATAAAGAAGTCTTGGATGCATTTTTGACGCTCACAAGAGCAGAGGGAATTATTCCAGCATTAGAGTCAGCCCATGCAATAGCCGAAGCAATCAAGATGGCAGGAAAGATGAAAAAATCCGAATCAATAGTTGTGACCTTATCAGGAAGAGGAGACAAAGACGTTGAGGAAGTACAAAAATATTTGAATAAAAATGGCAAGGATTAAAGAAAAATTCTCAGAACTGGAGGCAAAAAACCAAAAAGCCCTGATTTCCTATATTATGGCAGGATTTCCAAGCGACAAGGCAACACTATCAACAGTTAGAGGCCTCATAAAGGGAGGAGTCGACATTATAGAGTTGGGATTTCCCTTCTCAGACCCGTTAGCTGACGGACCTGTAATCCAGAATGCAAGTACCATTTCACTTGAGAGAGGAACAAAGATAAAAAAATTCTTTGAGATTGTAAAAAAAATCCGCAAGGAGACAGACATCCCACTTGTGTTAATGACTTATACCAACATTTTGTACCATGTAGGATATTCAAAGTTCATCTCAGATGCAAAGAAAGCAGGAATAGACGGATTTATTCTCCCAGACATGTCAATTGAAGAATCAAAAGAATACCTAGAGGTCGCAAAGAAAAATGATGCAGACACAATATTTCTTGTATCCCCCAACACAATCAAAAACAGAGTTCAAAAAATAGCCAATGCATCAACGGGATTTTTGTATCTGGTTGCAGTGTATGGCACAACAGGAGTAAAGACAGGAATTAAAAATTACACTCTAAAGGCAATCAAAGATGTAAAAAAACAAACCAAAGGAAAGATTCCAGTCGGTATTGGATTTGGAGTCTCAACTCCAGAGGATGTAAAAAGATACATCAAAGCAGGAGCTGATGCAGTAATTGTAGGAAGTGCATTCTTGAAATTAATTGAAAAGACTCCACAAAACAAGCTAGAGTCAAAGATTCAACAGTTTACAAAGAGTCTGAAAAAACAAACCGAATTAACTAACAAATAAAAAAACCGTCTAAGAATGGTGGTCGAGTTTTCTATACTATTACGGAGAGCACACTCAATTTCAGTAAAGACCACCATCTGGAAGTTCTCAGAAAGTGTACGGCAATGAGAAATAAAAAAAACGTGGTTTGAATTTCTAAAAGCTGTTAAAAAAATAAAAAAAATTTTTTACAATTGTAAAGTCAGATTATTGAGAGTTTTGATCGCACCAAAAATAACGTTGAGAAGAGGCCAACGCTGAGTATTCCAAGGGCAATAAATCCAAATTCAGGAATGACATGTGTCCCCATTATCTTAATTTCAGAAGTGCCAAGCTCAATTGGAATGACTAGTTTTGTGCCTGTAGAGGTTGTTTCAGATTCAAAGTCAGTCATTTTGCCATCAATCCATACAGCGTTAGGATTCTCAATTAGTTTTAGTGGAAGAACCAGTGTAATCTGCTCGTTTTGTGTATCTCCTGAAATCCTGAAGGTAAGAGTGCGCTCATCAGGGTCAATATGAACTGCTTTTTGCAGGTTTGCATCAAGGATGTACTTTACCTCAAAACCTAATCCATCTTCACTGTATCCAGAACCAACGCTTTGAATTGATTTGACACTACCAGGATCTTTTACCACATGAACAATGCCACTCATCCATGGATGAATGCTGCAGAAGTAGTAATAGTCCCCCAAGATCAGGAAATTGTCTTGAATACAACTCTCCTGCATTGATAAATCCACTATCAAACAGTCCATCAATGTCCCCTTGAGGAGTCACAGAGGTAATGGTATGAAATGCAGTATCAGTATTTTCCCAGGTTACAGAGTCATTTGGATGAATTGTGATCACTCCTGTAGTGACTCCGGTAGATTTTTCAGACCAGAAAAATGGCGCATCAGGATTAGATGAACCTGAAGGCATAATGATAACATAATTTTTTTCAGATGATGCAAAGGAAGTAAATCCTATCCCAAGTACAAAAAACGAAAACAAGTTAACAACAAGGATATTTTTCTTGTTGCTTTCCATGAATTAGAATCAGAAAACTAGTATTTCAACTAATCATGATCGACAAAACATACAAAAACCGGAAACTCATTTTATTAATGTGCAGACGAAGTTTATTTTTGTTACAGGCGGTGTTATGTCAGGCCTAGGAAAAGGGGTAACCGCATCATCAATTGCGAAATTATTACAATTAGCAGATCAAAAAGTGTCATGTATCAAGATAGATCCATACTTGAACTATGATGCAGGTACGATGAATCCAGTTGCACATGGAGAAGTCTTTGTCACTGAAGACGGCGGAGAATGCGACATGGACATTGGAAACTATGAGAGATTTCTAAACCAAGACATTCCAAAAAATCACAATATCACTACAGCTCAGGTATATTCTTCAGTTATTGAGGCTGAAAGAAAGGGAGAATATCTGGGAGCATGTGTTCAGATTATCCCACATGTGACTGATGAGATCAAAAACAGAATCAGAAGTATTGCAAAAGAAGAGGAATTAGACTTTTTGATTGTAGAATGTGGCGGAACAGTAGGTGATATCGAGTCTCTGCCATTTTTAGAGGCATTAAGACAGATGAGAGTCGAAGAAGGGCCAAATGGAGTAATTTTTGTGCATGTGACTCTTGCACCATCTCTTGATGTAGTAGGAGAGCAAAAAACAAAACCAACACAACACAGTGTTCAGGAATTAAGAAGAATAGGAATTCAACCAGACTTTGTTGCAGTAAGATGTACTTTGCCATTAGAAGAGAAAACAAAGAAAAAGATTGCAATGTTCACTAATGTTACTACAAGCGATGTATTGTCATGTCATGATGCAAAATCAATCTTTGAGGTTCCACAAATATTGTATGACCAAGGAATAATGGATTCAATATTTACAAAGTTTGGAAAAGTTGGAATGGTCAATGCTTCAGCTAATTGGAACAAATGGAATGAGATTGCACAAAGTATGGTAAATCATGAGGATCAAAAAGTAAAGATTGCAATGGTTGGAAAATACGTCACACTTGCAGATAGTTACGTTAGTGTCAACCATGCATTGAAACATGCTGGAGCAAAGATTGGAAAGTCAGTAGAAATTGATTGGATTGATTCAGAATCAATAACAGACTACAATATTCTATCAAAGTATGATGGAATTTTAGTTCCAGGAGGATTTGGCAATCGTGGTTCTGAAGGAATAATAGAGACTGCAAACTATGCACGTGAAAAGAACATACCTTATCTTGGAATATGTTTTGGATTTCAGTTAGCAGCTATTGGTTTTGGAAGAAATGTTTTGAAATTAGATGATGCAAACTCCACTGAGATAAAGCCAGATGCAAAAAACCCAATTGTAGATTTGCTACCAGAGCAAAAGAATGTCTCAGATATGGGAGGTTCTTTGAGATTGGGGGCAAATTCCATAAAAATCAAGGAAGGTACCAATGCGCACAAAATCTACAATTCAGCAACAATTAGCAAGCGTCACAGGCACAGATATGAGATAAACAAGGAATACATTCCAGAATTTGAAAAGAACGGTCTTATTTTTTCAGCAGAAAGTGACGGAGGAAAAAGAATGGAAGTCCTTGAGATTCCATCCCACAAATTCTATCTTGGAATACAATTCCATCCAGAATTCAACAGTAGGCCAGGATATCCTGAAGAATCATTTGTAGCATTTATCAAAGCAGCTGCATCATCAACATCTTAGAATCTCAAAACAAAAAACAAGACGAGAAAAAATATTTTTTATTCTATTTTTGATATTTCGTATATCTTTTGTCTTGCATCCCTGATTGATACTTTCTTTTTTACATAGCCTTTTTTTAACAAGTGACTAAGTGCAAGTCTCACTGTTCTGCCAGGAAGCAGTGTTTTGTTTGCAAGATCTTTTTGTGTCAATGCACCTTCATACTCTAGTGTTTTCAAAAGAAGTTTGGAGCTTGGAGGCATGCTAAGTAACTCTTCGGCAAGATGAACCTTTTTTGCAAGAGCAGAAATTGCAGTGGAATGCTTTTTGAGTCTAATTATTTTTGCAGGCGGAAAGAATTGCGTACACTCTACTGTCTTGTTTACACTGTATCTGTCAAGTCCATCTAAAACAACCTCACAGTGAAGCCGTGCTGAGATATCATCTATCTCAATTGAGCTATCATTAGAAACAATAATTGGTCTTCTTGTTACATCAAGTGAGTTTACAGAAATTATTTCAAAGACTGGCGAATCCTGAAAAATAACAGGTCCTCCAGCAGACATTGAATATGCCGAAGATCCGATAGGAGTTGACACAATTATTCCATCACCATTATCATGCCATACCTCTTCACCATTAACTCGAAGTGTGTGCTCCATCAACATAGCACTCTTTGAGGAAAAAACTGCAACGTCATTTAGTACAGGATAGACATTTTTCCCGTCAATCTTTACACCTAGTCTTGGCACTTCCTCAACTGTGTAATTTTGCTTTTTTAGAATTCCAACATATGATGAAAACTCTCGCAATTCAATCTGTGCAAGAAACCCACTTGCCTCACCCTCATTAATCCCAAGAACAGGAGATGTAGAGTCAAAGGTTCGGTGAAAGTAGTTTCTAACTCCTTTATCACCACCTAAAACTATAATGCAGTCAGCCTGTTTTGCCTTTGATTTTGTTATTGGAAATGACTTGATTCCAGAATCATCCAGTATTCTTTTTATGGTTTTTGCGGCAGTATCATTTGCTCCAGAACCGTAAACACCTATTTGCACAGAAGAAACAAGCAAATCAGTAGAATAAAAGAATAGAGTTGTGTACATTTACTGCATTAATTGTGCTTGGTCTGACTCGTTTTTGGGCATCTTAATCTGCCTAACATCCTCATCATCAGGATACCGGGCACTCTACAAATAGTACTATCATCTCTCATCCTGATGAAATAGGCATGCTGACCTGTTTTTTTAACAAATTTTGTTGTATCTGATTCTTGCCAAAACCTAAAACGAATCCCTATTTTTGAAATCTGGATACTGTTGTATGTTAGTCCATCTTCCTGATGGTATCGGATTCATTGGGTGAGTCTCACATTCAGGACAGTAAGCCTGAATTCCTTCTCTGTTAAGAACATTGCATCCACCGCAAAAATGATTGATTAGTTTGGCTCCACAATGACATCTATAGATCAACATAGGTTTTCAGACCTCATGGAACTTTTTTCTGCAATCAAAGAGGTTCCAGGAAATATCTCCTTATCCCATCTACAACTCTTGTATTCTTCAATCAAGATGTGGTCACCCCATGGTAAGAGTAATAGATTCCAGCAAAGTATTTTGGGTTTTTCACGTACTGGATTTGTCCTACCTGTCTGCCGCAAACACATACTCCCAACTTGAAAGGGATTTGGCATTGTCCACAGTAAGGACATTTTCGGTATTGTTCTTCTGCTTTCATTAATTATTTTTCAAGTTTATCACTTATAGACTATGTGCTAACATTGTTATCATTGTTAACCTTTCTAGTTGTTCCGAAAAGAAACAAATGATAACATCATCTTGCTTTAGATGTTTTTTAAAACAAGATTTCTTTTTCAAGAACTTGACGTTGTTAAAGATTCCTAGAGTCTGTTTATTTGCCAAAAAAAACAATGTCGTTTTTTATTTAATCTTCTTTTACTTTTTTAAACTCAAAATCAATAGTTCAAGAACCTACAAGTCTCTGAATTTTACAAGATTGTAAAAGTATGATGCATTTGTTTGGATTTTTCCCTTTTTAGGAATTTTTTGCAGGCCAATATTTTTAGATTCAAGGGCAGCTTGTGCTGCACCACCTGCAAAGCACAATGCCCACAAGAAATCTTTTTCCTTGAGCATAGTGCAGCAAAATGTTGCACAAAAGATATCTCCAATTCCAGTGGTGTCATGGATGTCTTTGTTTGGAAGAGTAATAGAATAGACCTTGTCTTTGACAAGTAAAGACACATCAGTCTTGTTTGTCAGAATAACATATTCAGATCCCTTCTTTTGTAACGCTACCATCATCTCATCGTGCGAACCGTTTACAATTTTTTGAGATTCTTCAGGATTTACCTTTATTGCACTAACACCAGACAAATCAATATCATTATTTTCAAGGAATATGTCATTTTGAGAATCTTTTTTTCTTAGAAATCCTTGAGGATCTACAAAAAGAAAACTAGAATCTTGTTTAATTTTTTTAAAAACATCATCTGATATTTCATGGTAAATTGGACTGACTATATGTCCATCAGCATCAACAGGTGCAGGGTATTCAATAGGGTCACATTCATTTTCGAGTTTGAGTGTTCTGTCTGCACCTTGAATTGAAATTGCAAACTTTGTGGTGTTCTTTTTTGATTCAGCGTTAGCAAAATTAATTTTATTTTCAGTTAGATACTGCTTTGGAAAATCAGGTCCAAATTTTGTATGCAAATCCACATCAAACTTGAATTGCCTTGCCGTAATCCCACAGTAGCATGCAGCTCCACCAATTTGTTCATACTTGTTATCTCCAATGGTGATGGTATCTACTGCACAATGAGAGAACACAGCTAGTTTCATTTCATTTGACTCTAAAAGCAGCAGATTTAGTTTTTTGCATTTTTTTTATCAAAACAACTCTTACACATTATCTCGCCTTTGGAGAATTCCAACTCCACACCAGAGCTAAAACAGACATGACATAATCCACGCATACCTATCACATGAAATACGATCATCTAGAATTAAAACATGAAGGATTTTCAGAGGCCTTTAAACAAAAAAACAACCATGATGATGCAGGAAATTCATCAAATCAAATTAAATCAAGACTAAAAGACAGAAAAATCAAAGGACTAATTCTCAGACTGTATGATTGTTGCATTATCAGGGTTTAGGTCAACCCATACCACATCATAACCCATCTTTGATATCAAATCAGCATGACACGCTTCAGGAATGTCATATTTTTCCAGAATTTTACATGCATCATTGAATTTTGAGATATCAGATAGTTTTTGTTTTATTTGATTTGTTATGCTCTGAGAAACTAAAAAGGAGTTACCTACAAGGATGTGTTCTGGAAAATCAGATAGAATAATCTTCAAGGTAGCCTCAAAAGGAATGTTGTGTTTTTTTGCAACTTCTCTTATTGAAATTATTTCTGAATTTTTATCTAGTTTGATTGTAGTTTCATTTGTTTTTTCTTGTATGATTTGCTCATCGATTTTTCTCAGATATTGTGCTATGGGTTTGATTGGAACCTCTTTTTTAAAAGAAAATACATGCTCGCTAGAAAGAGATAGCAATTGCGAGCATGCAAGATCAGAGTTTACTGCAACAAGTAAATCAATTCCTTGTTCGTTTTTGTTTTGATTCTTTGCAAAAACAGATTTGACTTTGGCAGTCTTTCTCTCCAGATATTCTTTTGTCCAGAATCCTACAATCTCAAAATACACACGTCTTCCAAATTTCTCAAAGACAAAATCTGGTATTAGTGCTCGTCCATTTCCTGCAACAACAGGATTTGGTTCTCGAGAAATTTTCCAGTCATCTTGCTCGTTAAAATATTGGAGAAACAGTTTTTCAAATTTAGCTTCAAGTGAGCTGTCAAAAACAAACAAGTCATCTTTTGGGTTTAGTTTTGAATCATCAAATACAGTAGAGAAATCCCCAAAAATTGCTTCAGATTCTTTTTTTGACATTGAGAAGGGATAGATTTTTGAGCCAGACTCGTTTTTACGCACAATTGAGCCTCGAATCTTCCAGTCAGTGGCTTGTATTATCCATGGCAATAATTTTGCCATAGATGTTCCATATCGCTCTGTCATTTTAAAAAGACTCACAGGTCCTTCCAAAGAGCAAGTAATTGATTCAGAGTCTTCATCATAATTTTTTTCTTCCAGTGTATACATCAGTCCAAACCTCTTTACATTACGTAAAGTATTTTTCCAGTAATAGCCACCCTGTACAAAAAATTCTAGCGAAGTGCATTTGAACAAAAGGGTTTGAGCCAAAGAAAGATTGTACAACATTAGTAATTCTTCAGGCAACACAGAATCAAATTTAACAAGAATGAGATTCTCTTCAAGGTCGGCCCACATTATTTCTTGAACAGATTCTACAGAAAGATTGTTTTGAGAAGCAATTTTTTCAATTATCTCTTCTCGTTTTGTTTCATCTAATGCAATTCCCACAGTTGAGGATTCTTCAAAGAGTTGCTGCCGTATAGACATAGGTTCAACACTAATATCTACACTTTCAAAGATTGATCTTCTCTCAAGTAACAAAGACAGACCGCGTACCAGTTTGTAATCATATTGGGAATCTAGCTGATGAATATGATCAAGAAGAATTCTCTTTGGTTTCTTTGTTGTGAGAATATCCTCAAAGGTACCAACTAGATTTGCTGCCAGATTGTGTTCATTGGAATTTTTGTTTTGAGGAGAACAAAACAGAGGTTTTATCTTTCCTTGACTAATTTGGGTTCTCAACAAATCATGAGGAAGCATCAGAAAAACCCCAAGTTATTGGTCAGATAACCATCCAGGTGAGGTCTCGTAGGAGGCATTTGCATCAAATGATTGTTTAGTACTTTTTTGAAATGCAGTAATTCTTTTTGCACTGGTGTTGGTTTCTCTGGTGTGTTTTGAGATGATTTCAACTAGTTTGGCCTTTTTTTGGTCTTTTTTTGGCCTCAAAATCCTGCCCAATCGTTGGATTATCTCACGACCACTTCCAGTACCGCTTACTATTATTGCCAACTCAGCGTCTGGAACATCAATTCCTTCATCTAAAACCCTGGAGGTAACAACTGTAGAATATTTGCCGGATTTGAATCCTTCAAGAACATTACGTCTCTCCTCTTTTGTTGTCTTGTAAGTGATAAATGGGATTAAGAACTTGTCAGATAAATCATAAACCATTTTGTTGTTTTGTGTGAAGATTATGGTCTTTGCAAATTTGTTTTCAGTCAATATTTTTTTGAGTTCGGATATTTTTGATTGGCTGTTAAGTGCAATTGAATTTGCCTTGTTTCTTGCAAGAAGGCCTTCTCTTGCAATTTTATTTTTGTTTGACATCATGATTAGACGTTTTAGATTATGCATTGACGGGTATCGAAATCCCAATTTGTTCAAACTTGACAAAAAAATAGAATAGTTATCATCATAATCTTTTTGTTCTTGAGAAGTGAGTTCAACTTGTCTTCGTTCTATTTCAAACTCTGCTAGATGTTTTTTTTCAGATAACTCCTGTGGACCTACCTGAAACACTATCCCTCCAACTAGCTTTGGGAGAAGATCATGCAGTCCATCTTCTCTCTCTATTGTAGCAGTCAAACCCAGTCGGTATGGCGCAATGAATTGTTCTGCAATCAATCTATATCCAGGAGCCGGTAAGTGATGTACCTCATCGAAAATTATCAACTCAAATTGATTTCCAATGTATGGTGCACGAAGATATGCAGAATCATAGGTCGCGACAGTTATCTGCTGAATGTCATCTCGGCCTCCACCCAAATTACCTATTTTTGTTTGTGAAGAATTTGAATTTTCTTTATATGAAATATTATTTGTCTCTTCACCCTCATATTTCAGATATTTTTTAAGAACCTGGGTCCACTGGTCCATTAAATCAATGGTTGGGACTACCACAAGCGTAGACGAGTTTATTTGTTCAATTGCACGTATTCCAAGAACTGTCTTACCAGCACCTGTTGGTAGTACGA
Source organism: Candidatus Nitrosopumilus sp. (assembly GCF_965223225.1). Taxonomy (GTDB): domain Archaea; phylum Thermoproteota; class Nitrososphaeria; order Nitrososphaerales; family Nitrosopumilaceae; genus Nitrosopumilus. The sequence continues at coordinate 897,631 of NZ_CBDCVU010000004.1, forward strand.
TGCATCCACGCATGGAAGATTTACTCCAATTTTCCATGGCCTTTTCTTGATAATCACGCAATACAAGATCTGGAGCAGTGATGGCTTGAGAAGGGATAATCTGCTTTACATTGTCTACAAATTCAAGATCACTTTCGTTGAGGTATTGTATAATAGAGTCATATTCAGAGGCATATGCTCGGAGAATTTTCTTGTCTCTCTCATCAATAGTCGTTCCAGGAATCCCTATGAGGCGACTATTTTTGATGCAGATAGTACCTTTGTCATAAAATAATAAAGGTGTAGAATTGTTATTGGTCACAAATATCAGATTAAAGTAGGATTAAAGACTATAATCCCTTTTTGCAAAAAAAGAGATCAAAACAAAGGAGAGATCAGACAGGATAAGGGTAAAAATTTCTCATTATTTGTAAAAAATTCAAGAAAACCTCAAGAATATAAGTAGGCAAATTAGCTTATTTGCATGCCACTTAAGCGTGCAAGCAGAGGTCGTACAAAAGGAGGAAAAGGATCATCTGGAGTCGTACAGTGTACAAACTGCGGTCAGACAGTTCCAAAAGACAAGGCAAAAAAAGTCACCTCAAGACTGAATCTTGTAGAGCATACACTGGCAAAAGAACTAAGAGCACAAGGCGCATACATTGCATCACCAACAGTTCTAAAATGGTATTGTATATCATGTGCAATTCACTTTAAGATTCTCAAGATTAGATCTGCAGATAACAGAAGAAAACGCGGAAAACTACGATAGCATAACTGTCGTTTTTGTTTTTGCCAATATTGTAATCATAATTATTCTTGAATGTTTTTGGCAGTCACAATCATTCTTTGAATCAAGGTTATTCCTGCAATTATCACCACAACAATCACAGCAATTTCCATGTAACCGATGATTCCAATAAATGCAATTACTAAAAGTCGTTCTGCTCTTTCACCAATACCGATTCCTTGTAGCTTTATGTTGATTGCATCTGACTTTGCTCTTGCATAACTTACAAGTAACGACAAAGTGATTGCAAGCATTACAAGGTAAGGCTCTGCATAGCCTCCAACCAGAATTCCCAAAAATATTGCAACTTCAGCTATCTTGTCAAACATCGAATCCAGGTAAGATCCTTTTTTTGATGTCTTGCCAGTGACACGTGCAACTTGGCCATCAACCATATCAAAGAATCCAGAAACAAGAAGCAGAATTCCTCCAAAAATTAATCCATATTCAATTCCTAGTCCATACACTATTGCAGAAATTAACGCAAATGCAAGACCAACGGAAGTCCAAAAGTTAGGAGACAGACCAGTAGAGGCAAATCCCCTTCCAATCTTTTCAAGGCCAGGTCGTAGCTTGTCTCTTAGATTATTGAGCACGTGATAACCCCAACAACACCATCTAATAAAGTCAACAGAAATACCTGAAATGAATCAAAAATCAAATGTTTCTGCTAACAAACAGCATACTGTATACATCAAAGGATCAATCACAAAAACTGCCTGTTTTGATGTTCTAATCCAACTAACTCATCAATTGTTCTTCTTTGATAGATTCAAGGCAATCAAAGTAGACATTATTTTGGCTGCAAGAGAAGCCGTAGAACCATTGTCATGATAAGGATTCAACTCTACGATATCTGCACCAACAACATTGGTATTCTCAAAAGACAGTATCATGCCAAAAAGTTCTCTTGAGGTAATGCCAACTGCCTCAGGATTTCCAACTCCTGGTGCAAATGCAGGATCTAAGACATCAAGATCAAAGCTTGAATACACACTGTCAAAAGATGACAAATGTTCTCGTAATAGTTTGGGTCCATCCCCGTTGCGAATCTGTCTGTCTGAGATTGTTTTGATGTTATGCTCTTTTAGAAATTCAAGTTCCTCTTGAACAAAAGCCCTTGCCCCTACATGCAAGATGTTTTCAGCATCACCACGTTCTTCTACAATTCTTCGAAGATATGACGCATGGCTTAGTTTAATGTCTGCAAATTCATCCCTCAGATCATAATGGGCATCAAATACAACATAGCCAGTTTCTTTTGGAAAACTTGGATAGGTACCAAATGTAATAGAATGTTCTCCACCTAGGATAAACAATTGTCTTTTCTTAGCTGCAAGTTCAGTTGTAATTTTTTTTACCATGTCAATCATTTCAGATGCTACAACTGTATGACGTGTGTTTCCCAGGTCCTCAATGTTGACTTCTTCTAAATCAACTCCAAGTTCCGGATGGAAAACCTCAATGTTGTTAAAGGAATCACGTATTGCATCAGGCCCAAAGCGGCAACCTGGTTTGTAAGAGTGAGTGGCATCAAATGGAATTCCAAAAACTGTTGCCACAGGTTCTGAATTTTCGTTGCCATCATCAGATGATGTGATCAACGGGTTTTTGTTCATGTAAAGATCAAGAAAACTCATTTTTACACCATCAACTGTGGTCTCTTGGATAGATGCTTTGGTAGATTCAATCCAGTAAATGGCTTACCTGATGTTTGATTCTTTATTTCAGCAAGAAATTCATCAAAGGAGATGTCTCGAACCTTTCCTGTCTCCCTGTCTCTAATGCTGAGGTGTTCAGAATTGACCTCTTTTTCCCCAATGACCAAAATGTATCTAATCCACTCTTTTTCTGCTTCGCGGATTCGTTTTCCAATACTTTCGTTTCTATCATCAATATCGACTCTAACATCTTGATCAGAAATTTTACTGGCTAATTTTTCGCAAAACTCAAAAAAGTCTTCTTTTAGGGGGATGACTCGTACTTGGGTTGGAGAGAGCCATAATGGAAGTTGAGGTTTTCTGCCTTCTTTTGCGTCTGTTGCGGCCTTTTCAAGCAATGCGTAAATTATTCTCTCAATTGCACCGCTAGGAGAGTTGTGCAAGATTATTGGGTGGTGAGAGGTGCCATCCTCTCCAATAAACTCAATTCCGTAGCGATTTCCATTCTCAACATCAATTTGGTCTGTAGACAAAGCAGATGCCTTGCCAAGATTATCAATAAAGTTGAATTCCCACTTTAGAACAAAATAGAAGAATTTCTCTTTCCACATTTCAACCAGTACAGGTTTGCCATGTTTTTTTACTAGTTCTTCAATTGCAGACTTGTTCTCATTGTAAAAATCCTCAGTAAATCTAATTGCCATGTCATAATCAGATTCCTCAATTCCAAGCTCACGAAGAACACTTTGAGACAAGTCAAAACGTACCTTGATTTCATCTACTGCCTGGTCCAAGTCCTTACAGAATGCATGACAGTCGGGCATTGTAAATGCGCGCAATCTTCTCAATCCAACCAGTTCTCCGGATTGTTCTCGTCTAAAGCTGTATCGAGTCAGCTCATATAGCTTGTATGGCAGATTCTTGTAAGACATTTGAAATTGGTTTGCCATTAAGAATTGTCCAAAGCAAGCTGCAAATCTCAAAAATAATTTTTTTCCTTCTGAATCAATATTGTATTGTCTAGCTGGAAATCGATTAAAGTAACTAACCATACTTGGGTGTTCAGAGTCATACATGATGGGAGTTTCAACTTCATATCCACCATATTCTTTTACTCTATCTGTAACATATCTCTCAATCAAAGATTTGATTAGACGACCGTTTGGAAAGAATCGCATATTTCCAGAATCAGACGCAGGTTCATAGTCTGCAATTGCCATCTTTTTCATCAATGCGACATGGGGCGGAGGTTCATCTACTCGTCTTTGTTTTGCAGATTCATATTTTGCAAGAATTTCTAGTTTTTTGTGTTTTGTAAAATCAAAATCTCCTATGTTGGTAAGAGTTCCATCAGGAGACAATATCTTCCAGTATGAACGAATTTTTGATTCTCCCTTTAGGGCCTCAGAAGTTATTTCATCATCTTCAGAATCAGCACCAGAAGCAGAAGTAGAGTCTTTTGTGACAACTTTTGAGCTCTCAGCCAATGGATGGCCCTTTACTTGCACTTTGTATGATTTTGTCCAGCCAAATGGAGAGTGAGAAACCTCAAGATCAGATGAGGCAATTTTTTCCATTTCCAAAAGTAGTGAGATGGCAATGGAGGGTTTGGCCAAATTTGAACTGAGATGAGCATAAGGATACAGTAAAAGTTTAGAGCAGCCAATCTTCCCCATAGAATTTTTGATCTGAGATATAGCGTTTTGGGCAACTGAGGAATCATCACTATCCTCTATTGCAACAAATGCAACCACAACTTCCTCTAGTCTCTGAGTTTGAGGATTGTCAATTTCTTCAGCAGATTTTATCTCTTTTTTTGTGGGAGTGTATTCAATGCTGTCACAATGTAGTTGTAATATGCGCATATATTGACACCCAATAGTTTTACTTTAAAACTCTTAGGATATGCAAAAACATGTCAAATCATATCTAAAAATATGACAATCTTCAAAGTTATCATTACAAGAAAAAATCATAGAAAATTAAAGCTCTTTTGAAAAAGAAGAGATTTCTTTTAGTTTCACATAAACCTTAGTCAACGGCTTATCTAAGTTGTCTGGAATAACAACAAGCAATCCACTGGCTTTGTCCACTCCATGACATGTGCCACTAAAGCTTTGATAGTTTATTCCAGCACATCCTGGATAATATACAAACTCTTCAGAATCGCTATGATAGTTACTCCTCTGATCTTTGGAATCAACAAAGTATACGTCAAAACCTTTTTCCTTGTCATCGATTCGAACTCCAAACTCAAATGAGGTACTATCCTGAGAGGTGCAAATTGGAATAAACTGCGAGTAGACAGAGGCAGGATTTGTTTTGTCATGGTTTACATTAGACGGAATCAGAGAAAAGAGAGCAGAACTATGATCAGAATCTAATTGCTTTCCGGCAGCAAAATCTAGTTTTGATGAGAGTATGTCTGCACTGTATTTGGCATAATGAATCCATTGATAATTACAACCAAGATAGTCGTATTGTACTTCCAGATACGGTTTGTTATCCAAATAATGTAGGAGATTCACATGAGTCAGTGCACCAGCTTTTGGAGTAGTTGTGTTTTCAGAATCAGAAACAATGGTACTGGTTCTGTTCCAAGTATTTGTCACATCAAAAAGGAGATTTGACGGATAGCTGTTCCATTCAGGTTGAAAATGAACATAATTTGCATATTTGTTTACTTGAATTTGAGATTCGTCATTATTTTGGATGTAGACAGATTTTTTCTTTTTTGATTGTTCGGCAAAAGCAGTAGAGTCATCAGAAATACTTGATGTAAAAGCAAAAAAAGTGGACAATACAAAAAATGCAATTATCATTAAGGAGAATTTTATCATCTTGAACCGTTATCCTCGTATAGATTTACATTAAATTTTGTAACCCATGGTTTTAACTCGTCAGGCACAACCACAACTAGTCCACTATTTTTTGAAACGCTATTGCAACTTCCACTATAGCTTTGTTTGTTTTGTCCAAAACAAGCAGGATTATCATCATAATAGTCAAAGGATTGGCTAGAATCATAGAAATCATACAATTCCTGATTTGATTTTACAAAGTAGACATCAAACCCGATGGACGTGTTATCAGTTCTTATGCTATAGTCATACGATGTATTTTCCTCAATAGTGCAAAGAGGAATAAAATAAGCAAAACCATTTTTAATTTTTTTCTGTTGACTTTGTAAATCATATGTGGTGTTATCTTTATCCAAATAAACTGAAATGCTAGGATCATCGCTGAGTTGAGAGCCTTTCATGTATTCAATTTCATGTCTAACGGTATCAACTGCATGTCTGTAAAGCATAGGTTGCCATTCTTCTTGACAATCACTAAACCCATGTCTAAGCTCAACATATGATTTATCATTTACATACCGTAGTTGATTCTCATTGTACTGCATATCCTTTGCATTAAAAACGTGATTGGAACTATCATCTTCTTTTGTTTTATGCCATGAGTTGGTTATCTCAAAAATAATATTTTTGTTGTCACTTTCCCAGTCAGGTTGCAAATGGACATAGGTCATGTATTTGTTAGATACCTGTTCAGTAGGCTGTGCAAAAAGTTCGTGTCCAAAAAACGCATTTGTCAATATCAGCAAAAATCCCACTACAGGAAGTACTGCATAAAGATATTTTTTCATTTTTTAGCTCCATACATATAAAATGAAAGATTACAGTTTACACAATAAAATATTTCTCCTTTTTTCACAATCTCAAATGACCCACATTTTATGCAAGATTTACTCATAAGAAAACAGACTCTCCCGGAAAAACTCTAACAGTTTGTTTGTATTTTAAAAGATAAAGACATTCAGAGGCATTTTGAATTGTCTCGTCGTAAATACTATCAGATCTCATACAAAACTATAGACATCATTTGAATATAGAATATGTGGAAATAAATTGGAATTAAAACTTCCTTTTTGGAACTAAAAACCATCTTAAAAATAATGATTATTACAAATAATTTCCGATTCGGAAATGATAATAGATAGTTTTGCCAAGCAAAAGAATGCCTGACGAAATAAACAACATCATTCTTTCACAGTTAGGCAAGAATTCCAGAATATCTTCTCAAGAGATAGCCAAGGTGCTCAGCGGTCTTGGATATTCTCTAACTGATAGAGCAATAAGACAAAGACTGCATAGGCTAGAAAAAAATAACACCATCATAGGATATTCTACAATCCTTAATCCGGAAATTGTTTCAGAGAAGGTAAACAGAACAGTACTACTAAAGTTCAAAATGTCTGCAACTTCATCTGAGTCAATTGAAAGACTAACAGACTATGTAAATGAGTCTCATTTTTGTACATATGCAAGTAGAATTAGTGGAGACTTTGATTGGATGTGTCATTTCGTATTTGATTCAGTATCACAGTACGACCTTGAAACAAATAATTTTCTAAACAAGTTTGCAGATTTGATATCAGACTATAGATCATATGAATCAAATTTGATCAAGGCATCACCTTATACAATATATGACGAATCCTCAATTAGAGAGAAGAAACTACACGTCTACAAAATTTTAAACAATATAAAAAAACACGATACATTAAATGAAAGACTCCAGGCAATAGTAGAAAGTCTTGTAAAATATTTTGATGCAAGATTTGCAAGAGTGTGGTTTGTAGACAAGAAAAAGAAATTTTTGATATTGAAATTCAGTGCTGGCAAGTACAAGAGTTTAGGCGGAGAGTTCTCCAAAGTCCAAATAAAATCTCTAAAAATTGGAGCAATAGTTACCACAAAAAAACCAGTTGTCTCAAATGACGTAGTCAATGACAGCAGAATAAAACATCATCAATGGGCCAAAAAAGAAAAATTAAGATCTTTTGCAGGATATCCGTTATTTTACAAGGGGTCAGTAATAGCAGTACTTGCAATGTTTAGTCAGAAGCAATTTTCGCCATCGGATTTTGAGATATTGGGGATTTTTTCTGAGCAAATTTCAAAAGAATTAGCAGGATTCTTTGAAACACAAGATTTTCTATCAGAATAACATGTGTGTATTTCATCAAAGATGCCTTGAGACAATACTGATGAAAAACAAAGATTACACTATATCTTCTCACGTAGAAATATCACAGAACGCAAAATCAAGCCTGAAATTCCAAGATTAGAGGTGAGAAATTCAGATGCACGCAAAAGAGAGGACTCTCCGCGAAATCCCTCATCATAAACCATCTCAACTGAACCCTTGTCGGTTTCAACGTAGGAAGTAATCAACGAATATTTACCAAGTTTTTCATCAGTTCTCTCAAGATATAGACGAAGCTCAACTTTGGAAATTACAAACTCGTCTTGATTGAAGTTTCCAGACGAAAACAAAACTACCACATCATCAGGATTTTTGTTGATTCGTTCTGGATTATGCAGATCAGCAAATTTCATTTACTATTAACGGGTCAAATCATAGATAAGTAGTATTTGACATAAACTCAGATTACAAGTTCTTACGCAAGTATTATTTACAGTAAAAAATTATTTGCAAAAGTGGACCCACACAAATTTCATGGCAAGGATGTTCCCCACATCAAACTAGATCCAAAAATGACAATCGAGGACTTGGTAAACGTATTTGCAAGTTCAGGTTTTAATGCTAGGCAATTGGGAGAAGCTGCCAAACTTTATGCGCAGATGATAAAAGAGAACGCAACAATTTGCCTGACTGTTTCAGGAGCAATGACTCCAGTAGGATTTGGAGGAATAATCAAGACATTGATAGAGCGTGGGTTTGTGGATTGGATTATCACTACAGGTGCAAATGTGTATCATGAAGATCATTTTGCTTGGGGATTGCCAGTAAAGCAAGGAAGTTTTGATGTAGATGACATGAAGCTTTATGAAAATGAAATTGTTCGAATACGTGATATTTACATTAAATTTTATGAAACACTAGAAGCTGAAGACCAAATTATACAGAAAATGTTTGCAGACGAATTCCCAGACAAGTCATTTACAACCGCTGAATTTTGTAACGTAATGGGCAAGATGAGCAAGGAGAATGCAAAATTCCCTGAAAGGAGTTTTGTCACTACAGCTTATGAATATGATGTACCTGTTTACATATCTACAATAAAGGATTCATCACTGGCATTGAATTTGGCAGTGCATAGATTACAAGATAAAGTGTACAATTTAGATTTTGTACGTGAGATAATAGAGCAGGCTGCAATATTGTATGATTCAAAAAAATCGGGGATTTTAGAATTAGGTGGAGGAGTTCCAAAGAACACTGCTCAGCAAACAGGCCCTCTGTTAGATCAGATTCTAAGAAGAGATGACGGGGGACAGGACTACATAATTCAGATTACAGATGCCCGTCCAGACACAGGAGGTTTATCAGGTGCTACCCTACAAGAAGGAAAAAGTTGGGGCAAAGTACAAGATGCGCATAATGGAATGGTTACAGTGTATGCAGATGCGACAATTGCATTTCCAATACTTGCATTATACGTACTTAGTAATCAAAAATCACGAAAACCAAAAAGACTTTACAAAAAATTAGATAGCATGTATGACAAACTCAGCAAAGACTACTTTAAGAATCCAGTAAACAAAGTAAAACGAAACTCAAAGAAAAAGAAGAAAAATTAAAACTTGTCAAATCTGGCACGTTCAAGGTCTCTGTCATCTTTGGATTCTTTCTTCCATTCCTTGTAGTGATCTTTGCAAAGTACAGTTTTCTTACCAGTCGAATTAACTCGCAAACCAGCATTCTCAACTTTGGTTGTGTTTAGTGACCTAGCACCATTTTCATCGCATCCTTCGACATTGCATTTTGCACCTTTTGATACAATACCCATGATATCAAATAATTTAGATATTATTTATATTTGAAAAAATGATTTCTTTCAAATAATTTGTTCATCGTTTATAAGAGGAACATATTTTTCTCAAATTATGGGCGGAGCAAAAAAGACAACAACTGCTACCAAAGACAAATCCTCAAGCTCAAAGGACTCTAAGAAAGGTAAGAAAGACAAGGGCGAGGGAGGACCAAAGAAAGCAGAGATCACAGTCATGGTAAATGAACAACAAGCAATGAAAATTATCCAAAACTCTAAGGTAATAACCGTCCAAGACTTAGCAAGACAAACAGGAGTCAAAATTTCAGCTGCAAATGCTTTCCTAAGAAAATCTACAGAGGAAGGCACAGTTAAGAGAGTAGGCGGATATTCAGGACATCACTTGTATCAAGCTGCCTCTTCATAAATAGAAAATACATCACCAGAAACAACTTTACTTAATTCATCCATATTATCACCAAGGTTTCCTATCGGGGTCATTTTTTTTCCAGAGGCAACATCATTGGTAAAAAAACAGATACTTCCAGTTGATGGTAGAAATGCAATATCTCCTCTTTTGAACTCAGATCTTGCTCTTTCAATTCCAGAATCAATTACTGTTTCAAAATAAAAGACACTTTTTCCCATCTGATGAGCATGTCCTTCTAATGGAAGAGATCTCATAATTGTTCCAACTGTTCTTGGAGAGAGGTGGCGTTTAAGATCACAGGAGATTTTTGCTTTTCCTCTAATTTCTAGAACAAGATGTTTTCGTGAGACAGAAGATGTGCTCAATTTTTGATTTAAAATGATTAGATTATATAACGTTTTAAAAGACTCTCGTTACTTGTCTGATGCTGCTGAAGAAACTGAATTGTTAGAAGCTCCAGAAAATGATAAAGAAACTGAATTGTTAGAAGCTCCAGAAAATGATAAAGATGGAGAACCAGAAGAAAACGCCGGGTTAAACAAAGCAATTGACACTTATCGAAAACTAATTGAAAAGAAAGATGGAGCAGAGGGATTATCTGAAAAAGAACAAGAAGCCCTCGAAAACAGAATCAAAGAGATTGAAACTAGAGAAGTAGTAGAAAAAGTAGAAGTTCATGAACCAGTTGAAATCCCATGCGAAAAAAATAAGATTACAATTGGACCACCTACATTAACTCGATTTGAAAAAGCAAGAATAATGGGCGCAAGAGCATTACAACTATCATTAGGAGCACCACCATTCATACCAATTCCAAAAACTGCAAGAATTTCTCTAGATATCTCCATGGAAGAGTTAGAACAAAGAGTAATTCCGATCACAATTAGAAGAGTTTTACCAAATGGGGACTTTCAAAATATCCCAATTGACTATTTCCAAAAATGAATCAATGGTCGATAAAACTTAAAAGAACAAAAAATTGCTGATTGTTGAATAATGCTCATGGAAGGAACAAATGAACTGCAAGGTCAAGAGCAGACCAACTCAATGTCCAATACAACTAGTGTGAGTATTGGAAATGAGCCAGTAATGCAGTCAGCAGTTGATGTTTTAGCGTTGATGGGAAAGAAAAATCAAGTCACACTAAAGGCAAAGGGAAATTCAATCCCAAATGCAGTTGCAGTAGCAAACATCATTACAGAAAAGCTCATGAGTGGAAATTCCAAAGTTCAAAAGATTGTTTTAGATACAGAATCTGCTGCAGGCATAGGAAAAATGACATCCACAATTGAGATAGTTTTAGAAAAGACCAGTAATTCCTAGTATACGCTGCCAGGACCTTTTAGCAACATGTTTTCACATTCTTTGCACACTCGTTCATCAATATCAGATTCTAGATTATGATGTATTTCACATATCAAAAGACTTGATTTGATATAATTGCATAGTCCGATAAATTTTGAGAGACTAGAAGGAGTATAAGCCATATCTGAAGACAAATTATCACTTAGTTCATCAACCATTATTGCAACTTGTTTTTCAGACAAAAGTTTGGCAATAAGAGATGGATCACCACGGGTTCCTCGGATGTAATTGCTGACAGCTGCTTGAGTAACACCCAGCATCTTAGAAATTTCATCTTCACGAATATTATGATCTTCTGCTAATTTTTTTGCAAGTATTGCACGCAGAGCTGGGATTAGAGTCTTAGATTCAATCTCTGCAGGAAGAAGCATTAATTCTCAGCACTTTGATAAAGGATTTAAAGTTTGCAATGAACCTAGAATTTCAAAACAAGTATCAATTGAGCATATCTATTTTAATTTGAATTTGCATCAGTTCGTGATGGAGGAGATTTACAATAAAGTGTATGATGCACTAGAAGAATCATGCAACGCATGCAAATCAAGTATGATTGCACTTTCAGGGGGTTTGGACAGCTCCATCATAGGTCATTTTTTAAGGGATCGTAAAGACATCAAGGCAGTATCAGTAATTTCAGAGGACTTTGTTTCTACAGATCTAACATACTGTCAAATGATTGCAAAAGAACTAGGAATGCCACTATCAATTTACAGTGTCAAGACTGCTGAAATCCTCGAAGGAATTGAGGAGACAATAAAGATTTTAAAAAATTTCAACGATATTGAGATTCGCAACAATGTTGTGATGTATCTAGCAATAAAATGGGCAAAAGACAAAGGAGAAAAAAGCATCATTACAGGAGATGGGGCCGATGAATTGTTTGCAGGATACAACTTTTTGATTAACAAATCAGAAGAGGAGCTTGAAGAAGAAATTAACCGCATTTGCAAAATAATGCACTTTCCAACACAAAAGATAGGAGAAGCCCTTGGAGTTACAATCGAGTCTCCATTTTTAGATGAAAAAGTCATCAATTTGGCAAAAGAAATTCCCGCAAATCTGAAAGTTGGAACAAAGGAAGAAAAAAGATATGGGAAATGGATTTTGCGCAAAACATTTGAAAAACATATTCCTCAGCACATAGTGTGGAGAGACAAGTCACCAATGCAGGAAGGTTCAGGCACTGCTGGATTAACCGGATTGTTTGAATCTATAATAGATGAAGAAAAATATGTTGAAAAAAAATTGACTGTGGAAAAAGAAGACAGTATAGTCATACGAAGTAGAGAGTCGATGCATTATTATGAAATTTTTAAAAAACATTTTGGAGTTCCAGCCAAAAGGGAATCAGAAAATTCCTGTTCATACTGTAAACAAGTTGTGATAAATTCTAGATTTTGTAGAATGTGTGGTGCGTTTCCGATTTAGGAATTGTTCTTGTATTTGCGTGGTTTTTTTATGAAAATCCTTCTGCATCCATTGCAGCAAAAATAAAATTTCTTTCCATCATGCTCATGAAGCAAAGCTAAATCTTCATCAAGTTCAATTCCACATACAGGATCTACTGGCACAGATTTTTCTTCTGGAGATTCTATTTATAGATTGATAAATCACAAATGTAAAATTAAAAGATCAAGAAGAGATAATGTCCAAGATCTTCTTTGGAAGAACGCCATAATCAGCATCAGGTTCTGCTACGACATACAAAATATCTTCATTTAAGATAAAACTAATTGCAAGTGCACGTTGACGTGAGGCCATAGCAAAGTTTACAGATCCAAGTTGCTTGTCAAACTCTTTTCTCATTTTGACACGTAGCGCAAGTTCCATGAAAATCATCTCATCGTCTTTTTCATTCTCCAGGGGTTCAACATTTTTCTTCATTCCACCTGCTACCAGTCTGCCTCTTTCGTTGATTACACCTGCAAATCGAATTGAGGGGTCAAGTTCAATTATAGTAGAACATATTTTATCGTAATCATAAATTCTGTTTGTCAATTTGTAATCTGTTTTGTTTTTAATTTATCTCATTTATTATCTTTGCATGGAATTTTTTGTGATAACAAAGCCAAAGTTCTAAGATGTGAGTTTCTTGACTAGAGCAAGAAATTCTTCTTCAGATAAAGGAGGGATGTTCATTATCTCCATGTTTTCAGTAACATGAGATTCAGATTTTTGGCCAACAAGAGGTGCCAAAACACCAGGCGAAGAGCGCAAAAATTGTAGTGCTCTTAATGAAGGTTTTAGATCATTGAACTCAGGCATAGTACCAGGAGTCAACAACCGTCCTTGCATGAAGGGCACACTGGTAAACACTCCGACATCCAATTGCACCGCAGATTCTAAGAAGGAGACATTTTTGTCTCCTATCATTTGTGTTTTTCCAAGCAAAGCTTGATCATAATACATGTTGTATGGCAATTGAATAAATCTAAATCCATGATCATCACCGCCAATTTTTTTTGCCATGTCAACGGTTTGTTCTAATGACAAGTACTGAGGGTTGTCTTTAGGTACTCTAAAGCATTCCCATGTGGCCATTCCATAGTACTTTATTTTACCTTCATCACGTTTTTGTTCATAAAGTTCAAACACAGACTTTAGATTTTCCTGAAATTGTTCTTTTGAGACATCCTTGATTTGTCCTTCAATGGCATTATGTAGATACATCAAATCAATACAGTCCAAACCAAGATTTTTCAAACTACGATTAAGCTGATCCTCAAGATAAGGAACAGTCATACAATGATAACCAGATGTGATATCTCCTTCACGTACAACTCCTTTGTCAGTATATTCTTGCTTAACATACTCCCAGAATCCCAAATTAACATCAGCGTCATTTGTAACATATCCATTCTTGCTACTGATGAAGATTTGATCACGAGCAATTTCACCATCAGATACCAATTCAGATATTGCCTTGCCAACTGATCTTTCTGCTTTTTGCGACCTATAATTTATTGCAGTGTCAACCACATTGACACCAGATTTGATTGATTGTTTTACCGCATTTGTAACTAATTCATCAGTAATAGAGTTAGCATCACCCAGGTAGGTTCCAATTCCTACATTGGAAAGATAGAGGTTTTGAAATTGTTTAAAATTAGCAATATCAGCTTTAGAGTTTTGAGCAAATTTTTTTGTCCCTTCAGTAGTTGCAAATCCAGAAATCATACAAATCAGTCAGCATTCACTAAATTTATGTCTAGATCATAGAATTTCTACAATCCAACCAAGAACCCAATTACCAAAAGAGAACCTGAGATTCTGCTGAACAACAAAGTAGAGGACATAAACGGAACCAAACTGTCAACAGAATCAAAATTCTTTTTCAGGCCCAGTCCAGACTTGACCATCAAGGAGATTCCGGCAAACACAATCAAAGAAGATAATGGAAACAATTCAGTTATCACCCCGACAGAAATTGCAAGGTATGAGACTAGAGGAAAGACCCAAAATACATTTACTGCTTTTTCCTTTCCCAGTGCAATTACCAGTGTTTTTCTTCCTTTGGATTTATCTGCATCATGGTCTGGAAATGAAGCAATAAACAAGACCAGCGATGATAATGAACCAACTGCAATACCTGCAAGAATTGCTTCAAAAGTAATGCTTCCTGACTGAATAAAAAAAGTGCCAAGAACAATCATAGACCCTTTTACTGCAACAAAAAACTCACCCATTCCAGAATCGACAATTTTAGTAGAGTAAAAGTAGATGGAAAGGATTGCAAACCCAAGAATAACTGCGATAATGATCCCATCAGTAAACACAAAGTAAGCACCAATTGCAGAACCAATTATCAAAAATGCAACTCCTGCTCTATACACAGAAGATGGCTTGAGTAGGCCTTCAGGCAATACCCCTGTCCCTCCACTCATTTTGGTTCTCTTTGTTTTTGTGTCAATACCACGTTTAAAATCCCAAAAATCATTGAGTAGGTCTACACTTGCATGTAAAGCCATGACTCCTGCAAAGATAAGAATAGAGTCAAAAATTTCAATTGTGGATGTTTGCCACCAATGCAGAGACAAGCCAACAGAGACTGCAATTACAGATGCCAGCAAAAATCTAACACGTATAACACGCAACCATACAGACAGCATGGTTGAGTTTAGAATTTAGATTATAATATTCATGACTTTTCATAGAGTTTTGTTTATATCAAAAAACCAATGATGAACAATGTATGATAATAGGAAAAATATCAAGAGATGATAAAAGAGTCAAATTTACACTTGAGATTCATTGTATAAATTGTGGAAAAAAAGTACCTGGAGGATTGCAAGCTTCTGAAAAATTTTATCAAACAAAAGAGTTCAAATTAGAATTAGAGCGATTCAAAGAAAATTACCTCTGCGGGATATGTAGAGACAAAAAAAGAGTCTCAAAGAATCAGTCAAGAAAAATGTGAAAAATTAGGCTCGTAGTATTAGAGGCATTAAAAAGAATTAACTAAATTAAAAGATCCCAAAAATCATACAAGAGATTCATCATCAACTTCAATAGGTTTTCGGCCCATAAATCCAGAATCTTTTTCATGCCAGAATTTTATCTCAGTTTCACCATACTTCCAGCAAAGCCAGACCTCATCATCAAATCGTTTTGAAGGAAAGTCAAGTAATCCTTGGTCTATGCTTTTTACTACAACGCCTGTACTTTCTAAAATTTCAATGGCCTCATACATTTTTGTGATTGCAGAATTTAGTTGCTGTTTTAAAGTTACATAGTCTTCAAAGGAATTCGTAGTGGAAATATTCATTTGTAATTGTTGTTCGATCTTTTTTACTTCGTTTTGTTTTGCTAATGCATATTCGTATTTCTTTATTACATCAGGAAGTGCCTGATTAGCTTCACTTGTGGTAAAAAATGAGAACATATTGAAAATTTCAAAATTCCTTAATTAAAAATCTTAGGTGATGAAAAAAGTACTATTCATTATTTTTTGAACATAATCCATATTCTAGATCCTACAAAGAGGCCAACTGCAAGGACGATTAACAAAGGAACTATTATTTGTCCTTCATCCATGATTATTCTGTACGCAATCAAGTCTTTAATTTTTTCACGTGTAATAGATGCAGGTTTATTAAGAATCATTGATGGTTTAGAATATGAGTCAAGAAGACCAAATGGAGACATTGATAACACAGACAATTAATGGTGCAATAGCAACAATTCCAGCATATCTAGAAGAAATTAAGGAGAAAAAAGAAACATTGAAGGTAGAAGAACCAAAAGAATTTGTTTATGGAGTAGTCATGGGAATGGCACTTGGAATGAGTGGCGCCATACTAAGTGCACAAAAGGAGATGCCAACTGCAGAAGATCAGATGAAGGTAAGAGACCTCATTTACAAACACATACCAGAAATCAGAGAAAGGATTTTTTCTTGACAGAATTCTCAAGTAATGAGTCAAAGTTTTTAAAAAATAACGAAGCTGCAAGGATTGCGACATCACAAAAAGATATCCCGCACGTAAAGCCAGTATCTTTTGTATTTTACAACAACAACATTTGGATAGCTACAGATTATGAGACTCACACATTTAAGAACATAAAATCAAATCCAAACACAAGTATTACAATTGACATTTACAAGTCGGGCCATCACAAAGCAGTTTGTGCACAAGGAAGAGCAAAAATCATTGAAAATGGTTCAGAGTTTAAAGAAATTTACAACATATTTTATGAAAAATTTGATTGGGTAAAAAGAGATCCATGGAAAGAAAATGAGGCACCATTTTTAAAATTCGTGTTAAAGAATAAAACTAGTTGGGGTCTAGACTAGATTTTGTAAAATTTATTCTTCAAGGCAATAGCAGATTTTGAGTTTGGGTAATTGTATTTTGAATTAACGTTCCACCAACCCTTCTTTTTTGCATACAAGTAAATAACATAAGTCATTGCCAAACCAATTGAAATGAAAAAGATTGCGGTTGTGTCAGAAATAGATTTCAAATTGGCAAATTTTTCAGGACTCCATGAAAGAAACTCCATTGCAGCTGCAAGAACAAGTACAGATGAAACAAGAATGATGATTAGAATGGATCTATTCACAATCAAGATTTCAAATGTATAATACTAGAAAATTACTGCTTTTCATAAAAGAAAAACAATTATCAAGTGGAGATAAGAAAGAGATGCATTGTCAAACAAGGTAAAATGTTCTCATATTTTGGTAGCAAAACAAAGCGAATCACTTGAAATACTTGAGAAACTAAAGAATGGTGAAAAGTTTGGAAAGCTAGCAAAGAGTTTTTCTATTGATTCAGGTAGTGCAAAAAAAGACGGGAATCTTGGGTATTTTACAAAGGGCATGATGGTAAAACCATTTGAAGAAGCAGCTTTCAAGTTACAGGTTGGAGAAATATCAGATCCCATCAAAACAGAATTTGGATATCACATAATCAAGAGATTCGGTTAAACATAAGATAGTAGTTACCAAGTATGGTTATCTTATAGTGAATTTTTACAGTTCTTCCTGCGATGACAATATCACAATAAACAACTCTATCAATGCAACAATAGTGCAAAATTCAACCATCAAAATTTAGAAAAATTTGAATTGTGGAAAATAATCTCAATTTTTTCGAATTTCGATTCTATTCATCTAAAGTAGTTATAATATGGAATCTTCATTTCATTTTTGTATAGCATTGAGTAAAAAGTTAAAAAATTACATTACTTCGGTTTTGCTCTTCTTTTTAGCTGGGCTTTGTGAGATTGGAGGAGGATATTTGGTATGGCTTTGGTTGCGTGAAGATTTTGGTTTTGTGTTAGGAGCAATCGGAGGATTTGTGTTATTTTTGTACGGAATTGTCCCTACATTTCAGAAAACATACTTTCATAGAATCTATGCAGCTTATGGAGGAGTCTTTATTGTAATGGCTGTATTCTGGGGATGGTTAATTGATGACGTGAAACCTGACAGCTATGACATCATAGGGACAATGATTGCGGTAATTGGAGTATTGATAATTTTCTACTATCCAAGAAAAGGAGAAAAGATTTGGTCGAAGTAGCCTCAACAATTGTAGTGTTCTTTTTTGCAGCACTCCTAGAGATTGGTGGAGGATATTTGGTATGGAAATGGTTGCGTGATCATAAAGGAAAGATTCTAGGACTAGTTGGAGGGTTGATTTTGTTTTCTTATGGTATTGTTATGACTTTACAGCCTGCAGATTTTGGCAAAGTCTATGCCACTTATGGAGGAATCTTTGTAGTGTCCTCAATAATTTGGGGGTATTGGGTTGACAAGAAAAAACCAGACAGATTTGAGATAATAGGCTCAATAGTTATATTGATCGGAGTTGCAATCATGTTTTACTGGCCACGTTAAGTTCCCAAAATTAACAATTATTTTCAAGCAGACCTAATCTTTAACCTGAAATTTATTTTACAAAAATGATTTGCACTTCAAATATTGTTTTTCTATGATGAGTTTATTTCAAACTATTTTTTACCGTTAAGTGATTCCACATAGGGTGGAAAAGAATCATCAAGTAACACTTCGTTTCTAGAATAATCCACATCTACTGCAATAACGACAGGTTTTTCCAGAATTGATTTTGCCTTCTCCAAAGTTTGTGCAAACTCTTCAGTAGACTTTACATGAAATCCTACTGCTCCAAAGCTTTCTGCAATTTCAATAAAATTAGGATTAGAAAATTCGGTAAACACACTTGTTCCAAATTCATGTTTTTGTTTTATCGAGATTAGGTTCAAGTCATTATCAACCCACACCACAATGATGACAGACAATTTTAGTCGTACTGCAGTCTCTAATTCTTGTACGTTCATTAAAAATCCCCCATCACCTGTCATCGCGACAATGGTTTTTTCAGGATAGACCATCTTTGCTGCCAATACACCAGGCAGTGAAAAACCCATAGATGCAAACCCATTTGGAATAATGCATGTGTTTGGTTCAAAGGTTTGATAAATTTTAGAAATCCATAATTTATGAGTCCCTACATCAGATATTACAATGTCATCGTGATTGATTTTATCTCTGACTGAAAGAATTAGTTTTTCAGGTTTTATTGGGTAAGAATCATCATCTTTGAATATGTTGATTCTTTCAATTACCTCAGAACGGACTTTTTGGAATTTTTCTGGTACATCCTTTCTTGGAAATGAATTCAATGATGGATCTTCTGATTGGAGTTGTTCAATTTCTGACAATATTGCATCCATTGCATCACCAATGTCAGAAGATATCTCAACATCAGGTCTATAGAACGTATAGACTTCAGAAGGAGTAAAATCAACGTGAATAATTTTCTTGTTAAGATCAGAATTCCACATTTTGGGAGTGTATTCAACTAAATCATAACCAACCGAAATTACCACATCAGCATCCAACACTGCTTGTAATGCATGATCAGCATCTTTGATTCCTATTGTTTGAAGGTGGGTTTCACAGTCATCAGGGATGACGCCTTTGCCCATGAATGTATTAATTGAGAAAATTTTTGTTTTTTCGACGAATTTTCTAAGCTGAGGACTCTCATGTTCTCGTGCACAGCCATTTCCAACAAACAAAAGAGGTTTTTTTGCTTCCAGTATCATCTTGGCTGCTTTTCTGATTTGTTCCTTGTTTGCCTCTGGTCGATATATTTCCTGAAATCCAATTGGAGGTATATCAGATTCTTGTTTTGCAATATCTTGAGGTAATTCTATATGAGTTGCGCCTGGCTTTTCAGTTAATGCAATTTTAAATGCTCTTCTTACAATTTCTGGAATATTTTTTGCATTTCTAATGGACCAGCTCCATTTGGTCATGGGTTCAAACATCTTTACTACATTCAGGTTTTGGTGAGATTCTTTATGCAGCAAATGAGAATCAGTCTGTCCTGTTATTGCCAACAATCGTGATCTATCCATATTTGCATTTGCTACACCTGTAACTAGATTGGTAGCGCCAGGCCCAAGAGTTGCCAAACAGACTCCAACTTTTCCTGTTAATCTTCCATAAACATCTGCCATAAATGCAGCTCCTTGCTCATGCCTAGTGAGAATAAATTTGATTTTCGATTTTGATAAGGATATCATTAGATCCGCATTTTCTTCACCAGGAATTCCAAAGATGTATTCCACACCTTCAGATTCTAAACATTCTACTAATAGATCCGAAGCTTTCACATTTATTCATCCCACTTTTTTTTCTTGTTTAGCATGAGATATACATAATATGTGAGACTGCTTTTCAAATAATTCAAACCTTTTGGCAAAAAATTGTTCTACAGAATTAATTTGTATTCCGTTAATCACAAATACTAGATTTTGGTTTTAACATTATATCAAACCAATAGTTAGAAAAAACAAGAATAGAAATGACAACAATTACAGAAAATACAATAGAGGAAATACTAGATTATCTTGAAAAATCAATTAATAACTTGGTAAAAGAATCAATCAAAAGTATGGAGATGGGCGGAGATTTCAAAGAGATGGAAAATTTTCTTCAAACCCAATTTGACATCAGATTAGAAAATTTGTTAGAGAGAGAAAACAGTAGTATTCATCATTTAGAATCAGGAATGAAAAACAAAGTAATTCATAGAAAACAGGCAATACTAGATAAAACACTCAGACAGTACAAATCCTAAAAAAACGCATCTAATCCGTTTTTTTGCAATTGAGTTTCTTGGTTTTTCTCCAAGACTTTGGTCATTTTATCACCCATAGATTTTGCAGCAGTCATCTTTCTTCTTCCAATCCAATAATAGGTTTCATCTATGGTGTTTTTAGCAATTAAGACTACAAGTTTTCCAGTGTCTTTTCTTCCTGTTCTTCCTCTCCTTTGTATAAAACGAATAGAACTTGGAACATTGTCATAAAAGATAACTTGGTTTACCTCTGCAATATCCAGTCCCTCCTCACCTACACGCGTAGCAATTAGAACCTGAAATTGACCATCTCGAAATTTCTGTACAGTTTCTATCTGCTTTTTTTGCTTTAGTCCAGTGTCTCCTGCCTTTCCAATCAAAATTCCAGCAGACACTCCAAGTGCTTTTAATTCATTGAAAATAAGATCAACTGAATCACGATAGCTAGTAAAAATCAAAGCTTTTCCAGGAACAGAATCCAAGATTTCTTTGAGTTTTGGAATTTTAGAGTGTTCAATACCTCTAGATTGAGCCTCTTTAGCAAGATGAATTGCGCGAGTAAAGTTAGGATCAACTTCAAACAACTCTTTGACTCCAACACCTTTCTTGGTTTGTGCACGTTGACAGAACTTTAGAAAAGGAGTGATTCCATGTGCTTCAAGTATATTCAACGCATAATGAATTCGAATTGCAGTAAAGAGAGGTTTTGCAGATCGTCGGTTTTGATTTAATACAAATTGTCTAATTCGAAGTAATGCAGAAAGAGATTGTTGTTCTGCCAAACGTATACCATTTTTTTTCAGTATCGAATATCTTTCATCTAATGCTAGTTTCAATAATTTTTGAATTATTTTTAGTTCGTCTGGTAATTCCACATTAATCCATTCTGTGTTAGTTTCTTGAGTGAATGGCTTTACATCAGGACTATCTTCATTACGTTCAGCTACGCTGGAAATTTTTAATCTCGTAAGAATTTCAGTTGCTTTTTCTTTTTCACTTGGTAAGGTTGCAGTCATGCCAACTATTCGAATTGATGTATTTTCCAATCTCTCTGCAATTCCAGAGTATGCATAATCTCCCACAGTCCTGTGAACTTCATCAAATATAACCAAGTTAAATTGAGAAGGAGACAAAATTTGTCTATCCAAATCATTTTTTGCAATTTCAGGAGTTGCACAAATGACGCTGTTATTCCATAATTTGGTGCGCTTTTGAACGGTATCCTCACCAGTAATCAATGCAATGTCATCTAAGGTTAGAGTTTGTTTAAGAAATTCAAAATGTTGATTGACTAAAACACGAGTAGGTGCTAAAAACAACACGCCACCATCACCTCGTGACAAGTATTCTGCGATTACCTGCAAAGCAACGGCAGTCTTTCCTAGACCTGTAGGTAAGACAACAATACAATTTTCACCAATTGCCTGATTGGCTAAATTAACCTGATAATCTCTTTTTTCTAATGTGCCAGACCGAATGTATTTTTTTTCAACATATTCTGTCATGATGATACCTAAAATCCAAAAAATATCGATTTTATGCTTTCGTGTAGTAAAGTGTTAGTCACAACTTAACAAAAAATGATAGATTACTAGGCTCAAAATCGTGACTCATGTTCGATATTTTTCATATGTACAATAGAAAATCACAATTTTTAGACAAAATCCAATTTGCTAGAAGATAGAGCAATCATCACAAATTGGAATAATAAAAAAATAATTTTGAAAAAACAAAATTTACTCTAGTTTTTTCTTTGCTTTATTGATCATGAGAGTTTCTTCACGAAGGTGTTTTTTCAGCAATCTTTCATGATCTTTTTTGTGAGTACTGTATGCTTTATTGAGCGCCTGCTTTGTTTTTGCTCGCTTTACAGCATTGTTGAATTTCTTGTGAATTACATTCACTTGAGATGAGTAACTTGCCATTGATAATAATTTTCAGTAATGTTAAAGAAGTTTACGTATATTTCGTGTATTGAAAAATTCATGCAGTTTTTGATCGCAAGAAATTCCAAAACAACGTGATCCATATATTGAACAGAAAAACAGCATCTTTGTGAGTGGTTCATTTAACAGACCAAACTGGGATGAATATTTTATGCTTCAAGCAGAACTTGCAAAGTTAAGATCAAACTGTATTACAAGACAAGTAGGAGCAGTAATTGTTAGAAATCACAGGCAATTAGCTACAGGATACAATGGCACACCTCCAGGAATCAAAAATTGCTTTGATGGAGGTTGTAAAAGGTGTCAACTAAGAATGGAAGGAAAATTAGAATCTGGAGCTTCACTTGACAGATGTCTATGCAATCATGCAGAAGCAAATGCAATCATGCATTGCGCAATTTTAGGGATTGAAGCTGGGATAGATGGTGCTGTCTTGTATACCACATTTGTCCCATGTCTAGAATGTACAAAAATGGCAATAACAATTGGAATCAGGAAATTTGTCTGTCTTGACTCTTATCCTGAAACAGATTTTGATTTGTTAAAGGAAGCTGGAGTAGAAGTTGTTCAGTTAGAAAAATCAAAAATTTCAAAATGGGCAAAAGAACTGGTTAGCAAATATGAAAGTGTAGTGTGATAAGATGCAAGTTGCCGTTGGAGAAACCACTAATTTACAAACAATGCCTCCATCAATGTTAGTTTCAGCAACATATGACAATAACTCAAAATCAGCAATGCTAAAATTTTACGAGCCTGAATCGCAAAAATTATTCCTATGGAAAGATGAAACAGGACACAAACCCTACTGCTATTCAAAATTAGCCCCTGACGAGTTAGACTTTCTGGATGACAGAGACGATGTTTTAGAAATAAAATCAGTCAAGAGATTTGACCTGATAAAAGATCAAGAAATTGACATGTCTAAAATTACAGTAGCAGATCCACTTGCAATTGGAGGTACCACAGGAGATAAGAGTATTAGAAACATAATTGAGACATGGGAATCAGACATAAAATATTATGAAAATTATCTTTATGATAGAAAATTAATCATTGGAAAATACTACGAGGTAAAAGGAGGAAAGATAATTCCTCATGATTTAGAAATTTCAGATGAAGTAAAGATTGCATTGAAGAGTTTGTTGTGGGACAAAGTCGATAGTGAAAGCATGGTTGACTCCCAAGGATTCAAAGATTTCATATCAGAGTGGGCAGACCTGTTAAACCAACCAATTCCAAAAATAAAGAGACTAAGTGTAGACATTGAGGTTGAAGCAGAAATAGGAAGAATTCCAGATCCAAAAGTAGCTGAAAAAAAAGTGACTGCAATCGGACTGAAAGGGACAGATGGATTTGATCAAATATTTGTTTTAAAAACAAAAGACACAGATCAAGGAGTAAACGAGCTTGACAATAACATCAGAGTTGTATTTTATGACTTGGAAAAAGAAAAAGAGATGATACAAGATGCCTTTAACATAATTCAAGAATTTCCATTTGTAATAACATACAATGGCGATGAATTTGATTTGCCATATCTTTACAACAGAGCAGAAAGATTAGGGATTAAGAATTCAGATAATCCCTTGTACATGATGAGAGATTCGGCAACTCTCAAACAAGGAGTACATCTTGACTTGTACAGAACTTTATCTAATCGCTCTTTTCAAATCTATGCATTTAGTCAAAAGTATACAGATTTTTCACTTAACAGCGTCTCAAAGGCATTACTTGGAAAAGAGAAGATAGACTATGGTTTAGAGTTTGATGAATTGACATTATATCAAACTGCAAACTATTGTTACAATGATGCTCTGCTAACGTATGAGCTGACAAGTTTTAACAGCGATTTGCTCATGAATTTGCTTGTAATCATTGCAAGAATAGGTCGAATGCCCATTGACGACATTGCAAGAATGGGAGTATCACAATGGATCAGGAGTTTGTTGTATTATGAGCACAGGCAGAAAAACAGCTTGATTCCAAAAAGAGAGGAACTACAAAGAAGATCAGAAGGAGTAATGTCAGATGCCGTAATCAAGGATAAAAAATACAGAGGAGGCCTGGTAGTAGAACCAAAGGAAGGAATTCATTTTGATGTAGTAGTTATGGACTTTGCGAGCCTGTATCCAAGCATAATCAAGGTAAGAAATTTGTCATATGAAACAGTAAGGTGTGCTCACGAAGAATGTAAAAAAAATACAATTCCGCAAACAAATCACTGGACGTGTTCAAAGAAAAATGGAATAACATCAATGATTATTGGTTCATTACGGGACCTAAGAGTAAATTATTACAAAAGCCTATCAAAGAAGGAAACTCTAACTGAAGAACAAAGACAGCAATACACAGTAGTCAGCCAAGCACTCAAAGTTATTCTTAATGCAAGCTATGGCGTAATGGGAGCTGAAATATTTCCGCTGTATTTTCTTCCTGCAGCAGAAGCTACAACTGCAATTGGAAGATACACAATTTTAGAGACAATTAAAAAATGTGAAGCAGCAGGTATAGAAGTTCTCTACGGAGATACAGATTCACTTTTTATCAAAAATCCATCAGAACAACAAATACAACAAGTAATAGAACAAGCAAAAAAAGATCATGGTGTAGATTTAGAAATTGACAAATCATACAGATATTGTGTACTAAGTAACAGAAAGAAAAATTATCTTGGAGTAACAAAAAGTGGCAAAGTAGATGTTAAAGGATTAACAGGAAAAAAGTCTCATACGCCCCCATTCATAAAAAAACTATTTTATGAATTACTTGATGTTCTATCCAAAGTAGAATCAATTGAAGACTTTGAAAACGCAAAGAAAACTATCTCAAATAAAATTGCAGTATGCGGTAAAAAGGTGCAAGAAAAAGAGATACCACTGGAAGACTTGACTTTTAATGTAATGTTAAGCAAAGCACCATCAGAATATACAAAAACAATTCCACAGCACATTAGGGCTGCAAAACAACTTGAAACAATAAGAGAAGTAAAGAAAGGAGACAGAATTTCATTTATTAAAATTTTAAACAAACCAGGAGTAAAACCATTAGAACTAGCAAGAAAAGAAGAAATTGATTCAAAGAAATACATGGAATTTATGGAATCAACACTTGAACAAATAACATCATCAATGGATTTGGATTTTGATACAATGTTAGGAAAACCAAAACAGACAGGATTAGACGAATTTTTCTGGAATTAATGTGAAATAAATGGAAATTGATGGAGGATTGCTAACCCTATTGGGAATAGCAGCAGGAATATTGATCTTAACTGGTTGGGTTGAACAAATCTACAAAGGTTACAAAACAAAAAGCCTCAAAGACGTTTCAAAATTTCTCATGATTTTCATCTCTGCAGGCGCCATTTTGTGGTTAATTTACGGATTTGTGGTTTCAGATGTTTTTATCATAGGCACAAACATTGCAGCCATAGTTTTGATGATGATAGTACTAGGAATGAAGAAGAGATATGATAGATTGAAAAGAACACAATAGAAATTCAATCAAGAATTAAATAGAATGCATAAGGGGTGAGATTAATCAAAATGTTTGTAATAAACTGTAAAAACTATGAAGAAATTTCTGGCGATAAAATTATCAAGTTTGTAAAGACTGCAGAAAAAATCTCAAAGAAATTCAAAGTTAAAGTTGCAATTGCACCTCCACAGCATCTCATTGGAGTTGTATCAAAAAGTTCAATTCCAATTCTAGCACAACATATTGATGATTCAAAAATTGGAAGCACAACGGGGTTCATTGTCCCAGAATTGTTAAAAAAATCAGGAGTGAAAGGTTCTCTAATAAATCACAGCGAACACAGAATACCAAGCAAAGACATCAAGAAATTAGTTCTTAAATTAAAAGAATTGAAGATGATCTCAATTCTCTGTGTGAAAGATGTTGCAGAAGCTAGAAAATATGCCAAGATTAATCCAGATTACATTGCAATTGAACCTCCAGAGCTGATTGGATCTGGCAAAGCAGTGTCAACTGAAAAACCAGAGCTGATTACAAAAGCAGCAGTAGCAGTAAAAAGTGCAAAAAACAAAACAAAGCTACTTTGCGGCGCAGGAATAGTTTCAGGAGAAGATGTTTCAAAAGCTGTTGAATTGGGATCTAAAGGGATCTTAGTTGCTAGTGGAATTGTAAAATCCAAAAATTGGGACAAAATAATGTCAGAATTTGCCAAGTCAATGGTTTAATACCCCCTTTTTGTGACTGGTTAATCGTAAAAAATGAAACAAGTTTATTTTTATGATGAAGGAGACGGTAAAAACAAGAAGCTCCTAGGAGGCAAAGGTGCGGGTTTATGTGAGATGACCAAACTAAAACTCCCAGTACCACCAGGATTTACAATCACAACTGAAGTGTGTAAAAAATACTATGAGAATGGTAAAAAATTACCAAAAACTCTCATGGCAGAAGTAAAGAAAAACATTGCAAAAATTGAAAAGAAAACAGGAAAGAAATGGAACTCAAATTCCAATCCATTGCTAATATCAGTTAGATCTGGGGCAGCAATATCCATGCCAGGAATGATGGATACAATCCTGAACTTAGGATTAAACGATGACACAGTAGAAGGGTTGGCAAAAAAAAGTAAAAACCCGAGATTTGCATGGGACTCTTATAGAAGATTCATCCAATTATTTGGAAAAGTCGTCTTCAACGTAGAAGATACAAATTTTGACAAAGTACTAGATTCTGCAAAAGAAAAACAAGGAGTAACAGAAGACAGTGCATTAACAGTTGAATCACTAAAAGATGTAGTTACACAATACAAAAAAATATGTGAAAAACATACAGGTAGAAAATTCCCCGCAGACCCAACAGAACAAGTTGAGCTTGCAATCAAAGCAGTGTTTGGAAGCTGGATTGGAGAAAGAGCATTAGTGTACAGAGAGAAAAACAACATCACAAAGGACATTGCAGATGGTACTGCAGTAAACATTGTATCAATGGCATTTGGAAACATGGGAAATGACAGTGCCACAGGAGTAGTATTTACAAGAAATCCAGGTGACGGAACAAATCAGATTTACGGAGAATATTTGATCAATGCACAAGGTGAAGACGTGGTAGCAGGTGTAAGAACAGGAAAACAAGTTGATCAAATGAAAAAAGACATGCCAAAATCATACAAGCAACTTGCAGACACTTGCAAAAAATTAGAGAAACACTACAAAGAACCACAAGACATAGAGTTTACAATTGAGCAAGGAAAATTCTACCTTCTACAAACAAGAAATGCAAAGATGAATGCAGTAGGAATGGTAAAGACATCAGTAGACATGGTTAAAGAAAAACTAATTGATAAAAACAGAGCAATTACAAGACTACAAGCAGAACAATTAGAACAACTGCTTCATAGGACAATTGACCCAAGTGCAATCAAAAACTATGAACAACTAGCAAAAGGAATCGCAGCATCCCCAGGTGCAGCAAGTGGAATTGCAGTATTTGATGTTAAAAGAGCAACTGAGATGGGCGAACAAGGTACAAGAGTCATCTTAATCAGAGAAGAAACCAAACCCGAAGATGTTCCGGCATTCTTTGAATCAGTAGGAATTCTAACAAGCAGAGGAGGAAAAACCTCACATGCTGCAGTTGTAGCACGTGGAATGGGCAAACCATGTATTGTCGGATGTTCTGATTTGAAAATCAATTATGATAACAAGCAGTGTACTGCAAATGGAAAAACAGTCAATGAAGGAGATGCCATCACAATTGACGGAAGTTCGGGCATCGTGTACGTAGGAGACATACCTACAGTCGAACCTAAAATTAACTTAGACTTTAAGAAGATACTAGAATGGTCTCAAAAATCTAAGAGTATAGGAATCAGAGCAAATGCTGACACTCCAGAAGGAGCAAAACTTGCAAGAGAATTTGGAGGACAAGGAATTGGTCTGTGTAGAACAGAAAGAATGTTTAACGGAAAAGACAGAATAGGACTTTTTGTAGAGATGATAATGGCTGAAACCATTGAGGACAGAAATGAAATTCTCAAAAAATTAGGCCAATTACAAAAAAGTGACTTTGTAGAAATTCTAAAAGCAATGGAAGGATATGAAGTAACAATCAGACTATTGGATCCACCTCTACATGAATTCTTGCCAAACCCAGAAGAATTAGCAGAAAATATTCGTAAACTAGAAGGTAACAACTCATCTGAAGAAATTAAGAATTCAGAAAAAGTCCTAAAGAGAGCAAGAGAACTTGCCGAGATCAACCCAATGATGGGTCATAGAGGAGTCAGAGTAGGAATCACATATCCAGAAATTTATGAAATGCAAATCAGAGCAGTATTTGAAGCACTAGTCGAATTAACAAAGAAAAAAGTCAATGCACATCCACAGATAATGGTTCCACAGATTAGCAGTGTTACAGAACTAAATCACATCAAGAAGATTTACGACACCATCAAAAAAGAAGTGGAAAAAGAAAACAAGATGAAATTAAAGATAAACTTTGGAACTATGATTGAAGTAGTCCGAGCAGCACTCACCTCAAATGAGCTTGCAGAGACTGCTGAGTTCTTTAGTTTTGGTACCAACGATCTTACACAAGGAACTTTTAGTTTCAGCAGAGAAGATGTTGAAGGTAAATTCCTTCCAGAATATCTTGAAAAAGAAATACTTGAAAGAAATCCATTCCAGTCAATTGACGTAAACGGTGTTGGCAGTTTGATGCAGATAGGGATCTCAAACGGGCGCAAGGTGAGAAAGAATATGGAAATAGGAATTTGTGGAGAGCATGGGGGAGATCCAAACTCTATCAAGTTCTGCCACAAGGCAGGTCTAAGCTACGTCAGTGCATCACCACACAGAATCCCAATTGCAATAGTTGCAGCAGCACAAGCAGCCATAGAGAATCCAAAAAAGACCAAATCAAAGAACAAGAAAAAATAGAATCAATTTTTCTGTGATTAATTTGCAGAAATAACATTCCTACTATGTCATCGCGATTTCAAGACTCTTGATGTCAAGTTGAGGATTTGGGCATCAACAAAATATTTCCCAAAAATTCCTGAGAAGGAAAAGAATCCAATGTTTGCAAGGCGTTTGTCCTTATTCAAAACAAAAGACTGGAATCTTATCCAGAGGATCCTCAGTTTATCGACAAGATTGTTGAGAAAGAAGGCGAAAAGATTGCCAGTTGAATTCTGAATCTTCCAGACGAGTTATGCCAATACGAGTCATAGAAAGAGATAATGACAGAATGGGAACGAATCGCATCCCCTGAGATAGAGTTTGTCACCAATAATTATGCAATAACTGAAGGTGACGGAGAAATAATTTCAGTAATGGAGATGCTTCACAATTTCAAAAAGAAGACAGGTTGGATATAGTTTGAATGGGGAATCAGTACTATTTTGGACAACTTTTTGTAGCTTGACTGTTTTCCCATACCTGATGTTTTTTAGTCATTTTTTACTCCGCAGTCAAAAAATTGAATACACTATTCCAATTTTTACGAACAGAATGTACTAGGATCTTTGGTAACTAGTAACTGAATATAGATTTTCTAATACGGACCATCTAGAAATCCTGGTTTTTTAGATACGAACTTTATTGTCTTAGTTCAGGTCTAGTTTGAATCGTGGTATACAACATCCTATTTTTCTAAATTTCTGGGGCTTTGAACTGATTCTCATAATCCCGTCCAAGGCTTTGAACGCAAATATCAAGATCTAAGCGAATTGAGTTATTTTGAGGCATATGTTGTGGGAGTTATTAGGAGGTAGTAACATATCTATCAAATGTTCATTGGTTACTTCTACAAATTTAATATAACAAAAACAATTACCTGATTCTAGTTAAATTGCTTCCACGTATTGACTCAATAAAACAGATAAGACTCAAGATAGGAATCACTCAGAAAAAACTAGCCGCAATGGCAGGAGTTAGCACATCAATGATTAATCAAATAGAATCAGGTCGGAGCCAACCGAGTTATGAGACAGCAAAAAGGATTTTTGACAATCTTGCGAATTTAGAAGGAAAATCATCATCACACACTGCGGGAGATTTTTGCAGCAAAGATATCGTAAAGATAAAACCAACTCAAACCCTACATGATGCCATCAAAAAGATGCATGAATTGTCAATTAGTCAAATTCCAGTTTTTAGCAATACAGAGATTGTCGGAGTAATATCAGAAGACGGCATTGTAAAGCACCTGGTAGATTTAGGGGAGGCAGAATTAAAGAAAGCCAAGATATCAGATACGATGGACCCAATACCTCCAATTGTGGATTTTGACACGCCGGCAAACGTTCTTGTTCCACTGATTAGATATTCAAAATGCATTCTGGTATCAAAAAAATCCAAAGTAGTTGGGATCATCACAGCTTCAGATACCCTAAAAATGATGGAATAAAAATTGGGTTAGCTAGCAGAGGGGTGTTCACACAATTCTGCCAAGACGCCTTCAAGGGATTTTGGATGAATAAAGGTGACTTTAGTTCCAGCAGAGCCAGGTCTTATCTTACCAAGGAATTGAACTCCGCAGCCTTCCATTCTCTGGGCTTCGCCCTCAATGTTTCCAGTTTCTAATGCCATGTGGTGTAATCCCTGACCTTTCTTATCAAGAAATTTTTTGATAGGACTTTGGTCATTGGTAGGCTGCATCAATTCAATTCGTCCATTTTCCAAATGAATGATGGCAACCTTGACACCTTCTGTCTCTACCGTTTCAAATTCAACTTCCTCAACTCCCAGTGCCTGCTGATAGACTTTAGCAGATTCCTCTACGTTATTCACAGCAATTGCTATGTGGTCGATTTTCATCAAAAATACAAGGAATCAACAGTATTAATTAGTTACAATAAGATATTTTGAAAAAAGCCCAAAGTATGAATTTCACAAAGTTTTCCATTAATTTGAGTTTGTTTGCTCTGGAAATTAAGATCCAGTTTAAATGGTAGATTTTTAGCCGAAAATAGTATGCAGAAAAGGATTTCAACAATATTTCTAATGGTTGCCATTGTCTCGGTAATGACAATGGGAGTTGGAATTGACTCTGTGGACGCAAAGAAGTCTAGTGGCACATACAATCAAAAGTATGGGAGTGCCACAAAGGCAATAGTATGTGGGGATAGACTCTGCTCTGAAATAAGTACAGAAGAAGGGGAGGAAAAACCACAAAAAGGTACCCAAACAAAATCAGAGACAGCATCTAGCGGATGTGGAAGCAACTCCATTCAAACAGGAGCTGGATGTACAGCAGTAGAGATTTCAGGCGCTACAATTCAAAATTCCAAATACGTCAAGGATTCTGGAAAAATTGTAATTTATCTACAAGCTGAAAACGACGGAAAAATCAAGATAATGAACTCAAACATTACAGAAGAATCAATCGGATTGGTTTTGGTGGACGGAGAAGAATGGGACGATGTTGTTGTTTCAGGCTCCAATGTTACCATCGAATTCTTTGCAGGAACAGAGAAAATCAAAATTTATGGAAATTAACTTTCCATTTGTCTTATTTTTATTTTTTAAAAATCTTAGATCAATTTCCAGATAACACAAACAGGAAAATTTTTAAAAATTCGAATCTAGAATAAAATCTTTAAAAAAATTCTAGAAGACTTCTTTTGGTCTGTATTCACCAAAGACTTTTCTGAATGTGTTGCTTATTTCACCAGTTGTGGCCATTGCCTTGGCAGAAGTAATTATGTAAGGCATAAGATTCTCATCAGTGTCAGCTGCACTCTCCATTGCAGATAGTGCATTTTCCCATTTCTTCTTATCACGAGAGTCTCGTAGTTTTTTGAGGGCTTTTCTTTGTTGAATCTCGATTCTATCATCAATTCTAAGCAAATCAGGTTGTTTTTCTTCCTCAGAGTATTTGTTTACCCCAACTAGTATACGTTCACCATCATCTGCTTCTTTTTTCAGTCGGTAGGCATTTTGTCTAATTTCAGATTGGAAGAATCCTTTCTCAATTGCCTTTACAGAGCCGCCCATTTTTTCAATTTTCTTAAGATACTTCCACACACCGTCTTCAATCTGATCACATAGTTCCTCAAGATAGTAAGAGCCAGCCATAGGATCTGCAGTCTTTGTAACTCCACTCTCGTGTGCTACGATCTGCTGTGTTCTAAGGGCAATTTTTGCAGATTCTTGAGTAGGCAATGCAAGTGCCTCATCTCTAGAATTGGTATGAAGTGATTGGGTTCCACCCATTACTGCAGCCATAGTTTGAATTGCCACTCGGACGATGTTATTGTCAGGTTGTTGTGCAGTTAGAGATTCACCACTAGTCTGAGTATGGAATTTCAGCTGCATAGAGCGGGGGTTTTTTGCATGGAACATTTCTTTGAGGATTTTTGCATAAACTTTTCTTGCAACTCTGAACTTTGCAACTTCTTCGAAGAACTCTATGGTACAACAGAAAAAAAATGAAAGACGAGGAGCAAAGTCATCGATTTTCAGTCCTTTGTCAATACATGTTTGAATGTAAGCTATTGCATTTGCAAGAGTAAATGCAACTTCTTGGGTTGCAGTACATCCTGCTTCTCTCATGTGATAACCAGATATTGATACAGGATACCAAGAAGGCACGTGTTCTGCACAATATCCAATCATGTCTCCAATCAGACGCATTGAGGGTTGAGGAGGATAAATGTAGGTATTTCTTGCAATGTATTCCTTGAGGATATCATTTTGTGTTGTTCCACGCAGTTCGTTACTCTTGAATCCTTGAGATTCACCAACTGCAATATAATATGCAAGAAGTGTAGATGCAGTAGAATTAATTGTCATTGAAGAGCTGACCTTTCCAAGAGGGATTCCATCAAAGGCAGTCATCATGTCTTTTATGGAAGTAATTGACACGCCTACTTTTCCAACTTCACCTTCTGCTTGTGGAGAATCAGAGTCATAACCGATCTGGGTTGGCAGATCAAATGCCATACTAAGGCCTGTCTGTCCTTTCTCCAGCATGAATTTGAATCGCTCATTTGTGAGTTTAGCATCACCAAACCCAGAATATTGTCTCATGGTCCAAAATCTATCACGATACATTCCAGGATGAATTCCTCTGGTGAACGGATACTTGCCAGAGTCTTCAGCAGGACGTTTTTTGGTAGATTTATTGTAAATTCTTTTTACAGGAAAATTTGAGTCGGTAAAGATTTTTTTCTCAGGTTCCTTTGATTTTGAAACAGATTTTTTCTTTGTCGTTGCCATATCATAATCACTTTAGTAAAGATTTTGTAATTTTATCTCCTGCTTCAAATGGATCAATTTTTTTTGCTTGTAATTTTTTTAGATATTTAGAATAGTTTGTATTAGAATCTAACATATCATCAATCTTTTCTTTGAGGTTATTTAAAATGATATCCTTTAGTTCTGTTTCAAGGCGTTCTTGATTTTTCTCAGTCTTTGTCTTCTTTTTAGAATTCATCAAATCTTTGAGGACCTTGGCAAACTCTTCTATTCCGGTGTTCTTTTTTACAGAGGTTTTGAGTATTTTGGGATTTCTTTCAGAATCTCCAATAAAGTCCAAGACTGCATCAAAAAGCTGATTAGTTCCACTTAAGTCACTTTTGTTTACCAAGTAGATGTCACCAATTTCAGTGAGTCCAGCCTTGATTGTCTGAATGCTATCCCCAGTATGAGGGTTAAAAACAACTACCGTAATGTCTGCGATGTTGGAGATTTCAACCTCAGTCTGTCCAGCACCCACACTCTCAATAATTATCGGGTTAAATCCAGAATACTCCAACACCCTGACGCTGTTTCGCAATGACCTTGATACTGCTCCTGTTGCCCCACGTGAGGCAATACTTCGAATATAAGTTCCAGAATCAGTTGACTCACTCATTCTTACTCGATCTCCAAGAATAGCACCACCTGTAACATGACTGGTAGGATCAACTGCAAGAACTGCAGGTTTGGTCTTTAGTTTTTTCATTGCAACTGCAGTTTTGTTAATTAGGGAACTTTTACCTGCACCTGCAGGTCCAGTAATCCCAATTACAATTGAATTACCAGTATCTTTGAATATTTTTTTGAGTAATTTTTTTGATTCAGTTTGATCATTTTCAATTATGGTGATTGCTTTTGCAATTGCACCACGTTTGCCTTTTTTTAGGTCTGCCAACAAATCCATTACAGAATATGGTTTTAGAGGCGCAATAAAATCTTGTGTATGTGCTAGGATCTAGAATAGATCACAGGTGCTTCAGGTTCACCTAGAGGTCGTATTTCGGTTTTAATCTGAATATGACCAAATTCAGCATGATCAACTTCTATAACTATCGGATGGATTTCCCAACCATATTTTGGAGTGTTTGGAAATGGAATTATTTCTATAAATTCAGATTCTGCACCGTACTTTTTCTGAAATGATTCTTCCATACCAAGAACTTCCATTACGACTAGTTCAGTGCTATCAGATTTGTCAAGATATGAAACCTCAACATGTCCTGAATCATAGTATACAGCATTTACCTCAAAGGTCTCCCGGAGCTCGTTTTTGTCATCTGTTCCACCCCCGGTAAGAAAAACCAGAGCCAAAATTGTTATGACGCCCAAAACAATAGGAGGGCCTAGGTTCTTAGCCATTTTTGAATTCGTGTCTCATAGAACGCAAGAATTTGGAATTGATTCGGATTCGCTCAAGGGTTTGCATTTGAGTACGTTCTGTACCAGGGGTGGGATTTTCTTTGAAGAATTTCTTTATTTCTTTTTCCATGGTAGAGTCTGCAACAGAGGATATGCTTGCAACAATCCTATTGAACAAGGGGTTTCCGTGACCGACTTTTTTGTTGAGTTTTTTCCAATTTTTCTTAAGCCATGGCCACAGTATCTTGTCACCATAAGGATTTGCGGCCACTTTCATTATAGGCAGCTGCATGTTCTGGGAACGTACATCAGGTGTTTGTGAAAAGTCAAGGGTCTTTTTCAACAATCGAGGATTTTGGAAACCACACAAGGCGCCCAAAAATCGTAATTTTTCTTCCATGGTTTTTGCATTTTTGTAAAGTTTAGTAAGAGTTGCATGGGTTTTTGCATCTCCAGCCCATGCAGCAACAGCACATATTGGTTCTATCAGATCAGGAGACAGCGAAGTGGGGGATTTTAGGAATTTTTTGTATCTCTTAAGAGATTCTTCAATTACTTCATCATCATTCATTCTTGCAAGAGAAAGTATTACAAATCCACGCAATAGTGCATCAGTGTGTTTGTCAGTTTTTTTGGGCTCCCAACCAAGATCATATAGGATCTTTCTAAGGTAATTAACAGAGTATCCGCGAATCTCTTCAGAAAAGTTTTCTCCAAATGCACGAAAATACAAAGATGCCAAGTTATGTGCAACATTGACTGTAGCAAGATAACTGTCTTCATCATAATATGCATCAGAAAAGTCAAGGTAATTGTGTACTTGCTCTTCTCCAGAAACACATAGAGAATAAAGATCGTTTTGAATTGCCCATCTATCAATTGCAGGAAGTCGTTTTTCATCGACTAGCATTTTGAGATCAAGCAAGATTCCCTCATCATATTTTACTCTGTAAAAACCTGTTCGGCCATAGTTTGCAACAAATCCTACTGTATTTTTTGGTAATTTTACGGACATGGTCTTTTTAGTGAAAAGTTTCTTGGCAATCTCATTTTTCAATCCAAAGGAAATCGGGATAGACCACAGACCTCTACGGTTTGATTTTTTGTTATTCTCCAAGAGATATCGTCTTTGTTTGAGTTTGAGATTGGTTCCATCTTGGGTTATTTCCACCAGTGGGAATCCAGGTTGTTTGAGCCAAGTATGGACCATCGAGGTTACAGGCATCTTAGATGCTTTTCCTATCGCATCCCACAAGTCTTGCCCCTTGGCATTTTTGTACTTGAATCCAGATAGATATTTTTTGAGGCCCTTCTGGAAGTTTGGTTCTCCCACGTAATGTTCAAGCATTCGCAAAACACAGCCACCTTTATCATAAGAGATTGCATCAAAAATTTCACGTATTTCTGCTGGAGAATTTACTGTAACATCAATTGGGTGGGTTGTATTAAGGGAGTCAATTCCCATTGCAACATTCATTGCATCTTCAACAAATTGATTCCATAGATCCCATTCTGGATAGAACTTGTGGACAAACTTTGTAGCCATAAATGTAGCAAAGCTCTCATTGAGCCACAAATCATTCCACCATTTCATGGTTACAAGATTTCCGAACCATTGATGTGCAATCTCATGGGAGATTACTTCTGCGATGAATTGTTTAGTTCTAGTTGAAGATGTTTTAGGATCATAAAGCAAAATAGTCTCTCTAAATGTTATTGCTCCCCAGTTCTCCATCGCACCTGCTGCAAAATCAGGAACTGCAATAAGGTCTAGTTTCGGTAGAGGATATTTTATTCCAAAATATTTTTCGTATGAAGACAAAAGTTTTTTGCCCAGTCCCAATGAGAATTTTCCTTTTGATTTGTTGCCTTTTGTCGTTACAACTCTTATAGCAACTTTGCCAATTTTTCCACTAAGATACTCAAATTCACCCACTCCAAGATAAATTAGATAAGTTGAGACCACAGGAGTTTTTCCAAAAGTATAGAGTGTTTTTTTACCCAACTTTTTCTTGGACTTTACAGGCATGTTTGAGATTGCAGTAAATTCATTGTCTGCAATTATTGAGATTTCAAATGTTGCCTTTGCGTCTGGTTGGTCCCAACAAGGAAATGCACGCCTTGCGTCTGCAGCTTCAAATTGAGTTGTGGCAAGATACTTTGTTTTGTCATTTTGCTTGTATTGGCTACGATAAAATCCAAGTAGTCTATCATTTAGGATTCCTTGAAATTCCAATTCAATGGTAGATATGCCTTTAATTTTTTTAGATAGTTTGATTTGTAATTCCTCTTTTGTTTCGTTGGTCTTGGCAACAGAATTTACCATATTTCCATGAGAATCAGTAACAGTACATGAATTGATTTTGATTTCAGCGCAATTCATAGAGATCTTGTGTACAGTTTTCTTACAATCGACTGTGATTTTTTCGGTTCCCAAAAAAACGAATTTTTTCAGATCAGGTTCAAAAGTTAGAGTATAGTTTAATGGTACTACATCCATGTTTGAGATGCACAGTTAACGCTTTAAGTAGATTTAGTATAGAGAAAAATTCAAAATATTCTTTCATGGATCATAATGATCATTCCAAAACGTATCAAATCCGAAGGAAATGAATGGATTAGTATTTCTGATAGATGGAAAAAATCATGAGAGCAATGGAGATAACTCTCACCATAGTGGAATCAGTTTAAATAAACTCGATTTCGCAATTATGTGACTATTGGATTCAGACGAAATAAAACCTCAAGTGCATACACAAAAAAAAGAAAAAACACGTACTGTTACCTACAGACTGCCAGTTAACCTCATAGAAGAGATAGAAACAGAGGCTGCAAACAAAAACGTATCACACAATGTAATGGCAAGACAAATTCTAGAAAGATATGTCCAGTGGGAGAGATTTGCAGAAAAAATTGGTATGATACCTGTGCCAAAAAAAATCCTAGACATGTTTGGCATAGACATGAATTCAGATGAGATTAACGAAATTATAGATACGATAAAACCAGTCATAAAGAATACAGTTCTATTCATCAAAGGAAAATACGATCTAAAACGGTGTATTGAAACATTAGAAGACTACATGAAGGCCTCAGGCATGAAATCAGATCATAGAGTAGAAGGCCCTTTACATCATTTTATCATACAACATGAGTTAGGAAGTAATTGGTCTGCATTTACAGAACAATTGTTGCAGGAAATATTTCACGAATTCCTACCAGATACGAAGATGACTTGTCAAAAAACTGAATCAACGGTGATAATCACAATACCGCTTGGAGAAGATTTTAGCGAACATGATTACTAGTCAAAATTAAGCTCAGAACTAAAGGATTTCGAAAATTAAATAAAGCATTTAAAACATACCAAATAAGAGATTGTAATCATGAAACAAAAAGCAGCCTCAAGAAATGTCAAAATCCTAGTTGCAAAGCTGGGTCTTGATGGACATGATAGAGGAGCACTTGTGTTGTGTAGGGCTTTCAGAGACGCAGGAATGGAAGTAATTTACTCCGGATTATTTACAACCCCAGAAAGAGTTGCCCAGATTGCGGAAGATGAAGACGTGGATGCAATTGCAATGAGTTTACTTAACGGTGCTCATGGAACATTATTCCCAAGAGTAGTCAAGAGCCTCAAAAAGAAAGGAATCAACGATGTCCTCGTAGTGGGTGGCGGAGTAATTCCAGAAATAGATCACAAACAGTTGATAAAAGCTGGAGTCGACAACGTCTTTGGACCAGGTACGCCTTTGCCCACAATTATTGATCATATCAATACAGGTGTGGCCAAGCTTAGAAAATTATAGATTTAGTCCATAAGAAAAACTCAGAAAATATTTTTCTATTTCTCAATAAATTTAGTTATAAAATTAGTCAATTGAGATTTGATAATCACGATTAATTTAGAAAATAATAATTTTGAAAAATAAATGATGGTATATTGTTGTTGTATTTTATTCTGTAGAATCAGGCCACATCATTTTACGCATTTCTTTGCCAACTTTTTCAATTTGATGTTCATCATATTGTTTCATGTATTTGTCAAAGGCGTCTTTTCCATTTTTCTGATATTCAGAAATCCATTCATTGTTGAAAGTTCCATCTTGAATCATGGTAAGTACTTTCTTCATGTTCTCTTTATTTGCAGCATCCATAACCATTGGACCGCGAGTAAGACCTCCATATCTGGCAGTTTCACTAACACGGCGCCACATTCCGTTAATCCCATATCTTTGAATCATATCCACAATGAGTTTTAGTTCATGTAAGACTTCAAAATATGCAATTTCTGGTTGATATCCTGCTTCAACTAATGTCTCAAATGCATTAGTTACCATTGAAGCTGCACCTCCACACAAGTCTGCCTGTTCACCAAACCAATCAGTTTCTACTTCTTCTTTGAAAGAAGTTTGGATTAGTCCAGCACGAGCACTTCCTATTGCTTTTGCAATTCCAAGTGTTCTATCCCAAGCTTTTCCTGTAAAGTCTTGCTCTACTGCAACAATTGAAGGAGTTCCAAAGTTTTCAAGATAGGTTTCTCGAACTTTGGAGCCAGGCCCTTTTGGTGCAACCATAATAAGATCAACATTTGTTGGGGCCTCAATCCATTTCCAATAGATTGCAGCGGCATGAGAGAATGACAATGCTTTTCCTTCAGAAAGATTTGGTCCAATTTCATCGGCATATACCTTGCCTTGAATCATATCAGGAATCAGTATGTGAATGATGTCGGCTTGTTTTGTTGCATGAGCAACAGACATTACCTTATGACCATCTGCCTCGGCCTTTTTCCAGCTGTTACCGCCTTCTTTGAGGCCAATTACAACATTAAGAC
Organism: Candidatus Nitrosopumilus sp.; assembly: GCF_965223225.1. GTDB lineage: Archaea > Thermoproteota > Nitrososphaeria > Nitrososphaerales > Nitrosopumilaceae > Nitrosopumilus. The sequence goes on from NZ_CBDCVU010000004.1 coordinate 937,633, forward strand.
CAGAGTCTTTCATGTTGTTTGCTTGTGCATCACCCTGAATTCCATAACCGATTACAGCCACTGTTTGATCCTTAATAGGATCAAGGCTGATATCGTTGTCTTTCCATGTTTTTGCCATAACTAAATCCAAAGTATTGCAAATATTAACCATGAATTAGATTTGAATTACCTTATCACAAGAACGACACTTTACTGTTACATTTTCGCCAGGTATCCTGATGAATTTCTTTGAACCGCATTCAGGACAAACAGGACAAGCGCGAACAGGTTTCATCAGTGTTCAGTAGGATTTGTGTCAGATTTAGAAATTGTGTTTAGTCGATTTTTTGCATTTATCCTTTTTAAAAAAACATAGACTGCATTTGGAACCAGATCTTTCCATTCTTCATTCCTATCATCAGATGTCATTATCATCAAACGGATTTTGGTAGCATTGTATTTGGTTTTCTCCAAAAAATCAGGCTCAGACACTTCTATTCCAGAATCAGACAAAAGCATTGAGACGTATTTATTGCCACTGTACACTCTATCAAATCTAGGCAACGACGCTTTCAGATAAGAAGACCATGTCGAAATATTAAATTGATTTTCAAGGGAGACAATAATGCATCTGGACAAATCAACAGATGATTCCCGAAGAGAATTATGAATCATCTCAATTCGTTCTCCAGCAGTAAAAGGATCCTTTTCGAGATAATTAAACTGGGAACTAGTTATTGCAATAATTACATCATCACATTTTTCAAGAATTTGTTTTACTAATTCCAAATGACCATTATGAAAGGGTTGGAATCGACCCATCATCAATCCTCGCATGATAAATCATTGTTTTTGATTTTATTAAATAAATCAGTCTACAGTATTTTCCCACTTCCAAGAATCCTAATAGTAGGAGACTCAGGTTTTAGAATCGCTGCAATCTGACCTGTTTTGCAGACAATTGGTTTTTCAAATGCTAGTTTAAGAGGGATTATTGAGAGGAATTTTGCTGCTTTTACTTGGAGACCAATATTGACCAGGCACCCTTGGTTTTCTGCGATTTCATTTTTGTAGAAAGGATTCTTTTCAAATTCTAGTTCAATTTCAGTCTTTGATTCAAATGCCGTTGAATCATCGCAAATCATGTCACCTCTGCCCACATCATCAGGTTTTACACCCTTTACGGCAAGACCAACACGTGCAGGAGATAAGGATTCCTCCACAGGATCATCATGCATTTGGATTGATTTTATCAAAACGTCACTTGCCATTGGCAATAACTTCAAGTTATCATATTGTTTTAGTGTTCCATTTGTAACCTTGCCAAGGATTACAGTTCCAACACCTTTAACATCAAAACAGTGATCAATTACCATTTCTGCATTACCCTCAGACAGAATGGGTTCTATCTTGTCCATTTCTTCTTTGAGTTTGTCTTGTTCTACTTGGATGTATTTTTCAACAACAGTTCCCTTTATCATAGAATTTAATTTTGATTCATCTACATCAAAAGTATGAGTAAGAATGCCTTTTTCTTTTTTCAGAGAATCAAGTGCAAGTATCTGTTCACCAGTAAATTTGTCAAGCTTATCAACATAAAAAATCACATACTCTGCCAGATTAATGGCCTGGAACAAGGGCTGAATTTTGTCAGGAAATCCACTTGGTGTTACCCAGGTCTTTATTATTTCAGATTCTTTCCTGTCATAAAGTGAAAGATCAGTGACAGTTCCCTTTTTTCCAAAATCTCCGGCTACATCTTGTTTTCCAAGAACAACAAAATTAATTGATTTGACATTTGACAATACGTCAAGAATCAACAGTCCATATAAAATGCCAACTGATATGAAAATTTGGTATTAAAAATCAAGAATTAAATCGATTTCGAGAAAAACAATCAGAGACAATACTCAGTAAGCCACAATTTCAGGCCCACCTGTAGAACCAGGTGAAGACATGCCGCCATACCCAGGATCGATCTTTTGTTTTGGGGAAAGAGTCGTATCGTGATGGCATGGTTTTTGGCAGACAGGACAATATTTTCTATCCAGAATAATACATTGACAGATATGATTTTTCAAATAAGCTTGTGCGACTTGATTCCATTCTCCAGTACCATTACAGTATACGCATGGTTTTGACAAGAAAGTTCCCGAACCCTTACAAAGATCACACTTGTCATCATCCATTTTCTAAACCGTTTCTGTGCAATAGATTTTAGCCATTTTTTAACGAATTGGTCACCATATACTGTGGGAGGATCTTCTCAAATTTACAGTTTTTTTTAAAAATTTAGAAGAAAATGCACGTAATTTTGCAAGAATAAAATAAAAAAGGATTACGGGAACGAATTCAGAACAGATGCATAGTTTGCAAATCTATGGTTTTTTGGCTTTACCAACTTTTGACGATATTTTTTTATCGGATTTCCTATTGCGCCATTTAATCCAAGTGGGCCTTTGACATGTTCTTCACGCTGGGCCCAAGCAAGAACCTCGTCAGTAGGAGCATAATAGTTTACAATTTTCTTGTGGACAATGTCTTGAAGAATTTTGCCATATTTTTTTGAAGAAGGAATATCGTCAGTTATTGATGCGCCAAACAGATAGACACTTTCAACAACGTTTGAATTTTTTTTATTTTTTGCAAGGTATTCCAAAGTGCTCAAAATAACCTGAGAGCCAAGAGAGTGTCCCATCAGCCTAACCTTGGTATTAGGACTAGATTCTTTGAAATACTCTATAAACAATCCAAGATTTTTACCATTTTTTATTGCGATAGTTTGTCCTGCAGTAAGTGCTCTTTTTGCATACTTTGCAAGATGAACACCAATAGTATTAGAGTCATAACTCAGTCCGATTATAGGGTGTTTGTATCCTAATTTACGCAATCTATTTCGTGCAAGTACAATTTTAGTAATTGCCCCTGCATTGTCATTTCTAAGACCATGAATCATTATAGTAATCTCCTTTGAGCCAATTAGTTTTGTAAATTCTTTTTTTGGATAGAGATAAAACGAATTTTTAGAAAGAGTCTTGCCATTTTTTCGATCATAATAACCTCTAGTTGAGATTCGGGGGATGGGTTTCATTTTTCAGTTTGAAGGTCCCAGTTGTTGTTTATGTTTTTGAATCTCATCGCTCTCAACCTTTGTAAACAATGGTGAAGGAGATCCTAGGATATGTCCTTCAGACAAATCCAAAACAGACATGTCATTCCAAGCAGAGTGTTGAACATCCCCATCAAGGTTTAGCTGAGACCATATGTTTTGAGCAGATCTAGGAAGAAATGGGAAGAGTGAGATCGCCAATGTTTTTGCAGCATTGACAGACAAGAATACACAGGTTGATGTACCAGGGCCTTTCTTCCAGGGCTCCTTGTGTTGAAAATATTGGTTAAAGTAAGAAGAAAACTCCATTATTTTTTTGAGTGCTCTATCAAGATGGTTTTGTTCCATAAGTACTGACAATTCAGGTGCAAGATTCTTTATTTTTGCCTCTGCCTCATGATCTTTTTCATCAAAAACATCAGGTTTTGGAACCTTTCCGTCAAAAGTTTTCTTGGTAAAACCAAGAGCACGATTAACAAAATTCCCAAGATTTCCAATCAGCTCAGAATTAATTCTAGTTGCAAAGTCATCCCAATCAAAATTAAGATCATCCTGAGAGTACGGATTTATAGATATCAGATAATATCGCAAATAATCAGAGGGATAATACTGGAGGAATTGCTTTAATCCAATATACCAATTTCTACTTTTTGAGATCTTTTTTGCTTGCAGAGTAAGATGCCCTCGAGTTGGAATATAATCTGGAAGTTTGTATTCAGAATTTATTCCAAGTCTCATGGCAGGCAAAAAAAGATAGTGATGATACACGATATCTTTTCCTATAAAGTGATAGATGTCTGCAGAATTCCAAAAATCTTTTCCATCAATTCCCTTTTCATTTAGAAACTTTAACGCAGTAGAGATGTATGCAAGATGGTTGTCAAACCATCCATAAAATACCTTGTTTTCAATTCCATCAATTGGGACTTTTACACCCCAAGAAATGTCTCTAGTAATATCCCAATCAATTAGACCAGATTTTATCCAATTTTGAACATATTTTTTTACGTCTTTTTGCAAATGTTCATTTTCGTCAAGCCATTTGTAAAGAGAATCACCAAAATTTTTTAGTTTGAAAAAATAATGGTTAGTTTTTTCCTTTACAGGAGTTTGTCCACAAATAGAACATTTTGGATTTGTTATCTCTTCTGGAACTCTTCCACAACTCTCACACAAATCAGAGTACTGATCTTCTGCATTACAGTAGGGACAAGAGCCTTTCACATATCTATCAGGTAAAAATTTCTGATCATTTTTGCAGTAAAATTGAATGATTTCTTTTTCATAAATATGGCCTGCGGCATTTAGTTTCTTAAACACGTCTTGTACAAATGAGATATTTTCATCAGAGCTTGTTTTGTAAAAGTAATCAAATGCAATATCCAAGGAGGTAAAATCTTCATAATCTCGCTTATTCCAATGGGACACATATTCAGAAGGAGTTTTTCCCTCTTTTTCAGATTGAATAAGAATAGGGGTTCCAAAATCATCAGAAGCACATACGTAATAAGCCTCCACTCCAGTCATCTTTAAAAAACGAGTGGTCACATCTGCTGGGATATAAGTAGATGCCACATGCCCTAGATGGATTTCTCCATTTGCGTAGGGCAAAGCACTTGTAATTATTGCCTTTTTACTCATCAGTAAAGAAACGAGACAAGATTAGGGTTAAGAAGTTTTAGACATCAAGTTTTGGTTCAGATTCTGAATGAAAAGTGGCAGACATGAACAGATCATCGTAAAACAATTTGAAGAAATTAGGATGAGACATGAAATAATCATCTATTAAAAAGAACTCTTTTTGAGGTAGTTTTCTCTCTCCAGGAATAAGATATCTCAGCAATAGTTCCACAGTCACAGAACTAGTAACATAAAGAGAATTTCTTTGAAACAGTTCTCGCAAGTTTTCTGTATGTTCAAAGGTTTGATCAGAGAAGAAACATCTGCATTTGACCATTAAAACAAAATGAGAGGTAAAAGAAAAACAATAGTTAGCTTATTTTGTAAAAAATTAAGTTTCAGCTTAATCAAATTCGATATAATATCAAAACGAATTGTACGATATGACAAAAAGAGGACAAATCATATTGATGTACTTGGAAAAATGTCAAAACGAATTAGCATGTTGTAATTTCAAAAAAACATACAAAGAATTCAGAACAAAATAAATAATAGATTAAATCTAGTCAAAAAAATAAAAAAGATTACCAACTATTGGCATATTTTACTTGTTCTGGGGTTAACCTGTCAATTTTTACATTCATTGCTTTCAAAGCATCTACTGCAACTTGTTTATCAATTTCTTCCGGAACTGTTATGATTTTGTTTTCCATTTTTTTGTGATTTTTTAGAATGTACAATACAGAAAATATTTGATTTGAGAAAGATTGAGCCATAACTTCAGGAGGATGTCCTTCAGCAGCTACTAGGTTTGCAAGTCTCCCCTGTCCAATCAAATAGACTTTTTTACCATTTTTTAACACACATTCATCAAGGCTTGGTCTTACTTCCTTTACAGATTTTGATTTTTTTAATAAGAATTCACTGTCAATTTCTACATCAAAATGCCCTACGTTTCCCATTATTGCGCCATCCCTCATCTGCAAAATATGCTCTTTTCGTATTACGCTGGTCATTCCTGTACAAGTGATGAAAATATCTCCAATCTTTGCAGCCTGTGACATCGGCATCACCTCAAATCCATCCATGTGAGCTTCCAAAGCTTTGACAGGATCAACTTCAGTTACAATAACTTTAGAACCCATGCCATGACATCTTGATGCAACTCCTCTTCCAACCCATCCATAACCTACAACAACAACACGTTTTGAAGCCATAAGCAAATTCATTGCACGCAAATATCCATCAATTGTGCTTTGACCGGTTCCATATCTGTTATCAAACATATGTTTTGTATATGCTTCATTGACTAAGATAACAGGATAACGAAGTTTGCCTTGATTTTCAACTGCTCTAATTCTAGTCACACCTGCAGTAGTTTCTTCAGTGGCCCCAAGAATTTCTAGATTTTCAAATCGTTTATCAAAATGAGCTTTGATGTTCATGTCTGCACCATCATCAGTTAGTATTGTTGGTTTATGTTTGAGTACTTGGTCAATACACCAATCATACTCCTTAACAGATTGACCATTCCATGCATAAACATGAATTCCTTGAGATGCAAGAAATGCTGCAATGTTGTCTTGGGTTGTTAATGGGTTTCCTCCACAACATGCAACTGTTGCTCCAAGCTCTTTTGCACCCATTAAAAGAACAGAAGTCTCTTTTGTAATGTGAAGGCAAAAACCAAGAGTTATTCCTTTTAGTGGTTTAGATTTCTTGAATCGATTAATAGTATTATCTAGAATTTGCATGTGAGATCTTGCCCACTCATAAGACATCTTGCCCTCTTTGATCAATTTAGGACTGGATTTTACTTTACTCAACAAACTTTTTCATGAATTTGGCTATAAAATCCTATCATGCGAATCTAAATAAATGACAAATAATTTGATAAAAATATTGGCTTGGAAAAAGATTGCTGAAAAATCAGACATTGCAGCAGGAAAAGGTAAAGCATTCAAAATTGATGGAAAACAAATTGCAATTTTTAATCAGGATGGATATCATGCAATTGACGATCTATGTGTTCATCAAGACGGTTCAATCGCACCAGGTAAACTCGATGGAGATATTGTTGAATGTCCGCTACATTTTTGGCATTACAACATCAAGACAGGAGAACTAAAAGACTATCTTGAGGGAGTAAAGTTGGAGACATATCCGGTTGAATCAAGGGATGATGGAATCTACGTCGACATTAAAGAAGAGAATAATGCTTAGATAGAATTCAAAGTAATTTGTAAGAAAAAATAATTCTAAAAAAGAAGATCTATACAATTTTTATTCTAAGGTTTTTTGCATTGTAATTATTGAATGAAAACATCATATCAGAGATTACAAACCAATATGATTATCAATTACTAACTAAAACAATCGTAGAATTTATCACAAAAGAAATTGAAAAAAAACAATCAAACGGGGTGATTTTAGGTCTTAGTGGAGGAATAGATTCAGCAGTCTTAGCATATCTTTGCAAACAGAGCCTAAAAGAGAAGACACTTGCACTAATAATGCCAGATACTGCAATAACTCCCTCTTCAGAGACCGAAGATGCTCTGAAAATGATCTCGCTGACAGGAATTGAATACAAGTTAATCGACATAAAACCGATTGTTAACGAATATGCAATGTATATCGAACCTAACGAAAAGGCAAGAGGCAATCTCAGAGCTCGAATTAGAACAAATATCCTCTATTACTATGCAAATACAAAAAACTACCTTGTGCTAGGATCCAGTGACAAAAGTGAATACCTGATTGGGTATTTTACAAAATTTGGAGATGGAGCCTCAGACATGACTCCTATTGTGTCCTTATACAAACTTCAGGTAAGAGAGATTGCAAAGCATTTAGGAGTACCAGAAAAAGTAATTACAAAAAAAAGCAGTCCACATTTATGGAAAGAACATGAAGCAGAAGAAGAATTAGGCACAACCTATGAAGAAGTGGATTCAATATTGTACTGTTTGATAGACAAAAAAATGACAATTGAGCAAACAGAAAAAGAAACACAAATTGAAAGAGAAAAAATTGAAAAAATTCTAAAATTAAATCAAAATAGCCAACATAAGAGACAAGGACCTCAACAACCAGACATACGAGATTGTATAAAATGAAGATACTAAATACGCTAACTAAAGATAAAAGTAAACTTGACCTTGCAAAGAAAGTCAGAATATATCTTTGTGGTGTTACAGTGTACGATGAATCCCACATAGGACATGCAAGAACAATAATTGTTTTTGATGTCCTACGTAGATTTCTTGAGAGAAAAAATGTAAACATAGAGTTTGTTCAAAATTTCACAGACGTAGATGATAAGATAATCAATCGAGCGCAAAAAGAAAACAGTACAGCTGAAAAAATCAGTACAAGATACATTGAGAATTATTTTCAGGATTTTGACGGATTAAATGTAAAACGTGCAACAAAATATCCAAAAGCAACAGAGCACATAGCAGACATAATAGATTTCATCAAAAGGCTAATCGAGAAAGATATCGCATATGTCTCAAAAAATGGAGTTTATTTTTCAGTATCAAAATTCTCAGAATATGGAAAGCTCTCAAAGAAGAATATCGAAGAGTTACAATCAGGGGCAAGAATAGAGATTGATGAGGAGAAAAGAAATCCTTTGGATTTTGCAGTATGGAAATTTTCAGATGTAAAACCAACATGGGACAGCCCATGGGGAGAAGGAAGGCCAGGATGGCATATTGAATGTTCTGCAATGAGCATAAAGTATCTGGGAGAAAATTTTGAAATTCATGGAGGAGGACGAGACCTCATTTTTCCACATCATGAAAATGAGATAGCACAATCAGAGTCATTTTCAGATTCACAGTTTGCAAAAATATGGATGCATGTAGGAATGGTAACGATAAAAGGTGAAAAAATGTCAAAGTCATTAAGAAACATAAAGACAATTAGACACGTATTAGAAAATTGGGGGGCAAATATAATTAGACTTTTTTGCCTATCAGGTCATTACTCAAAACCAATTGATTATTCCGAAGAGTTACTAAAAGAAAACATCATAAAATGGAGACAGGTAGAAACATGCTTCTTTGAATTATTGCATGCTCAAGAATCAGAGGAAACAAAAGACGAAGACGTTCTCAAGTGGATATCAAAAATATCCAAGGATTTTGATGAAGCATTAGAAGATGACATGAATACTCATCTTGCAACATCTGCACTCTTTCAACTTGTAAAAGAAACAAACAAGATGGCAGCAGAAGAAAAACTTGGGAACAACAATGCATCTACGATAATGATAGAATTTGAGAGGATGTTGGATGTTTTAGGATTAAAAATTCCAAAAATGTCAAATAAAAAGATTAGAGAGATAAACAAAATGATTCAAGACAGAGAGCAGTTCAGAAAAGAAAAGCAATTTGATAAAGCAGACAAAATACGTGACAAGTTAAATGAAATGCGAATAGAACTAATTGATCACAAAAAACAAACGATTTGGATGAGAAAAGAACCAATCAAAGCAGAACTCTGACAAATTACGAAACAAACTTGCATGTGTAAAAAATCATAATTGGATCTATTAACTAAAAATTTAGCACAAGATTATTTTGCAAGGAATTGTCCAAATGATGATCTTTGAAGTAAGCATATCAAACCAAGCACAGAAATTCCTAAAACCATAACAGAAAAGATGCCAAATTCTGGAATGACTCGGGTTCCAATGATTTCAATATTTTCAGTGGTTTCTGTAATAATGAATCCAATTGCAAAATCATTTGGAAAGTTGGTAACATCATAACCCGTGTCTACACCATCAACTAGTACAGTGAATTGGGCATCTTCTGCATATAATACCTCATGAGGTATTCTTACCCAAAAATCAGTTTTTTCAGGAACATCTTCCATTATGATTTCAATAGATTTTCTTTCTTCATTAATGGTCATAGAAGATAGTACAGGATCATCATCATCATGAGCTCCGATCGAATCCAAGCTTCCTTTGTACCCATAGTAGATATCAAATGTTTCATCCCCTATCTCAAAGGTAATTTTTTCTGCCATGAGTTGTCCAATATCAGGATATTGTCCAAAAGCTTCCATTTCGCCAAAAACATATTCTGTGTTAGTACTAACAGACATAACAATAAACAAAGTCGTAATTATTGAGATGGAAAAGAATTTGTTTTTCAAACTAATCGTGTTAACATATAATCAAATATAATCAGTTTTCAGATTCGCATTGTTGATTTTCTAATTTGATTCTAAGCTGAACTGCATCTAAAGTCAAATTAAGAATCAAAAAAAAGTAAAAAACAAATCATTTTTGGATTTTTCTTTTATTATAAAATAGGTAAAAAACGCAACCAACGCCAATTATCCCCAATCCCACCAAGATAATTTCTAATTCGAACTGGGTTGCCATATAGACAGTTACAATAAATCCTATCAGAGGCAATACTGGAAATTTTCCGATATTTACTGGAACTCTAAATGGGCGTTCCAAATCAGGTTTTACATATCTAAGCAAAATTACTGCTAGGTTCACCATTGCAAATGTAATAACTATTGCAAAAACTACTATGTTGGCTACAATTACTATATCACCTACAAACGCAAACGCAACAGAAGTGAGAAATATACATACTACAGCTACCAAAGGGGTTCCAGTTTTTGCATAAATTCTTGATAAAACAAAAGGCAAAGAACCATCTCTTGCCATTCCATAAAGGATTCGTGCTCCAGCTACCAAAGTGATTAGAACTGTACTAGCAGTAGCAAACAGAGCTATTGCAGAAAGAGTAATTCTTCCTTCCATTCCCAATCCTTTCTCAGCTACATCAGCTAATGGTGCAGAAGATTGACTCAATTCCTGCCAATTTAGTATTTGGACAGAAGATAAAGAAACAAGAATGTAGATAACACCAGTGATTAATACAGATAAAACTATTGCTCTAGGAAATGTTTTTTTGGGTTTTTTTACTTCTTCGGCAACATTTGCCATATCTTCAAAACCAATAAAGGCAAAAAAGATTAGCACAAATGCGATCATAATTCCATATATTCCATTTGGAGTATCAAAATAATCTACAGGTTCAGGGTTCTCAAAAGTAATACCCAGGAAAATAATTATTCCAAGACCAGCAATAGTCACCAAAGCAAAAACAGTATTCATCCATGCAGATTGTTTTATTCCCATAAAATTAACAACAGACAAAATAGACAAGAGTAAGATTGCAGAGACAGTAATAGGTACATTGAAAAATTGTGCAAAGTAGCCTCCAAAACCTAACGCAACAGTGGCAGCAACAATCATAGAAGTAATAGAGGTAAGCCAACCAACAATAAATCCGACAAATTCACTCTTAAACGCATTTTTTACAAAAACATATTCTGCAGCTGCCTTTGGAAACAACACAGTAAGCTCAGAGTAGCTCAAACCTGCAAGAAGTGCAACAATTGCGCCCAATCCAAATGATATCCACATTGAATTTCCTGTAAAACCTGCGGCCTCACCAATCAAAACATAGATTCCAGCACCAAGGGTCAATCCAACCCCATACATAGTGAGCTGGAAAAGTCCCATGTGTCGTTTTAGCTCAGACATTCAAAGACACCACTAAACCACGAAATGTAAACTATAACCAATCACGTATGCAACAGATGCGGCGATACTACCAATTATGACGGTATTAATTCCTGATTGAATCATGGATTTTTTTACAATCCGCCCCTTAATCATCCCAACCAAGAAAAATGCCACAACCACAGAAATTATAGAATAAAGAAAGACATTAGAGGTTATTTCAGAGCCAAAAATTAGGAAAACAACAAATGGAAACAATGGTATCAAGCCTATAACATTAAAACCAACAAATGTACTTACAGAACTATCAATAGGATTTTTGTCATCTTTAATGAGACCTAACTCTTCTCTCATCATGGTATCTACCCAGACTTTTCGTCTAGAGGTGATCACTCTAACAATATCCTCCAATAATTCACCTCCAAACCCCTTTTTTCGATAAATAGACCTAATCTCATCCTTTTCTTGTTCCCTCAAATGATCAATTTCCCATTCTTCTTGTTTTTGCCTCATTTCGATAAATTCTCGTTTTGTTTTTGTAGCCTGATAATTTGCAGCTGCCATTGCAAATCCATCAGCAAATAGATTTGCAAACCCTAGAATTAGAATTATGCCTGGAGACAAACCAGCACCAATAACTCCTGCAACTATTGCAAAAGTTGTTACGGCTCCATCTATAGATCCATAAATAAAATCTTCAAAATGCCACTTCAATGTTTTAATTTTGTTAATTTTCAATATTTTATTAGGATGAAAAATCTCAAGTCTGAAAATCAATTACGAAAATCAAAGATTTTCTTTTAATACAGCGTCATGGAAAAAAATTGATTGAAAATTGGAAAAATAAACAGTAATGAAAAAACTTTGCTTGTTGGATTTCCAAGCAATGGTCTTGTTGGAACTTTTTCAATATCATATCTTATTCATTATCTAAAGATGAAGCAAATAGGAGAGATAGAAATGCCAGATCTGCCACCTACGCTGTTTGTAGAAGGAGGAGAAATTCTTTCACCCATCAGAATCTATAACAAAAACAACATTTTTGTCATTATATCAGACATTCCATTCAACGAGTATCTTGCATCTAAATTTGCAATGTTAGTGAATGAATTTTGTAAGAAAAATTCGATAAAAAAAGTAGTCATAGTTAGTGGGATGGAGACGGCCAATCAACAAAAAAATTCGCCAAAGATTTATGCTCTCCCAACAGATTCTGTTTTAGACCAGATACTCTACAAAAACCACGTTCCAAAATTCCTTGACGGATCAATTTTTGGAACAGATGCAGCGATGATATCGGTTTTTAGAAAGACACAGATTCCAGTACTCATATTATATGCAGTATGCCATCCTTTCTTTCCGGATCCCGAAGCTGCAATTAGTGCGATAATCACGTTATCAAAGATCTTAGAAATTAAGGTAGATACTGAAGATATACAAAATAAGATAGAAAGGCTAAGAATACAACACAGAAACTTGATGGAGCAAACCATAAGAGCACTACAGCAAAAAAAGGAAAAGCAAGTCAGTCCTCCTCAAATTTACAGGTGATCATATGGAAAACAAAAATGAATCAAATATGGAGACAGTATTCCCCATTTTCAGTTCAGTACTTGACGATATTGAGCATAAAATTTTATCACCTCTAACATGCCTAAAAGAATTTGATAGTTATTGGATATTGGAGTGCGACCTGCCCTTAGTGGATAAAAAAGACATCAAAGTTACCTTTGAAGATAGAGCAATCAGTATTGAAGCAAAACTCAGGGAGAAGTATTCTGAAGAAAAATTAGGAACTATCACAAAGTTTGAATTTTTTAAAAAATCACTTTCATTACCAGGAGAAATTAACAGTAAGGAGATTTCAGCAAAATTTCAAAAAGGAAGATTAGAAGTAAAAATTCCAAAAAAAGTCACAAAGCGTCCAATCAAGGTAAATTAATAAAAAATCGTTCAGTTGGTTTTTACATAAACAATTTTTTTCCTCAGGTTCAAAATCAAATTACCAACCATGAAAAAATAAATTTCAAATTTCAGAACATTGGTGCTTATAGATTAAGTTGAACATAAAATATTAAAAAATTTTTAATCTTAGTTTAAACTAATTAGGATCATCTAATTTTCACAGTCTTTAATTAAATTAAAAACAATATGAATACATGAATGCATGGAATAAATTCTGGAATTGGTATGAAAACAAAATTCTAGGAAGCATAATTGTAATTGCGGTAATTCAATTCATCCAAGTTCCACACATGGTATGGAATGCAGATATCATGTTAGAGGCAGGAATCGTTTCAAGAGTTCATCCAATACTTGACTGGTTCCTATATGGAGTAGATTTGATTGAGATAATTTCAATTATCAATGTAGGAATGATAATGTTTAGTCTATTAAAGAAAAGACATAGACAAAAGAAAGAAATTTCAATCAGACATAATCATCAAAACCAATGAGATGATTCTCAATTAGTTTTATTTTGAAATTATAACTTGAAAGAAATAAAAAAGAGAAGAGGCTATTCCAAATTCAAATCAATGTTCATTTTTCCAAAGTCTTCATTGATTCTGAATTGGTAGCTCTTAGATGGATCGTATTCAAACTCGGTTCCACCATATCCCACATTCGGACCAAAGAGAATGTTAAATTCCCTTGAATCTCCAGGGTTCAAAACTATCTGTCCACTAGTAAAGTCCATGCCAGAGTATTTGAAAGCCTTTGTCCCATCCCATACATCATAGCTGCATATTTGAGGACTGGTACAATCCAATGACACATTGTCTGAGCTAGTGTTTTCTGCAAGCATGCGAATTGACAACAATGGTTGTCCAGAGGAACTTATTTCAAATTCATTTCCTTCAGATCCGACTCCAAACCAGTAATATGTTACAGGTCCTAGATTAAAAGCAGTGGCACCCATTTTATACTGATATAGTATAATTTCTTTCTCTATTGACTTCTCACAATCAAGTCTCTTGTAGGCCTTTGTTATCTCAGAGCATTTTTCAAGAGATGCTTCAAGTTCTGCCAATTTAGGATCATTTGATGAAGAGGCAACAGATTCTGTTGTTTGTGCAGATTGCATTTGATCTTGTAGTTCAGAATTCTCAACTGAGACTGAAATTAAACCAACTGATATCAAATGTTGTATGCCATTAACAAAATCTTGATCAGAGATGGTTCCATCAGCCCACCAACCAGCATTGTTCTTTACCCATCCTGGAACAGATTGTTCAGTCATGTCAGATTCTGATGAAGATGATGTTTGAGTAGGAGGGATGTCAATTACGCCATCCTTGATTAAGAATTCAACCCCAGTAAGGAATTCAGATTCAGAGATGGTTCCATCGGCCCACCAACCAGCATTGTTCTTTACCCATCCTGGAACTTCTGCATAAGCAAAAGATGCAGTAGAGGTAATCAGAAGAATTGCAGTGATTGCAGTTATTGCGATTTTCATTAACACAAATTTACGTTTATGATATTTAAGCTAGTTCTAAATATTCAACTAGTGCCAATATTTCTAAAAATAATAAAAATATAGTGCCAAACACGTTAAACAGAGTTTCTCTTTATAAGCAAATTAGAAAGAACTTGAAAAGTGAGTGAAAATTTAGAAAATTCCAAGATCAGAATGCATAAAATTTCTGAACAAGATGTAAAAGAATACGTATGTGAACGTTTTGAGGATGTAAAAAGTTCTAACAAGATGAAGAATCTTGTCTCATTTCAAGCTATGAACAAATACATGATAATGTCACATGATCAGGAAAAATTAAAGACATTAGGAAATATAGTTGCAAGTTACAATAAAAAAAATTTTTCAGAAATTATTACACAATACGAACCCAATCTCAATTCAGCATTAGAAAAGAAACCTACAATCAAAACACATAGTAATGTAATCATGCATATTTTTGGATATTTTTCTAAAGACTTCAATAGAATAGAAAAAGAACAATTCTTTAAAATGTTAGAGCAATTCAGAAACAAAAAGATAACAATAGGTCAACTACTTTCTGAAATTAATCCAATCATTTATCGATTCAACAACACATACCTTGCAAGTCAAACATATTTTCTATTATATGCAGATCCTCAACCTGCAAACTTGTTTCATATTTTAAACCATGAATAATTTTCAATCAAAGCATAAAATTTCATGTAGATAAAAAAATGTTTTAAAAAAAATCATGAAGTGTTTTTTGCCTGATGAGTAAAGACATTTTTCCGTGAGCAAGCCATTCAGACTTGCTTATGCTAGTTTTTTTTGAGGCCAAATCAAGAGAATGTTCATAGTTATCTGAAATCACAGGAGATTGTTTCATTGCCTCTCTTATTCCCTGACGAACTTGCCACACTCCAACAGGAACTGCATATTCAGGACGAATCTCTCTGAACACAATGACTCCTGCCTGAAGTTTTAACTTAGACAGGTACTCTACAACTCCTAATTTTGCTGCAAAATACGCGCCTGCAATTGTAGGAGGATGATGGTCAATACCACGGGCATCTTCAGAGTCTGACCCATAGCCAATTATCCCATTTGAAAACCAAGCTTCAGTCATCTCAAACAGCCATATATGTGGAAATAAAATAACGCAAAAGAGATTTCCCAGATGTTCGTAACTAAAAACGCGGCAAGAATCAATCACAGGATAATCAAGAATCTCAGCCATTAGAGAATTTGAAATAATTTCGTCAGTTGCAGTAATACTCCATTTAGTAGGAACTAACTTTCTTTTTTGTCCCAACATTCCAATGCTAAAGCATTTTTGAATTCTGGAAACATCAATCCCAGAATGATACATGTTCAAAACAGCCTCGGCAGCACTAAGATCCTTATCATAGAATACTCTTTCAATTGCTTTCACAGAAGAAACGTTAGAAAATTTTGCAGAGTTTATTTTACCTACAGGTCCAAAAGGAGCATTTTCGCCATCAAGAGAGACACTAGAGACAGGTGTTTTCTCAAAAACAAGATCAGAATCAATTGGTTTTGAAGACATTGCAACATCCTGAAGACTTTCGACATACTTGCCATCAGTTTTATCAACAGAAATTTTTTGTGTTCCACGAACTAAACTTAACCTAAAATTAACAATATCTTCCAAGGATTTTCCTTTCCAATTTTCAGGGCTGTCAAGTAAAGCAGTATCACCATGTACAGGAGGAACCATAGGACCAACAAACACTTGTGGATAGTTATGAGAGCCTACAAAAATAGATGGAGGACTAGTACCACTAATAGAATCAGATGAGAACAAATTACCGTATTGAGACAAAGTTTCATTCCATTTTGTCAGTATTGCACGTCGTATGTCTTGAGAACTAGAGGACATTAACTTTCATGGCTAGATTGATGCTATAAACTTGCATGATTCTTAAATTTAATCAGAGATCAGCGCAGAATGTTTAAAGAAGAACGGACAAAAAAATTCATGGAAATAAACAGAATTGTATCTTTTCTGCCAAGTGCAACTGAGTTAATATACGAATTACAAATGGAAGAACGTCTGTTTGGAGTAACGCATGAATGCAGATATCCTGAAAATGCTAAAACAAAACCAAAAGTCATAACATCGGTAGTAAATTCTGAAAAACTAACAAGTAACCAGATCAATTCGATGACTTGTCAATTACTAAATGATGGAAAAGACATATTCATTCTTGATGAAAAAAACATTGTAAAAGCCAATCCAGACCTCATCATATCTCAGGAGACATGTGAGGTTTGTGCAGCATATACAAATCAGGTCAGTCAGGCTTTAAAAATTCTTAAGAAAAAACCAATGATTCACTCAATGGATCCTTACAACATACAAGAAATATTAGACTCAGTAAAAAGATTAGGAAAGATCCTAAAGAAAGAGGATAGAGCTCAAGAAATAATCGATTCACTGGCAAAAAGAATTGAAAACATCAAAAAAAATAAAAAATTACAAAAACCCAAAATCCTTGCAATAGAGTGGATGGAACCTTTTTTCACTGCAGGTCATTGGGTTCCAGAAATGATAGAGATGGCAGGAGGAATTAACTTGATAAGTAAGCCAGGAGAGCATTCTAGAAATTTTGACTTTCAAGAAATAAGAGATGCAGACCCAGATATGGTCATCATAATGTCATGTGGATTCAATACAAAAAGAATAGTTGAAGAGTACAATTCAATACTAAAAGAAAATAAAGACTGGAATTTGCTCCGAGCAGTAAAAAACAGGCAGATCTTTGCCGTTGATGCAAATTCCTTTTTCAGTAAACCAAGCATAAGAACAATAGAAGGAATAGAAGTACTTGCAAAAATAATACAACCTGAGAATTTTCAAGACTTGAGAGTCCCAGAGGATTCTTTTGAGCACATAAAATAAAGGAAAAAGAATGAATTTTCATCGGAAAAGGCAGTTTGCTTGAAAATAAAGTAAAAACAAGGAATTGTTTTAGCACTAGTAAAGTGGGTTAGCATTAGTTATATAGCTAATCAGGATAGAACTCTCAATGGTGTATATTAGAGCAAAAAAGGTAAAATCAGATCAATATCTTTATCTGGTCAAAAGTGTGTGGAATTCAGAAAAAAATACATCAAAACAAGAAATTGTAAAGTATCTAGGAAAGGCATCAGAAGTAGTCAAAGATGATCTGCCAAAAGAATACAGAAATGATCCTAAAATTCTTTCAGTGCTTGCATCACACAATCCAAAAGATATCAAAAAGAGAGAGGAAGCTACAAAAAAATCAAAACAACAACTTTACAAAAAATTAACCGAAGGGAATATTGAGGAGTGTGTAAAAATTTACGAGGAATACATAAAGATATTTAATTCGTCTGACTTTTTTGATAGAATTCTAAAACAAGTAATGTATAAGATTGGCGAGGATTGGGCCAGTGGTAAAATCAGCATAGCCACAGAGCATGTCGCAAGCAACATTGCACAAACACTGGTAAAGATAATCATGGACAAAGTGTCAGTAACTAAGAACAAGAAAAAGATTTTACTTTGTGTGCCGGTAGGAGAAGAGCATCATCTTGGATGTGATGTGTTAGAGACATATCTCTCAATTAAGGGATTCAAAGTTTACAATATTGGAACTTCAATACCAACTGAATCAATATTAGAATTTATTGGCAATAACAAACCAGACATTGTTTTTGTTTCAATAACATTGGATGATAATTTGACTGCAGGTCAAAGACTAGTGAAGAAAATCAAAAACGAATATGAAAAAACTCCAATTCTCATAGGAGGATATGCATTACAGTCAGAGCAAATTCCAAAGTTTGAAGGAAAAATAATCAAAGATGTAGGACTGGAAGAAATTCCCAAAATTATAAGAACTGCATAGAAAAATTCAGGATTTTAAAAAATTGTCAATTTTAGGATAGCATAAAAGAGAACTATGAGCAGCAGAATCAGTGCCGATACCATAACTCACAGTCGAGTCACCTACAAAAAATAATCCATCAATACCTGGAATTTGATGAGGCATCTTTGACTTCCATACCATACCAGGCTCCTTTATGACAGATTCTACTAGTTTCCAGGCCATTGCCCTCTCCCAGATCAGAGATGATTTGAATTCAGGATAAATTGAAGAGATTTCAGTTTTCATATTTTGGACTAGCTCATTAATTTTTTTAGAATCACCCACAATTGAGGAATCAACTGGAGTACCGGCAATTATCAGGTGTTCACCAGGAGGAGAAACAGAAGGGGTTATGTTAGAAATGAAAAAAATGCCTTTAGTTACAAAAGAATCACCTACAGGAAATACAACCTGTCTGGTATCAATTTTTTTCTTTAGTGCAAAATGAACTTCAACTACAGATGTTTTTTTATCCAAACGGTTAATTTTTTGTACAAAATCTTTTTTGATTACACCATCATCAAACAGATGATTAATTGCATCGTATGCAGGAAAAGAGATAACCACACATTTTGCTTTGATAAAGTTATCATCTTTTGTTATGATTCCAACAACTTTGGAATTTTCAATAACTATTTTTTTTATAGAATGATTTGTTTCTATGGTACCTTGATTTTCAGTAACATATTGGGCAAGAACCTTTGTTATTGAGTCATATCCCCCATTGTCTGGGTATGCAAATTCACTTGTTCCCCCTTTGAAAGGATTGGCGCGGATAATTGTTCTGGCAAATTCACCCAGGGAGATATGATCAACAGTGTCTGCAAAAGCCAGCATGCATACTGCTTCAAAAAAAGCGCCAGTTTCATTGTCTAATTTTTTTGTAACTTCAGTAAGCGACTTGTCATCCCATTCTTCAGTTTTCTGAATTGATGCAAATGCCATTGGAAGTAAAACTTTTAGTAAATTGATTCTACTCTTGAAAGGAATCAAAGATAATTGAAGAAGATCCATCATCCCTTTTGGATATTTATGAAATCCAGTATCAGAATGAAACGATATATCATCTACCTTAGCAAGCTTTAATCTTGATGCAATACCAACTTTTTGCAAGATTTCATAAATTGAGGATTTTTTGTAAAATGGCATTATATGAAATCCATTATCTAAAATGTGCTGACGAAAAGTCATAGACGCTGTTCGGCCCCCGGTCTTGTTTGATTTTTCATATATCTCAACGGGATATCCAGCATGCGTTAAAAGAGCACCCAGGCTCAATCCTCCCACTCCTGCACCTACAATATGAACAGTATCAGGCATAAATCAGATTTGTTCTGTTTGTATATAACACAGGGTAACTTTGCATTATAGTGCTAACTAATCTTTGATGGCAGAATTGAAATAATTTTCGGAAGATCTTACAAATTCCAGCATGACAGATTTCATCTTTCTAGAAATAACCCTATCAAGAAAAGGAATGAATCTCAATAACCCGTGCATCGATAAATTAACAGCTATTGTAATGTCAGTTCCATTGGATTTAGAAACATCATATTTTTCTATAAAGGTAGTTCCTCTAAGTGGTCCACTAAGAATGAAAACCTTGTGAGTATCAGGTTGCATTATCACATGTTTTGTTTTTACGTCAATATTTCTTCCCAAAAAAGAAATATTTTCAAGCACTATTTTTTGATCAGGAATAGTGTCATCTATTATTTTTAAGGATTTAAAATAATCAGGCATTATTTTATGGAAATTAGAAACATCAGTACTAATTTTAAAAATAACATCTCGTGACAAGAAAGTACTTTCATTTAAACAAAAAATTTTCAAACTATATCATACCTCTAAAATTTTTTTAAATATTCTTCAAAGAAGAAATAATCAGAATTGAAACGGTACATAATAATTTGGATACATGTGGAGTTTATTTATCATAATCATTTGGTTTTGTTTCTTATAAAAAATAATGAGTTTTGCAAAAAAATTTACAATAAAAAGACTTAATTTATTATTAAAAGTGGCAATGAACTCAATAGATTTTTCTTTCTCAAAATAATTTTTTTCAGTTTTTAAAAAATCTAATTCTCTGAAAGAATTTTTTCTCATATTATATAATGGAAAAAATAATTCATATAAAAAATAATAAGACAATAAACCATATCTTGGTTTCTAATATTTATGAAAAAATAAAAAAAGTTCATAGTGCTAACTCTTGTTATATAATAAAATTTTTATTTTGGATTTACCACTAGAAAGTACAATTTTTCTTCTTTAAATAATTTAGAATGTAAAATTAAGCATATGCTTACTGAATTAATTCATCAAAAAAATTGTAAAAAAATTAGCATCATTACAGATTACCATACAGGAGAAATTGCGTGCAGCAGTTGTGGATCTGTATCATCTCAACAAGTAATAGACATAGGATCTGAGACAACAGGATTGTCAGGAGATGAATATCAGAATAACAGCAGAGTAGGTAGAAAAATATCTTTAAAGATGGTAGATATGGGCCTCTCAACAATCATAGAATCAAAAGACAGAGATGTTTCAGGGAAGATTCTTTCAAATGAAAATAAACGAATGTTTTATCGCCTCAGAATGTGGGACAGAAATAGTCGCTCTGCAAACTCTGTAAAATCTTTTCAAAAAGCATTTACAATGCTTGATGCGATTGGAGCTAAATTAGGTTTACCTGAATCAGTGATAGAACACACCGCATATCTATTTAGAAAAATTGCAGCAAAAAAAATACTTACAGGCAGATCTACATCGGCAATGATTTGTGCGGCAATATACATTGCATGCAGATCATTAAACACGCCAAGAACATTACAAGACGTATCAGATGCAG
This sequence comes from Candidatus Nitrosopumilus sp., assembly GCF_965223225.1. Classification (GTDB taxonomy): domain Archaea; phylum Thermoproteota; class Nitrososphaeria; order Nitrososphaerales; family Nitrosopumilaceae; genus Nitrosopumilus. The sequence goes on from NZ_CBDCVU010000004.1 coordinate 959,122, forward strand.
GAAACATCAAAAAGAAAAACCTTCAAAAAACATACAGATTTCTTGTAAAAGAGCTCGACATATACCCACAAGCTTACAATCCAATAGAGTTTGTAACAAGAATTTCAAAATCACTCTTGGTTTCTGAAAAAACAGAGAGACTTGCGTTTAAAATCCTAAAATTGGCAAAAGAGAAAAATGTGTCAACTAGTAAGAATCCAATGGCAATGGCAGCGGCAGCTGTACACTTGGCCTCAATTTTAAATTCTGAAAAGGTTTCGCAGTTAAAGATTTCAGAAGTATCTCAAATCAGCGCAGTCACCATCAGAGACAGAACTAAGGAGATAAGAAAAAAGATAGGAGGTGATATGATTGGGTAGAACGTGTAGAGGCATCTGTCAAATGCACAAGGCAGATCCAGCTCCTAACAAAATAAGGTACGAAATTGGGCAGAAAAGATGTACTTTTTGTGGTATTTTTTTGTCGATAGGAGATTCAAGATGTATTTGTTGCAAAGCAGTCCTAAGAACAAAAGCAAGAGGGAAAAAAAGAGACTAGTTTCCCTTCACTGCACTAACCAGAGATATAACATCCCTATCTCTCAGCTGGTAATTTAACGGGAGTCGTAAGTTATATCTCAAATCTTTTCCATATAGAAGGCCTTTGGTTAAGTCAGTATGGATTTCCTTAGCTAGATCGTTTATTGTGGAACCATCTTTCAGCAAAATGAGATCAGGTAAAATTCGTCCATTTTTATCTGCAAGGTTTTTCTCATCAGCTATAGGATAGATGGAATTCATCTTTAGAAGCTTGAATACTGCGACATTAATTGCAAACTGAACTCCAGTTCTCATATATTCTCCCATGATTCCCCTTTTGATAAAATCAAGTGCATCTTGTTGTTTTGTGTTTAACTCATCAGGTTTTAGAATTTCAAATTGTTCAGACCCTGGAGAATATTTGATAAGCCCCTTTTGTTCTGCACGTCTCAAACTAAATTCGCTAGCACCACTGGCAGGAATTACAATTGAATCATTATAGCGTTCTCTCAATTTTGCAAAATTTTTATCGGCACCTTCTACATCTATTTTGTTAGCTACAATTAAAGTTGGTTTGGATATTTTTCTCAAATTTGTTGCGAACTTTTTTGTATCAACCATATCAAATTCATCAAAGTTTTTTTCTTCGAGATCCACAACACGAAGGGTTTCTTGGACATGGCTATTTGTAACGCCAATTCCCCGATAAAGATCAGTAATTGAGTTTACAATGTCGGAGCCATTTTTTATAGTCTTAGATACTTTTTCTCTATTACCTTCTAGAATCTTATGATACCATAATGATAATTCTTCTTCAATATCTGCAAAGTCAGAAATAGGATCACCAGAACCAATTTCGGTAATTTTACCAGTAGAATCAATCCCTCCAGATGCATCTACCACATGGAGTAATACATCAGATTGTGCAGCAATGGATAGGAATTGGTTGCCAAGACCCTTCCCTTTCCATGCATCTTTTATGAGTCCAGGTAAATCAATCAATTCAACTGGGATGTATCTCCACCCATCAACACATTTGGAATTATTAGGATTATCTTGAATTTTAAATTCAGGATGAACACAAAGTGTAATTGCATGTCCGATACCAAAAACGGGACTCTTGGTGGTAAAAGGATATGAAGAAATATCTTCAGAAGAGAGGGTCGCAGAATTAAAAAACGTAGTTTTTCCAGTATTGGTTTTGCCTATCAACCCAATTTTGATTGACATGAAACAATTGGTAGTTTAGAATATTTATCTCTGCCTAGTTAGAGACAGACTCATTAGAATCTTTTATTTTTTGAAAAGTTTCCTCAAATTTCTTTAGTGACCAATCAATATCAGAAAAGTCTTCAGAAGAAAGAGAGTCAGTCCACTTTTCTAGGAGGGTTTTTGTAATTTCTGAAGAATGGTTCAGCAAATTCCAGTAAGGATGGTGTTCGGCCACAGTGTAAGACAATTCAGATACATCAGACAGCCCATTTCGGGCTCGTTCTAAAGAGGTTAATTTGTCTCCAAAAATTTTTATGATTTGGTTTTCAGGATCAGACTCTATCTTCAAGTAGGTGTCATTATCTTTGTATTTCTTTATTAATTCCAGTAGGTCTGTGTAAAAATTATCAAAATTAGTCATTGGAACAATCTCTGATGTTCAGCCAACATGCAACGATTAAAGACTACTTGGATTCCAGCTCTTCTTGCCAACTCCTCAGCCTCAGCATTGTGAATTCCTTCTTGCAACCAAATAACCTTAGGTTTTTTCATTATAGCAGCCTCAACAAAAGGTAGAACATCCTCAGAGGGCCTAAAAATATCAACAATATCAACATCGGCATCAACATCAGATATTGAATCATAACTTTTTCTCCCAAATATTGTGTCAGCTTTAGGATTTACAGGTGTTATGTCATAACCATTATCGATCAAGTATTTAGGTACATAGTTTGCGGCTTTTGAAGAATCCTTAGACATGCCTATGACTGCTACTTTTTTTAGAGACAAAATTTTAGAAATTTCATCATCAGTATGATCGTCTTTTTCCATAAGTAAAGGACAGGTATGTTGAATATAATTTTTGAAGAGCATTCAAAGCGAAGTATTTTTTAGTTGTAAATTAGTGTGAAAAGCAGATGGTAGAAGAAGAGTCAAAAGACATTATTGCATTAGGAGCAATCAGACACGGGATTAAAAAATTTGAGAAGATTCAAAAAACAACTCAGATAGAACCTCAAGAACTAAACTCAATACTAGAACAGTTAGAAAAAAGAGGCCTCATAGAAATTAGAGAAAAGAAAGGATGGTTAGGAAGAAAGGTCGAGATCATTACAACAGAAAAAGGCGAAAAAGAAGTGGATGAACGGGTTCATGAATTACAAACAAAATGGAATCAAATGTCACTTCTTTACAATAAAGGAGACAAAAAAGGATTGAAACAATACATGGATGATAATAGGTCATTTTTACCAATGATGATGTTTTTTGGAGTAATGGACATGATGATGTTTAGTATGATGTTTAGTATGATGGGAATGGCAATGTCAGACTATGTGCCACCAGAGAGTATGCCAGAAGGAGCAGCAGGAGAAGGAATGGATGGTGGTGATGGTGGAGGATTCGACGACGGGGGAGGATTCGATTTTGATGTCGGATTCTAGGTCCTATTTATAGGAGATTTTGTTGTAGAAAATAATTGATGTATAGTTCTTTAGAAGAATCAGGACTACTAAAAGTTCTAACATTTTTGCAGACTCACAATACAGAGTATCTGTCAGGTCAAGATTTGAGTGATGTGCTAAAGATAAGCAGGGTTGCAGTATGGAAACAGATCAAAAAAATTCAAGAATTAGGATATAATGTAGAGTCAAAACAGAAGATGGGGTACAAGCTTGTATCTAATTCAGATTTACCTCTACCATGGGAGATTATTGCTTCATTAAAAACAAAAAAGATAGGCAGACGTGTTTTTTATTTCGAAAATACAGATTCCACACAGAATGAAGCAAAAAAAATTGCACGTGAGTCTTTGAATGATGGAGCAGTCATAGTTACAACAAAACAAACAGATGGAAAAGGAAGGTCAGGCAGGAAATGGATTTTACCCAAGGGGGGTATCGGATTTTCAGTTATTTTAAAACCAGATTTTGACATTGCCATGACCACCTTATTTCCAATTGGAGTTTCAGTAGCACTCTCAAATGCAATCGAAAAATTATTTGGAATCAAACCGGAACTAAAATGGCCAAACGACATAACAATAAAGAGTAAAAAAGTTGCAGGAATATTGGTTGATGCTGCTTTTGAATCAAACAGTATAGAATATCTCATTTTAGGAATAGGAATTAATTTTGATATTGATGTGAAAAAAATTGAAAAACAACTAGGTCAAACTCCAAATTTTTATGGAATCACATCACTTAGTCAACATTCAAAAAAGGAAGTAAGGCAAGTAGAATTAATTCAAACATTTTTGTTTGAATTGGAAAAAATTTATGAATTATTCAACAAAGGTAGAACTCAAAAGATCATTTCTGATTGGACAGAAAGATCATCAACAATTGGTAAGAATGTTGAGATGAATAGTACAAAGGGGAAAATAGTAGGAAAGGCAATCAAAATTGGCGAGGATGGCGGATTGATAGTTTCAAAAGGAAACGGAAAAACAATTAAAATAGTTGCAGGAGACATCATACACAATTAGACATAATAAAAAACGAGTTATTTTTTAGACGATTTTGAAATTTTTTTAGATTTGGATTTTGAATGTTGTTGGGAAGAAATCATAGAGGTTTGTTCCTTTAAAATTTCTTTTAACTCATTTTGGATTTCAAAAACGGATAACAATAATTTTTCTAGCGATTGAGAGTACTGAACATATAGATCCAGTAGTTCTGTTTTTTTCTCGTTTGCCTTCAACAAGTATTCATTTTGTCGCAATGCATTAGTAGATTGGATTAATTCAGGAATTTCAGTTGCAGGTTCTTTCAGGTTGTCCAAATCATTTTTCACGTTTTGGATTTTCCTTCTTAATGAATAAATCAAGTTATCAAAATCGTTTTCAGACAATAAAAAATATCTAAATTAAACACATTAAAGATTTTCTACAATTCAAAAAAAAGAATACCAAAAAATACCCACAGATTAGATGAAAAATAAAAAATCAAAATACCCAAGAAAGGAATTTTCAAGAAAATTTCTTAAGCATATTAAATAAAAAAAGAACAAGCTAGTCGATTTCCATCAGAAAAAAAGTATTAGCTTAACCTACACACAATTAACCTGCAGAAATTAGGTAAAATGGATAAAAAGGTAATTTATCAACTTCTATGCATTATGCTTAAAAACTCAATGATCAATGGTCCCAAATGCCCAGCATGTGGAGATAAAAAAATGGTTACCGATGAGAACACAGGAGAGCTTTTCTGTGGAAAATGCGGGTTTGTAGTGACTGACAAGATCACAGATACAGGTGCAGAATGGAGATCTTTTGCAAATGATGAGAGTAATAGAACCAGAGTAGGGGCTGGAACCTCATTGACAATGCACGATATGGGATTATCGACAGTCATAGGATCTGCCAATAAAGATTCAACGGGAAAACCACTCTCTGCAAGCGTAAAAAGTTCAATAGAGAGACTCCGCACATGGGACAGCAGAACTCAAGCACATTCATCAGCAGATAGAAATCTCAGACAGGCTTTGAACGAGATGGACAAGCTAAAGGACAAACTTGCATTGACAGATGCAGTGGTGGAAAAAGCTGCATACATTTACAGAAAAGCAATGGAGAAAAAGCTGGTAAGAGGACGTTCAATTCAAGGATTGGTAGCTGCTTGTCTATACGCATCATGTAGAAATACAGAGACACCAAGAACCCTTGATGATGTCGCAAAAGGAATCAACATAAGAAGAAAAGACGTAGCAAGATGCTACAGATTAATTTTTAGAGAACTCGAACTTAAGATGCCAGTTGTGGATCCAGTAAAAGGAGTTTCAAGAATTGCCAGTATTGCAGAACTAAGTGAGAAGAGTAAGCGTAAAGCAATTTCCATACTAGATGATGCAAAAAAAATAGGAATGGTTGCAGGAAAAGATCCGATGGGAATTGCAGCAGCAGCATTATACTTAGCATGCATAAGTACAGGTGAGGTAAAATCTCAAAAAGACATTTCAATTGCATCAGGAGTAACAGAAGTAACCATTAGAAATAGATGTGCAGGGTTACGAAAAATGCTCAAAGACTGAAACCATACAGGAAAAGTAATTTTAAAGAATAGTTATTTCTTTTTGGATTTTGCATATTCGATTCTGTCCCAAGGAAATACAACATATCCATCATCTTTTGTTTGTTCACCGTATAAAAGATTAGAGGGATAATTTTTTCCTACTCGTGCAAATAGGGTAGCAAAAACAAATTCCGAAGAAGCATCATATCTAGATATAATTTTGTTAAATGTATCACCAGTATCAAAAATATCATCAACAAATAATGAATCAGAAGAAATATGATTTTGATCAACATATATTTTCTCAATCCCAAGACCATCTGCAATCAAACGTGATGGAACTAATCCTCCTCTACTTACAGTATCGATACTTGAAAAAGTTCTTGGCAGAGACGAAATTTTAGCAGTCAGTATTTCGACAGAACGTTCAATGTCATCCCAACTTAGATACTGCTCTTCATCGGACATTAAAAACAAGTTTGAAGAGAGTGATTAAAGTGGTTTCTATTAGAATGTCTTCATAGGAGTTTTTTTGAGGGAATCTATGATTTTGAGCACTTTGAAAGGTAATTTACCAAAATCGATCTGTTTTTCACAAGATAAAAGCAAGACATCATCATTATTTAGTGGAAAGCTCATCACGATCACCTTGTCTCTGTAAGACATTGAAAAATGAACTTCTCCAAATTCATTATCAAATTCATGTCTCATACGTACTCTTAATGCAAGCTCCATAAACATCATTTCATCTTGTTTTTGTGCTTCTAGAGAAAGCAAACCCTCCTTCATCCCGCCTGCAATAAGATGCCCCCTACTATTGATCAGTCGGGCAGAACGCATTTTATCATCCAATTTTATGATATCTTGGCAAATTTTTTCAAGTTCTTCTATGTTTTCCATGATTTGATATTGATAAGCGAACTATTTATTGCGATCTGTGAGAATAGGTATCTGTGCAGACAGAATCATCAAAAGAAATTAATGACTATTACAAGCACTTGTCTCTTTTCTGGACAGACATCATACACTTAATGTCTAGTAAACCACAAGCACTGACATCAATTGGTCCAATGAGAGCATTTGCTGCAAACTCCAAGAAGATATCTACAGAGTTAATTGAGATAAATGAAGATCTGTTAGAGTTTAACCAGCATCTTACAGAATATTATAAGCAATTATCAAATACTTGGAGTATTGCTCAAAAAAAAGTAAACATGAAGGCTCCTGAAATCCCTCAGGATATAGAACAGATAGAATCGTTCAAGAGAATTTGGATAGATATTTTCGATAATGATTTTACAGAACTTTTCGATTCAGAAAAGTTTGGAGAAAACTATGGAAAATTAGTTTCAAAGGAGCTTGAATTGACCAAACATTGGAATAACATTGTAAACGTCATCTTGCAATCAGTTAATCTGCCAAGCAAAGAGGAGATAGATGAGGTGTACAAGGAAATACATTCTCTAAAGAAAAGGGTTGGAAAATTAGAATTGGAATTAAAGAAAACAAAGAGGATTCAAAATGCAAAGTGAGACAAAAGTAGATCCAAAAATAATAGAAGAGATTTTAAAATTCAGTAAAAATGTAGTTGAAGCTCCAAAGTTAGTTTCAGCTCCAGATGAGATAAGCTTGGAAGTGACATCACACATAGTAGAACAGACTTTAGACAAAACAAGACTTTTACATTACGAACCTCTTACAGAAAAACAACACAAAACACCATTATTGATTTCATATGCATTAATCAATAGATTCCACATCCTTGATATTCATCCTGAAAAGAGCTGGGTCAAAAATCTGTTAAAACAGGGTTTTGACGTGTACATGTTAGATTGGGGAACTCCAACTAGTATGGACAAGTATCTTGATTTTGATGACTATGTGAATGGATATTTAGATACGTATGTTGAACATATCAAGAATCAATCATCATGTGATAAAATTTCGCTACAAGGATATTGTACAGGAGCAACTATTGCAACTGCATATACAAGCCTTCATCCTGAAAGTGTAAAAAATTACATTGCAACGGCACCTGTAATTGACGGATGGCGAGATACAACAGTTATCAGCAATCTAGCAAAGCATATGGATGTTGATAAAATGGTAGAAATAATTGGAAATATGCCGCCAGAATTCATGTATTATTGCTTTTCAGTGCTCAAGCCTTTTGAACAGGGAATTGAAAAATATGTAAATTTCTTTAAGAACATAGATAACAAAAAATTCGTAGATAATTTCTTACGAGTAGAAAAATGGTTGGGCGATACTCCTCCAATACCAGGAGAATTATTTAGACAATGGATTAAAGATATCTATCAAGACAATCTGCTAATACAAAATAAAATGTACATTGAAGGAGAACATGTAGATTTGAAGAAGATAGACATGCCAATATTTACACAGGTCGCAGTGGGGGATCATCTAGTATCACCAGAATGCAGCATGCCACTTCACTATGCAATAGGAAGTGAAGACAAAACACTTAGAATGTACCCTACAGGCCATGTAGGGATGATTGCAAGTTCTTTATCTCAGAAAAAAGTTCTGCCAGAATTAGGACAATGGTTGGAAGAAAGATCATAAAAAAATAAAAAAGAAAAAAAATTAATTGTTCTTTGTAGTAAATGCAGAAATCCAAGATTGCATGATGTTTCTGTTCAAATCAGCAAATGATTTTGCATTATCATTGAATGTTTTGATGTTTTGTTGTGTTGCATCAATGGTTGCCAATGTAATTTGGTTTTGTAGTGATGCAGCTTTAACAAATTCTTCAGTAGTATCACGGATTACTTTTAATGTTGCTTCAGGAATGTTTGTTGCGATACCTGCTTTTTTGACATATTCATGATTTAGACCTATTGTAGAGGCTACTACATTTTCAAATGCCTGCAAATATTCCTGTTGTACATTAGTTACTGATTGATGATACTGAGGAACTGATTGTTTTATTCCATCAAATAGTTTGTTAACATTTTCTTGATATACAGAAAAGATATCTTTTGAATTTTCATGTGTTGTTTCGTTCTTACTCAATTTTTCACCTCCTTATTCTTAGATTTTTTTCCAATTGGTAAGATAATCACCTGGACTAAATCACCCTCACCCAAGCCAAGTGCATTACGCTCTGCTTCAGGAATAGAAATTCTTCCATTACTGCTAACAGTAGTTTTGTAGGCACCCCAATTCATAAAAGATGGAAGCATCTGTCCGATGTTGAACATAGTGTCCATGCTTTTACTTTGGATTGAAGAAATATTCTCCATCATGCTGGCTTGAGTGTTTCTTGCGCCGTCAGAAATACCTCTTAGTGTTTCAAGAGGATTAAAAGTTTGGTTATTTTGATGATTCATCAAAGAACCAAAATTTTTCATAAATTCTGCTTGTGCACGACCATTTTTTGTGATCCAATCTCTAAACATTTGTGTAGGATCATATTGGTTATCATTACCACTCATTACCAAATAATGACATATACTGGAATATAAACTAAACTAATTTTCATTCAAGAAATCCATCACTCTAGAAGAAAAGGTTTTAGGATCTTGGACATATGGCGTGTGTCCACATCCATCCATACGGAAAAATCTACAACCCTCAACAGATGAAACAAAACTATCAGCATAAGTAATTGGGATGACAGGATCATCAGAACCCCAAATAACCAAAGTAGGTGCAGATATTTTTTGGAGTTTTTCAGTCAAGGGATCGGAATTCTTCAATCCAAGAATTGTGGACATAAATGCAAGTTTTGCGTTCGGTAAACGCATTCTCTCTATAAACCCAGAAACAATATCAGAATGAACGGCGTTTCCAGAACCCTCCATCATTTCAAATGCATTCTTTGCATTTTGTTCATTAGGGTATAACGCTGCCATAATGTATGCATCTAGAGCAGGAGTAGATTGTTTCATTATTCCAGCAGGAGAGACCAAAACAAGTTTTTTGACGTTTGAAGGTCTAGTTGATGCATATTCTGCAGATATTTGTCCTCCTAAAGAAGAACCAACAACAAAGGGATCATTAATAGCAGATTCAATAAAAAATTTATGCAAAAAATCTGAAAAAAATTCAGGGGTATAATCTAATAACGGTTTGTCACTGTATCCAAATCCTATAAGATCTGGAACTATGACTTTGAAATTTTTTGAAAAAATTGGAATGACATTATTCCATCTTTCAGCAGACGCTCCTAATCCATGAACAAGAACCAAGGTTTGAACGGAATTACCTGATTCCAGATATCTTATTTTATGTCCATCGATTTGTAAAAATTTCTCTTCCACTGTTTTAGCTAAATTTGTTATGGATAGATAAGTTTTAGTCAGGATAGCGATCAAAAAATTGGCGTTTTTTGAAAAAATTGACAGATTAGACTTTCAAAGTATGTTTTTTAAGATGAGAAATGGCTAATCCAGTATTGATAAAGAAGAAGATCTCTAAAATTCTAGTTACCATAGACGGGTCTAAAAATTTGATCAGAGGTTTAGAGATGGCAATCATATTAGCAAGGCAATGCGGAGCTACAATTACTGGAATCTATTCAATCAATGCTCCGCCTCATTCTGAATTCAAAGGGGTTGGATCAGTTGAAAAGGCTCTGAAAAAACAGGTAAAGAAAATAATGGAGGATTCAAAGTTACTTGCGACAAAAAACGGGATAGTTTTCAAAGAGAAATTAATGCAAGGAGACGTAGGATATAACATAGTAAGGCTTGCTCAAGGAAAAGAGAATTTTGACATGATAATAATGGGATCACGAGGTAGAAGTTCTGCCAAAGAGATGTTTTTTGGAAGTGTCTCAAACCATGGTGTACATGCAGCAAAAATTCCAGTAGTCATAGTAAAATAAAATTAATTCATAAAATAACAGAATCATAAGTTTTTTCAAGTTTTAAAATTGAAAACCAAACAACTTATCTGAAACTTATTTTCATCATAATACATGAAGAGAAAACATAGTGAAAGAGCAATGGGAAATATGACAAAACAGCTAAAAGCACAGTTAAAATTTCTTGAAGAAGATCTAAAAAATGAAGAAATGGCACTGACAAAAGCAAAAAAATTCTCAAAATACAAGCTGCCTGGAATTAAAAAAATGATTCAAAGACATGAAGCAGGAGTAAGACAAACAAAACTAGATTTAGTCCAAATCAAAAATAGAATAAAGAGATATCAAAAAGAAGGAAAAATTAACAAAATACTATAATGTGTACTTTTCATATTTGATTTTAAAAAAAGTCAATCTCCAAAAACACGGTAATTCATCATTATGAAAAAAAGAGATTATTAGAGAATCAACAAAAGGACTCAAGAGAGTCCATTTTTTTGAAAGTATTTTTGGTGATACTCTTCAGCTTTATAGAATTTAGGGGCAGGCACAATCTCAGTAACTATTGGGGAAGAATATTTTCCAGAACCATCTAATTCTTTTTTTAACTTTTCTGCAAGTTGTTTTTGTTCTTCATTATGATAAAAAATTGCTGAACGATATTGGATCCCAATGTCAGGACCTTGTCGATTCAAGGTGGTCGGATTATGATTGTTCCAGAACACATTCAATAATTCATCAAATGAGATTTCATCAGGATCATATTCAACTTCTACAGCTTCTGCATGTCCAGTACGATCAGTACAAACTTCCTCATAAGTAGGGTCTGGTAATTGACCACCAGTATACCCCACCTGAGTAGATTTTATCCCTTTAGTTTTAGCAAGCAAGTCCTCAACATGCCAAAAACAACCTGCGCCAAATGTTGCCTTCAATGCAATCAGATTTGAAGATTACAGAATTAAAACCATTTGGTCATTAATTGATCATAGCCACCACAATTAAGAAAAAAACCAAAAAATATTTCTTGAATTTTGTTAACGAAAAATAGTAGGATGTAGAAAGTACAGGTTTTAGCTTACATCAGTAAATATTTCGACTACTTTTTTTGCAAGATTTTCAATGTTGGTAGAAGGTTCTGCAGATATCAATAAGAGAATTTGAGTTATAGGGAATGGAAAGCTCACCAAAACTGCTTTGTCACGTCTAGCTGCAAGATAATTGATTGGCCCCAAACTTTCGTCATATTCTTTTCTTATAGATGCCTTAGAAACAAATTCTAAAAAGGATTGTAACCTAGTCTCGTCACCTTCATGAGGAGACAATCCCTCTTTAAAACCGCCTGCAATAAGTTGCCCATCTTTATCAACAATTCCCGCAAATCGTATCTCAGATTCTCCTAGAAGCTTATTACATTTTTCAGTATACAATTTCAGTTGAAAGTCAGAACTACTCACGATAAGAATTCTCAAAATATCAAAGATAAAAACGTAATCAATTAGCATCAAATGATGAAATTAAGATGCAAGTCTAAGTTTAACAAGAATTTTAAAAATAGTATAAATTAAAAGGTATTAAATTTTCATTTGCATTTAATTATTACATAGTCAATTATTTTTTCTTCAGATGCTTTTTTCATTTTCTTAAGAGAGTAATACAGTATATTTTCCACATACTTTGGGTATTTTTTAAGAATTTTTTGTTTTAGTGAAATTCTATTTTGAATGTAATAATCACAAAGGGGATCATAGACATTGGAACCAATTAATTTTTGGTCACATATTTCAAAACCATGAGTTTCAAGGAGGCTTGCAACATGTTCAAGAGAATAATGTTCTGAAGACCAAGTGAAATTTAACAGTCCTGTTTTTTTTAGAGAATATTCATTATTAGTTATGGGTATTGCCATTACAAATAATCCATTTTTTACCAATATTCTTTTTGCTTCGGATATGAAACCATCAAGAGGTTTGAAATGTTGAGCAGACTCTAATGCCAGAACCCTATCTACTGAATTATCCAAAAAAGGTAATTTTGTTGAAGTAGAATTAAAAAATTCAATTCTTCTTTGGGAACCAGAATAAAGCAATTGTTGAAGATTGATGTTAATGCAGTACAAATTTAGATTTTGAAATGTGTCTCTCCATAGTTTGGAAGGAGCAGTCAGACCACTACCAACATCTACTGCATGGTGTGCTGTAGACAATTCTGCAATGTTTCCAAAAATATGACAGAGATTTTTTTGAGCAGAATCTGGATCAGTGCAAGATGCAGACCAATATCCAAAATTAAGCATAGAATTATCAGTTGCAAGCCCCATTACAGGAGACAGCGTATTGTATAATTTTACAACATCTTTTTCGTTCCGTCTAAAGGTCCACAATAGTACATCAAGAGGGTTTATAGAAATCAAAAACGAAATCACGATTCTTTAAAAAAAAGGGTATTAATTTCTAGGGTAAACCGTCAGAATCATCAACACAGTGTTTGTGAACCCATTGTTTGTTGTTATTTTTTGCAATTTCTTTGCCAGGCTGAATCTTTTCACCGCAAGATATGCAAGAAGTGGTAAATTTTGCTTTCATGAGATTACTCTACGACATCCAAATATATCACATAGGTTGTATTTTGTGTTGAGTGTTACTAAAGAAAAAGTAAATTTTTGAATGTAGAATAAATGTAAAAAACAAATCTAACTGACAGTCAGCATATACAATAATTCTTCAAATCATTTGCAGAATCTCTCTTTTGTCTGAAATTCTTTTAACCTAAATCAACATGTGGGAGGAGTAAACTATCAAAATTATTCCATCATATTTAGAAATAAGAACGATTTACTATTTTATTTTATTTCACAGTAACACATTTTGCAAGATTACGAGGATAATCAGGATCGTTTCCTCTTTCAAGTGATAAATAATATGCAATTAGTTGGAATGGAATTGTTTCAATCAAAGGATAGAATATTGATGGTACTGTGGGCAGTGGAATCCAATAATCATAGATTTGATCAGGTTCATTGGAAACACCGATAATCTTTGCACCTCTGGATTTAATCTCACTTGCATTTGAAATATTATCAGCATAAGTAGTTGGATTATCTTTAGGATTAATCACTATCACATATGTTGATTCATCCATTAATGCTAAAGGACCATGTTTTAATTCTCCAGTAGCAACACCTTCAGCATGAACGTATGAGAGTTCTTTGATTTTTAATGCACTTTCTTTGGCAATCGGATAATGCACACCACGACCCAAAATGTACAGATTGTCAATATTTGCAAGATGCTTTGAAATCTCAAGAACGCTATTTTTATTCTCAAGAATTTCAGAAATGGCATTTACTGCCACAGGAAGTTGAGATGAAATATTTTGGCTAGGATCAAACTTTTCTAATAATCTATACAGTATTGTTAACTGAGAAGTAAAGCTCTTAGTTGCAGCCACTCCGACCTCATATCCACAATTTAGACCAATAAAGGAATCAGAGGCTTTGACAAGTGAAGAAGTAGTGGTATTCACAATTGATAGAACCTTAGATTTTTTCTCTTTGGCAAATTCAACAGCGTTTAGAACATCAGCGCTCTCACCACTTTGAGATATCGCAATGAGGGTGGATTTTTCATCAAAGCAGTCATCAAAGAATTTCATCTCACTGGACATTATAGGTTCAACACTCATTCTAGCAATTTTTGGGAAGAGGTACTTTGCCACCAAAGCTGAATGATAACTAGTCCCACTGCCAGTAATATACACACGATGTGATTCTTTAAGAATATCGTAAAAGGTGTCAAATTCATCCAAAGATTTAGTTCCAGAATTTAAAATAGATGTGGTTTGCTCATGAATTTCTTTTAACGTAAAATGATCAAAGTTTCCTTTTTCAACATTTTCAAAAGTTTTGGAAAGCTTTGTAGGAATCAGATTGACAGGGTTTCCATCAAAGTCATAGATTTGATATTCATCATTACTTACAATTACAAACTGTTTATCATCAAGATAAATTACCTCGTCAACATGTTTTGCAAATCCAAGAACATCACTGGACAAAAAGTATCCATCTTCGCCCATTCCAAGTATCAAGGGCTCGTGATTTTTCACGCCTATTAGTGACTTGTCTTTTAACATTGCAATAAAAGAATATTGTCCAGTCAGTTTTGAAACGGTTTTAATTACAGCATTCTTAATGTCTTTTTCTTTTAGAATAGATAAAGAAAGTAAATTTGGAATGACTTCGGTGTCTGTTTCAGATTTGAAAACTACACCATTGTTTTTCAATTGTTCTTTTAGAGATAGATGATTTTCTATAATTCCATTATGGACAACAGCAATTTCACCTCTAGCACAAACATGTGGGTGTGCATTTGATTCATTTACACCTCCATGTGTTGCCCATCTGGTATGGCCAATACCAACTCTTCCTTTCAAACCATCAAGTGAAAGTTGGTGATTAACATCAGATACTTTGCCAACTCCTTTCTTAAGAGATATCTTAGCATCATTCAAAGTTGCAACTCCAACACTATCATATCCACGGTACTCCATTTTGCCCATCGATTCTACCAGAACATCGGCAACATCAGATGAAGATTCGTTATGAATGCAACCTATTATAGAACACACGAAGTATCAACCCAACAACAGTAGAAGTCTTTGTAATTAGAGATACTTTCCGATATTGTCAATTCATCAGAATTCTCTAGATAAGCATAATTTTCAAAGTTAAATATACTGTTTTTAGTCACACGTAGTATGTACTATACTAAACTATAAACTTTATTGCGAAAAACAAAATGTTAAAAACGTATCAAATGGCTAGATTTGTATGCCAAGAGAAGGAGTAAAACAAATCAACATCACAATGGCTAAAAAAACTCACGACAAAATTAGAAAAGCCTGGGAATCACAAGAAACAGACAAGAAGCTGTCATCTTGGGTTTTAGACATGTTATTGTTATACACTGAAAAAGAAAAATGGTTAAAAAATTATGCTCCACATTTGGTGTTTGTAGGGATTGATAAAAATGGAATTTTGTTACGAGACAGACATTTGAAGGATTCCATTGTAGAAGTGAAGCTAGTAGACAACAGATTATGGTGTCAAGTTTGCAGAGAGAAAAATTGCATGCATGTCTATTATTCTATAGGATTGCCATACATAGCAAAACTAATTGATCCTGAAAGATAAGCAAAAAAAATAAAATTGTGAAGATATAGAAAAAATTTAATTTCTTATGATCAATAAATTTAGAATTCTAGAAAGTGAAAATGGAATCAATAAACGAAAATAAAAAAAATTACGAAACAAGATTACCAATAATTTCATTTGTTTTTGCGTTTATAGGAGTTACATTATGTATGTGGGGTGCAAGTTGGGACATCACATCTCATTTACTTCGCACACCAGAAACTTTTTTCACACCATCACATGGAATTTTATATCTTGGTGTTGGGATTAATGTAATTAGCGCAGTTTTTGCTGCAGTATCATTAATAAAAAAACACCAGATACAAAAAGAAATCAAATTTTCTCTAAAAATAATTATCGTAGGATCGATTATACAAACAGTAGCAGGTCCTGGAGATTTTTATTGGCACGAAATGTTTGGAATTGACGGACTGATGAGTCCAACACACATCACACTTGCATTAGGAATCATGATCGTATCAATTAGTTCAGCGATCGGATTTTCAAGAATTAAAGTAGAGAAATCAAAGAAAAAATACTTTCTTAAAATGATCACAGTAGGATCACTAGGTGTTTTTTGGTTCAGCATGATGTGGATTATCTTTTTCTTTGTGTTACCAATTTCAGAAGGTGAAACTCACAACTTTAATCCAGATCCGTATGTTGCAATTATTTTGAGTTTTTTATCCTTGCCATTTGTATTTTCACTGGTTTTTTGGGCAGGATCACGCATAACCAAAGGATTTGGGGCTGCAAGCAGTACGGCAATTGTGTTTGTGATTATGAACATTACTTCAAACATAACGACGACGAACAATTTGTTGATGTATTTACCATGGTTTGTAATTCCGGGCATAGGTGTAATAGCAGCAGATTACATGTTAACAAAAAATTTCAAAAATAGTCTTGTTCAAAAACATAAAGAAAAGATAGCAGGCAGCATCCTAGGCTCTATGTTTTTCATGTTTTGTTTTCCAATGTTAGCGATGACATTTTTAGAAGTCTATGTGTTCAATGATGTTTTTTCTTATGACATACTCCATATTGCTTCAGATTCAATATTGCAAATCTGGATGATCACTGCAATTCCAGGAGCAATAGCAGGAATGATTGGAATGATATTTGCTTCAAAAAAGATTCCGAGAATTCAAAATTAGAATAAGCAGCATGTCTTTGAAAAAGACAAGCAGGAAATAATTTAGAATAATATATCAAGATAGACGGTGATAAAGACTTCAAACAACAGAAAAGTTTGAAGAAATATCAAATATTAAAAATTTAAAAATTGAAGAGTTTTAGTTTGTCAAGAAAATTTTTGTATTATTTGCAAAGTTTTGATTACAGAATTTTGAAAAGATTTCAAATTCCTTAATGCCATTAGCTGTGAACCAATTAAAATACTCAAACATAGTATTGCCGACATTTGATGAGTCCTTTGCAGAAGAAAATACGTTTTTTTATTATTTTCGTTAATTGGTTTGCTCATATCAAAACACAGCACATTATAGAATATAGGTTCTATGCTAACAAAGTTAACAATGTTAACAAATAATAAATATCATTAATTCGTTAATAAGATTATGACTAATTTGATTGGAGTAAGACTAAACAAAGAAGATCATGAAGAATATTTGAAAATAATTAAGGAAAATGGCACAAATCCATCTGCCATGACAGCAAAAATCGTGCATGATTGGTTGCATTTTCACAGAACAAAACAATACAGAGGAGACGTCACATTGTCAGGAGAAATTCTAAAAAAAAGACACGAGGCAATCAAAAAAACAGAGATTGACAAGATTGTAAAACACAATGCCAAAGTCATCATTTCAGAAATGGAATTTCAAGTGGATAATCTTGATTTTGCTGAAGTCAGTAGGCGTATTTTAGATTGGAACCGAGAAAACGGAATAGCCATGATTATGAGAGACAGAAAGGACCACACAGTGTTTATGCAAAAGCACTCTTTTGGAATCATCTGGTCTGAGATTCAATGCAAGATGTATTGTAAGATGTTTGAAGACATAGGAGAGACCGTTAGATCTATGAAATTTGATTCAGGTTCTTTTAGTTTTGAAATTTTCAGGCAAAACTAAGAAATTCAATCCACATACAAGTGATTCTTCAAGATGGTTTTGATTGCAGATTAACAACTTTGTAAGGATAAATCAGTCTACTGTTCAAGGTTTACCAATATTTGCTCGGCATGGACAAGTTCCCCTTCCATGTCAAAGCCTAACAAATACAATACTGCATTTGAGTTGTTTGGTAATGAAGTCACCCCTTCAAGAGAAAGACTTGAGGTAGAAGTGGTTTCAGAAAAATTAGGAATGCAGCTGACGCAACCTAATTCAAAGGTTGTGATATCATCAGAGTCCCATGTTGCTTCAATAGTAGCAGAAGTACCATTATAATCAACAACAGTTATGACAACATCATTAACAGACTCTGCAAATGCAGGACTTACCCCCATAATAGAAAGTAAGACAGGAATTAAAAATAATGATTTATTCATATGATCAATCCAAATCTCGGATTATCTATTAAGCATTACTATGAAAAGAGCAAATATTACAGAACTGTTATTTTGATTTTAAAATTATTTTTCCAAATCAAAATGCATAGCATCCGCTATCTAATAATCTAAAATGAGAAAATAATCATCGTACAAGTCGTGTATTTTTTTAATATGTGAATTTTTTATTCCACTTTCAGATGAATATGTGAAAATGATTCATCGCGCATAGTCTCTATGTAAGTGGCTGAACCGATGTGTTGGTCTATTAGTAAAGGCTGGCTCACCACTCGCCGAAGCTTGTGATCTACACCACCTTCCTATCAACGCAGTCTTCTGCTGCCGACCTTCATCTTACGAAAGAATAACTTGTCTCGGGATAGGATTCGTGCTTAGATGCTTTCAGCACTTAGCCTAAACGGCTTAGCTGCCCGGCCTGCCTTGTCAGACAACCGGTAAACCAGTGGCCACGCTGCTCTGTTCCTCTCGTACTCGGAGCAACTTCCCCTCAGTTATTCACGCTTCCATCAGGCAGAGACCGACCTGTCTCACGACGGTCTAAACCCAGCTCATGTTCCCTTTTAATAGGCGAGCAGCCTCACCCTTGGCCCCTGCTGCAGGACCAGGATAGGAAAAGCCGACATCGAGGTACCAAACCGCGGGGTCGATAGGAGCTCTCGCCCGCGACGAGCCTGTTATCCCTGGGGTAATTTTTCTGTCACCTCCGGGCCCCAATAGTGGGCACACGAAGGATCGCTAAGCCAGACTTTCGTCTATGAATTCCGTGCGTTTGGAAATCCATTCAGTCGAGTTTTTGGCTTTGCCCTCTTCAACGGATTTCTGCCCCGTTTGAACTCAACTTTGGGCCCCTTTGATATCTTTTCAAAGGGGTGCCGCCCCAGCCGAACTGCCCACCTGCACGTGTCTCCGGTCTTCACTGGATAAGTGGTACTGCAAAAAGAGTCTGGTGTTACATCGTTGCTTCCTAACATCCCGGAGAATGTTAAGCATGGCTCCCAGATACCCTGTGCAATTCTTACTATACCACAAGCACAAGCTGCAGTAAAACTCCACGGGGTCTTCTCTCCCCGATGGAAGGCGATGGACTGTTCGTCCACCTTATGTGGCTTCACCGGGTTGTAGGCGGGGACAGTGGGGCTCTCGTTGTTCCATTCATGCGCGTCGGAACTTACCCGACAAGGCATTTGGCTACCTTAAGAGAGTCAGAGTTACTCCCGGCGTTAACCGGCCCTTAGCTCGGTTGAACCCAAGTTTTAGGTACCGGCACCGGCCAGGATTCAGCGACTATACAAATCCTTTCGGACTAGCAGTCGCCTGTGTTTTTATTAAACAGTCGAAACCCCCTTGTCATTGCAACCTGCGGTCCCCATTCCTCATGAAGATCGCAGGCATCCCTTATACCTAAGCTACAGGACTAATTTGCCGAATTCCCTCGCCATACGGTATACCCGTAGCACCTTAGCTTACTAAGCCAGCGCACCTGTGTCGGTTCTGGGTACGAACTTACACTTTGCTAACTACACAGTCTTTCACGGTCTCCTGGAATCGAGAAAACTCCGCTAACGCGAAGCCATTCCTGCCTCGAATTGGTTCTCGTCATTACGACACTCCTCAATTCTCGAACAGTTAGATACAACGACGATTGTACAATCCCTATCCGGAAGTGAACCATATAGCTCAAACGCTCCATGCAAGGTACTAGAATATTAACTAGTTTCCCTTTCGATTTACTCTGTTGAGGTAAACCTTAGGATCGACTACCTCCAGGCTGATAACGCATTGCCTGGAAACCCTTGCGCTTTCGGTGGTATGGATTCTCACCATACTATGCTGTTACTGCCGCCAGGATCTGCAATAGAAACCGGTCCACAGGACGTTACCGCCCTGCTTCGACCCAATCACTACGCCAACCTACCACGAATCATCTACTGATGATTATCTAAAGTATCGGTACTTTGCTTTAGCCCCGTCCGTTTTTGAGGCATCCCCCCTCGGCAGGTAAGTTGTTACACACTTTTTAAAGGATAGCTGCTTCTGAGCTTACCTCCCTGCTGTCTTGGCGAGAACACGCTCTTTAGCTTGACACTTAGCAAAAATTTGGGGACCTTAACTTCAGTCTGGGTTAAACCCCTTTCGGTCGTGAGCCTTACGCCACACGAACCCGTGTCCTTGCTTCTATGATGTATATCCGTTCGGAGTTTGAATGACCGGTGAGGGATCTCTCCCCCGCGCCGTTCTATCAGTGCTCTACCGGAAACACTATCTCCACAAAGCACGCCCTGCGAGACGCTTCGGTTGGAACTAGCGAGCGCCAGTCTAGATTGGTTTTTGACCCCTATTCCCAAGTCACAACAACGATTTGCACGTCAGAACGTCTTAAGACCTCCAGCGGGCTTTCGCCCGCCTTCATCTAGCTCAGGAATAGATCGACTGGCTTCTAGCCTAGCCGCCATGACTCTACGCACTTTCACACGCTTCTCCTCACAATGCTGCGAGAACTCGGTTTCCCTTCGCCTCCACCTTTACAGGTTTAAGCTTGCCATGACAGTTAGCTCCCTGGCCCGTGTTTCGAGACGGAACGCATGACACTGATGACTTGAACTCCAAATCTTCAACTCTATTGCTAGAATCTCCAATCTGAAAAAATCACCTTCCATGCCATGCACGTCTGTAACCAATAGGTTTCATGCACTTTTCGCCCCCCTTCCGGGGTACTTTTCAGCTTTCCCTCACGGTACTAGTCCACTATCGGTCTTGAGAGATATTTAGCCTCGGATGCTACTTTCACCCATATTCATTGCCCACTACCAAGGACAATTACTCGGGTATGAATAGGACTCTTCCCACTTCGCTTAAGGGGGTATCACCCTCTATGCCAGAACTTTTCAGATCATTTCAGCTGTGTTCCAAGATTCCATCTTATCATACCAAAACACCACATCTCCCGAAGGATTCAGTTTGGGCTATTTCCTTTTCGATCGCCTCTACTTGGGAAATCTCAATTGATTTCTTTTCCACGTGGTACTAAGATGCTTCAATTCCCACGGTTCGACTTCCAATACTAATGTACTGGAATACACAAAAGTGTAAGATTCTCATTCGGACATCTCGGGATCATAGGATGCGTGCGCCTACCCCGAGCTTATCGCAGCTTGCCACGTCCTTCATCTCTCCTCAAGCCTAGCAATCCACCTATTGGCGTCTTTACACCGGCAAATTCAGCCACATATTACACGACTATGCACGACGATCATTGCAAGTCTCCTGGCAGAGAACCTGCTACATCCTTCATACATCACTTTCGTGATGCATTGCATCGATGATTCAATGTGAAGATTAGTGCATCCGTACACTTTCCTTGTCTAAGGAGGTGATCCGACCGCAGGTTCCCCTACGGTCACCTTGTTACGACTTTTCCCTTGTCACGAACCTCAAGTTCGATAACGCCAATTAGACGTCACCTCGCTAAAAGCTCACTTCAATGAAACGACGGGCGGTGTGTGCAAGGAGCAGGGACGTATTCACCGCGCGATAATGACACGCAGTTACTAGGGATTCCATATTCGTGAGGGCGAGTTGCAGCCCTCAGTCATAACTGTGGTAATGTTTGAGGATTACCTCCTCCTTTCGGATTTGGGACCCATTGTCATTACCATTGCAGCCCGCGTGTGGCCCCAGAGTTTCGGGGCATACTGACCTGCCGTGGCCCCTTCCTTCCTCCGCATTAACTGCGGCGGTCCCGCTAATTCGCCCCACTACTCCTGAGAGTAATGGTGGCAACTAGAGGCAGGGATCTCGCTCGTTACCTGACTTAACAGGACATCTCACGGCACGAGCTGGCGACGGCCATGCACCACCTCTCAGCTTGTCTGGTAAAGTCTTCAGCTTGACCTTCATTCTGCTGTCTCTCCGGGTAAGATTTCTGGCGTTGACTCCAATTGAACCGCAGGCTTCACCCCTTGTGGTGCTCCCCCGCCAATTCCTTTAAGTTTCATACTTGCGTACGTACTTCCCAGGCGGCAAACTTAACGGCTTCCCTGCAGCACTGCATTGGCCACAAGCCAATGCATCACTGAGTTTGCATAGTTTACAGCTGGGACTACCCGGGTATCTAATCCGGTTTGCTCCCCCAGCTTTCATCCCTCACCGTCGGACGTGTTCTGGTAGACCGCCTTCGCCACAGGTGGTCATCAATAGATCAAAGGATTTTACCCCTTCCTACCGAGTACCGTCTACCTCTCCCACTCCCTAGCTCTGCAGTATTCCCGGCAGCCTGTACGTTAAGCGTACAGATTTAACCGAAAACTAACAAAGCCGGCTACGGATGCTTTAGGCCCAATAATCATCCTGACCACTTGAGGTGCTGGTTTTACCGCGGCGGCTGACACCAGAACTTGCCCACCCCTTATTCATCGGTGTTTCTAGGACCGACAAAAGGTTCCTTTAGCAGAAACCACTCGGATTAACCTTGTCGTGCTTTCGCACATTGCAAAGTTTTCTCGCCTGCTGCGCCCCATAGGGCCTGGGTCCGTGTCTCAGTACCCATCTCCGGGCCACTCCTCTCAGAGCCCGTACCTGTAATAGTCTTGGTGGGCCATTACCTCACCAACAAACTGATAGGCCGCAGTCCCATCCTACGGCGATAAATCATTTGGAACATAAACCATTCCAGGCATAATGTTCTATCGGGCATTATACTCAGTTTCCCGAGGTTATTCCCGTCCATAGGTTAGGTTGACTACGCGTTACTGAGCCGTCTGCCTTGTATTACTACAATGACTCGCATGGCTTAGTATCAATCCGATAGCAGTCAGGTCCGGCAGGATCAACCGGATTCTGATTTACTTTTTGATTATTGAAGTACATTTTGTACTAATTTGGAATTGACGGATGCACATAATCTTCACATTTCAGATTTGATCACTTGATCAGATCCTCATTTTGTATGCGTAACTGGAGGCCCATGAATCACAAAATGGTTCAACACCATACTTCATCACAAGCGCCGCCTATTGCGTTACGTATGCAGAAGGTGGAGAATGAAGAATCCATATAAACCATGCGTGAAATTTTAGCTGATCGGCCTAAAAATTGTAAAAATTGGGTTTTTTGAGTCAGGATAATAAGACATGAAAAAGGAAATCCAACACAAATCAGGTATCAATACTTAAAATTGCAGATCTGATATGTGAAAGATGGTTTTGACAAATTACCTATTAGATTATAAGAAAAAAACAAAAAAATCTGCAAAAATGTTTAAGGTGTCTAGAAAGCTTCATGTAAATGGAGTAAGTCACAACATAAGATTTTTTGAACCATATCCATTTGTGGTAAAGTCATCAAAAGGCAAATCACTAGTTGACGTTGATAACAACAAATACACAGATTATTGGATAGGGCATTGGAGCTTGATTTTAGGTCACGGTCCAAAAGTAGTAAAAGAGTCACTTCAAAAGCAAATTAACAAAAGTTGGATGTATGGGACCGTAAACAAACAAACAATAGAATTATCAGAATTAATTTCAAAAGCTGTTCCAGCAGCTGAGAAAATTCGGTATGTGACATCAGGTACAGAGGCAACAATGTACGCAGTACGATTAGCAAGGTCTGTGACTGGGAGAAACATTATTGCAAAAATTGATGGAGGATGGCATGGATACACAAGTGATCTTTTAAAAAGTGTTAATTGGCCATTTACAGAATCAGAAAGTAGTGGAATAATTAATGAAGAAAAAATAATTTCAATTCCTTACAACAATTTAGAAGAATCATTAAAAATTTTGAAGATGCATGCAAAAGATTTGGCAGGAGTCATAGTTGAGCCTGTCTTAGGAGGAGGTGGATGTATTCCTGCAACAAACGAATACCTCAAAGGAATTCAAGAATTTACGCAAAAAAATAATTCGTTGTTCATTTTAGATGAGATTGTAACTGGATTTAGATTCCGATATGGATGTATCTACCCAACGATGAAGTTAGATCCAGATATTGTCACACTTGGAAAAATTGTCGGAGGAGGAATGGCAATTGGGACAATATGTGGCAAAAAAGAAATCATGGAACATGCAGACACAACAGATAAGAAAAAATCAGAGAGATCGTATGTAGGCGGAGGAACATTTTCAGCAAATCCAGCTTCAATGACAGCTGGTTTTGCCACATTAAATTATTTGAAATCAAAAAAATCAACATATTCAAAGATAAATTCGTTGGGAGAGTTTGCAAGAAAAGAACTCACAAAAATTTTTGATGGCAAAGTTACAGTTACTGGAAGAGGATCCATGTTTATGACTCACTTTTTAAAAGACGGCATAACCGAAGTCAAGAATGCATCAGATGCAGCATTATGTGATTCAAATATGTTACAAAAATATCACTTTAAGTTGATTGCAAAAGATGGAATATTTTTCTTGCCTGGGAAATTAGGAGCACTGTCAGAAGCTCATAAAAAAGAAGACATCAAGAAAATGATTTCAGCATCTGAGAATTTTATTGGTTGATGCTTTCAGGAAATTCTCTTTGACGCCACTTAATTAGAGCATTAAAAATCTCAAGAAAGTCTTTTGATTTTGTTGTTATGTGAACATGGGCAAAAAGACCATCAAATTGACCTTCAAAAATCATCGTAGATTCTTTTTTGAAAAACGGAATAGATATTCCGATTTTTTTTAAAGATTTGAAGGTAATTCCCTCAATGCGGATTTCCTTTCCATCTACGACTACCTGCTTTTCTGTCAATTTTTTGTTAACATATTCATCTAATTGCTTTTTGGTGGAGTCTCCCCATACTGGAGTGTCATGAGGCCACCTATGAATAAACACCTTGTCGGCCATATAGGTAATTTTAAGATCAGACAAGATTCCTAACAAGCTACAAGTTTCAAATCAAATTAAGCTTATCCCTGATTTTCACCAGAGTTGAAGTAAACTGAATCACAAAATGTAATTTTGTTGCTTGAAGAATTCAGAATCAGGGGAGAATAAAAAATTACAAAGCCAAACTTTCATTAGAAGAAGATAATCACAACTAACATGGGACTTTTTGGTTCAAAAGAAAATCCAGAAGATCTTATGTATCACGCAATGTCAATGATGGATAGAAATCAACCAAAACCTGCTGTTGCTTTGTTTAACAAAGTACTAAAGCAAGACAGTAACAACACAGCAGCACTGTTTAACAAAGGCCTGGCATTAAATAAAATGAAAAAATACACAGATGCAGTTACTTGTTTTGATAAATTGTTAGAGATCAATCCAAAGGATGCAAAGGCAATGAATAACAGAGGCATAGCCATGGCAGAAATGGGAGACATTCAAGGAGCAGCAGAATGGTATGATAAAGCTATAGAAGCAGATCCAAAAGACGCATCATCGTTTTTCAACAAAGGAGTGTTACTTGATAGGTTACAAGAAAGTGAAGAGGCCATTGAGTTTTTAGATAAAGCAATGGAAATTGATCCTAGGAAAACAAATGCATTGTTTTACAAAGGAATCATATTAGGAAAAATGAAAAAACATGAAGAGGCCTTGAATTGTTTTGAAAAAACATATAAAAAAAATCCCAAACACATGGATGCCTTATTTCATAAAGGAATAGAGTTGGCAGAACTGGAAAAACATGAAAAAGCAATTGAAATTTTTGATAAAATTTTGATGGACCATAAAGACAATGTAAACATTATTTATGCAAAATCACGAAGTAATGCCGCATTAGGCAATTATTCTGAATCAATAGATTTGCTAAAAAAAGCAATATCGAAAAACCCCAAAATAATTAGGAATTGGGCAAAAGAGGAAAAAATATTTCAAAAATTTCACACAGATGAACAATTCAGAAAAATTGTTAAATTGTAATCAAAATTGCTAGCGATTAGAGGATTTTTTTCCTAACGGCATCAATACGTATTATTCCAACTTTCTTTTTTGGCCCAATCAATCTAGCTTCATAAATTGGAACATAAACCTCAGAAATCTCTCTTAAGATAAACTCTTCACTTAGATCTCTTACATCAGATTCTAATGGTTTTTTTAATTCAGATTGAAGTCTCTCTATACCTGCATCATATGTAATTTCAGGTCTTTTTACATTTGGTTCATTTTCATCTAAGAGTCTCTTAGGATAATTTTCAACAGTTTTAGAATTTATTTTAAAAGGAAATTTAATCTCTCGACCATGATGATCAAATACTAATTCGTCTTCTTCTTCAACAAATACATGTTCTTCAAGTTTTAAATCGATTTTATTTTTGCCTCTCTTTCCAACAAACGCTTTTTCTAACCCAGATTTTGAGCGTACTGGAAAAACACCATCTCCCAACACAACCTCATGTACATTAGAATCAGCAGATATTGTGTGGGTTGCCTTGCGGAAATAATCTGCAACATATTTTCCTGAAACAATCAAAATGCATTCATAATAAAGTTTCAAAGAATGCATATGGACATCCTGTTTTTTTGGTCTAGAAAGTAGAGATTTGAATGGATTTGTTTTCTTTTCTTCAACAATATCTCTTGCTTCTTCAATTTCAATTTTTTTCCTTAAAACAGATGTTTTTACATCATAGGAGTTTTTTACCAAACTAGAAATCGTTAACAAATCAACCTATTAAATTAATTCAGATAAGAAAGAGATAATAGATTTGAAATTATCAAAAAGTCAGGATGGTCTCAAATAAAAAAGAAGGATATATTGAAAGTTTTTTAAAAAAAGCCGACAAGGCACTTCAAGAAGGGGTAAAAAAAGCCGATGAAGCACTTGAAGAAGCAGTAGAGTTTGGAGCAATGACTGCAAAACAAGCTGCAAGGACAAGCAAAGAGATTCGTTTGCAGGCAAAAAAAGAAAGAGATTCGTTGCAAAAAAAAGGAATGGACAAAATAACTAAAGGGATTTCAACTGCAAAGAACATAACCTCAGACCCACATACAGATCTAGAAATACTAGAGCAATTAGGGAAATTAAAGAAAGCAGGAATAATTACAGAAAGAGAGTTCCAAGCCAAAAAGAAGAAAATTTTGGAGAGAATATAGAATGGAAAAATCAAGCATTTTTGGCACTTCAGATAAAAGAAAGATAAACCCAAATTGGTTTACAAACAAAACATGGATGAAGGTATTATCAGAAAAAATAAAATCAAGAGATCAAGACATTTATCATGTTCACTTTGAGAAGGGGTCTAAGACAAAACTTCATTGGCACAACGGAAACCAAGTGTTAATTGCAACAAAAGGAAAAGGAAGTTTAGAAATTTTCAAACGATATGGAACGTCTAATAAGGAATTTACAATAAAAAAGATTCAAACAATTTCACTCAAAGAAGGAGACATTGTACACATACCTGCAAAAACACTACATACACATGGATCAGTTGACAAGAAAAAAGAATTTGCGCATATTGCAATTAACATACTTGCTAGGAAAAATGCACAATACAAAACAGTATGGTACGAATCAGACTTTAAAAACAAAGTTTCAGATATAATTTAATTAAATGTCTCAGATGAGAAGTTCAGAAGTAGAATTTATTGAAGCACAAGAAGGAAGTAAGATAAAGCAGTATTTTCATCCAAAGAACATTTCAAATGGAATCAGATTTAGCATTATTCAATGCATATTAGAATCTGGAAAAAAATCAAAGAAACACAAACTAAGATCATCTGAAGTTTATTACATTTTGGAAGGACATGTAAAGATGAAGATACACGATAAAACTTTCAATTTAGAAAAAGATGATTCAGTGTTTGTTCCCTCCAATTCAGAACAATTCATAGAAAATACAGGCGTAAATGATTTGAAATTTCTCTGTATTGTAGATCCAGCATGGCAAACAAAAGATGAAGTCATATTGGAATAGAAGATCTATTGTAAAAAAGTAAGTGTTTTTAACTAATTACAAATCTCTAGATTTAGTGAATAGATATCAAGCTCTAAGAGTATTGAATGTAAATTCAGACTCCAGTCAAGAGGAGATAAAAGCTGCATATAGAAAGCTGGCACTAGAGGTTCATCCAGATAAGAATAAGAAAAACAAGGAAGATGATGCGGAATTTAAAAAGATTACAGAAGCATACAACTATCTAAAGAAAAATGAAGGAAATGAAAGATTCACAGTAAATCAAGATTACCAAACATCAAAAACAAATCCCAAAAACAACTTTAAGAAAAAACCACAATGGGGTGCACCAGAAGATCAAAAAATACCAGAACAAGATTGGAGCAAATATACAAGAGAGTTTGAAGAAGGAGATCCTAATTTTTGGGAAGAATATGAAAAAAAATTTTGGGAAGAATACAATGCACGTGTCAGACCAGATGGAAAAAATGGAGAATTTGATAAGGCTAAAGAACCAAAAAACCAGCCAAATATCTTTGTAGATGTAGACAAAAGTTTGTGTATAGGTTGCTGTAGTTGTGAGATTCTTGCACCAGATGTTTTCAAAATAAACAAAGAAAGTCATTCAAATCCAAAATCTTCAGTAATTAATCAAAAAGGAGCAGGAGTGAATAAGATCATGACCGCAGCTGAAACATGCCCTACAAAGGCAATCATTGTAGAAAATACAGATACAAAAGAAAGATTGTATCCATATTGATATTAGAATTTTAATTGATTGTAAATTTCATCGATTTCAGACTCAGACAATTGTAATGAAGATTTGAACATACTGTGTATTGGCCCAGCTGAATCATTTTTAGATCTTGGAACAAGATGCACATGTACATGAGGAATTTCTTGACCTGCATTCTCCCCATTATGGATGGCCAATAATGTAGAACCAGTAACAACATCAACTTTAGACATTACGTCATGAACAAGAGAAAACAAATCTGAATTTTCTTCAACAGTCAGGTCTTGAAGTTTTTTGTGGTGTTGTTTTGGTATTACCAATACATGTCCTTTGGTAAGAGGGAACGCATCTAAAAAGGACATTGATTGAGATGTTTCTTTAATTTTTTTTGTTGGTATTTGTCCTGAAACAATTTTACAGAATATACAATCCATAAAATCTGAAAATTTTTTAAAATATTAAAGGATAATCATTTTTTTCATTTTAAGGAGTAACAATAGTGGCCCATGCAAGATCTTTACCAAATTTTATAGTTACAGAATCACCAGAGCTAAGATCACAGTTTTCAATTTGTTTTGGAACATTGTCTGAAGTATCAACATAACAAATTCCATCAAGATTACTAAGAATAACTACTTCTTCATAGACGTCTTCACGGATAAGATTCCAGAATGGGAACACAACTGTAGACAACACAATTCCTGCAATAACAATCGCACCACAAAAAATCAGGCCTGATTTTTGGCTAGAAGATATTTCCATGTTACCAAGTACCGCCTTCACCGCCATTTGGATCCAATTTCTTGGCAGGAACATTACCATGTGCTTTTTTCATGTGTTTCTTAAGACGCTCAGGGTCATGTAATTCAGTACCACATGTATCACATTTTGTTTTGTTTTCAGAGTCTTTGTTACGCTTAAACAAACCCATAATTGAGTAATTAATTGAAATGTATTAAAAATGATACGTATCAAGTTAAAAAGATAAATCAAATTACATTAGAAGAGGAGTGTGTTGTTTTGCCATTAGTATACGTTAGGGTGCATCTACCCCTCAGAAAGACGCTATAATTATTACATGCCAATAATACAAAAGGTTTTCCCATAATCAGTATCAAATTCGAGATTTTTTCAGATTTTTTCGAAATTGATTTCCTTTAGGTTTAGTTCTCAACATATATCCACAACAAGGGCACCACAAACCTTCCCATTTGATATAGATGTCACAGGTGGTACAACGTTTTGCTCCTTTTTTATACCAAGAACTACTTTGTTCACCCTTTGTGACTTTGTATCGCAAACATATTCCATTACATCCCATTGCGTTCTAAAAGTGGAAAAAATACAATTCTAATTTAATATTTGACATTGTTCTCAAGGTATGAAATTAGGAAGTTTTTATAAAACGTCAAAATTCAAAATAAAACATATCCTGTTTAGATGAATTATTATCAAAATCATTCAATTTAAGGAAATCTAAAATATCAGGATTCTAAAGTATGTTTTCAAGAATACATTAGCATTCAAAGATCAAACTCTTCTTCAATTTCATTTTTGGACATACTAGTATCACGCTTCACTATAGTAAAGTTACAATGCGTACAAGTGGATTCACCAGAGTCATATTTTAAACCACAGTTAGAACAAGTGATTATTTCACCCACAGAATATCTCATAAGAAGGAGGATAAAAATCTTGGAAGTTGGATCTGAAACTATGAATAAATGCCAAAGAACATAGACAAAATTACAGGAATACTAAACGTTTTCATTTAAGATTTCTTTGTTTAAGATCATATTTTGACATGTTAAACTTTTCAAATACATTATAAGGGATATTGATTTGGCAGTATTATGGCAATAAAAAACATCACCGTTTTAGGTTCTGGAG
The DNA here is from genome assembly GCF_965223225.1 of Candidatus Nitrosopumilus sp. Lineage (GTDB taxonomy): Archaea > Thermoproteota > Nitrososphaeria > Nitrososphaerales > Nitrosopumilaceae > Nitrosopumilus. The sequence continues at coordinate 989,876 of NZ_CBDCVU010000004.1, forward strand.
TAATGGGACATGGGATTGCTCAGGTTTCAGCAACTGCAGGATATAATGTAGTATTACGAGATATCGAACAGGGATTTTTAGACAAAGCAATGGAGAAGATAAGATGGAGTTTAGATAAATTAGTAAATAAAGAAAAAATATCCAAAGAAGAAGGAGATTCAATTTTTGGAAGAATCAAACCAGTCGTAGATTTGAATGAAGCAGTAAAAGATGCAGAGTTAGTAATAGAAGTAGTACCAGAAATTATGGATTTAAAGAAAAAAGTATACGCAGAGCTAGACAAGGCTGCAAAACCAGATGTGATTTTTGCATCCAATACAAGCACACTACCAATTACAGAGATTGCAAACACCACATCTAGACCAGAAAAGTTTATTGGAATTCATTTTTTTAATCCCCCACAACTAATGAAACTTGTAGAGGTAATTCCAGGCGAAAAAACATCGCCAGAAATTACAGATTTAACAAAAGAATACGTCAATTCCGTAAATAAACAAGCTGTAGTATGCAGAAAAGATGTTCCAGGATTCATAATAAACAGATTATTTATTCCGATGGTTCACGAAGCATGTTTCGTAAAGGACAGAACAGGAGCATCATTAGAAGAGATTGATTCGGCAGTAAAGTTCAGACTCGGTTTCCCAATGGGAATTTTTGAATTAGCTGATTTTACTGGAATGGATGTAATCCATAAAGCAACAACTGAAATGCATTTACGAGACAAAAAAGTAATCAATCCACATCCATTAGTTGAAAAAATGTTTGATGAAAAAAAATTAGGGCAAAAGTCGGGTGAAGGATATTACAAATATTCGGATGATAAATACGAGAGAGTTGCATTATCTGAAGAATTAGCAGAAAAATGTGATCCTATTCAATTAGTTGCCAACATAATAAACAATGCTGCATGGCTCATCAGTAATGGTGCAAGTGATGTTGAAGAAATTGAGAAAGCAGCACGATTAGGGTTAGGATTGAAAAAACCATTATTTGAAACAGCAAAAGAAATTGGAATTAAGAAAATAGTTGATGAATTAAACAAACTTGCAGAAGAACATGGAGAATTTTACAAACCAGATCCATTACTAGTCTCAATGCAATAATTATTCTACAACGTCAGACCAAAAATTCAAAGACAATAAATAGAAAATACCGCAAATAAAGAAGAGACTGTATTTATGAAATAAAAACAAGTACCTAGTTCTACGAATATTTCAAAAAACAATAGTTTAAGATATCAATTTCAATATAGTATCAACTGCATCTTGAGCATTATCAACTCCAATTATACGAACATGTTCCCTATGATCAATAAAGCCATCAATGTATGGATCGATGGAACCACCAAGATTCCGTATTGCAACCATTGGTTTTTTACTCATATATGCGGCACAAACTTCAGACAAAGTCCCAGACCCGCCACCAATAATTATTACACCGTCAGCAGAAAGTGCATTTAAAAAGTCTCGGGTAAAACCCATTCCAGTAGGTATAACAATATCACAAAAATTATTCGCCATTTTAGGATCATCTTGAGGAATGATTCCAACGCATAATCCATTTGCATCATTTGATCCTTTAGCTGCAGCTTCCATCACTCCACCTAGACCACCTGTGATCAAAACGGAATTAGATTTAGCAATTTTAGATCCTATTTCATAAGCAATTTTCTCAAGTTCTGGTGTGCACCCATTTGTGTTATTACCGACCACCAGTATCTGTCGCCTCTTAGCCACATTCGCACTAGATTGTATGAATTGAAATATCTTTCCAAGCGTAAAGGATATTAGTCAATAACAAAGAAGACAAGTATGGAAAGACGTTCAATGCCTGTATGTTTTACTGAGAAACAATACAAGATGATCGAAGAATTTGCCAAGAGAAATGGAATGCTAAATGCAAGTCAGGCTCTTGAGAAGATCCTATCCAAGTAAACAACAAGAAATTTTTATTTTCATTTTATTCTTTTAATTTCAAATTTAAACAAAACTACATGCAATTATTGTGGTTCATAAATAGAAAAACGTATCATACAGTCAAAAGAATAAGATCGCATTATACGTATCCTGGAAATTACAAAATGGGTTTATTATGGTGTTAAATATATGCAAAATATTGAAGATCAGAATTTATCAAAACGACAGAATTATCAGAGCATATCACTCCCCACATGAAGTCATAGTGAGACCACAAGCAAAGAAAGTGGAAATTTTTGATACTACAGATTCTCTGATAGAATCTTATGATTTATTGGAAAAAGATCTATCATGGTTAGAGGATGAAAAAACAGATTCTGCAGAAATTGTGTTAGATTTGAAAGTAGGAAAGCGAATACAGTAATATCATCGATAAAAAGTCAAATTAACCAAAAAAGTATCAAAGTAAACAAGAAAGGTTCACTCTAATCTCCAAAAGGAGTTATTTTTTTCCTTTTCATGACAGGTACAAGAACAAAACTCTTGCATCGTAACATAACCAGTACAATGATCATGAAGATCAACCCGACAATATTTTGAAATAGCCAATTAACTCACGATGGGAATTCTACAATATTATAAAAACATAATCAGGCAATATACAAGAAATAATGCATATCAATTAAATTATTTGACATACTAGGAAAATTATGGGCCTTTTTAGCAGAAAACCAGCATTTTGTAGTGTATGTAATAAAGAATTAACCCACAAACACAAGCCAAAGAGGGAATGGAATATCAAAGGACCATTATGTGGAGATTGTCATTTTGACAAATCCAAAGAATACTATGAGGGGAAGGTACGGCAACCATGTGCAGTATGTGGAACTACACGAAAAATCACAGATTTGTGGGAACCTAGATGGCAATGGGATATGGAAGGATTATTGTGTAAGGATTGTTTTGATAAAAAAGAAGAATCTCACGATAAAAAGAAAAACTTCTGTGCCCTATGTGAAGGAAAAATGGGGCTAATAAGATACAATCCCAAGGGAAAATGGAAAATTGAAGGTCAGCTTTGCAGAAAGTGTTGGGATGAAAAAAAGGCAGAGTTAGGATAAAAGTGAATTTTTTTAAAAAAATAAAATGCGACGTTTGTAATAAAAAATTTTCAAAACAAGAAGAAATGATGAATCACAAACAAATCACCCATGGAAAAGATTTGAAATATGATTGCAAGCAATGCAACAGATTTTTTTCAAACATGGAGGATATGAGAACTCACCTACAGAAGGAACACAGTTACAAAAAAGACAAACAATAAAAGCTAAATTGCTTTAACTGTCTTCACTACAGGAGGCCTTACCTTAGTAAAAACTCTAAACCCACAAATACATTTGATTTCAGGCAAACGAGATAATTCAGTATTTGATACAGTAGTCCCACATCTCAAACAAGAATAGATCACATCAAATGTTTCAGTAGGTGCATCTTCAATAGAATCAAAATTTTCCTCAGCCATAAGTTTCACCAATACATCCATAATTTAAGGATACCAGACTATGTAAGGGATAATTCAATGTACACGTCATCAGGGATTTTTAATCTCATTAGTTGTCGAATTGCTTTATCATCAGCATTTATGTTGATAATCCTTCTATGCATTTTCATTTCCCATTTTTCATATGTCTCAGTTCCACTGCCACAAGGAGACTTGCGAGTAGCGACATGAAGTCGTTTGACAGGTAAAGGTGTTGGACCTTTTACTTTGACACCAGTTTTTTTACCTATACCCATGATCTCACCGCATACATTATCCAGTTTTGGTAGACTGGTGGAGGTGAGTTTTACACGGGCGGTTTGAGTCATAAAATTCCGCCTATGGAGTATACTCTTCAGTAATTTCTTTTACAATTCCTGCTGCAATGGTTGCACCCATATCTCTGAGAGCAAATCTACCCATTTCAGGGAATTCTTGGAAAGTTTCAATGCAAGTTGGCCTTACAGGTCTCACCTTAACAATTGCAGAGTCACCAACCTTTAGGAATTTTGGATTTTCCTCCTCAACTGCCCCGGTTGCAGGATTTATTTTTTGAAGGAATTCAGTCACAGTTGCAGCAACTTGAGCAGTGTGAGCATGCATTACAGGAGTGTATCCTGGAGCAATTGCTGTTGGATGGTGAATTACGATAATTTGTGCTTTGAATTCTTTTGCAACTTTAGGTGGAGCATCAGGAGTACCAAGAACATCACCTCTCTTGATATCTTTCTTTTCAACACCTCTCAAGTTAAAGCCGATGTTATCACCCGCTTCAGCAGAAGGCATCTCTTGATGGTGAGTTTCAATGGATTTAATTTCTCCAGGAGCACCTGCAGGCATTACAACAATTTTATCGCCTGCTTTCATGGTTCCGGTTTCAACTCTTCCTACAGGAACAGTTCCAACTCCAGTGATTGTGTAAACATCTTGAATTGGGACACGTAATGGTTTGCCCACTGGTTTCTCAGCTACGGTAAAGTCATCAAATGCTTCAAGTAGTGTCTTACCACTATACCAAGGCATATTTTCGGATTTCTTTACCAGATTGTCTCCTTTCCATCCAGAAACTGGAATGAATGGGACATTTTCTAGTTTGTAACCAACAGATCTTACGAGTTTTTCACCTTTCTCTTTTGCTGCTTTGAATGCATCTTCAGAGTAGTTACTGTCATCCATTTTGTTGATTGCAACGATAAGCTGATTTACGCCCAAGGTTTTGAGTAAAAATGCGTGCTCTCTTGCCTGACCACCAGCAGCAATTGCGGTATCAGTTTCACCTTCTTTAGCTGAAAGTACTAAAACTGCTGCATCTGCTTCAGAAGCACCAGTAATCATGTTTTTAATAAAATCTCTGTGACCAGGAGCGTCAATCAAAGTGAAGAAATACTTTGGAGATTCAAATTTTTGGAAAGCTAGATCTATTGTAATTCCTCTTTCTCTTTCATCCTTAATATTGTCCATAACCCATGCATACTTGAAAGTATCACCTTTTCCGGTCTTCTCGGATTCGGATGCATGTGCTGCAATTGTTCTTTCATCTACAACCCCCAGATCCATTAAGAAATGACCCATAGTTGTTGATTTTCCATTATCAATATGACCTGTAACAATCAGGTTCAAGTGTGGTTTATCTGCCATATGATGTGCGTATCTGAGGGCATTTATTACTGTTATGAATTTTTGAAGTTTTTTTATTTTTTTTTGAAGAATTTTTAAAATAAAAATAAAACAAAAAGTCCAATAATGTCGTAATGACAACTCACATCTTATTACATGATGTATTTCTTTCACATATCCACATCAAAGTACAACACATAAATCAAAGAGACAGAAGACACATCCCATGAAGATCACAGTTTCTGTTATCAAAGCCGACGTTGGCGGAGTAGGAGGTCATACAAGACCAAGTGATGGTCTAATTGAAGCAGTTAGAAATACCATCGACAATTCAAAAGATTTGCTTATTGATTATTACATTGGATATGCTGGAGATGACGTCCACATTGTGATGTCCCACACACATGGAACAGACAACCAAAAAATCCACAAGCTTGCATGGGACGCATTCATGGCAGGAACCCAGGTTGCAAAAGAAGAAGGGCTGTATGGTGCAGGACAGGATCTTCTAAGAGATTCATTTTCAGGAAATGTCAAAGGAATGGGTCCAGGGGTTGCAGAGATGGAGTTTGAAGAAAGGCCAAACGAGGCATTCACAGTATTTGCAGCAGACAAGACAGAGCCTGGCGCATTTAACTATCCAATCTACAGAATGTTTGTAGATGCGCTAAGCAACACAGGATTGATTGTAAACAAGAACTTGGCAGGCGGTGTCAAGATGAACATCATGGATGTTGAAGAAGGAAAGGTTGCAGAATTAGAGTTATGGCAAGACAAGCCAACAATAGAGGCAGCACTGATGTATCCGGGAAGATACGTAGTAGATACAGTAACCACAAAAGACGGGGAACCAATACTGGCAGCATCAACTGACAGACTGCACAACATTGCAGGGACATATGTTGGAAAGGATGACCCAATATGTTTAGTCAGAACCCAGAAACTATTTCCTGCAACAGAAGAGGTAGGAAGTGTCTTTAACAATCCGCATTACGTTGCCGGAAACACAAGAGGAAGCCACAACATGCCCCTAATGCCAGTCAAGCTAAATTCGGCTGCAACAATCAACTTTTGCATTCCAATAGTAGAAGCATTGGTGTTTAGTATGCACAATGGAAAGTTTACAGGACCATTTGACGGATTCTCAACTCCAGACTGGGACTATATCAGAGAGAATGCAACAAAGAAGGCACTTGCAATAAGAAGTCAGGGATTCATACATCCAGCTACCCTGGTTCCATCAGAACTGGAGTATGCAGAGGGGTACAGGGCAAGAATGGATGTGTTGGAGGCCAAGATGAAGCCAATGGAAGGCGCAGGTGGCAATGCCAGTTCATCTGATGTAGAAAAGAAGAAGGAAAACTACGAAGATCCAGACTAGCCGGTAGAGAAGAGTAAAAACAGAAAAACACGCAGTCATAAGAGCAGACAGTAAAGAAGTGTCTAGATACACGCCAACAGAGAAGCACAAATATAGTTGTGATTCATGGTCTGTTTAATGGCATTAGATTCTAAAGAAGGAGCGTCTAATTCAGAAAAAATATTTAGAGAAATTCAGACAGAACATATGATTTATCAGATAAATTCATCTGCAGATGCAAAAAAAATTGCAGATAAAATGAAAAAAGACACAGATGAAATTGCAAAAGCAATGGAGACTGCACGTCATACAGCGTATGAGAGAAAAATTTCAACAGACGAGATGAAAATTAGTTTAGCAGACAAAAAAGAGAAGATAAGAACAGCACAAAAAGAGTTAGAAAACATACAAAAAAATGTAGAAAAAGCCACAAAAAAGAATTCAGACTTGCAGATTGAAACAATCAAAATCGAGTCTGCAATAGACAAGATAAAGGATGCATTAAATGATTTAGATCAGAAGTACTTAGAAAAATCTCAAAGAGATCTTACTGATGCTCTTGTTAAAGTCACATTAGAATCAGAGAAAGCACAAAGTGAATTAAAAGCATTAGAAAAATTAGAATCGATAACAAATAGAAAACTTCAGGAATTTGAAAACGAATACAGCAGATTAGAATCCATCACTAACGAGAAAATTAATGAGACAGAAAGGACTGTATCTAATGTGACTACGACCATTGAGCACATCATAAATACACATGATCAAATGACAAAAGTTTCAAAAGATCTACTAAAATCAGCAACGTCTACAAAGGTACCATTTACACAACAAGTCAATTATGAAATTCAACAAAATTCCCCACAACAAGAGTTAGAAGAATCAATAGTCTAAAATTCGAAAACAGAATTAGTTATTTAGTAACTTAGGATTTGAGAATACACATAAAGTACAGTACACAGGTCTAACCTCATGAACAGTTTGGAATTAATCAGTGTACGAAGGAGATAAAAGATTGTCAGAATCAAGTATTGAAAAAAATAGACTTGAGAACATAGATCTTATGCAAATTGAATATTTCTCAGATTTACCTATTTCAAAAAGAGAAGTCATAGTTATGGAATACAGCAACCCAATGGCAATCACAATCAGAAAGTTTTTGACAAGTGTTGGTTTTGAAGACGTCCACATATGTAAGGAAATCAAAGATGCTGTCAGAATTTTTTCAGATTTCATAAACAAAGAAGTAAGCGTTCCAATCATAATAGATGACAACATATCATATGAAAACATAAAAAGAATCGTAAATGAAGTTTTTGAAATTCAGCCCAATGCAAAAATAATAATAATTACAGCAAAGGAAAAAAACGACATCCAAATTACAGAGTTGTTAAGTGCAGGCATATCGTCAGTAATACAAAAACCACTGAGTCTTCAATCATTCAGAAATGTGTTTTCACATATTTTTGAAAATAATGACCAAGGTCAAGGAATGATGGCAGAACAGAGCTTTGAGTTTATACGAACAGCATCAGAAAGAATAAGTCAGAATAAAATTCAAGATATTTTAAAAACAAGCAATATAGAAACAGAGAACCTAATTAAAAAATCATCAGAATCCAGAAACATAATGTTGGAAACAGAAATACTAGAAGCTGCATGTAACCAATGCAACTCAACAAATATCACATATATCGCAGAATGTCCAAACTGCAAAGGAATCAATTTCAAACAACAGAACCTCATAGAGCATTATTACTGCGGAGAAGTATTTCCAAAAGAACCAAACAACACAACATGTCCAAAATGTAACAAGGAAATTGGTGCGGTAGGAACAGATTATAGAGAATTCAGCGATTACTATGTGTGCAATAGTTGTAATGACAGGTTTCCAAAGCCATTATCAAGATTCAATTGCCTAGATTGTAATAATTTCTTTATCGAAAAGTTGGCAGCATGGAAAAAAAGTAAGATATACAGAGTCCGAAGTTAGAAAAAGACATACAGATTTAGGACCAGCTGGATTTCTTTCCAAAATACGCTCTAAGATATGCCCTCAAATTAATCATTTTCAGATAGGGTCTGTAAACAAAAGTCATTATCGGAACCAGATATGCAAGACGTCCGAAGCTTCTTTGTCCAGAATAAAGAACTGCAAACAAGAAGATTACAAGTTCTGATAGCATAAACAGCAACATGACAAAAGTTAAAGAATAAACAAGAATGTGGAGACTGTCTGAGATTATCATTATCACGACAATTAATCCAAGTACTGCCAAGCCCACTGGAAACAGCATAGATAAGATAACATCAAGTAGGAACATGTCGAAAAATGAAATCTTATCTTTAAATGGGAATTTTGAAGTTAAGATATTTTTATTTTTAGACAAAGTTTGGAATTGCCCATACGCCCATCTGTTTCTTTGACTAACCCAGGTTTTCCAATTATTAGGACAATAGGTATACGCAATAGAATCTCCAACAAAATAGATCTTCCCCTTTGTTTTTCTTAGTTTCAAGGTAAGATCAAAGTCTTCAGTCAAAGTGTCTTTGTCAAAGGTATAGACATCCATGAATGAACTTTTCTTGAAAATTCCAAAAGCTCCAGATATAACCAGGAGGATTTGGAAAAAGGATGTAAAACGCCTTCCAAGTTCAATTGCAATCATGTATTCGTAAGTTTGTAATCGAGTTAACAAATTATCAACACCATCGTCACCTGAAAGAATTCGGACGTTGCCAGAAAGTGCAACAACATCTCTATCAGAAAGGTGCTTTGCAGCATTTTTCAAAGCATTTTTGTCAAGCAGCGTGTCACCATCCATACATAAAACATAATCCCCAGTAGCGTAATTTTTTCCGTAATTGAGTGCAGTGGCTTTTGAACCACTTGCAGTATCTCTATGAACTAGCTTGATCAGTCCTCTCTCAGCAAAAGAATTTGCAATGTGAAAAGTATTATCCTTAGAGCCATCATCAATCACAATAATTTCTTTGTTAGGATAATCAGTTGCAAGAGCAGTTTCGATGGATTTTTGAATTCCGTATTCTTCGTTATGAGCAGGAATCAGAATGGTGATTTTCGGATTATAATGCAATCCAATTCCAAGATTTTTGGATTTTTTGTGTACGAAATGGATGGCAAAAAATATTGTCTTGAGTGCAGTGCGTATGTAATCAAAGATAACAGGAAAAATCATCACAATAATAGAGACCAGAGGGAAAATAGGAAAATAATACTGTAGCCAATCCATAAAAGATTCCCCAGAAATTCTGAGTATGCCATAATCACGTAATGGGATGTTGGCCACATTATTCTCGGAAATTTTATCATAAATCATAATTTTGTCATATTGGTTAAGATCAACACCGTGAACAAGAAAGTTGTTATCACCAGCATTGATTTTCAGATCACCTAATTCTTTAGAGTTATCATTATCGTTACAAGTATAATGAGAACCAGATGAGACCAAGCAAGCAATCAAATCAGGACCATTGGTTAGGATATTCCCAGATTCTGTGGAGACGTATTCAAACTTGTCATATTGGATGAAGAAATTTTCAATTGTGATCAAAGAAGAATGATCAATACTCTTTGATTTGGCCTGACCAAATACATCGTGATCATTCAAACCAATCAAAAATCCAGTATTTTTAACAAAATCCTTAGATTGTATCTTCGGCTCAGATATGATGTTAAATGCAGAGACAAATGAATTTGTCATACTAGTAATAGGAGTAATAATATCTACAGCATCATACAGATCAATTGTAGCATAAAGGGTTTCAGAAAATTGGTCATAAACTACAATAACGTCATTTTTTTCAGTATCAATATCATTTAACAAATATTTTGACGCTAAAAGATTTTCATTTAATGTTCCAAGATAATGACTACCAACATCATAATTGCCCAGGAAAGTTCCAGTATCCCCATCATATTTGAACAGGTTATTAGGATCATTTCCCATCAAGTACAAATTTCCATCTTGCCCATAGAGTATTTTTTCTATAGAATCCAAACCATTTTGGCCAGGAGTTAGAAATACATCTGAGAACTGGCCAAGAGTAGTAAAACGTAAAACCGTATTTTCCCCATAATTAGAAACTAACACGTAGCGTCCATCAGGACTTAATGCCAGCTCTGTTGGATATTTTAACATGCTGTTGTTTTCAAAGAAATTTTCAATCAGTTCTCCAGTTGCAGCATCATATGCAAATAATTGGTTGGTTGCAGGACTACTAGCAAAAAGATATCTCCCATCATATGTAAAAATAATATCTCTCAAGGGAATGGGAGTTTGGTTTGGAGCAAATTTAGTTTCAGCAGCATCAAAATTTGTAAAAATATCAATTAAGCCACTTTTTTCTACATCATAGCGATAGATATTGTTATCAATCTCATTGATCACGTAAAGATTTTGATCCGGTCCAAAAGATATTCCTCCAGGCCTCATATTATCACTAAAATCCCGAATAAAAACATCTAACGTATTAAGGTCAATAGAATACTCCAAGATTTCATTATTGGCACTATTTGCAATATACAGACTATTGCCATTTAATGCCAGCCCCTGAGGATGTTGTAATATTCCATCACCTCCAACGGGAATAATAGCAGCATAGGATTCAGCTGACAGATCATAAGCGAAAATCTTATGGTTCTTGTTACTTGCTATGTAAAGAATTCCATTTTGGTGATCATAGCTCAGCCCATGTGGGGCAGATAGTCCATGCTCTTCGGATAGTAATGAAGAATACTTTTCATTTTTAAGATCATACAAGCCAACTTCGCCTTTGACTGTGTCAGATCCAATAAAACTCACAAACAAAGTATCATCAGGCCCTAAAATCAAGTCATGAGGTGCAGAAGGTAGATCAATAAAATGTAAGAAAGAACCCACATTCAAGTCATATTTAAAAATCCGATTTCCACCACTGCTCGTGACATAGAACACATCAGTGGTTTCATCCACAACCGTGCCTACAGGTCCAAACAGCCCCCGATCACGACTCGGGACAAACTCAGATTCAAAAGAACCATCATTAAGAGCATATCGTAAGATTCGGTTATTATCATAGCTGCTCACATAGATAAACAAATCATCAAACGACAATCCCTGAGGGTTATCCAAGCCAGATTTATTTTTGGTGATAAACACATCAATAAAATGCCCGTTTGTTCCATTAAACCTAAAAATTTTATCATCACTGGCAACATACAAGTTGCCATCTGGACCAAAGGCCAAATTAGATGGTCCACGTAACGTATCAGTACCAGTTTTGATTACGACTTCAGAAAAAATACCAGTAAGAGAATCGTGTTTAGAAATTTCCCCACTCAAATTATTTGGGACATACAATTCTCCATCTGGACCGAAAACAGAATTATCTCTAGCCACTAAACCATAATTGAAAGATTTGGCCAACAAACCACGGTATTTTCCAGTTTTTTCATCATAGCAATGAACATCATCAGTAAAATAATTACTGACACATATCTTTTCATCATGTAGATCCAAAGTTTTTGGTTGATAAAGATCAGGAGATCTATCAGAAACAAAAGGAAGTGGTTCTGATAATGAATCAGAAATGTTTGATACTTGTATAACCTCATCGGCATCATGGCTAACAGCATACAAATTACCATCGGGGCCAAAAGTCAATCCTTGGGGATTCTTTACAGAGTTAGAATCAACAAACACATCCTCAAACGTTCCGTCTTGGGAATAACGCAAGACTTGGTTGGTGTTGGAGCTGCTTACATAGAGATTTCCCGCAGAATCAAAGGCAAGATCAAATGGTCCATGCAATCCCCCACCACTTGCAAACACATCAATAAAAGCACCAGAACTACCATCAAAAAGAATAACCTCATCAGAATCAGAACTTGCAACATAAAGCATGCCAGATGAATCAAAAGTCAATCCTTGGGGGGCCTTTACAAAGTCAACAAACACATCCTCAAACGTTCCGTCTTGGGAATAACGCAAGACTTGGTTGGTGTTGGAGCTGCTTACATAGAGATTTCCCGCAGAATCAAATGTCAAATCCTTAGGACCACTTAACCCGCCGCTGTTGGCAGCAACAAACACATCCTCAAACGTTCCGTCTTGGGAGTAACGCAAGACTTGGTTGGTGTTGGAGCTGCTTACATAGAGATTTCCCGCAGAATCAAATGTGAATCCAGTAGGTCCGTCTAAACCACCTCTGCCATTAGAATCAATAAAACTATCCAAGAAGATTCCGGTCTGTCCATCAAAACGTAAGATGCGATTATCATTGCTGTTAACGTAGAGATGTTCATCAGGACCAAATTGGGCATAATTAGGACCAGTGATTTCACCATCATGAGAACTGATAAGATTGTCAATGAATGCGCCATTAGAAGCATCATAGCGTAGAATTTCATCAGTAAGAAAACTCGTGACAAACAAATGTTCATTGTCACTGCTAAACATCAAATCCTTAGGACCACTTAGCCCGCCGCTGTTGGCAGCAACAAACACATCCTCAAACGTTCCGTCTTGGGAGTAACGCAAGACTTGGTTGGTGTTGGAGCTGCTTACATAGAGATTTCCCGCAGAATCAAATGTGAATCCAGTAGGTCCGTCTAAACCACCTCTGCCATTAGAATCAATAAAACTATCCAAGAAGATTCCGGTCTGTCCATCAAAACGTAAGATGCGATTATCATTGCTGTTAACGTAGAGATGTTCATCAGGACCAAACATCAAATCCTTAGGACCACTTAACCCGCCGCTGTTGGCAGCAACAAACACATCCTCAAACGTTCCGTCTTGGGAGTAACGCAAGACTTGGTTGGTGTTGGAGCTGCTTACATAGAGATTTCCCGCAGAATCAAATGTCAAATCCTTAGGACCACTTAACCCGCCGCTGTTGGCAGCAACAAACACATCCTCAAACGTTCCGTCTTGGGAGTAACGCAAGACTTGGTTGGTGTTGGAGCTGCTTACATAGAGATTTCCCGCAGAATCAAATGCCCAATAGCCACTTTTTGTTACAGACCCATCTTGTGTGAGATATAATCTAAGATCCTTTCCCTTAGAAATCTCAAAGCTGTTTATCTGAAGTGTTCCTTCGTCTTCAAGGTAATCGATTTCTACTGAACCTTTTGCTTCTGAATCACCATAACCATCAAAGAAGCCATACTTTTCTTCCAATATACTAGATTCAATTTTTGGAAGAGGGACAGATTTGATCTCATCTGCATAACCCAACAAAGTATCGCGAGGAAGGAACTGGTTTTCTAATTTTATCTTTGCATAAGGTTCTTTATGAATTTCATCATAAATGACGACTGTGTGATATACATCCAGATCAATATCTGGTATGGCATAATTTTTGCTACCCAATTCGGTTTTCAGTTTATCTAGGTAAATTTCAGGTGAATCTACATTACCCTTACTAAGATAAACGTGTAGTTCTGGAATTTTAAAATCATTTCCAGGTTTAGGATCATATCCAATCTCAAAATGCTCTAATCTCAGATATTCGTCATTTTCGATGATTACGACTATAGATTTTCCCTTAGCATCACGTCCATCCAGACCTTCAAAAAAACCAATTTTGGTAGAAACCAAGGTAGAATCAAGAGTAGGTAAACTACCATGAAGGCATTGTTCAATCACAAAAACATCATTTTGGCTTAATCCCAAGGTAGAAAGTTCTGTACGATCTGAAATAGTCCATATTGTCTTTGCATAAGAAATGTTATTTGAAGACAGGATTTCATGCATCTCTTCACACATAGAATCAGGATTGCCGGTAAAGACTTGTTGAATATCAAGATCAGGTGCTACCTGGAATCCGTAATACGATACAACCAAGAATAAAAGAAACAAGGCAACAAAGAGAAGGGCAATGAAAAAAAGTCTTGCAATCACGAAATGATTCTAACAGATGCCAATTAAAGGATTTATAGAAAAATCAGAACCGTAACAATACAATTAATCCAAGCGGGGGGTATAAATTTGACTTTGATACTATTTTGGTATGTATTATAATCACGTCATAAGATTAGTTGCAATAAGCATTATAACAATATCTTTAGGAATTCAGTCATCATTTGCGTTAACAGAGTCAGTGGATTTGTTTGGAACTATCAATTCAGCAGACTTGGTATTAAATGACATATGGATAGAACCTGAAAATCCAAAGAACAGGGAAGCAGTCACAGTACACGGGACAGTATATAACGCAGGAATTATCCCAACAGAAGCAGTATCCAATGTAGTTACAATCGGATACATAGTAAATGGGGAATTAGTTGAAATTTCACTATTAGAAAATGTTTTGCCCGGAATTGAAAACGGAGTAAAAATATCATCAGGACCTATTTTTGATGCAATTTCAGGAAATTATGTCATCACAGTGATTTTAAACTATCACGACACATTATCACATTTGAGAGACAATCCAGGCAACAACATTGTTCAAAAGGTTTTCCAAATAGGGGAAAAAGCACCATTGTTAATTTCCTCTAATGTTTATCAGAAATATAACGACAGAACAAATGAACAAGAAATAAGAGTAGAAGGAGAGATTGCAGATATTTTTCAAGAAGTTCAAAAAAATAAAGACTTGAGAATAAAGATAGAAGATACAATCAGAGGCAAAGTAATCACAGATACGCATGGGAGATTCACTTTTGACACTACAATACCATTTGACGACAGAATAATAGAAATGCAGACAAATTTAGAAAACGAATCATCAATATCGGACAGCAAACCGATTTTCCCAATCAAATTACAAGACAAGCAGTCAGCATTAGCATTAGAGGTGATTTCAGATGAATTGGAACTAAATTTAGATAGATCAGACATAACTGCAGTCATTTTCCAAGACTCATATGAGAACTTGTTTGGAAAGATTACCACCAATAAAAATTACAACAGGCAAGATACGACCATGAATAATTTTGATTTGAGCATAGGTAATTTCCTGATAAATAAAATGCCTTCAGACCACGAATACATTGTAGAAATATACATGAAAGGTAGAATAGTGGATGCATTTCAAAGAGTTTTCCAAGAAAACGAAGTCATAACAAGAAGTGTGTCAATATCTGAAACAGCCAAAGTTCAATTCAAAATCACTGACAAAAATGGAACACCACAAGATAATGTAGTCATAGAGAATTGGATCTATTCAGCTAGTACAAACAGCGAAGGCCTCACAGAGTGGATAAACACATTGCCAAATTTTACAAGCAATGAACCATATGTAGCAAAAGCAATTTTTCCAGATGGCACAATCGTATGGTCAGAACCTTTTGTGGTAAATGAACAAGAAAGTGTATCAGTAGAGATTATCATGGAGGCAAACTAACAATGGATCATGGGAGATTAAATGCAATATTAATTCCAATTTTTGTAATAGTTTCAACTAGCTTTATCATCATTCCTGCAGACG
Source organism: Candidatus Nitrosopumilus sp. (assembly GCF_965223225.1). Taxonomy (GTDB): domain Archaea; phylum Thermoproteota; class Nitrososphaeria; order Nitrososphaerales; family Nitrosopumilaceae; genus Nitrosopumilus. Next base: position 1,005,747 of record NZ_CBDCVU010000004.1, read on the forward strand.
CAGCTAAAACAGGAAGCTATAACTTTTGTTCAGTGTTTCCAGCATTTCCGGAATGTACAGGATGGAGAACAGAAGCAGTAGATGACAACCACTGGTTTTGTGATTACGTACATCTTGATGGCCTCTGTAAAAACCCACCAGATCCGCAAAAACAGATTCCATTAAGAGGTCATGATCATTGTTGCAGATACATAGGTGACGAAATAAAATCAAGCACACCAATAACAAATAACACCAGCAAAGAAACAGAGTTACCAAAAGAAACTAAAGAATCAATCGAGCCATTAATAATATGGACAGACAAAGATCATTACAATTATCGAGACAAAATCATTGTTTATGGAAAGTTTGACTTTACAAATCCGACAGTAATAGAAAACGCAGATGAGACCAATTTTGATCAAACAGGCAAAAAATCAATAACCTCAGCTATAGACATAAAGCTGAATGGAAATAGAGTGCTCAAAGAAATTCCCATAACCCCAACAGGATGGTTTTCAGCTTTTTTCTTTCATGATAACATATATCGATTTTCAACACAAGACAACCTATTAGAAGTAGAATACATTATTTCGTCAGATGTCATCCCACCAGGGGGTCCAAAGACACACGCAACATATCATTTTACAACAGGAAATATAGCAAAAGAAGACAAAACGTTTGATTTATGGATAGATAAAACAGAATTGCCAAACAAGATCATTTATGGGCTAAATGTAGAAAACAATGAGAGGCTAATCAAACTAGACAGGCTAGATCTAGTAAAAACAAGGATTACAACTCCAGAAGGATACGTCATGCCCATTAAATCAATATTTTCAATCCATGACATATCAGCTGAATACGATGGATTCAAAGAATACGGATATGGTGAATACAAGATACAAGTAACATATGGAAATAATGTTGCCGAGAAGTTTTTTAAGTATGAAAATCCAGAAGGCAGAACAACATCATAAAATATCATCATCATAGAAACACCCTCAAAAGAAGAACTACAAAACCCTAAGGAAAAGTATCAATCAAGAGTTTTAGAAATTTTCACATAGCCATTTTTAATCAGATGCTGCATCCCCAAAATAAAAGAAGAGTCATCAATCAGACCATCTGCCCACCACCCGGCATTATTTTTGATCCAGGACGGAACTTGTTCCTCTGAGAAATCTGCACTAGATGAGTTATCATAGGGAATCTGCAAGACATTATTTTCAATCAGATGCTGCATCCCCAAAATAAAAGAAGAGTCATCAATCAGACCATCTGCCCACCACCCGGCATTATTTTTGATCCAGGACGGAATATCTACAGAATCAGAGATCAAACCCTGAGCTGTTGGAGGTAACGGAAGAAGAGTCAAAGTAGAATTAGACGGAAGATATTGTTCATCCCCATCAAAATAAGCTTCCACATTAACAATATCATGAAGTGGAATAGTGGGCAAAATGCTTGAAGAGCCACGTTCATTTGTGACTAATGTGGAAAAATCTTCATTTAGATATAAAATGATTTTTTTATGTTCAAGTGGTTGATTAGATGCAGAGTCAAATAAAGAGACAGTTATTTGTGGGACAGGATTACCTTTAACAAAGTATTGAGCCGAACTAGTAACAGATAGAACAGTTTCCGATTTTGGAGTTATTAAGAAATCTTTTACAAGTACATTGTCATCAGGAGAATCAAATTCATCTTTTAGCGTGTCGTGGAAGTCCACTACTATTTTGATTTCATGAATTCCGGGTTTAGCCTGCCAAACAGGAGCAGAGGAAATATCTAGTTTATTAGACAAACCAGGTTTAAGATCAGGCAAAGCATCAACAAAGAGAAGATGTCCGTCAACATAATAGCCAACAGTTACAATACTTGCAAAGGTTCCAATATTTTTAATGCCGTTATTATATACAGAGCCAGTTATTGCCACCAATTCTCCATATTTTGGATAAGAAGGAGATATCCCTATTTCATCTAACACCAACTCTGCATCGCTAGGAAGTGCATGTGCAACAGGTACAGACACAAACAATATCATAAAGATAACAAACATGAATTTCATCATAAGTGAAATATTCAACAAAACATAACAAGTCTTTCGGTTCTATCGTCTAGATTGCAAATATGTGTGAAAAGATGATTCAATCCTAACACAAAAAAAATACAAGCTAAAAAAACGAATTTAGGGACAGATGATCCATTTAGTGAAGCGGTCAAAATTTAGTCAGATTTGTGCTTAGAGGCAGCAGACTCAAGTGCCTTTATCATAGGAAGTTTTTCACCCGTCAGATACAATACTAGAGCTCCTCCTGCAGTACTAATATGGTTGATTTTTTCTTCCAATCCTTGTTCTTTGAGAGCAGTAGTCAAATGACCTCCGCTTACAAGAGAGGTTGCCATAGAATTTGCAACAGCATTTAGTAGTCCTCTAGTTCCAAGTGAAAAATCTTTTTTCTCAAAAAATCCAGCTGGACCACTGATAAATACAGTTCCAGCGCTAGCGATGATTTTAGAATAATGATCTATGGTTTTTGGCCCAAGATCATATATCTTATCTCCCGTTTGCAAATCACGAACATCCATATCAACTCGTTGTCCATCTTTATCAATAGCAACATCTACAGGTGTTGTAAACACGTCTGGATACTCACCAATTAAAGCGTGAGCTTTTGCAACAACCTCATCTTCTCTTTTTATCCCAAGAGGATACTTTACTCTAGCCTGAGCACGCATGAATACATTACCAATCAAACCGGTCAGCAACACATGATCAGCACGTCCAGTTTTAATCAGCATTTTAATGGCCTCCAACCTATCTGGAACTTTAGAGCCACCAAGAACTATAACGTGAGGTGCTTTAGCAACAGTCATTATCTCATCCAAGTTTCGCACTTCACGTTCTACAATCCTTCCTGCACATGCAGGTAAGACATGAGGAAACCCAACAATAGAAGGGTGAGACCTATGGGCACTAGGGAACGAATCCAAAACACATAGATCAAACAAATGAGCAAGACGTTTTACCATAATTGTATTTGACGCATCATCGGGTGAAAATTCATAATTTTCTTCTGCACATAGTCTAAGATTATCTAAAAGAAGAATTTCTCCGTTTTGTAGGTTTTTTATTTCATTTTGAGCAGATTGGCCGATTACATCTTCAACATATTTGATTTTCTTGTTTAACAATTTTTCCAATACTTTGACATGTTTGTCCATACCAGTATAGTCATCATTTCCAACTCTCCCTTGGTGAGATGCAATGACCAGTTTACTTTGATCTAATGCTTTTATTGTTTCAATTGCTTCTTCAATTCTTTTGGTTCCAGAAATTTCCATTGTGTTGGAATCAATTGGGCAGTTCATGTCTACTCTTAAAAAAACAGTTTTCCCTTTAAGGTCAAAATCATCTAAAGTTAGTACTTTCACAATTTTCGTATTATTCTCTAGGTTAAATTCTTTAAGATAACAAAATACTCATCTATTTTAAATTCAGGATTTAGAGAAAAATATGAACGGTACAAAATGTGGCAACTAGGAGACATACAGTGCAACACCAAACTACTGCTGAATCTTTGGTCCAGCATCAACTATCTCAGGTGAGACGCCCTCAAACTTCTTAAAGTTCTCAACGAACATCTGAGCCAGTTTCTTTGCAGACAAATCATAAGAGTCCTTGTCAATCCAGGTATTCTTTGGGTCCAACACATCTGATGGAACACCATCAACTTCCATTGGAATATCCACATTAAACAAATCATCATGTCTGTACTTTACGATATCCAGAGCACCAGACAAGGCAGCAGTGACCATTGCCCTGCTGTATTTTATCTTGATTCGTTTTCCTACACCGTATGGGCCGCCAGACCAGCCAGTGTTTACAAGATAGACTACGGTATTGTGCTGGTTGATTTTCTCACCTAACAATTTGGCATAGACAGATGCAGGTCTTGGCATGAATGGGGCTCCAAAGCATTCAGAGAACACTGATTTTGGTTCCTTGATTCCGCGTTCTGTTCCTGCCAGTTTGCTTGTGTAACCTGACATAAAGTGATACATTGCGCCCTCTTTTGTGAGTCTAGATACAGGTGGCAATACCCCCAGTGCATCAGCAGTAAGAAATACGATAACCCGTGGGTTTCCACCAACACTTGGGATTACAGCACCTGGTATATAATCAAGAGGATATGCCACCCTAGTATTTTCAGTTATGCTGTTATCATCATAGTCAGGTGTCTTTTTGTCATCATTTGACAGTACGACATTTTCCAATACGGCACCGGGTTTGATGGCATTCCAGATTTCAGGTTCTGCCTCCTGGCTGAGATTGATACATTTTGCGTAGCATCCACCTTCAAAGTTAAACGTTCCATTATCAGACCATCCGTGTTCGTCATCGCCAATTAGTTTCCTATTAGGATCAGCTGACAATGTGGTCTTTCCAGTACCGGACAACCCAAAGAACAATGCAGTGTCGCCTTTCTCTCCAATGTTTGCAGAGCAGTGCATTGGGAAGATGTTTCTGTCTGGAAGCAAAAAGTTCATCACTCCAAACATTGACTTTTTCATCTCGCCTGCATATTGTGTTCCTCCAATGAGGACAATCTTTCTTGTCAGGTCAATCAGAATAAAGACATCAGTTCTGGTCCCGTCAATTTCTGGAACAGCAGTAAAATCATTGATGCACATTATTGTAAATTCAGGCTCGTGGTTTTCTAGTTCTGAATCAGTTGGTCTGATGAAGAGGTTTCTTGCAAACAGATTCTGCCATACGTGGTCGTTGATTACGCGGATTGGGAGACGGGTTTCAGGATCTGCTCCAACAAACCCGTCAAACACAAACAGCTCCTTGTTATCAACAAATGCCTTCATCTTTTCTAGAATCTTTTCGAATTTTCCAGATGGGAACTGGTGGTTTATCTTTCCCCAGTCTATGGTGTCGTGTGTTTTATCATCATATACGATAAATCTGTCATCAGGTGAACGTCCGGTGTATTTTCCGGTATTTACAGATAAAGAGCCAGTTGAGTTGATGACGCCTTCCTCTCTTTTTACTGCCAGTTCTACCATCTGGTCTACTGTGAGGTTGCGGTGTACCTTTGATGGCGAGATCCCAAATGATTTTAGCTGGGATGAGAACTTTTCTGTAGGCAAGGTTCCTACAATTTCAGCATTAGCAGTCATAGAATAACAGAATCTCCTTGGGTGTGAGTAATAATAACTTCATAAAGAAGGATCAGAGGCATCATAAGATATTTCGAATCGAAACGATTTTCCTTATTATCTCTTACGATAATACAAAATGAAAAGAATCATAGCACAAGAATCATAAACACGTCAAAGAAAAAACGAACATGAAGGCAGTAATTTTAACAGGAGGATTAGGGACAAGATTACAACCATACACTTTATTCGTGCCAAAACCCATGCTGCCATTAGGAGATAAACCACTACTAGAACATTCCATTAATTGGCTGAAAAAAAACAACATAAAATCAGTAGTATTATGCGTAAGCTATTTGCGAAAAAATATTCAAGATTATTTTGAAGACGGTAAAGATTTTGGAGTAGACATAGAATATGCAATATCAAACAAACCGCTTGCAACAGCAGGACAGTTGAAGACTGCTGAAGAATTTATTGATGACACTTTTGTATGTATGTATGGAGATTCAGTGTTTGATTTTTCTCTCAAAAACATGGTAAAAAAACATCAAAAAGACAAGTCGTTTATCACAATGTGCTTATACGAATACAAATCACGCTTGCCATACGGAGTTATCGATACAGACAAGAAGGGATTCATAACAGCATGGAGAGAGAAACCAGAGATTGTTTCAAGCATAAACACAGGATGTTATGTTATGGAACCAGGAGTTTTCCCATATATTCCGGAAGATATGCCTTATGGAATGGACAAAGTGATTCTAAAGGCAATGGCAAAAAAGAAGAGAATGAACAGTTACTCAATAAAAAAAGGATTTACAGATGTTGGAGATATGGAGTCATATACAAAAACATACAAAGAGTTCAAAGAAAAATTAGGAAAAATCTAAAAAATAATTCATAACATGAGTAAGTTGATCATACGATGAAAATCAACGATTAAGTTAAAGAAATTATTTATTTTCTACATAAGGGAAATAATTACAAGCATGTTTAGAAAATTTTCAACTGCTAGCTAATTTTTTAGTTTTTCTAGTTTTTTTGGTAGTTTTTCTAGTTTTTTTGGTAGTTTTTTTAATAGAGGGTTTCTTGCCAGATTTTGGTGGGTTATTTTGACTCATTGTAGTAATTTTACGTTTTTTTTTTCCATCAGTATCTTGAGAGGAGGCTTCATCAAGAAGAAGAAGATCTTTTCTTAAAAGATCTATTTCAGACAAAGTATCTTTGATCTCTTGCTCAATAGTGGTTTTTGAAACATCATCATTTCTCACAGGAATTGGGTTAGATGTATTTGTACCAAAATCCAAAGAGTTGAATGATTTCAGAGTAGTTATTATGCTTTGAAACGCAGTCATTTTTTCTGTAAACGAGTCAACTTTCATGTCAGAAAAAACTTGTCGAGTTGCAACATCAGCAGAATCCTGAGTGTCAGCAGCAGGTGCAGTTTCAGAAGGAATGTCAGGAATCGTAGAATCTTCAACGTGTTGTTCAAGTTCACGAATTTGGTTTTGTAGTTGAGTTAGTTTTTCTAATTGTTCAGAGGTGGCTTCGTCATCGTCATCCTGATCATCATAAGTTGAAGAAGCTTGTCGAATTGCAACATCAGCAGAATCCTGAGTGTCAGCAGCAGGTGCAGTTTCAGAAGGAATGTCAGGAATCGTAGAATCTTCAACGTGTTGTTCAAGTTCACGAATTTGGTTTTGTAGTTGAGTTAGTTTTTCATCAGAATTTGAGACAGAGAGATCACTGTAGGATAATGTATCATCAGAAGGGGGATTTTTTGAAATACTATAAGACAAGTCTATTTTGACATTTTCAAGTTCTTTGATTATTTCGTTAAATTTAACAGGTTTTTTCAGATATGAAAATAATCCAGAGGTCTTCCACTCATTCAAATCAGTTTGATTAATATCAATTGAAGAAAACAAGAAAACAGAAGATTTGTTAAATATGTCATTTTTTTGAAGTGTTTCTAAAACTTGTTTTTCAGAGATCATATCAAACGGAGTGTCAATAAACACCACATGGAATTGTTCAGTTTCGAATCGTCTTAATCCATCTCTAAGAGTAGTAGCATAATCAACCAAAAATCCTTTTAATTTTAGTCGTTTTACAAAGATACGCCCAAACAAAGGATTATCATCAATTACTAAAATTTTCATGTGTTGCAATATATGAGACATAGAGATTTCACATCATCGTTATTAATAATTCTAAACGGTGTTCTGTTACTAATCTCAGGCAAAAAGTCAATGAAAAAGAAAGATTACAGGAAATTACGTATCATGAAGATAAGAGAAGGCAAACAGTCAGTTTTTTTTTGCAAAATGTTCTTGTAATTTCTCTTTCTTTTCCTTCATATTAAAAATAGATTCAGTATGAGAAAATGCATCTTCATAGGACCTATCAAAAAGCATTGCCTGCATCAACATATGATTTTCTGGGATGACGATTCCAGTTTGATCATCAGAATACATCATTTGGACAGTATCTCCAATAGAGGTAGTCATGTTAGCATGAATGTGAATCATGTTAGTATCTGTAAAATTGAATCCCATACTATTTGCATAGTCTCTTACATCTTTAGTCCCCTTTGCAGTCCACAATGTGGCTACACCAAATTCATCTTTGAAAATTTCATGAATTTCTGAGGGTTTTGGAGCAGAACCATTGAATCTAATATCCATTATGTGTAAGTGCATCTGTCTTGTAGGAACCTTAATAGCTCTAACAAAGAGAGGTGCATCTTTTCCAAAGTAAGTTTTTACATCATCCCCATGATGAGGTTTTTCAGTCATCTCTATTGTATCAGACAGCTTCTTGTCAGTTTGCTCAATGTCAGCCCAGCGTCGTACTAGAGTAACATCAAATCTAACAAGTTGATCTCCATATTTATCTCGAAGCGGTTCAAGTATGCGTCCCATTCCGGTAACATTACAACTACCTTGCATCACATGGAATTTGCCCAAGGCAAGATCATAATTTGCTCTAGAGTTAAAAAGTAAATCAGAAACAGCCTCAGAGCCAATTGTAGATTCTCCCCCTTGATAAATAGCATGAACATTTTTTGGTTCGTAAAGATTTTTCTTGTTTTTATAACCATGACCACCAGGGGCAGCATCAATAACCAAATCACAGTCATCTAATGCAGATTCAATACTACCAGATATTTGATAATCTTTAAAATTGTCAATCTTATTTTCAGGGACATAAACATTCAAACCTCTAGATATAGCTAGATCCACCTTATCATCGGGAGAGTATTTGCCCACACCTATAACAGAAATTTCAGGATCATCTTTTAAAAAAGCGGTAATCCTACTTCCAATTGAGCCATAACCATTAACAAATACTTTTTTCATGCATACCCTAGAAACACCCCATTTATGTATATGATGGAAGGTTTAGAAACAAGAAAACAAGATTTTTTTGCCAAAAAGATCTTGTTTTCAGATACAACCAAAGACAAGTCACAAATAAAAAAGGAGAGACATCAAATATTACACATACAAAAAAAGAGTTATTTCACGGTGACTGATTTTGCAAGGTTTTTTGGATAGTCAGGATCAATTCCTCTTTCAATTGCAAGATAATAAGCAATAAGCTGCAATGGAATTATTTCAAGTAGTGGATAAAGTTCTTTGGCAATTGTTGGGATTTCTATCCAATAATCATAGCTTGGATCAGGTTTGTTGGATATTCCAATAATTTTTGCATCACGGGATTTTATTTCATGTGCACTTGAGATATTATCAACATAGGAATCGTCATCAGGATTAATTACAATCACATATGTTTCAGAGTCCATCAATGCAAGAGGTCCGTGTTTAAGTTCACCAGCTGCGATACCTTCTGCATGAACATATGTAATTTCTTTTATTTTTAGAGCCCCTTCCTTTGCTATTGGGTAATGGATTCCTCTTCCAATAACAAAGAGATTGTGCAAATTTTTAAGAGATTTAACCAATTTTTGAATTTGAGAGGTATCAGAGAGAATTTTCGAATACGCTTCAGAAACTTTCTTAAAATCTACTCCAAGACAAGAATCACATAATTTATCTGCGATTTGATACATTATTGCCATTTGAGAGGTAAAACTTTTGGTTGCAGCCACTCCAATTTCAGGTCCACAATTTAGTCCGATTGAAAAAATGGACTCGCGTGCAAGAGAAGAATTTTTAGAGTTAACCATGGATAGAATTTTAGAATTTTTTGTTTTACCAATGGATATTGCTTCTAATACATCAGCACTTTCTCCACTTTGAGAGATCGCAAAGATTGTTGAATTAGGAATAATGTATCTAGAAGAATATTTCATTTCGCTAGACATCACATGTTCAACTTTTTTACCCGCAAATCTAGAGAAAAGATACTTTGCAATAACTGCAATATGATAACTGGTTCCACTTCCTGTGACATATACATAATCAGAATCCCGTACAAAATCTACAATTTTTTCAAGATAATTACCATCATCATCATTACCCGCAACAAGAATTGTTTCAGGTTGTTCAAAAATTTCCTTAGCTGTAAAAAATGGATGTTCACCTTTAGAGACGTTTTGATAATTTTTAGGAATTGTTTTTATTGTGAATTGAGCTGCGTTCCCTTCAAAATTATAAAGTTTGTATTTATGATCTTCAATAATTACAAATTGAGAATTTTCAATATAGATTACAGAAGAAATATTTTCAGGAAGTCCAACCACATCACTAGTTAACAACAAATCATCGATATCTTTTGCAATTCCAAGTATCAAAGGCTCATGATTTCGTACACCAACCATTTGGCCATTTTTAAAAAGAGCAACAAAAGCATAATGTCCTTTAAGTTTTGAAACAGTATCCATTATTGCTTTTTTTACATCATGAGATTTTTCAAAATTGATCTGTAAAAGATTAGGAATTACCTCAGTATCAGTCGAACTCTTAAAGACAATATTGTGATTATCTTCTAATTCCTTTCTTAGATCAGCATAGTTTTCAATGATTCCATTATGTACTACACCTATAGAATCAGAATTACACATGTGAGGATGGGCATTTTCTACAGTGACTCCTCCATGAGTAGCCCATCTAGTGTGCCCAATACCAATAGTACCAGAAAGAGAGTCCATAGAAACTTGAGTGTTAACTTCATCTACTTTTCCGATACCTTTTTTGACAGAAATTTGAGATTCGTGGTTTACTGCAACACCAACACTGTCATATCCACGGTACTCCATACGTCGCAAAGAGTTTACAATTGTAGGAGCAACATCACTTCGGCTAGTCAGCCCTAAAATTGAACACATTATAGATTCTAAGTTAGAAACACAGGTGTAGGTAATAAGAATTATGAGCTTTTTATATGGACAATTACTCAAATTTTCAAGATCAAAATACAAATCAAATGTCTATGGTACAAACATCAAAATAGATTGGGCATAAGAATCAAAATAGAATACATGATTCTATATTGTTAGAACCAAATTCAGTAAAGATCATAGAGCAAAGTAGGAACATCATAAATTCTACATTAAAGGTTCAAAACAGGAAACAAGAAAGTCAGGTTCAAAACTTGTGCAAAGTACAACACATAAATCAAAGAGACAGAAGACACATCCCATGAAGATCACAGTTTCTGTTATCAAAGCCGACGTTGGCGGAGTAGGAGGTCATACAAGACCAAGTGATGGTCTAATTGAAGCAGTTAGAAATACCATCGACAATTCAAAAGATTTGCTTATTGATTATTACATTGGATATGCTGGAGATGACGTCCACATTGTGATGTCCCACACACATGGAACAGACAACCAAAAAATCCACAAGCTTGCATGGGACGCATTCATGGCAGGAACCCAGGTTGCAAAAGAAGAAGGGCTGTATGGTGCAGGACAGGATCTTCTAAGAGATTCATTTTCAGGAAATGTCAAAGGAATGGGTCCAGGGGTTGCAGAGATGGAGTTTGAAGAAAGGCCAAACGAGGCATTCACAGTATTTGCAGCAGACAAGACAGAGCCTGGCGCATTTAACTATCCAATCTACAGAATGTTTGTAGATGCGCTAAGCAACACAGGATTGATTGTAAACAAGAACTTGGCAGGCGGTGTCAAGATGAACATCATGGATGTTGAAGAAGGAAAGGTTGCAGAATTAGAGTTATGGCAAGACAAGCCAACAATAGAGGCAGCACTGATGTATCCGGGAAGATACGTAGTAGATACAGTAACCACAAAAGACGGGGAACCAATACTGGCAGCATCAACTGACAGACTGCACAACATTGCAGGGACATATGTTGGAAAGGATGACCCAATATGTTTAGTCAGAACCCAGAAACTATTTCCTGCAACAGAAGAGGTAGGAAGTGTCTTTAACAATCCGCATTACGTTGCCGGAAACACAAGAGGAAGCCACAACATGCCCCTAATGCCAGTCAAGCTAAATTCGGCTGCAACAATCAACTTTTGCATTCCAATAGTAGAAGCATTGGTGTTTAGTATGCACAATGGAAAGTTTACAGGACCATTTGACGGATTCTCAACTCCAGACTGGGACTATATCAGAGAGAATGCAACAAAGAAGGCACTTGCAATAAGAAGTCAGGGATTCATACATCCAGCTACCCTGGTTCCATCAGAACTGGAGTATGCAGAGGGGTACAGGGCAAGAATGGATGTGTTGGAGGCCAAGATGAAGCCAATGGAAGGCGCAGGTGGCAATGCCAGTTCATCTGATGTAGAAAAGAAGAAGGAAAACTACGAAGATCCAGACTAGACAAGTTATCTAAATAACAGTATTTTTTGTCTTCAAAGGAAGAAAACGATAGAATATCAAGAAAATACTTGTAGTAAAAAAGGAAATCATAGGAAATAGTTAAAAGAAAATAGGAACTACTAAAATTACGTCATGAATGGTTTTCAAAAACTATTTGATTGGAAGACATACATTCTTACAGCATTAGCAGTAATATCATTTTCCAATTTTGTGGCAGTTCTTTTTGGACAAACAATACCAGGAGTATTCATGGCATTCTTCAAAATAGCAGGAGAATACATCATATTGGGAGCAGTTTTCATTTTTGCCTTGGCTTGGCTCTTAAAGGCAAAACCACACAACAGACCAAAACAATACTCAATAATACCTTTTGACGTTTTTGGACAGAAAGCTCAGATTGACGGGCTAAGAACAGAATTTAAAACACATGATGTAGCATGGAGTTTTATGAAACAATACAAAAAGCAACACCCACTTTACAACTTTGCATTGGTTTCAGAGATCCCAAAATCAGACAAACCAACAATCTTCAAATACATCTAACAAAGCCACATCTTGTGAAAAAAATAACAGATATGATGAAAGGATTTTCAAAATAATTGGAATCAATTACGATCATACACATAAATTTCAGAATGTAACAAAGTAAAAAATCTAAATTGACAATAGGCACAGATGTGAAAAATTCAGACTTTTATTTCAGATGAGACAAAAAATAGAGTGGAATTTACCATATTAGCTGACTCATTTAACAAGATGGAATCGACAACAAAGCGATTAGAGCTAACACAGTATTTGGTAGAATTGTTTGAAAAAACTCCGACCGAAGTTATTTCCAGAATAATTTATCTTTTGCAAGGTAAGCTAAGACCAGATTTTGAAGGAATAGAGTTAGGAGTTGCAGAGAAACTAGCAATAAGAGCAATTTCAAAGTCTTCAGGAATTCCACTTAAGAAAATAGAAGAAGAGTACAGAAAAGGAGGAGATATTGGCCATGCGGCAACAAAAATACTAGAACAAAAAACACAGACAACGTTTGTTATCGAAGACATTACAGTTGAAAGAGTCTACGAAACGTTATTCAAAATTGCCAAGCTTGAAGGAACTCGTTCACAAGACATGAAGATGAAGTACATCTCAAGTTTGCTAAATGACGCAACTCCAATAGAGGCAAGGTACATCCTAAAGATTTTGTTAGGGACTCTCAGGTTAGGAGTTGCAGAAAATACAGTTATGGATGCATTAGCAATTGCATTTTCAGGATCAAAGGAAAACAGAAAAGTTCTAGAAAAAGCATACAATGTTTCAAGCGACTTGGGCAAGGTAGCAGAAACAATTGCATCTGAAGGCATCAAAGGAATTGAAGAATTTCAAGCAACATTGTTCAATCCCATCAGACCCATGCTTGCTGACAGGGTAAAAAGTGAAGAGGACGCAGTAGAAAAATTCAAAGAGAAATTTGCAGCAGAGTACAAACTAGATGGAGAGAGAGTACAGATTCATGTAGAAGGAGAAAAATCAATATTGTTTTCCAGGAGTTTAGAAAACATTTCAAGTTACTATCCAGACATCATAGAAAAGATTCCCAAATGCATTCAAGCAGAAAACGCAATTCTTGAAGCAGAAGCTGTCGCAATTAATGAGAACACAGGAGAATTTTTACCATTTCAAGAGTTAATGCATAGAAGAAGAAAATACAAAATCGAAAAAGCAGTTACAGAATATCCAATCACAGTCAATTTTTTTGACATATTGTATTGTAATGGAAAAAGTTGTCTGGAATTAGATTATAAATCAAGAAGAGAGAAAATGGAAAAAATTGTAAAAGAAGATGACTTTGCAAAATGCATTCCCATGACAATTGTGGAAAATGAAAATCAAATAGAAGATTTTTTTGAAAACAGTATCAATGAAGGAAGTGAAGGTTTGATGTTAAAGATGTTAGACAAACCATACCAAGCAGGATCAAGAGGAAGTTACTGGTTAAAACTAAAAAGAGAATACAGAAACGAATTAGGAGATAGTTTAGACCTGGTGGTAATAGGCGGATTTTTCGGTAAGGGTAGGAGAACTGGAAACTATGGAACCCTACTTCTTGCAACATATGATGAAGATGAAGACACTTTTACAAGCATATGCAAAGTAGGTACAGGTTTTTCAGATGAGGATCTTGACCAACTCTATCAAATCCTCCATCCAAAGGTTACAATAAAAAAAAATCCACGAATTGACAGTGAAATGGAAGCCGATGTATGGTTTGAGCCAGAATTAGTTATCGAAGTAGTTGCATCGGAAATTACACTAAGTCCAATCCACAAGGCAGCAAGAAACAAAATAAGAAAAGATGCAGGACTTGCTTTGAGATTCCCCAAATTTACAGGGAAAATAAGAATGGAGAAAGCAGTGGAAGATGCATCTACAAATGAAGAAGTAATCGCATTATATGCGGGGCAGAAAAAGGTAGCACCTGAAAAAAGGAAGATCTAATACCAAAAATTCACAAAAATCATAGAGGATTTAAATTACCTGAGAAGTTTTCACCTTCTGTTATGTATAGCGGAGAGCTTGAAGTTCAAGCAAAAAGAAAGGCTATAGCAGTTTTACAAGACGAGATTAACAGGATCCTGAATGCAGCAAGAGAGCTTGCAACATTACCAGACTTGATGATGAAAAAAGACAAGACTGGGATCAAAAATGCAATAGAGCAGATTTCAACTATTGAAGAAGAAGTAGAGAATCTTCGAAGAAAGATCACTCGTGAAGTTGCAGATGTGGGAGGATTAATCATGAACAGAGAAAACCTCCTAAACACGGCATATACGATGGATGAGATTGCAGGATACATCACAGGCATTTCCTTTAAACTCTCAAATGTAAAGACAACCACATTGAAAAGTGCCAAATTAGACAAGGACATCACAGCACTGATTGAACTTGTTGTAGACGAGGTCTACAAACTCAATGAAATAATCAGAAGCTTAAACACAAATACTGCTAGCGCAATTGAATTAGCTCAAGAAACACAGACAATAGAACGAGAAATTGACATCAAATACAGACAAGCAACATTGAAACTACTAACAGAGGTTACAAACACAAAAGAATTGATGCTAATCAAAGACGTCATTGAAGGAATCGAGGAAATGGCAGACAAATGCCAACGTGTTTCAGACTCGTTCATATTACTTGCCTTAAGCCTCTAGAAAAAACACCTTACATTCTTCATCTTATTTTTAAAAAACAATATTTCCTTCAGATAAAGATAATTCATATACACATCTTTAAGAATTAAAAAAATGATAAAAAGTGAATTAATAGAAAACAGGATTATTGTTTGGAATATCGAGTATTCACGTAAGCTTTTCAGTAAAGGATATTATGGAAAACCAATAGGCATACCAAAACCAAAGCCTGAAGAAATAGACGTTCCATTGATTTTAGATTTGATAGAAGGTCTGTATCTATTAGAAAATAAAATAATCAACATATCAAAATCAAAACATAAAGTAAGTGTAGAACAGATGATAGAGATTTGTAAAAAAGAATATCATGATTTTGATAAAAAATACCTAGTGTACAAAAACTTTAGAGATAAAAAATACATCATAAATCCTGGAATAAAATTTGGGTGTGATTTTGCAGTTTATGAAAAAGGGCCAGGAATTGATCATGCACCATATCTTATTCAGGTATACAACAGAACAGAACCAATAACATCTACAGGAATTGTACTTGCAGGAAGACTTGCAACAACAGTTAGAAAACAATTCATTTTGGCAATACCAAAAGGTAAAGAGAAGATTGATTTTCTAGCTTTGGATTGGTGGAAAGCCTAGATTGATTTTATGTGACCTGCAATTCGGTCATAAATTTCAAAGAGATCTTTGGTGATTCCAAAGGCAAGATGATCATCCCATTTTCCCCTAATTCGAACAGCACCATCTGTAGGTTCAACAAAAATGGTTGCACCATTTACTGATTGTTGCGCAATCATTTCGTTTAGAGTTGCATCGGTATTTAGTGCAGAGGCCAAACTACCATGACCGTTCCATTCGACTTTGATTACTTTTTTTGCTCCAAAATGGCCACTAGTTGTAAGGACAGTTTTGACAACAAAATTAGCTTCAGCATTGCCAACATCTTTTCGAACAATGAAATGTGCCTGAAATCTGTCTAAAGCACCCCATGGAAGCGGATTTGGATCTTGCATGTCTGGCTATCCCTTTTGAATGATGTGTATGACATCAATATTTGAGTTCTTAACATCAAGACACCCCTTGTTAGTTATCATTCTAGGGGTATGAGCGAAAAATCTACTATAGTAATCACCTTGTTCAACATCATCAGTTCCAATTTCTTTAGGTTGAGATTCTACTCCAATATCCTTTAACATATCGCTGAATTTCTCAGGCCATGTTTGATAGACAAATGTATCAGGTTCAGTATCATGCATCAAAAAATGAGACATCACACCCACAAATAAAGATATCAAGAAATGATTTTGGCTAGATCAATTCAATTAAATATCACAAAGCCTTTGAAAGGCTGTTTAAGATGAAGTTTCAAGGTAAGGTTGCACTAGTTACTGGCAGCGGTACAGGAATTGGTCAAGCAATAGCCAAAAAGTTTGTTGAAAATGGAGCAAGCGTCATTATCCTAGGAAGAAGAAAAGAACCATTAGAGGAGACATCAAAGATGCTAGAGGAGATAATCTCTCAGAAAAACAGTGGAGCATCTGTAAGAATTTTCTCAGGAGTAGATGTCAGTGACGAATCAGGAATGAATGGAATGTTTGAGTCTTTAAAGAACGATAATGTCACAGTTGATTATATTATAAACAATGCAGGAGTTTCGGGTCCTGTTACATGCTTTGCAAATTCACCATTAGATGATTTTAAGAGCACCATAGGAATACATCTCACAGGAACTTTCTGGGGCTCTGTGCAAGCACTAAAGGTCATGAAAGAAGGGGGCAAAATAATCACAATATCAACTTTCTTCACAGAAGAAAGACCACTAGAACAAAGACCTTACAGATTCAGAAGTCCATATACTGCATCCCAAGGAGCCAAAAACAGACTTGCCGAAGCAATGTCATGGGAATTAACAGATAAAGGAATAATATCCATTGCAACAAATCCAGGACCAGTTCATTCAGATAGAATCTACAAGACAGTTTATCCAAAAGCTGCAGCAGAATTTATGAGAGTAAGTGGTTTTGAGGATCTAAACCCAACAGAAGTAGATGCAGCAAACAAAGAGTTGTTGCCGCTGTTAGGAGAAGATGAGAATACAGTCAAACAAGGAATTACAAGTGCTGCTGAAAAGCTCGCAAACGGAAAAGATGTATCAAAATTAACTGAGACATTTACAAATCTATTAAACAAAATACAAACAATTGCAGAGAAGGTTCAAAACAACACTTCACATATGATTGCAAATCAAGAATTCCTATCACAAGGACAAGTTGCAACATCAGTTTTGAATTTGTGTGATGATGAGACTGCAAAGATCTTAAACGGCAAAGTAATTCCAGGAGACAGAGTATTCTATCCAGTCAAACCACATGTTGGCACCACTGCACCAGGGGTTCACCAACCAGACCTTGCTGGAAAAGCAATAGTGTTCACAATTGACGGTACAGACAAAACAGATGCAGAAAGAGTAGAATTTTTGGCTCAACATGTTGAGAAGAATGGAGGCAAAGTTGCATGCTTTATCTCACAGTCAACACCGCAAGACGTTCAAGAGCAAATCAGTAGTAAATTCCATTCCCATGTAGTAGATATCAAAAATCCTGAAGAAGTAGAAAGATGGCTCAATACAGCAAAGACCAACATTGGGGAAATTTTAGCAGTAATTCACGTAACAGGGAAACTTCCAGAAGTAGGAAAACTAACTGAATTGAGCAGAGCAGGATGGGAAGAATTGACTGAAAAATTCATTTCAACTCCTGCAACAGTTGCCCAGAGAGCGCTAGAACAATTCGTTCCAGGAGGAAGCAAAGACCCACGCCTTTACAAGGATGCAAATGGAGCAATCATGATCATAGGACCAGACCTACCAATTGGAAGAAAGGTAACAGGAACACAAAGAGCCCAAGTAGAAGTATTCAGAGGAGCACTAAGACCATTTACAACCACAGTCAACCAAGAACTAAGTGATGTTCTCAAGTCAAAGATCAGAATGTTCACAGTATTTCCAGGATCAGTAACAGGCTCAGAGCCAAGCAACGAAAGAATTGCAGATGCATTTAACTTCCTGATTTCAGACGCATCAAAATCATCCTCAGAAGTAACCTTCTGTGTTGATGAGATTAGATAATCATACACAGCATCATCAAAGTAGCAAAAACAATGAGGAAATTCTCAGAGTTCAGAATAGGAGATGCATTTTATTCCACATGCAGTATCTCTGAAAAGGAGCTTGAAGAATATCTGGACTTTTCCAGAATAAGAAATGCTTTCTTAGAGAGCAGACAAAAGGGAGAGCAACAAATTGTTTCAGGAAGAGCAATTCTTGCCAGAATGGAAGGGGAATTTACTAGACTCAGTCAAATTTATGGAAATCACATTATCTTTGTTGGAACAGATGGAGACCCAGAGTGGAAAAACAGAAACACCAGATTTCTCCAATTATTGCATACCGATGAAGTATTGAAGCTGAAATTCACAATATCACAAATAGACGACATTGATGACGAGTTTGGAAAAATTGCAGTAGATTTTGAAGGAACAAACCAGGATGGAGAAACAATAGTTGTTTCAAAGAGAAACATTTACAGGATTAAGAAAGAACCACCCAGATAAAAAACAGCCAGTTATTGAAAAAACAAGTCAACCATTCAAATTATCATATCTTCAGGAGACAAAACATGCGCTTAGTTTATCTGTATAAAACAACATAGGAGATCAAATGGCAATCATTTACATCATTGTGGGGGCACTTGCATCAATAGGAATCATACTATTACGATACTACCTAGAACAGAGAAAAAGAGAGTCCGCAGAAGGAAAAATTTGTTACGAATGTAACAAACCAGTTCCCAAATCATACAAGTTATGTCCCAGATGTGGATTGCCTCCAGGAACATAATTTAACAATAGAATAATTTCAGACTACATTACAAGTCCATCTGTCAAAGAATCAAAAAATAATTTTGCAGCAGCCATCAAAATAACAACAGTCACCAAAATTTGCAAATATCTTTCTTTAATTTCAATTGATAGCCTTGCTCCAACCAATCCACCTGCAAATGAGCCAATTGCCAAGAATCCAGCATGAATGAAATCTGGATGCCCCAAAAAGCTGTGAACCAACACTCCTGAAAAAGACGAAAACAACAATACAAGCTGAGATGTAGGAGCTGCTCTTTTCATCGTCATGCCCAACCCAACTACCATCAAAGGAACAAAGATTATCCCACCACCAATACCAAAAAAGGAAGACATGATTCCAGCAAAAAAGCTTGCACCTATTACAAATAGAACCATTTGTTTTGATATTGTACTTTCTTTTTCGTGTAATCTTTTTCTTAAGAAGATGTACACAGCTGAAGCAATCAACACCAAGCCAAACAAAACTTTGAAGATGTTTGGAGTCACATCAGACGACACAACTGCACCCAAAACAGTACCAGGAACAGATAACAATCCAAGTTTCAATCCCAAAGAAACCTCAATTCGTTTTTGTCTAGAATAAGAAACAGTGGATGCCACAGCGTTGCTAAGAGCAGCAAAAAGACTATTGCTTGCAGATGCAGTTGGAGAAAAACCCAAGAAGGTAAGTACTGGAACCACTATGATTCCACCACCCAACCCAAGCATTGAGCCGAGAATTCCTGCAGCAAAGCCCAAAGGAAGTAACCATAATGGATCTATCATTGTAATCGCCAATCAAATGATTTTGTAGTATATAATTAGACTAGCTATTCAAAATAATCAGAGTCCAGAGATAGTCAGAGTCTTTAAGAGTAATCTCAAGAATCAGTTGTTTTTGATCCAAACCAGAAATCTTTGAGCTCAGGGTGGTTTTTCCAGACTCAACATATCTATCCTCAGCGGTATCAAGCCAGTCAGAAATAGATTCAAAGCCTCCAGGTTGTTGTTTTTCCCAACAATCACATACCAAAGTCTCAATCATAGTAGTGAAAACTTGTCTAACTTCATTTTTCTTAGAATCGACAAATGGAGAAGAATCAACAATAGCAAGGACCATTTGCGGTACTGCAGAATCATCTCCACCCATGTTCAGATTCCCAAAAGGCTTATGGTTTGAATCAGTCAATGCCGAAGTTACACAATAATTAGAAATTTTTTCATTGCCTTCCAAGTCAACATAAGTACAATAGTGATTTACAGTATCATCAAAAATCTCAACGGGTTCCGACATAAAGACATCAAGAGTGCTAAGGAATCTTTTTAATTTTTCAGTATCAGAATAGAGAAATGTATTATGATGTAATTCAGTAGATTCAGATTCATCATCAGGAAAAGACGTGGTTGAAAATACAGCCAAAACAATGGCAATAGACGCCACTATTGGTATTGCAACAAGTTTTTTGTTCACAATACTTCAATTAGAAATCACAAGATAAGGTTTTGCAATTCTAAATTGAAATAATGGTTAAAACAGAATCTTCAGTAATATTATTCTGATCTACAAACCCAGCAGTAACTTCTAGAACGTATAGGGCCTCACCTTCAGGCACAACACTCTGACAAGTTGTAATTTCTAGTGCAGTTTTGCATGGAGGAACGTCTTTTTCGATATGCACTATTTTGCCATTTTCATCAAACCACATCATATCAAGTGGAAATTGCATGTTTAGCATCCAAAGTGAGTACAGCCCAGGCTTGTCAAAAACAAAGATCATTCCTTGATCGGGAGGCAATTGATCCTGAAACATCAATCCACGAACTCGTCTAGGTTCATCATCGGCAATCTGTACTTCAAGTGGCACATCGTCAACTTTTATTGTTCCTCGAGGAAACTCGACTGATTCAAGTTTACTATCTTGTGGAATTGATAAAAGTCCCACAACACCAACTATTACAGCGGCAATTGAAATTGGAATTAATGCCTGTGCTCTTGTAGTCAATAAATTAACTTAACGAGGTCCTTTTAAAAACTAAGAGTGTCACAATACAGAGCTTTTAAAATCCTTAATTGAAGACATTGCGCTTTTAGTTTCATTTCCAATATCATGAATGGTAGCCCCATTATACTTTTTGTCAAGATACCTACCTGCAATTATCATCGGCCCTCCTACTGCGCATGTAACACCTGTAGGTTCAGGAACCCACAACATAAGAAACCCAATCTTTTGAAGTTTCTTTCCAGGTGCTGAAGCCTTTTGAAGCGCACCCAAGGAACGGGCTGTACGTGTGTCATCCATTTTTGCCATATCAGCATACAAATCAGATCTACGTTTGGCCGAATCAGAGAATTTACGAATTTTATCTAGTCTTTCCTTTAGAGCATCTGGCATACAAAGGGAACTCTAGAAAAAAATAGTTAAGATTCAAAGATCAACAACCATTACATCCAAGTCAACAAAGAATAACCAAGAAAATGACTGAAAATAGCGAGCATAACGAGGAATTACTAACCAGATCAAAATACAATTAAGCATATTGAGGTCAGCCAGAGGTCTGATAGAAGGCCTCAAAAATTTGAGAATTTTAGAAATCTTTGAGGGAAATTTTTAGATCATTTTGAGAGGAACTCAATTCCATTATGCTACGCCCAGCATCAGAACGTTTTGGGATTTTTATCTGACCTTTTCTTCCAATCCTCACAGAAGTTACAAAGTGGTCACTGGCATACACATCAACATATCTAGATGCATATTCTCTGTTAACAGTTAACAGAAGAGCAGTCTTTGATTCAGAAAAAGTAAACGGTAACTCACTTGCAGAATAAGACATAGAAGATGATTCTTCTGAATCTTTTGCAACCACATCCACATGTACATTCAGAAATCTTTCAATGTCGTTGATATTGGAACCATTTCTTCCTATAATTGAAGCAATACACTGTTCATTAACCAACACCTTTACCCTATTTGCAGATAAAATTTCCACCTGTGCGGCAGGATCATATTTTCTAAAAGTGTCTCGGATTTTATCTTCTGCAAGTTTTTCAATTCCGACGGCAGTGTTTTTTTTAGATACAGGGACAATAACATTTTCTTCTCCAAACGTATAGATCTCATGTTCAAGTGAATTATCTTCAAAATCCCTGATTTCAATTACAGGTCTTGCCAAGTCAGACTCAGTCATCCCAGATGGAACCTTGACTTTTAATTCCAAGTCATAGACTTTTTCAATTTTTCCATCTTTGACAAAAGCAACAGTATCTAAAATACTAGGGATTATTCCTAGCTCAATTTTTCCAATGAATCTCTGAATTGCATCTAATGGAGAATTAGCATGAACCACTCCAACCATTCCAACTCCTGTCAATCTCAAATCAGCAAATGTAGTAAAATCCTCACGTCGTCTCACCTCATCAAAAATAGTATAATCAGGACGTACAAGAAGCAAAATATCAGCTGCATTTTCAAATGTTCCTTCAAGTTTACCGTATTGAGTGATTCCAGAATCAACTTGAAGGTCTCTAGGAGATTCAAAAGTTTTTACAATTTTTCCTTGATGGTGATAAAAGTTTGCCAATCCAGAAGCAAGAGTACTTTTTCCAGATCCAGGAGGACCAGAAATAACAATTCCTTCGGCACTATCTGAAAAACGTTTCATCAATGATTCAGAGACATCATAATCATTCAGAGAGAGTTTTACAATAGGATGTACAATGGTTATTTCAAACAATTCCGAAAATGGAGGATAGGTAATTGCAATTCTATAATCACCATATTGAATGACAGAAGCTCCAGCTTTTGAAATGTCAACAGTTCCTGCATCAGAAACATTTGAAGCATCAAGTATTTGAGAGAATATCAATTCCAGATATTTTCTATCAAGAATCTCACCACCCAAATCAGTCAGCAAAAAAGAACCAGGTTGTCCTCTTTTTGCAAGGGGGGTTTGATTTTCTTTTAGATGGACACTCATTGTTTGCTCATCAAAAAATTTCAAAAATTCAAGTGGTTCAGTTTGTATAACAGATTTCAGATAGACTGTATCAACATTGTTGATTTGAGCCATTAAATGTTGGACATTATCTGAGGTGTAAAGGACTGCATCATATTTTTTTGCCAAGTCAATAATTAGAGAATCAATTCTACCAGATGCAGCAAGTCTGATATCATCAAGTGAAGGATGACCACCTTGAACAGAAACTGTCAACCCAAAATCGCGTGATAGTTTTTGAAGTTTCTGAATCTTTTCAATTCCTATGAAACCTTTTTCTTTTTTATTTGATGCCTGAGATTGGATTTCATCAAATACTGCCTGAGGTATTATGATTTCAGAGTTTCGTATAGAACCAGACTCTATCTGAGAGACCAATTGATCATTGATAATAACACTAGTATCTGCGACAATTTTTACCAAATTTTGAATCAATTTTAATGAAATATTTGCCCTAAATTACTTTTTCAAGAAAAGAAAAATCATCAGATTTTCGACTTTTGCCAAGTTCTGAACAATACTAAAAGAAAACAAACTTGGAGAACTAAATTCACTCACTATCTTGAAAAAATGCATAAGAAGTGATACAAAAAAACATGGAAAAAGAACATGAGAAAAATAGAGATTTCTACGAAAATTGCAGTAAATATTTTGAATTTTTGCGCAAAAAGGGAGTCATAGACTATGAATTTGAGGATGAGTACTATTTCACCATGCCTGCAATATCAAACAAGTAGCAGCAGCATCATAATGTATAGGAAGGCCCACAAACATATTCAATCATGGAATCGCAGTTACAAGATTTAGCAGACAAAACAATCAGATATCTCAGAGATTATGGTGTTGATTATTGCGATGTACGTGCAGAGCAATATGAAAGAAAATCAGCATTAGTAGAGAACAATAATACAGAATACATAAAGACAAACACAGATTCAGGAATAGGCATCAAAATAGCAAAAAATGGTTTTTGGAGATTTTGCTCCATAACAAACCCAAAATCCATGGACCAAATCAAAGAAGAGATAGACAAGTATCTTACAAAAAGTTCACAGACAGAATCTGATAAAAAATCCATAGAACTGTATCCAAATTCAACAGACAAAGTTACGATAGACTTTCCAGTTTCAAGAAAACCAGAAATGGATGAGATGGTGAACTTGGCAATAGAGTGCAGTAAAATAATTTTATTAACGCCAAAAATTATCAAATCAACAATAATTCCCACATATACTGTAAATTCAAAATATTTTGCAAATAGTGAAGGTTCGCAGATTTTGCAGAACTATACAGACACAATTATCGAAATGGCAGCTACTGCACATGAATCAGGTCTAACTCAATCGGTCAACATAACAGAAGGAGGCAGAGGAGGACTAGAACAGATTACAAAAAAAGAAAAAGCCCAAGAGGCTGCAAAAGAAATTTCAAAAAAAGCATCACAGTTAATTGATGCAAAACCTGTAAAAGAAAAAAAATCCAAAGTAATAATGAATCCAGATTTTGTTTCATTACTTACACATGAGATATTAGGTCATCCATCTGAAGCAGATAGAGTTCTAGGACAAGAAATGGCATGGGCAGGAGGAGTATGGTGGAAAGGGAAAATAGGAGAAGAAATAGGATCAGAAAACCTCAGTGTCTTTGATGATCCTACCATCAAAGAGAGTTTAGGGTGGTATTATTTTGACGATGAAGGAGTCAAAACCAAAAGAACGTCTTTGATTGAGAATGGAATTTTAAACAATCATTTACAGAGCAGAGAAACTGCAGCAATTTTTAACACAACACCAACAGGAAATATGAGAGCTACAAACTACAAATTCATGCCATTAATCCGTATGGCTTGCACGTGCATACAAAAAGGAGATTGGAGTGTAGATGAGATGATAAAGGAAGTAAAAGACGGATACATGATATCAAACATGAAGATACCTTCAATTGATATGAAAAGATACAATTGGAGCATTTCATGTCAATATGCACAGAAAATTGAAAATGGAGAGATTGCAGATTTGCAAAGAGATGTGATCGTCATGGGGACAGCACCAGAATTCTTTAATTCAATTGATGCTTGTGGAAATGATTTTGAAGTGAGACCCATAACTAATTGTGGGAAAGGAGATCCGATGCAATCAATGATAATGGGAAATGGAGGACCTTCAATACGAGGAATTGCAACAGTAAAGAGTGTCAATTAGAATATGGAAAGCAAATTAGAAAAGATAAGAGAACAGGTAACAGACTGCAAAAAATGTGATTTGTGGAAAACCAGAACAAATGCAGTTCCAGGAAAAGGAAATTTTCATTCAGATGTGGTTTTCATAGGCGAAGCGCCTGGAAGAAGCGAGGATAACAAAGGAGAGCCATTCATAGGAGCAGCAGGAAAGAAATTATCACTTGCATTAGAAACTGCAGGCATAAAAAGAGAAGAAGTATACATAACAAATGTAGTCAAATGCAGACCTCCCAACAACAGAATACCTAATGTTGAAGAGAGAAAAATATGTAGAGATTATCTGGAAAAAGAGATTTCAATAATCAAACCAAAAATAATATGCATTCTAGGCAACACTGCTTTTAACTCGTTGTTAGGAGGATCAGAGATCACCAAATTCAGAGGAAAAACAATCCAAAGAGAGGGACAAATCTATTTCCTAACCATTCACCCTGCAGCTACAATATACAATCAGGAATTAATCTCTGTTTTAAAAAAAGACATGATTAATCTCTTTGAACTGATAAAAGCAATCAAAAATAATGAAACAATAAGGATAGACATTGAAAGCCATTCCTAGAGATTTTTATCAAAAAGATACCTTAGTTGTGGCAAAAAAACTACTTGGACAAAGAATTGTCAGAAAAATTGGAGACAAAGAGATGTCTGCAATAATAACAGAAACAGAAGCCTACAAACACGAGGATGATCCTGCCAGTCATGCATATAGAAGAATTACAGAAAGAAACAAAGTCATGTTTGGAGATGTAGGAATATCATATGTCTATTTCACATATGGAATGCACTACTGCTTTAATGTGGTTGCAAAGAATCCAAAGACAAAAGCAGGAGCAGTATTGATACGTGCTGCAAAACCTGAGAAAGGAATAGAAGAAATGATGAAAAACAGGAACATCAAAAATTCCAAAAATATCTCAGATGGTCCTGCCAAACTAGCACAAGCATTGAACATCACAAGAAAAGATTATGGGTCAGATCTTACAAAACAAACAGACCTGTTTATTGCAGAAGGGATAAAAAACATAGGAAAAATTTCATCATCTCCTCGAATCGGGATAAAACAAGCTACAGAAAAATTATGGAATTTCAAAATAACAATACAAGATGAAATTTAGTCTTCTTTGTTGTTTTCATCTAATGTCCAAGGAGCAAATCGTCCAAGAATTTTCTGCCAGTCAAGACGCAAAAGCAAAATTATTACGCTTGTCATCATAGCACCAAAAATTATAATTCCAATGTAAACAGGTGTTGCATCATCAATATTCTCAAGGAAAGGTTCTACCAAAGATAATCCAAGATAATGAGAAACAAAAACAATAACATAACTTAGAACTATTTTGCCAGTAAGAGTAGCAATAAAGAACCGTTTTGGACTGTATTTTGCCAATCCCAATGGGACATAAACCAAGTCATCAGGAATTGGCGTTGCAGCTGCAAAAAATGCAGCACCTGCCCCATATCTTTTTACCAGGCGTTCAAACGGACGCATTCTTTTTCTAGTTTTTTCATTAATTATTTTTCGTCCTCCATAACTAACATAGAAGATTATTTGTTTAGCAGCAGTTGCAGTAACAGCAGAAAGTATTGCCAAAACATGCAGATCAAACTGATCACCCACAGACATCGTAGCTAGCAACAAAAATCCAGGCAAGGGAACAAAAGGTACCAATGAACCAAAAAAATTCACCAATCCAAGACTAAGATAACCTACTTCAGGCGCAAATGGAAATAGGTCAACAAAATCCACAAGTAAACTGTTTTAGAGTAATATTTAATCAAAACTAGACAATCAGAGAGAATAATCATTAAAATAACATTATTTTTCAAAAAAGTCAAATGGCAAAAAAACAATATGAAAAAATCTGTCAGGACATATCATCAATTAGTCCATTTATCAGATTTGTAGGAATAGTTGGAGAGAGTGGAGAGTTGTTAGCATACAAACGGAGACCGGATTTGGTTCCATTATTAAATGAAAAAGATACAAAATACCAATTTTCACATATTGCAATAAAAACGGATCTTGAAGGATTTTTTGATAAAAACTTGGGAGAAACAGAATTTGTATGGGAGGAAAGAAAGAAAGTTCAAACAATTTCATTTGCAATTAAAAAAATCAGAATTTGGATATCAATTGATAAAAAAGTGATTAGATCAGAAGTATTACGAATAATAGATTCCTGTTTGCCTTTGGTCAAAGAACATTCCTGAGTGCATGGAAATTTGAAATGCCCATATTGTGATGTAGATTTGGATTCAATGAGCATGAATAAAGGGCTAAAACATATTCTGGAACACAAAAAAGAAAACCAAAACTAGACTTTTTAGTATCAAGCAGGAAAAAGAATCATGAAAGTATCTGACGAGATTCAGGAATTAATTGATGAGGTAAGTTTTAGAAAATCAGATTCAAAAGACTATGAAAGAATGAAGATTGAAGAGATAAGTAGAGAGTTCAAAGAGATAATGAAGTTTCAGCAAGAAAGTTTTAGAAAGATTGAAGAATTTGAAAAGACAAATCAAAATAAAACAGAAATTGCAGAATACATAAAATTACTTTGTAACAATACATTTCAAAGAGAAATTATGCAGATTCAAGAAGTATATCTCAAGAAAATAGATGCAAAATATCCAAGATCATAACGACTTAGGAGAAAACAACATCATTTTCATCATAAAGCCAACAACGGACATATCCAGTGTCAGTTTTAAAATGAGGTGGAAGTTTTTTACATTTTTCAATCGCTTCAGGGCATCTGTCAATGAACCTGCACTGCGTTGGCGAGTCAAGCAAACTAGGGGGATTGCCAGATATGTAAGATGGGGCAGAATCTCCTTTCATACTTGGGATTGATTTTAGCAATCCTTTAGTGTATGGATGTTTTGGGTTTTTGTAGATTTCCTCAGAAGAACCAAACTCAACTATTTGACCACCATACATAATTCCGATGACATCGGCAATTTCAGATAAAACCGCAAGATCATGTGTAATTAGCATAAAAGACATGCCTCCTTTTTTGAGATTCTTAAACAGGTTCATTATTTGAGATTGAATCAAAACGTCAAGCGCAGTTGTGGGTTCATCAGCAATTACAAATTTTGGCTTTAAAATCAGAGCCATGGCAATAACCACCCTTTGTTTCATGCCACCACTAAGTTCGTGAGGGTATTTTTTTAGAACATCATTATCTAGGTTTACTGAATATAATGCATCATGAATAATGGATTCAGAATCACCATCAAAATGAAATTGTTTTAGGATTTCAGAAAATTGTTCTTGAATTGTAAAAACAGGATCCAGTGAATTCATTGCGCCTTGAAAAATCAACGAGATTTTCTTCCATCGGTATTCGTTATCAAATTCAGATTTTTTTAGCTCAAGAAGAGATTCATTCTCAAAAATAATTTTCCCACTAACATGACCATTTGAAATAGCCTGGATTAAAGATAAACCCAAAGTACTCTTACCACAAGCACTTTCTCCTGCAATGCCAATAGATTTTCCAGACTCTAATTCAAAATTAACATCATCTAGGGCATAAACAGGTCCTTTAGAAGAATCATATCGGGTGTTGAGTCCTAGAATTTTAAGAAAAACCACAAACTCCATTCATAAAGCTAGAATTTTTATCTTGCATTCTAACTACATCAAAACACATAGTTTATTCAATTACCAGCCCATTATTAGATGACTTGTAGGTTAGTTTAGGCCCATTTTAGCAAACAAGTAGAGTTTTTACCAAATAGAATTGAAAAATAGATACTTGTTGAAAAATTCAAAATGTTTAGCAACACTAGGGATATAAACAACTTTAACAGAATGATAAAAGTCGATTCAAATGAAGCTTCCAATATGTATTTTTGATGCGAAAAATGCAGTCCTATGTCCTCAATGCGAGAACAAGGTAGAATCAGGAGAAATAACAAAGGCAGATGTAGATGCATCGATCATTCTTGCAAAAATTGCAAAAAAAAATACAGAAATTGAGAACTTTACAATGCATTCATGTAAGGAATTTCAGGGCAATTTTGTATTATCATTTGCAAAAAATGACATAATGGCAATCAGACAAAGCAGAACGCTCTATAGAACACTTCAGGAACAGTTTGAAGGAAAGATTTGGCTTGTCGAGGCAGATGAAACAGATAAAAAATTTATCGAAGATTTGTTCTTTCCTACCAAAATTTTATCAATTAATTCAGTATGGGCTCCAGGTGGGATCCAAAAGACAAAAGCAGTAGTATCAGGAAGATGGACTCCAAGGTTCCCAATAGACACAGAAAAGGTAGTTGAAATTGTAAAGAATGTCCGAAACCTTGACATTGAGATAGAGTTTGAGGATAAGAGATAGGTGCGAAAAATGGTTTTTGTTAAAACTCATGACATTTCAGAATTAGACGATAGTTTGATTGGATCACAAGTGGTGTTAGGCGGATGGGTAGAAGATTTACGAAAATTAGGAAAAATGACTTTTATTACTTTACGTGATGTATCAGGAATTTCTCAAATCATAGTCAAAGGAGAATTAAATGATAATCTTGGAGAAGTAAATCGACAGAGCGTAGTGAGTGTAAAAGGAATAGTTCAAGAGACAAAAGCAAGAGATTTTGCATTTGAGATTAAAGCAGAGCAGATAGAGATTTTGGGCAAAGCAATACATCCACTTCCAGTAGATCCTATCGGCAGAATAGAGAGCAACATAGACACAAGATTAAATCACAGAGCATTAGACATGCGAAACCAAAAGACAGCATCAATATTCAAACTTAGACATCATGTCTTACAGTCATTGCGTAAGACCCTTACAGAAAAAAAATTCATAGAAATCACAACTCCAAAAATAATAGGAAGTGCAAGTGAAGGAGGCGCAAATCTTTTTTCATTGGAATATTTTGGAAAGAAGGCATATCTTGCTCAGAGTCCTCAACTTTACAAAGAACAAATGACCATAGGATTAGAAAGGGTTTTTGAAATTTCAAATTTTTACAGAGCAGAAAACTCACATACAGGAAGGCATCTCAGTGAATTTACAAGTATAGACATTGAAGCTGCCTTTATGGATTACAACGATGTAATGGATGTTTTAGAATCATTAGTACTTGACGTATACAAATTCACATCAGAAAATTGTAAAAAAGAACAACAAGAAATAGGACATCAAATTGAAATTCCAACAGGTCCATTTGAGAGAGTAACATACAACCAATGCATAGATGAACTAAAAAAAGAAGGAGAAAATGTAGAATTTGGAGATGATTTACTTGATTCACATCTAAGAATCATAGGAAAGAATCACCCAGGATTTTTCTTTTTAACTGATTGGCCCATGAAGTTAAAACCATTTTACATTAGAGAAAAAGACGAAGACCCTGAACTTTCACGTTCGTTTGATCTTCAGTATGGATATCTAGAACTATCTTCAGGAGGAACAAGACTTCACAATCCAGAGATGATCAAAGAGAGATTAAAGGAGCAAGATTTGGATCCATCCCAATTTACAGATCATTTAAAGGCCTTTGACTGGGGCATGCCACCACATTCTGGTTGGGGAATGGGATTAGACAGACTAATGACCACACTGATTGGAATCGACAATGTGCGAGAAGTGGTTTTGTATCCAAGAGACCCAGACAGACTCAGTCCGTAAACCCATTCATATTTTTATTACAACTATTTGAGATAAGCATATGATAGAAGCTGAAGATGCAAAAAAAGTAGTAGAAGTAATTGGGAATAATTTGATAGGAGTTTCCCATGACTCTAATAGTTTTCAAAAATTACCAGACTCTTTTTGGGGATATTTTGCAAGAGGTCATGACAAAAAAGGGACTTTCGGAGTAATCGTGACATATTCAGAAGATGGAACAGACGTAGATAAAATCCTCAAAATGTATGAAGAATGGGCACAAAAGAACAAAACTGAAAAAACAGAATAAATCAAAATTATTTTGTTTCCTGCAGGAGTTTTCGATAACCACTACATTCTTTGCATATTGGTCTTCCTTTGTATTTAGGATTTCCATCTTTGATTTTTAGTGTTCCAGGATTGATTTTACAAATACAACATACAGCCATATTAAGAAAAACATGGCAACATCTAATAAAAATTAGTATTTTTGAAAAAAAGATAAATTCAAAGAAAAAGATCAATAGGGTTGTACAAGTGTGATTACTGTGGCTCATCTTTTGGAGACAGAATATGTTATTTTTGTGAAAAAAGTTGCTGTACATCATGCATGACAGACGATAGGACACGTTGCAAGGATTGCTATATCAAGAAAAATAGACTCGGGTGGAAAAAACTAGTCAAAAAAAACAAAGTGGTGCTGATATTTGTAGCATTTTTGTGGCTTTATGCAGTTTTTCCAGGTCCATTCTTACCAGGTTTAGATCCTACATTTTATACAATATCTCTTGTTGCAGCATTACTCATAATGATTCCAGTAGGATTAGCATTCTTCTTTTGGTCTCTAAATCCACCTACCTCAGATGCAAGAAAGAAAAGAAAAGAATAGAGACATAAAAACAAAATAAATAGTGGATCATCAAAGAAAAATCACTAATATGCTAGTATGAATAAAAAGAACTGTTGACAGAGCCTATTCCAAGTGGTTTTTCATCAATAACATCACACATAATTATCAAAGGATGTAGTAACGCTATTGAGTTTTACAAAAAGGCATTTGACGCAGTGGAGATTTACAAAAGCCTCATGCCACAGATGGAAGAGTAATGCATGCAACGATACAGATAGGTAATTCTTTTGTAATGGCAGCAGATGAATTTCCAGAAATGGGAGCAACTAGCCCCAACACAATAGGAGGCACATCAACATCACTTCACATATACACGCAAGACGCAGACAAAATGTACAATCAAGCAATAAAAGCAGGGGCTACGCCAATTATGCCAATCAATGACATGTTTTGGGGAGATCGTTACGGACAAGTGCAAGATCCTTATGGACATAGATGGGCCATTGCAACTCACATAAAAGATGTCACACCAGAAGAGATGCAAGAGGCTGCAAAGAAGTTATTTTCTAAAAAAGAATAAAATCAAAATCATTCTAGAATAAAAATAGAAAATAATTCTAAGAGAAAAGAATATCACGCAACTCTTCAGGAGTGTCTACCATGAAATCAGGATTTTCTTTTAAAAGAGCATCTTTACTGTTGTAGCCCCAGGTCACAGCAATAGAAGATATACCAGATTTTCTAGCAGCTTCAACATCACGAACTTCATCACAAACATAACACACATCATTCTTGGCAAATGAATACTGTTTGAGAATTTTATTGATTACATGACTTTTTCCAAATACGTTTTTTCCTGTATGAATAAAATCAAAAAAATCAATTTTATTTTTAACAAGAAATTGCTTTACATTTTCTTCAGTATTAGAAGTAAGAATACCAAGATTTCGTTTATTATCTAAATGTAAGTCAGACAAAAGAGGGAAAATATCAGCAGTCAATTTCATGTTTATGATTTCTTTGTTAATTTCGGAATGAATTTTTCTAATCCAAAATGGAAGCTTAAAAAATGAGATGCCAAGATGAGATAAAATTTCAGTTGGTTTTTTTCCTTGCAAATAAGGAACATCTTCAACAGAAATTGTCTTGTATCCAAAATGATCAGCATGATCATTTACTATTTTTACCACAGTTTCCAGAGTGTCTGCAACAGTTCCATCAAAATCGAAGATGACAGTGTTTTTCATTTTACAATACCATCTAATTCAAGAATATCACAATTGTCAAAAGACAAGAATTTATTCATAGGTGTAAACATGTTTTAAAAAAAGGTTACAGTTTGTCTGTAATCTGTTTTGTGAATTCAGTAGTACTCATCTGACCTCCAATATCTTTGGTTTTAATTCCAGATTTCACAAGATCAAAAATTGTATTTTCTAATTTCTCACCAATTTCAAAGCATTTGGTATCTTGATGTTTTTTTCCAAGCCAATCAAGCATCATCTTTATAGAAAGTAAAAAGGACGAAGGATTTGCAATATTTTTACCCGCAATATCAAATGCTGCACCATGAACAGGTTCAAACAGAGCAAATTCATCACCAATGTTTGCAGCTGGTGCCATCCCCAATCCTCCAACTACTTGAGAGGATTCATCAGACAAAATATCACCAAAAAGATTAGTGGTTACCACAACATCAAATTTTTCAGGTTGTCGAATCAAATTCATGGCACATGCATCAACATACATTTGTTCAAATTCAATTTCAGGGTAATCTTTAGATACTTCAAGACACGATTTTGCAAACATTCCGTCAGTTATTCTCATAACATTAGATTTGTGTACACAAGTTACTTTTTTCTTAGAATTTCTCTGAATAGCAGACTCAAATGCATATTTTGCAATTCTCTTTGATGCAGCCTCAGAAATAATTCGAAGTGCAACAGAAGAATTACCCAAGCTGAATTCTTTTCCAGTATAGAGATCTTCAGTATTTTCTCGCACTATTACTAGATCAATATCGTCACGTAATGCAGGCATATGCGGATAGGATTTGGCAGGTCTAATGTTGGCATAAAGGTCAAGCATTCTACGAAGAACAACTATGACATCAGCTGCGCTCTCACCAACAGGTGCCTTCATGCAGGCATCAGATTTTTTGATATAGTCAACTGTATCGTCAGGAAGAGCTTTTCCAGTTTGTTCTAATGCTTTATCTCCTGCAAATAACTGAGTAATGTCAAACTTTAGACCGAGTTTATCATGAATGGTGTTTAAAACTGAGATTGCAGATTCGGAGAGTTCTGGACCTATGCCATCTCCAGTTATCAAAGAAACTTTGTACATGAACTTTAGTCACACTATGGGAATTTTAGGATTTAGTTTGTTTATTTGTCTTTTAGCATTTTTTTGAGCATGACACGATTTATTCCATCAATAACTGCTTTTACGCTAGTAGTTACAATATCAGCACCTATTGATTTTGCTGAAACACTATTTCCCTGAGTATCTTCTATAACGGTTGTTACCTCACACATAGCAGTAGAGCCACCAGAGATAGATGCCAAACCATAGTCTTTGATTTTTAATTCAGAGATATTGCCAGTGATTTTTTCAATTGCATTGAGTGCAGCATCAACTGGACCCACGCCATAGTCAGTTCCGATAAAGTCCTTGCCATCTATGTTTAGTTTTACAAATGCATACGGCATTG
Source organism: Candidatus Nitrosopumilus sp. (assembly GCF_965223225.1). GTDB lineage: Archaea > Thermoproteota > Nitrososphaeria > Nitrososphaerales > Nitrosopumilaceae > Nitrosopumilus. Next base: position 1,040,181 of record NZ_CBDCVU010000004.1, read on the forward strand.
TTCCAATTCCAGTGGAGACAGAAAATCCAACTAACTGAACGATTTGCTTTATTCCTTTTTCACCCAATATGTCACTAGCAATAGAAAGTAATTCAACATCAGTGATTTGTTTTCCTTGATCACCTAATATTTTCACTTTATCTAAAATCTGTTTTGATTGCTCATCAGTTGGTTTGATTCCATATTCTCCAAGCATTGCATTCATACCATGAATTCCTGCATGCTTTCCAACTTGGAGCCATCTTTTTCGTCCTACTAATTCAGGGCTGATTGGTTCATAGGTTAAAGGATTATTCAAAACACCATGAGTGTGAATTCCAGATTCGTGGCCAAACGCATTGTCACCTACAATTGCTTTATTTGGTTGTACTTGGATTCCTACAATTTTAGAAACAAATCTAGATGTTTCATAGATTAATTCAGATTTGATGTTAGTTTCATATTTTTGATCATAAGGCAAGCATTGTAACGCCATGGTGAATTCCTCCAAGGATGCATTTCCAGCACGTTCTCCAATTCCATTAATTGTTACATGTGCACATTGAGCTCCTGCATGAATTCCAGATAAAGCGTTTGCAACTGCCAATCCAAAGTCATTATGACAATGAACACTAACTGGAAGATGAGTAGCATCAATTGCATCGCGAGTGATTTCTGCAATATATTCAGGAGTAGAATACCCTACAGTGTCAGGAATATCAATTCTGTCAGCTCCTGCTTTTGCAACTTCACCAAAGATTTTTTTTAGAAATTCCCTATCTGTTCTAGTTGCATCTTCTGCTGAAAACTCAACTTGTAGCCCTCTAGATTTCCCATATTCTACTGCATCAATTGCTTTTGAGAGTGCCTGCTCCCTAGTCATCTTCAACTTGTGCTCTAAGTGAATATCAGAAGTTGCAATGAATGTGTGAATATAATTTAGTCCTGCATCTATGGCAGCATCAATATCTTTTTTGTTAGTTCTGGCCAATCCTGCAATCTCGCAAGATAGGTTCTCTTCAGTAATCATCCTAACTGCCTTTAGTTCACCCTCAGAGATTACCGGAAAACCCGCTTCTATTGCATCAACTCCCAACAAATCGAGTTTTTTTGCTATTGAGAGTTTTTGATCTGGAGATAACGAAATTCCAGGCGTTTGTTCTCCGTCCCTTAGGGTGGTGTCAAAGATCCTAATTTTCATACGCCACTTCTCTCCAAGGCAGCTACACCAGTTCTAGCAACATCAATAATGCCAAAGGGTTTTGCCAATTCTTCAAAGGCTTTAATTTGATCAGGGGTTGCAGTTAATTCCACCATAAGAGAGTCTTTTTTTACGTCATGAACTTTCCCGCCATAGGCATTAGCCAATTTGTTTACTTCCATGCTATCATTTGCATTAGATAGTTTGATCTTAAAAATACTTAATTCTCGGTAAACAGTCTTGTTTTCATCTAATTGTTTTACTTCTACAGTATCAATCATTTTGTTGAGTTGTTTTACAATTTGTTCAACTTGTTTTTCATTACCATATGTAGTAATGGTCATTCTTGAGTAATCAGGATTTTCAGTAACTCCTACGGAAATACTGTCTATGTTAAAATTCCTAGATCTGAATAGATGAGTTACCTTAAACAAGATACCAGGTTTATTTTCAACTAATAAAGTAAGAATTGCCCACATTATACATCACTAAGAAGGTAGGATCATATCCGAAAGCGAGGTTCCAGGAGCAACAAAAGGCAACACATCCTCTTCAGGATCAATTGGAATATCAATCACTGTAGCGACATCGCTATTCAAAGCAGTCTTGATTGCTTTATCAAGCTCATCCATAGATTGAGCTCTTATTCCTTGTGCACCATAAGATTCAGCTAATTTAACATAATCAGGACACTTACCTTGATCAACTCCAATCATTCTTCTATCATAGAATGTTCTTTGCCATTGAGCTACCATTCCCAATGTAAAGTTGTTTAAGAGAAATACAATAACTGGAATATCCTCTAAAACAGCTGTAGCAAGAGAATTTTCAGTCATACTAAAACTGCCATCACCTGCAATGTCAACTACTGGAACATCAGGTTTTGCAACTTTGGCACCAATAGCAGCAGGAAATCCCCAGCCCATAGTTCCTAGCCCAGTTGAACTAAAGAAAGTGCCAGGTTGAATTACATCATAGAAAAGTGAAGCCCACATTTGATGTTGTCCCACCTCAGTTGTGATTATTGATTCAGAAGGTAGTAGTTCTCGTAATTTGCGTAAAATTTTTGCAGCACCCATCTCACCTGGATGAAGTTTCAAGTTTTCTCTCCAATAGTCCTTTGTTTCTTTTACATGTTTAAGCCATACAGATTCTTCAGTTTTTTTAATTGAACGTTGCAAAAGAAGTTTTACCATTATTCGAAGTGACGCACGAACATCTCCAACTACTGCAACTTGAGTGCTCTGATTCTTGCCAATTTCAGCTGGATCAACATCCATGTGAATAATTTTAAGTTGTTTTTCAAAGGATTCAAAGCTACCAACAGATCTGTCAGAAAATCTTGTTCCAATTGCCAATACACAATCAGCTTCTGCCATCACTTTGTTTGCTTCTGCATGTCCATGCATTCCAATTGGACCCAACGATAATGGATGGTTTTCAGGAAAAGCACCCTTTCCCTTAAACGTTGTAACTACTGGAAGCATTAAAGCCTCAGCTATTGCTTGTAGTTCAGCAAAAGCCGAAGAGATGATAGTACCACCTCCTGCAAGGATTACAGGTTTTTCAGAATGAAGCAACATATCAATTGCTTTTTCAACTGCTACAATATCAGGATCAGTCCAAGGATGATAACCTTGAATCTTAAATTCATCAGGAAAAACCATCTTATCTTCATTTTGTTGTACATCCTTTGGGATGTCAATTAACACAGGTCCAGGGCGGCCTGTCTCTGCAATGTAGAATCCTTTTTTCACAACATCTGGAATTTCACCTGCACTACGTGGTTGAAACGCATATTTTACAACAGGATTTGCCATTCCAATAATATCACTTTCCTGAAATGCATCCCTTCCAATCATCTCCACTGGTACTTGGCCAGTAACTGCAACCATTGGTGCAGAATCAGCTTGTGCAGTTGCAATTCCTGTCAGAATATTAGTTGCTCCAGGTCCAGAGGTTGCAAAACAAACACCAGATTTTCTGCTGACTCGACCAAATCCATCGGCCATATGTGCTGCAGATTGTTCATGGCGAACTAAAATATGCCTAATATCACATCTCGCAAATTCATCATACATAGGAAGATTTGCGCCACCAGGCAAACCAAATACCTGCTTGACGCCTTCCTTTTCCATGGCCGTCATCAAGGCCTTTGCACCACTCATATTTTCCATTTTATTCATCAAATCAATCGCCATAATTTTAATCTAGTACGATATAGACTATGAAAAGTCTAGTTCAGAACCTCCAACAGAAGAAAAAGAGACGATACTGCTGGAATCATGATAATGAGAGGTTATTTTTCATAATTAATATAATTATCCCATGTAAAAAAATTGGAATACAGACAGAAGATTTAAACTGTAATTTTTTCATTCAAAGTACGGTTTTGTCAGACAACGAAGAGATCATAAAAATTATTGAAACATTATTCGAGTCAGGAATAACAAAAGACTTGTCAAAATTAAGAGACATCCACCTCAATGATCCAAAATTTTCAAGTTTTAGTGATCTTCCACCATATGATCTAAAAGATTATCAAAATACCATTGAATTAGAAGAACTGCGTTTTGTAAGTATTTCAGATTACTCATACGAAATAAAAAATCCAAAGATAAGTATTTTTGGGAATGCAGCAATTGTCGCCATGGAATTAGTTCAGAAGGGAATGTTGATTGACAACAAGGCATACACAGGAGAACATATGATGATTAATGGGCGTGCGACATTTGTGTTAATAAAACAACCAACATGGAAGATCGCACACATACATTTATCAAAAATTTCTTAAAATTATTTTCTTTGCAGTCTAGGAGCTAGGTTTGTTTTGGTTGTTTGGTTTGTTTTTTGATTTGTTTTGGTTGTTTGGTTTGTTTTTTGATTTGTTTTGGTTGTTTGGTTTGTTTTTTGATTTGTTTTGGTTGTTTGGTTTGTTTTTTGATTTGTTTTTCTGTTGTTTCTTAGTTTTTGATTCTTCACTAACTAATTTTTTGTAGAGTTTGAAAGCTTGATCTACGTTGCTATTCCCATGAACAATAGATCTCACAGCTCTAATCATTGCAACAGGATGTTCAGATTGCCAGATATTTCTCCCCATATCAACGCCGACAGCTCCACCTTTAATGGAATTGTAAGTCAGTTGTAAGGCATCACGCTCTGGAATTTTTTTTCCACCTGCAACAATTATTGGAACAGGGCAAGATTGCACTACTTTTTCAAAGTCCTTACAATAATAGGTCTTGACAATATGAGCTCCTTGCTCTGCAGCCATCCTACATGCCAATGATAGATATCGAGCATCTTTTCCCAATTCTTTTCCAACAGCAGTTACTGCAAGAACTGGAATTCCATATTGTTCTGCTTCGCTGACTAGTTTTCCAAGATTTACAACTGTTTGATATTCATATTTTGAACCTACAAAAATAGACATGGCCAGAGCACTTGCATTAAGCCTTATTGCATCTTGAATAGAAACGGTAATTTCTTCTTGAGATAAATCATCACCAATAATACTTGAACCGCCAGAGACTCTTAACACCATTGGAGTAGGAGTGGTAGCAGGAACAGAAGTTCTCTGAACCCCTCTAGTTAACATTAAGGAGTCACAATATTTCAAAAGAGGAGCTATGACTTTTTTTGGATCCTCTAGTTTTTCAGTAGGTCCGAGAAAATACCCATGATCTACGGCAAGCATTAATGCACGATTATTTTGTGGTTTGATTATAGATGATAATCTATTTTTTAATCCCCAATCCATTGTCTTCGATTTTGACAGAATTAAAACGCCTCTCTTAAGCCTTTCTTATTTTGTAATTATTATTTTCATTGCCTTTTCACCGCTACGTGCATGATCAAATGCTTTTTGAGAATCAGAAATTGAATACGTATGAGTGATTAATTGTTTGACATCAATTTGTGAGGATTCAATAAGACTCAAAGCTTCTGCAGTATCCTTGTCTGATGCAGCATAACTAGTTACAAGAGTAATTTCTTTTGAATAAATTTTGTTCATATCTAAATCCATTTTTGCACCTTTTGAAGGAACACCAAACATCATTACAGTTCCCCCTTTTCTAACCATATCAATAGCGTCTGCAAGTGCCTGTAAGCTGCTAGTTGCAACAATAGCAACATCAACACCTCTATTTTCAGTATGGTCAAGAATTTTTTGTTTTCTGTTTTCATCTGCAGAATTAATGGAATCTGTAACGTTGAATTTTTTTGCAAAATTTAATCTAAAATCATTTACATCAAAACAAAAGATCTTAGAAAATTTCTTTGCTTGTGCAATCATAACATGCATCATTCCTGTTGGACCTACTCCAAAAATAGCAACAGAGTCACCTTGATGATAACTGTACTTACTCCACGCCCTTACACAACATGCTAGAGGTTCAATCATTGCAGCCTCCTCAAAGGTCAGAGAGTCTGAAATCTTCAATACCCCACCGTGACTCACATTCCATTCAGGAACAACAAATTTTTCTGAAAGTCCACAAGGAGAAAGATTAGTCTCATAATATTTTTGACACATAGTCTCATTGCCATGTTTGCAATAATGGCAATCATAGCAAGGAACGTGATGATGAGTAAATACCCTATCACCTTTTTTGAATTTAGTTACACCAATACCTACCTCCAATACAATTCCTGCGGGTTCATGACCTAATCGCATTGAAGGTTGTCCGTATTGACCAAAAACTTTCTCCAAATCAGAACCACAAATGCCACATGCTTCCATCTTTACAAGTATGCCCCCATCACCCAAATCAGGACTTTTAGTTTCATCAACAGAAATGACAGAAGGTTCCTTAACAGATGCAGTTTTCATAATATGTTCTCAAAATTTTGATTATAAGTAGATTAAAAGGATTAGACACCAAGAATTTTCTTCAACATAACCCTATAGTCCACCTCAGTTTTTTCACTGCCAGCTGCAGGTAATGCAAATACCAAAGTGGATTTTTCGGCACGAAGGGCTGTAAGTTCATCGTTGATAGATTCAGTAATATCATCACTAACGAGAATCAAGCCTACATCAGAGTCTTCCGTGAGTTTGTTAATATCATCTAGAGCCTTTTGCGGGGTTTCAGAAATAATCCCAGGAACACCTGCAAGTTGGAAACTAGTTACAAAAGATTTGCTCCCCACAGTAAAGATTTTCACAGTTGTGTTTCTTGTTCATTCTAATTTAACCCTTTTTGGAGTAGCAGATCAGGAAAGATTGATTTAGTCAAAGAAAGAACTCTGATCATGGGAGAAATTGATACTCAAAAAGATGTTTATCTGTTCCTTCATGGAAAAATGGATCTAAAAGACAAAGCTACCTCAGTTCTTGTTTCAAAGGGTTTTTCCGAAGACAAAATCACAATGGCATCACCAAACAAAGTTGGAAATGTAGGAGATTACATGGCAATGCTATGGATGCCACCAAACCCAGATCACATAAAGATTCAAAAGATTACAAAAGTTGAACAGGTAGAACCAGAAGGAATGATCGGTCTCTGGAAAGGTGTCTCACAAGAGGACATTGAGAGCGTACCATTATCATAAAAGATAGTTAGCTAAATCCTGCACCAAACTCGTTACCTTTTTCTAAAATATCGCCAGAATCAGAATTTTTTAGTTTTCTAAACAAGAGTGTCTCATATACTAGCTTCATTGCCTTGTCATCATCAAGATTGCAATCCTCTTTGATTATATTCTTGTATTTTTCCAATTTTGTAAGATCCTGTTCATCATGGGAAATATCATCATGAACCATCAGGTTTGCTATTTTTTCAATTTCAGAATTTTGTTGGCCCTCGTCCATGATTATCAAAGGAAATTCTAGTTATTAACACATTCGAATAATTATTCTACAATCAAAGATCAGACACTACCCCAAAGATAAAATCAGAAAACTCATCATCAGAAAAAACAATTTGTTCAAATGAATTTGATTCTATCGCAGGTTTTGCAGATTCCAAATGATAACAGGTATTTTTTCCATTTAATTTTGCAAAATAATAGCCAGGACATGAACAATAATTCATGTCTGGTTCAATCCAATGCTCTTCTCCTTTTCCCACCACGGTCCAGATTTTTCTTTGACTGGGTTCAAAAAGATGCAGTTTGATGCGTTTCTCATCAAGCATCATCTGTATTCGGTCAGAGTCATCATTACTCATAAGAATTTAATCACATGTCTACAGTATAACCTTGATGATACAAACAAGAATCATCCCATCAAAACCAGCATTGGTTTTAGAAGGCAAGAAAAAGAGCCTTGTCGTATCAGATATCCACATAGGTTTTGAAAGCAGCATGGCTACAAACAAGATCTTCATTGGGAAAAACTCTTCGACTCAAGAAACTATTCAAGAAATTACACAAATAGTAGACGATGAGAAACCAGATTCAATAGTTTTACTAGGAGACGTAAAATCAAGTATCAAAAATATCTCAAAAATCGAATGGGATGAGGTTCCATTTTTTTTCAAAGAGATCACAAAAAAATGCGAAGTCGTACTGGTTCCAGGAAACCACGATGCAAATATTCACAAGCTAGTTCCAGACAATGTGTCTCTGATTAGCTCCACAGGAATGGTAGAAGAAGACATACTGTTGACTCATGGGCATACAATGCCATCTGAGAATTTTTCACACGTAAGTAGAATAGTAATGGGACACCTTCATCCAGTATTTTTTCAAGAAGATTCAATTCTAAACGGTCAAAGAGTATGGATATCAATTAAAACAGAGAAGGAAAAAATATTTCCAAATAAAACAGGAGAATTAGAGATTACAATAATTCCGTCATTTAACAAGTATTTTTACGCTACAACCAAGAGAAGAAGCAAAAAATCAACATCTCCAATAGTAGACAGAATCAAAACTACACTAGCTGCAAGAATCGTAACATTGGACGGAGTCATAATAGGAAATGAATCGATGATTAATCAAGTGATATGATTAATCGTATTTGTCATATGGTAAAATAGGATTCCTTGTAGTTTGATTTGTTTTACGCCACTCTAATGTCTTTACAAAAGAGTCTGCAAGCTCAATCGTAGTCAACACGGGAATTCCAAGCTCAATGGATTTTCTTCTAATTTGGTATTCATCATCTAACATGCCGACGTATTTTTCCAAAGTAGAGGTACTTGGAATGTTGATAATAAAATCAATTTTTCTATCATACAAAAGATCTGCAATGTTTGGCTTTCTCTCAGGTTCGGATATCTTGTGAACAATTTCAACTTCACCAATTTGTTCCTTAAAGAATTCAGCAGTATGTTCAGTTGCAAGAATCTTGAATCCCAGTTGTTTTAAGAGTGCAATGGATGCAACAAGTTTTTCCTTGTTCTGAGCGCCGCCAACAGTTACAAGTGCTGTTCCTTTATCAGGAAGATTGTAACCAACCGAAGTCAGTCCCTTTGATAATGCATCATAGAAACTATCTCCAAAGCATGCAGCCTCTCCAGTAGATTGCATTTCAACTCCCAGGGCAATGTCGGCACCATCTAGCTGCATAAATGAGAATTGCGGAACTTTGATTCCATAATTGGATATTTTTTGCCATTTGTTTTCAGGAATTTTGGGAAGAGGTTTATCCAGTATTGCCTTTGAGGCCAAAGATATGAGATTAGTTTGGACAAGTTTTGAGACAAACGGCATTGAGCGTGAGGCTCGAATATTCAATTCAATAACATACACCTCATCATCATGTACAAGAAATTGGAGATTAAATGGACCTTTGACTTTGAAGGTAAGAGCAATTTTTTTGGTATAATCATTTATGGTCTCAATTATTTTATTGCTGAGCCTCCATGGCGGAATGCACATCATTGCATCACCAGAGTGAACCCCAGCACTATCAATATGCTCTACAATGGCCCCTATCACCACTTGATTGCCATTACTAATTCCATCAACGTCGACCTCAAGGGAGTTTAGCATGAACTTTGAGATAACTACAGGATGATCAGGGGATACATCAGTTGCTTCTTTTACATATGTTTTGAGTTCTTCTTGGGACCATACAACCTTCATCGCTGCACCAGACAGAACATAAGAAGGCCTCACAATAACAGGAAAGCCCACTTCCTGTGCAAATGATTTTGCCTCATTAAGATTTGAGAAAGCTTGCCAACGTGGTTGCTTTATGTGCAGTTTGTCTAGCTCTGCACTAAACTTTGAACGATCCTCTGCTCGGTCAACGTACAGTGCGTTTGTTCCCATAATGTTTATCCCGTGTTGCGAAAGGCCAAGAGTCAGGTTGTTTGCAGTTTGTCCACCTACACAAGTAATGAGTCCCTTTGGATTTTCAAAATCAGTAATGTCCAGAATTCTTTCTTGAGTTAATTCCTCAAAATATAATCGAGTACAAATATCATAATCAGTTGATACAGTTTCAGGGTTGCAGTTTACAACAGAGACAGTCTTTTCACCGTTTTCTTGGAGTCCCCAGACCATGTTTACAGTTCCCCAATCAAACTCCACACTGCTTCCTATTCTGTAAGGGCCTGCTCCCAACACAACAATTCCTTTTTCATCTTCTGGAATTGAAACGTCATTTGAGTCACCCCCATATGTAAGGTAAAGATAATTTGTAACTGCAGGCCATTCAGCTGCTAATGTATCAATTTGTTTTACTGATGGCAACACACCTAATTTTTTTCTCAAAGTTCTAACTTCATCGGGAGTCGTCTCTTTGACACGTGCAATCTGTTTGTCTGCAAATCCCAGCTTCTTTGCTTGCCACAAAAGGCCTATATCAAGTTCTGAGTCTTTTAGTTGAGATTCAAGGTTTACAATGTTTTTTATTTTTTCTATAAACCAAGGATCAATGGAAGAAAGTTTATAGATTCTATCAACTGAAATGCCCATCTTCAGGGCAATTGCAACGTTATACAAAATTTGATCATCATGATGAGAAAGTTCAAACTCTATTTCCTCCTCAGTGTAACTCTTACCAGTTGCACGATTTAGAACTAATCCATCATTTCCAATATCCAACATCCTGATTGCTTTTTGAAGAGACTCCTCAAAGGTTCTACCCACTGCCATCACTTCACCAACTGATTTCATGGTAGGTCCAAGTCGTCTATTCGCAAGTTCAAATTTACCAAAGTCCCATCTAGGATGTTTGCATACAATGTAGTCTAAGGAAGGCTCAAAGCATGCAGTAGTACTTTTTGTAATTCGATTTACAAGCTCAGATAAATCATAACCCAAACCGATCTTTGCAGACATGTATGCTAGAGGATAACCAGTTGCTTTGCTTGCAAGAGCAGATGAACGTGAAAGTCGTGGATTAATCTCTATTGCAACATATCTATCTGAATCAGGTGCAAGTGCATATTGAATATTACATTCGCCAACTATTCCCACATGTTTTGTAGCTCGTAATGCAGCAGAACGCAACATGTGATACTCGTGATTATCAATTGTCTGTGATGGGGCAACTACGATATTGTCACCAGTATGAGCTTTCATAGATAATACATTCTCCATGTTGCACACAATGACGTTGTTTCCTCCATAATCCTGCATTACCTCGTATTCAATCTGCTTCCAGTGTCCAATGTATTCTTCAACTAATACTTGACCTACCAGACTAGCATTAATTCCCCTCTCAACAATTTCATGAAGTTCGATTTCATTGTGAGCTATACCTCCACCTCGACCTCCAAGAGTATACGCAACTCTAATAATTACAGGATAAGATAATTCTTCTGCAATTTTTTTTGCATCATCAAAATTAGTTACAGTCTTGCTTCTCAGTACAGGAACATCGCACTCTTTCATAGAATCCTTGAACAGTTGTCGATCTTCTGTTCTTTGAATTCCTGGAATTTGTGTGCCAAGTACCTTAACTCCATATTTTTTGAGAACACCAGATTCCTCTAGCTTTACACCACAATTAAGAGCAGTCTGTCCACCATATGCCAGCATAATTCCATCTGGTCTTTCCTTTTCAACAATAGATTCTACGTACTGTGAGTTTACTGGAAGTAAGTAGACCTGATCTGCAAACCTAGTATCAGTTTGAATGGTAGCGATGTTAGGATTAATCAGGACACTTTTGATGCCATCTTCCCGTATTGCTTTGAGGCATTGGCTTCCGGAGTAGTCAAATTGACGGTCGTTTTTAGCGACTCTCGCCGGCTTCTCCGATTTTTATTGCCCCACTACCCAACACAAGAATTTTGTTTAACGACTCATTCTTTGGCAGATGTTCCTTCCTCCATAAGGTGCTTTAGCTCTTCAAAGACGAACTTGCAATCATAAGGGCCAGGTGCAGCTTCAGGATGAAACTGTACTGCGACACAGTTTTGTTTTTTGTGTTTTATACCTTCGACTGTTTTGTCGTCTGCATTTGTAAACCATAAATTAAACTCAGATTTTTCAAGGGATTCTGGACTTATTCCATATCCATGATTCTGACTTGTAACATAAACTTGATTATTATCTAAATTAACACAAGGTTTGTTTTGTCCTCGATGTCCGTACTTTAACTTGTATGTGGAAGTGTTTCCTGCAATTCCAATTATTTGAGCACCAAGGCAAATTCCCAAAGTAGGAACATTGTTTGCAATTAGTTTTTTTGCAGTGTCTACTGTTTCAGGACAATTCTTTGGATCACCTGGACCATTACTTATCACGACACCTTTTGGATCAAACGACATTACTTTTTCATATGGAGTATTCCATGGAACCCGAATCACCTTGTATCCAATATCACGAATATTTCTTAGAATAGCGTTTTTTGTGCCAGTGTCAATTACTACCACAGATTTTTCATCTTGGCCGTAAACCTGTTCTTGTTTTGTAGATACCACATCCATGAATTGCTCAGAATTATAGTGAGGCGCATTTGCAAGCTGCTCTTTTACTGCCTCTACATCAATTTCAGAATCAGATACGACAAGAGCTGCCATCATCACACCACTTGTTCGTAATTTTTTTGTCAATTCACGAGTATCAATGCCTGAGATTCCAGGTATTTTTTCATTGTATAGCCATTCATCTAAAGTCATAGACAAGTTCCAATGACTGGCAGTAAGAGACAGTTCATGTACAACCAATCCTCGTGCCTGGATTCTGTCAGATTCAAAGAATTTTGGGATATTATCATCATCTTTAATTGAAGGATCTGGAACTCCGTAATTTCCAACCAATGGATAAGTTAGCGTAAGTATCTGGCCACTATAGGACGGATCAGTAAGTGTTTCAGTATATCCCACCATACCAGTGTTAAAGACAATTTCACCAAAAACAGTGGTAGAATAACCAAAGCCTTCTCCATCTAAAACAGTACCATCATCAAAAACTAGCTTTCCTTGCTTTCTTGCGTGGCTTGATTTCTTTGTAGTAATTGTGACCCTCGTTGAGTCCGCGTTATTGTGAATTTAAGTTTTGTGCGCAGTAAAGAGAATAATTTTGTGATCGCATCAAATGAAAACTCAGAGAGCTTGAAACTCTTCACTCCATTTGTGATATGCACGAATCATCTCAAGTGAAACACTAGGTTTTCTTCTTGCCATTATCTCTTTAAAGTCTGCAGTTGTTAGATCGCGTGGTTGGATTGGTTCTTCACCTTCAACTGGTTCGTGATAATCAGGTGAATTGAAGATCTCATGTACTGTTTTGATCTGTGCTGCTTGACAGATATCCTTGATGTCACTTGCACTATAACCATCAAATAATTTTGCCAATTCAGTTGGGTTTACCTTGTAGTCTTTTCTCAGTGGTGCAGTATACTGCTCAAAGAGATTTTCTCTTGCCTCTTGTGTTGGCAATGAAACATAGATTCTCTTTTGGAATCTTCTAAGAAACGGCCAATCAAGGCTCCATGGCTTGTTTGTTGCACCAATAACATAAAGCATCAAGTCCTTTCCTTTACCGTTGACACCGTCCATCTCAGTGAGAAATTGATTCTTTGTTCTTACTTCTCCTCCGACCTCACTGTTTCGGGAACCCAACAAAGAATCTACTTCATCTACAAACAAAATTACTGGTTTGCCTTCCTTTTCTGCATATTGTCTTGCCATGTCAAAGAGTTTGGAGACATTTTTTTCTGCCTCACCTAGCCATTTGCTCATCATGGAAGATGCATCTACATTAATGAAATAACCATCCATTTCGTTTGCAGTGGCTGCTGCAAGCATTGTTTTTCCGGTTCCAGGAGGACCATAAAGTAACATGCCTTTTGGCCAACCAAGAGGGAACAAATCAGGTCGCTTTGTAGGATAAACAATGGATTCTCGTAGTGCACTTTTTGCATCTTCTAAGCCTATTACTTGCTCCCAGGTAACATCAGGTTTTTCCTTCATTACCAGTTCTTCAAAGTCATTTTCGTTTTCTTGGCGTTTTACAGAGGCCTTTTGTTCCGCTTCAGAAGCTTTGGGGTCAACTGCAGGTTCTACTCCGTGTGCCTGTTGCAAAGCGTTAATTCGATTATGATAAGAGTTGCATCTTTCTTTGTAAATTGGATTTAGTTTGCTATTTGGATAGAGTTGGAGTAATTTTACCAGGGAATCTATTGCATGCTGATAGTGGGTGATTGCCATTCCACGAGCTCCTTGGGAGTCAAACTTGATAGCTTCAGAAGCATATTTGCTTGCAGTGTTCTCTAATTCTTGGGGGGCCATACTCATTTTAATTACCTACGCAATATCCCCTTGAGAATTTTGTTGGTATCCTGTAGTGTTAATCTCTATAACAGATTTGGTTAAATTAATTGCACCAGTCTCTGCAGCAGTATATTCTGGTCCATCATTAAAGTTTTTTTTAAAATCAGATCTATCTGAGATATTAGTATGCATTTCCTTTACCTTATTGATAGAGTCCTCAGCAGACAGAATTAATTCAGATACCTCATCGTCTAAACCATTCAGAGAGGTTGCAGTGTCAGAAATCACAGAGACAAAATATTTCAAGATAGATTGCATCTCCTTGTTTTCTGAATGCTTATGAAGTAAAAAATCGGCAATTCCTACAATCTTATCTAAATCTTGCAGTTCTTCTGCCGAAAGCTTGTCTAAATTTACCTCACTAGGACATTTTGCTTGGGACAGTTTTTTGTCAAGTTTTGAGGAAATCGTGCTGATAAAATCGATATCCATTGAGAAATTTCTCTTAGGTGAAAGCAAGGTCATGCAAATCTCCCTTTAAGAAAATCAACATTAGGATACTGCTTGTATAATTTAGAGTCTGCAATCAATTTTGCTTCATCAAATAAAGATGACCACTCGTTGCTAGAATGACAAAAGTCAAAGCTAGCCTTGGTGAGAATTGCAGAATCAAGCACAATGCTACCTAGTTGGACTGATATTTCAGAAAGTTTGGCGCTGCAGGCAGGAAGAATATCAAATAGTTTGGCGCTAATTGTTCGAATTACAGGGATTGTAGATGGTAGAATCTCAATAATGCTGTGGACGTTGTGTATGTTGTGAATTTTTTTTTGCACCTCAAGGACCACAAGCAAGGAAAAAGAGACCTTTTGTTCGATCTCAAGCAACAAAGCAGTGCGAGGATTATCAGGACCCAAGTCATCAATTTCTTCCCTATTAACGTCATGGATTTTAGCCAGATCAGTTTGAATTATTGTAACTGCCTCATCTAGCATATTAGCAGAATACTCCAGTCTTGGGCTCAGAGAAACAGAGCCCGAGATGGTCTCAGTAAATTCGGGTTTGTGCTCATATTTTGTAACTAACATGTTCTATTTGTAAATTGGAATTTTGTATTTGAGGGCAATGTAACGGCTAATTTAGTAACCACAGTGACACCGACTGGCAGATACAATTTTGATTTTTTTTGAGTACTTGTGTAAAGGAATTTAGCTCTCAATTTTACCTAATAACAAATCAAGTAAGTTCATGGTAAACGAACACTCATTGACAGTAAGTTTAGAGGAATTTGGGTTAAGCAAATATGAAGCACAGGCATATGTGGCACTCATTTCAAAGGGAACGATATCTGCAGGTGAGCTTGCATATTATTCAGAAATACCAAGAACAAAGATTTACCCAACACTGCTAAAGTTAGAAAACAAAAAGCTGGTAATAATTTCTAAAAGCAAACCAATAATGTGTACAGCCGTTGCACCTGAGGATGCATTTGACGGGATAATTCATGAGCAGATAAACAAGGTAAATGCAATGAATACCCTAGTATCAAATCTTAAAAAAGCAAGCGAGGAAAGCAGAAAGACCAGAGGATCAGAAGAGAAGAGGTATTTTCACATCAGTGCAAACAACGTGCTAACACAGCTGCAGACGATGATTGAAGGCTCCAAGTCATCATTGAAAATTATGACAGACCAATGGGGATTTGGATTGCTCGGAGAATGCAAGAATCAACTGGTGTCAGTGGTTAGACGAAATCTAGATGTGAAACTACTTGTAGGATCAGGACATATTTGCTCTGAAATTTACAGGAAGATTCCAGATGGAGTAGAGATAAGATCCTCAGAAATCACTCAGAACTGCTTTATCTTTGATGACACAGAGCTGCTTCTCATAAACAACGAAAATGGCAAGGGGGCAATCTTTTCATCAACTGACATTTTGGGCGCAAATCAAGAGAAAATATTTTCACAGGTATGGAAAAATGCAATAAAGACAAAGGCACTTGCAGACATGACAAAGGTAGAAGCTCAAGAAATTTACAAAATAATCAAAACAGTAAATGAGACAGGACTGCCACACATGCTAAACTCGGTAATGGTTTCAAAAAAATTCACAGGAGCAGACATGTTCAAGCTATTAGAAAAAAACGGAATTTCATTGAAAACAAAATCAATCGACGACATTATAGAGATTATCGATGCAGTGATGCAAATTACCTGTTCAGGTCATGCCAACTTTGAGGCAAACACGAAAAACATCACAGTAGAATCAAAGCTAAACAGCGGGCATTCACTTCCATGGGTTTCAGTACTGGATGGTTGTCTTCAAAAACAAGGATACAAAACAAGAACAGTCTACCAAAACAATTCAGGCAAGGGCGAAAAAGTTCACATCAAGATAAGCAAGAACTAGTTTTCATATTCGCAACAACTAGCACCAACCCTGAGAACTGTAATTTTGTATTTTTTCTCTAAACTATGTATTTAGTCAACAATATCGTATGATTGGTTTAGTAGTTTTTCAAAAAATAGAACTTAACAAGACAGTACCAAACGTATCTAAAGAAAATATTTTTTTAAAAATCACGCATCAACTGATTAAGAGAAGGAATCAAGAAACAAGTATAAAAGTATGAAATCATTAATTTAATCACATGGCAAGAAGAGTCACCATTGTAATGGATGAAGATATCATAAAAAAACTGCATGAAAGGCAAGCAAGACAGATCAAAGAATCTGCAAAATCAATAAGCTTCTCCAGTGTTGTGAATGAAGCAATTAGAAAACAAATCAAATAATCCAATGAATTGCTATTCAAGATGATACTGCATCTTGAATAGCAATTCATTGTTCGTAGTGAGAATTACTACTCTACCTCAATTTCCACAATTGTTTGGGCGTCATAATAATCTGAGAATTTATCTCCAGGGCGTTTCCCCTTTTTCATTATCTCCTGGTATTTTTGTATAAAATCTTCAGCCTTTTGTCTGGTTGAAAATATTCTGATGGTTCCATCAATATAACCATCATTTCCATGATATCCATCAACTACGACATAACAGATGTTACCAGATTTTAATTTGATTTCCCCATAGGAAAAAATGACAGAATCAAGAATTAAATCTAATCATAATGTTGTAGGAAAGTAACAGATCTAGTAATTGTAAATTGATTTAGAGTCATTATCATTTGTGTCAGTTTCTTCATCATCCAAAAAAGAAGGATTGATAAAACTAAAATCAACCAAAAAATACAGAAAACCTGTGATAGAAGAAAAACTAGAACAACTAGGAATAAAACTTCCAAACCCACCAACTCCTGCAGGCTCGTATGTTCCTGCAATAAGGACCGGAAACTTACTTTTCATATCAGGCCAAATTCCAATGGAAGATGGAAAAGTAGTCTACAAAGGCAAGGTATCTAATGACAATATCGATACTGCCTTGAAATCAGCCAAAATGTGTGCAATCAACATCTTGGCTCAGATAAAAAGAGAGATTGGCAGCTTGGACAAAGTCACGCAGATTGTAAAGGTTTCAGGATTTGTGAATTCTGTGCCAGACTTTGCACAACAACCAAAAATCATCAATCCAGCATCAAATCTGTTCTTTGAAGTATTCGGAGAAAAGGGAAAACATGCAAGGGTGGCAGTAGGAGTAGCAAGTCTACCACTGGACTCAATGACTGAAATTGATGCAATAATAGAATTTTCAAATTAGGAAAAAATTTGGAAATTTTCTTAAATAGATTTTTTGACTAACTTTGCCTAATGGTTCAGATGTGCCGTGGTTTGTGTAGTCGACTAAAATCAACTAGTTTCACAAACAATCTAAGATATAAAATTGGTCAGAAATGGTGTTCGCTTTGCGCATTATTTTTCTTTACAGAAGAATACATATGCCCATGTTGCAAAACAAGACTGCGATCAAGACCAAGGAGTAAAAAATACGACTTGCCTAGAATGTAACCACAAAAGAGGGAATGTGATTGCCACTGTTGCTGTTCAATTTTTCAGATCGGTTGCCCTACTGCATATTGCCAGTTTTAGGTTCAGACAGGTCAAAAAGATAATTCAGCAGAGCAAGGAAATGATAAAACCAAAGCAGAAAAGATGGTCTTTGAATTAAAAAAATACTTAATATAGAATCAATACTTAGGAATTAAGGATGTTAACTAAGCTAATTGCAGTTTTGATCGTTTTATCATTTGCAACAACAACGGCATTTGCAGATCAAACGCTAGAAGTTAGTACAAATCAAAATGAGATAAAGGCATTGGACTCTGTAATGATTGTAGGAAAGATTACAGGAGTTTCTGAATACAAACCTGTCAGATTATCTGTAATGGCACCTGATGGAGCCATTGTGTACAAGCCATTTGTTCCAATCGGCGATAATGGAGAATTCAAGAGAGTTTTACAGCCAACACTTCCTAGTTTTATGGCTGGAACTTACACCATAACTGTAAGCCATGAAGATACAAAAATGACTGCCATGACGCAATTTACAGTAATAGGCCAAGAGATCCCAAGAAATAGTGTTCAAGTAGCACCAGGAATGGGCCAACCCTCATCAGGAATAGCAGCACAAGAACAAGAAAGGTCAAGCATAGTTCAAACAGGCATCACCATGACAGCCGATGCAATTGAAGGATCGGATACAATCAACATAACAGGAAACACCAACTCCAGAGGCACAGATGTGACACTAGTTGTCAGCTCACCAACTGGAAACGTAGTCACAGTAGCACAAGTAACCCCAGGACCAACAGGAAACTTTGACGTAGAAATCAAGGTAGGAGGAGCAATGTGGAAAGAAGATGGAATGTACACAATCACTGCAAATCAAGGAAGAGCATCTGAATATCAAAACTCCATAGAAGTTGAAATTAAGGAAGGAGTAGTAGTTCCTGAATTCGGAGCAATAGCAACATTGGTGTTAATGGTTTCAGTATTCGCAGTAGTCATCTTATCGGCAAGAACAAAGTTAGGAATCATGCCCAAATACTAGTTATATAATAAATCACAACACATATCAGGTTACAATGTCAATTTTAGATCAACTAGAGCCACAAAAATACATCTCAGTTGAAACATACAAGAAAAACAATGATGCAGTAAGAACACCAGTTTGGTTCGTAATCAAAGACAATCTTGTTTGTGTTGTCACGCGAGACCAAACAGGAAAAGTAAAGCGTCTCAAAAATAATCAAAAAGTAAAGATTGCCTCATGCAAGATAAAAGGAGAAATTACAGGAAAGTGGGTCAAAGGAACAGCAAAGATTCTTGGTGCAGAGGAGACTGCCGAAATTGTCAAACTAAGAGACAAGAAGTACGGATTTTTCTCAAAGGTTGCAAGATTTCTCACCAAGGGAAAAGGCAAATTGCTGGCTTTTTCAATAAAGTTAGAATAAATAAATCAGAAAATTAATCAGATATTTTATTTTTAATTTTATGTTTAAAATTTGAGTTTATTTTCTATTACTTGTTATCGTCAATGTTTTTTTTATACAATTTAGTAAAGTAAACTCCAATGTTTACGGCTAAAACAAACAAAGTGGCTGCAATCACATGAGAGGTTATGGATGCCAAAAAGGGCTCTTGTCCCATGCTCAGAAACTGATAATGCAAAAGCCATCGAGATGAAAAATAAATAATTTCAGCTACACCTACAGAAGTCACAATCTTGAAAAAATCTTTTCGTATCTTCTTTTTATCTACAGCGCCTGTCTCTGTGATGTATTTTTCCTTGTTGTCTAAGTAATAGAGAATCCCAAATACCGCGTAGTATATGGCATAACTTACAATGATGGTAAGTGTGGCATTGAGGTACTCTGTTTGCCCCTTGAGTGATTGTGAAAAGAGTGCAGAGAGTACCATTGCCGAAGCAATTGATACAACTAGATTGCGGTTTAGTTTGGCATAATCTCTGTATTTATCAATTGTGGATTTTATCCTAAATTGCATATTTTTTCCAAAGTTCATCTTAATTCAACCACTCCAATACATCACCTGTGAGAACATTCAACATGCTAGTTTTAGATTCAGCCTTGAATGGTAAAAATTGATCACATGTCATGAGTGATTCATTTATGCCTAATCTATATAGAACTTTTTCAAATGAAACAAATCCCAACCCTAAAACGGAGTTTAAATTTTCAGTTAATTCCCAAGATAGCCAAATAGAGGCATACAGTCGATAAACTAGCACAATATTATTTTCGAAATAATATCCAAATACGGGTTCCAACAAAAATTCCAACTGCTGATGCAATTAACAATGGAACCAGAAATTGACCGTCATCCATCAACATTAGTAAGCATTTTTACTATTAAATTACAAACAAAGAGATTTCAAATTACCACTATGAAGATTTTTTTTGTTTTTTAATATAATATAATTACAATCACAATTTGTGAGGAACGAGTTATTTATCATAGTGGTTTTTTCATTTTTGTTTACTCCATCTTCTGTATTTGCGTCATGGCACTGGTCAAGTCCCTACGAAATTTGCGGAACAGAAGTAATCAAAAAGGGAGAAAAATGCGAACTGCACGAGAATGAAAAATCAAAAAGCAATACAAACAAATCAACAGAGAAATCAACAGATGCTCAAAGTGAAATACCCCAATGGATTCATGACACAACAAAAGAATGGTCTGAGAACACAATAGATGATGAATCATTTGTTGCAGGGATACATTATTTGATAAAAATAGGGATCATAGACATTCCTGAGACTAAACAAGATTCCGAAACATCCTTTGAGATCCCTCAATGGGCCGAGAATAATGCAAGATGGTGGACAGAAGGACTAATTGACGATGAATCATTTGTTTTAGCAATTCAGCATATTATCAAAGAAGGACAAAAGTAATTTGAGATAAAAAATTAATCCAAGGCAATAAAAATGAAAGAATATCAAAAATCATTATTTCTATTCAGAAGGGATCTCAGAATAACAGACAATACAGGATTGATAGAATCCTGCAGAAGATCAGTTCAGAGCATTCCTTGTTTTGTTTTGGATCCTAGGATATTAAAAAACCAAAATTTAGAAATTCCAAGTTTTCGACTACAGTTTTTACATGATTGTATCAAGGACCTTCATAAACAATTAGAAAATAGAAAATCATCTCTTCATATTTTTTCAGGATATCCAGAAAAAATCATTACAAACTTGATTGGATCTTTGAAAATCAATGCAGTTTTTGTGAATACTGATTATTCACCTTTTAGTAAAAAACGCGATAACAGAATCAAAAAGGTTTGCAAAGAATACAAAGTTGATTTCATCTCAACAAATGACCTGCTCTTACATGATGTAGATGAGATAAAGACGATAAAAGGAGAGCCATACAAAATTTTTACATCGTTTTTCTCAAAAGCAAAGGAATTACCTGTTAGGAACCCGCAAAATTTTCAATTCCCCAATCTCTCAAATCAAAAAATAAAATCAGAAATTCCTGCAGACAAGCTTAAAACATATTTTGGAAAATCATCCCCAAATCTACTTTTCAGAGGAGGAAGAGATTCATGCATGTCTTTGTTGGACAATCTGCATAATCTAAAAAATTATGACAATGACAGAAACTATCCTTCAATAAAAGGTACCTCTATGCTATCGGCTCACAATAAGTTTGGAACATGCTCCATTCGAGAAATTTATCACAAGATTTTACAAGATTTAGGACCAACGCACACCCTAATTGCGCAAATCCATTGGAGAGATTTTTTTACTTACATAATGCATCATTTTCAATACAGTTTTTCGCAAGAATTTAATCAGAAATATCGAAAAATCCCTTGGAGTAAGAACAAAGATGCCTTTTCAAAATGGTGTCAAGGCAAAACAGGATTCCCAATTGTAGATGCAGGGATGAGAGAATTGAACAGGACAGGTTTTATGCACAATAGATTACGCATGATTGTAGCATCTTTTTTGACAAAAGACTTGCATATTGATTGGAGGTTGGGAGAACGGTACTTTGCATCAAAATTAATTGATTATGATCCTAGCATAAATGTTGGAAATTGGCAATGGGCAGCATCTACTGGTTGTGATGCACAACCATGGTTTAGGATATTCAATCCATGGTTGCAACAAGAAAAATTTGATCCGGATTGCATTTACATAAAAAAATGGATCCCCGAACTTGAAGAGACTTCTTGTAAAGAGATTCAGAAATCAAACATCAATCATCCAAAGAATAAATTTGACTATCCTAAACCCATGATAAATCACAAGACAGAGTCATTACATTCCAAAGAAATCTTTAAAAAAATATCAATAAAATAATAGAAAATACTTTTTGAGAAGTTACAGTTTGCCTTTGTAATCGTAGACGGTTATCCGATATAGAAAAATTTGAACAAATATTAAAATTTGAAAAGATAGCAGGTAGAAGCATAATTGGATCTAGTTTTCTCTGATATTCATGCAGATATTTCGGCATTAGACACCATCATCAACCTTACCACATCTTCTCAATTCACAAAAAAATACGGAGAGTTTTCCGAGTCATCAATCTAGGGGATTTGTTAGAAAGAGGCACCAGTCCAAAAGAGGTCCTAGAAAAAATGAAAGAACTGTCAGAAAACTACAAAATGATCTCAGTTATGGGAAACCATGATGAGTCAATTGTTCACGGGAAGAATCTGGACGGAAGCTCATTTGAAAGCATAGCTATGCATCGTGCACTGCAAGAAAAAGAATTAGAGTTTTTTACAAAGAACAAAGATGGGACATTTGGCAATCAAGAAGAAATAGACAAAAAATATGGATTGGTTTGTGTTCATGGAGGCCCATTGGATCCAAAAAAAATTCTTCCAGAAAACCCTCAAAATGAATGGCTTTACCAAAAAACATGGCAGAGATTGTCAGATGAGGAAGAATTTTTCAGCCATTATGGATATCACTATAGTGCAACATCTGCATTCTCTGAGACAAAAACAAAAACCAAAAATCCAATAATTCTGTGCGGACACCAGCACATGGAGACTGCACTTTCATACAACAATGACAAAGTACAGGACATACTCTCAGAAACCAAGGTTCAAACTGAGAAATTAGGAGATTATACTATTGAGAGAAAAGAGATCCCAATAGAACCAGAGACCAGTTATCTTGTAAGACTAGGTCTTGGAGGACCATCTGGATATTATGGAACAGGAGAGGCAATACCTCATTTTGGAATAATCCAAAATGACCAAAAAAAGATAATACTTTTTGGAATATACAACTAAAACAAACATAGAGAATCTAATAACTTGAAATTACCATCTTATCTCTCAAATTAGTACAGGATCTTCGCATCAAGTCAGAAACCAATACATTTGAGACAGAAATTAATTGGTTTTTCTACATCAGGATGCATATCTGAAATAAATCAGCGAATCGCATATTGTTTTACTTTTTTTTGTCCACTTTCAGTCAGAAGTAAACTTTCTTGCTTGTCTTTTTTTACAAATTTTTTCTCTATAGAGAATTCACAAATCTTTTTTGTATATTGGGTTGTCCAATCCAAAGCATCAGCCATTTTTGAAGAACTCACCTTATGACCTAATTTGATTTCCTCATCCAGATGAGTCAACATGATACCAACATCTATTTCAAATCGTTGTTTGGATATGCGTCGCCATCTGCTTATCAGTCCTCTGTTTGGTGCAAATACCCAGATCAAACCAAAAATAACTCCCGCCATTGTTGCCATCGAGCCTGCTATTGATACATCAGCTAAAATTGCAAATAGATAGCCGGCAACAGCACTGGCAATTCCCAAAGCAACTGACAACGGGATCATCCTAGACAGTCTATCAGTAATCAAATAGGCACCAGCTGCTGGAACTATGAAAAATGCAATGACCAAGATAGCGCCAACAGATTCAAAGGCAACTACAGCTGTTGTCGCCACCATTATCATTAGCAAGTAATGAATCAATATTGGCATCAATCCAACACCTAATGCAAGCGATGCATCAAAGGTGCTAAGCTTTAATTCTTTGTATAAAATTGCAATAAAAGAAACATTTGCAATTGCCAATATCCCGAGAACCCAAAGGGATTTTGAACCAATGTTGACCTCATCAATATACAACGTATCAAACGGCACAAACTCAATTGAACCATACAAGACATGTTGTGAGTCAATGTGGACATTGCCGCCTTGTGTAACCATTATCACGCCAATAGCAAAAAGGAATGGAAAGACTATTCCAATTGAGCTGTCCTTCTTTAGTCTGCCTGTACGATATAGCAATTCAACGAGGGACACAGTAAGAATGCCAGACAACACTCCACCTATAATTACAGGAATAGGCTCTCGTCCTCCAACTGCAAAAACTGCAATAACTATTCCCAGCAACACGGCATGACTTATTGCATCAGACATCATTGCCATCTGTCTTAACACCAAAAATGCACCTAATGATGCACAGTTTGCTGCAACCAATATCGCAGTACCAATAATGATCAGATCACTTGACATATCTTCTCAACTCCTCAAATCTTGTTTGTCTGAGGGGGTACTGATTTTCTCAGACTTGTTTTGGTGTTGTCGCTTTTTTTGAAAATGCTGAAAGAGATATCCCTGTTTAGGAGAAAATAGCAAAGAAATGCCCAATATGGCAGTAATGGTAATGACAATAACAGGTCCTGTTGACATGCCCTCTGTTGTGCTGCTTATCATAGAGCCAATAATTCCACTTGTACCGCCAAATATTGCAGATAGAATCAGCATCCCCTTAAGACTTGAAACCCATTGCCTAGCTGCAGCTGCAGGAGCTATTAGCATTGCAACCATTAGGACCACACCAACAGTATGCAATCCAATGACAACTGCCACAACTATTACAGATGTCAATAGTGCGCCAAGATATTTGGTTGGAAAGCCCAAACTCTGACCAAATGCACTATCAAATGTTGCAATTTTGAATTCCTTGAAAAATACTATCAGAACTACAAAACACCCAGCAGCTAAAATTCCAAGGTTTATCACATCAGACTCTATCAAGGCAGCTGCCTGCCCGAAGAGGAATCGGTCCAACCCACCTTGACTTGCCCCACCAGTACTTTGCAAATAGGTAAGAAGAACAACCCCCAATCCAAAAAACACTGAAAGAGTTATCCCAAGTGCAGCATCTTGTTTTATTCTTGTTGTGCTTGTAATTGCCAATGTCACAATCCCACCAAACCACGCAAATACTGCAGCGCCCAACATTAACAACAAAGAATCTTTTGTTCCAGCAAAAAGATATGCAATTCCAATTCCAGGTAAAGCAGCATGAGATAAGGCATCCCCAAACAAGCTCTGTTTTCTCAAAACAGTAAAGCATCCTAGTGCACCACTGGTTATTCCCAAGATAGCAGAGCCAAGTGCCACATGGCGTAGTGTGTAATCAGTGAAAATTCCAAAGAAGATAGAAAAGAATTCTTCAAGAACCATTTTGACATCAGTTCTGTTTGTTGTCAGATAGACATCCGAGGGCTTTCTTGGTATGTCCTATCCAGATTGTCCTTGGTAAACACTTGCTTTATTGGACCTGTAGCAACCAAACTTCGATTTAGCATCACAACCCAGTCAAAATACTTGTCCACGGTTTGAAGATCATGGTGAACCATTACGATTGTTTTTCCTTCTTTTTTGAGATTCTCAAGAATTGAAAGTATCGTATCCTCTGTGACAGCATCAACTCCATTTAATGGCTCATCCATAAGATAGATCTGAGGATCCTGTGCCAATGCTCGTGCAACAAATACCCTTTGCTGCTGACCCCCTGACAACTGCCCAATCTGTCTGTCTGCATAATCTTCCAATCCTACCTGTGCCAGGCATTCTCTTGCCTTTTGTCTTGTTTGAGAATTAGGGCGACGCAACCATCCAAGTTTTCCATACAGGCCCATTTCCACAACATCTAGAGCATCGGTTGGAAAATCCCAGTCAACAGAGCCCCTCTGTGGAACATAGGCAACCTTACTTCTCTGCTTTGAGTAGGACTTGTCGTATACGCTTACCTTTCCTGCAGTAATAGGAACCAACCCCATTATCGCCTTGATCAAAGTAGATTTTCCCGCTCCGTTTGGGCCTACAATTGCAATCATTTTTCCTTCTGGAAAATCAACATCAACATTCCAAAGTGCAGGCTCTGTGCGATATGTAACTGAGAGATTTCGTATCCGAATTGGGCTTATTTTGTCGTCTTCAGACAAATTTCTTTTTTCAGACTTTTGCTCCATCATTTTAATGCCTCTGCAATTGTATCTACGTTATGGGTAAATGCGCCAATGTATGTTCCCTCATGAGTTTCTTTTTCACCTATTGCATCTGAAAACAATTCACCACCAATTACGACATCATGTCCTTTGTCTTGAACTGCTGCTTTGAGGGCCTCTATGGTCGCAGGAGAAATTGATGTCTCAACAAATATAGCTTTTATTTTTCGCTCAGTTATTTCATCAGCTAAATTCTGAATCTCCCTTATTCCTGCTTCACTGTCAGTACTCCAACCTTGTATTGCCATTTCTTCTAGACCATATGCATGACCAAAGTACTGAAATGCATCATGAGCAGTAACAAGAACTCGTTGTTCTCCTGGAATCAAATCCATCTTCTCTAGAGTATACTCATCAAGATTTTGTAATTGAATTAGAAATTTTTCAAGATTCGTATCATATGTTTGGGAATTTTCAGGATCGTATTGTTTCAATCCTGTTGCCACAACCTTGGCTGCATCCATCCACAGCTCTGCATCCCACCAAATATGAGGATCAAAATGACCAGCAGTATCCAAGCTAAGTAAGGAGCCCTCAGGAATATTTTCAGAGACTGCCCACACTGCAGTTCCTTCTCGTCCTATTTTGACAAAGACATCTCCCATCTTGCCTTCCAAATCAAGGCCATTGTAAAATACAATATCAGCATCCTGTAGTTTTTTCACATCACTTGCACTAGGACGATACAGGTGAGGATCGACTCCAGGACCCATCAATCCAGTTACCTCCACATTGTCACCTCCAATGTGTTCTACAAGATCTGTTATCACATTAGTTGTGGTAGTAACCACGACTTTCTTAGAAACATCTGTAGGATTCTCTACATTTGCCACATCCATTTCATTTGTATCATTACCATTTTGAATCAAACCAGCTGAGGAAATTCCAGCAATAATTGCCACAATTACAATACCTGCAATCAGAATGGATTTTTCCATATCCTTCATAAGGACATCGTACTTGGCTTATTTAAATTTAGCCTAGGCTAAATTTATTAGCCTTACGCAAAATCACAAAGAAGAGACAGATATTATTCATTTGAGCTAGAGGCTTGATTTTTGAAACTCTGAGACAAGGCCAGGTTTTGATTTTAGAAATAAGATGAATTTTTTTAGCTGTTTTGTGGTTTTTGGGTTTAAGTGATGTTCTATTCCCTCAACATCACGATTTGCTGTCGAGTTGTCGATTCCAAGCATCTCAAAGAATTCTAAGAGATCAGTGTGCTTTTTTCTTATTTCATTTGCAATATTTTTTCCTTGGGCAGTAAGACTCAGTCCATGGTATTTTGTGTACTCGATATACTTTGACTCGTCTAATCTGCGCAGCATCTTGGTAACACTTGGAGGACTTACATTCATGTAATTTGAGATATCCATAGGGATGGCATAGCCCTTTAATTCAATTAGTTCAGAGATCACCTCCAAATAATCTTCCATTCGGGATGTAAATTTTGAGTTTTCATGAACTCTGACTTTTTTTATTGATTCTAGCCTTTCTTCCTTTTTGCTAGGTTTTTTGTTTGTAGAGCTCATTGTTATGGTGTGATTTGATTAGATTTTTAATTTATCTTTCTAGCTTTTTGCAGGCATGATTTGAACATTCAATCGCCAAATGAGGATTTGTCATCATTAAACAGTTCTAGAATCTCCAGAACTGTTTGCAGGATTACTGATGAAAATGGCAAATCAGACCTACAAAGTAATACAATCTTGAAATAAAATGTAAAGACGATTATTTAGCTATTATGTGTTATTTCAGGCTGTTTTTTTATGTCCACCTTTGATATTAGTCCCGCAGATCTTGCAGCAAGCACGCCAATGAGAATTGCAACTGCAATCATAACTATCGTTCCAGAAGGTGCAACATTGTAGTAATAAGACAATAGGATTCCACTTACCACAGATATTACAGAAATTGACATGGATGTAATGACAGTTTTTTTGAAACCTTTGCCAAACATCATTGCAGAAATGTTTGGTATGACTATGAGTGCAGATATCAAAAGAATTCCAACAAGCCTCATAGATGTAACAACTGTTACAGATGCAAGTATAACAAATGCATAATTTAACACGGTAACTGGCAGTCCTGCAATTTTAGCCTGCTCCTCATTAAAGGTCAAATGAAGAAATTGTTTTTGCATAACCACTAGGGTAGCAATGATTCCAGCACTAATTCCAAGAATCATCACAGTGTCTTCATTGCTGATAAGCAAAATACTTCCAAACAAAAAGCTAAACAGATCAACTGAAAATCCTCCAGAAGAGCTTACCAAAATTACACCTATGGCCAGTCCTGAAACTAGCACTACTGCAACTGCGGCATCTCCAGATATCTTGGTACTCTGTCTGAGCTTTTGCAAACCCAATCCACCGAAAATAGAT
Source organism: Candidatus Nitrosopumilus sp. (assembly GCF_965223225.1). GTDB lineage: Archaea > Thermoproteota > Nitrososphaeria > Nitrososphaerales > Nitrosopumilaceae > Nitrosopumilus. Next base: position 1,068,637 of record NZ_CBDCVU010000004.1, read on the forward strand.
ACGATAAATGCAGTCCACAAAGGAAACACTCCCAAAAACAAACCTACAGAGACTCCACCAAAAGCAACATGAGCTATTCCATCACCAAACAAAGAATAGCGTCTTAAGACAAGAAAGGTACCCATAAAGGAGCAAATTAAGGCAACTGCAATTCCTGCGATTAACGCCTTTTGTACAAAACCATAAGATAGTGCTTCAAGAACCATTTTTTCTGTTTCCCAAATTATTAATGCATATCATGATGATGCATGTGCATCTGCATGGATGATTCAGTATATGTTTTGAGAAGTTCCTTATCGGAGAAGAATTTTTCTTTTTCTCCATGGAAGAATAGTTTTTTGTTCATGCATGCAACCCTGTTTGCATATTTTGATATTGCATCAAGGTCATGAGATGACCAGACAATTGTAATGTTGTTTTCCTCATTAATTTTTTTTATTACATTATAGAATTTGGTTTGAGATTCCACATCCACGCTAGTTACCGGTTCATCAAGTATTAGCAGCAATGGATCCTTTACAAGAGACTTTGCAATGAAGACACGTTGCAATTCCCCTCCTGAAAGCTCGCCGATTCTTCTGTTTCTCAGCGATTCTAAACCCACAGTCTTTAGTGCTTCAGTTATTTTATCATTATTGTTTCCAATTTTCTTGTAGATTCGGTTCCAACAGCACCCACATTTCTGAATTAGTTTAGCACCTTTGACCAACTTTTTCTCCGATACTATCCCCATTGAAACAATATCATATACTGTTGCAGGGAAGTTTGGTTCAAATGCTACCTTTTGTGGAACATATCCAATAAGAGGTAACAATGAACGATATTTTGAGCCTTCAAATCCAAACAATTTGATTTTGCCAGAATATTGCTGCAGTCCCAAAATTGCTCTAAACAAGGTTGTCTTGCCTGCACCATTGGGTCCAACTATTCCTAACAAATCACCTTCATGAACATCAAAACTAATTTTGTCTACTGCCAAGTGGTTATTGTAACCAATACTAAGATCCTCTACCTCAAGCACACTAGTCATTGACATTCAAGGGCCACCTTCAGAGCATCTAAGTTTTGCTCCATCTTTTCTATGTAAGTTATGTTTTGTCCCACCTCGTCTTTTGTTAATGCCTCAATTGGACTAAACAGTAAAACTTCTGCTCCTGTTTCATCTGCAATGACTTGTGCAAGTCTTGGATCCACTAGATCTTCTGCGAAGATTACTTTGATGTCATTGTCTTTTACAAAATCGACAAAGGCTGCAATTTCTGCTGCAGAAGCCTCAGAATCAGGAGCCACGCCGCTAAGGGACATTATTTCAAGACCATACCTATCTCCAAGATACGTAAACGCATTGTGAAAGGGCACAAAAGTATCCTTGTTACACGAAGACAAAGATGACTTAATTTTGACATCTAGCGCATCAAGTTTCTCATTGTACTTCATGGCGTTTTCTTCATAATGTTCTTTGTTTTGAGGATCTGCTTGAATCAATCCATCTCGAATGTTGTTTATTTGTTCTTTTACCAATATGGGGTCTAGCCAAATGTGAGGATCAAACTCAAAATCATGATCATGTCCGTGTCCATCATACTCCCCTTCTGTCACATCATGATCACTTTCTTCAATCTCTAAAATAAGACGGTGTATCTCTTCAATTCCATCTTCAAGAGTTGTATGTCCCTCATCTATTTTGTGTAATACGGCTTCAATACTTTTCATTGTTTCATTACCATGATCATGTCCATCTCCTTCATGTTCATGTAGAACCTCTTCTATCTGTTCAAGGGTCTGAGATTCACTCATATGACCATATTCAAATTCTTCTATGGTTTCTTCTATTGCTTCGACAAATTCTTCTGCATGTCCATGTTCATTATGTTCTTCGTCAAATTTTTTTAAATCAATGCCATCTGAAACACTTACAAACAAAACATTGTCAAATTCTCCAGAATTAATTATGGTTTCAACATAGGGTTCCATACCCAATCCATTGTATACAAAAACATCTGAATCCTTCAATGATTGAATCTCCTGAGCTCTTGGTTCCCAATCATGAGCCTCAATTCCAGATGGCAAATATTGTTCCACTATTGCAGAATGCCCTGCCACATTTCTTGTAAATTCATAGTATGGATAAAACGATGCCAACACTCTTGGTTTATCATTATCAAGTATAGTAGCCTTATTTTCATTTGTGTCATCAACCAAACTTTTCACAACTTCTTGATCATTTGATGTTCCAAACAACATGGATGCTACAGCTGCAATCACTATAACTACAACAATTCCACCTCCAATCACAGCAATAGACGAATTCTTATTCATGTCGAATCTTTCTCCTACAGATTATTATTATTAACATTAAAATATAAACTTAATAAAAAATCTCATGAGTTTTTTTATTGTTAATAATTGGACAGGCTGGATATTACTGAAAATTATTAAAAATTGATACTAGATTTAAATAATAATTAATAATCACAAAAACAATGCCCATCGTTTCAATTTCTCTAAATGATGAGATACTAAAAGAGCTTGACAAACTGCAAGGATCAATGGGATTCACAGGAAGATCAGAAATCATACGTGCAGGAATCAGAACCTTTGTGCAGGAAGAAAAACAAAAGAGTGATCTAAAAGGAAAACAAAATGCAGTACTTATTGTGGTTCATGCAGATGAATACGACGACCAAGTTGCAAGAATAAAACATGATTATGAGGATTTGATTAGGACTCACTTACATAACAAGATAGACGGGGACAGATGTATGGAAATGTTTTTTCTAGATGGAGATTCCAAAAAGATACAGTCCATAACCAAAGGCTTTCTAACAGATAGGAAAATGGACACAGTAAAGTTAGTGGCATTGTAGTTTTTGTTTTTGGTATAATGTCATTGCCGAGAGAAAATAGTGACAATATCAGAAACTAATGGTATACCACGTGGAAATCCATCTGAATTTACTTAAAAAAATCATCCCACTCCTGGTGGTGGGGGCATCGATGCAGGCCTTCCAGCAAAACTCTCATAATATTTCCTAGTTTCCTCTATTACTTTCTCATTTTCGTTGCTTATCTTTTCTAACTTCTCTTCAAATTTTTCAGTTTCCACCTTGACATGAAGTATGTCTGCAAGTGTGTTGATTGATTTTATTATTGCGTCATCATCAGGCATCTTCATCCTGCATGTAGTGTATAGTACAATGCATGCAACTTGGATTTTCTTATTGCAGAAATAACGCTTGCGTCGGCACCAAGAATTGTTGCACCGGGAATTGTGGGAAGTTTGTATTGATCTAAAAGAGGTCTTGAAATATCGTTAACTGTAAGGTCATATGATTTGGTTCATCTTTGTGGTCTTTGTCCACCTCCAGCCCACGTGGAATGATTATTTTTTTTTTGATGCCATTGTCTTTTGCAAACTCTATTGATTTTACAACTAGGTCATATGTGGAAATTGGGCTCAAAGGGATTCCAGATAAAATTGCATACAATTTGTCCTTGTTGTATATTCGAATCGGTCCATAGACATCCCCATCTTTAATCACATATGATGGAGAAATCTCTGCAAATTCAAGCTCTCCGACATCTTTCATTTGCAACTGGGAAACAAGATAGGATATGGCAAAGGAGCCCACCAGCCCCACGCTGGGAAATGCCACTATTAGCACTTTTTCATCAGGAGTTTCATCGGAGCTCATGGATTACAATTTGAATGGAAGAATAAATCATTTTAACTTGGTTTTTGACCTGAAGTTGACAGGGTTGTAGAAAGTTATCATTCAACACTATACGGATTAGAGTGAGGATAGTTTCAAAATTCATATAACGTCATTATCTTATTGGCAGTTTTGTCAATGTCTACGTGTGGTTCTGCCGATATGAGCAAGACATGATCATTTAGGACAGGAAATGTCATCATGACAACTGCATCTCTTCTTGATGCTGCATATCTGACTGGTCCCAAGTTATCATCAAAATCCTGTCTAGTTCTTACTCTTAACACTGCCTCCATGAACATCTTTTTTCTCTCCACTTCATCCTTTAATGGCTCGATTCCCTTCTTGAATCCTCCAACGACTAAATTTCCCATTGGATCTAACAGACCTGCAAAACGAATGTCATTTTCTTCTAATAGATTACTGCATTTTTGTGCAAAGATGTCATAAAGAGATTTTTGTTCTGACATATAACATACTAGAATTTTTCAAAATATAATAAGAGAGTCAGATTCTCAATTCTGGCAGGATGTCTTGGATAATCAGTAAAATTTGTTATTTCAAAGCATATCTGATTTATGAAATTCTTATGCCCAGCATAGTAAAAATGAAAACTGGCAGGAATTTCCTTCAATGGCTATAAAGAGAAAAGCTGCTCATTTTCAAAAAATATTCATTTTTATGATTAATAAAGATTCAAGAAGCAAACAACTCATTCAGGCTAAAAACTTTGGAATACTAAGCACATAAAAAATAAAAAAACCTGATCGAAGTAAAAAAGTTATCTTTTCCTGACTTTTCTTCTTGCTGCTCTACTGTATGCGGCTTTTGTGACCAGTGTGCCTTTTCTAGCAGGTTTTTTGGATAGTGTTCTCGGACCTTTGCCACTTAATGTGACAGTTCTCCTTGCTGCTCTACTGTATGCGGCTTTTGTAATTGCTTTTCCCTTTTTAGCTGCTACTGTTTTCCTTGGTTTTGGTTTGTTTTTGGATGCAGTCGTAACGGTTCTTTTAGCTGCACGGCTCCATGCTGGTTTTGATGTCTTTGTTCTTTTTGCAGCTGTCTTTTTTGTAGATGTGCTGCGTTTTTTAGCTGCTAACGTTCTCTTTCTTTTGGCAGCTGCTTTTGCCTGGGCTTCTGCCTTTAGTTTCTCATTTCGTTTTCTTGTACGGGCAGTTTTTTTTGCAGCTTCACTGCGTTTAGCTTTTGAAATTGCCATTGAGTATTTAGAATGATCAATGTCTTTAAAGGTTGACAAATAAATTAATTTGATAAGCTGTAAAACAAAAAAACTCTGTCAAACTAGACACGTAAACTATGATTTGAATTGTTTTTCAATCAGAACCATGTAACAGCAAATCAATTTACCTGAAAGACAAATCATTTTCTAAAAGATCAAAAGTCCATATTTTTGCTTGCATGCAAATCACTATATCTGTCTAACAGGTGTGTGAATCCATGAAAGCATCTGATTTGTTTGTAAAATGTTTAGAAAATGAACATGTTGAATATATTTTTGGTCTACCTGGAGAAGAAAATGCAGACTTGATGATGTCATTGGGAAAATCTAAAATTAAGTTTATTCTGACAAGGCATGAACAGTCGGCAGCATTCATGGCAGATGTATATGGGAGGCTGACAGGAAAACCAGGAGTTTGCTTAGCTACTCTTGGTCCTGGAGCAACAAATCTTACAACAGGGATTGCAAATGCAAACATGGACCGGTCAAGAGTTGTAGCGATCACTGCACAAGCTCAAACCAACGCTCTTCACAAGGAATCTCACCAAAACATGGATGTTATGGCCATGTTCAGACCCATAACAAAATGGAGTTGGTCATTTAGGACATCAGACAGTATTCCTGAGATTACTAGGAAGGCATTCAAGATTGCGACTGAAGAGAAACCGGGAGCAACCCATATTGAGATACCTGTAGATATAATGAAGCAAACATCAAGAAAAATGCCTGTACCTATACAAAAACTGTATAGATTTCATCCTAGTAACCAATTGGTAAAACAGGCAATCAAAATGATACTCGATGCGAAAAAACCTCTAGTGCTGATAGGCAATGGATGCATAAGAGAGGACGCAGTAGAAGCAGTAAGAAAATTCGTTACCAAGTCAGGGATTTGCTCGATTAACACTTTCATGGGAAAGGGAACAGTATCGGATGATCATGACCGGCATTTGCAAACTGTCGGAATAAGAGACGCAGATTATGCTCAAAAGGCAATAAAAAACACAGACATGGTAATCACAATAGGATATGACTTGGTAGAATACAGCCCACAATCATGGAACCCTGAACTTGACAAAAAAATTATTCATATTGATTTTACTTCTGCTGAAACCGATGAATACTACCCTACAGACATGGAGTTAATTGGAGATATTGAATTGACAATAGACTCACTTCTCAGACAATTAGAAATTGCCAAACAGAAAAATCCTTCCTTGGACTGTTATCCATGTCACAAGATTCCTGAAATATTTGCAGAAATCAGACGTGAGATTGTCAAGCGAATCACACAATTTGATACCGACTTGGCATATCCGATAAAACCTGAAAAGATCATAGGCGATGTCAGGAAAGTAATGTCAAATGATGATGTGGTCATCTCCGATGTAGGTGTGCACAAATTATGGATTGCAAAGATGTATCAGACATATTTGCCAAATACCTGCATTATCCCAAATGGTTTTGCAGCAATGGGTTTTTCGATTCCAGGTGCAATTGCAGCCCAGATGGTGCATCCAGATAAAACAGTGATTGCAATGTGTGGTGATGGTTCTTTTCTGATGAACGTACATGAGATAGAAACCGCAGTCAGATTAAAGCTGCCAATAATCATCGTAGTGTGGTGTGATGCAGAATATGGACTCATATCTCTAAAACAAGAAGATGAGTTTGGAAAGAAGGTTTTTACAGACTTTACCAATCCTGATTTTGTAAAACTGGCAGAAAGCTTCAATGCTACAGGTTTTTTTGTGAATTCAACTGAAAAGCTATCTGAGGCACTTCAAAAGGCAAAGTTACACAAAGACAGGCCGACAATTATTGCAGTACCTGTAGATTATTCTAGAAACGAAACATTGCTGAATGATAAAGATCGAGACTAAACAAGAAGTCAACGTACACAAAACCATTAGAACTCATATTTTCTTAGCCTCAAGAGGCATTCTAGCTGCGGCTCTTGCTACTTTGGATGATTTTAGTGCAAGATTCGTGTTTTTTTCAGATTCTTTTGCCGCAATAAGTGCCGCTTTTATTTGTATTTTGTATGTAGTTTCCAAGGTCTTTGAGGAGTTGTTATTTCGTTGGATTTTTTTTGATGTGATTGCGGCAGACTGTGCAGCCTTTTTAGATGCAATTGCAGCACGTTTTGCTCTTGCCGTATACTTTATTGTGTCCGAAGATGCCTTTTTTACTGCAGCGAGTCTTGCTCGGGCTCTAGACTCCGCAAATTTTGCACCTTTCATTGCTTTGTCAGTGGTCTTTACAATGTGGTTCATCGTTTTTGTTAATTCCACAAGATTCTGAAGATTTTTAGATGAATTATCAGAATTGTATTTTTGAAAAAAGATCTTTGAGGAAATATTTTGTATTGTTTTTGCATTTTCGATTGTTTTGCTTGCATGTTTTGTTTGTGAATTTGACGTCATGATTTAATTTGTTGATGCATGTATTTTCAGAATAACATAAAAAAAAATTTAACATCTACTTAATTGATATCCTATCAATCATATGAAAAATTTAGTTTAAAGTTAGAACAAATTATTTAATGTAAATTTATTTACAAATCATCAACTTAATTCATTTATTTCAATTTAAAACACATCATAATTGTTATCATTTAATGGCAATTAGTAAGGTAAAGAAAAAGGTCAAGAAAGCTGCAAAGAAAGCAACTAAGAAAGTCTCAAGGACTGCAAAGAAAGCAACTAAGAAAGTCTCAAGACCTGCAAAGAAAGCCGCAAGCAAAACAAAGAAAGCCGCAAAAAGGACTGCAAAGAAAGCAACTAAGAAAGTCTCAAGACCTGCAAAGAAAGCCGCAAGCAAAACAAAGAAAGCCGCAAAAAGGACTGCAAAGAAAGCAACTAAGAAAGTCTCAAGACCTGCAAAGAAAGCCGCAAGCAAAACAAAGAAAGCCGCAAAAAGGACTGCAAAGAAAGCAACTAAGAAAGTCTCAAGACCTGCAAAGAAAGCCGCAAGCAAAACAAAGAAAGCCGCAAAAAGGACTGCAAAGAAAGCAACTAAGAAAACAAGACGATAGTAAACCTATCCAAAATTTCTTTTATTTTTTAATTTTTAACTATCAATCTTAAGATAAAATTATGTTTTATGGACAATCCATCTGAATCCAATAATCTCAAATAATTGAGGTCTGTTCTGTTGTAATAGAATCTTTCTTTGAGGCGAAAATTAAAAATCAGGTTTTTCATGTTTGGATTAGTCGGCCAATTTCTCACATGCGCTTCCTGATTTTCTCCAGCTTTTACCCCCCATCTGTTTACACCTTGCCTTTGTTACTTCTTTCTCAAGAACATGCCTGCATCCCAGTTGTGCGTAACATGTTCCAGTGTTTCTTTTGGAAGTTGTCTTCTTTTTTACAAGTGGTTTATTCATAATCTTTGCTTTAATTCCTGTTTTCTTTACAGGTACGGAGGAAATTTTTGCACCAAGTCGATTTCTTTTTGAGATGGAGGGTTTTTTTATTTTTGGAATTCTAGGACTTGGAATTGCAGGTTTTCTTATCTTTGACACATTTACTAAAGATATCTTTATCGGTATTAACTATGACTATGAAAAAAGTATGAAACATAGTAAATTCATCTTGCCAAGCCATATATTTTACATCTGCGTATTTTGATTATGTTAAAATCGGTAATAGGGATATTGATTTCAATAATCCTGTTTTTGATAGGGATTGTCATTAGTATTGTTGAAGATTTTTCTACCGATACCTATTGGATAGGTATCATCATGGTATCAATAGGATTGACAAGTACTGGTGTGTTCATCGCGGGAAAAATAAAAAATTGGTTTTAATCATATTTAGTTGGCATTGATCTTTACAACACTATTTCACATGTTGCTTGATTAGAATTGTTAAAGATTTTAATTTACCATCCATTGTTGATTCTTTTGTATCATTTTAATTGGGTTTAAATTTTTTTGGTTCGATGTTTTTAAATCTGTTTATTATGATGGTTGAAATTTCAGCCATTAACAAATACTAATTGTGCAACAAACCATTTTCAATTAAGAATTCAACACCATTCAGAAATTCAATATCTGATATGTTGTTATGAGCCCACCATTTGGCGTTATTTTTGACCCAGTCAGGTATCTCCTGCGGTGCGTTCTCATTAAATTCCACGTGACTTACGACAATCAATCCTTTTGTTATCAGATATTGAATGGCATCAATAAATTCAGCATCTGAAGTTGAGTCTTTTGACCACCAATCAGCTGTATTTTTTACCCAAGATGGAATTGTAAGTGCTTTTGTGGCCTTTACGACATCATGGGCGTATGGAGAATCATCATCGGCATAAAAAACTAAAACAGAACCCGATTTTGTTTTTCCAAATGTGTCAAATGGAGTTCCTACCATGACATTGTTTCCAAAAGAGTCCACTTCCATTCCAAAATATTCTTCATTATTGGGAGTTGGATTTTCTAATGCTGCCAAGAGATTTTCTGAATTTGTTTCAAAAACAAAGACAATGCCAGAATTGGGGTTTATCTTGACATTTACGTCAGGTTCTGAGACTATATCTTTACTTTCTTCTGGAATTATGTCAAAGCTTCCAAGATTCTTTGGAGCTCCGACAAACATGTAGTCATCAACTATCTTTAAAGATGAACCAAATTCCCCAAATGGAACAGAGTCGGGATTGGTTATCTTGTGTATCAGTTTTCCTGAATTGCCATCAAACAAAAATACTGAACCTGCCTGAGAATCTGCGGAGCTGTCTTTGGGAGAACCAATGAGTACATGGTTTAGGTTTACAGATATGGAATCACCAAATCTTGCAAAGGATTTTGAATTGACATTATCGTCAATTGTGTTCTCAAATGTCATTTTCAACTCGCCTGTTTTTCCGTCAAAAAGATAGACGTGTCCTATTTGTTGTTCGTTAGTAAGGGCTACTGGATTTGAAACAAGAATGTCATTGCCAAAAGCAGCAACAACTGAACCAAACTCGCTACGTTGTTCTGGATGTGGGTCAAAAATTGTTAGCAATAATTCTCCGGAGGAATCAAACAAATAAACAAGGCCTCCGATCCCCCCTGATCCCAAGCTCTTTGGTGCACCTACGATGATGTTCTGGTTATTTGTAACGCCAACTGATTTGCCAAATTCCGATTCTGGAATTTTATTGGGAGGATAAATTTTCCCTACCTGATCTCCAGAATTTACATCAAAAATGTAAACTGCACCACAACCTAAACCTGGAATTTTCCCACCTTGTGATTCTTGTTCTGAGTTATCTACACCAGGTGCTCCAATCACAACTCTTGTTCCATCTAGTTCTGCTAAAGAAATTCCAAAATCTGCAACAGGGTTCGGATTTGGATTCTTAATTGTGGTAAGAAGATTTCCAAACCACTTGCCATATACAAATACAGAACCTGATGTCGAACCAGCCAGATTTGAGTCTGGATTGCCAACCACTATTTTATCTCCCACCATCTCCAGAGATTGGCCAAAATGAAAATCGGATTGATCATAAGGATTGGAAAGGACTATTGGAGGCGAGTATTCTATCGCAAAAGCCAATCCAATTATAGAATCTTCCTGAGCAAGTGTGACTGAAACATTTTCGCTATAGGGGTATGACAAAAATGATGTTAATGTAAACATAATCACAAGCAAGGTCAGCAGGAATTTCATACTAAAAATAAATTTTGTATGTACTTAACTCTACATATAACAATATTATGAACGGTCATATGTTGATTTGATTTGTAGACCTGTAACCACACATCCTTTCAATCAATTATGACATTATTGTTCATCATGAATCAAAATATATCCAATTAAAAATGGGACATTTTTCATACACAAGTGAAATTATAAAATAAAAAAAGAATTAGGAATTTTTTCCTTTTTTGTAACCTTTTTCTGCTGCATTTTTTGCTTCTTTGGCTCCCTTCTTTGCGTCTTTAGCTCCTTTTGTCGCATACTCGGAAGCCTTCTCCACAGCCTTTTTGGCATCTTCTTTTAGGCCCATGAAGTCATCATCCAAAAATTCAGTTAAAGAAGTATCTTAAACTATGATGATAAAATCAAACAACACTGTTACAAATTATATGATTTTATTATGTCAAATATGAAAACGATGAAAGCAAAAACAAATTTGATTTTAATACACTTATTCAGATTGTTTGATGATTAACACGGGACATTTTGCCTTTACAACTACATCATTTGCAATGCTTCCCAAAACAAGTTTCTTTAATCCTGTTCTACCATGTGACCCCATTACTATAAGCCCCACCTCATTACTCTGTGCAAATGTCAAAATTCCTTCCGAAGGAGATGGGTCATGTATCGTCTTCAAGACTATTGGAACGTTCTTTGCTTGCGCCTCCTCTTGGAGATTTTCAAGCATGGATTTTGCTTCACTTACACGCTGATCTTGCTTTTCTTCTAACTTGTCTAAGGATTTCCCAATATGCCCATCTTCTGTTTCTGCTTCCAATATACTCAATGCAGTAATCTCTGAAGAAAATTTTGATGCAATCTCCAAGGCTTTGTCAAAAGCTTTATCTGAATATGTAGAACCGTCATAAGGAACCAAAATCTTTGAAAACGTCATTACCCATGGCAATACTTTTCATGCAATATAACTGTAAATCAAATCTATTTCACGCATATCACAATACAATGACAGATAGAGATTTTTATCGATAAAGATTAACCAGCATGTGGCAGAAGAATTTGTATTTAACATTCTTGTTTTACTAGTGTCTGCAATTATTCTTGGAGAGATCTTCAAAAGAATAAAGCTGCCTGCAATGGTCGGACATCTTTTGGCAGGTGTCATAGTAGGCCCAACACTGCTTGGAATTATTCACACGGATGATTCTTTTTTGGTATTTGTTGATCTTGCCGTTTTCTTTTTGATGTTTCTTGCAGGTCTGGAATTGCATCCAGAAGAGATTAAAAAAGCAGGAAAACGTGGAACAATTCTTTCGTTGCTTGCATTTAGCATCCCATTTTTGGCTACCTTTGGCCTTATGCAAATTTTAGAACAATCTCTGATTTCTTCAATGTTTGTGGCATTAACTTTGGCAATCACAGCAGTACCAGTGAGTGCCGTAGTCTTGATGGAATTCAAGATATTGAAAAGCAAGCTAGGAACAACTGTCATGACCGCGGGGATAATCAACGATATTTTATCCTTGGTCATTCTCGCAATAATTCTGCAAATGGCAGCTAATGGTGAATCAAATAGTGAGTCAGTTGATTTGGCAGAAGTGTTGTTTTCCACTGCCAAAATAGCGGCCTTTATCGGCGGAATCTTTTTTGTGGATTATTTACTCAACAAGTTCAGCCGTCAAATACCTACAAAATTCATACCGGTATTCTCAAACCTAAAGACAAAAGAATCCGGTTTTGCGATATTGCTGATAGTTACCTTTACAATCTCTTTGATTGCAGAGATGTCAGGCCTCCATTTCATTATAGGAACGTTCTTTGCAGGTTTGATAATATACAGAAAAATCATAGGAAAAGAGAACTTTGAGACCATCAATGATGTGTCTGGAAAGATTACCTTTGGATTCTTTTCACCAATATTTTTCGCGTTCATAGGCACAGAGCTGCATGCTCAGTCCCTATCTGGTGCCATTCCGCTATTCTTGGCACTTCTGGCAGTTGCAATTGCAGGTAAGATTGGGGGCGGGTTTGTAGGGGCAAGAATTGCAGGTTTCTCCGCCCCAAAAAGCAGAATCATAGGATATCTTATGAACAGCAGAGGAATGGTAGAACTTGTGATTGCAGTAATCGGGTTGGAGGCAGGAATCATAGACGAGGCAATGTTTTCAATAATTGTTGCAGTAGGTTTTATCACTACAATTCTTGCGCCAATTATGTCCAGAGTGTCCCTAAAACATTTGAAAGAAGAAATAGAATAGGAAGTTACATTTCCACCCTGGATTGCGTATGAGATTTTTCAGATTATAGTAATAAATTGTTGTCTTGTTTTTTCCATTGTATAAGCAAATCTGTCCGTTTGATTTTAATATCTAGTTCAATCAATTCTTGCAATTTTTTTGTTCACAAACTTGTATGCAGAATTTTCTCTTTTTAGTACTTTGTTGCAGAGTTCAACAAAAGAATTCTCATGATTCTTGCATATAACGTCATCAGGAAGAGATGCCAGAAATTCAATAAAGTCATATACTTCATTCCATTTCAAATCATAGAATAATTCACGTGTTTCCTCTATTGCATTAGATAAATACCCATTAATGATATTGTCTCCTGGTACTTTAAAAAAAATGTACAATATATGTTCAAAAAATTTTTTGAGTGATTTCTCTTCTTGAATTGAGACAGAGGATGGAAGTTTTCCTGTATCCAAATAACACATGAATACAATATTCCAAATACTGTTCCTTAGTTTGTCATCAATTCCTTTTGATTGTAGTTCCTTTTCATCGTTGTTGATGCCCTCTCGAATAGAAAAACATTCAAAGTTTTCAGAAGAAACCATATTTTTTTAATCGTAATGATGCTAATAAAGACAATTAATTATGCAAGGGTTATTTTGCGTATAATTAAAATGAAAGAAAAAAAGCCAAGGCACTTGCACCAATTAGAATACATACAATGAAAATTATGTACTGCAAGTTGATCTTACTCTTCTTGTGATAATGCTTTGGCGTAACACCCACAATGAGAAATATCGAAAGTGTGCCCAGTAGCAATCCCATTATATTTGATAAGGTAAGAACTCCAGCTCCAAACAATACATCAGTATCAAGCATTGCCAACCCAATCCCCATTACCACTGCAGGAGGGACTAAGGCAGCAGCTATGGCCACTCCAACCAGAATTCCTGGGATGTTTGAAGACATGGCAAGGGTTCCGGCCATCCCTAAGACAATTGCCAAAATCATAAAAGTTGGTGACGTCTCTGCTCTCAATTGAATTTCATCAGTTAATTCCAAGGGAACAATCTGCAATGTAATTAGGGTCAATATTGTAGAAATCCCAATTATTGATCCTACTAGCAAACATAGTGAAAAACCGGCAGTTTTTATTTTTTGCACATTAAACACAGAGACATTGAAAGAAAATGCGGTGATTGGTTTTAACAGGGGGGCTATGAGCATTGCACCAATTATGATGGAGGGATTGTTTGCAAATAGACCTATCAACGCTGCGGTAGATGCGATAAGAACCACAAAGAACATATCCCTTCTAAACTCAACTGCAGGTTCAGTCAATGTTCGCATCTCTTGAACGAGTTTTGGTTTGGTATTTGTGTCCTCTTTTGATTCAATTTTTTCGAGATGGTTTGAAAATACTGCTTCTATAGGATGACTTGTCATCAAAGTATCTTTTTGATTTGTGTCTAGAATTTTTTCAATTTTTTTCATAACTGTACGCGATGTGCTATCTGTTGAAAACACAACATACTGAATCATTTTTGAGTTTGCTCTCTTGTCTTGTAAGTTATTACTGTAGAATGGTGTATTGTATTTAGATAATATGCTCTCAGTTTCGTCACTTTGGGTTTGACGTACTATTAGCTCAATCTTTTTCACAACAATAAAAACAGTGCAAGGAATTAATCATGAAGGATTTAAAATATTAGACTAATAAGAAAGTGGAATTTATCGTTTCTATATCCGTAATTTTTTATCTGTAACAACCAGCAAATGTGCACACCATGTCGGCATTATTTTCTGCAGTGATGTTAAAAACGAAGATGAAAGAAATCTCCGGACCAGTTATTTATGTTGATTCACAATACTGAAGATCCATTCATACTCATGCTGGTTCTGATCCTGAACCACTTAATGATTTCATGTATTTGTCAATTTCATTGATGGCAAGCTTGTCCCTCCCAATTACATCAAACTTTTGAAGAACACGATCTACTGTATCTTCCTCTTCAATCTGTTCTTTTACAAACCATTGCATAAAGTCAAATGTCCTTCTGTCCCGTTCCTTCTCAGCTAGGGTGATGATCTCATGAATAGATTTTGTGACTTTCTGCTCGTTTTCAAGCGATGTTCGCACGATCTCTTCCAAAGATGTTAAATTCTTTGGCGGTTCTCTGATTGTGGAAATATCCGCAATTGTTCCCAACCTGTTTATATAATGTACAATTTTGAGCATATGCATCCGTTCCTCATCAGATTGGTTGTAGAAAAATTCTGATGCGCCATCGTGTCCAGATACCTCACACCACGAAGCCATATACAGATAAAAACTTGCAGCTTCTGATTCCATCACAATTTGTTCGTTTAGGGCCTTTATCATATCGTCAGATAATCTCATATGCATACTGTGTGTTCATTGCATATTAGTCTAAGTGCAACAAGTTTATGAAAAATTAAACATAATTATGTCTAGACAAACATCAAACAATTTATTTTAAGCAGACGAGAAATTGTCATTGATTTGTTTGTAGTGTCAACATAACAGAACTTAGCAATTGGTTTGAATTTCGAAATTGCATATCAAAGACATAGTCAGTTGTGGGTTTACAACAAGTAAGCATCTCAAATCAGAAAAGCAAAACCAGTAATTTTTAACACACATTCACATCTATGTATTATGATATAGTTTTTACCGTGACATTTACATCTAATCTGTTGAGGAGTAAAATAATCGCGATAGTAGCGGGAGGGATTTTAATTGCAGTGATAATTGGGATCTTATTACTAAATGTAGTAGTTGAGGTAGAACAGAGAAAAGCACTTGAAAACATCCAGATAGAATTTGTAGATGTTGCTGTCAAAGACATAGGTTTCATAGATGTGGGACTAGAGATTTCTTTGGACATGTATAATCCAAACGATGTTGTAGCTACATTGGATAGATCAGAATTTGAGTTGTGGTTTAATGATAACTATCTTGGAGAGGGTACGATACTGCAAGAAACAGATATTCCTCCTTTTGCCTCCAGACAAGTTGATACAGAGTTTAACTTGAGTTATCTTGAAGCTGGAGATACGGTCATTTCTGCATTAACTGAAGAACAGCACATATGGAGAATTAAAGGAACTGCCCACTATGATTCCGTACTGGGCACAATAGATATTCCTTTTGACATCATAAGATAAATCTGATTTTTTCCATGTAATTCGACAGTCCCGTTTTCTCCAGATTTTTTTACACGTGGATATAAATAGAGAATTGGGTTGACAGCAACACAAATTGAAATCGCATAAGGCATAATGTTGAAAATTAACAATTAAAATATCTGGCAGTCAATCGCACAACATATTGAAAAGAGTAGTCAAGTTAATTTGTATTCCAATAACTGCAGTGGTTGTCGTCTTGCTTTTCTTTTTCTATGAATATGAGCAAAACATTACAGAACCGGTAGATACGGTGTTTACTGTATCTCCATTCCAAGACATCCCAGAGGGATTAGAACTGGTGACCATTAACGGAAAACTAAGGCCATACGTCACTCCTGATGGAAGCCCTCTGCCAAGCGAGCTAGAACCAGGATTTGAATTGGTAACGGACAGAGATTACCCTGAGATAAATGGGCACATAGTAATTGCATTGTACAACGTTCCGTATTACCCTGCGAATCCTGAATACGTGCAAATCACAGGATATTTTGATCCGGATATCCCAGACTGGTACTATCCAGAACAGGGAAGAACAAAACAAGTGATATTTGTCGAAGACATTACTGAATTAGAGTCAGTTGATCTTAGAAACAAGTACACCACACAACAACTTCGTGACAGATATGACCAAATTCACAAAGAGTTTGAAGTGCTAAAAGATGATTTCATATCCGAAAAAATATCTCATGAGGTATACCTATCTGCACTTGAAAGTTTGGCCGAACACGAAATGGAACTATTTCAAGATGTTAAAGAACATACATTTGAGCGAAATGAGATGACCGAGTATAATTTTTGGCATCGCGGAGTTATGAAGTTTCCAACAACACTAGAACAGGAAGTGGCTAAACTAGGCGATTAAAAACAAAAACCATACTTTCAGGTGTGATCATTATTTGATAAACAGTATTAGGTGTCAAAACCGATTTTTGTGTGCTATCTCTTGCTTAAAATTACTGAAACAATAGCTCTTTATGTAAATCATATTTCCACGTGGGCTCTCACAATATTGCCCTAAACTATATTCTCATGAGAGTTGTGCTGAGGACATAGTCAGTGTAATGATTTACGGACCCACGTGGAAATTATGAAATAAAAAAATCTAGAGGGGAGATTGTAAATTAAAAAACTACGGAAGCCTGATTGTATTGGTTTGTACGCCAAATACTGTTTAGCGAGTATCGGCTTGGTTCAGTCTTCAATCATCTTTCCAGTATCTTTGCGACAATTCTGTCAATGCATACTCCAGTTCTCTTTTCAAGGTCATGTTCCCAAAATCTCAACACTGACCAACCTTCTCTTCTCAGTTTTCGAGCGATTCGAGCATCTCTTTTCATGTTGGTCTCTATCTTGTCTCTCCAGTATTTTTTTTGAAGGTTTTTTCTTGTTTTGATAGTTGTATCCATGCCAGAAATCACCATCACAAAAGATTGCAATCCGTTGTTCTTCAAGTACAAAGTCAGGATTACCATACATCTTCGGATACATGCTATATTCGAATCCCAAACCCTTGAGAATCTCATTCATTTGCAAATCAATTTTTGTGTTGGTTCCTCTGATTCTGGACATCACCCAGGATCTTTTTTCGGGGGAAAAAATGGAAAGAAAAATAGTTTCCAAGGAAAAAATCAGAAAGAAAAATAGTTTCCAAGGAAAAGAATTCTAGGAAAAGAAGAAATTACTTTTTTGTTTCCTTGCATAACCTGTGAATTTCTTCTTTTTTGTGTTATTGAGACAATTAACAACAGCAATGAATTACTAAATGACTGGAAATTACTCACAATCAAAATGAACCTTCGGTGTTGACAGACGAATATGAGTCTGTTTTGATGATGCTTCCATCTGAACTTGTAGGAACGAATGGAAATTTATCTCCGATTTGTGTTTCTGCAACAGCTGCTGCCTCTTTTAGAATAGAGTCTGTCTCCTCAGAAGACATTGCCGAATCACCAAAAGCATAGTCATCTCCCAGTGAGCCAGGCATCATGTCCCCAAGCATGTTGCCCATAGATTCTAGCTCAGCACTTGCCTGAGGTATTATCTTATTCATTGCAGGAACTACTGCCTTCATGGTGTTAACTGCAGGTTGCATGGATACTATTGCATCCCCCACCGCACTGACCGTAGATAGTCTGAGTTGTGTTCTCTCCACAGAGGTTCTCATGTTTCCTACCATCTTGTTTGTCTTGCGTACTTGGACAAGCTCATTTGCCAGAGCCTTACTTGCATAGGTATCTTTTCTTTGCTGCGCCTCCACAATCTTTTGGAATAGTTTGTTGTCTTTTTGGTTTAGTTGGTTATGAGTATTATCAAGTTTTGATATTGGCCTGTTCAGACTTTTAATTGCGCCATCAACCCGAGGCCTTAGAGGGGGTTCTTTTTTGAACACGCCTGAAAATTGAGATATTTTGCTCTCAGATGCAGGACGATTCCATGCTTGTCCGAAATTTGCCATGATGGCTTTACCTCTGAAATTTATCACTTATGAGACAAAGTCGAATTAATTAAACAAGATTGATCATTTGAGTTTCTAGCCATATGTGTGAGTAATTTTAGTGGAAATAAGGGGACCTGAAGATTTGAATCAGGCATTTATTGATTTTATTATTTTTGATGTTTTGTAGACCATATTTCAGATTCCACCATATGTCTTAATGATGGCTCACACAAGTTTGATTTAACAGAAAATTTTACCAGTGCGTTGTGCCTGTGATGCTCTTTCGTCTAGCAGATTCTTTGAGAATATCCTCCATAAATGACAAATACTGATTGGGGGATGTGTGATATGCAGATTGCTGAGACAACAGTTTTTCACAATATTCTCTTTCCTCATCCGTTAGTTGAGATGAATGTTCATAGTTTTTTCTGACTGCCAGATCGTACAAGAACATATAATATTCTTTTATGACTTCTCTGTTTTTTGTATGCTGTACACTCATATTTTCTCAACAATTGGACCGCATCAAATTATTTAGTGTCTACCTTACCTGTGGCTCTGTCAAAGTTCAAAATTTGAATTTTTTTAACAACAATGGTTCACTTTTTGAACCCTGTGTGATATTTTTACAAAATGCAATGATAGGATGGTTGATACTACTATGACAATGGCCGAACCTGTTACAAAACAACAAAAAGAAATTAACTTGGACACAGTTGATAGACAAATCCTTAACCTCTTAATTTCAAATGCAAGGGATTCTACCAGGACCATAGTCAAAAAACTTGCAGGCATGGGAACTGACATGTCTGAACGAGGTATAGGAAAAAGGATTGCAAGATTGGAAAAACTTGGAATCATTCACGGTTATACTACTATGGTTGATCTCAACCAGGTCAACATGCCCATATTACGTCTTGTAACTGTAAAGTTCACGTCCCCAAAGGATTTTGTTACGAGGCTAGAAGAAATGAAAGAATATCTTGTAAACTCTCCTTTTTGTGACTTTTCTGCTAGGACTAATGGTAACATAGACTGGATTGAGCTGAAATTCTTCAATACTCATGAGCAGGCACAGCAGGAAGAGGACTTGTACAGGGCATGGTTTGGTGACATCATAGAGGATTACCGCTCATATGACCTTGACATACACAAAATGGGATGGCAGTTGTTTGATGAAGACGACTTTGCACGATTTATTCAAAGTACCTGCAAAAAACAAGGTACCGAAACATGCCCAAACATCATAAAGCAACCAGGAAGAAAATAAAATAATAAAATGTTCATCTTGCAAGATAGTTTTTGTATAGTATGAAACTAATTTGCAGAATCGTTGTTTTACAAATATTATACATGTAATTCCAAGTAAATACGACACACCAGTTCAGAAACTGAACTTATCGTGAATGGGGTTAGTCATCTACTGAACAAAACACATCCTAAAAGTCAGATCCAACCTAAGTATTTCTTCTTCATTACAGAGAGTGATAAAACATGAGTACATACAAAATACAAGAAAAAGTCTCCGAGACAACAAAGACGAAACTCGGAGTAATCGGCCTGGCTGCCTTGCCGGTAGTTGCTGCAATGTATTCCTCTGAAAGTTTATCTTTGGAACAAGTCCCACAGGTGCTCACAAGCGGAGTATTTCCAATAGGGTTTACCTTGTTCTCTTGGGGCATAGCAGCTAAAATGGCAATGAAATTAAGAAAGTAGAGGAATTCATTCTTCTTTTTCTATCTTTTTGCGATTGTATTTTTCATTAATCTACATATGTAAAAAAATCGATTCTGCAATAAACAATCATGTGATAATTAATTGGAATTCTTTTGTGTTATGCCTCTCAGCTTGTTGTCTAGTTTTCCCTTTTTCTGCTACAACATGCTTCCACGTGTCTCTGCCCTAAATCCTGTGAACCCATCACAAGGGATTATCAAAATACCCCATATAGAAAATTTTCAGCTATCCAAGATAGCGTTTAGATATTCATAAATTCTTCTGAGGATTGTCACAAATAGAAGAGTCAGTCCTCATAGAAAATCCAGGACAGTCCACGAATCTCTTCCCAGTTTGGATTGCCTTGATTATCTTGATTGCTCATGTGTGTCATTTGCAAAGTTTGGATAAAAGCACGACGAATGATTTGTTCATCCTTTTCATCCGGTGAATTGTGTTGATCACCGCAAAAAAACAAGAAATTAAAAGCAGAAATACAATATTTGAAAATGGAAAACACATAGCTCAAGAACCAAATTGACACGTTAAACGATGAAATCAATCCATCAAGGAACAGATATTCTCAATGTCTGGGAAATTAGTCAAGATGATAAAGCAACAACTGGAATAGTTTAGGCCTTCATTGAATTGATAATGATGAAAAAAAATCAAAACACGAGAAAAAATATTTGGTTACCTGTTTGTCTTTGGAGCATCTATTCTGATGGGTTACATCACATGCGTTGCGATAGGAATGAAAAGAAAATCAAAATTAAAGATCCGACTGCATAATGGGACTCCTAAAGCATGGGCGCAGTCGGACCAGGCAATTGGTCGATGTACACTGGATTATCGCATAATCGCTGAATGTGTGCAATATGTCTACGCACAAATAATATTTAAATGTGTACTAGGAAATTTAGTACAAACTATAATTTCTAAATAAATATTGACAAAGGACAATAGATCTCAATATGAACAATAAAGAAAGACCCGGACTGCCAGGACAGACAATGGAGATGAACCAAGGCAGCCAGGTCCTATGAGTTATGTGTGCTTTATAGACACGACAGACGAATCAATCGAGGGCCTACTTGGATGAAATAAATGATTGATTAGAACTGTAGCCCATCATGTCTGATCATATGATACGTTGTCATGCAATATAAGGTAAAATTTGGAATTTATTCAGATGTTGTCTCTCCTGGAGGGGTAAACGGAATTTCATCCTGGTGTCCTTTCCCATGAATGACAAAGCATGTTGCTGCAAGTGCGATTGCCATGCCAATGGCCACTCCAAATGCTGTGATGCTGGCTTCTGCCATGTTTTACTGATCTTTGCAAATGATATTTAGATCTTTTTCTGGTTTTGCATTTGTTTATCATGTTTGAATTGGATATAAGTAAGAATTTTGTGGTTCCTCAAAGATCAAACTCTTCTTTGATTTTGTCTTTGGACATGTTATTAGTTTCATTACGCTCAACTATGTTAAAGTGGCAATGCGTGCAGTCAGGCTGGTCAGGATCGTATTTGAGGCCGCAGTTGGAACATGTAATGACATCAGACATAAGATGACTCAAATGTCATATTAGAAAATAAAATAGTTTCTTTTTTTCCAATTATTCTTTCTACTGGAAACAATTATTCTTTCTTTTTTCTTTCTACTGGAAACAATTATTCTTTCTGAAAATGTCCAAAAATGTCAAACTTTTTGTCAAATAATGTCAAATGAATTATCGATAAATGTCCAATTATTTTTTGGATAAATTTAGACAAAATTGAGAAATATCCAAAAATGTCAAACTTTGTCAAATAATGTCCAACAAATATTGATAGTTTTTCCTGTTTCTTTTCGATAGATTCAAAAGTAATCGGGACATCAATTCGGCAAACTCCAATATCAATTGGAAAAAATAGTTTTTTCTTACCGGAATAATAGTATCAGTTCGGATAAATTAAAGAATCTCTCGAATTGATAGAAAATTACGCCGAATTGATAAATTGATTCTCCGAAATGATAATTTTATGATCGAATTGATAAATCACTTTTCTGAATTGATATGGATTGCAGCTCAAACTATCGGAAAGTTTCAGAAAATTTCACCTAACTGATGAATTCTTCTTTCGAATTGATATCAAAAAGATAATCTCCCAAGCCTAATTGATACCGAATTGATAATATGATCTGAAGAAATGATAATCTGTAAACCAAATTGTTAGTTCATTCTACCGAATTAATATCTAAAAGACACGCAGGATTTCATAAAAAATTTCAAACCTTCTTGACCTTTTCAAATTTAATTTTCCCTTCCTTCACGATAAAACGATATGCTTCCTTCATATCCTCTCTTCCGCTGTCTGTAAAGACTAGAACTTTTTCTCCATTTGTTCTGATATTTACTGTACCAAAAGCTGTTCTTTTAAACGAGAAATAAGGTGATTTTAGCGTCTTTTTTACGTTTTCTAATTTTTTTGTGTGATAGATTTTAGGATCCGACCATCCCAAGGTCTGAAAAAATGCAACCAATTCCGTAATGAAGATTAATGGTTGGTCAATTCTCGAATATTTTCCCAAGGCCCCAACAAGTGTAGAGCGGGGATGAATGTATTCTTTTTTGGCATTCTCGTCTCCCGATGATACGACTGATACTACAGGTGATACTTGTTCAAGAAAATGACTAGAAAAATCATGAGAACCATGATGAGGAACCTTGAATATCTCAGATTTTAAATCGGTTTGATTTTGCTTGGCGAGTTTGACAAGTGCATGTTCTGATTTTTCATTTAGATCCCCCGTTAGTAGAAAATTTACATTTCGATATTTTATCTTCAAAACAATAGAATGGCCATTTATTGTATGAGATGCGGAGTAGCTTTTACCATGATTTTTGTTCTCTAGTTCCTCCTCCATTGTTCTAGGAATGGTTTTTTTGGGCTTTGTAAGAAACGGAAGGGCAGGAGAGCCATCCACAGATTCGACAAGAGGTCCAAGGACCTGGACATCAATCTCTTCATCACTTAGAAAGGAAAACTGATCATCATCACCATATTCTAACCGTGTAATTTGAATTGGGCCGTGTTCTTGCCATCTTCTGATGGCAGTTTTCCATTCTTTGAACTTTGAATTCATCCCTGTTGAGGGGGCCTCTGTAGGATCATCATAAATGTCAACTAGATACAGGTTTCCATTTTTTGTTTTTGTTTTTCCAAGTAGTTTTTTCTGAGGAACGTTTTTGTTATTTTTTTTGGAAGGGCCTTTTACAATGCCGTTATGAAAAATTCTTTTTGGATACAAATACAGTCGTTTTCTTAAAATATTGTTACTTTCTGATTTGTGAATTCTAGTTAAACCTTCAAAATGGTCAGCATCACCATGTGTCACAACTAGCGCATCAATTTCTTGCGGTTCTGTTTCTGAAGAGCCAATGAATCTCTGGGCCAGATATCGTGCAAACAGTTGGTTGTCCCCTCCGTCAATGATAATTTTTTTGTCTTTTGGCGTCTCTATGAGAATAGCGTCACCCTGTTGAACATCAACAAAGGACATGCGGAATACATCATTAGAATTAACATCAAGCAGTTTAGTTTCTTCTTTGATGAATCCTTGCCTTTCTTGTTTGGTATAGCTTCCATCAGGCTCATCTTTATAATAATCAAAAGTTATTCTGTGATATTTTCCCTGCATGCCGTCAACTGTTATCTCGTCACCCCATGCCAGAGTTGTAATAATTTTTGTCCCCTTGTTTCTGTTTGGCTTGTTTGTGACAACCACAAGATCGTCTCCGATCATGTATTCTGGCATGAAAGTATGAAGGTAGTAAATGTATTAAGCTTTGTCTAAAGAGTACTTTGAAATGATAGCCGACGCCTAATTGATAGAAATCATCTGGTCTTCCCAAAATCCTGCCTGGATTTGTATATCATGATGAATATTATGATTTGAAATTCCCTATTTGTTAGGAACAGAAAATGAAGGCTAGAATCTTTATACATCCAAGACAGTTTCCAAGAAAAATATGAAAAAAGAATCAGAAATTGCTGATTTGTTCATGGAGATTGCAAGTGAGTTGCGCTACAGCATATTGAAAAAACTAGATGAAAGAGACCAGAAGCAATCACAGATAGCAAAGGATCTTGGCATGACCCTCCCTGAGTCACATAGACAGTTTGAAAGATTGGCAAAGACCAATCTGATATCCAAAACTCTAAACGGATTGTACTCTATCACATCGTTTGGGCACATATTGCTTGAACATCTTGACTCGCTAGAATTTCTAACAAAACACAAGAATTATTTTGTATCACACACATTAGGAGACCTCCCATCAAAATTTGTAAAGCGTCTCTCTGATCTTAATGAGTGCGATGTAATAGAAGGTGCATTTGTGTTAAACGATAAGATGATTCAGATTGCAAAAGACGGCAAGTATCTTAAAGTGATTTCAGCTCATGTGCCACCTGATGCATTCAGAAAAGGATTGAATTCTGCAAAAAAGACAGGAAAGCAGGTATCAATCATTTATGCAAAAAACACCATAATCCCAAAAGGATTCAAGGATGAGTTTACCGGAAAAGCAGTACAAGAACTAATCTCCAACGGCACCTATGAAAGGAAAATGGTAGATAGAGTACAGGTTTATGTGGTTCTAAATGACAAGACCGCACTGGTGATTTTTCCTGACACCAAGGGAAATGTTGATTTGAACATAGGTTTTCTAAGCAATGAACCTGTTTTTCATGAGTGGTGCCTTGATTATCATCAATATTTATGGGAAAGATCTGGAAGCTGCGATGTTTCAAAATTCCGTGAATCCTGAATATTTCTTTTTAATCAAAAAAACACATGAACAATCAACATCAGGTTGCATCTTTTGTAAACTAGTTTACATTAGCTGCAACTAGACGATATATCAAAAGAAAATCTTTTGTTATTTATGAAAAATATTTCAGTATACGGGAATCTGGTTGACAGGTATCTGTTTAATTTCAGGGCAGATCCTGTCGCACTTGAGAAACACCTTCCAAATGTAGACTGGCTAAAGCCAAGAACCATCAACGGTTACGGGGTTGTGTCATTCTGTCTTTTGAAGCTAAAGGGACTTACAATGTGGCCCTTGCCCTCATCACTAGGACTGGACACCACATCATGCGCTTATAGGTGTGCTGTAATTGACGAATCTGGCAAAAAACCGGAACCGTCAGTATACGTTCTTGGTCGAAACACAGATCTTTCAATCATTAGCCGTCTTGGACCCAAACTTTTCTCTGGCAACATAGAAAAGATTGATGCGTCAGTTGAACGAGTCTTAGAGAATGTACAGATCAATGCAAAGTATTCAGATGGCAAGGATATGTTTTCAGCTACAGTTGATTCCCTAAAATGCAAAAATGATTCCAAACTATTTGAGTCTGAAGAGTCGTTTGAAGATTTTATCAAGGATGGCATTTCAAGTTACACTCCTTCAACCAAGGAAAACATGTATTCTAGAGTAGATTTGGAGACAGACTCTAATCAATACGAGCAAGTAAGTGCAAAGATTAATGTTAATTGTCTTGATGATGAATGGGAAGATGCCAAACTAGTATTTGATAGTGCTTATAGGGCTGGTGGAAACCAATACAAGCTTAGGTATTTGGGTTCAGTTCCATCATGCGTGTAATGTGTAATGTCTACCTCTAAATTAATCAAAAAGAGATGTGTATGCATGGACAAAACCCAATATTTCAAAGATAAAAAATACATTCTGCTTGAGACATACAAAAAGGACAGCACTGCAGTACAAACTCCAGTCTGGTTTGTCATGTTGGATGAAACAATCCATGTGGTGACAAGGGAAGATACCGGAAAAGTAAAGCGTCTACGAAACAACAAATCAGTCAGAATTGCATTGTGCACATTTAACGGTAAAATAACCGGACACTGGGTTTCAGGTACTGCAAAGTTTGTGACCGCTGAAAAATCAAACGACGCAATAGAGTTACGGAAGAAGAAATATGGATTTTTGGAAAGTGTTGCAAGGCTAGTCAGCAAGAAAAAAGGTAATCTTTTCGTCTTTTCAATTGAATTGGAGTAGTACGAAGAAATGCATCTTGAAAACCCTCAATCACAAGGAAAACTTGGTCAATTGAATATTCAAAATGACGGTTTGATTTTTTCATCATTTGTAATGCCAATATCTGTGATCATACACACAAAATCAGAATATCCAAAAGATTTCGAAATTTGTATTTCAGATATAAAGTCAAATGAGATTCTTTGCAACCAAATCACATCTGACAAGTCAGACAGTTTGTTTACGTGGGATTTGCAATCAAAATCAAACTCATATGTAGAGCCAGGACGTTATCTTGTCAGTTTGATTGACAAATCAGACATGACAATGGTTGATTCTGTCATGTGTAATGTAGCTGATACACGCGACATACTTGATACCGTAACTATGCTAAAAAGAGATCCGTTTATTGTTGAGAATTACTCTCAAACGCATCTTTGGGTTTATTTGGACATACTGGAGGACATACAGAAAAAGATACTAGAACTGTTAAAAAACAACAGTTTTGAGAAGCCGTATGATGTTGCTCAAGTGTCTGCATTATTCATCAGGGGAATGGCAAGTGAACTGCAAGGAAACTCACAAAACTGTTTGCTGCTTGAGAAAATTACAAGATTTCATAAAAAGAATCCAATATCGCACGAACAAATATCGTCCTCAAAACTTGGCCTTTGGTTGCTTTATGACTTTATTGTAAATCAGTTAGCTGACATTGAAGACAAAATACGTGCAGATGCGATGACAAAATGCAACGTACAAAATCTAACTCCCAAGGACAAGAATCAGATTGTCTTGGCACTGGTTTTGTCAATATACCGACATTGTGTATTGCCTAGATTTCCAAGAAATATTCTAGGCAAAGGTATAGAAAATATTGCAGAAAGCATTACAAAATCAGCAATAAAATACATCAGCAAAAAGCACATCAACAAATCAATCTCAATGTGTCATAATCGAAATAAAGACTACTGACAAGTTATTATACAATTATCACCATATGTAATTGTGGAATATCCGATTTTAATTTATGATAATCTATGCACTTCATGTACATCATATGCTAAAGTCGTCAACAAACTGCTGCATGGAAGAATAACTATGTTGGGACATTATACGATTCAAGGAAAATCATTCAAACAGGCGATATTTCCGGATGGCTATGACGGTGCAGACATGTCATGGTTTGTGACTGAGAAAAAGGCATATGGCGGACGAGAGGGACTAAAGCAATTAATCAGATATGGAATTTTGAGTCAGGTTACCCAAAACCATAAAAATTTCAAAGAAAATAATTTTCATATTGAAGAATGTACAACAGACTGCAGAACAGTAAAAGGCGTGATGATCCGTTCCTGCAGCATTCTTACAACAGGAAAAGTCATTGAAATTAACTAAATTACAATAATCATTTCCTGAATAAATTAAAATGGATTTTGAAGTCAAGAATGAATTCAATTTCATTCCAAAATTCCTTTCTGCCAGTATGTTGGTTGCAGGCAATAGAACTTTTCACCGTTGAGTGATTCTCCGCTGCAGTAAGCATATTTTCCATTATCCACAAGTTTTTTCCCATCAGGATAATGCCTTACATAATCCACGTCAAAAGAGAATGGCACCAGTTCGTACTCATCAACACTCCAGTTCTTTACAGAGTCATGCCAAAGATAGCAGCTGTACTCATTACATACATTTGGATTCTCCTGTATGAATGTGACAGGATTGTAGCCATCAAGAGATGTTCTGTAAAAGTTGAGCATCTCTGCGCCGTTGTCAATGTTGCCATTTCCATTAAAGTCAATTACAAAGATAGAACCGACAATCTCATAGCAGAAATTCTCTACAAAGCCGTCATTGTCATAGTCAAACTTGTGTTGGGTCTCACATTTCATTGTGGGATTTTCTACGTAGTTCCATCCGCCAAAGACCAAAGGATCAAGTCCTCCTGCTTTCTCATCGGGATCCATGTCATTCTTTTCATTATGGCCATATTCAGAAACATTGTTAGGGCCAACAGCAGATATGATCTTAGAACCATCCTCAAAATGCGCTTCTGAATATTCATTGATAATGGGTTGAGAATGGGCAGTCTTGCTGTCTAGTATGCCCAATTCCGTTAGTGGTGAATCTTCCATAACGTCCAATTCCGGTGCATGTACAGGATTTGCAAAGGCCATCGACATTAGACCGACTAGCATGATAGACGCAATAACTGTACGCTCAAAAAGTCTGGATTGTTTTGCAGAACTCGTTGATTGCTGGTTATTTGCATTTCGTGTTGCTTTTTGGCTGTTTTTGTGTAAATTGGAAATTGAGGTTTTATCAAATCCATCATCCGGGTTTGCATATGATTCGCCTACTGTAAACGAAATTATTGCTGCAACAAGCCCTTTGATGAATTTCTCAACATGCTTTGGAGGAATATCGCCTGTCAAAGAATACACATCTACGGTAATTTTTGTCCATTTTTTTTTATTTTCCAACGTGGTGGATTCCAAATGCCAGTCAAACTCAAGAATGTCTTTACCTTGTTCGTCTGTGATTTTGCCCTTGGTAAATGAGTATTCTTCTTTCTCCAGTACTTTGTAAGCTATCTGCGACTTATCATTGCCAGATCCGGTAAGAAAACTAGGATTATTTTGTTTGACATAGGTTTCGATATATTCTTCAACAAATTCAGGATCAGTCACTACCGAAAATGCAGTTTCTTGGGATACCGGAACTGCAAATGATTCGTTACAAATTGGTGCGGACATGTCTGAATATTATTTTTTGTCGTGTTTCATCCTAGATACATTCTCTAATGCTTTGCGTCCGTGCTTAGTTAATTGGTATGATGTACATCGGTTATTTTTATCAAAGTGCTTGCATTCCAAAATACCTTCCGTACGTAACCTGTAGATCATATTTCCCAAGTTGTTCCTGCTCTTCTTTGTGGTTTCTGATAGTTTTTTTACTGTCATGCATTTTTCTTTCTCTAATGCTTTTAGAATTTCTATTGCTCCTTTGGATTTCATTTTGTTTATTGCATCCTGTTTTTCCTGGATGCTTATCATGACTCCCTTGAAAAATTTTGTAAATTGTCTATTCAGGCAATAATGGATAGTGATTATGGCCTTGGTCTTTTTGGCATTCATGTGGTATTCTCTGAAAACAATCTTTTCCAATAGCCCTGAATCCTCAAGTTTCTTTATGATGTTGTATGCACCCTTATTTGAAAGACCAGGATTTCTGGAAATTAGTTTTTTCCTCAACTGCTTTTCTGATGTATAGGAATCAAATATCTCATCAAGTCCTCTTATTTTGATGTCTATTCCTGAAATGTCATGGATACTTTTGGACTTGGTCATATTGATAGGGTTATGCAATTAAGATTAAAAAGATGAGCTCACTTTGGGTTTTTCTCATCTTTTTTTAAAAAGTCATAGAAAGCACTTGCTGCCAGACTTGCACCAAATCCCACTGCACTGCTAACAGAGTATCCTATGAACATATTATGATTACGTCAATCTTGAATTTAAGATTTTAATTTGTTATCTTGTCATCAATTGACTTCTCTATTTCTGAATTACAAACAATCCCTCAATGTATGAAATATTGATAGTCAGTGCAAGGGGTGCATTCGTAGCATTCTTCGTAGGATATTATGTATCCAAATCCAGACACTCATAACTGGACTTACTACTATGTAAAATTATAAACAGATCCAACAGTCACGTCTAATCACAATCAAACAATGAGGGGAAACTCTCGAAACATCAGAAAAATCAGAAACTGCAAAGTACAGGGGACAGAGAGATCCAGACAAGAAGCAGTGCAATTTCCCGTTATCTGTGATTTACAGGCAACTCAACCAGCTTGAAACTCCTCTGATGGAAGAAGGATTTGACGAGTTGATTGTGAAAAAAGACTATGAGCAGCCAAGAGAGACGTGATTTGTCCAATGTTTATGAAACTTCTTCAAAAAAATAAAAAAATAAAAGTTAAATTTTCATTTCAGTTATTTTTTGCATGACTCTGGTTGATTGTGCACATGATGATGACTTGGCATCAGAACTTGTGGTTTATCTCACTAGACAGAATTATGTTGCAAAGCTCAGTGACAACAGCATAATCACAATGCAGAACAAAAATACCAAAACCATACTAGAGGCATTTCTCAAAGACACAAAAAGAGACAACTATACAATCCTAGAGTCAGACGTGGATGTTTTTGTCATCTCAAAACCAATGCCTATTGATAAGATGGGGTTTTTCTCATGTGAGTTTTGCAGTAAGGTTTTTTCAGATATGGAAAAACTGGATGCTCATAAGGTAGTTCATGGTCAGGGAATGCCACCTGTTAATTGATTCTAACCGTGTAAAACAGATTTTTTTCTAACGTATTTTCTTTATACTTACACGTGGGCACTGCAATTATACGTTCTACTAGGAGATTAAGACCAGCCAAAAAACACAAAAAATCTAAATATTTCATACAAAGGCCAAGAAACATGGCAGAGGCCAGCATCACAGCATTTGAAGTGGCCATTGGCATGGCAATCGCACTTGCGGTGACATGCTTTGTAATTCGCGGTAAGGGACACCCGGATGAGATTCCTTTTACCCCTCCAGGAGAGACAGCATCCGAATGAATTTCTAATTTTCCTTTATATTGCAAGACATCGTATACTAGCCAGACAGAGTAAATGGAATTTCATCATTCTAATTTGGTGAAATGAGAAATGATATCGGAGTTAAATTTTGAAAAAAAATAAACATGATAAAATCTTGATTTACATGACAAATAAAACGTATTTGTTCAGACTATTGCAATAGTTGTTTCTTTATTTGCTTTAACTTTTGCCATTTATCAACACATTGATACTCAAAATCAAATCCCAAATCAAGATTTTGTTACTCAGTTGGAAAATTATGATTTCGAAATCTCAGATATTGATATCCAATTCAAGTTATCTAATCAAAAATTTAATGACTACTGAATTGCATCTACTCAATTACTTGATTTGTTAGATAGGTTGGCATATTTAAAAATACAAGATCGTCTTTCACAAGACTTTTTCCAGTTTTTCTATAGTGATTTTAAAAGTGAGACAACAGCATTGGCTTAGTTGGAATTTAGAGCCCACAAGAGGTACTTGGTCAAACATATTTACAAATTTTAGAGAAATTGAATCCACACTAAATTATTCTGGTGGACCTACTGTTCCTTTCGAATCTTGTTTTTACTATGTAAATAAAATGAATACTGATTCT
Organism: Candidatus Nitrosopumilus sp.; assembly: GCF_965223225.1. Taxonomy (GTDB): domain Archaea; phylum Thermoproteota; class Nitrososphaeria; order Nitrososphaerales; family Nitrosopumilaceae; genus Nitrosopumilus. The sequence goes on from NZ_CBDCVU010000004.1 coordinate 1,100,150, forward strand.
GCATATGATCCTAAATTTGATAATAAAAATTCAAGCAGTTATAATAATTCGCAAGATGTTCTAAAATCAATTTTCAAATGAAATTAGGTTACGGATCTCTTATTTAGATAATGTTCTATCTATAAAGTTAATTGTTATCTGTGCATCTCCTTGTTCAAAAATTTTAGACATTAGATCTGTGTTTCTCTGTATTTACATTTGCTAAATTCTATTTTAACTGTTAACTATGTTAACAAATCTAACTACAAGATTAAATATTTGTGCCTTAAAATAAATTTATGAAATCAACCACATATGAAAATATGAATACAAAAGAAACTAGTAGTAATCCTGTTTTACAAAAATACAAAATAAATCACAAAAATGACATTTTTTCAAACCTGGCAAAAAGAAATACGCCACTGCGAAATTCAATTTACAGCAACGATAAGGTTTTGGTTCATGTGGACAAATTGAAGAGATTGCAAAATATGCAACCGATTTCACCTACGTCCGTTTTGGTAGATTTAGAAGCATTCTGCAATGATAATTGTGGTTTTTGTACAACCAGAAAAGAAAATGGCTACAACAACTCTATGCTAAAATTATTAAATGTCAGTGAAAGAAAAAAGAACTTTTTGGATGATTTCAAACCAATTGGAAGGTCAAGTGAAAAATCACGTTTGAGTTTGGACATGGCTTATAGGCTTCCAGAGATGTTAAAAGACGCAAAAATCCACGCAATCGAATTAACTGGTGGTGGAGAACCTACCCTGTGGCCTGCATTTGATATTTTGCTTGAAAATTTGGTAAAAAATGATATTGAGATCGGACTTGTTACTAACGGTTCTAACATTTCAGATAAAAGAGCTAAACTAATTGCTCAGTATTGCACTTGGGTGCGATTTTCAATGGATTCATCAAATGAAGCACTACATAAAAAAATGCATAGAACATCAAACAATGATTTTAAAAGACGAATAAAGTCAATTGAACAAATAATAAAATACAACCGTAATGGTTTGATTATTGGAGTATCTTTTGTGATAACTCCTCAAAATGTACTTGATATCGAGAAATCCTGTATGTTTTACAGGGATCTTGGAGTGGATCATTTACGTTTTACATGGATGTATGATAAGACTGGAACAGCAGGTCTTACTGCTGAAGAAATCCAATCCATAAAAGATCTACTTATCAAATGTAAGAAAAAACATGATGATGATTCTTTTGGGATTTTATATGATGACAATCGTATTGATTTTTATTCGCAACCTAATGATGATTTTTCCAAATGCCATATGCAACGATTTATCTGGGCAATAGGAGCTGATGCCAATGTATACCCTTGTTGCATTATGAAATATAATGAAAAATTTTCAATTGGTAACATTCAAGACCAAACACTAGAAGAAATTATTTATGACAAATATTCTAAAAATAAAATGGATACTTTAAACCCACAAAACTGTTTTCCATGCTGGTTAAGAAATAAGAATAAAACAATTACAAAAGCACTTGAAAAACCAATTAAAGAATTAAATGATGATCTACTTCCAACCCATCATAACTTTGTTTAGGAATCAGTATCACACAGTATTGTTAGTTATTTAGATGCATTGAAATCTTTACTTAATATATAGTGCGTGGAACCAATCATACAATCCCTTACCTAAAGATACATACTACTGTTAAAGCTCTTATGACCAAATCTTGTTGTTGATTTAGAATGACTCATACTTGTCTGTGCTGATACCTGTTTTTTTTTTGGTTTTATTCCTGCATAATGCCCGAAAAATAAACATAAAAACAGAGTTGAAACATCATAGACAACGTAAGATAGAATTAATACTTCGACTTTTAACTTAAGGTCATGTTGAAGATTCTTCCAGACATTCCTTGTGAAGAAATCCATTGTATGGGTAGCCATATGGTTGAATTGTTTCTACATAATCGCATCGTTTACAACGAATACAAGTACGGGAATCTCTACCTCTTCTTTTCGTTGCTATCTGTTGTAGTGCATGTCCTTGTACTCGACACAAATTACGTTTTGCAGATATTTTTTCAGAATGATTTTCTTCATTACAGTTGTCTCCATAATGTTTGATCAATTCTCTACGTGTCTTCTTCTCTTCTTTAACAGGATTCCCAAATGCGTTTGTATTTGAAGGGTTATTTCTAATCATCACATGTGTTTTGAATAAATATTATAAAATAGTGATGTTAATATTGTTAACAATGATAAGAATATTAACAAAAAAATTATATCTAAAATTCTAAAAAAATATTACTGTAAATATAAAATACAAACCACTTCAACTGCATGATGAAATTCCATTCACTCCCCCTCCAGAAGATACAGCATCCGAATGATTTTTCAATTTTTCTTTATATTGCAAAACAACATATCATATGATCAGACATGATGGACTGCAGTTCTAATCGATCATTCATTTCATCCTAGGCCCTTATTGATTCGTCTGTCGTGTCTATAAGGCACACATAACTCATAGGACCTAGCTGCCCTTGGTTCATCTTCATTGTCTATCCTGGCAGTCCGGGTCTTTTTTCATTCTTCATATTGAGATCTATTGTCCTTTGCCAACATTTGTTTAGAAATTATAATTTGTACTAAATTTTCTAGTACATATTTAAATATTATTTATGCGTAGACGTATTGCACACATTCAGCGATTATGCGATAATCCACCGTGTACATCGACCAATTGCCTGGCCCGACTGCGCCCATGCTTTACGAGTCCCATTATGCAGTCGGGTCTTTAATTTTGATTCTCATTTCATAATTTCCACATGGCTCCATTTTCTAACAGTTGATTAATCAAGTTTTTTCATATCCTAATTCCTCTTTTTCTTTAAAAGCAAGACTACTCACATGAATCTTTTATTTTCTATCTCAACTTATGGGTTTGAAAAAGTTGGTATTTCTGATACGATTTCCACATCTGAAAACCGTTAATGGAAAATATCTTTTGTTTTATTATGCTAATTTGACCCAATTTTATTATGATGAGAAAAATTGGAACAATAAAACACCTTGAAGAGAACAACATGACTTACAAAGATCATTGGTGGAGAGCCATGTCCATGAGTATGGCGCTATTTATCCATGCTTGGGTGCCATCCTTGTTTCCAACCTATGCGTCTGATAAAATGAATAAGAATCATTCATGAACACCTCTATCTCTACTCTACAAAACTAATAACAAATTTTTGTAGTGTCCATTATGAAATAATCTGTTAACATTTCTGACTCCTTTTCGAAGAATTTTTTTCAAAAAAAGTTTCCACGTGGGTCCTGTTTTAACCATCTTGACTCTATCCCCATGAGAGTTGTGCTGGGGATATAGTCAAGAATGAATTTTTAGCACCCACGTGGAATTGATGGAATTTGTTTATCCCGACAAATTCTTTGTAGTAAAATGAAAAACAGTTATGGCATGTTTACAACATGCTAGTATGGGGTACCCTTGTCTCTTTGCGATTTGAACGCCTCTAGATACCAATCAAACTCATCAAGGAATCTTTGAACTCTTTTGTCATATTCTTGGGCCAACAGCTTACCCTCTTTATCAAATACTTCGTTTACATTAGATATCTGAAGTGAAGAGGAAATGGAAGGTGACCCAAGCTCTGCAAAAATCTGGCGTAGATGCTGCGCTGCATTTATTCCTCCAAAAGAACCAACAGAATATGACACTATTGCAGAAGGCTTGAAAAAATACTCTTCCAAACAGTAGTCTAGTGTATTTTTCAGGGCGCCAGACACAGTATGGTTGTATTCAGGCGTTATTGGCACATATCCATCTGCCGAATATATCATCTCATGAAGTTTTTTGTATTTTGGTTCGGGTTCTTTCATCTCTTTATACATTCTGTCCAGCATAGGCAAATTCAATTGCATAGGGTCCACTACCATTGTTCTGTGACCTCGTTCTGCAATCTTTTTTGTAATCCAATTACCTACCTTGGCACCATTTCTGTCTTGTCTAACAGAGCCTAAAATTATTGCAATATTCAAATCTGAAATTAGTTTAATAATTTACGCCATAAAGATTTTCCCAATAAAGTTGCAAAACAAGCAAGGCCTACCCGCAGCCAAAAGCTGATAATCCAAAGAAAAACACTTCCTGGAAGAATCTAGCAAGTACAAAAATCTATTACATAGGTAATGAATTTCTTGTAAAATGAATCTGTGCTCTTCCTGATGAGAGGCAAACAATCCCTAATTTCATGTTTGTCCATTCAGCATTTTTCCAATCTTGTAATCAATGCTAAATTTCCCTGCCCCATAAAGAATCAACATAATTACTGCGCCCAGCAATGCAGGATCTTTCCATATCGCAGGACCCTTTGTAAAGTCAAACCCAAACATCACCATTGCTGCAATTAGAACAATAATCTGAAATGCAGCTGCAGGTCTTGTTATTATGCCTGTTAGAATCAGTATGCCTGAAATTAACTCCAGCGAACCAATCAACGTTGCCATGCTGACTGCCAATGCAGGGTCCATTCCGGCCATCTTCTCAAGTGTCTGTCCAAACATTGCAGGATCCATCATCTTTCCACTGCTTGCCCAAAGAAATCCAAACGCAATTCCAATTCTGATTGCCAGGACTCCAATGTTTGCAATATTACTTGATGCGGGAGTCTTGAAAACTAAACTGATTTTGTTTGGCGATTCTATGTTTGCCATGTCGACAAAGAGGATGAATTTCATTTAACATTTTTTCCAAATCAATCATTGGGAAAAATTAGATTATGTATTCTCACAAACATTTGTGTTTTTTAATCAATTGATAAGATTCTAATTACATGCAATAAGTAATAAACACAAAAAAAGTTGGGAACAGTTTTTTATTTTATGATTACGTAACATTATTTGATTGGCTTGAGTGGTACGGGTTCTTTAGGTTTTGAACAGATTAAAGTTCTTGAAGAGATCTGCAACAAGATAAGTTATGAGCCAAAAATAAGATTTTGTGGCATAATAAACTCCATGGGGAAGATTGTGGCTGGAGGTTTCAAGGACAACATAAAACCGTTGGACAATGATGACCAAAGGCAAATGCTGTATATGCAATCAAGGCTGGAGATATCCATGAAAGGAGAATTTAACGAGAATCTTGGGAATGTCAACCACATTGTAACTTATCGTGACAACATAGTTCTGATCAATATGCCTATACCAAAATACAATCATCTTGCATTGATATCGGCAGAACGAAATGCCAGTATTGAACAAATTATAAAAATGGTTGCTAGTGTTTTTGAATCCCATGACATTTTTGATGAAAAACCAAAAATGACTGTATGAGTGATTAGCACAGACTTCACATTATATATCTAAAATCATAAAATAATTTGAAGGAATTGAATTTAGAAAAAAGTTCTTGTATGAATCTTATCTAGTGTCAAGGATTTTGAGTCTAGAGAATGCCATAGTATGGTCCTTTGCAAGCAGCATCCCATTAATGATCGGTGCAATAATTACAAGATTTTTGGAGATAGACAGAAAAATCGTGGCAATTATTATGGCAATAGGAAGCGGCAGTCTCATCTCGATAATCACGTTTTCTTTGATGAGAGAGGCATACCATCTTGGAGGAGTAGTCCCAGTTTCTGTCGGATTTGCTATAGGAGTCATCATCTTTGGGTTTGGGAACAGGCTCATAATAAAGAAATTCGTCATCAAGACGAAAAACCAAGACGAGAACAAACCCACAAAGGGTTCAGGTCTGTCACTTGCGCTCGGTTCACTGTTAGATAATATTCCAGAAGGCCTGTCTATCGGAATAACAATATTGATTTCAGGTACTATCGGATTTTCTCTGGTCATTGCAATTGCGATTTCCAACTTTGCAGAAGCACTTGCAGGTTCAAACATCATGAAGATTTACAAAAAGAACCCTAATCGTATTTTGGTGTTGTGGGGAATAGTAACAGTATCAAATGTTACTGCATCTGCATTGGGATTTATGTTGTTATCTGGAGTAGATGATGCAATTGTAGCTATCCTGTTATCTTTTGCAGCAGGAGCAATTTTGGGTATGCTTGCTGAAACAATGATGCCAGAAGTATTCAAACTTGGAGGATCATTGATCTCATTGGCAACTGCAGCAGGATTTCTTATTTCATTTATCATGATCATTCAAAATGTTTATCCAGACATGTGAACAGAAGAAATATTTTACATATTTGCAATGTGATGTGTAATATGAGTACAAATCAGAATTTGGTATTTGATTTAAATACAATATTGAGACTGATTTTCCGTGCCATTTGATTCTCTATGCAAGAAAAAAATATTCAAGGACGTTCCAAATCTTGAAAACATCAAAATAGACAAGCATGTCAATGGGATATTCTCCTCTGTTTTTACTGGAATGGGTGGAAGATACACTCGACTGAGAATAATTTGTGAGATTATCGAGTCTTCATTAAACACATTGGAAATAGCAAAAAAACTAAAAATTGATTACAAGACTGTCCAGTACAATCTTGAAGTTATGGAAAACCACAATTTGGTTGTCAGGAAAGGAAGTGGTTATGGGGACGTATTTACTCCTTCTGAAATTGTTAAATCCAATTTGCCCACTTTGTATGAGGTCATAAGAAAAGTTGAAGCAAAACTTGAAGCAGCAGAAAAAAATTACATTGAATAACTCACATTAGGAAAAGTGTTAAAAACAAAATCTTAATCCATAATTTGCATAAATCTTTTGAAACTGTTTCTAAACGTATTTCTCTCAAAAAAAGTCAGATGTTTGCAAGGATTTGGAAAAAATGGTTTAAACTATAAATGCAGAAATTCAGAATGGGAGCATATAGGACCAATCATAGACCAGCAAATACAGTTGACAAGCCAACTGTGAACTTTTCTCTAAAAAAAGAAGTGTTTTTTGTAACAATCGGTTCTGTTGTAGGTGCATTTACCATGCACATTCCCAGAATATTCTCAGACATTGTAGGCGATTCCTCATATTTGACTACACTGCTTGTGATGGCAGATATTGTAAATTCGTCAGATCCGATGATTGGTTTTATTTTACATTTTTTGGTTGCAACAGTTATTGGAATAGTCACCGGAATAATGTTACACAGGATAGTTAGGTTCAATCTTTCCAAAGTCTCTCGTGGAATAATGTACGGGATTATTTCAGGAATCGTTGTATTCATTGTATTTGCAATTCCTGTAACTCAGATATTGTTGAATCCAACCACAGTTGAGGTTCTTACAAAAACTAATCCAGACATACCTAATGACATGGCCATACAGCAGATAGAAGAGGGACTTTTGGTTCAATTACGTGATTCTTTTTTTATGCATCTCATATGGGGGGTTACACTTGGTATTGCATCTTCTGTTTTTACACGTAAGTTTGGGGCAAATTATCTGTGCCACATTTGCAATATCGAGTTTTCGAAGATAAACACCTGGGAACATCATCAGAAGCATGTGCATGACATCCCCTCTTCTGAAATGAAAAAAATTGTCATATTGGGAGGGGGGTTTGCAGGTGTTCATGTTTTGAGAAAAATACAAAAGAAATTTGAAGACAATGTAAACATCAACATCATGCTGATAAGTGAGAACAACTTTCTTCTCTTTACCCCAATGCTACCAGAGATGGCAACTGGGACTGTTGAGCCAAGACACATTTCAACTCCAGTTAGAACATTTTGCAAGAGGGCAGAATTTTTGCAAGCTAGGGTTTCTGAGATCGATTTTGACAAAAAAATTGTTTTTCTAAACAAAAATAAATCAAAGTCAGAACAATCTCAAATTGCATATGACTATCTGGTTATATCTTTAGGTAGCAGAACAAATTTCTTTGGCAACAAAGAAATCCAACAAAATTCCTTGTCTGTAAAAACGATGATCGATGCCATAAAGATAAGGAATCACGTAATCGAATGCCTTGAAAGTGCAGAACATGAAAAAGATGAGAAACTAAGAAAAGAGTTGCTGACTTTTGTTGTTGTAGGAGGAGGATTTTCAGGAGTTGAAACCATTGGAGAGCTCAACGATTTTCTGCGGGAATCTGTAAGCAAGTTTTATCGTAGAATAAACCTTGACGAACTAAACGTTATGCTTGTTGCAGCAGACAAGATCATATTACCTGAGGTCGGAGAAGTTTTGGGAAAATATGCTAAGGACACACTTGAAAAAAACAATGTGACCGTCATTACAGATACCAAGGCCACAAATGTAGGAGATAATTTTGTTGAAACTGACAATAATGAAAAAATCTTTTGCAACACAATAATTTGGGCTGCAGGACTGAGAATGGATCCTGTTTTCAAGAACTTTGACTGCAAAAAGGACGACAAAGACAAAATCAAGGTAAACCAACACCTTCAACTTGAAAACTATCCTGATGTCTTTGCAATTGGTGACTGCGCATCCATTCAGAACCCGGATACTGGAGAAATGTATCCTCCTACGGCTCAACATGCAATAGCTGAAGCTAAAATTGCTGCCAAGAACTTAATTTTATTAATTGACAGTAAAAACAAGCCCCTTTCTGTTTTTTCACACACCACCAAAGGTACCATGGCAAAGATTGGTCAAAAAAATGCAGTCGCCATCATATTTGGAAACAGATTGAAGGGATTGATGGCTTGGTTTGTATGGAAGCAATACTATATTTCCGCAATTCCCACTTTGGAAAAGAAGATAAGGATAGGTGTTGACTGGTTTCTTGATCTGTTTTCCCATCGGGACATAACTCGATTGAATAACTATGATGAAAAACAGACTCTGTAAACAATAAGAACATGGTTTGTTGACGGAATAAATTCGAAAACCCTTTTTGAAAGAAATGTCACAAAACATCCCATTGTTTTGAAGTGTAATTAAAAATAATATTTTGATTTGGGAATATGTTTATCTATTAAAAAAAATATTTGCTGTTAATTGTCCAACGAAAAATTAAAAGAAAATAACGTTGACCCAAAATATGAAAAGAGTATAGAGAATTTTTACAAAACAATAGAGAACACAATTGAGGATTACCATAAAACAGTGTCACATTTTCAGATAAAATTCACGAATTCAAACAAATCATTCATGGATAGGTTTTTACAGGATAAAAAAATTTTTGAAAAAAATTTAGAGAGTTCTGCAATGAATAACTATATGTTTCAAATCACCAGCAACTTAATCTCCGAGATGACTAAGACCTTGGAATTCCAATCCCAAAATTTCAAGAAAAGTGTTGAAGAGTCAGAAAATTTCATGAAGGTTTGGAATGATGGCATGGAAAATACCTTGGAACTGTGGAAAAATATGTTTGAATCAAATCAATTTTTTAAATCAGAAAAAGACAAGACATGAAGGCATCCCAAGTAATAAAACCAAAAGAGGATTTGCAGATAAAAGACATAGAAATCCCAAAACCCAAAGGAAGGCAAGTAATTGTAAAAGTAAAGTCATCAGGGGTATGCCATAGCGACATTCACGTCTGGCAAGGAGGATACGAAGGGAAAGATGGCAAAATCATGAAGGTGGAGGACAGGGGAGTAAAATTCCCCCTGACAATGGGCCACGAGATAGCAGGAACCGTTGAGTCTGTCGGAGAAGACGTATCTAAATTCAAAGAAAACCAGCATGTCTTGGTGTATCCATGGATAGGTGATGGGACGTGTTCTGCATGTCTGGTAGGGGATGAGCATGTGTGTGATAATCCTCAATCTCTGGGAATATACCAAGATGGAGGATATGCCGAAAAGGTCCTCGTCCCCGATGAAAAGTATCTTGTCGACATTGAAGGCATGGATTCGGACAAAGTCTGCTCTCTGGCATGCTCTGGACTCACGGCATACAATGCAGTAAAGAATTCCAAGATATCCCCAAAACAGAGTTTGGCAATAGTTGGAATTGGCGGGTTAGGACTAACTGCAATTCAGATAGCCAAAGCCTTGTTTAATCCAACAATCATCGCCATAGACTTGAATGATGATCGTCTGAAAAAAGCATCAGAGGTTGGTGCTGATTACACAATAAGCTCAAAATCAGATAATTTTCTGGACAAAGTAAAGGAACTGACCCATAACAAACTGGGACCTGATGCCATTATTGATTTTGTGAACGGACCAAAAACGGTAGAAACAGATTTGGAGATACTGAAAAAAAGAGGGAGACTTGTTCTGGTCGGTCTTTTTGGAGGTTCTGCTGAGATAAACCTCCCATTGCTCCCAATGAAGAACCATACCATAATTGGATCATACACTGGAAGGCTTGCTGATCTTGCTGACTTGGTTGATCTGGTAAAAAGAAACAAGGTGGATCCGGTCGTGTCAAAGACATTCAAGCTTGAAGATGCCACAAAAGCACTCAACGAATTAAATGACGGTAACATAGTTGGAAGAGCAGTACTTAAGCCATAGTGTTGTTACCATGACAAATTTTATTTATTTTCATTTTTGTGATTGCCAAAAAAGTGAACAAGTGATCTGACCTATGGCAACCATCACCACTACAAACCCAGCAACAGAGGAAAAGATTTCCACTTTTACAGTAGTAACAAATAATCAAATAAAACAGGCAGTAGATGACGCGAGAAATGCGTTTAACTCATGGAAGGACGCAGATGAGGAGAGAGAAAATACACTTCACGCAATGTCAGAATACCTCAAAAAAAATTCAGAAACACTTGCAAAGGTTGCCACAAACGAAATGGGGAAGGTTATCAAAGAGTCAAAATCAGAAGTCGAAAAGTGTGCATGGGTCATGGAGTTTTATGCAGACAATGGCAAAATTTTTCTTCAAGAAGAGACACTAAACACAGATGCAAGAAAAAGCACAATAAAGTTTGAGCCATTAGGAGTTATCGCAAGCATAATGCCGTGGAACTTTCCTTATTGGCAGGCATTAAGATTTGCAGCTCCTAGCCTTATGGCAGGAAATGTGGTTGTGCTAAAACCTGCAAGTGCAACCCTCCAGTCTGGAATTGAAATTGAAAATGCATTCAAAGAAATTGATGCAAAAAAAGGGATATTTCAGACATTGATAGGAAATTCCGACTCTGCGACAACTTTGATTGATTCAGATATCAATGCAGTGACATTTACTGGAAGTGAAAATGCAGGAGCAGAAGTTGGCAAAAGAGCTTCTGCCAATTTAAAAAAATGTGTCCTAGAATTGGGAGGAAGTGATCCTTTTATCGTGCTTGATGATGCAGACATTGACAAAGCAACAGATGGTGCAGTTAAAGGCAGGTTCATCAACTGCGGACAGAGCTGTATTGCATCAAAACGATTTTTCGTTTCAAAGGAAATAGGAGAGGAATTTATAGAAAAATTTATCCACAAAACAGAAAAGCTTGTGGTCGGTGATCCGTTATCTGAAAACTCAGACTTGGGACCACTTGTGAGCAAAGATGCGCTAAATCACATATCTGAAATGGTACAAGATGCAAAGGAGAAAGGGTGCAATGTGTTGACAGGGGGAGAACAGATTCATGACGGCAAAGGTTATTTTTACAAACCAACAATATTGACAGATATAAAAGATAACATGGATGTTGCAAGCAAGGAAACATTTGGTCCTATAGCTCCAATCACGATAATAGAAGATGAGGATGAGGTCATCCAATTAGCTAACGACAGTAAGTATGGTTTGGGTGCAAGCATTTGGACTGAGAATCTCAAAACGGCCGAAGTTCTTTCCGACAAAATTGAATCGGGAATTGTTAGTGTCAATAATGTTGTCGTCTCTGATCCTAGAATTCCGTTTGGTGGGATAAAAAACAGTGGATTTGGAAGGGAGCTTTCAAGGTATGGTATGCTGGAGTTTGTCAGCGTCAAATCGATTCGCTTCTATGATGATCTTGTATCTCAACACTACGTGGAGTAGGAAAAATGACTGGCAAGAAAATTGACAGACGTCAAGAAAAAACACAAGACTTTGAAACTATGCTTATTCTTCAAGGAGGGGGTTCGTTAGGGGCATATGAATCCGGCGTATTTTCTACACTACACAAACACAAGATAAAGTTTGATCTGGTGATTGGGACATCAATTGGCGCAATTAACGCATCAGTCATTGCAGGAACTAAAAATCAGGATAAGAGTTCAGAAAGATTGGAAGAATTCTGGCTTGAATTATCTGAGAGTATGACTCCTGAATTTCTACCTGAAAACGTGAGAACTTATCATGCGGTACTAAACAGCACATTGTTTGGAAATCCTAATGTTGTAAAACCTTCTTTCGGATTTCCAAATCCCTGGTTACTTGCAGGTTCTAAGCCTTTTCTGTATGACAATACTCCTTTAAAAAAAATCTTGAAAAGATATGTAGATTTTGATTTTCTAAACAGAGAGGGCAATTCCAGGTTACTTGTGACTGCAGTTGATATCAAAACTGGAAAGCCAATTGTGTTTGACAGCAACAAGACAAAGCTTGATGCGGACCATATCATCTCAAGCACCGGATATCCATTTTATGGAATCAATTGGACAAAGAAAGATGGCATGTACCTTTGGGACGGAAGCCTGATGAGCAACACTCCGTTTAGAGAAGCAGTGAATGCTTCTCCTCAAAAAGACAAGATAGTATATCTTGTTAGCCTATTTCCAAAATTGCACGAAACACTTCCACTGAACATGGAAGAGTCATGGCACAGGGCAAGAGACATAATGCACTCAGACAAGACAGATCACAACATGATTATGTCCAAGATCTTTTCAAGACATCTGAATTTATTAAAACGAATGCATGCAATCTTAGACAAGACACAACTCGATGAAAATCTCAAAAGAGAATTTCAAAACCTTAAATCGGAATATTCAAAATTAGTAATAAAACGAGGGGCAATAATAAAAGACATGATAAAAATTGAGCGAAAGGAAGAATCCCACTTTTTACTTGAGGACGCAGACTTTTCAACGAAGACAATTGCCCATTTAATAGTAGATGGTAAAAGAGATGCTGAAGAAGCTCTCAAATCCATCAACAAAAAAATACATTCTTGAGATAAGAGTCGTTTTCATTAGTTCCAGATATAAAATTAAATTATCAATATGTAATGTTCAAGAGTAATTAATAAAATGGAAAACACTGTTATAGACAGATTAATAATGAATTGGTGTTTTTGACGGATTATTTTTGAATAAAAAATAGGAAATGTTGCAAGTTATCTCTGGAAATAGTTTTAACTCTCTGTGGCTATACCATTTCCACATCCATTTACTCAATCATCACTGCAACCACAATTATTATGGGTCGTGATGTCAGTGTTGTTGCATGAAGATTCAAACTAAGCCATGAAACTCCAGATCCAAGAGAAAATGAGATGACAACCTTTAGAGATTGAGTGTCAATTCGGGATATCATTTATCATTTCGGTAAAATAAATTATCAATTCGGAAAAATAATCTCACCCTATCGTAAAAATGAATGTCAATCCCGGATAAATCAACGAGTTTGCCGAATGGATATCTAGATAATTCAGAAATCTGCCGGAAAGATACCGAAAAAATCATCGATAATCATTTGACATTATTGGACATTTCTTGACATTATTGGACATTTTTTGATTTTGTCCAAATTCATCCAAAAAATCAATTGGACATTTCTTGACAATTCATTTGACATTATTGGACAATTGTAGAAAGAATAATTGTTTCCTCAGGAAACAAAAAAGGAAAAAATAATTTTTTCCAGGGAAAATAAATCATTTCCAAGGAAAAAATAAGAAAGAAATAATTTTTTCTCTGGGAAAGAATTCAGAAAAAAAGAAAAAATCAGTATTTTGCAACTGCAATGCTTAATCTTGATCTTGTGCTAATTGCAACAATTGAGATGATTGCTATTACAAGTACCATCGTTGCTATTGTACCAAACTCTGGTACCACATGAAACATTACAACTTCGCCTTTAGGACCAGTCCACTCTTGCTCTTGTCCTGGGTCTCCAATCCCAAGTATTGTAATCCTTACGTCTACGGGGTTGTCAGAAATTAGGGGCATTGTCCAGTGCTCATCAATTCCCGCATGACTGTGATTGTCATCAAGAGTCAAGACTTCCTGTCCATCTTGAATTGCAACCAGATCATAGTTTATGCGTTCAACCAGACTGCCGTCTTTTCCAATAAACTTTGCATATATGCCCATTGCTTTGCCTGCAGTTGGATTCATTGCCTCCAGCTCAATAGTAATTGCTCCATCAGAAGACATACCTTCAATGATTGTCATTCTTTCTTCACGGTCTATCACTTTTCCGGTAACTGTGACTTTTCCTGTCTCCCACTGGTGCAACATATCATAATAGTCCTGAATGGCTTGCTGCTCAAACCTATGCGAGAAACTCTCCCCCGGCCCTATTATGCCACTCTCAAAAATACCGTCTGGTCCGTCTATTGGATTACCACTAACAATTGAACGGGCATCATCATCAAAGTTATGCCATGTTACAAGAGTATCCTTTTCAATATGCAAGTGCATTGGCAAGTAACAGTTTTCCTGTTTCTCACAATCGTGACTATCATCGCTTAATGGTATTACAATCACTGTAGTTTCTGCAAACGGAAATTCGGGTTCTGGAGGAGGGATAAAAGTAGAGTCTTCTTCAAAACCTGATTCGGATATATCATCTCTAGCAAATGAACGATCCACTAGTTTTTCAATTCGGTCTTGTCCTTCATATTCCCATATTGGATCAGTGTAAAGGAAAATACACATGTTTGCATGCTTGACGTCTTTGAGCAACATGAAATTCTCTTGAGAATCTGTCAAATATTGTGAATGCCATTCTTCACATTGGAGTATCTCTTTTGTACGATCTTCGCGTATCTCCTCATTTTTTGTGTCTACTCCGGAGGTACCGACAATCTCTTTAGTCAGATGATCATCGCATTTATCTCTGGCTACAGTCTTTTCAGCAGGTGTCATGCTATCGTCATTGTCAATTTTTTCCTTACACTCTTCTGCCTTTTCCATCGCTTGTGCATACTCTTGTTCGTCAGGTTGGTTCTGTGAATAAACTGCAGGAAATGTAATAAACAGGAATAGAGACGTCATTACAAATAATGTTAGTCTGAAGCCCATAGTGAAGATCATGGTTTTGAAGTAATTAATTTTATTCACAAGAAAATATGTATTTTCATACTAGAATATCATGAATTATTCCATGTTTTTGTTCTTTTGATCATGTCTAGACAAACTAATTATGATTTTATTCTACGATGTGGCAAAAATATGATCTAATGAATTCTGAATTCTTGTATTCCACGTGGGTATTAAAACTAACTCACTAGCTATATACCCATGAGAGTTGTGCTCTTAAGTTAATTTGAACTAAAAATTATGCAATCTGCCTTATGCGTTGTTCTCGTCGTAGCTTGTATGCAGTAAATCCTGCAAACCCAAATATGATTACAAGACCAAGGTAAGCCAGAGCTTGGCTGTGTTCAATTAGTACAGCAGACACCCCTGTTCCAACAACACTTGGCAGCAACGACAATGCGTATAGCCACCAACCACAACATCCCAGAGGAACAAGTGAGAAAAAAGAAAAAAATGACGTCATGGCAGTGCTTCCAGAATTTCCACTGATTGCACTTTTCTTTGCATCAATCCTGCATCCCAGAAGTTTGCTTTTCTCAGACAAAAAAATCTGCAAGCCAATTCCAATTCCCATACCAAATATCACAATGGAGTTAATCTGAAATGCGGCACTGATTGCGGCAAGAGGCTCCAAGGCAGGAGTGGTAGCAACTACAACCAAAAGATAAACAACTATGGTAGCAGCGCCAACCAGAATTGCTTTTCGCACAGGTTTTGCAATCACGAGTTATCCTCACCTGCATTGAAGACTAGGGTATCAGGATGAAATGCAATCCACTCAAACCAGAATCCAGGAGAGTATGCAATTCGCTGCAATTGCACCCCGGCATAATATCCAGAAACTGCCAATCCTTCGTAATTCCATTCAGAGTTTGTCAGAGTATCAAAAATTTTGTCTGAATCAGCATCATACTCAAAACTCAATATTTTACCATCTACTGTCCTGTCAAATGCACGAGCGTTCTCCGAATACATAGACAAAACAAACACAGAAGAATCGCCAACAATATCATTTATCACAACATGAGATTCAGCATCACTTTGCCTGAATGCCTTGTAGACTCCATCCTCTTCAAAGCCCAAAATGATTTCTTTTGGATGCAATCTGTCATCTGAATGCTCTACTGGAAACATGATTCGAGGTTCTGTGTAATAGTTGCCATATGGATCAGTAGCATAAGAGCGAATGTGTCCCGTGTCAGTTGTAAGCACCAGTGTGTCAGGATACAACTCTTTCCAGTCACCCCAAGTAATGACATCAAATGGAACCAAATCAAGCTCATGTCCTGTAAGCTCACCTTTCACTGCCAATCCCAAGGCCTGACTCCAGTACGAATCAGTCAGTCTGTCATACATCAAGAGATTACTGTTATACAATTTACCAGAAGTTCCAAACTCTACTTCTTGCCCATCAATTACTCTCTCAAATACCTGATTTGTGTAACACAAAGGACAATAGGTTACGGCAACAGGGACACCTCCCACAGTATCATTTACTATTTCATGCCAAACCAAAATAAAGAGAGGGTATGCCCGTGCCTCGCCGTTTATGTAAAGACCAATCACAGTATCAGAATCAGACATGAATTGAGAATCCTGAACCCCTGCAAAAACAGGATCATCAATTGATGGGATACCATCTTTTGGAGGACCGCCACCCTTTATCTTATCAAGAGGAATGAGATGTTTCACCCCATTTGTCTCCATTATTTGGACATTTTTAACATCGACAAAACTAGAAGATTTTTCAGACACAGGAGATGCACCAACATCATCGGAGATAAAAGAAGAAGAATCAAAATTTTCGGAATTGTCTTGGGAGGAAAACGCAAAGAATGCAGTCCCAGCAATAGCAGTTACAAACACAACTGAAACAGATGCAACAAGTTTAGAGTTCAATTTAGAGTAAAATTAGCTCACAAAATATTAAAAAATTCTTCCAAGTCTGATTTGCATTTGGACAAATGCTTTTAACAAATTCCAAAACCAAATCGACATGGACACAGATGCAACCCTAAAGGGAAATACGTTGCACGACATTACATATTGGGGAATAAGGGCCTCAATTGGAGCAATATTCATCGTTCACAGCTTGAAGAAATTTGATCCTGGCTGGCAAGAATGGTTAATTAGCATAGGCATCCCTCCTGAGATGCAGTTACCAATTGCTCTAGCAGAATTTATTGGAGGAGTCTTCCTCATTACAGGAGTTTTGACCAGAATTACTGGTGTAGTGTTTTCAGTAATTTTACTTGGAGCTATTTTTCACATCAGGTGGGAAAACGGATTCTTTGTATCAAAAGGCGGATGGGAATGGGACTTGGTAATGCTTGCTGCAATGCTTGCAGTTATTGTTACAGGACCAGGTCGTGCATCAATTGCACATCTAGTCAAGAAAATTCCCAGATTCTTGCAGTAATTATTTTATTTTTTTATTTAATTCTGTGATGAATTTTTTTATTTTTGGTTTTGGAATTACAGCTCCGCATGCTCTGTCGTGCCCACCGCCAGAGCCGCCAAGATCAGTTGCCAAAACATTTACGATTTTACCCAAGTGCACCTTACAATTTTTAGAGCCTCTAACTGATACTGCATAGATTCCATGATCAATTCTTTCCTTGTATGCCACTCCAACATCTTTTCCTGAAAGTCCCATTACAAAATTGACTGCACCGCTTGCGCCAGCATCAAGTATCTCCATGTATCCAAGATTCTTCATTGTTTTCATACCATGTTTTACTTTTGCAATCATTTGTGACAGTTTTTCAACTTGGATTTGTGCAAACTCAAATGTGTTTGGGATTTCATGTGGGAACTTGGATTCTGCAAGCTCCTCTACCAAATACAAAAGATAGTCTGGATCCTTTTGGTGTCCAACAATGTTGTAAGTAAGAACCGTTGCGCTAATCAGAGCAAATTGCCTATCATAAATCTGAAGGAGTTTAGAACCAATTGGCCTATCCTCCATGTAATCAGTAATTGCAGCACATGTTGCAACAAATGAAGCATGATCATCAAGTTTGGACTTGAATGCATCATACACTTGAACTGCAGTACATTCGTTAATGTCATGAATTACTTTGACCTTGATTTTCTCAAGTGCCTTTACCACTGCAGGATCAATGTCATGATGATCAATGTAGGTTACTGCAACCTTGTTTTTTCTAAGGTTAGTTAAAATTTCAATAAACTCATCTTGTGTTTTTTTGCTTAATCCAAGATCACAGATAAAAAGCGATTTTAGTTTTTCATCTTTAGAGACTTGCTGAAGTGCCTCCATTTGTCCAGGATAATCTACAAGTACGGAATCGCCACCAAATGCTTGTCGCACTAGTGCAGCAGAACTAATTCCATCGGCATCTTCCTTGTGTGAAATACAGATGACTCTAGTTCTTGGAGTTTTGACAGTTTTTCTAGAACTTTTGCTAGTTGCGGGTTTCTTAGTGCTTGTTTTTTTGGCTGCTGTTTTTTTAACAGTTGTTTTCTTTTTTGTTGCAGTTGTTGCCGTTGTTTTCTTTTTGGTAGCTGTTTTCTTTTTAGCTGCTGTTTTTTTAACTGCTGGTTTCTTTTTAGTTGTAGTTGTTTTCTTTTTGGTAGCTGTTTTCTTTTTAGGAGATTTTTTCAAAGTTTTTTTTGGTTTAGATACTGCCAATACGACTGGGAAAAGCACATCCCTCATTTAAATCAAGAATGAACAAGACTAATTTTTTTTGTTAGTTTTTGTTATTGTCTGCTGCTCAGTCAAAGCAGTTGAATCAAAATAAATGTCATACAACGATGATCCATGCAACTGAGTTTGAAAATCAATTTCCTGAATTTTACTTAACTCTTCTGGAGAAGAATTCAGTATAAAATCATCTAATTCCCGTAGTTTTTCACGCTCAGTTGAGTTCATAATTTTTCATTAGATTTTACCATTTATCACCAAAAGTTACGATATTAGACAAAAAACTAAATTTCATTGACATAGATTTGCGAAAACATAATAGAAGAATTAAGCCTAGATTAACCATGGAGACCAAAAATATAGGATTAAGAGGAATAGAGGTAGCAGATACCAGAATTTCCAATATTGATGGTGAAAAAGGCAAGCTCATTTACAGAGGATACGATATTTTAGATCTAACAAAAAATTCAACATTTGAAGAAACATCTTATTTGCTACTTTATGACAAGCTCCCAACCAAGCAGGAACTAGATGAATTTAAAACAAAACTTGCAGAGGCAAGATTCATTCCAAAGCAGATGCAAAAAAACATGGGAAACTGGCGAAAAGATGCCGATCCAATGGATATGTTACAAGCATTCGTAGCAGCTTTAGCAGGATATTATGATGAGGAATTTTCTACAAAAGAGGCAAGTTATGACAGGGCGATTAATCTGGTGGCAAAGGTTCCCACAATCATCGCAAGTTGGCAGAGAATAAGAAACGGTTTGGACCTTGTAGAACCTGACCCCAATCTAAGTCATGCAGCAAACTTTCTGTATATGATGCTAGGTGAAAGGCCAGATCCGGAAGTAGAAAAAATATTTGATGTTTGCCTTATTCTTCATGCAGATCATACATTCAATGCGTCCACATTTACTGCAAGACAAGTGGCATCAACAAGAGCTCACATGTATTCTGCATCCAGTGCTGCAATTGGAGCGCTAAGTGGAGAGCTTCACGGAGGAGCAAATACAGAAGTCATGAAGATGTTATTAGAAATTGCAGACATTGCAAAAGTAGAACCATGGATAAAAGAACAGATGGGTAAAGGTGAAAGGATTATGGGAATGGGACATGCAGTCTACAAGACTTATGATCCAAGAGCACAAGTCCTAAAAGAGTTGTCAAGAAAACTTGCCAAAAAAACAAAAGAACCATGGTTTGACATGACAGAAAAAGTAGAAACTACAACAATAGCAGAAATGAAAGCTCAGAAAGGAAAAGACATCTACCCCAACGTTGACTTGTACAGCGCATCAATTTACTACATGTTAAAAATTCCAGTGGATTTGAACACACCTATCTTTGCAATCTCAAGAGTTGTAGGATGGGCAGCACACATAATTGAAGAAAAGTTTGCAGAAGCCGCACCAAAACCAGCACTGTACAGACCAAAAGCAGTATATGTTGGAAAGTATTGCGGACCCCAAGGATGCGAATACAAAACTTTGGACTTGAGAAAATAATTAATTTCTAGTACTAAGCCACTCTTTTGCTTTTGAATTTACATCATGTTTGTATAACACTTCAAAGACCATGTCGTAAAACGTAATGCCTTTTTTTTGTGCTTGATCATCAAGCCACTTGATTCCATCAGCTAGTTCTGGATCATACTCAGAGAATTCCACTAATTCATCAACCATCTTTGAGAAGAAGGTGTGAGATTCAGGCATGATTAAACATTTCAATATTTGATCATAAGTAACAAATTCAAAATATATAGACAAAATACTACCAAATGTTCAGCTTAAGTAAACCCAGCAGTAAAACACCAATGAGCATAAGTTCATCCAGATACAAAAGGATCAAGGTAAAAAAGCACAGTTTGATCCTTCTATAAAACAATCAAAGAAAGATTTCTCGAAATCTAGAAAACTCATGTCACGTTACCAATTCAAAATCAATTAGTAAAAACACAGAGAGGTGTAAATTCAATTTTGATCCTCTGTCAATACAAAAAGATGTTTGAAATACAATTCCAAAACCAAAAAGAAACAACAAGACAAGGTAAAAAAAACTAAAACAATTTTGAAAATTTACAAGATTAAACCAAAATCAGGTAAAAGAAAATCATAAAAAGATTAAGATGCCATACAAGAGATTTATTTAGAAAAGAAAATAATTTGAAGTTAGATTTGCAACATGTTTTTTACTTTGACGGAGATGCAACAAAAATTTCTTGGAAGATCAAGACAGAAGAATTCACAACAGTACAATCAAGAGAACATGTAGAAATGTACAAAAATGAAGTAACAGACATCCAATCAAAGTATATTGCACTACACGTTGGTCTTTTTTGGGGGATCGGTGTATTTATTATAAAAAACGAAGATTCCATAACAATCAAAATTGATGAAGAAAAAATGTATGAATATCTTACAGATAAAAAAGAAATTCATGATGAATTTGTCAAAAAACGAACACAGTTTATCAAGCAGTTAATCCATCAAAGAAAATTAAAGATAAAATATGAACTAGTAGATCCTAATGAGAATATTGCAAAGATATGAGATCTAAAAATTCAAACAAATCGAAAATATGTAAACAAAATAATCATTGATAAAAAACATAAAGAAAACGAAATTTGAAAACAAATCTATCTAGCAATCCACTAAATTAGAAAAAAATACATTATAGTCAAAAAACAGCCAAAGAACTAGAAGATTAGATTTATTTAGCATATGAAAAATTTGGGATCAATTATGGCAGGTATAGACAAAGCCGCAATTGCGTTTTCAATTGCAATTACAGCAATAGGTGCAGGAATCGCATTTGCAGGAGATTCTATGGAATTTTCAACCCCAGTTTCCACTCCGAATGCTCCAATGGTTTCAACTGAAACTTCAGAGTCAGAACCCAAGTCAGATCCATTTGCAGATTTAGCCCAAAAAGTAAAGGATGAGGCTGCAAATACTGGAGAGACAATGGAGGAAGCAGCTGAAGTTGTAGAAGAAACAATGGAGGAAGCAGCTGAAGTTGTAGAAGAGATAATGGCAGGACCACAAAAACACACAGTGGACATGCCAAAAGGTACTTCAGTTCCAGGATGTGAGGAAACCAACGAGTGTTACTTACCAGCAGACATCACAATCAATGTTGGAGACACAGTTGCATGGGTTAACGTCGACACAGCAGCACACACCGTAACTAGCGGAAGTCCAGCTGATGGACCATCTGGCGTATTCGATAGTAGCTTAGTCATGGCAGATGCAGTTTATGCATTTACATTTGAAGAGGCAGGAACCTACGATTACTTCTGTATGGTACACCCATGGATGGTAGGCAGTGTTACAGTAACTGAAACGGTAATGGAGGAAGCAGCTGAAGTTGTAGAAGAAACAATGGAGGAAGCAGCTGAAGTTGTAGAAGAGATAATGGCAGGACCACAAAAACACACAGTGGACATGCCAAAAGGTACTTCAGTTCCAGGATGTGAGGAAACCAACGAGTGTTACTTACCAGCAGACATCACAATCAATGTTGGAGACACAGTTGCATGGGTTAACGTCGACACAGCAGCACACACCGTAACTAGCGGAAGTCCAGCTGATGGACCATCTGGCGTATTCGATAGTAGCTTAGTCATGGCAGATGCAGTTTATGCATTTACATTTGAAGAGGCAGGAACCTACGATTACTTCTGTATGGTACACCCATGGATGGTAGGCAGTGTTACAGTGAACTAATCCAAAACTTTCCTTTTTTCTTATTTTATTTGGTTTTTTCTTATTGTTCTGTTGTATGCAACACCAAACCTATGGGTTTCATCTCTTGCATGTTGTAAAATTTTCAATGATGGTTTGTGTTTTGGAATGACAACAGGATTTTTTCTGTTTGAAACATAGACTTCTTCATTTTCTTTAGCTAAAGATATGCAAGAAAGTTTCAAGCCAAGAGATTGCAAGGATCGAAGAGCAGCACTCAATTGCCCTTTTCCGCCATCAATAACAATTAGGTTTGGCAATTCAGACTTGCTCTCCAACAATCGATAGTACCGTCTTTTGATGACCTCGCCAATCATGGCAAAGTCATCACGTCCAGTAACGGTTTTGATTCGGAATTTCCTATAGCCTGATTTTTGAGGCTTTCCACCCACAAATCTGGACATTGAGCCCACTGCAAAGTCAGCACCATGATTTGATATGTCAAAGCATTCAATGATATTAGGAATAGCAGGAAGGCCAAGGAGTTCTTTTAGTTCTACCAGACCAGGATCACCGCCTTTTGAGTGAACCAACTCAATATTCTTTAAAATTAAGTTAATGATGTCTTTTTTCTTTCCACGTGTAGGAATCTGGATTTTTACTGCAAAGCCAGCTTGCTCAGATAGTAATGATTCCAAGAGTTTTTTGTTTTCAGGCAATTCACTGACTAAAATGAATTTTGGAATCTTGTGTGTCGAATAATACTGGTATAGAAAGTTTGTAAAGGAATTATCCCCAACCAAATCAAAAAAGAATTTGTCACTGTCCCTAATCACGCCATTGATCATCCTAAAGTTCATCACTACTGCAGTTTGTTCTTGAATTCCAATTCCAAAATATTCCTCATCAGAATTTTCAACGTATTCCATTTTTTGTTTTGTTTGCAGACTGCCCAGTCTAATCAAGGTATCACGAATATCTTTTGCACGCTCAAATTGTTGAAGTGCAGCTGCCTGATGCATTTCTTCTTCGAGTTTTTTTACAAAAACTTTGGTCTGGTTTTTTCCTTTTAGTACATCTTCAAGTGCTGCAACATGTTTTGGATATCTTTCTTGCGCATCTTTGAATTCACAAGGTCCTTCGCAATTTCCCAAATGATATTCAAGACACACTTTTTTTGGAAGAGTTTTACAGATTCTAATTTGAAATGCCTTACGTAATGCCCCAATAGTCAATAATTTGGAGCTTCCTTGCGTAAAGGGACCAAAAGTTTTTCCTTTGCCTAAAAATTTTCCATCACGGGTTCTTCTTGCAACAAGTAGCCTAGGATATTTCTCATCAGATACTCTAAGGTATGTGTATCTTTGCTGATCTTTTAATTCAATGTTAAATCGAGGACGATATTTTTTGATCATGTTAGATTCAAGAAGAAAAGCTTCGCTTTCATTATCAGTTAAAACAAATTCAATATCAGAAATATTTTCAACTAATTTCTGAGTTTTATAGTTTTGATTTTTTAGAAAATAAGATCTAACACGGTTTTTGAGGTTTTTTGCCTTTCCAATATAGATAATTTTATCAGAACTATCCTTCATCAAGTAAATCCCAGGATTGGTAGGAATCTGAATATTTGAAATATCGAAGGTCATTTTTTCAGTATCTTCTTCAGATATTTTCCAGTATAACTGCCAGGAGTCTTAGATACCTCTTGAGGTGTGCCTGCAGCCACGATTTGACCGCCTTCATCTCCTCCTTCAGGGCCCAAATCGATTATCCAGTCAGAGTTTTTTATGACATCCATGTTATGTTCAATTACCACCACAGTGTTTCCAAGGTTTGTAAGTCGATTTAGCACATCAAGAAGTTTTTGCACATCTGCAAAGTGAAGACCAGTAGTAGGCTCATCTAAAATATAGAGAGTTTTTCCCGTACCTCTTTTTGACAGTTCTGATGCTAGTTTCACTCTTTGAGCTTCCCCACCAGAAAGAGTAGTGGAAGACTGTCCTAGTTTGATATACCCCAAGCCAACATCATAGATTGTTTGTAGTTTGCGCTTTATGGAAGGAATGTTTTCAAAAAAGTTCAAGGCTTCATAGACAGTCATATCCAGAATGTCAGAGATGTTTTTTCCCTTGTAAAGAACAGACAACGTTTCAGAGTTGTATCTTTTTCCCTTGCACTCATCGCATTTTACATAAACATCAGATAGAAACTGCATTTCAATTTGTTTTACACCATCACCATCGCATGCAAAACATCTGCCATCTGCAACATTAAATGAGAATTGTCCAGGTGCATACCCACGTTCTTTTGATAGAGGAGTGTTTGCATACAATTCCCTAATAGGAGTAAATGCACCAATGTATGTTGCAGGGTTTGATCTAGGTGTACGGCCAATAGGCGATTGATCAATTGCTATGACTTTGTCTATGTTTTTTATTCCAATGATTTCTTTGTGTTTTCCAGGTCTTGTGTTTGATTTGTAAAAATGGTTTTGGAGTGCTTGGAGTAAAATATCATTAATCAAAGTAGATTTTCCAGAACCAGAAACTCCAGTAACAGAGACAAATAGCCCCAAAGGAATTTCAACATCGATCTCTTTGAGATTATTTTCAGATGCCTTTTTTATGATAAGAGAGCCAGAAGGATTACGAACTTTATCTTCAAGTACAATCAAAGAATTATCTTTGAGATAATCACCTGTAACTGATTTGTGACCATCAAGGATTTGATCAACTGTACCTTCAAAGACAACGTTTCCTCCATGAACTCCAGCTCCTGGACCCAAATCCAAAATCCAATCTGAATTTCGTATTACTTCTTCGTCATGCTCCACTACAATTACGGTATTTCCCAAATTTCGTAGTTTTGTTAGCGTTTTAATGAGTCTCTCGTTGTCTCGTTGATGCAAGCCAATGGTTGGCTCATCAAGCACATACAAGACACCAGTTAGATTAGAACCAATTTGTGTTGCTAACCTGATTCGTTGAGATTCTCCACCAGAAAGAGTTGAGCTTGAACGATTTAACGTAAGATAGTTCAATCCCACATTCATCAAAAATTCTAGACGCTCTTTGATTTCTTTGAGTACATCTTTTGCAATGTATTGTTCATTTTCTGTTAGTTTCAAATTGGAAAAAAAATCATAGCATGCGTCAATTGACATGTCACAGACATCCATTATTCCTCTATCATTGATTTTGACTGCAAGTGATTCAGGTTTGAGTTTTTTTCCATTACATGCATTGCACGGGGTGTCTCTCATGAATTGTTTTAACCATTCTCGTTTTGATTCAGAATCAGTTTCCATAAACACACGTTGCAAATTTGCAAGAACACCTTCAAATGCATCAGTGTATTGCCAAGATGAATCCCCAGATTTTGAGCGGTATTGAAAATCAATAAGATCATCAGTGCCATAAAGAATTATTTTCAGATGCTTGGGTTTTATTTTTTCAATAGGAGTCATCAAGTCAAATCCAAACTTTTTTCCTACTGCCCTTAGTGCTTGTCGTCTAAACGATGAAAACCTTCTACTCCATGGAACAATAGCACCATCAAGAATAGATTTTGTCTTGTCTGGAATAACAAGGTCAGGATCAAATTCCATCTTGACTCCCAGTCCATTACAAGTTTTACACATTCCAAATGGAGAGTTAAATGAAAAAGTTCTAGGTTCCAAATCACCAACAGTTAATCCACAATAAGGACATGCGTTATTTTGAGAGAAAATTTTCTCAGTTTTTTCAAAAGTAATCATCACATCGCCTTTTGATGCATTAATTGCAGTCTGAATTGCCTCAAAGAGCCTTGAGCGCTCTGATTTTTCAGAAACAATTCTGTCAACTACAATCTCAATATTGTGCCATTTTTGCCTGTCAAGAGGAGGAATTTCTTCATCTAGGCTCAAAATTTCTCCGTTTAGGCGGATTCTAGAGTATCCATCCTTTTTTATCTGCTCAAAAAGTTTCTCATAGGTCCCCTTTTTTCTCTGAACAATAGGGGCCAAAACCATTATTTTTTCCCCTTTGAAATCCTTGAGGACAGAATCACAGATGTTCTCAACTGATTGGGTAGAGATTTTTCGTCCACAATTAGTACAATAGGGAATACCAATTCTTGCAAACAATAATCTCATGTAATCATAGATTTCAGTTGTAGTTCCAACAGTGGAACGAGGATTCTTGCTTGTTGTCTTTTGTTGTATAGAAATTGCAGGGGACAATCCTTCAATGGAATCAACATCAGGCTTGTCCATCATTTCTAAGAATTGGCGCGCATAGGCAGAAAGGGATTCAACATATCTTCGCTGTCCTTCTGCATAGATTGTATCAAAAGCCAAAGTAGACTTGCCAGATCCAGACAACCCGCTAATTACAACCAGGTTGTTTTTTGGTATGTCAATATCCAAATTTTTAAGATTATGATGTCGTGCACCACGAATTTTTAATTTATTTTCTGTCATCTTTTGCTTGAATCTCCTTTTCTAGTCTTTTTATCCTATCTCTGCACTCAATTGCTCGCTCAAAATCCAAATCCTCAGAGTATTTTTTCATCTGAGCCTCCAAATCAATAATGTCAGTAGTAAGATCATGAGAAGACTTTAGTTTAGAGTCATCTAGAGAAGTCACCTGTTCAGGAATTGATTTTGTGATTGTTTTTGGAGTAATTTTATTTTCTTTGTTGTATTGAATCTGTTTTTCCCTACGTCGTTTTGTTTCTCCAATTGCGTTTTTCATTGATTGAGTGACAGTGTCAGCATACATTATCACAGTTCCGTTTTCATTTCTTGCAGCACGCCCACAAGTCTGAATGAGACTTGTAACATTTCTCAGAAAGCCTTCCTTGTCAGCGTCAAGTATGGCAACCAAAGAGACCTCAGGGATGTCAAGTCCCTCTCGAAGCAGGTTTATTCCCACAAGAACATCAAACTCTCCTAATCGCAGCTGCCTGATGAGCTCTGTTCTTTGGAGCCCTTCAATCTCTGAATGCATGTACCTTACCCGGACATTTTTCTTGGATAGATATTCAGCTAGGTCTTCGGCCATCCTTTTTGTCAGAGTAGTCACCAAAACCCTTTCAGATTTTTCAGCACGCTTGTTGATTTCTTCAATAAGGTCATCCATTTGATTTGTAGTGGGCCTCACATCCACTTGAGGGTCTAACAATCCAGTAGGTCTTACTAGCTGCTCTGCAATTTGAGAAGAAGTTTTCTTTTCATATTCAGCAGGAGTGGCTGAAACAAAGATAGTGTTTTGTATGTAATCTTCAAATTCTTCAAACTTTAGCGGTCTATTATCATATGCACTTGGCAGTCTAAATCCATATGTTACAAGTTCCTTTTTTCTGGAATGATCTCCCTTGTACATTCCATGAAGTTGCGGCAAAGTAACATGAGATTCATCAATGACTAACAAATAATCATCTCCAAAAAAATCCATAAGACAAAATGCCTTTTGTCCGGGTTGTCTGCCATCAAAGTGTCTTGAATAATTTTCAATTCCAGAGCAATAACCAAGCTCTTCAATCATTTCTAGATCATAGTTTGTTCTCATCTCAAGTCTCTGTTTTTCTAGCTCGTTTAGCTCAGGCAATCGTTTCTTTAATTCTGATCTTATTGATTTGATTGCTTTTTCTCTTACATCTTTTGCAATAAGATAGTGCTTTGCAGGAAAGATCTTGATTTGTGAGATTTTTCTTTTTTCTTTTAGAGATACATGATCAACTAGACTGATTTTTTCAACCTCATCGCCAAAAAGAGAAATTCGCACCAAATCTTCTGAATATGCAGGGGTAATGCTAATTGTATCTCCCTTTACTCGAAAATTTCCAGGAGCAACTTCGGTGTCGTTTCTCTCATATCTTGCGTCAACAAATTTGTGGATCATTTCATTTCGCTTTATTTCATCACCTTCGCTGATAGTTATTGCAAGATCCTCCCAATCTTGTGGATTTCCCAAAGAGTAGATGCAAGAAACAGTAGAGACGATAATTGTAGGCTCTCCTGAGAGAAGCATTGCAGTTGCCTCTAATCGGAGTTTTTCAATTTTCTCGTTTATCTGAGTATCTTTTTCAATATACGTGTCTGTTTGAGGAAGATAGCTTTCAGGCTGATAATAGTCATAATAAGATACGAAATATCCAACATTGTTTTTTGGGAAAAATTGTTTGAGTTCAGAATATAGCTGTGCTGCAAGAGTTTTGTTATGAGAAATCACCAGAGTGTTTTTTCCGGTTCTGGCAATTACGTTTGCAATTGAGAAAGTCTTTCCACTGCCTGTTACGCCAATCAGGGTTTGAACTTTTTTGTTAGTTACGCCTTTGACTAGAGCATCAATTGCCTGTGGTTGATCGCCAGTCGGGGCAAATTCAGATACTAATTCAAATTTGGCAGAAACTGTCAATAAGTAAAATTCTCAAAAACTGAACTTATAGCTAACGTTTGAGAATTACTAATTACAAGTAAAGACTGTTTTCATAAAATAACCAAAATGGGTTCATAATATCAGATCATTAAAAATTAGAAAAATGCAAGCAGTCTAAAAGTAATGTGTAAAATAAGAACTTTGAAAGTACGAATTACGCCTAAAATGAAGTAGAAAATTGGCTTGCACGCCAAATACTGTTTACCGAGTATTGGCTCACGGAGATTCACATACCTTTTTGCGGTCAAAAATGGACGCATTTGACATGAATTCTAGTTTTCATTTTCCAACAGTAGTAGAAATCAAAAACATATCATCATAGGAATGTTCTGGGAAATAGTTTAAGATAATTGCTTTTTTTAGTAACTTATCATCAGTGCCCACAATTAAAAACATGAATCCATCTAAGATGAATTCGATTCTGTACTCTTGAGGGTATTTTGATTGAGCATTGTTTGGATCCAAAGCATGTCCAGATATCTTAAACACAACATCACCAAGTTGCCAAAATTCTGAATTTGGTGATTTAAAATTCATAAAGTATTGCTGATCTGCTGACGAAACGTTATCAATCCACAAGTCAATGTAAGGACTGCTCAAAGATTTCAAATCAGCATATCTTACATTCACATCATTGCCATAAGCATGAAGTTCAGTTAGATAATTTCCAGCAAATCGTAAGGGAACTTTTGGATGGTTTGGGTGTGATTTTTCATATCCGTCAATCATGATTTGGGAGCCATGATCAATTTCCTGAGAAGAGATGAATCTGCCAGTACCGATTGCACCATTTGCTTCCCTGGTAAAGGTTGGCGGTTCTACAAACAAGGATCCACACTCATCCATAGACAGTTCAAGATATGGTAAAGCAACAGGACTGGTGTTCATTATCAAATCAGGATTTGTAATCATCAAACCGTCAATGACTCTGTACATGGAACCCCAGCAAGGATCTTCCATTCTATGCCGACCTGGGTCAGGCCAATACTTTACTACACAATGATCGGTAGTCAAAGTGACGCCACTGTATGCTCTAAATGCAGAGATGTCATCTGCATCACCACCAAGATGTTCAGGTAATCTAATCAGAGAAAACATCTGAAAGACGTCACGGTTTTCAGTTTGTTCAGGGTTTGGATAATAGAAATGCCTTGCACTGTTTGGCTTCATTAAAGTAATTTCAGACCAATCAACTTTCTGTTCATTTTTATCATAACTAGTGGTTATTTCTGGTTCTGATTTGTCATCTGCCAAACCCCGAATTGTACATATGTGAAGCCATTCAGAGATCATTCGTTTGTTTTCTACAGTATCAGTAGCTGCATGTCCCCATGATTTTATTTTACTGCAAAATTCCTTGCTAAAATATGGTCCAGTCTCACCGTAAGGATAATCAAATGTTACACGATTCTTGCAAGTTTCATCAGGGTATCCTATGCTAAATGGTTCTAGACATCCACCTTGCTGCACATTGATTCGTTCACAGATGACATTATCAATATAGTAATAACCGTTTGATGTTTTGACAAACGGGTAATCACCAAATTGATTTTTGTTTGAGCATTGTTCGTTAATCATTAATGCAATTTCTGAAACCGTACCGTCATATTCACCAATTTTAGAATAAGGTCTTGTCAAGCCGAATAATTCAGGATATGCATATGCAGTTATCATGATACTAGAGACAACAAAAACAGCAATGCAGATAATCAAAACAGTGTATCTAGTTTTCATTTGAACATCATCTGTTTTCTTAACAAAATTATCGGCAATACAGAAAGCATCATTATCATCATTGTGATTGTTTCAAATTCTGGAATAGGTTTTGCCAGAGTCATCATCTCAAAGTCAGGATGCTTTAGATAAAACAAAGATGTCCCATCAGGACTGATAACAAATGAATCAGGGTTGTTGTTATCATAAGGCAAAACCAATTCATGATATGCCCCATCAATGCTTATCAGATGCAATGTGGAACCAAGTGCTCCACGTCCACAAGAAGACACATTGAAAATAATCATTTCTCCATTAGGAGCCCACTTGGAAGGAGATCCACAATTTAATTGGTTATTTGGAATTTCTACCACATTACCTTCTGGAGTATAATATGCCAAAACCCTATCTGCCCATCCATAGCTAGACTCAATAGTCTTGTGGAATAGAATCTTTTTTCCATCAGGACTGATATCAAAACGATGTAATTCATCGCCAGAAATCAATTCATGTGTATTTTCTACGCTGTTTTCTTCTCCATTTCCAATATCCAACAATATGAAACCCTGCTCAGATGGATCATCATAATATGATTCCCTATCTAATGATATTACTATAGAATACATTTCAGGTTCTTTTTCATAATAGTGATAATAATCAAAATGAATCCACTCAGAAAAATGCGTCAACTTTAATGTCTCTGATGTGCCAAGATCATATCGAAACAAATTGCCATCATCAGCTACAAAATGAATGAATTTCCCATCAGGAGAAAATTTTGCCAAACCTATTTGCTCATCAGTCTCCAAAAGCATTGGAATATCTAATGTAACAATATCGAAATTATCAGTAGACATTACTGCGATTCGAGGCAGAATAGAATCTGCATCTACTGTCTGATAATATGTCATCAATATTGATTTTCCATCAGCACTCCAGTCTTGGGTATACACATTGTGCCATGCTTTGGGAACAGAGATTTTTTCAATTGTTCCCCGAAATATGGGTTCTTTTACTTGAAATGAAATTTGATTACTAGTGGTTTCATACAATGTTTCATCTTCCATCCATAATACTGTGACATAAACAGACCAGACTCCTGAAACATCGGTATTAGGAGTACTGACAGTAAAATTAGTGCAAGATTCTTTTTCAGCATTATAGATAGTCAGAAATTCATTTCCGTTAGGATCTGTAAAATGTGCTTTGAGATTTACAGAATGCACCTCTAAAATACGTTCATCATATGGATCAAGAAATACAGATTTTCTGTCTGTTGATTTTTATAGATTATCAGAGCACAAAACCCCCATAACATTGGTACGTAAAGTAGACACAACTTCAGAGTCCTCCATCCAAAGGTCAAAGTCTTCCTCAATTTTTACAGCGTCACTTTCCATGTGTCCTACAAAAAAGGACAAGTCAAGATGTTTTCTTTTGTCCACCTTCATCTCAACTAGGTATTCACCTATAGGATAATCATTAGGAATGGGAAAGGAAAATTCGAATTTTCCTTGACTGTCAGAAAAATAAGTGTCCGCATGAATTATAGTGTTTTTTGGATTTTTAATTGTTACATAAAATTCTGAATCAGGAGAAGGGAGTGTTCATCAGTTTCTTCCTTGTAAAATGAAGAAGACCCAACAACGTAAACAGTCTCACCCAAACGGAATTTTCTATCTTCTTGGTTTTGTTCATTGAAAAATTCAAAGTGTGTATCAAACCACAATTCTTCAGAAAAAGATTGCTCAATTCCAACAATCCCCATCAAAATTAATGGGGTTACTACCCAAACCATTCTCATAATCATGATTTTTTATTATGATGTTCATAAGTACTTCGAATATTTTGTATTGGATCCCATAAGGCTTGAACCACTATTGGATAAGTTCTTGGCTCACAGACCAATCTTCATTTTACAAATATTGGCTTAGCCCTGTTTTGACAATACAATTTTAGATTTTTCTAAAAATTTTGGACTAATGAAATGAGCATTAAAATAAAATGAAATGAAAACAATATTAGATCACGGCATCTAACTAAAATTCGTGGAGCTTTGAAAGTATGAAATTAGATAAAATAACAAATCTTACTTCAAAACTTTGTAATGCAAATCAACTAATTGACCAAATTTCTCAGTTTTAATTAGTTCAAGTTTTGTTTCTTTCTCACCATTTTTGAAAAGTGGGATTCCCTTACCTAAAAGAACAGGAATGACAGTTATGATGATTTCATCTATAGCCTCTTGTTTTAGAAAAGATGTAATAATTTGTGGGCCTCCAACTAACCAAATATTCTCACCAGCACCAGGAAAATCATCATCGACAAATTTTGCAATATCAGAAACAAATTCTACATTTTCATCGTTATTTCGGTTAGTTCTACTAAAAACAAATGATTTTTTGTTCTTGTAAGTATATGACCCAAAAATCAAAACTTGCTCATACGTAGTTTTACCCATAATTACAGTGTCAACAGACTTGTAAAATGCATCATAACCTGATTCAGAAGTCTCTGGTAGCCAGTCAACATCACCATTTTCTCTTGCAACATAGCCATCCAAACTTGATGCAATGTATACAACAATTTTTCTCATAAATTCTTCTTTTTTTAAGCTAATTATAATCTCAGATGTTATCTAAAACACCATTTTAGAAATAGGAGGATATTCATCGTAAGAGTTTTGTGACTCTGTAGGAGAGGGCGTCATTCTCCTACAGATTAGTGACTCCTTTGGAGAGTCATATTATCTGAATTCATTATTGTATTTACTATGCATAAAAAAATTAGTATAAAAGCACGTGTTTTATTCTAGGCATAAACTTAATTGATTTTTTTCAATCAAGATCAAATACCATTTTGATATGGGGAATCCCAACTTTGCAGTAAATGTTGCCGGTTGTGACAAATCCAGACTTTGTATAAAAATCCTTTACAGCATAAATTGAATCTAAAATAATTTGCTTCTTACCAGATTTTTTAGAAAGAGATTTTATTTCAGTCAGAGAAGATTTCCCCAATCCTTGTGAGCGGTATTCATACAAAATACCCATTCGTTCAATTTTGTGTGAGTTTCCAACAGATCGTAATCGAAAGGTTCCAACAGGGATTTTTCCATCCAGAATTAGAAATTGATCTAAAAAAGCATCATCATTGTCAAAGATATCATTTTCAGATAATCCCAATTCTTTGTGAAAAATAGACAAACGAATTTTCTTTATTTTTGTAAAATCATCAGTTTTTGCTATCATCAAACATAAAATATCAAATTAAACTAATTAAACACACATTCTTGTAGAACATAGTGAACTGGAAGAAACTGCTAATTGAGAGATTAGGAAACAAATGCAGTGTTTGTTCACAAGAAGATATTGAAAGATTAGATGTTGGATTTGTAAACAAGCAAGAATATCTTGAAGAGCAGTATTTTGAAAACAAAGAAGAGATGTACGTATGGTTTGTACTGCATTTTAAAGAAGAATCTGAATACCTGACATCAATATGCAATGAATGCAAATCAAAAACTACAGAAAATACAGAGATTCCATTATCAAAGTTAGAAGAATTCTATTTTACTCCAAAACAAATGGATGCCCAAGAGATTATGAGATGGATGGACAAAAAAGCAGAAGAACTCTTGGCGTTTCTTCGAGAGAACAAGCAGTTTGTCCCAATAGAAAAAAGGTTAGAAAAAAACTATGGAGATCTTAGAGACAAGTTTACAGAAATTGACAGAAACATCGCCTTGATAGAGCATGAAAAAAAATGGTTGCCAAAAAGATATGCTGACGTAATAGAGCAAGACCTCAATGAAAACCTTGAAATCAAAAAACTAGTTGAAAAACATAATCGGCCTAAAATTCCAGATACAGGTCACTAGGGATAAAAACACAAGTGATAGTAATCAAAACCACTTTGCTATCCATTGACAGCAAATCTCTACATGATGTAGCTCAATAATGCAGAGTTTGGAATTACATGATTTCCTATCAGTAAATGGTTGTCTTTGAGAAATAAAAATATGGCTTTGAGGAATTTTGATACTTGTTTATTTCTAAAGAGTTTTTTTAAACAAAATTAAAGCAATTGCAAGAATCAATCAATTCAAAACAAGATTCAGAGTTAGAAAATGCAATGGTGCAAATGACGACTTGAAAGCACAGATGGACACATTAATTCTAGAAGTTTAGTGCCAGAAAAACAATAAACTATCGCACCATTGCATACTGTATAATAGAGCCTTTTACATATAACAAAAACGTAGAATTTGTTCATACAAATCATTCATTTTCAAATTTTAATTTAGAAAACTTAACCATACAAAAAGAATTTTGTAGTAAATAAAAAGAAAATAAAAAAGAGAATTGTCTTAGATTCTTGGCATCATCATTTTTGATTTTGCAGTGATTGCTACAATGGCTACAATGGACACTAACAACACCATCATTGCAATAGTACCGAATTCTGGAACTACCTTTGTTGTTGCTATTTGACCAAAGACTTCTCGATATTCTTCTCCATGTCCAAATCCGACAGCACTAATTGTTACTGTAACAGGAGTGTCATCTGATGCGGCCACAGTTAAAGCACTAGTTGTGTGTGTATTAGTGATTGTTCCATCATGCATATGCCCATCGTCATTTAGCAATACCATGGTTCCTTGAACTGCCTGAATATTGTATGTGAGATGTTGAGCAGGATTACCGTCAACGTCTGTTACGGTTACATCAATAGTAATCTCTTCACCTACATTTCCAGCACTCGTCACAATATCTGCAACGAGATTATCAACAGAATCAGCACTACCACCTGCTTCGATGGTATTTCCAATTGTTATTGTTCCCAAGTCTTTTTCTACACCACCACCAACAGTGACCAGGACTGTTCCTATCATCCATGGATGAACAATACAGTAGTAGTCATATTGACCAAGAGTGTCAAATGTATGCGAAAAGGTTGTTCCTGCCATGAAAATGCCACTGTCAAAAGTTCCATCAGGAGTAGGTGGGACCCCACTTGTTACAGTGTGTGCTGCAACATCATCATTGCTCCACACTACAGTATCACCGGGATGTACAGTCACTTCAAATGGAATATAACATTCGTTTGTGTTCTCACATCCAGGAACTCCAGAGCCCTCAGGAAGACTAACAGTTATTTCCTCAGCAGATGCAAAAGGCATTGCAGTCATGAATAAACCAGTCAGGATCATTGAAGTCAACATTAGTTTTTGAGAGTTTTTCA
This sequence comes from Candidatus Nitrosopumilus sp., assembly GCF_965223225.1. Lineage (GTDB taxonomy): Archaea > Thermoproteota > Nitrososphaeria > Nitrososphaerales > Nitrosopumilaceae > Nitrosopumilus. The sequence goes on from NZ_CBDCVU010000004.1 coordinate 1,135,954, forward strand.
TTAAAATGAAATCTCAGGTCAGAATAAAAGACTTTGGTAAGAAAAAATACATCAATTGCAAACCATGCCAACAATAAAACAAAATAACTATTTAATGAGGAATTTGTCTTGACTTGCAGCATGTTCTTTGAACATGTGTTCAAGAACTTTGGATTCAACGATAAACTCATAGTCACATAGTTTACATGCAAATGTCTTTTGTCGCCCAATTGATTTTGCCGCATAGGCTGCTCGAGTAACCACTATTGTCAGAATCACAGCAAGAACAGTAACAATAAGAGCATAAGCCAGCATGGGCCCCACTGTGTTAGATGGTCCAAAAACTTGACTGAAAATTGCCTTTATTGCATCATTCCATGTAAGAGCTGCGACCAGACTAAAAGCTGCAGTTATCAATGCTGCCATTTTATCTAGAATTTCTTTTGTCATGCTAGTGGAATTGGTCTCATCGTGTTCCATGTTCCTGTTACCTTAGCTGATCTCTGACTAACAAGTTAGAAAATCTCAAATAGTAACTCAAAGAAATTACGCAACAGCTAACCTTAATACTGAAAATTAGGAATATTACTTATGGCAACTGCATTCATTTTAGTCAATTGCGACATGGGATACGAAAAACAGACAATCTCAAATCTAAAGGAATTGTGCAATGAGGTACAAGGAACATATGGCATTTACGATTTTGTTTGCAAGTTAGAATATGACAGTATTGAATCAATAGAGCAAGTACTAGAGAAGATACGCCATCTACAAAATATCACACATACTGTAACAATACATACAATTCCTGAACAGGCATAATCAAATACAAAAATCAAACTAGGCTTACCAAATTGGTTGACCAACCATTTCTAATTTGTCATCAACTACATCAAACCCCATGGTTTTGAGAGTTTTCAGTGCGGTAGGAGAATTTCTTTTTAGAATCTTTTGAGCAAGTTTGATTCTATCCTCAGGATTCATGTGCTGGCCAATCTTGTATTTTCCATGTAGTGTGTGGGGAACAACCTTGATTATTGATACTGCATCCAATACACGCATATCAGGTGTAAGAGGATCATAGTGGCCTTCTGGCTGGTATTTTTCCATCAATCCGTTTAGTGCAAGGGTTTTCTCTTCTCTATCTGAAACAAAAGAGCCAATTCCCTTGATAACTACGCTGATGTACAAAGTGTCTGCAAGAGATGCATTATGTGGATCCTCAAAGTATGAGGGAAGAAATTCAAGCTCCCTATCTGCCTCAAATCCAACTTTGGAGTTTCTAGAAATGTTTTCTAATTTTTCTCCCTTTACATGAGAATGCATGTAAATTGCATCATTTAGAAAAACAAAGTTCATTGGAATTATCTGAGGAAACCCATTCTTGTCGATGCTAGAGATTCGTCCAACATGTTCCTCATTTAGAAATTCTTTGATTTTATCATATGATCGTATTTGTAAGATTCCTACTAGTTGCAACAAGCAACCTATATCAAATTATTTAATAAATCCAGAGCACACAAGCTGAATTTGGCATCTAGATGACACTACAAATTACAAAAACAATATGCTAGGCACACAAAATCAAGAAATTAGTTTTCCTTATCAAGTTCTTTTGCCAATTCTTTAATTTCAAGAATTCTGCATGCTAGCTCAGTACATTCATTTTTCTTATCGGATTTCATGATAATTCATTACAGAAATAACCAAAAATAAGAAGTGTTCTAAAACTTGACTTTTTTCATCCAAAGTTTTCATTAATGAAAATTACTAAAATAGAGGAGACAAGGCAGCAGGCATATGGATGAATTCGAGGAAGAATATGAAGAGGAGATAAATCAAGTTTTGAGAGTTTTAGAGGAATGGGGATCTGAATCAAAATTCATCTGGTTTAGAGAATTGCATAGAATTACAGATATTGACAAGGGATTGCTTCGAAACATTCTCAGCGAACTAAAAAAATCAAGAGAAATTAAAGAAATGCATGGGACAAATAATAGGATATTTTTCTGTCTCAAAAAATACTATATAAAATGTAGAGACGTGGAATTCAGGTATAAGGGAAAGGAGATAATGTTAAGGGACGGCAGCAAGACCAAAGTTATTCAAGGCGCCACAAAATCTACAGAGAGAACAAGAAAAAGATTAGAAAAGCAGAAAAACAAGAGAAGGGCAAAAGCATTTACCAAATCAAAAGGCAAAAGACCACACAAATCATAATTCTCGATTACGATTGTTATTATTAGAAAGAATCTTCGGCTTGGCGTTTCATGAAATTAGATTCAGCATGTCTAATCTTTGATTTTTCTGAAACGTCTTCTGCCATATCATAAAGCTCATGCAGCTGCATGTAAGGAGTAAGTTCATCTTCCTGTTCGTCATCTAGCGATTCTTCAAGATTGGCTAGAATCTCAACATTTTCATCTAAAATGTCAAGACATTTTTTTACAGTTTCTGGAAGATCATCATCCATCATAGATCACCAGAAGATTGCCACAATGAATAATTTTGGGCATGAGAGGATTTGGTAGTTTATTGCTTTGCCTTTTCACGTAATGCAGGCATTACATGACTTGCAAACTTGTCAATAGAACCAAAGTAATTCTTACCCCAGAATCTAATGACAAAGTGGTTTACACCAGCATCCATGAATCTCTCAAAGGTCGGGATGATATCATCAGGAGTACCAACAGCAGTGGAAGAACGGGCAACAGGTTCAGGAATCTTTGTTGCAGCTTCTCTCATTTTTACAATCCAATCTTGGTTGGACATTGAATATTCTGTAAAGTACTTTCTAAAGTCAAATCCTTCGATTTCTTTTAGCCCGTGAACTCTAAGAATTTCAGGTTTGAACAGACTAACCTTTACTGCTTCTTTCATTTTTGCCCAAGACTCTTCTGCATCTTCAGAAAAGTAGACATCAATATCCAATGCATATTGGAAGTTATCTTTTTCTTCTTGAGTTCTGTTATTTTCATCCATTGATTTTTTGATTTGCGCTGCATGATCTTCAAACAACTCAGGAGTGTAACCGATTGGAAGCCAGCCATCTCCAAGTTTACCAGTTAATGCAAGAGTACGTGTACCACCAGAGGCCATGTATGTAGGGGGTCTTGGTTTTCTAATTGGAGGAGCTTGTAAACATGCTCCTTCTAGTTTGTAATATTTTCCCTCATAATCCACAGTATTATCAGGAGTAGATTTGTACAAAGTGTGAATTGTTTCAATTTGTTCTTCCCATTTAGAAACGGGTTTTTCAAATGGAATACAAAATTCCTTTAGGTTTTGCGCTTCACCTGCTCCAATTCCCAAGATGGCCCTACCTTTGGAAATTCTATCCAAGGTGATTGCAGCCAAGGCAATATTGGAAGGATGTCGACGGATTGCGTCAGTAACACATGTACCAAGTTCAACATTGTTAGTAACAGCAGCAATTGCAGACAACATAACCCATGGGTCTAACACAATTGCATTTTTCCACTGTGGGACGTTGGTATGATCCATGTAGAAGATAGAATCATAGCCGGTCTTATCAGCAAGCATGCAGGCAGTTAAAATTTGATCTTCAGTGTATCCTGCTCTTGCAACATTTAATCCATTTTGAATTCCGAATTTTAATTTATTTTCAGTCAATTACAACTAGGAAGAAGTATTAGCATAAAAAAGTTTATGCGATGACCAAATTCGTACTTTTTCAAGAAAATAGAAAAAAAGTAAAAAATTGTTGAATTTTTTACAAATTACCTGCTTTGATGTCCTCAAGACATTTTACAACATCTTCTTTTGAGATTGGTATTGGATTTGGATCCAAATGACCTTTGTCAGTCATGACAACATCGGCTGCTTCAGAAACATCGGCTTTGAGTTCTAGTTTGTCAAATCCGAGTTTTTCCATTGCCTCTTTGAATCGATCATAGAAGATTGATTTGTTATGCTTATGTGCTACAGTGGTACATGATGAAAGAGAATATCCATGAGGTACACCTTCATTTGAGAACACATAGGACAAAGCATGTCCTAGAGTAGTTGAGCAATTTCCAAATCCCATTCCAGACAACATTGATCCGTATGGATAGTTTTCTGGTTTGTCATTCATAATTGCATCATAGAGAATCTCAAATGCTTGTTTACATAGAGTTCTTGTCAAGTCATTACCTAGTTTGCTATCATAGCCTTCAGTAGCTTGAGCACATGCATCACAAACAGAGTTGTTGATGACTTGTTGTGGAGTTCCATCCATAAAGTATGAATCAACTACAGCCATGTCAGCTAAGAATCTGTCTTCACGTAACAATTTCTTTTTGCCATCAAATTTTAGAACACAATAAGTTGTCATTTCAGCTCCGGTTCCAAAGGTTGTTGGAATCAAGATTTTTTCTTTTTTCATCTCAGGTGCAGCATATTTTACCACATCCATTGAGCTTCCACCTCCCAATCCAATTAGGACAGAAGGATCTTTGTCTTTGTATTGTGAAATAACAGCATTGACATCATCTATTGATGGTTCAGGTTTTACTTGATCATACAGCATGTAATCTTGTATGCCCATTTTTGCAATCCATTTGTCAGAAAGTGCCGGAGGAACTGTAGTGACAATTAGGGCATTTTTTGGATACTCTGTTTGACCAAGTGCGTCTTCTCCAAAATTGATAACTTTTGGAATGCGTACTGTGTGCATGAATCAGAGGGAGTATTGATTATTATTATATCTTCCATTGCCAGGGGTTTGTATGATCATTGAAAACTTTGAAGAATTGGCAAATTCAAAGAAGAAAAAAGATTGTTTGGAGATTTTAGAGTCAGGATTACAAGCTGCAAATCCTGAGAACATTTTGTCTGAACACATAACTCCAAGTAAAATTACAATTGGTAAAAAAACAATCAAGATCGATGATTATTCTGGGGTTTATTCTGTAGCGTTTGGGAAAGCAGGAGACTCGATGACAAGAGCACTAAATGCCATAATTCCAGTAAAGAGTGGGATTATTGTTATTCCAAAAGGCTCAAAGTCACAAATAAAGGGAAAAAAATTCCAGATATTCAACTCAAGGCATCCCAAACCAGACAAGACAAGTGTCAAGGCAGCAAAAGAGGTGATGAAATTTGTTCAAAACAGGCGTAACAATGATCTTGTAATCTTTCTTGTTTCAGGAGGAGGATCAGCACTCATTGCAATACCTGATGGAATAACATTGGACGATAAAATTCACGTTACAGATTTGCTGTTAAAGTCAGGTGCATCCATCAAAGAGTTCAATTGCGTCAGAAAGCACCTATCAAAGATAAAGGGAGGAAAATTAGTACAGCAAATGAAATGTCACGGCATCGGTCTTATAATGTCAGATGTTGAAGGAGATGACATTTCAACAATTGCATCAGGTGTTACCCATACAGATGATACAACATACTCAGATGCAATTGATGTTTTAGAAAAATACAAGCTAAAGAGAAAAGTTCCAATTGAGGTTTTGCAAGTTCTAGAAAAAGGATTGAAAAAAGAAGAAGGAAGTACACAAGACAACAAGAGAACAACAAAACCAAAGGTAGAAAATTATGTAATTGCAAATAATGTAAACTGCATCAATGCAATGAAAGAAAAAGCAAAAGAAATAGGATACAACATAGATTCATTGCAGGTTTTTGGAGACATTAAAGAAGTTGTCACAAAAATATTAGACAAAATTCCAAAGGAACCAAAGTCTTGTCTTATTTTTGGTGGCGAACCAACGGTGAGAGTTCTCGGAAAAGGAACCGGTGGAAGAAACCAAGAATTGGTTTTACGACTACTAAAAAATACACAGAAACTCGAAAAGATGGCCTTTGCATCAATGGGGACAGATGGAATTGATGGTAATTCAGTTTTTGCAGGAGCAATTACAGAGAACATAAGAGTAGAACCTACAGTAATGAAAGAATTTTTAAAAAATAGTGATTCTGGAAGATTCTTTCAAAAACAAAAATCAAATATAATCACAGGTTTTACGCACACAAACCTGATGGATATAGGAATTGTCTTAAAATAAACTAGAATAAACCTAAATTTCAAAATTATTTTGCAATTAAAATAAAGATGAAACTTAGAATCACAAATCATCAAAAAAATAACAAGCAAAAAAATAAAATTAAAATTTTCTAAATTATATGATGTAAAATCAAACAAATGATCAATAAAGAATAGAACATTTGAAATACGATAAAGATCAAGTATAAGATATGATAGAAAACAAAATGGGTTTTTGCAATGATGAATCATGTCAATGTGATTGTCACAAAGGAACAGTGTTTAGAAGAGGAAACAGAAAAAGACAATATTGTGACGAATAAAATGAAAAGTATGTTTGATTAAAAAATTTAGAAAAAAAATAAAAAACTAGTACATCATAAACGCCATTTTTTAGGAAGGAAATGACTTTTCATCTTTGTTGTTTCCCTCAAGAATGTAAAGTAATTTGTCAATTAGAAAATTATGTACTGACATTTCCATTTTATTTGAGGAATTTGCAATAATATTTTGACTTTGTGAAATTGTTTTTTCCAGTCTTTGTCGTATTTCTTGATCATTGAATATCTGATGCTTTAGAGAAACGGCTTGTTTTTTGTTCTTAACATAGATTTGAATCCAATAGTAACCTGTTTGGCTATCGTCTATTTCTATTTCAGTTATTTTCATGTTAATAGCTACAGAACATTATCTATTAGGTTTTTAATTTTGAAAATTAAAAAAAACAAATCAAACAAAAAAGCAATACAACATCATACAATTTGAAAAAATTTTTTTGTAGAAAAAGATCAGAGGGTCAAAGTTATTCATCAAAGAACAACCAAGACAAACCCCTTAACTCTTCCCAAGATTGATTTTGATTATTTGTATTTTCCATGACATATGATGAAAGTTTTTGCTTAAAAGACTCGTGAACAAATCGTTCATACAAATCGTTCATAGATTCAGTATGGTTTCAATCTGTATACGGTATTAATTTTCACATATTAAGTTTATCATAGACTATGATTTGTGTATTTAAATAAAAATACCATTTTACGTATCAAAATAGATAAAAAAATGGTTTAAACAAGTAGAATAAAAAGAATAACTATGATTGTACCACGATCTTTTTAGACTAGGAATGCATTAAAGACGCATGGAAAAGGCAACAAAAGATGAAATACTGAATGATTTCATGGGAGTTCTCAATCAGATAGACAAAAGTCCATCAGATGAGATAGAGTCCAATCTGCAGAGAATAGTCCATAGAATTAGACCTTTAATACATAGACTGTAAAACATACAGTTGTTTCATCGTATCTGACTCAAAAATACAAAAATAAGTTACAACGTAATTTCAGTCGTCTCTACCAGCAACATATAATTTTCGTACGCGCTTAGTGATATCAGCAAGTTTGTTATTAATCTCGTTAGGAGTGTTTATGTCCATATGTAAAATTAAGACTTTAAAATCTGCAATAATTTTTTCAGGATTGTCATTTTCAACCAATAATTCATGAAAAGTACAGGGGTCAATAAACCTTTGAGTGTATTTTAAAGAAAAAAATTTCATAGATTCAAAAAATAATCGAAGGTATTTTTTTTTTTTTGATTGATAAATTACAGCTTATCTTTAATAGGAAATCAGCTAACACATAACATGATAATAATTGATCCGATTCTTTACATTATTTTGTTTATCGCTGTTCTCTCTAGTGTAATTGCATTATTGTTATACGTATTTCTGTTTAGAATACCACAAAGAGTGGGACAGAAACAAAAATGGGATGATGATAAAAGATATTCATCAAATACTTCGCGTTGATAATTAACAAAATATGCGATTGCTAAATTTAAGATGGGACCCATTAAAAATAGATCCGCGTCATGATTTTGTCTAATTTCTAGTTAACAGATGATTTTAAAATGAAGTCGTTATAAAAAGAAGTAATCAGAGTTGCGGTTTTGGCATGCTCTTTTTATGGAATGAGTGTATCATAACCATAGATCCCATTGTTAGAAAAACAATTCAAGATAAAAATTGTGTGGTTTGAATAACACCAAAATATAAAAAATAGTTTTTTCTTATTGTTTTTGTCTAATGTATCACTTCAACATTTTCGTTTAGAGATTTGTAACTGGCATAACCATATTCAAAATATTTTTTGGATCATCAAAATGTTTCATGCCATAATTTTTTAAAATACAATTTTGCCTCAATAGATAAACAATTGGAATATTAGAAAATTCAAGTATTATTTTATAATAAATTTCAGAGTTACAATATGACACATAGCAAATGAGATCCTTTCAGGACGTAATACACTGCACTATTTCCTGAAAATTTCTATGATGTACCACATTGGTCAGAATGAAAGCCAACCAATATCAAATTAGAAAAAACAAATCTTCCTTGAATATTTGCTGGATAAAAAAGCCAATATCTTTCTTGAAAATTATGCCTTGTCTTTAAATCAGGAAATCCAGCAATAAAGAAAATGACATACCATTGCAAATACTGTAATTTCAAGTGGAACTCATGGGACGGTGATTTTAAAAAAGTCTTGTTGCACGAAAAAACCCATAAGAAAATTAAGTGATATTGATCAAAAAGCGTCATGTCCCAATTAGAATATGTCATAATGATTGGTGTAGCGCTAAGCGGAAAGACCACTTATGTAAAATCAAACTTTAACCATCAACGCATCTCCTTGTCACATTACGATAACAACAGGAAAGAGGAACTCGAAGACATAGAAAAATGCCTAAAGGAAGGACAAAGCATTGTAGTTGATGACACAAACCTGACTATAGCCATACGAAAACAGCACATAGATCTTGCAAAGAGATACGATGCCAAAGTAAGAGGCATATTCATGAACACCTCCACGCCAATACTTGAGAAGAGACAACGGGGCAGACGTGACCCATTCCCACTTTCTGCAATATACAAGCAGCTCAAACAACTTGAAAGACCCGTCAGTGATGAGGGGTTTGACGAGTTGATAACAAAAAAGGATTATGAACAGCCAAGAGATACGTAGATGGATTCTGAATCCGTAGACTTATCTACAAAATCATAGTATCCTATGAGCAATATCTTGTGGGTTATATAACATAGAAGAAACGTGTCTTGCCCAACAAGTGATAATTGAAACTGATAATCACTATTGTCTTTTAAATTTCAAATAGATTACGCAAAACCATGAAATGGCACTTTGAGGATTTTGTTTATGGCTCTATTGATGGTGCTGTCACCACTTTTGCCATTGTTGCAGGAGTTGTTGGCGCAGGTCTCTCGCCGGGAATAATTTTGATTTTAGGTTTTGCCAATTTATTTGCAGATGGGTTTTCAATGGCTGTATCAAATTACCAATCGTCCAAAGCACGAAATGAGTTCATAGAAATGAAAAGAAAGCAAGAAGAATGGGAAATTGAAAACAAAGTAGAAGAGGAAAAAGAGGAGATACGAGAAATCTACCGAGAGAAAGGATTCAAAAAAGAACTGCTTGAAGAGATAGTCCGAACAATTACATCTAGACGAAAAGTCTGGGTTGATACTATGATGAAAGAAGAATTGGGATTGATAGAAAACGATAAACGCCCAATAGATGGCTCAATTAGTACATTTGTTGGGTTTAATCTAACTGGACTGATTCCGCTAATTCCTTTCATGGGGTTTATCGCAATGGGAATTGAATCAAACTCTGATGCATTTGTATATTCGATTGTGTTTGTGTTGTCGGCATTTTTCATGGTTGGAGCCATCAAAGGAAAAATCGTTAAAAAACCAAAGATCACCTCTGGGGCTTTTACAGCAATTATTGGGGGTGGTGCTGCGTTAATAGCATACTTGATAGGATTTGCTCTGAATTCCTTAGTTCATTAATTTTTGAGAACCTGCATTTTTTTTAGAGTTGTCTCTATATGTTTATTTTTAGCATTTTTCTGATCAATGCGGATCTGTTTCTTATGGTAACGTCACTAATTCCCGATGCCATTGAAATTTTTCTCTGACTAACTTTTTCGCCATTAATTGTGCATGCAATTCGCAGTGATGCAGCAGCCAATGCGACAGGATGCTTGCCTGCAGTCATGTTTTCTTTCTCACATCTTTTTAAAATATCAAATGCATCTCGTTTTGTTTTTTCTTTTAGCTTCATGTCATTTGAAATCTTTGAAATAAATGATGTCGTATTGTATTGGGTGACATTTAACTCCAGTTTTTTGACAATGGTCCTAAAATCACGTGAAATTATGCTTTTTTCAACATTTCCTGCTTTTGCAATGTCCTCTAATGTTCTTGGAATATTGTTTTCCCTGCAAGCTGCATACAGAGAAGCTGAAACCAGGGAAGCAATAGTCCGTCCTCTTGTTATCTTTGCATTTACTACCTTTCTATAGGTATGTGCTGCAGCCTCTACTATGTTCTCCGGAATTACTAGTTTTCCCTTCATTGCGTTCATCAGAGTAAACGCCTTACTTAGTGCGAACGTACTTCTTGACTTGCTTCTTTGATCCCATGCTCGCAATCGATTAAATTCATATTTTGTTTTACTTGGTAATGCCTTTCCTGTAGCATCTTTGTTGATTCCTATTGTAGTTGACAGGCCTCTATCATGCATTGTAAGTGAAGTGGCTGGGCCAGTTCTTGTTAACTTCATAAATTCTTCCTGGTTATTGCGATTGTTTTCATGAGTTAGTTCGGAGATTTTTTCCAACAAAACAGTCCCGCAATTCCCACAAAAAACCTCCCCCCTTTCAGAATCTGTTATCGTAGGAAATGTATTACAACTTTTTAAGCTGCACTTGATGTCACAATCATTTGTATAATTCCTTATCACTACTATCATACACTATTACTCATAAAATAAAAACAACACAGACATTTTCCAATTATGGTTTTTCAAACAATACTGTTTCTGAAAACCATAATTGATAATCTACATAAGGTAAAAATTTCTTTTTGGACATACTGGCTCCAATGGCAGATAAAAACGAAAACAACAACAATAGTGAAAAAAGAGAAGTGGTGCCTTTTTGGCGTTCTAGATTTGATGAGCTAGACAGAGTCTTTGACAACTTCAAAAGAGACTTTGAACACGTCTTTACTCCGTCTTTTGCACCTGCAAAATCCATTCAGCACATGTTTGAGCCATCTACTACGGCATGCGACCTAGTGGATGAGGGAGACAAGTTTGTGATCACTGCTGACATGCCAAGGATAAAGAAAGATGAGATCAATCTTGACGTAGGAGATGATTATATAGACATCTCAGCTGAGCACAAGGAATCAGACGAGGAAAAGAAGAAAAAGTATATCAGAAAAGAGCATAGCGAAGTATCAATTCGCAGGAGAATGTCCCTTCCCGGCAGAGTAAAACCAGAAAATGTCAATGCAAAGCTGAACAATGGAATACTGACAATAGAACTGCCAAAGGAAAAACCGACTCCTCAACCAAGGACTACCAAAGTCAAAGTGGAATAACAACTAAATTTTCATCTTTTTTCTTTTCATTTTATTGAAGATTTTTTGAAAAAATCTGTTCAAAAGGGCAGATAAGTAACTAAATTATTTACGGATATGGTTGCGCTGCAAAATTGGTTGCCATTTTTCGTATCCAAAGGATGCAGTCATGAATGATTCTTATTCATCTTTCTGAGGCATAGGTTGGAAACAAGGATGGTATCCAAGCATGGATAAATAATGCCACACTCATAGACATATCTCTCCACCAATGATCCTTGTAAGTCATATTATTCTCTTTAAGATGCCTTATTGTGTTGATTTTTCTCATAGTGATAAGATTGAGTCAAATTAGAATAATAAAGCAAAAGATATTTTCCATTAACGGTTTTCAGATGTGGAAATCGTATCAAAAGAAGAAGAACTGCTTGTTTTCATTTCAGATTCACCAAAAAAAGAAAAAAATTATTGATCAGGAATATCCTGAACAATCAAGGTGTATGGTTCACCTATTGGATACGTATCGCCATAGTTCCAAAAGTAAACTACTTTTCCATAGGTCTCATCAAGAATGGGTTGTAATTCTGCTAACTCTTCAGTTGTGAGTTCGGGAAATGTAGCTTGTGCTCTTGGAAATTCTGTCTTGTGGTAGTGCCAATATTGTTTTTCTTCTTCAGAAAGCTCGTTGTATTGATCAGTTGTTATGACATATTCTATTCCATATGGTTTGTCTTGATCAGTCATTCCATAAGGGAAGAGTAAACATGTTGCAGTATTGTCATCATAAACTTTACAGTGATGATGAACTATTGTCTGTAAAAGATCATCTGAAGTACCATGTGACTTGTCTACATCAAGATGTCTGATTGCATGTATGTGGAGGTCATTGAATCCAAGAATGTTTGGATATTCAACCTGTCTTGGGTTTAGTGTCTCGTTATAGACGGGTTCCTTTTTCATCATAGTGTCTTTCATTTTTTGCGGGTCATGTTCCATGTGGGATTTGTCCTGCGTCATATTTTTCATCATCTGCATGTGCTCATCTGTCTTCATTGATTCCATTTTGCTAATCATCTGCTCCATGTTTTGGAACATTTTTGATTGCTCTTGAGGGGTCATGGATTTCCACATCTGCATCATTTCTGATTGATGCTTCCTGTGAACAGAATCCATTCTCTCAAAGAGGGATTCAATGTTATTTGATGGAGTAGTTGCTGTTATTGTTTTGCTCTTTGTCATGATTTTTCTCTCTTCTGGAGGAATTTCAGAGCAAAGTCGGTCACCGCAGACTTTTTTCGAACCGACTTCTGGGAGAGCGTTCCCTTTCGATGTTGCAGCATCCGCAGTTTGCCCAAAATCTGCAGGAGCTGCCATTGCCACGGTCAACAGGATTGCCATTCCAAGTATGGATGGAAATACTATTTTCTTATTCATTAAATGACAGGATGCATTCCTGTATAAAAACGCCGAAACGTCTCCCATATTCGATTTTCAGATGTGGAAATCGTTTAGGATTATGTCTCCACGTAACTGATCTTTTGAAGATCACAAAGACGTCTTTTGCCCTAGCGGTAGAAAAAATGCTTTTCCTCTTCTTTGTTAGTGTCGTTAGGCAGAATCTGGTTTGGGTGATTCCTATCGTTTCAACATTTTTTGAATTGCAAGCCCGTACAAGCCATAAACAAACTTGGTACTCTTTAACACATATCCTAAAACATATTTCCTGTTTATTTTGGCGTCTTCTTTTGTCTTTTTGTATTCTAGTGACTGGTATAGATGCTCAACGTCTATATCGGATTTTCCAAAAATTGTACATATGTCTCTGATTTCTTGAGTACTAGTTGACAGAGGTTTGTCTAATGCAAAAAGTACGTCATCGCAAGCCCAAAAATTTGCTTTGACTGCATGAGAAAAAGCAGATTTTGGACTGAATGGAAATAGTACAAAACTCATCATCAAAAGCAGCATGGCATTAAATGATGCCTTTATTTTCTCGATAGTGGGAACTGTTTTTGGAATCTCTTTTCTGATGTCTTTTCCATATAGTATGACTCCGGTATTTTTTATTCTCTGCAAGAACAGTCCAAGGGATGCAATGGTTCTTGTGCCAATCTCGATTTTGAGGTCTTTTCTTATCTTGAATCCCTTTAGGTCTATCTGATCTTGGGACACCACGTAAAATGGCTGGCCAAACATCATCTTGTTTTCGGTTTTAAAAATTAGATCCAATGCAATGTTGTCCGTCTTTTTGTATGATGTGCATGTCTCAGATAATTTCAGGTCGTATTTTGCATCAAGATCCAACAAAAGACTCATCAGATATTTTTCAATTTCTTTTGAGAGTTTTTTGTTTTTTATTATTACAATACAGTCAATGTCTGACTTCCCACGTATCCATTCCCCAGTGGTTGCAGAACCAAACATGACAAATGAGACTATTTCATCAACATACTTGTCGGTGAGTTGCAAGACTAGCTCTTTCATGAACTGCTCAAGTTTTTTATTTTTTATTGCCATGGTAAAAGCCTCAAGTTTTATGCATTCATAAACCTGTAGATGTTACTGGCACCCATACTTTTGTGCCCATGATTCATCTGCAAACTCACTTGTCGGGCAGTATTGTACAAGAATATTTGCATGTACGGTATCTAACAATTCAGAATTTAGTATTTTGTCTTGGCAGGATACCTTTCCAAGCAGCCTACCATACATGTCGTATGGTTGCAGGTCGTCTTGATCAACTATGACTGTACTGGTCACAGGACACAAATCCGCAGTAAACTTTGTGGCCTTATGAAATCATCTTTTCAGCTGCAATCCCAGTCAGAAAATCATAATCCTTGACGTGGTAGAACTTCATGAAATTGTTGAGATGATAAAGGTAAGTCTTTCTGGTTGATTCGGATTTAATCGAATTCTCAAACAATAGCATGCTTCTCTGTTGCATGTGTTTTAATACGATAAAGACGTATTTTAACCAGACATTCCCTTGTTAGAAAAGCAATTCAACCCAGACATTTTGTACAATAGAATTGTCCATTATTACATAGACAAAAAAGGATACACCAAAGACAAGGCAAACCTAATTGCTCAAGCAGTAGTGCAAAAGGAAGCTCAAAGAAGGATTTGCAAAAATAAAGAGTGTAAACATTTTTCACATGATCATATTAGAAACTCAGAAACGTGTTTGGTTACAGATTGCAAGTGTTCAAAATTTACTAAGTAAAATCATCAAGTGAATTTTCCAACAGAGGTTGTGCACTAATACCCATTTTTCGCAGATGTTCTGCAAACTCTTCAACAAAACCATGAATCGTATAGACTTGTTCAGCTTCAGATTGTAAAACCATGTCTACAAGTTCATTAAAATCACAGTGATCACTCATCGGTATAGAATAGTCAGTACGCCTTCCAAAACTAAATCGTGATGATTGCGCCCATCCACTAAATCCGATTGTGACGGCACCATATTTTGATTTCATCTCTTGAATGAATTTATTTTTGCTTGACATCATTGGAGATACCATCACCCAGGGTTTTTTTGCCAACAGTCCTTTCTTTTCAGCCTCAGAATGACCCATTCCGTTTGCAAGGGACATGCCAAATTTTTGGTGAAGTGAGTTCATGTCTTTTACAGAGTCATGAAAATATAACGGTCCCCAATGGCCAAAAAACTGAGTAATGGTTTGAGCTTTGCCTAGCTGGTAACCCATCAGTATGACGGGAATTCCCTTTCCATAAAGTTCAGAGATTAACTCATTTACCTGCTTTTGAATAACATCGATTGATGGAAATCTAAATTCAGGCAATCCAAAAGTGGTTTCAGTAATCAAGACTTTGCATTTGGGAACTTTGGCACCTTTGAGAAAACCCCTATCCCTAGTGCAAATATCACCAGTATAGAAAATATCATCAAAAAGAAGTCCTTTAGATCCTAGAATGTGTCCGCTATCAATCAGAGTGAAATCATCAACTGATTCAACATGATTTTCCATTTTAAACCCCCTAAGATTTGCAATTTCATTTGTTTCAATTGAGGACAGGATAGTGCCGCCATTTTTTGAGGGCAAGTGATCAGAGTGTGCATGAGATACAAAATTAATCCCTGAAGAATCAGTGTTTTTTGGATCCAGATAAACAAGTTTTTCATTTACGTTACACAAAATACCATTCTTGGTCATTCTGACTTTTCTTGACAACAGAGATGAAAAATATCAGATTTGATATAAACTAAAAGTTTGTCAGAGACGAACCTTAGATCAATTTTGTTTTGACAAGATCACATCGAAGAAGAAGAAAATAAAGTTAGATCAAAAATTATAATTGGATAAAAAACACAATTACTTTTTTTATTGAATTTAGGAATCGTGAACAAAACTTGTACGATGAGGATCATTGTTAAACCACACACATTAATTGCAGAATTAATGTAAAATCAACCAAATGAAGAATCTCGGGATATTGATTTCAGGCAGAGGCAGCAACATGGAATCTATCCTAAAAGCAATTGCAAAAAAAAAGATACCCATCACACCATCAATAGTGATCTCAAATAGACCAGATGCCAAAGGACTTAAAATTGCAGAGAAATTAGGAGTCAAAACAGAGGTTGTTGAAAGCAAGGGATTCAAAGGCACAAGATGGGATTACGATCAAGAGATCATAAGGGTCCTAAAAAAGCACGGAGTTTCCCAAAAAAATGGGCTTGTTTGCCTTGCAGGATTCATGCGTATTATCAGCCCAGAGTTTGTAAAAAAATACAAAAACAGAATCATCAATATCCATCCAGCACTTTTACCATCATTTCCAGGATTAGATTCACAAAGACAAGCATTAGAGTATGGCTCAAAATATTCAGGATGTACAGTTCATTTTGTAAATGCAGGGATGGATACAGGTCCAATAATAATCCAAGCAGTAGTTAAAATCAAAGAAGACGACACAGAGGAATCGCTATCAAAACGCATTCTAAAAGAAGAACACAAGATCTATCCTAAAGCAGTCAGTTTATTTGCACAAGACAAAATCAAGGTTCAGGGCAGAAAAACAATAATCAGTGTCTAGTCAGTATCAGGTCCACCAAAAAAATACAAAACTTTGAGAGCCTCTTTGTTTCCATGAAAGTGATGCGGAACATCTTTTCCAACAAAAAAGACCTTGTCTTGTGATACCCCATAATCCTTGTTGTTGATGTTTAGAAATCCATCACCTGATATGACATAGTATATCTCATCATTCTCATGAGGTTCTTGAGTATCTTCTTGTCCAGGTTCAAGATACAAAACACCTGCAGCCAAGCTTTCCTTGTTGATAAAAGTGTAAAAATAAGAAGAACTGCTTTTCTTGATTTTTCCTACATATGAGGAAACATCAAATTCTTGCTTCAATTTATTCAGCAGCTACGGTGAATGTTTTTCTTACAGGATCTGCACTCATAAAGGAATGTCCCTTTGGATGAATTTTCTCATGTTCAGGACTCTGATGCATTTTGATGAAGGTTTCTTTGCTTTCATGTTCTACTAATATTCTGAAACTTCCATCTGCAGATTTGAGGAATTTTCTGGAAATAAATCCTGGAAAACTTTCTAAAACTCTGTTGGATTCAGAAAACCACTCTTTGAAACCTTCCTCAGCTCCTTCTTTGAGTTGAATATCTGCCATCATTACAAACATAGTAGAGCCACAACTTATGCCATTTAATTTCTTTTCTAAGATTTCCATTTCAAAGTCCAAGAATTAAATATCTACAGAGTGCCAAAACGTCATGGCAGGCACCAAAATTGACGGAAAGGTCATTGCACAGTCAGTCAAAGACAGGGTCAAAAAGGCAGCAGAGGAATTAAAATCACAAGGAATCAATCCATGCTTGGCCACAATCCTAATTGGCGATAATCCAGCATCTGCCACATATGTCAGAAACAAGCACAAAGCATGCGAAGAGGTGGGAATTGCAACAAAAGACCACAAGATTGGTGCAGACATTACACAGATTGAACTAAACAAGATAATTGATGAGTTAAATTCAGACCCTTCAGTGCACGGCATTTTGGTTCAACTTCCATTGCCTGATCATTTAGACGAATTTGCAACAACATCAAGAATATCTCCATTAAAAGATGTGGACGGACTCACGCCACACAATGCGGGTCTTCTTGCAATGAAAAAGGCAATACTTGTTGCATGTACGCCATCAGGAGTAATGGAGATGTTTGAGTATCATGGTATTGATCTTGAAGGTAAAAATGTCGTACTGATAAACAGAAGCAATCTTGTAGGAAAGCCACTATACCATTTACTGTTAGAAAAAAATGCAACTGTGATGACGTGCCATTCTAAAACAAAGAACCTAAAAGAGTTATGCAAAGAAGCAGACATTATAATTACTGCAGTAGGCGACAGAACAAAATTCACTTTAACTGCAGACATGATAAAAGAAGACTCTATTGTTATTGATGTTGCAATATCCAGATTCAATGAAAAACTAGTAGGAGATGCAGACTATGAAGGGATTATTCAAAAAGCATCTTTTGCAACACCAGTTCCAGGAGGAGTGGGCCCCATGACAGTAGCAATGCTGTTAAAAAACACAATAACTGCAGCATCATTGAGTAGTCAAATTGGAAGATAATCCAGAAAAAAAATCATTGAGGAACCTATTATTACAAAAAAGAGAAAACACATCCTCAGATTTTCTTAATATTGCAAGCGAAAAAATTCAGAAGAAATTAAAAAAAATAAAGGAATTCAGAGATGCACAAAAAATTGGCGCATACTATTCAATAGGAAACGAAGTGCAGACAAACGAGATAATACAAGAAATGCTCAGTAGTGGAAAAGAGGTATTTTTGCCCAAGACAATAGGCCAAGAAATGGAGTTTAGAAAGATCAAAGACTTTGCAAGCCTAGAGAAAGGAAATTTTGACATAATGGAGCCCAAAGACAACTGTGAAAAAGACAATGAATTAGACATGCTGCTGGTGCCGACAGTAGGGATTTCAGTAGACGGAGTCAGGCTAGGATACGGGCATGGGTTCTATGACAAATTTTTGGCCCAACATAAAACAGTGACAGTCTCACTTGTAATGGAAAAACAAATTGTAAAAAAAATTCCCAGATCAGAACATGATGTGCCAATTGACTGGATAGTATCTGAAGACAGAGTAACTAAAACTCACAAATAAGAAAGGCCTTTTTTGCCAATATCTTTTCTGCAATACTTGTGAGGCCATGAAATTTTCTCAGCTGCAGAATATGCGTTTTTTATCGCAGAATCCAACGAGTCTCCTAACGCAACGACTCCCAGTACACGTCCGCCATTTGAAAGAATTTTTCCATCTTGCTTTTTTGTTCCTGCGTGAAATACAAAACCGTTTTCAAAGTTAGAGTCCAGTCCCGTGATTGCTTCATCTTTTGGATATGATTGTGGGTATCCTTCAGATGCCAAAACAACACAAACTGCAGATTGTTTTTTCCAGGAGATTGGAGGCAATGAAGAAAGGTTTCCCTCTGCACTTGCAGTCAGATAATCATACAAATCAAAATCCATTCTGGCAGTAATAGGTTGACATTCTGGATCACCCATTCTCACATTATATTCAAGCACGTATGGTTCGTTATCTTTTATCATTATTCCAGCATAAAGAAATCCTTTGAATGTGATTCCTTCTTTTTTCATAGATTGAATTGTTTTATCAATAATTTTTTCCTGAATTTTTTTTGTCAACTCTTCATCAACAATTGGAGTAGGAGAATACGCACCCATTCCTCCGGTGTTTGGGCCTTTATCATCTTCGAAGATTCTTTTGTGATCTTGGCTAGAAGCCATAGGAATTGCAACGGTTCCATCAGAGAGTGCAATGTATGAGGCCTCAATTCCGTCAATTCGCTCTTCAATTATTATTCGATTTCCAGCATCACCAAAAGTCTTCTTGATCAGGATTGTTTGAATTGCATCAAGTGCTTCTTGTTTTCCGTTACAAACAATCACACCCTTGCCAGCTGCCAAACCATCTGCTTTTACCACTACATCATAATCAAGTGAATTTACATAATCTTGTGCCTTTTGGGCATTATCAAATATCTCAAATCTTGCAGTCTGGATATCGTTTCGTTTCATAAACTGTTTTGCCCAAATTTTGCTTGATTCAAGCTGCGCTGCCTGTCTTGAGGGTCCAAAAATCTTCAGATGGAGTTCATTGAATTTATCAACTATTCCTCCTGCCAGGGGGTCCTCAGGTCCCACTACCGTAAAGCAGTTGTTTTCTTTTGCAAACTTTGCCAGACCATCAAGATCATTGACAGTTAGTGGCACATTGTTTTGTGTTCCGCCATTTCCAGGGGCAGTGTAAACAACATCAACATGGGGGCTCTGACTTAGCTTCCATGACAACGCATGCTCTCTTCCTCCAGAACCTACAACAAGAACATTTACCAATGAAAATTATTTTTTTGCCAATTATATAATCCAAATCTTGATTTGCCAATTTAGCTTTATAATGTCACCAATATACCAAAAGCCAGATGGAACTTTCTGCAAAATTTGACGCAAAAGAAATCGAATCTCAGGTAAGAGAGTATGTCAAATCAATTGATTTGAAAAAAGAGATCTTTGCATCAGACAAGCCAGAAAAGATAAGATTTATCGAGGGCCCACCAACAATGAACGGAATTCCTCATGCAGGGCACCTGAGAGGACGAGTAATCAAAGATTTGTGGTATAGATTCAACACATTACAAGGAAAAAAGATAGAGTTTAACGGCGGCTGGGATACTCAAGGGCTTCCAGTAGAGTTGCAAGTTGAAAAAGAGCTTGGAGTAACCGGAGGAAAAACAGAAGCAATCAAGCAATTTGGAATTGAGAGAATTGTTTCAGAATGCAAGAAAGTTGTTCAGAAATACAACAAGACATGGCTTGAGGTAGACGACCTGCTTGGAATGTCATTTGATCATGAAAAGGCCTATTGGACATTTAGAGATGAGTTTATTGAAAGAGAATGGCAGATTCTCCGCAAGGCCCACGAGAACGGAATTTTAGAAGAGGATTTTACAGTAATTGCCTATTGTCCAAGTTGCCAGACATCACTTAGTCATGCCGAAGTAAACCAAGGATATGAGGAAGTCAAAGACCCATCATTATACTATAAGGTAAAACTAGTCGATGAGGATGCATATTTGGTGGTATGGACCACAATGCCGTTTACACTTGTCACAGATGCAATGGTAGGACTGCAGCCAGATGAAGACTATGTCTACGTTGATGTGGAAGGCCAAACTTGGGTCGTAGGAAAAACAAGATTAGAAGAATTCATGAAGGAAGTAAAAATTGAAGATTATAAAATTAAAAAAACAGAGAAAGGATCATATTTTGAAGGCAAAAAATACATTCATCCATTGCTTGATGCAATTCCAGAATTAAAAGAGCATTCAAAGGCAGAGAATTTCCATGTTGCAGTATCTGAGAGTTTTGTGGATGCAAGCACCGGCAGCGGTCTGGTTCACTTATCTCCTGCAAACGGAGAAGAAGATATCAAAATTGCAAACAAAAGAAAAGTCAAGATTTTCAGCCCGATTGATGACGAGGTAAAGTTTACCAAGCTTGCAGGAAAATACGAAGGACTGTTTGTCAGAGATGCAGACAGACAAATTGTGGAGGATCTAAAAGAGGCAGGCGCATTAGTAAAGATTGGAAAAATAAAACACAAGTATCCACTTTGTTGGAGGTCACACCATCCAATTGTATGGCTTGCAAGAAAGGGATGGTTTTACAAATTAGAAAGGCTAGATAACAAAGCAATTGATGCTGCTGACAGTGTGGAGTACTTTTTTGATCAGCCAAAAAACAGGTTTCTGGGAATAATCAAGGAGAGGCACCCATGGTGTATCTCAAGGGAGAGAGTTTGGGGTTGTCCATTGCCAGTATGGGATTGCAGTGATTGTGGAAAGAAGAGTTGGTTTTTCTCCAGGAAAGAAATAATCGATGCTGCAAAAGACCTTCCAGACGGTCCTGAATTTGAACTGCACAGACCATGGATAGACAACATTTCCATAAAGTGCAAAGACTGCAGCAGTTACAATACAAAAAGAGAAGAATACGTTTTAGACACATGGCACAACAGTGGATCTGCACCCTACTCGTCACTAACTGATGAAGAGTACAAAGATGAGATACCAGCACCGTTCTTTACAGAGGGAATTGATCAGACCAGAGGTTGGGCATATACCCTGCTAATTGAGAATGTGATTTTAAACAATGGTCCGACACCGCCTTACAAATCATTTCTGTTTCAAGGACACGTATTAGATGAGAAAGGAGGCAAGATGAGCAAAAGCAAAGGAAACATCTTGGAGGGCTCTGAGATATTAGAAAAGTACCCTGTTGATCTAGTCAGATTTTATTTTATGTGGAAAGCAAGTCCAATTGAGCCCCTAAGCTTTAGCACTGAAGAATTGATGTCAAGACCATACCAGGTAATCAACACGTTGTTTAATCTTCACTTGTACTTTAAACAGAACAGCGAGTTTGACAAATTTGATAAATCAAACACCGTAGAGTGGGCAAAAAAATCAGACCTGTTGAAATCACCTGACATCTGGCTTTTATCAAAACTGCAAAAGTTGATTCAAAAAATAACTGAGAGAAATCAATCATGCAAATTCCATGAAGCAGCAAAAGCAATTGATGATTACATAATCAACAACCTAAGCCAGATTTACATCCCAATTACTAGAGGAGAATTGTGGGATGAAGATGACGCAAAGAAAAACAGGAGACTTGCAATCTATGCTGTTTTGCAAGAAGTTTTGAAAAAACTAGACATTTTGATTCATCCGTTCTGTCCATTTACCAGTGAATATCTTTACCAGACAGTCTTTGAAGAACATCAAAGCATACTGCTTGACAAATGGCCAACACCCCAAGACTCTTTTGTAAGTGAGGAAATTGAAGAGTCCTTTGATATCATGAAAGACGTTGTCTCTGTTTCTTCGGCTGCAAGAATGAAAGGCAAGCTCAAGAGGAGATGGCCTCTAAATGAAGCAAAAATATGCGTAAAGAAGGGACAAAAAAACAAGCTAGAGTCATTGTCTGAATTATTACAGTCACAGCTCAACGTTGAGAAATTTACCATAACTGAAACTGAAAAAGAAGAGGGTTTGGAGCAACTAATAGAGCTGCAAGACTCAGAAATGCCGGTAAAACCAAAAGTAGAGTTGGAGAGAAAGAAGATAGGTCCCAAAGCAAAACAGCACATGGGAAAACTTGTTTCAAACTTTGGTCAAACCAATCCGGAACAAATCATTTCATCACTGCAAAAAGACAACGGTTACACATTTGAGATTGATGGCCAAAAGATTCTCTTGGATGGAAAAGACTTTGTTATAGACTTTGAAGAGAATGAAAATTTTGCAATGGCAAAAAGAGACAGATATGTTGTTTTTGTTTCCACCACACGAAACAGAGAGATGACTGCAAAGGGACTGGTAAAAGACGTTGCAAGAAGAATTCAGACCCTAAGAAAAGAGAGAGGATACAACCCTACTGACGTGCTAAATGTTGCATCAGTTTTGGATTTGGATGAGGAATCACAAAATATGATTGATGAGAGAAAAGAAGAATTGGTATTTTTGGTCAGAGTCAAAGAGATTAACTTTGAGAATACATGCAAGGAATACAAGGAAGACGACATTGACGGCCAAAAAATTAGAATCGGCATAGAATAGAATTATTGTAAACTAGTAAAAATAAAAGATAAAAAAATGTGCTTTTGCACAATTTTGTTTTCTTGTCTATGGGATTGCTCTACTGTACAATTTGCCTTCTAGGGCCATCTTGTACATTTCTGCAACATATGGATTCTCACCAGGAGTCTCTGCACCTAATTCTACGAGTCTAGCATATACTCTGACTACGTATGCAAGTGCACCCATGAATGCTACTACAACACCCATGTTAAACATCCAGTGATTTGGTACTGCAAAGATTTCCTCTACAAACCAGAAGTGCCACATCTCATTGACTCCAATTGTAAACATGGTTGCAAGGTAACCAAGAATAGTCATCTTCAAACCAGTGTTCATTGAGTTATTTGGACCTCTGAGAACTGGTACTTTTCTATCATAGATTGCTGCTGCTCCCCATCCAAGTGGTAATGCAACAAAGTGGGAATACAGCCACCAGTGTGCTGGTGTAAATGCACTGTCTCTGATAGAAGTTTGGTGTAGAGAACCATCAACGAAGTTATCTACTTCGACTGATGCTGCAGTTGACCCCATAGCAATAACGATGAGCCAGATTTTCTTTAGTCTCTGAATCTCAACTTCTTTTGGGATTAATGCGGGCATCTGTGCCATATCTCTGTTTGACGTGTTGGAGGTTTAAACTCAGAGACGATTTCGAATAGTGCAAATCTGGAATTCTCATAAAAAATAAAAACAAAAATAAAAAAATTTTAAAAAAATGTAAATGATTTTGATGAAAAATTATATCAGAAAAAAAATTTCATGCAGCAAAATCCAATGTTAAACATTATTGCATATCATCAAAACCAAAAATTTTGCAAAAAGTATAGTGCATTGCAGTCATACTGCTTTAATCTGTGGAAGCTTACCTTGTTCAAGAAATGATACAAGAAAAGTATCAACAAAGAGAGCAAGGAGACATACTAAGACTAATCTCTGATCAGTGTACAAGAGAAATCATCAATGTTATCAGTTCTGAACCAAGATCAGCTGTGCAGATAAGTAAGGAACTGAATACAGAAATCAGTACAATCTACAGAAAACTGCACAAGCTTGAAGAGTATGACTTGCTGCAAATAACGTTTCAAATTACGCCAGATGGCAAAAAGTCGTTTTATTACAAAAGCAAGCTAAACTCTGTTAATGCAAGCTATCAAGAAGGCAAGTTCAATGTCAGTTTAGAATTTAATTAAAAACTACATTTACAAGAATATTGATGAGATGGCACAGATGCTAAAATCATCAACACTCTTGCAAAGTCATTACGTCAAAATAATAAATAAACACAAAGACGTTTGGCAAAAAAAGAAATCAAAAATGCATTGCGTTGCAGTCTTAGTCTTTAAATAAATTTTTCAGACATACATGTTCATGTCACAAGTAGAGATTCAATATGATCAGTTCCTGTCATCAATTGGAAAGACTATCTCAAACATGGATGTTAATCTGCTGGTAAAGATAATGTATCTTGAGAGAAGGCTGCCAGACGTAAATCCAAGAGTTGAGTTGCACATAGACTACAAATCAGGAGTAGACCCATTAAAAAAACAAGAAAAGATTAGAGCAAAATACGGATTCCCAATACAGCCAAGTCTGCATGGATTGACTGCAGTAGGTCAAATGAACGTTGACATGATTGAGGAAATTTCAGCAGATCAGGACATAAAATACATTTCAGGAAATGCAACACCTGCATCATATTAGATAATGATGATGCTAATTCACATCACTTTATTTTTAAAAGATAAAACAATACTTTGATCCAATACTATCATCTCACAAATTTATTTTTCAATTATAAATGCAATATTTTTATTGCAACAGGTGACTTTACAAGAAAATGTCCGAGTCGACAAGTCCAAATGTTGTTGGAATCAATGTCCTAAAACAAAACGGCCTTGATGTTGATGAACTGGTAAAAGAGCTGATAAAAAATGCAGCAGTAGAATTTACAGCATACTACTACTTTACCAACCTCAGAGCACATTGTACAGGAATGGAAGGCGAGGGACTAAAAGGAATTATCGAAGATGCAAGACTAGAAGACCTTAGTCACTTTGAATCATGTATTGAGAGAATCTACCAGCTTGGAGGTGCTCTTCCAAATGATGCAACAGAATTTATCAAAATATCTGGATGTGAATTTCTGCAGTTACCACCAAACCCAACAGATCATATGGCAATCCTAGAAAAATGCCTCAAGGCAGAACAAGGTGCTATTGTCAACTGGAATAAAATCTGCAAGATGACGTTAGGAAAAGATCCTGCAACATACGATATTGCAAAAGACATCCTAGCTGAAGAGATCGAACATGAGTCATGGTTCTTAGAATTAATCTATGGAAGACCATCAGGACACATGAGAAGAAAATATTCCGGTGAGAGACCACACACACATAAACATTCAAGAGCACTAGATATGGCATAATGCCAAATCATTTTCTTTCTTTATTTCTGAGCTTTGAATTTAGTGTGACATTATTGACGACAAATAGTGAAGATGGTTTGTTTTATCACGGTTAAATAGAAAAATCACATAGTAAACATGTGGTTAAGCAGATTAGTCTGGATGCATGGCAGATTCAACACTTGACAGATCTATTACAAAAGGGATCAGACATTGTCACAAAGACAAACAGACCCATCGTACTATACAGACAGACACTGGAAGAAGAAGACGAATCATATGAGGAGATTGTCTGCACGCTAACCAAAGGATACATCATCGAACAAATGGTCACATCAGGTGGAATCCTAGTTCCAAGCTTTCACCAACAATTCGTATTCAAAATAGAAGAATATCCAGAAGAATTGCTAAGAAAAAGCAAAGATCGCTTTTTGCAGATGATTGATTTTCTAGAAGAGCAGCTAAAATAGCATCATAGTTAATAAAGAACATAAAATTCATGAATTCTACATGCGTTTACTAGAGTTTCAAGCAAAGGAGTTGTTCAGAGAGTACGGAATAAACCTACTTGACAGCAAATCATCAACAAATATCGAAGAAGGAAGAGTCCATGCAAAGGAATTAGGATATCCATTTGTGATTAAAATCCAGGTACCGGTCGGAGGAAGAGGAAAGGCAGGAGGAATTCAAAAATGTCAAAATGATGACGAATTTGAGATAAAATATCCACAAGTGATGGACTTGACAATTAAAGGCGAGAAAGCAAGAGCGATTTTGCTTGAAAAGATGGCAGACATCAAAAAAGAGTTGTATCTGTCATTGTTTTTGAACCGCTCAAAGAGATGTTATACAATTATTGCCTCAGCTGAAGGTGGAGTTGAAATTGAATCAGTGAAAAACCAGATAATCAAAGAAGTAGGACTAGGAGATGTCTCAGACGAGGTTGCAAAAGAGGTTGCAAAAGAGATGGGCCTTGAAGGAATTACAGCAGACGGCTTTGTTGATACGTTAAAGAAATTATCAAAACTTACAATAGAAAAAGAAGCAGAACTAGCAGAAATCAATCCACTTGCAATCATGCAAGATGACACAATAATGGCACTTGATGGAAAGTTTGTCACAGATGACAACAGTAACTTTAGACATGAAGAGTTGCAAAAGTACCAAGAAAAATCAGAGATTGAAGAACGTGCAGAAAAAAGTGGATTCTCGCTAGTTGAACTAGACGGAGACATTGCAGTAGTCGGAAACGGAGCAGGTTTGGTAATGTCAACACTTGATATGTTATCAGACAATGGCGGAAAGCCTGCATGTTTCTTAGATGTCGGGGGCGGTGCAACAACCGAATCAGTTTATGAGGCATTGACACTAATTAGCAAGATTGACAGAGTAAAGGGAATTTTAGTAAACCTTTATGGAGGAATCGTAAAGACAACAGTAGTTGCAGAGGCATTCCTAAAAGCATACGAGGACAACCTGATTGACTTGCCGGTCTTTTCAAGACTCAAAGGAACAGAGTCAGAAAAAGCAAAAGAGATGTTGCAAGGCTCTAGAACAAAAATATATGATTCTGTAGAAGAAGCAATTAATGCAGCTGTAATGGAGGTTAAGAATTGACTGACATTTTTGGATTACTCAAAGGAAAACCCGAAGATCCAGACTATGAGAAAAAAGGAGTGATTGTTCAGGGAATTACAGGAGCATATGGTTCCCTTCATGCAAGAAACATGATGGCATACGGCACCAACGTTGTTGCAGGAGTCACCCCAGGAAAAGGTGGTCAGAAATTTGACGATAAAGTGCCAATCTACAACACCATGAAAGAGGCAGTAGATGCAACCGGTGCAAAAATTTCAATTGTTTACGTTCCAGCAAAGTTCTTCCTAGGTGCAGCAAAAGATGCACTAGAGGCAGGAATCAAGCTGCTAGTTGCAATACCAGAACATGTTCCAATCAGAGATACAATGGAAGCATTAGAATTAGCAAAACAAAAAGACGCAGTAATCATCGGCCCAAACACTCCAGGAATCATGATTCCAGAACTAATCAAGGTAGGAATCATGCCACCAACTCCATTTAAGGCAGGAAAGATTGCAGTCCTCTCAAAGAGCGGAACCTTGTTGTATGAAATATCAGATGCACTAACAAATGCAGGCTTTGGCCAATCAATCACAATCGGAATTGGAGGAGACCCAATCAACGGAACAAGACTGATTGACGCATTTGAGATGGTAAAAGACATTCCAGACCTTGAAGGACTAGTAGTAGTAGGAGAGATAGGAGGAGACTCTGAAGAGATTTTAGCTCAGAGAATTATCGATAGTGGATTTAACAAGCCAACTGTAGCATACATTGCAGGAAGGGCAGCACCAAAAGAGAAGAGAATGGGCCATGCAGGAGCCATAGTCATGGGAACTTATGGTTCAGCTGAATCAAAGGTATCAATGTTCAACAAGGCAAACGTTCCAGTAGCCAAAAGACCAATTGAAGTGCCAGTACTGCTAGCAGGAAAGATGGAAAAATCCGATTAGAATAAAAGAGAGCGACTGAGGAGATAGAATGAAATGCCAATAACAGATCCAGAAAAGAAGCGAATTGCACAGCAGGCACGTCTTGTAATGAGAATTTGTTTTAATTGTGGAGCAAGAAACGATGTTGGTGCTACTAGATGCAGAAAATGCAGAAACCCATACCTGAGATTAAAGAACAGAAATCTCGGCGTAAAGAAGTAGCAGTTAGCAGTATTATTTCTAAATTCTAAAAAACCATCAACCTTTCACGGTATTCAGATATTGCGATTTTCATATCAGATTTGTATTGCATTACAAATGACTTTGCAGCATCAGATTCCTCAAGTTCATCCAAGGTCAACTGCAAGTCATCAGGAAGCTGCTCATTCATTTGATAGAGGACTTTGGCAGCATCCACATACTGGCCCAAGTTCTCAGCATACTCAAAGACCAGTTTCATGCGGTCAATTAACGCGTCAAACTCATGCAATGTCATAGAATCTCTGAATAAACTGATTAGAAAAGGCAGAGGTAATTGTGCAATATCCCAATCTAAAGACAAAAAAACTCGTGTTATTGTAAAGTTGTTGGACCGGTCGTCTAGTTTGGTTTGGATGACGCACTCACACTGCGTAAGGAATCAATTCCCGCAAAGGTCGTGGGTTCAAATCCCATCCGGTCCATATCCCAAATTAGGATTAAAAAAGACGCATGCGTAATCAACGCCATAATTTCTAAAAAAATAGGCTTAGTTTATTATTAATTTACAAAAATTTTCATGTTGAAGGTACGGACCATAGCAGGTCCACACCATGTGGAAATCCTGAAAAGATAAAGTTTGTAATTGATAGAAAACATGTCAAAATAGAACAAGTTCAGTAAATATTTTGGATTCAGTTTCAAATGTAAACTCGGTGAAGAATTAAATAGTAATTTGCAGAATATTGTTTGATGGCTACCGTAACATCTCCACCGCTTCCAAAAGATGTAAAGAACTCTAAAATGGTTGAGGAAGTAAAAGAGATGATAGACGAGGATCTAGAGCTATTTGAGAAACTGGCCTACAAGTAATCAAATTTTATATCTTCAACTTTACGAGTCAAATATTCTTCAACTTCTGAATAGATTGTAGGATCATCTTCAAATTTTTCCTCCGCAGTACGTCTAAGCATATCTGCAAATTGATCCTCTTCTTTGGCATTGTAAAATCTTAGTTGGTATAGATTCCTTCCAAGAAAATTTTTCACGAGGTAATGCGATGTTCTACGATTTCCTTCAATAAATGGTTGATTGTAAGATATTCCAGCTAGAATATGCGTTGCCTTTTTGATTATTCTTGTTCTTCTATCTGATATGTCATTAAAAGAATTTACTTTATCAAAAATAGCGTTTAGGGTTTCCATATTAACACGACTGGTTCATGATCATAAGAACAAATCAGTTTGTTGACTTCGATTATCTCTTCAATATCTTTTTGTCCAAAGATCTCAAACAATTCAATTAGTGTTGTTATTTCCAGTATTTAACACACAAACAAATTCATTCTAAAAAATTTAGATAATCTTGTAATTAATTGATGAAACAAAAACATACAGAAACGTGGGCCAAAACAGGTTTGAACCCGTGACAAGAGAATTATTGTTGAAATCTACCATTAGTTATTTTTACTGTTGAGTTCAAATCTCGGCAACGGTACAGGATATGTGGATAAGAGATGTTATTAAAAATTTGAATTTGTTATTTTTCTTCAATCAAAGGAATCAAGCTAAGAATGTGCTCTGCAGTTTTTTCATTTTGTATAATACTCATATGATCTGTTCCTTCTACAACCACATGTCTGCCATCACTTGACAAGGATGCCAAATCCTTGTGAAAAGACTTGATGGCATCTCTAATTTCTTGTTCGGATGGTCCAGTTTTTGGGAAAAAAGATGCATCATGATCAGATGCAGAAAGTGAGATTATTGGCAAGTCCTCTCTGAAATAGTGTGCTTCCTTTCCCTGTTCAAAAGAAGTTTGAAGGCTGACAATTTCAGACTTCATTGTGGCGTATAACGGAGTCCACCTATCAAAATAAGCATACATCCCTTGTATGTTCATGTCGCTTTCAGACTCGGAATCCTCTGAGATAAGAGATGTCAGACTGACAATTCCAAGTTTGCTGACAAGTTCTATCAACCAGAAACTTGACAACAGGTCGTCATTTTGTTTGTACACTGCGTCACTGAATTCTTTTCCAAAGTAGTCATATTGATTGTAGTGACTAGAGTCGATGAATGCAATTCCCGCAACTTGCTCCTCATGCTCTGCACTGTAAATCAAGCTTACAATTCCTCCAAGGGAATGTCCTGCCAAGATTATTGGACCATCAATTTTGGCAATTTGTAATAGACGATACAACTCATCAGACATGTTGTTGGCATCTGCAGGATTGCCATTTGATTCACTCCAACCAGTTCCTGCACGATCATAACTGCATGTACGTACTGTTTCAGACAAATTCGCCTGAAGATTATAGTATAGTGGACTCTGAGTTCCTGCCCCCGTTATGATAATTATTATTGGAGCAGAATCATTTTCCGGACCTGTACAATAAAGGTGCATGTCAGTGCCCTCAACTGAATAGATCTTTCCAGGAGGTTCCATCATAGGTACGCTGTGATATGCAATTTGTCCTGCAGCAAGAAAACCTCCTACCAGAATGACGATAGATATACCAAAATATTTTAAAATTCTTTTGGTTTTCATTTTTCTTATCCAAAGTCATATCTAACTTTTGTCAGTTTTTCTGAAATATTCCAAAGTTCTTTGGCATTTTTCAGATCATATGATGCATCATTGGATTTTACTTTTACTGGATGTCCTCTCCATTCTTGAAATCCTCCCGGTCCAAAATAATCTCCTCCTTTGACAAGAGGATCAACTGAGGCTCTTATTTCAGGCAATACCCCCATTGAAGTGCTCTGAGACATTATTAAATTTGATATTCCCATTCCAATTTTATACAGTAATTTCTTGCTGACATGCTTTGCCAGGTTACTCTTTGCTACTCCGGGATGTGCTGCAACTGCAATACAATCAACATGAAATTTCTCAAACCTTCTTTGCAACTCATAAGTGAATAAGAGATTGGAAAGTTTTGTATTTCCATATGCTTTCATTATGGAATAATTTCCTTTTTCAAACATAAAGTTGTCAAAATCCATTTTACCAAACTTGTGTCCCAAACTACTTACATTAACAACTCTTGATCCTTTTGTGTTTTTTAAACAGTTCAACAACAAACCAGTGAGTGCAAAATGTCCTAGGTGGTTCGTGCCCATCTGTATTTCAAACCCATCCTTGGTTTTCTTGTATGGGCACACGATTCCAGCATTATTCAAAAGAACGTCTAGGTTGTCGTGTTGCTCATCAAACTTCGCTGCAAATGAGCGAATTGATTCTAAATCCGCTAAATCAAGACTCATGATGTTGATTTGTGCATTTGGATGTTCTTCTTGTATTTTCTTTTTTGCAGACTCTCCACTATCTTCATCACGACAGGCAAGAATGGTTTGAGATCCTTTTGCTGAAAAAGATTTCACTGCCTCAAAACCAAGACCACTGTTGCCTCCAGTCACAATTATTGTTCTTCCGGATAAATCTGGAATGTCATCAAAGCTCCATTTTTGCTTCATTTTATTTTTTTATCCCAGTCTACTTTGTATCCATAAATTTCATCAAATCCTTTTGTACTTAATTTTATCATGAAAGGCGATATTGCATTTCTAACTATTTTTCCTATTGGGTTTGTGGTAGTGAACATTCCTCCAGAGCGTCTTGCCATAGATATCATCTTCTCTACCCTGTCTTTTCTCAATTGTTGGTATTTGGAAAATGCATCTTGTATGTCATATATGTCTCTCAAACATTTTGCCAAGACTACTGCATCCTCAATTGCCATCGTGGCACCCTGTCCTGCATGTGGAGATATTGCATGAGCTGCATCGCCAATAAGGCACACATGACCCTTGTGCCACGTAGGCAAATGGGGGATATTGTAAATCGGCAGGTACAGTAAAGTCTCTTTGGTCATCTCTATAGATTTTCTTACTGTCAGGTGTTCATCTTTAAGAAGGAAAAGTAATTTTTTCTTCCATTCATCCCAAGATACTTTGGTTCTGTTTTTCACTGAATCTTCAGGATACGGAACATACGTCCACCATAACTTCCTTCCTAATTTTTCAAAAAGATTTCCAAAGTGCAAGTTTTTACCAAATGTCATGTGGTACGTATTTGGTGCCAAGGATGTCTGCATCAAATCATCAATTATTCCTCCAACCAGAACGGTTCCTGTGTATGTTGGACTTGGAAAGTCAGGCATCATCAAAGTGCGGGTCTTGGAATGTATTCCATCGCAGCCAATCAGCAAATCCCCTTTAGTTTCTGTCCCATCTTCAAAATAGGCAGTTATTCCTTGTCCTTTTTCAGATTCTATTTTTTTCAGTTTTTTGCCCCATTCTATTTTGATATTTTCTATGCAAAGATTCCCATATTCTTGTGGTAAATGTTTCATGCACTCATTGATTATATTCTCGATAATTTTTTCTTCATTGTTATCATCTTTGTTTTGTATTTTATCGTACCATGACATTAATTCTTGAATTCCTTCCAAGTTTTCAAATGTGGGATTAAGTTCTGAAAAAAGTTCAGTGAAAACAGGTTCTAAATTTTGTTTTATTTTAATAGCAATCCTATCTTGATTATTGGAGGAATTTTCCTTCTCTAGCATCAGATTTTCTCCTGATTCATTTTTCGATTCCTCCTCTGATTTCTATTTCGATATTCTCTGAATTTTCCTTTCGAGATTCATCATTTTTTTCATGGTATTTTGAATTTTTATTTTTATTTGATTTGAGGTAGAAATAGGTAAATCCAATTATGGTAATGGCAATCATTATGACAACACCGACATAATACAAATCATCTGTAGTTTGTTGTCTGAAATTTTCTTCTTTAGGGGGTAGCTCTTCTTCAGATATTACAATTGTAGGAATTATTGAGTCATCGATTCCTAATTTAGTCACACAGTCCAATGATCTTTGCCAATCTTGACCTATTTTTTCCTCCTTGATTGCAGATTCAAAATAAGATTGTGCCGCAGCAGCACCATCAGACAAAGTTATCTTATCGATTGTAGTTTGAAAGTTTTCAGTATATGTCTGATAGTAGCTTAGTTCTATATCAATTTCATTGGAACAAACCCATTGTCCTTGTTGATTAAACATTCCGTAAACTTGATCGATGTTAATTAGTAAAACTGAAAACAATAGCAGAAAAATTTTAGATTTGTTATTTTTTATCATATAATCTAAAACGTATCAAAACTGATTAGATTTTCGGTTGTAATTTAAACTGAAAATCAAGGCAGAATCCAAATAGATTTGGAACAACTAAATACCATCTTAAATAAACATTTTACTATTTTGTCAACAAAAATATTTTTTGTATTCTAATTTTTTTTCTAATCAACAAACACAATGCAAAAATTAGAAAAGATTAGGCCTGAAAGTCAATTTTGTATCAAAGTTTTGAATATTGATTCAAACATACGATTTGTCGGAATATTGTGTAAATGTGGACGATTAAAAGCATATTACAGAAAAAAAGAGATGATTCCAAGACTGAGTTTACAAGAAACCAAATTAGTGCAGCGCCAAGCTCTGTTAAAAGCCAAGATGAATCATGTCTTTGACAAGAAACTCGGCAAAACAACATGGTCCATAGAGTTAAGGGATGGTGTAAAATGGATTACAGTTTATTTTAATAAAGATCTCATATTATTGTCTACGGAAATTTCATCTGATCATAATAAGATAATAGAAAAAATCCTTTCAACATTACAAGCATCTCATCTGCCGTACTAGGAGATTAAAACAAATTTTTTTCCAAATATATTCAACATAATTGTGGATCCTCACGGGTAGTATTATTTGGGGAATCTGAAGAAAATAATACATGATTTCTCTAGGATTATGAAAACTTGAAATTATTTTTTAGTTTTTAATCCTGAATCAAATTCTAATTCTTTAATCATGTCACTACAAGATTTAACGACACTTGAAGAATTATTTTTCATTGTTTTTATTTTCTTTTCGGTATTTTTCAAATAAAACCTCATTATTTTTTGTAATCTTCTCAATTCTGCTAATTGGAATAGTTTCAAAGTTTTCAGATACTTTGATGAACTCTGGCAAAGTTACCTCTATAATTTTTTCAAAATCCCTATAGAAGATCTTGTATGTTTCTGCTGGAGTACCAAATCTTGCCCTGCTAAAAATTTCATTGATTTGTCCTTTTTTTGTCACAATTTCATTTCATAATATTATATTAATATCCATTCTAACATGATAAATTTTTCTTTCTTTTTCAAATAACTAAGTTTTCAAAGATTTTTTACTTTTCAAATTTTTATTTTGTAAGTTGAATAATGTACTATTGATATTTTTTTATGTATAACTTTTCATTCCCATTTCATTTTATACGATGTGATGATGATTGGGTCTGATTTTCTCAGTCCCCATTCATTTTGATTATGGCTATTATTTTCAGAAATTGACAAATTATCCCAATCAAAATCAACTTTTACAGATTCCATGATTTTTCATTTTGAATTTAATACTTAATTTACAGGTGACACTGCAATCAAATTTTCTACCCGAAAGGGTATGACATCACTGAATTCAAACCAGTGTTTACAAGAGTATTAGGTGTGCAAGCCTATCTACATCCATTTTTATCCCCAATTTGGTATCTGAATCCTCGTGGACCCATTTTTGTATCCAAATAAGTGATTGAGCCTAGGATAACTTGAACCTAGGATAAGACAAGATATCACTATTCACAACAGAAATTTAATATGAAATGACTACCTTAACAGTTTATGAATTTTGATAAATTTTATGACGAGATCATGAATATTGATCAGACAATTCGATACGCAGCTGTTCAAAATATCGATGGTGAATCAATTTGTGGCCATGTTAGAGAAGGAACCACACCATATCTTAGTGATGAGGAAATTAAGATGATGCATTATTATGCAGGGCAGAGATGGGATACACGAAAAAGGATTGCACATAAAATAGGAAATGCAAAATATGCGATGGCCGAATATGATAAAATAAAGCGATTTACATTTCCGATGGATGAGGAACATCTGCTAATGATAACCACTGAAATCACCTCAGAATCCTCAAACATTATTCCAAAGGTTCTTGAATTAATAAAAAACATACAAAATAATATGTGACTCATTAGAAGATATCAACAGTTTCCTATTTGAAATTTGATCAAAAAACAATTTGTTATTTTAGAATTGAAAATTCAGATTCAAACAAAGTAATTTTTGATGTTATTTTAAAAAAGCCAGAGCTTTTACAATATCGGTCTTGCTGATGATTCCCACAATGGTGTCATGTTTAGACAAGACTCCTGCACCGTTGATATTTTTCTTTAACAATATTTTGCCTGCTTTTGCCAAATCATCATCATAATTTACAGAAATAACATCAGTACTCATTACATCATCAGCTTTTACACTTGCACCAAATCCAGATTCTGAAATGAAGCCTTTTCTTGGAAAAATTACAGAAATTACAGGATCAGAATTGTCAAGAACATCTTCATAATTTCCCTGCTTTAGCGCCAATTCAAACAAGTCTCGAAAAGTGACAACTCCAACAGGCACTTCATCATGATTTCGAAGTATTATTCTAGATATTTTCTCATCAATCATTTTTAGAACAATTTTGTATAGCGGAGCATCGGAATATTGCCAGGCATAATATGGAGACATGTACTCTCCAACTATTTTTTCACCATAATGCATTTTAGCAAAATATCTCACAAGATCAGTCTTTGTTAAAATTCCAACTACCTCATCGTTTGATGTAATGACCAAAGAACCAATGGATTTTGTTAGCATAATTTCGGCACATTCTGCCATACTTGTATTTTCATCAACAGAAATTATTTTTTTAACAATTGCAGACAGTGGGATTTCATCTAATTTCCTTTCAGTATCATCAGTCAGGAGAAAAATACCCAAGTCTTTTTCAGTTACAATACCTGTAATTTTGTCATTTTCTGTGACTAGGAGCCTACTCTTTTTTTCATCAATTATCTTTTTTAAAACATCAGCAAGACTGGATTCATGTTTTATTTTTCTGGGGGCATTTTTGTAATCTAATGCGTGTTTCATAATTTTACAAATTCTACTAATTATAAAAAACACAAGACAATTACCATGTTTGGTTTTCATTTGATGCCTGGTGAGTTGTTACTTGGAAGCAATACGATTTCTTTCTCTAATAGTTTGATTCCAAAATATTATTTTCTATTTTGGATAAGTTGGATTTGATGAAAAATTTCACATTTTATGACTGAACATAAATTAATAATTTTAATTCCTAAAATAAACATGAGAAGTCTATCTCCAATAACTGGAAACGGAAACCAAAAAGCATTGATTAACAAGATCAATTAGATTGTTGCGCAAAACAATGAGCAAAAAGAAGAGATCCGTCAAATCAAACAAAAACTATGTGTTAATGCTCATTTTAGTCATCGTAGTTAACGCATTTTTTATTTGCTGTTTTTATTTTCTCACATCAGGTCAGTAATTTGTTTGTGATTATACTAAATCAAAAAATTGAGAAAATCCATCGTGATATTTATCGATACAGTTAACTTTAGTCTAGTATCTTTTTAATTGAAATTCAAATATGAAAAATAAAATAGTGCCGATTAGTATGTTGGTTATTTTATGTAGCATTGGATTCACCAATCTTTCTTATGGTCAGGATTCTCAAATATCCGGAGGAGTTGATGTTGACGGTACCTGGTATCTGGGCGAAGGTCTAGAGGTAGGAAATTATTTTGAGTATTCTTTATGTGAAATAAATCTCAATGACTGTTCCCCTATTGAATTGAAAATGTGGATAAAAGGGGAGATACAAAATATCAGTGAAACGTTGTGGGATGCAAAAGTTGTGATTATCGATGGGGATAAAATCGCTAAAGGGTCTTGGGGTCTTGGTAAAACTACTCCGGATCCCATAGTATTTGATGAGGATCTTTTTGATTATGTCATTGCAATCAAGTCTTCATTAAATTGGCTTTCTGCTTTTGCTTCTGCAAATGAAGATGATAGACTTCATGGGCCACAAGAATTTAGATCGGGCAAATGGGGTAATATTGGTAATTTTGGGAGCGGCAGTGATGCGCCATTAATCCCACATAGAATAGAAACAATAGATTCTGTTATTGGAAATGTGGATGCCGTGGTTGTTGGCTGGTATGTTGAAACTGACAACGAAATGTGGATAGTAGATGGTTTTCCTTTTCCTGTTAAAGCATTGACGTATCCCAGGACTAATGCTGAGAACCCTCCAATACAGTATCAATTCACCTTGTTAAATTATGAGAAAAATGTGACAAATGATCCTTTCAAGGACGTAAAAGAAACAATTCAAAAAGAAGAGTTGTTGGAGTGTCCTACAAAGTTTTATGACTATGTAAGTCAACGCGATGCTACAGATACATATTCCATGATGATTCAACATAACTATTCTCCAGAATATCCAACTGAAGGCTGCAGTATTGACTGGAAAATAAATTTCGTCAGCAGGTATAATGATCGTGAAATTCTAGATCAGATTCATTACGATGTTTTGGTTTTAGATGAGCAAGGTAACAAATTGAGATCATATGCACAAGAAATCGGAGAAGAGAAACTGTTTACTGACTTTGGTAGAGTTGACCATCTCATTCCAATAAAAGAAGAAGCAGGAATTGTAAATTATTCCATATTTGTTTACGGTACAGGACCAGAAGAAGAGAAACCTGACGTGTCCATGAGTGGATCTGTTATTATTGAAATTGAGATTGAGGAAAACCCTCTACTTGAAAAATTAAATGATGATTTTATCTCGACCCCAGATATTCCTACGTGGATAAAGAACAATGCTGGATGGTGGGCAGATGGACAAATTGATGACAATGCATTTGTTCAAGGCATACAATTCCTAGTCAAAGAGGGCGTCATTCAAATTCCAGACACTGTCCAATCTACAACTGAAACCACACAAGAAATTCCTGCATGGATAAAGAACAATGCTGGATGGTGGAGTCAAGGATTGATTTCAGATGATGATTTTCTAAAGGGAATTGAGTTTATGGTTAAAAATGGAACAATCAAAATATAGACATTCAGTATTTTTCTGAAAATTCTGAACACGATATAGGAGGAATTAAGAGATGGGCCGGATGGGAATCGGTACTGTGATGTCTCCAAACACTTTAGATTTGGAATAAATTTGGAAATTCTCTTTAATATTTCAAAAACCTACAGAGAGCAAGCGCTTATTCATATCGCTTAACCGACAACCGACCGTACGTCCGCCTGACTGTACACTTGGAGTCATTTTCGCAGTCAGGTTTATTTTCAATCTAGCCTATTAAAGGAAATTTATAGAATCCCGACACTAGGATAGTGAATGCCAGAAGATAATGAAAAGTCTCTCCCAAAAGACTCTGATTCAGATTATAGCCTACCAGGCAGGCTGGAGGAGAGTAATTCAGAATATTTTGAGATACAGCCTGCCGAATCCAAATCAAAAAGCAGGACTATCTTGATACTTGCTGCTGCTTTTGTGATTGTTTCATCAGGATTCTTTTCATATTATTTTATCAACCAAGACGATATTGATTCAAGGATAATTCAGAACATGAACAGCGTTGATCCTGAGAGAAGTTTGGTAAATCAGTATGGTGTTGGGGAATATGGAAGTGATCATGCACATGCTGCAATCGCAGTTTTTGTAGACGGTGAGCAAGTAAATTTTGGCCTTCGCCAGTTCCAGCTTTCAAGCAAATACATACACTTTGAGGACCACAACCCATACATGATTCACAAACATGCAACAGGAGTTCCATTAGACATGTTGTTTACATCATTGGGATTGAAGATTACCACTGAATGTATAATGATGAGTTATGGGGAATCACCATCAAAGTCCAAAATTAACAGTTTTTGTGAGGACAAAGACAATCCTCTGTTGTTTTATCTTAATGGGGAAAAATATCGTGCAGACATTTCACAATATGTTATTGAACATGGTGACAGAATACTGATTTCCTATGGAGATACTAAATCCATTCCAAAATATCTTGCATATTTAGAATCATTAGAGATTTCGGATGTTCCTAAAAAGACTCCCCGATATTCGGAAAATGAGATATTTGTCTGACCTAGGAATGCTTTTGCTATTTGGAACTTGATTCGGTAGAGAAAATAATTAAGAAGAGGGCATCAAAAACAATACTACATGTCATATGATGAAGTATGTCCCATATGCCACAAATCACAAGAACAACACAATGCTGAAGAAAAGAACACCTGCAATTCAGAACTTGTAAAGCAAGGGATCATGAGGTATTGCAGCATATGCGGTCTAACAAAGCCTGCAAAGGGCTTGAAAGACAGGTGTGCAAAATGCGGAGAAAAGTATTCTTTTTCAAATTATTAGACAAGAATTTAAAAATCTCAAGAAGAACAAATGCACAAGATTCACCGGCTATCTACAAAATTTGTGAAAATAAAGAAGATAAGACAAAATACACGGAACAATAATTGATTCAGACAAGAGATATCAAAACAAAATGACAATAATTTGAATAATATATCAATAACTTTATAGTTAAATCAATAAATTCTTATTATTTGTCATAATAAGTCTGGGAAATCCCTTATATTTGTTAAACACTAACTAATATCAGAGAAAAATGTCTTGGGTGGTTCGATGTCCGACACATGGTAAAGTGATCACAGAATACCGATGTGAAGGAATGACACAATTGGAAAAACACAGTAAAGAGGAGAGAGTCTTCTATGAGGCTTGCTATCTTTACGAAGATCGGGATATCTGATGATGTGAATCTATTGGCTGGATCTTTTTTCTGATGATAGGCATTCTTCTCGCAATTTTATTTTCTGATTATAGATAAACCACATTATTTGAAAACTAGGACAAGCATGAGAAAGCTGCACATCATAATCATAGGGATTTTAATACCTGTTGCATTTTTTGGGATAATGACTCTCATATTGGCAGTCAACATCAGTGAGGCAAATTCCAATTCAGATAGGTGGATGATAGAGTTAGAACCTCATCTAAATCTATCAGATGGCCAGTTATTTTTCCAGATGCAAGAAGAAGACATAAAGGAATTGTATCTATATCGAGTAGTCACCTTGGAGCATTATGTTGAAACATTAGAGCATATCATCAATGTAGAGTTTGAAGAAGGATTCAACCTCAAAGACAGATTTGTATTTTTAATTGATAAGAATTCAGGATACTCAAAAGAACAGATACAAGAAATCATTACAGATGCAAACGGAATCAGAGATGCAGAATATCTCAATGACTGGTTGTTGGCGCCATTAAGGTCAGAAGGTTAATTTTCAAAACAACTAGTTTTACAATCATCATTGGCAAATTTGCTAATTTTTTAATTGTTAACAAATGTTAACAGTGTTAGCACAGAGCCTATATGCTAAGCCTCTTTGATTTTTATAATGACAATGCAAAACAAGACCAGAAATATTCTCTTAATGTCTGCCATCAGCGTTCTTGCTGCTGCGGCAATCCCACATGCTGATGCTGCAATATACATGAAGATTGGAGACATAGAAGGAGAGTCTACAGATGACAAACACATAGGATGGATAGAGCTTGATTCATTCAAATGTGGAGTTGACAACACTACGAAAAAAAAATCCGGTGAAAGAAGAGGAACTGCCGATATCAATATAGGCGTTGGAGAACTACAAGAGTGCACCATCTCAAAGAGTACAGATTCTGCCAGTGCACAGCTTGCACAATTTGCAATTAATGGAAACTCACTAGGTACTGCTGAAATCGATTTTGTCGAGGTTGCAGGGGGAAGTGAGTCAGGAGAGCCAATAACATATCTCAAATACAAACTAGACCGGGTATTTATCAAAAGCTGGAGTACCTCAGGAGATGCAGATGACAGGCCTACTAAGGAAGTAGCCTTTTACTATAACAAGATTGGATTTGCATACACTCCTCAAGGCGAAGACCGTCCAACACCAAGCAACATAATGTCATGAGATAATGTAAAGAACATTTCTTGGGATACATTTTTGGATCCAATTAGAGACGCATTTTTCCCACAAAGAAAGTAAAATAACTTCCAAGAATTTCAATTCTTTTTCTTTTTTGTATTACTAGCCATCGAAACTGCTTTAGATCATAATATCAGTGTAAAAAAAGAATCATACTTCGCCTATAACCATGTATGATATTTCTTCTATAGTACTATGTTTGCCAGCAGACCAAGTAATTTTCAGTCTTTGTTTGTTTACATAATCCCCAATTTTGAATTTCTCCAAAGAAGAAGGTCCGCCAACTGCAGGCGCAACAACAGTTTGCACTTTGATTTGTCTTAATGCCACCATCTTTGTTGGAACCTTTTTGAAATTGCCTTCAGGTCCGAGTGTCTTTTTTTCGACCACATCCCCATCAGAAGTATGCTCAATTGCATGATCATCAAACATTACTTTGATGTATCCGTTTTGTTTTGAAGGAATGACTATTCCAGACATGATTTTTAATACCATCAATTAAAAAAAAGAAAACTAGGTTTTATGTATTGCATTACGAGTTATAGATTTCAGATTCAAGATTTGAGTTTTCGTATCTCAGTGTTTTCAACTAATTCCAGTAATTCTT
Source organism: Candidatus Nitrosopumilus sp. (assembly GCF_965223225.1). Taxonomy (GTDB): domain Archaea; phylum Thermoproteota; class Nitrososphaeria; order Nitrososphaerales; family Nitrosopumilaceae; genus Nitrosopumilus. Next base: position 1,177,838 of record NZ_CBDCVU010000004.1, read on the forward strand.
TGAGGATGACCCCAATTCTTGCTTCAATTGATTCAGATAGTCTCTCCCCAGTCAATGACTTTATCTTGTTGCTTTCTAGCAGGTCAGATAGCTGAATCAGGACTTTCTTTTCTGTCTGACAAATACTCAAAGTATTTTGGGTGGGATTCAGAATATACCTCCCATTTGGAATGCAGAGCATCATCATCAAAATAAAGATTCATCAAGGATGTAATTACGGATTCTTTTTTCTCCAGTTCCCCAGTTAGCTTTGTGATGATTTTTGCATTTTCGGTTTCATCCTCAAGAGGATATGCCATGTCATCAAGGACAATATGCCATTCAGCATCCAACTCTGTAATTTTTACAATAAGATCCTTTTTGATTTCCAATTGGTGCCTTTTCTTGCCATATATGTCACTGAATCTAGGCACCAAAAACATGGAAATCAATGATCCAATTGCTAACAACGCTAAGGGATAGAGAAATGACTCTTCAAAACTCATGTATGAATAACTGAATCATTACAGTTATCCTTTCTTCTCAATTACAAGCTTACCACTACATACATTAGATTCAAGATTGTCTTTTTTTTAATTTCTATTTACTTGAGATTGATAAAACAACAAAACATAGAAGACAAAAACTAGAAAAGATTTAGGAATTTTTTTCTACCGATCTGCCATTTTTCCAAACGCCACCAATCCTCATCTTTGCTCACAAGAAAAGAAGATGAATTCCTCATTTGTTTTGACAGGTTATGTTTCGTTTTGTTTGATCTAAAACTGTTTTTACAGTTTGTTGAATCATTAATTTCACACATGCAATTTTTTTCAGTATCTCCACAATAAGGACAGAAGCAAAAACAACACAGAGATGGGTTCTCACATACAACGCATTTCATCATTACTCTTCTTATCAGGATCAATTATTTTAAACAGTGTCAGATCAACCTTTACGTTTGTTGGAAAATTGCTTTCAAATTAAAAATTCATCAATAACTTAAAACAGCCTCTTTATTTTTCACAAATCATAAAGGAAATAATATGAATACCGCTCCCATTTGGCATCATAGAACTATGTGTACTGACTGCAAGAGAATAAAGTGCACAAAGGGCTGTAACTGCGATTGTCACTGGAACCCTACTGGATAAAGTCAAATACTCAAGGGAGTAATTTTTGCAAAAGCAGTGTTTTTGCAAGTAGTTGTGATACACGTATTGGTTCTGGGATGGAGCCATGCAATGTCAGTTTATCTAGCAAATTTTTCACATCATTTAGTGTGCATCCTTCTTTTCTAACATAAACATCACAAGATGTATTCAAGGTGATTTTTTCTCTTTTGCCTAGTTTTTCATACAAGGCCATTTTAGATTCATAAGAATCTGGAAAGTGGTGCCTTATGGCATCTTCAATCCCTGCAGAGTAGTGGTAAGAGATTCCAATTATAGGAACTTTTAAGATTTGATGTAATTTCTGGATATCAATTATGTTATACATTGAGACGATAAGCCCTGAAATCAAGACATAGCTGATGTCAGGTCTCTGCAGTTTATCATACATTTTCAAGATTGCCTCGGTGGCATCATCACCTTCGAGTGTCGCACTACCAAATACAAACCCGTCAATGACAAAATCTCCTCTCATCACAACCCCAGAAAAGACAGATTTTGGATGATTAGGTTTGAAGCTTTCAGCTATTGCCAGTCCTCGCAGTCCCTTTTTTTCAAGATGCAGAGTCCTCATGATAATTTATTTTAAAAAACTATGATAAATCAATGCTGGGACAAGAATCAGGTAAGAAACAATTTCAGATTCAAATAATTTTCAAATGCGTGACTGATTAGAATTGTAGAAATTCAGTACCAAATCAAGATAACAGAAATGATAAGAGATACACTTAACAGAAAACAGATAGTTTTTGTTGAAATTAAGAAAAAACTAGATTAACCTAAACACGGTAAATTAGAAAAATGGCGCAAATTCATTTTGTCGAAGCTGCAAGCCTGTTGGACTTTGCAAGATATGTATGCGCATTCAGAGAGTACCCACTTCGCGTATATTCACATGAGCTGCACGGAAAAAAAGTTCTCTCAACTAGAACAGTCTTGTCAAATTCGATTCTGGCATTTTACACCAATTATGAAAAAGGAAGATACATTGAGTACGACCCAAAAAACGGAAAAGAAACTGCCAAAGTTGTAGACGCTATCCAGTCAAATGCACAATATGCACCCATAGTTCATCTTCTGACATTACCATTTCAGGTTAGAAATTATAAAAAAATTTCGGACAAATTCAAGACATCCAAAGTTTTGGATTTAGGGAGTCTTGCAAGAATCACGTATGATCCAGAATGGCCTGATGATCCAAAGGTAACACTGTTGTGTTTTCCATATAGAAAAAAATGGATTGTAGGGTACATGTCAATGATTGAATTAGATGATACAGTATATTGTTTATATTATGTGGAATTAGATGAGGAGCCAGACAAGCCATTCATAAAATATTCAGGACACAAGGGAGAGTCAGCTCAGTTCACAGATGTTTTTCAGCATGGATTTCCATACCTTCCAATTGTTAAACTAAAAAAAGTGCATCCAGTTTTTGGTTTGAAATAAAAATTGTTGTAATTATTTTAGGAAAAGAAATTAGTTGTCGTTGAGAATCAATTCAACATCTACTTTGCCATCATCATATCTGCTGTGGATTCCTTTTATCTTGCTTTTGTAGAGAAATAATTTCTTTTTGTCCTCGGTGATTTGGCCTGAGACATGAAGTAATTTGTTGTCATGGAGCATTTGGATTCTCCTATACACGGTGCTAATTGGGATTTTGGTCTCATGTGAGATTTCCATTACTGACTTTGGGACATCCAAAATGGATTCTACTATTGTTCGACAATATTTGTCAGATAAAATTTCAAGCAGATTATCTTTTTTTTCTACTTCTTCAACTTTAAAGATTTGTTGTAATTTTTGCATACTTGTTATTAGTGAAAATCAGATATAATCACTTAGTCTACACTGTCATACATGGCAGTCTAAAACTAAAAGGAGATCTGTCATTTCCACCGAAACCACTGCAAAATTATGGGTAAACTAAAACCTGTTTTAGAAATATGAGTAAAATATGCAAACAAAACACATCTCGCATTGTATTTTAAGATCATCAAAATATACAATTCATGATTCTAAAGGCGACCTTAGCCATTTTTGCTTTATCAATTATTGCTTCATTTGCACCTGCTCATGCCCAGCACCATTCAGGTTCTTTGGCACCACCAGTAGATTTTGACGGCATGGCAGTAGCCCTGAGCTCCATACTTTCTCCAGAAGACTATACGATAGACGAGTCAGACAGTGTAAATCTCTCAATTAGATTCTTTGACAGCCTAACAAACACCAACATAGATAGTGTAACCTACAGGGTCCAGATTTTCCACGGAGAGAATCTTTTGGCAAATGAGTATTTTTTTGATGAAGACGGAGAACTGAACTTAGACATAAGGCCAACTAGCGGATGTACAGAAAAAGATTTGTGGAAATGCACAAAGTATTTCGGTGAAAAGCATCCAATTGCAGGAGGATATTATGCAAGAGGAGACTCAAGACCAACAGTTCAAGGGCCAATATTTGATCAAAGCGGCCAATACACACTCAAGGTTTCCATCGTCGGTGCCACAAATCCAAAGACAATGACTACAAGTGACTTGTACTTTGAGACATTTTTGTCAATTCCTGAAAAACAGTTATTTACAATTCAGACTGTAAACGCACAAGAATTTCCGGTGCTAATAAAATCATTTGACAATACAGTTATTGATTTTAATTTTGATGAAAAATCAAACAAGATAAGCTACAAAGCACCAGTCAATTTGGAACATCATGACCATCATACCTCATCATCATCATCTGCAAAACAATCAATATACTTAGAAAAAGACTTTGAAGCTTTCAAACTAGGACAAGACATCAACATTTTGGTAGAAGGAATCGAAGTTCAAGATGATTCATTTGTTTTTGACATAACAAAACCTGAAAAAAATATCATAAGACTAGACATACCCCATGAAGAACTGTTGGAGATACTCGACAAATCATCTACAGTCCAACAATCAGAGAAAAATACAATCAAAGTTGAAATTGTTCCAGGAGACGTTGCAGTACTAGGCAGTACGAGTTTGAACTTTGAGAACAGATACACTGCAAATGTTACATGGGAGTCAGAAATGACATGGGGTGAGAAAACACCATTTACAATATCATTTTTTGATGAAAACAACAATCCTGCAGACAACATAATGTATGCGTATAGCATTTCTGATTCATCAGGCGATGAGATATGGTCAAACATAGGAACCAGTGATTCATTTCTAGGAATTTTGGTCCCATATGGAATTCATCAAGAATCAGTTCAGATGCCATCGGATGGGGCATACCAACTAAAAATAATAATCACAGGGCAAGATGGCACAAACTTTGACCAATTTTTAGTCTCACAGGCAGAAATTAAATTGACAGAGGCAACAATAACAACAAAAACAACAACATCACCATCACCAGAAACAGCAACATCACCATCACCAGAAACAGCAACAACTGCAACACCATCAATAATTGAAAAAAAGCAAAATGAAACTCCATCAATACCATCATGGGTAAAGAATAGTGCTGGTTGGTGGGCAGAAGACATTGTAGGTGATGGCGAATTTATCAATTCAATTCAATTTCTAATCAAAGAAAAAATAATCACAGTTGCACAAACACAAGGTAGTCAAGAAAAAAATCCTCAAGGAATCCCTGCATGGATTAAAGGAAATGCAGGATGGTGGGCAGATGGACTCATTTCTGATGAGGACTTTATGCAAGGAATACAGCATTTGATTGAAACCAATGTCATTGTAATCCCGAAGTAAGAAATTTCAAAATTAAAAAAAGTCAATTTGATAGAAATTATTAAAATCTAGAAAACAAGTTAGATAGATACATGTATTTTCAGCAAGCAAAATTTGAAGCAGAATCATCAAGAGATAATCTCATAGAAACAATTCTTAAAAACAGAAACGATCTGGAAACAGTAAAAATTTCTGAAGCCATCAAAGATTTTGTAAAGAATCACGAAAGATACACAATTGAGAAGAAAAGATTGTTAGATAGAATTTCACAAGATGTGGCAAATCCAGACACTTTTACTTGCTAAAAGTCCGATGTTCAAGTTAAAATTAGACAAATACTAAACAACAATAAGATGAAAGCAAGATTTAACGGAAAATGTGTAGAATGCGGAGAGGCCATCAAAGTGGGAAAAGAGATAGTGAAAAATTCCAACGAAAAATGGGTTCACAAGGCATGTTCAGACTTGGAAGAAGAATTGCCATAGGAAAATCAATAGAACAAATTTGTAACAAATTTTTTAAATTACTTTGAATTCAAAAGTTCAAGAATGAAAGTAAAGTCAAGTGTTTTGTTGATTGCCTCAGTCATGACAGTATTTGGAATAATGATGATCCCAGGTAGTGTTTCAGCTGAAGTTGATGAGACCAACACCATAAGCACAACAGTAACTCCATTAAATGAAGAGGTCAGCTTGCAAAGAACCGTTACCACCATGAACATTCCAGAAGATAATGTTCTTCCATGGGGAACTGTAAAGGGATCTGCCTCTGAATATGCAGAGAGATACCCAGTAATCATACAATTCTATAAAGGTGAAGATCCAGTCCATTTTGCACAAGTTGATGTGAAGGGAGATGGTTCTTATGAATACAAATTCAGAGTGAGAAACCTAGACACAAACAGTGGACAATTTGTAAATATCTTTGAAGGTCAATACACGGTAAAGATCTTCAAGGTCATTCCAAATACCAACCTGCAAGCATAACTCTAGACAATCACCATCCATAGTTCATTTTTTTTATTATAATTAGTGCCTGAGAAATTCAGAGAATTCATATACTGAATATGGAGTGGGAGAGCTAGAAAATGAGCAAGAATTTTTGGCACGACATAGAGCCTGGAACAAATATTCCTGAAGTTCTCAATGTCATCATAGAAATCCCAAAGGGCTCTATGAACAAATACGAATATGACAAAAAACACAACATGATGAAACTAGACAGAGTATTATTCTCACCATTTCATTATCCAGGAGATTATGGAATTGTACCTCAAACATTGTCTGATGACGGAGATCCACTTGACGCACTAGTCTTGGTTACAAACCCCACATATCCAGGAATACTCATCGAGGCAAAGCCAATTGGATTACTTCAAATGAAAGACGATGGAGAGTTTGATGACAAAATAATTTGTGTCTCAATTAATGATCCTAGGTACTTTCACACTGCAGACATAACAGACATTGACGACCACTACCGTTCAGAAATAGGACACTTTTTCCAAGTTTACAAAGACCTGGAAGGAAAAAAAGTGGAAATCTTGGGATGGAAGTCTGCGCAAGAAGCAAAAGAAGTGATCATAGAATCAATAAAGAGATACAATAGCACTTTGAAGAAAGGCTGAGCAATGCCAGAAAAATGTCAACATTTTTCAAAAGAAGTAAAAGATACCTCTCCAAACACCAAGAGTTGTGAAGAGTGTGAAAAAGAGCACTTGCCAGTTGTAGCATTACGGATGTGTCTTACTTGTGGACATGTTGGATGTTGCGATTCATCAGTTGGAAAACATGCAACAAAACATTTTCAGGAAACAGGACATCCTGTGATGAAGGCAATTCCAGGAGACATTTGGAGATGGTGCTACATCCATGAAGAATATTATTGATTTTTTGAGAATATCAAAGATGTAGTTTTTTCATAGGTTTTAGAAAAATAATATCAGGGATTTAGGCAGAGATTATTTTTTAGATTTTCTTCTGCCTAGGGTTAGCCCACTGTAAAAAGAAGGACTTTCCACAAAACCCATAGGATTTTCTACAAACAGTGCGTTTTCTACTTGTTTTCCACAAGCACAAACTCCATTTTCAAAGGATTTACTAATCTGTCCACAACTAGGACACATCTTGTGTTCTTTTTGGTGTACCTTCATGATTTTTTTTCGAAAAAATTGTTTATAACTTCTGTGATAACATCGTTAACTTTGTTAACATCTTTTTTAGGCACAAGTCTCAATCACGATTATCCCTCAGACATGAAAACAGAGATTGTTAGGTATTAATAGATAGGTAATTTTGAATGAGATTACAAAAAATAAACAAAGAAAAGCAATGAAAAAGACACCAGCTGCAGTCTAAACTGGATTTATTTCGCTAATGATTTTTTAATAGTCACAAAATATCAGAGATATGTCAGAATACAAGCTAGGAGAATGGGATTTATCAGAACTTACAAAGGATCCAAACAGTAAAGAATTTCAAGAAAAGATTCAGGAACTTGAAAAACAAGCAAAGCGATTTGAAAAAACCAAAACAAAGTTAGACTCAAAAATGTCATCTAAGAAATTTGCAAATATTCTAAAAGAACTTGAAGAGATTTCAGAAAAAATGAGTAAGCTTGGAGGTTATGCATCACTTTCATATTCTGCAAACACCCAATCAGATGAGGCAACTTCTCTTTTAACAAGAATGTCAAAGCTCGGATCTCAAGTTTCAAACATGGTGTTGTTTTTTGATTTGTGGTGGAAGACAAAGATAGACAACAAAAATGCAAAAAGACTCATGCAAGATTCGGGTGAGCTTTCACATTATCTCTCACACAAAAGACTGTTTGCAAAATACTCTCTAAGCGAGCCTGAAGAAAAGATCATCAACACATTAGACGTAACAGGAATATCCGCACTGGTAAAGCTGTATGACAAGATAACAAACGCATACGAATACAAAATGAAGATAGGAAACAGGGACAAAATAATGACAAGAGAGGAGCTTACAAATTATGTACGCAGTACGGACCCAAAGATAAGAGAAAGAGCTTACAAAACAATCCTCAACAAATACATTGAAAACAAAGGCGTAATTGGGGAAATTTATCAAAATATCGTCTTAAATTGGAAAGACGAGGGAATTGAGCTAAGAGGATATCAAAGTCCAATTTCCATGAGAAACATAGGAAATGACGTAGATGATAAAACAATTGAATCATTACTTTCAGTTTGTAGAAAAAACTCTAATGTTTTTCAGAAATTCTTTTTGCAAAAAGCAAAGATGTTAAAGATGAAGAAACTCAGAAGATACGATCTTTATGCCCCATCTACTGCAAACATCAAAGAAAAAAACTATCAGTACAATAAATCAGTAAAACTGGTCTTTGAATCACTAGGAAAGTTCAGCGATACATTAGAAGAATATGCAAGAAAGGTATTCAATGAAAATCACATAGACTCTTCAATAAGACAAGGCAAAAGAGACGGAGCATTTTGCAGTACCCTTACACCAAAAATTACTCCTTATGTATTGGTCAACTTTACAGGAAAATCACGAGACGTGTTCACACTAGCACATGAATTGGGACATGCAGTACACAGTCAGGCTGCACAAGATAGATCAATCCTGGTTCAAGATGCACCATTACCATTGGCAGAAACGGCATCTACATTTTCAGAACTGTTACTGTATGACAACATTTCAAGTAAAATTTCATCAGATGAAAAGAGGATCATGCTTTCAGAAAAAATCGATGATCTTTACGCTACAATTCTAAGACAGTCATTCTTTACAATTTTTGAAATTGATGCACATGAACAGATTGGCAACGGTACAACAGTAGATGAAATTTCAAAAATATATCTGCAAAATCTAAAGGAACAATTTGGAACTTCAGTTGAATTATCCAAAGACTTTGAAATAGAATGGAGCTGTATACCACACTTTTACCATACACCATTTTATTGCTATGCATATTCCTTTGGAAATTTGTTGGCATTGTCATTGTTTCAGAGATACAAAAAAGAAGGAAAAGATTTTGCTCCGGCATACATTAGCATCCTTGCAGCTGGAGGTTCAGAGAAGCCAGAAAAACTATTGTCAGAGTACGGTTTTGACATAAGATCTCCAAAGTTTTGGCAAGAAGGATTTGATTATGTCAATGAACAAGTAAACACGCTAGCAAAACTTCAGTGAATTTTTTTAATAAATGGGGCTGACAGTCCAACGCAAGGACTGCCAGCTTTGTTCCCCGAACGGTTTGAATTCGATGTCAAAGACCGTAACAAGATAATTAGATTTAAACCTTTGATGCCGCTACTTTAGGTCCATTTTTTTTGGTTTGATTTTTCGGATAGTCCCTGTAAGAATTCCTATCGTGAATCCTAGTTGATAAAGAAAATACAAAAGAACCTCAAAAGCACTAGGAGTAAGATCCGTAAAACGACTGATTACAGTTAGAATTAACAGCAATGCGGTAAAAAAGAAGACAAAGGATTTTGTGATTCCATGGATTTGCGTGAATTTAAGCAAAACAAAGGTCATGACAGTTACAGAGATAGCCAAAATTGTAAGAAACCCTGTATTCATTCCAAAAATAAGAAAAAAAACTGAAAAAAACTTGCCAGAGCCTTGAGCAGACAGGCTCTCCAAACTGATTTTTTCAGGAGAAGCAAAGCGAGGTACACTCAATATTGCGTTTGCCAAAAAAAGTGCAAACAACGTGATTGAGACAGTTTTGAGATGGTTTTGTAGTCTCGGGAATCGAATGAGGATTGCACGTCCAATTATTATTCCTTGAAAAGTACCAATACCAAACGAGGCTAAAACTGCTATAACAGAAAATATAGGATCCTGAAATACATCAACAAGAACAGGAATCAAAGCCATTTGGATATATTACGCAGTGTTATCGCAGATATTAGCTAGTCGATAAACAATTGGCACAAACTAGGTTGAAAAAATATTTGACAATGATCGAACTAAATTTCAATAATGAACTTGAAATTGAGCATACATTAATCAGAAATTCCATGAAAGGCCTATGTCAAAAATGTCACTCATCAGGAGTAGAAGTAACGCTAACAGAAATATCAAGAAACGAATTAGGCAAGACCGAGATCCCATTGTGCGACAAATGCAAAAATTAGTTCAATAGATTACTTGACACAAATAGAACAAAATCAAGAGATCTAAAATAGATATTTTTTATCTAAAAATCAGTGTTTAGACAAAACGAGATCCATAGTAAGTAAATTTAATAAATTCATGATCAACGAAAAATCTATGAAAAGCATTTTTGTTCTACTCGGATTTGTTTTATTGGCGGGTTTTTCATACAATTCAGCGTTTTCACAAGAAATAGGTCTTGCAACATTTCAAGAAACAGCACAGGTAATAATAGACAAGAGTATCTCACAAGATATCTCAGCATCGATAACTTTACAGAGTACAAGTGTTCAAGAGATAAAAATTCCAGCAGAGTTAGAGCAAAAAATAAGAGAAAACAGCAGAGTCAATGCAGTCATACTTACCAATGAGGATCATTGTGTACTTGGAGTAGTAGATCAAGCATGCATAATGATAAACATTGAAAGAAGTCAGGAAAGTCAAGGAATAGTAGAAATTCAAGAGACAGCAAAAGAGATTGCTAGCACATACATTGGTGAAATCAATGATGCATTTGACACCGATGCAAAATTCTTCCAAGTTTATGTCCACACAGATGATCAGTCAAACAGGGTTCTAGATACGTCAGGTATTGTTTCAGGCAGAGGAGTAATTTCAGCAGTGTACACAATGCCTATGGAAGATACCAGTTCTATGTATGAAAAGATAACTGCAATAACTATTCCAAAAGAAATCAGAGATGCGGGAGGATTTTATGACATAGCAAAGAAAATGTCTCAAGAAGGTAATTCCAAAATGACATTATCTATAATTCCATTAGAGTCAAAGTCCCTAATGCAGTTAAAATTAGCAACAAGTTATCAAGATATTGCATCAGACATTACAAACGTGAGTCCACTAGAGTTTCTTAAAGTAGACAAAATAAAAAGATCAGATTATTTTTCAACTGGATTTTATCCCCTTAACTCATTAATCCAAGTTGTAGTCTTATCTCCTGAGGATACAGAAATCGCCAAAGTGAGGGGCAACATCATTCCAACAGAGGTCATAGACGGAGAAAAATTACCAACAGACATCACAAAACAAGGATGGGTTTTTGATCCAGACCAAGGACAAAGAATTCAAGGAAAATACATTTTCGGTGAAGAGTCAGAAGTGGAAAAAAGCAAGTTAGAGTTTTCATTAGGAGAAGAACAAGACAACAACATGACACCTCCACCGCAAGACAAGACAGATGCAGATGAATCACTTGTAGTGGTGGCAATAATCACAGTCGGGGCAGTCGGAGCAGCAATGTTTTATCTTAAAGGATATGCAAGAAAATAGTTACCTACACTAGTAAAACAGCAGCAGCAAAAACAGTAGTCCATTTTCCATCTTTGTCACCTTTGCTTGATTGCGTAATATTGTGCGTGTTGTAGATTTGTCCTGAAATAGACCATTGTTGTCTTTTCTCATCCCAATTTTTGTCAACATCAAAAGGGATACCCAGTGAGGAGGCCAACATCTGGGCTGCAATGTCTTCTGCATAATCTCCAGCCTGGGACTCATTTTGTCCAAATGATTCATACTCAGACAGATATCCATACCTACTGTTGTCTTTGGGTTGTGCAAGACCAACAGATGCAGAACACATACGGTGTGGTTCATTGGTTTGATTTTTCGAGTAAATTGTAAATAGAATCTGTCCAGGTTTGATTTGTTTGAGTCCTTCTTTTCTTGAGATTAATTTTGCCTTTGGTGGAAAAATACTTGAAATCAAAACAAGGTTAGTACCTGCAATTCCTGCATCTCTTAAAGCATATTCAAAGCTGGTTAGTCTATCTTCATGAACTCCTTTTCCTTTTGTAAGGAATAATTTTTTGGCAACAAGGTCAAGCATTTCAGATTGAGTGAAAGGGAGTTATTATTTATACTTTTTAAGAGAAGGCAATTTTTCAGGTGTTATTTCTTCAAATAATTATTTGAAAAAATGAATTTGCATAGATTTACAAAAATCAGTTGTTAGTAATGAGAAAGAAAAGAATCAACCTATCTATCTTTTTTCTTCTTTTTTCTCTTGTCAGGAACCTTGTTAGTTTGTGTCATAAGGATATAACCAAAAAAGAGACCCAACCCAAAGTTGATCACACCCATAAAAGTAAAAATCAGGGTTGCAGTAGGAGGAGCATAAACTATCCCAATAACCATTCCAATTGTACCAGTTGTGAAAAATAAGATCATCAAGACCTTTGCTCTAAAGGGCTGGACGTATTTCATACCAGATAACAAAATACAGCATTATTATAAATTGACGGTAGTAGAAATTCTGAAAAATTCAGCTGGTAACACTTTAAACCTTCAAAAATTTCATTGTACATCGTGCCAATGTAGCTCAGCCTGGCTAGAGCATTCGCCTTGTAAGCGAAAGGTCATGGGTTCAGATCCCATCATTGGCTTTATCAAATTTAGTAACTCAGAGTTACAGCCACTGAAGTAGAAGAATAATCAGAGACAACTTTTGAAATCAAATCAAGCCAACAAAATAATTTGGCAATACGAATAAGTAGTCCAGTTATTGGTACAAATTAAAATGAGTTCAGAAGATTTGTATACACCGTCTGGATCTGAGGATAAAGTATCAGTAAAAAAATCAGCTTTCAATGGTTTGGTTGCAGGACTAATCATAATTGTTGGGATTGCTGCATTTTTTGCAGGATCATACACAGCCAATCTGAGTTCAAATCAGTTAACTCAAGAAGATTTAGACCAAGCAATGGCAAAGCTAGAACTCAAACTATTACAAAACAGGCTTCCAACTGAGCAAGCAATGCCACCTGTAAAGATATCAGCAGATGATGATCCAGTAATAGGGGATCCAAACGCACCAATTACAATAATAGAATTCTCAGACTTTCAGTGTCCATTTTGCGCAAGGTTCCATGTTCAGACACTTCCATCAATTTATGAAGAATATATAGAACAAGGGAAAGTAAAACTAGTTTTCAGAGATTTCCCTATTCAAAATATTCATCCAAATGCATTGCCTGCAGCAGTTGCTGCCGAATGTGCAAACGAGCAAGGAAAATTCAAAGATATGCATGACATCTTATTTGAAACACAAAGCCAGTGGAACAAGATAGAAACAGTTGCTGCTCTTTCCTTGTTTAGCCAATACGCTTCAGACATGCAAATGGACCAAGAAAAATTTGAATCATGTATTGCAAGTGGCAAATACATAGAGGAGATCAGAAAAGACTTGGAAGACGGAAGAGACTATGGAGTTTCAGGGACGCCAGGATTTTTTGTAGGAAATGATGAGATAGGATACGTGGAACTAAAAGGTGCACAACCATTTGAGAGTTTCAAGAAAATTATTGATGCTCAATTAGGAGTGTAAAATAATAACAAGCGTTTATTAGACCTAAACCAAGCCAACAAGGCATCAGAAATAATGACGACCAAGCAATGAGCTTTATCGTCATTGCTTAAGAGAAGAAAACAAAATGACAAAATTTCAAGATTTAGAATTAAAGGAAGAAATCCTAAAAGGAATCAGAGAGCTTGGATTTGAAGAAGCATTTCCAATTCAGGAAGCAGTGATTCCAGTGTTGCTCACAGGAAGAGACGTAGTAGGACAGGCTCACACAGGATCTGGAAAGACAGCAGCATTCTCATTATCAATGCTACAAGAGATACAGCCAAGAAAAGGAATCCAGGGCCTGATAATGGCACCTACAAGAGAGCTCGCAATGCAGATTACAGATGAGATAAAGAAGTTTGGAAAATATACAGGAATCAAAGTGGCTACAGTTTACGGAGGTCAAGGAATGGGCATCCAACTGGATGCACTCGATAGAGGAGTAGAGATTGTTGTTGCAACACCAGGCAGACTAATAGATCATCTCAAAAGGGGATCTATCGAACTAAGAGACGTAACCCATATTGTACTTGATGAAGCAGACACAATGCTAGACATGGGATTCATTGACGATATTCAGTTTATCTTGGATTTAGCACCTGAAGAAAGGGTGATGTCCTTGTTTTCTGCAACCATGCCCACTGAGATTCTTCGACTTTCTGAAGAATATCTCAATAATCCAAAGCAGTTTCTTCTTGATGCAGATGATTTAAGCGGAGAGGGAATTGATCAGTCTTATTTAGTAATCAAAGACAGAGACAAATTCAAATATTTAATTGATTTTATAAAACAAACCAAAGGACAATCAATTGTATTTTGTTCAACAAAATATAGAACAAGAGATGTTGCAAAGTTTCTACATCAAGAAAAATTTGTTGCAGTTGCAATAGAAGGGGACATGTCTCAACACAGAAGAGAGCAATCAATGGCAAAGTTTAGGAGCGGCAAAGCAGACATTCTTGTTGCAACAGATGTAGCATCAAGAGGAATAGATGTTCCACGTGTGGAGCTTGTGATCAATTATGATGTTCCAAACCAAGAAATGGCTTACTTTCACAGGATTGGAAGAACTGCAAGAGCTGGCGCAAAAGGCAAAGCAATAACTTTTGTTTCATATTCATCAGTAGGAGATTGGAACATAATCAAACGCCAAATCAAAGTACCAATTAAAGATTTGAATCAAGAAATGGGAATAGAGATATCCATCCCAGATCCACTAAAGAGACAAATTCCTTCAAGAAGATACGGAGGAAGTGGCGGTGGTGGAAGCTCTTCAAGATCAAGTTACTCAAGAGGAGGAGGATATGGCAGAAGTGACCGCGGAAGAGACTCAAGAGACAACAGAGGCGGTGGAAGAAGAAAAAGGTTCAATGAAAATCGCAGTAGTGGAAGAAATAGCTATGGCGGTCGTAGCAGATGGTAATACTGTAAGACTTAAAGACTTCAGTAACATAGATACAACAAGGAAAAGTAATGCATAAAGGATTCATTTTATTGAATTGTGATCTTGGGTCTGAAGAATACGTTATTGACGAGTTAAAACAGATGGATGATGTCAGCAATGCATACCTAACATTTGGAGCATATGACGTGATTGCTGAAATTTATACAGATAGCCAGGAAGACTTTGAAAAAGCAATAGCATCTATCAGAAGACTTTCAAGAGTAGTCAGTACAATGACGCTAAACGTAATCAATCCCGAATAATTGTTATATGAGATAATTAGGATTTGATTCGAATTGCAAAAAATCGAATATGAAGGAAAGGTGTGGGTTCTAAACTACAACAATCCCCAACCTTTAGTTGATCATACTATTTTGATGTTAGAAAAACACGGAGTCAAACGTGAAGACATCGTATTAACAGAGACGCCAACAGTTGATGTCGGCTCCATCGTTGTAGAGGTCTGGCCATATGAACTCGTAATAGGAAGAGTAAGGTCAACTAGAAATGAATCATTTATCAGCGGTACAGAGTTTACAATCGAATTAAAGTTAGATGAAGAAGGAAATTATTTAGATTATCTTTGAAGAAAAAGAAAATTCAAAACATCGTAATTGCAGCAGTAGCAGTCATAATAATAGGCTCTATTGCAGCATACAATTATTCAGTAGACCAAACAAAGCAAAAGGGATTACAGTTTGGAATCAAGCTAGAGCAGATACAAGATGAAGTCAAGGAAATACAAACCAAGTTTTATTCAGAGAGGAACAAATGGGAAGAAGGAAGTATTTCAAAAGAGGAATTATTTGAATATTACGATAAACATGTTGCAGAATTCAAGGAGGTCATATCAAAATATGATGATCTTGAACCTCCAGAATTATTTGAGAGTTCAGTGGATTTATTGAAATTATCTTCTGAAACACAGCTTGAAAGTGATATTCAGTTTATAGAGTGGATAAAAACAGGAGATGATTCAGCAAAAATAAGGTCGGACACTCAATTTCAGGAATCACTAGAATATGAGATGCTAGGACTAGTAGAGTTTTACTCTGCAAAGACAGGTGTAAAAAACTTTGAAGAAGGAGAAAAATTTGATGCACCTCAGAGTGGCCTTACACAGAGAGTAATCGAGGTTTCAGAAGACATGAAAACCAGATGTGATGAAAAATTCAAGAATGCTCAAGGAGGTTTTGACTCAGACCAGATAGAGGTTGACTGGTTTAACTGTATTAATGAAGCAGAAAAATGGAAGATTGAGCATTTGCCATTTAACCAAAAATGAGAAAGGACAAAACCATATCAAACAATTTTTGCAACAGTTCCAGTACAGAACAAAAATCATTTGCAAGATGTCATTCTCAGAGAGACATGATTTTCAAAGAACAACTTAAGGGAGGCTAGAGCACGATTGTGTCAACAAAGGGCATTCTAAATGAATAAACAAGACACAAACAGTTTACCAAAGACAATTAAATAAACTAGCAATAGGAGGAGACAGCATGGCAATCTCCAAAGAAAACAAGGAATTCATAGACAGTTTAATTGATTATTACATTAGCGAGTCTGGGGCATACAAGCAGATAGCAGAAAATTTTGTTCCAGAAGTGGAATCAGTTCCAGATACAGCTTTTGGCATAATCACAGGGTGTGTATATTCAAGTTTTCTTCAAACGTATCAAAACCAGCAACAGACGCCCAGTTTGGAAGACATGAAAGAATTCAATGACATCATAAAGAAACGTGCTCCGCTGATAAAAAAATCCATACTAGACAACAAAGATGAACATAAAGAAGAAGAAAGCAATGAAGGAACAAATGTTCTAGTTAACAAAGACAAAGAAGAAGAATAAAGAAACCACAACAAAAAACCCATTAAAAACAAGGAATTGTCATTATGTCATCATCATTTTGCAATGTGAGAAAAAAAGCAAATTAGTTATAACGTTCATGTAAAAAACAAACTGAAAGAAATGAAGATTGATGGAAGCAAGATAATTTTCAGTTTGGGCGTTGCATCAGCAATGGTCTTTATGGGAATTGTGTTGTTTTTTGCAATTCGTTAAAGATAAATCACAAGGAGAAAACAAGGAAACATGTCTGCCACAAATGAATTTAAGATTACGCAGTTAGTGGACAATGGTCAAACAATTCAACTCACATTGATTGAAAATGTTTCAACAGAACCAATATCACAAAAACAGATGATAATAGAAAATGTTTCAAAAAAACTAGATTCAGAAACAAAAGAACAGGTAATGCCACTATTAGAGGCAATATTACAAGCCCAACCAACAGTCAAAATCAAAACATACCAACAGACACAAATTTCAATATCCATGCCAAGATCAAGATTTGACTCTATGGGCCGACCCCAAGTTGGAAGTACTATTGAGATAAACCTGAGAAAGATTTAGAGGTGAGACTGGACCTCATCAACCGTTTTTAGTGGCAGAGAACATGAAAAATTCTTACAGACAAAAACAGAGGTCTTCTCTTCAAATTGTTTTCCACCAAAAAATGGGAATTTTGACAAGTTTGTAAGCTGCTCAGGTTTTTTGATCATAACGATAAAAGAATTTGGAAGGTATTGGGCAGATAATGAATTACAGATATCAGAGTTTTCTGTATTGATAATGGTAATTTCAGTTGGGTTTTCAACATACATGGCAATAGTATTAAGAAGATATCCAAATCCAAATGGATTTTCTGCGGCCATTTGGGCCTGAGATTTCATTATTTTTGTGGCAATCTCAAGAAATTGGTTTTTCTGAGACAAGTGAAATAATCTGAGCATTACAAATGCAGATACAGAGTTTCCAGACGGCAATGACAAATCATAATTGCTTTTTGGTCGGATGATGAGTTTTTCATGATTGTCTGAAGTCATAAAGAAACTATTATTTTCAGAATCCCAGAAATGTTCAACCAGATGATCACCCAACTTCATTGCAAGGTTGAGATATTTTTCATCTCCTTCAATTTCAAATACATCAAGTAAGGCATTTGTAAAGTAAGAATAATCTTCAAGATAACCATCAATTTTTGCCACCCCGTTCTTGTATGTTCTTAGCAAGTTTCCGTCTTCAAACAGATTATTTTCAATAAAATCAATACAATTTTTTGCAGCATCAAGGTACCTTACGTCATTAGTGACACGGTAACCCTTTGCAAATGCAGTGATCATAAGAGAATTCCATGAAACAAGTATCTTGTCATCCAATCCGGGTTTAATGCGAGATGATCTATGTTTTAGTAATTTTTCAGAGCTTGATTTTAAAATTTCACGGACATTTTCTTCGGAGATTCCAAAATTAAAAGACACAGTGGAAATATTGAGATTGTTGCAGAGAATATTGTTGCCCTCCCAGTTTCCACCATCAGTAACGTCATAATAAAGACAAAAGACATCAGCATCTTTGCTGCCAAGAATTTCTTTGATCTCGCTTTTTGTCCAGACATAGTACTTGCCTTCAACTCCTTCAGAGTCTGCATCATATGCAGAATAGAATCCGCCTTGAGGAGAAGTCATCTCACGTAGGACAAAATCAAGGGTCTTCTGTAGTACCTCCAAGTAGAAAGGATCTTTTGTTATTTGATATGCCTCCACATAGTTTACTGGAATCAAGGCGTTATCATAAAGCATCTTTTCAAAGTGTGGCACTAACCACTTGACATCAGTTGAATATCTGTGAAATCCGCCACCTATTTGATCAAAAATTCCACCTCGAGCCATTTTATTTAGGGTTTTGAGGGCAAATTCATTGAATTTTGAGAGTCCAGAAAGTTTTGCATATCGGAATAAAAAGGAAACATTTGCAGCATTTGGGAATTTGGGGGCAGAACCAAATCCACCATATGTAGAATCTCCTAGCTGAAACAGATTCAATGCAGCCTCATCTAAGATTGTTCTTTCAAGATCAGATGGGACTTGTACTGATTCTGTCTTGGTTAATGCGTCAAGGAAATTTTCAGCAGATTTTTTCACATCATCTGGTTTTTCCTTCCAGGCTTGAGAGAGTTGTCTACAGATACTCCCAAATCCCGGGCGCCCATACGAATCAAGAACAGGAAAATAAGTTCCAACATAGAATGGTTTTTGATCAGGAGTAAGAAAGATACTCAATGGCCAACCACCTTGACCAGTGGCAATCTGGCATACTTTTTGATAAATATCATCAATGTCTGGTCTCTCTTCTCTATCTACCTTGATGTTTACAAAGTTCTCATTCATGAATTGTGCAACATCCTCATTTTCGAAAGATTCATGAGCCATCACGTGGCACCAATGACAAGAGCTATACCCAATACTTAGAAAGATTGGTTTGTTTTCATTTTTTGCCTTTTGTAGCGCTTCATCATTCCATGCATACCAATCTACAGGATTTTGTGCATGCTGAAGCAAGTAAGGACTAGTCTCATGAATAAGGCTGTTTTCAACCACACTAGGACATATTTGTTTGAATATTTGTACTTAGATAGTGTTGTCTCATGAGTTTTTTAAAAAAAAATAAGAATAGATTGTTTTTCAAAAACTAGTACATTTTGGTGTCCTATTTCGAAAGATCAATGTTGATTCTTAAAGCCTCGTTGATAGTTTGAATTACTTTTCCTGTTACTATCGGGCTTATAGAAAAGAATCCCCTATACATCCTATCTCCAATGTCTTCGGCAACCAATCCGAATGGACCTTCAGGCCCCCTTGTCACTACAATCCACATGTCTGAGATGTTTGTTCCATCACAGCTAACCACTTCAGTTGTTTGTGGTGGAAGTGGAGCCAATAATGGGTTGTTAAAATTACCAATTATCCAAGCTTTTGGAACTTTTTTCAGAATCTCAACATACCTGCCCTCAACATACTTGTATCTTTTCTCAGTCTCAAATGTTGCCAATAGTGGTGCGCGGTGTTTTACCGCATAGTTTTCAAGCAAAATGCTTAGTCGATACAGCTCTTTTGGGCCTGTTGTGAAATTGACATATCCAGCTGCCATGTATTCATCTAATGACCAAAGGATATTGTGGTCTGTAAGATCAGTTGATTCTTTATCAGACAAACCGGGAAATTGATTCCAGATTTCGTCCATGAAACTTTGGTATTTGTATTTCATGATTGATTCATGCATTTGAAGTATTTAACATAGTGATAAGTAGTTGAACTAGTGCTAAAATTATCATATTACTAAGAGATTGGTATTTTACCAACAACAGCATAATAAAAACATGAGGCAAATTTTTGTTGTATTTGCAGTTTGCATACCATTAATTTTAGCTGCAGTATTTATTACAAATGGTGTTGCCTCAAATAGTTTTCCGATGTTTAGAGAAACACCTTTTGACGAATCACAAATTTTGCAACAATCATACCAAGCAGGATTAGATCATTGTGAAAATAATTACGGAGATTTTGATACATTAGATAAGAAAAATGAGTATGAGGAATGCATTAGTTTAGTCGAGACATGGTATTCTGAAAATATTGAGAACGATGTATGAACAAATTTATTTTTCGTTGTATTGATAATCAGTTATTTTATAGAATGTATTATAGGAGGTAGTTAATACGCAATGCAAAATAAAAAAATCATTTTGATACTTATTAATTAAAGAAAAAAATGGTTAATTGCTGAAAATTCCCTATTGTATGTTTTTTTCATATACATAATCTATTTTTAGAATATATCGTTTAATTTTTTTAATTTTTTCAAATCAGTTATTTCAATATCACCACTAAGTGTAACAATCTTGGCAAGTTTTGGATTTGCTTGTTCTCCTAACTTCAATACTGTATCACCTTTCAATTTGACTTCAAGTGTGATGTTTTCTTGCTTTAGGTTTTTTGCCAGATCTTTTGCCTCGGACAATTGTTTGATCAACCCAGGTTTTTTTGTAACTTCGATTGGAACGTCTATGATATCAATAATCCGCGTATTTCCATCTACCATGAATTTAATTGAGGGTTCGCCATTACACGTAACTTCTAAGCTGCCACCATGTAAGAAAGATAAAAAATTGGCGGGGAGATCAAAGTTTTTCATTCTCATCACCCTCATTTTGCTGTGATGGTAAGCTTACCAGTCAAGGAAACTGTACCTGTTGGGATTACCTTGCCCTCTTTTTCGACTTTGCCTTGCATCTCAAGATTCTCAAAATCATAGGTGATTGAGGCGTGCTTTTGTGTAAGTTTGTCAAAAATCTCGGCTAGCAAATTTGCCCATTCTTGTTCTTCTGCCATGCATCCTATAATGACTTAATAGTATTTAACATAGGGATAAATTTCAGCATAGTGCCAAAATATGACAAATGCAAATTTCAGATTATACTAAAACGCCTTTTTGAAATAAGAAAACAACAGAGTCTTTCAAATTTTTCTTAGCACCATGAAAAAAATCACATGTGGTTAAAATTCAATTAATGCCAATTATTAACAAATGACCTCAAATCGTTTGGATAAAGTATGTATGCATTTTTCTAAGATTACAGATGCAATTACTGGAGAGATAACATGTGGGGATTGCGGAGTAGTGTTATGTGAAAAGATCATTGATTTTGGACCTGAAAATATTACTCAGACCAATGATGATTATCAAAACAATGCAAGAACAGGACAAAAAATATCATTAAAGATGGCAGATATGGGTCTGTCCACTATAATTCAAGCTCAAAACAAAGATTCTTCTGGAAAATCACTATCAGGGCAAAATAAGAGATCATTTTATCGCCTAAGAATTTGGGACAGAAACAGTAGAGCAGACATCACGAAACAATCATACATTAAGGCATTTACATTTCTTGATGGAATACGCTCCAAATTAGGATTGCCAGATCATGTAGTAGAAAAATCAGCGTATTTATTCAGAAAAGTTGAACAAAAAAAATTACTGACCGGTCGTTCGAATCAATCTGTGTTGTGTGCAGTTGTTTACATGGCATGTCGCATTACTATTACACCACGAACATTAAACGATATTGCAGATGTTGCAGGAATAAAAAAGAAAGTAATTCAGAGAACATATCGACTCTTATCTGCAAATCTTGACGATGTTAAATCGGCATCTTTTAGTCCTGAAGAATTTGTATCTCGCATATCAAGTGAAGCTGGGATTTCGGAAAAAACAAAACGTGATGCAAGAAAGATCTTAGAACATAGTCAAAAAAAAGGAATTACATCTGGAAAGCATCCAATGTCTATGGCTGCTGCTGCAGTATATCTGGCGATACAAGACAATCATGAAAAAGTTTCACAGACGAGACTAGCTCAAATTTCAGGAATAAGCGCAGTAACTATTCGCAATAGAGTAAGAGAATTGCAGATACGAAAAAGAAATCAAGAATAGATTATTCAGGGTTCTAATTAGTCAAGAATTTACCTTATTGAATTGTAAATTTTGTCCCCAGTATTTTCCCCATTGCTTTTAGGGCGGATCTACAAACATTTGGATTAAGAGTAAAAAATCCTCTAAATTTACCATTTTCGAACTCTTCTGCAATCAGGCCAAATGGACCATATGGTCCTCTGGTAATCACACTCCAGACGTTAGCTAGTTCAGTATCACGACAGTTCAGAACTTCTATCTTATCAGGTGTTTTTAATTCTGTTTTTCCATAGTCTGCAACTATCCAAATTTTGGGCACCTGCTCAATCATTTTTTGATATCTCTTCTCTACAAACTTGTATCTTGCAATTGTTTCAAATGTAGAAAGTAGCGGTTCTGCATTTTCTTGAGCATAATTTTCAATTAGTTTACTGAGATGGTATAGGGGTTTTCTATTTGCTAGAAAATTGTGATATCCAGATTCTACAAACTGTTCTAGTTTCCACATTGGAAGATTTGAATCATCGAAGCTGTGCCATTCTGCAAGTTGTGGAAATTCATCCCAAATTCTTCCAACAAAACCAGCATATGGACTGCTCATGATATATTATTTTCAATATAGGATTTAAGTAAATCCCTTGAAATTTTTATTTTTGATCTACCAAACTGTTTTTATTCTCTGAGATACTAATCTAACTATTGGGTCGATATGAAAAACTCCTCAACATGTTAATGGATTTTGATAACGCCATAAGATTTGCTGCAATTAGCAATACCTCAGGAGAAATATTGTGGCACAGTAAAAGAGACAGTGCAAAAATGAAGATCCCGCTATCTGAAACTAAAAAAACACTAAAACGTGAAGCAATAGATTGGGTTGATCGTTGTAAATTAGAGGACAGAAATAATTTGGGAAGAGCGATGTATCACATAACATCTTTTGAAAAATTAAAAAGAATAAGCATACCTATAGATGCATTCCATCTTTTGTTTATCAGTGTAGATAATGAACCTTTAAAAAAGAGTAAAACTAAAAGTTATGGAAAATTAGTAGAGATGGGAAAGATAATGTCCATAGTAGATTTTGTAAATACATTTGAATGAAACTTCACTTCTAAATTAAGATAAAAAATTCCAAATGTTTTTTGTTTGAAAAAGAGTATAATCATCTACGTATTCCTCATAAAATTTTTCAAAAAACATTATCACTAGATAGTGAAATTATAATACTTATTAACTGAAAAAGAGAATTTAACATATGGAAAAATATGAAAAGCTTCTCAACATGTTAATGGATTTTAATAATTCCATAAGATTTGCTGCGGTGTCCAATAGTCAAGGAGAGATACTCTGGCACAGTCAACGAGAAGGCATTAGAAATATTGTGCCATTTGAAGAGACAAAACAGACTATTATGAGATCCATAAATGCGTGGAATGAAAATTTCAGAGTTAAAGAACATGTAGGATCTGGCCTTTATAGTATCTCATCATATGAGAAAATCAAAAGAATAACAGTCCCATTGGGAAATGGGGATATCTTGTTTGTTACCGTAAATAATGATCCATTAACTAAAACGAAAACCAAGAGTTATGGCCATATTGCAGAAATGGGAAAAATTCTCTCCATAGTAGATTTCATTAAATCTCAAAAATAGACTAGTAGTTTTTCTAATTTTAGGAATTAAAGTGTAGAAGAGATTTTATGAAATATAGAATTAAGAATAAAAAATATTAGAATTATCATCATTTAGAATGAGATTTAGTCTCAGACAACAAAGAACAATAAATTATGGTAGAAATTAGGTTCAAACATCACTGCATTGTTCTTGATCCTAAATATTAGATGAATTCAATCCCAAATACCTTTTCCTTCTTCTAACTCGTAAATTCTCACATTAATTTTTGCAAGTAGTTTCATTTTTGATTTATGTGCTTTTTTATCATGACTGTAGTCTTTTTTTTCAACCAACTGTTGTAAACGTCTCAATTGCTCAATTGAAAGCTTTTTGAATTCATGCTTGGAGCGTGACACAAGCTGTAATAGTCTTACTCTTTCCTTGTCTTCGACACTAATTTTGTCCACATAAATTGATGATCCAAGTCCTTTATTTTTCTAATGAGCGAATCTTAAAATTTCGTGTATTTTCAGAAACAATATGGAGAAAATGCGTGCAATGGTGCTATCAAAATGCGCTGCAATTGAAACAAACCCGTTAGCATTAACAATGATAGACAGACATGAAATTACAAGACCAAATGAAATTTTACTAAAAATTGAAGCTTGCGGAGTGTGCCATTCTCAATTACATGGAATTGAGGGAGATTGGCAAGACCTCGGAATACCACCAACACTTCCAACAGTTCCAGGTCACGAAGTGGTCGGCAAGGTTGTTCAGATAGGAGATAAAGTTACAAAATTCAAAATAGGAGACAGGGCAGGAATTACTCCGCTTTTAGAGGCTTGCAGAGAATGCCAGTATTGCAAAGAAGGAAAAGAAAACTTATGCGAATCATCAACAATTACAGGTGAATCATTCAAAGGAGGATACACAGAGTTCATAACGGTTGCAGAAGATTTTGCAACAAAAGTACCAAACGAAATGAAACCAGAATATGCTGCACCCTTATTTTGCGCAGGCATCACAGCGTTCAAAGCAGTAAAGGCAGCAGAGCCTAAAACTCATAAAAAAATAGGCATATTTGGTATTGGAGGAGTGGGACATATGGCAGTTCAGTTTGCCAAAGTAGAAAATTGCGAGGTAATTGCATTTTCAAGAAGTCAAAGCCATCTAGATGTTGCAAAAAGGTTAGGAGCAATAGATGCAATTCACTTTTCTGAGGACCAGCAGAGTTTTCTAGAAGCATTAAAGGAAAAACATGGAATGCTGGATGCTGCAATTGTTTTTGCTCCAGCAGACATTGTAACAGATACTGCAATAAAGGCAGTGAAGAAAGGAGGTCTGATTGTAATAGCTACAATTGGGGAGAGACCGTCATTTGTAGCATTTGAAGAAAAGACAATAAGAGGAACTCTAATTGGTTCAACAAAAGATATGGAGCAAGTTATCAAAACATGTGAAAAAGAAAAAATCGAAGTAATATCTGAAACATTCCCATTAGAGAAAGCCAACGAAGTGTTAAAAAAATTAAAAAATTCACAGATTGAAGCAAGAGGAGTTTTGATTCCTTAGATTTTATTTTACCAAAGAGAGATTAGATAAAATAATGAATTGTAAAAGATGTCATCATACACATGAGGTCCATTCGCAAAATGAATCAAGTAATTCAATAATAAAGGTAGGGAAATGTCAGATTCCCATGTGTACCTGCCAGCAATATTTGGATCCCATACACAAAATTGATGAGGATTTATTATAACAATTCATATACCAAACTCAATTGAAAAAAACATGGATAAACACAAGCCCTCTGATGAAATGATAAAAGAGTTAGACAATCTTCTATCAAAGATCAATGCAATGGAAATAGTAGCATCAGATGACTATCAGAAAAACTCTATCAAAATCATGAGGGCATTAGTAGAAGGCCAAATGCATTCAATAAATGAATTTCAGCATCTTAAAAAAGCAATAGACTTGTTGACTCTGCAATTATTTGATGTTCAAAATAAAGTTAAGAGTTAATTCTAGTATCACTTATTCCACAACTATTACAACGATATATGGTGGATTTCTCTAAAATCCTTTCAGGATTCATTTCCGAACCACAACATGCACATGTAACCTTTTGAGAATCTTCAGGCTCTTCAGTTTTGCGTACAACATAAGCAGGTTTTTCCTCCTTTATATCTGCAGAATTACAAGCAGGTTTGTATCGAGTGATAATTCTATCAAGTATACTTTTTCTACGATCTTTACTGGAATCAAACAAAGGTAAGATTGCAAGATAAAGAGATTGATCAGAGCCTGATTGATCAGTCCAGCATTTAAAATGAGTATGCTGTAAAAAATACGATTTATCTTCAGTTTTCTCACAGTCACCAACATAAACAATGTTGAATCGATCTTTTTCTCTAGACATGATAAGATAAACCAGTTTTTCCATTGGAGGTCCCCACTCATTGAGAGGAATTGGCCCTAGAAACTCATACTGAAGGATTTGTATACTCAACAAATGTATTTTTGAATACTGCTTTTTCTTTTTTACTCAAATAATCCCCATAGTGACACAAATTGGATCGAATAAGCTCCAACTTGAAAAGATTAAATTCGAGAGTTTTGGATTTTCCGTAAATGAAAGAGCCCAGAAATCACGCAAAAGTAGGATATTCCATGATTGTGGTTTCAGCAAGCCTAGCAGTAATAGGCCTATTGGCACTTGCAATTGGAGGTGATGTATTATTTGCAGACAACATGCAAAGAGAAAATACATTGCATTTTAATGAATGCAAGCAAAATGACTTTAAAACTGATGGTTGTGAAAAGTACTGGGACAGGATAAATAACGACATATCCGGAATTTATGTTGATTTAGATAAATAGAAACTCAAAAACCATTAGAGAAATCTTCAAACATGTTTTGATTTTTGGTCAATCGATTCATTGCATAAAAGGCACCACCTACGATGCCTGCCTGATAAAAAGTGTACAAAAATACCCCCGAAGAGGTTGGATCGGATTTTGTAAAGCTCAAAACAAGCATAGTAAAGAAAACAAAGGTTCCAACAAAAGTTACCATTCTATTTAGGAAGCCAGAATTCATTCCGACGATTCGTTTTGTGGCAGCTGCCATCAGAGTAATGCTTGTTATTATTAGAAATGTAGCTCCGCCATTTGCAGATACAAATTCTGTTACCCAAGGTAGAAGACCATCATCTAGAATTGAAGTTTCAGGAAGTATGCTTCCGCCATTTATTGCAAAATTTACAGCACTGAACATCCCACCAATCACAAAAAAGAATAAGAATATCTTAGTAATCGATCTTCTCAGGGGACTTCTAATTTCAGATGGACTTACGGCTCTTTCTGTGATTCGAATTCCATATAGAAATCCAATTGCCATGGCAGGAATAAACATGATGTTTATCAAAATGGGAGATTCTTTTGTGATAGACTCGATTTGAGGATGAAAAATTAGAAAGAAAAGAATTGCCAGGGAGGCTGACGATATAAACAAGATAAGGCCTAGATGATTTGAATTATGGGATTCATATGGGTCTGCGTTCCAATTATACACCTTAACAGATGACAGGAGAATAATTAAAGACAAAATCGAAAAATCATTTGGTCAAATTATCAATTCTGTTTACCCTTTAATAACAACCAAGAAAGAAAATGTGTGAAACGGACAAAAATAATACCAATGATAGGAACAATTACAATATTTTTTGGAGTTATCTTCCACTTCCAAGGTCAAGCAGTGATTGGGCCTGAATCATCATTTATGTATTCAAATCCAGATTGGATTAATTACGGATTCCGAATAGCAATAACAGGCACAATCATCACAATAGTAGGATTATGTATTCCCTTATTGAAAAAAAGAAAATAGAAACATAAGCAACTCAAATTAATCAAGAACGCTAAGAATCACCATTACAAGGAAAAATAGGAAGGGGACAAAATTTTCTAAAAACCATCTGCAATTGGATCTTGAGGCTTTATGATTTCTCTCAGCAAGATGGTTGCAAATGAGCCACGTGACAAAGAAAACTCAACTAAATTCTCATCAGATGAAGAATAATCCGTGCAGCAGATAGAAGCTTGTCTAAAACCACCTTCATTGCTTACTTCTTGCATTTCTTTTATGAAAAAATCTTTAGGAGTTATCTCTTCGTTTTTTAATATCTTTGAGATGTGATAATCAAATCTAGTTTTTTTGTAGTATGAATATCCAATAAATGGAATTGCAAGGTTTTGATCTAATCCTTTCAGATATTTTCCAATAATACCTTTTTTATCAAAGCAGACATCATTTGACTCTGCAGAAAACAAGTCTTCACCTTCCTGAAAAGCAGAACTCAAAGAATGATTAAATAAAAATGACTGATATGCCTGAACATAAAATCTTCTAATGGTCAATGGCACTGATCTAATTGCACCAAGGGCATCAGAATGATCAATCATTTCCTTAAGAACAATTCTTTCAATATCCATTTGAGGAGGAACATACTCTAGATATTTCTTATAATTTGCAGGATCTGATAGTTTTTCTCTAATCTCTATGTTCTCTTTATAATCATACGAAGAAGTAAAACTAAGAATCAAATCAACTGCTTTTTTAAAATCGCGTTGAACAATTGCCTTGCCCACAAGATGAGTAACAGGTCGTTTGGAACCAAATCTTTGATATCCATAGAAATTTAAAATTTTGTTAAAATCACAAAATTCTGAAACAGGTTTAGAAGGATTTGAAATTTTAATTTTAAAGTGATTGGAAATCATATCTTTTTTAGAAAGAGGTTTTTTTACAAATCCAATTTTTTTTATAGAATATTTTTCAGTGTCATAGTCATCTATTCCTTTGGTCTTACCTTGAGAACAAACAAACTGTTCAGTGATTGCAGAGGCATCTTTTAATCCAAGAGATTTTAATCGAATTCCTTTCTTTCTGTAAATATCTGCAATCGCATGATTTGTGTCGATTTTTTTCTTTCTTAATTTGTATACAGCATATCCACTTTCACCAACATCGTTTTTGATAGATTTTAATGCATTATCTGAAATAACTTCGGATACTTCAAAATCTTCGGGTTTTTGTCGGATTTTCCCACCAGTACCTGTAAAGTTTGTACTATAAACTAAGATGCCTATTTGAGAATCAATTTCAGGTATCACTCTACTGTCACTGTGACAAATTTACTGATTGCAACATCAGAAGATTGAGCTCCAAGCAAAACCTTGTATTGTCCAGGCACTGCATCTTCAGAGACACTAATAGTTGTGTGAACTGGATACGAAGAATCAGGTTCTAGTTGAAAACTACTGTGAGTTCCATGTTCAAGATTTACCATTAAAGAGTCATTAGCAGGAGACAAAATCAGAGATGCACCTAAGGATTCCTGTTGGAATTTAGAAGACACAATAAAGTTAAAGTGCTGTGAATCTCCGGGAGTAATATTCAGATCATTTGCTTCCAGTTGAATCTCATACGGTAGTGGGATAGAGGTATCAACCACACCTATATTATTCTCGACCCATTCGGTGAACCAAATTTTTTGATTGTCAACTGTGAAATCAAATACTTGAGCAACGCCACAATCAGCTAGCATCAATCCAGTTCCAGGATCACAGTCTGCCCAATAAGGATTCTTTGAAGGCACATGATACTCAACTAGAGATTGAGATACAGGGTTCATTACAGATATGTTATTTGCGGTTTGAGCGTTAAAAACAATCCTTCCTTGGTCGTCACTTTCCATCCAATATGGTCTGGATATTGGAGATTTGACAATTCCTGTTTGATTGCCATATGTACTTTGTAAAGGATCAGCAGTAACATACTGAGTGAATTCGCCACGAATTGGATCAAAACTAAAAAATGAAGAAGAAGTCGTATCTGCCAACCAAATCAAACCATCATCAGATACTACTGCACCATTAGGAGTAAGTAATTCTCGTGGAAGCTCAAAAATTTCCACAAAGTCTAGAAGAGGAAGATATTCTTCACCAGATCTTGTTACAGAATCAAAGTATCCATTTTGATCAAACTTAACTAAAACGCCACCTTGTTGAAATAACCAATTTGTAAACCAGACGTTATTTTCTGAATCAATTGCAAAATCAGCAGTAACAGAATCATCAATAGGGGAAGGAATGCTAAGATAATTCACATCTTCGCCTGCTTGGTTAGGATCCAAGAAAGTCAATTTGTTACCAGTAAAGTCATTAATAATAATCTGAGAGCCATCCACCAGTAATTTTTGAGGCAAAGAATCAGTTTCAGATGGATATGCCAAACGATCATATTCTTCATCAATTATAGAGAACTTCCAAACAGAATCAAAGGTTTCATCAGTGAACCAAAGGGAATCATCTGGAGCATAATCAATACCCCACATCATTGAACGACCTCCTTGTGGCCAAAGAGGATTCTCATATTCTGTAAAACTTTCAGAGACGGGATCAAACTTTGCTATTTTTCCGGTATTGGTTTGAGTGAACCAAACATTGCCATCATAATCAGTAGTAATAGATAGAGGATTTGTGCAAGGAGTTGGAATTGAATATTCTTGTACAAAAGTGGTAGATTTTGCTATTGCAGAACCACAAAATTGTGCACGCTCCGAATCAGGGAAATTATCAGCAGGAGTGCCAGTCATAGTCAAGTCAGGATCATCTTCTGCCTCAGGAGACAAACCAGGTATTGCAATCATAACGGTAGATGTTAGTAAGATAAATCCAAAAAAAACAGCAACTGCCAGGCCTTTTTTCTTCACGTTAGAAAAAGTATGATGCCTTGTTATATCTTATTCTCCAAAAAAAATCATCAAAGTAGTTTCAAATCACCTGTAATTTTGTCAATAAGATTCTCAGGGGCAGGGCCAATAGAGATGCAAGTTGTAGTACCAGGAGCAATCTGGGTATGTCCTGCATCTGTAACTTCAGACCAAGGAAGATTTAGATCAATTGCATGTTTTTTTACGTCTTGTAAATCTTTAATTCCAGATACTTTCAAAACAACTTTTTCCTGTCCTACAGACCACCATTCCTGATACCATTCAGCATGAGATTTTCTTACATGTTCTGCTCCAAGAACACAAGCATGCCCTACTTGAGCTCCAATCTTTCCTTTTCCCATTTGAAGGTCAGTTCTCACCACAATCACTTGCTTAATTTTTCCCATAATTAGATGAAAATCAGTCCTTATGAAAAACTTTTGAATTTACCAAACATAAAGATATTTTTTAAAATTGTTACCAAACAAGAGATAACGAAAAATACACATATTCAAAAAATTCTTCGAATCAGGAGATTATTCATAGAAAGATTAATGATTTTTCAATACTTCATAATTACGAATGGAAAATCTATGAATTAAATAATTGAAAATGAAGTAAACTTTGTGTATTCAGATGTAGTAGTTGCAGGCGGAAGTATTGCAGGATTGCTATGTGCAAGAGAGATTGCGTCAAGAGGTTTTTCAGTGCTTGTAATTGAAGAAGATCACGAAATAGGAACTCCAGAACATTGTGGAGGACTGGTTAGCTTAGCAGGATTAGAAGAGATAGGAGTCATACCATTTAACAAAACATTCAACCATACAATAGAATCTGCAAAGATAAGTGCTCCAAACGGAAATAGCTTTTCGATAAAAACAAAGCAACAAAAAATTGTTGAAATCAGCAGGAGAGAATTAGATAAACAAATTGCATTTCAAGCTCAAAAAAGAGGAGCAAAAATTAAGGTACGTACAAGTTTTCAAGAGATTACAGAAACTGGAATTAGAACAAATGAAGAGAAGATAGACTGTAAAATTTTTGTGGATGCAAGAGGAATTTCATCTTTGATACAAAAAGACAGGACAGGAATAATATCATCAGGACAATACGAAGTTTATGCAGAATGGATAAAAAAAGGCAAAGTTGAAGTGATGTTTGATCAGGAAAAATATCCTGGATTTTTTGCATGGATAATACCTTCAGATGAAGGAAAAGGCAAGATAGGAGTTGCCGGAAAAGGAATTAATGTTTCTGAAACACTAGAAAAATTGATCAAAGAAAAGGGTAATTGTTCAATTATCAGGAAAATTTATGCCCCAATTTGGATAAAAGGACCTATTGAGAATTTTGTCTATGGAAAGACAGTGGTTGTAGGAGATGCAGCAGGACAGGCAAAGCCCACCACAGCTGGTGGTATTTTTACAAGTGGGTTGGGAGGAGTGTTTGCAGGAAAAGCAATATCAGAATTTTTAAGAACAGGAGACAAACAGAAACTTGAAGAATATCAGAAAAACTGGACAGGCAAATTTGGAAATGAGTTTGAGACACAAAAGATTGCAAGAAAAATGCTTGAAAGAATAGACAACAAAACAATCAACAAGATATTTGAGTCAATTAAACCTGAAATTATTGAAGAAATATCAGAAAAAGAAGATTTTGATTTTCATACAAGTTCGATTCTAAAGATATTAGGAATAAAAGGATCGCTTAAAACCGCCCAGATATTGCTTACAGGAGAAATAAAAAAACTTCTGAGTTAAAGTAGGCTTAAGAAGTATCAAGGAAAGTATAAATGATGTTTACCGAGAATTTTGGTATGTCATCTACTATTTCATTGCCTACATGCAGTTGTTGCCAGAGACATATTATGCCTAATGATAAATGTGTAAAATTCAATTGCCCAAATTGTGGTGCAGATTTAATTTGGAGATGTCAAAGTTGCAGGGAAGCAGCAAGAACATACACATGTTCTTCATGTAATTTTCAGGGACCTTAGAAATGGCTCAATTATTATTAATTACAAAAATCCTTCCAGAAGGAACTGAAGTAGATTTAGATCAGTTAGCAGAATCAGTCAAATCTTCATTAAAAGAAGGAATCACCATGAAAAGACATGTCAAAGAGCCTTTAGCATTTGGATTAGAATTTCTAAAAGCTGAATTCATTCTAGATGATAAAGAAGGACAAATGGATTCACTTGAGGAATCAGTAAGATCAACTCAGGGCGTAAGTGAATTTGAAGTACTCAATATGAGTAGAATGTCAGTTGACATGAAATAGGTGATTTTTCTGGTACGCAAAGAAGAACCTTTGCAAATGCAAATTGGTGAAGCAAAACAAAGAGATGTGGGTAAAAAACGTGCAAGAATAGGTCCTGAGGCAATGGACTTTCTAAAGGTCACACCGGGAGATATTGTAGAAGTTATGGGTTCAAGATCTAGTTGTGCAGTTGTTTGGCCTATTGACGAAGATGAGAAATTTCCACACATAATTAGGGTTGATGGTCAAACACGAAAAAACGTTGGAGCTTCATTAAATGACTTTGTAAAGATAAGAAAAGCAGTTTCAAAGATTGCTAAAACAGTATCATTAACTCCAGTAAATGATTCAGTAACAGTAGATAAAGAATTTACAGATTTTGTAAAAAACAGACTCAAAGGAATGCCAATCACTCACGGTGATGAAATATCTGTAATGATATTGGGAAATTCCATGGATTTTAAAATTACAAAAACATCTCCAAAGGGAGTAGTCAAGATAGACAGGTCAACAACACTAAACATCTCTACAGAGACTGCTGTAGATAGGAAAGTCAGAGTAACATATGAAGAGGTAGGAGGCCTCATGAATGAAGTCAAATCTATGCGTGAGATCGTAGAATTGCCATTAAGACATCCAGAACTATTTTCAAGACTTGGGATTGAACCCCACAGCGGAATCTTACTTTATGGACCTCCTGGATGTGGCAAGACACTATTGGCCAAGGTACTTGCAAGCGAATCTGAAGCTAACATGTACCCAATCAATGGTCCTGAAATCATGAACAAATACTATGGAGAAACAGAGGCAAAAATAAGAGACATTTTCAAAGAAGCAAAAGACAATTCACCAAGCATGATTTTTATCGATGAAATTGATGCCATTGCTCCAAAGAGAGAGGAAGCTTATGGAGATGTAGAAAAAAGAGTTGTGGCACAACTTCTAGCTCTTATGGACGGATTAAACGATAGAGGAAATGTAATAGTACTGGGTGCGACAAACAGACCAGATAGTGTAGATCCAGCACTCAGAAGACCAGGAAGGTTTGACAGAGAGTTTGAGATATCAGTACCAAATGAGGATGGAAGATTAGAGATTCTTTTAATTCATACCAGGGGAATGCCCTTAAGTGAAGATATTGATCTAAAAGACTTAGCTTCAGAACTTCACGGGTACACGGGTGCAGACATCAAATCATTATGCAGAGAAGCTGCAATGAAATCAATCAGAAGATACTTACCAGAAATAGATCTAGAGACAGAAAAAATTCCATCTGAAGTCTTACAATCAATGCAGATAAAATTAATTGATTTCTATGATGCAATGCATGAAGTAATACCTACTGCAATGCGAGAATTTTACGTGGAGCGACCAAAAGTTTGGTGGCAAGACGTTGGAGGGTTAGATGAAATCAAGAAAACACTTTCAGACAATCTTGTTACAGCAATGAAGGAACCAAGTAAATTTACAAAAATGGGAATAAAACCACCAAAAGGAGCTCTGATTTATGGTCCGCCTGGATGTGGCAAGACGATGGTTGCACGTGCCCTTGCAACAGAAACAGGAGCAAACATGATTTTGGTTAGAGGTCCGGAAATACTATCTAAATGGATAGGTGAATCTGAAAAAGCAGTCAGAGAGATTTTCAGAAAAGCAAAAGCATCATCCCCATGTATTGTAATATTTGATGAATTAGACTCACTTGCAAAATACAAATCTGGAGAAGGAGGAGCAAGTGAAACAGTATTGAGTCAGATATTAACAGAGATTGAAGAGGGTATTTCATCAAGAGTAGTAGTAATAGGAATTACCAACAGACCAGACATATTAGATAATTCATTATTGAGAACAGGAAGATTAGATTTAGTTCTTTACGTATCACCACCAGATGAAAAAGGAAGATTAGAGATTATCAAAATATTGACCAAAAAGATGCCTCTTGCAAACGATGTTAAACTACAAGAGATAGCTGTTGCAACACAGAATTTCACAGGTGCAGATTTAGCCGCATTATGTAGAGAAGCAGCTGTTCACGCAATGAGAGGAAACTCATCAAAAATTTCTAACAAAGACTTTGCAAATAGCCTCAAACTAATCAAACCATCCATCACCAAAGAGATAGATCAATGGTACAACAATGTTAGAGAAAGTATATCTAACGTAGTTCCCAAAACAGAAGACAAGGCATTCTACGGATAAAAATGACAATCCCATTACGAAATAGAGTATTTGACAAAATCAAGGAAGCAGGTTCATTAACGGATGTTGAACTGTATAAGATACTTACAAAAGAAGACGAATCAATTCCAGAAGATAAATTCAACAAGCTTCTTTTGGATTTAGAAATTTTAGGATTAATCAAAGTCTCATGGATTACAAAAGATGAGCGTAGAATCGAATCTTTTGTGCAAGAAAAAGAGATAGACGAAGTAGAAGAACAAAATAAAAAAGCAATTGAAAAAGATTACGAAGCAAGTTTTCCAGGCTTTGAAAAATAGTAATTCTAACTAGAATAAAGGTATATGAAATGCTGCATCCAGTGCAACTGCAACAAAAATTATTGTAAGATAAGGAGCAGTTACTTTGTATGCTTTCCATGCAAATTCAGATGTTGGAGTTTTGGTTAGTTTATAGTGATATACAAGCATCAGGCCTCCAGAAACAGCAGCAATTACAGTATAGACTAATCCCATCCCATCAGGAATAAATGAAAGAATCAAAGAGTAAGGAAGCAATATTATCGTGTTTCCCAAAATATACTTTGATGTTTTTTGCATACCAATTACAACAGGGAGCATCGGAACTTTGGCTTGAGCATATTCGTCTTTTATCTTCATAGCCAGACACCAAAAGTGAGATGGGGTCCATACAAATACCAAAAAGCCAACCAAAAATCCCAATAGGTCCATACTTCCAGTAGCTGCGGCCCATCCTGCCCATGCTGCAGCACTGCCTGCAATACCACCAATTACAATATTAGATGTATTAAGACGTTTCAACCATACTGTATAGATTATCACATATGAAAAAATTCCAACAGCAATAAAGAAAGCAGATACAGCATTTAGGGCAAAGAATCCATAAATTACAGAAATACAACTTACAGCAAGTCCGTATATCAACACATGAGATGCT
This sequence comes from Candidatus Nitrosopumilus sp., assembly GCF_965223225.1. Lineage (GTDB taxonomy): Archaea > Thermoproteota > Nitrososphaeria > Nitrososphaerales > Nitrosopumilaceae > Nitrosopumilus. The sequence continues at coordinate 1,213,785 of NZ_CBDCVU010000004.1, forward strand.
GCCATTCTTCCAGATGGTATTGGCCTATTGCTAGTCCTAGTCATTTTAGGATCAATGTCACGATCATAGTAATGATTCAAGGCACTAGAACCTGCAGAAGCAAGTGCGCCGGCGATAATAATATGCAGGTATGACCAATATTCAAGCTCAGGAGTGCCAGGAACAAGTTTACTAGCTCCATACATAGACGTAACTGCCGTTATAACTAAGAGTACAACTATCCGAGGTTTGGATATTTCCATAATTTCGTTTAATCCCAATCTCACTCTACCATCTCCCAAAGCCATTTAATTTCTTCGTCTGGCAGATCTAGGCATTTCAAAAGGAATAAGTATCTCAGTCCTACCAGCTACGTTGAATGAGTAACTGGGACCTCATGATGCCGGGAATGGGACTAACAGCCATAGGTTTGGCTGGACTTACATTATCCTATGCAGGATTAGCACATACATTCATCGACGGCATGCATGCATTAACAGGATTAACAATGTTTGTAGGATTGATTTTCCTGGCAGCAGGCATACTTGATGGGGGAATTTCAACCAGTAACAGGGCCAAAGCTACGACTCTGGTAATTTTGTCAATATCATTAGGATTTGGAATGTTTGCATTTACCATGAATACATCAAACTACACCATTACATTAGCAGGATTATTGATGGCAATTGCTTTCCCAGCAATTCTCATAGCATATTTGGCCATGAAGCATTCTGCTTATCTAAAGCCAGTAGGGTCAATTGCAGGAATGGCAGCTGCCACAGGAATCATCATGTGGGTTGCATTTGGATTTGTTAGCCCAGATCAATACATAATACCACAACAAGCCGAAATTGAAGAGCCAGTAGAAGAGATAGCGCCAACAGGTCCGATATTTGCAATAGTAATTCTGGAAGGTTCAGCGCAAGAAGGAAATCCCGATTATGAGCCAGATGTAGCGATGGTACAGCAAGGACATACATTAGAGTGGACAAATGTAGATTCTGTTGCACATACAGTAACTAGTTCTGAAGACTTTGGAGAAACATTTGATTCAGGTTTGATGGATGCAGGAGCAGTATTTACTTTAGATACAAATGAATTAGAAATTGGAGAATACGAATACTTTTGTATTGTTCATCCATGGATGGTATCGACTTTAATTATTGAAGAACCAAAAGAGCCAACCAAAGTTACAATTCCAGACGGAGCAGGAATTCCATCAGAAGGTCAATTATATTATGACCCAGAAATACATGACATTTCAGTAGGAACTACAGTAGAGTGGGATAACATAGACACCACAGTACATACTGTTACATCAGGAAATCCAGAATCAGGTCCTGATGGTTTATTTGATTCAGAAACAATGGCTGCAGGAGACAAATTCACATTTACCTTTACAGAAGCTGGAAGCTATGATTATTACTGTATCTTCCATCCATTTATGGTAGGAACAGTTAACGTAGAATAATTTTGCATAAAATAATTTTATCAAAAAAACATAATCAAATCCTAAAAGAACATGCTAAAAGCAAAAAACCAAACGAGTCATGTGCAATATTATTTGGTAAAGACAGCAAAGTTCTAGAGGTATATCTAACTGAGAACATTGAAGAATCTCCAACTAACTTTACAATTTCAAACACAGAATTAATTAACGCATACAAAGTTGCAGAGGAAAAAAACCTAGATATAATAGGAATTTTTCATTCTCATCCAAATTCAGAGGCATATCCGTCAAACACAGATAAGAAATTTATGAAAATCAACCCAGTAGTTTGGATAATTTACTCAAATCTCAAGGATCAATTCAGAGCGTATCATCTTGATTCCGAACCAATTGAAATTCAAATTTTAGAAGAATCATTGCAAGATTAGAAAATAGATAAACAACATCAAGTAACCAAGCTGAAAGAAGCAGTGCTCCCATCTGCATCAGTCAGAATTGTTTTATCAGGGTTCAGAATCTTTCCCAACACGTTAACAGGAGAGGCAGGAGTAATTGCATCTCCATCTCCAATTGGCGTGTGTCCATAAAAAAGACATATTGCCTTTCCGGAGGGCCAATATGCAACATCATATAGATCAACAACAGGTAATGCGTTTTCTTCAGGTTGACTAATAGGAGATTCAGAAGTATAGATTTCATCACCCCAGACATTAAGAGTTACTTTAAAGGGCAATCGTTCAACGAATTCATGGACAGTTTTTGGTGAATTTTCATCATCTAGCTCTAAAAATACTTGAGAATCGTTTTGCATGGTAAGTTGAACTTTGTATTTCATGAACTCTCTATGTAAAAGATATAGAAAACTTTTGTGAAAAAAATCAATGAAAATACGAATGAGAATTATTGCATAAAACTCGCTTCTAAATGTGGCATGCACTCATTGTGTAGTTCGCCGGTTTGTTCATCAACCAAGCATCCACACTTTAATGCAACAAATTCTGGAGGATTGTATTCTATTTTAATCATGAAAACCAGTTACAAAATTTGTTTAAAACCTATGTGAACAATTCCTCAGTAAAATTAGCGTAAAATATGCTCATACATAGAAAGAATTGAAATTTGATTATTACAAAAAACTATCTTTATCGATGATACTTTAGACAAATTTTATTGCACCATAACCCACTACAGAATCCCTATCTCCTGAAATATCACCACTTGTAGCATATTTGAGAAGCTCACCTTTTGTTGCTCCAAGATTCTTACATGCAATCATAGTAGATGCAATAGCCCCAAACCCGCAAGCCGTTACTTGTTTTTGTCTTAACACATCATAAAACTTTTCAACATTCATCTCCAAAATGGGTTCAATCAAAGCATGATCCTGAAGATAAGCAAATGAATTTTCTGCGTAATGAGTAAAATCAGATGAGCCAATAACTATGGATTTCTTTTTTTTAGCAATTTCAGATACGCTGTTACCAACATCTTTAGCTGTCATCATATCCTGTGCTCTCAAAATTATAGGCAAGATTTGGAATTTTTTATCAAAAATGGACTGAAGAAAGGGAATTTGCACTTCTAAACTATGATCTTGGGAATGAGAATAGTTATCGACTTTAATAATTTCAGAATTTTTTACGACATCAAGTGCAGATTCAGAATCAACAGATACAGTTCCCAAGGGAGTTTCCCATTCAGCATCAATCATTGTAGCTGCATCAGTTCCAATACCAAAATGGTTAGGGCCTATAATTATTGCAATTTCAGGAATCTGAGAGGATATTGATTTGTAAGAGTAAGATGCAACAGGACCAGAATACACGTATCCTGCATGAGGGCAAATAATTCCAAAAATTTTCTCATCAGGATTTATCGAATATGTACTAGGGCCAAATTTGTGATTAAAGCAGAAGTCAATCATGATTTGTAATTCTTCTTGTTTTTCAGGGTAAAATTGTCCGGCAACAACAGGTTTTCTTATCACAAATAATTATGAAAAGTTATTTTATAAAAAATCATCACAAGATTTTCGCATTACATTACCATTCGGGGTTTCTTCTTTGAAAATAATCCCCTCAAATCTAGAAATGATTGTGTTCTTATCTTTCCAAGCATACATGTCTAATCCAGCCTTTTCACATGTATGACAAAGAAATTCAGATATGCTCCAACCATATTCAACTGGGACTTGGGGCAAAAGTAAACCTGAAGAATATTCATTTTCCACAATAAGTCCATCTCGCCCAATTTTTATCATAGACAAATACTCCATGGGATTTTCTACAGATATCTTGACAGGAGGAGTCAGCACGGTCACCTCAAAAACAATTTGGTTTAGCTCATCAATCCTCACAGAACTAAACCTTGGATCTTGGGTTGCAGCAGAGATTGCCGCATCAACTAAGCCTTCACAGAGTTTTTTGCTTGGGAGAGGAAATCCGATACATCCTCTCAACGAATCAGATTTGTTAATTGTTACAAACACTCCAGAATCATAGTTAAATTTTGAATTAAATTCCAAATCTTGGATTTTTTTATTGTTTTTCAGATACTCCGATACGGCTTTTCTTGCAATTTTTACTAATTGGATTCCATCTTCATCAGAAATATGTAAGGAATTTTTCATATTTGTTAAATATACAAAAACACAATAAAAAACATTGAGACCATTACTTGGAAAGGAGGCAGAACTATACGAAAAACTACCAAATGACAAGGTAAAATGCACTGCCTGTGCAAGATATTGTGAAATTGGAAAAGATCAAATTGGATTATGCGGTATTCGCGGAAATGAAAATGGGAAACTACAACTTTATGCATATGGAAAAGTTATTTCAGGACACATCGACCCTATTGAGAAAAAACCACTGATACATTATCAGCCTGGCAGCAAAGTCTACTCTATTGCTACAACTGGATGTAATTGGCTTTGCAAATACTGTCAAAATTCAGATATAAGTCAAAGACGTAAAATAGAAGGTGTAGACATGACTCCAGATGATGTTGTCAACACGGCAATAAAATACGGAGCTCATGGAATTGCGTACACATACAATGAGCCTTCCATATTCATCGAATATGCACGAGATTGCGGAATTAAGGCAAGAGAAAAAGGACTCTTCAATGTTTTTGTGTCAAACGGATACGATACTCCAGAGTCAGTAGCAGTAATGAAAGAATTTCTTGATGGAATTACCGTTGATTTTAAGGGAAGTGCAGAAAAAGAATTTACTAGAAAATTTATTGGAGTCCCAGACCCACAGCCAATTTTTGACACACTATTGGAAATTAGAGACAAGACAAAGATACATGTTGAAATTACAGATTTAATTGTACCAAAAGTAGGAGATGATTTGGAGCATGCAAGAAAACTTTCAAAATTCATTTATGATGAATTTGGTCCTGAGATGCCAATTCATTTTTTGAGATTTCATCCAGATTACAAAATGATGGAATATCCCGACACTCCAATAGAAACCCTAGAGAAGCATTATCAGGTGGCAAGAGAAGAAGGTTTGAAATATGTATACTTGGGAAATGTTCCAGGACACAAGTTTGAACATACGTATTGCTCTGAGTGTAACAAAATTGTTGTCAATCGTCATGGATTCAACATACGAGAATGGAATATGGATGAAAAAAATTGTTGTGTTTTTTGTGGAAATCAAATTCCAATAGAAGGAAAGATTCAACCAGGGTATAAACAAGATCGTTTTCAGTTTGTCTCGTAATTATAATGATTGATCTTTGAATTAAATATCCCTTTTGAGGAGGACAATTATGGAAATTCATGTATACGACACCTATGTCAAAGCAGCAGACGGTCACACCATGCACTTTGATGTCATAACGGGTGAAAAAGATCACGATAAAGCCATCACATACGGCAAAGAGTGGTTAAAATCAATCGGTGAAGAAAATGCAGTAATGACAACAAACGAATGTCAATTCTGCCATTCACAGGGAGCACCAGAGCCTGTAGAACAGGCAATTAAGGAAAACGGCTACTTTATCCAAAAAATGGAAGGCTGTCCTTAAACAATTTTTTTTCCTTTTTCACAAAAACATATTTTTTAGATAAACAAAAGGATGAATTCATGGAAGAACACAGATATTCAAAATGCACAGTAGAAGGAGACAAAAAGACAAGATGGGTTTGTGGCTGTTTTCAAACAATTGACGATTATTTCAAATTCTGTGATAAACATGAGAAAACATTGAGAAAGGCAATACAAGCTCAAGTCGATGAGATTGACATGACTTTGGTTATTGAGGATCAAACAAGGTAAAACAACTCAAAAGATCATAACATAGAGGATTTGGATCTTTTTCGATATGGCAAAAATGTTTTGCCGCGAAGACCCTGTCTTACTAGTTTGTTGAATCTTTTCCCATGAGCAAGATAAGGAAATCGCATATGAATTAGTTCATGAACCAGAGTATTTTCCAGAGTTTTTTCATCTGGGATCTTTCTGACATTGATAAATACAAGATTATGCTGGAGATATGAAACACCATAATACTTGTAGGCAGAGGTTCTTCTGCCTTCAGTCATTTCACGTGGCATGTCCAGGACTTCCTTGGTAGTAAGCAACACTCTAGGTTCAGGAATCGAAAATCTACTAGAATAAATTCCAATTTTTTCAAATATTTGCAATCTTAATTCAGGATCTAATTTCATATTTCTTTATCAAAAAAGGCATCTTTATTATGAGATGTCAACTCTTATGCAAATTTGTGTTTATTTTGATTCTTCTTCAATAAATAACAGGGTCAGAGGTTTTAGTAGAATAATCACAAATCATACAGCCACCGTCTCATCATGCCCCAGTTATTTCATTGAGTCAAGTAATGTTTGTGTTTTATTTCTAATTTCTGCAGTGACTTTAACAATCACCAATCCTTCGTGGGGCTGACCATACAACACTACAGTATCATCAGGACAGAAAATACAAACAGGAATTACTAAAAGATCTTCTTCACCTCTAACAGTAATCCTAACAGGAGGTTTCATTGTGAATGCTTTTTTTATAAGATCAATGCTTTTTGGTGTGATTTCAGCAGGAGGATTGTCAAGAGATAATTCAATAGTCGTGTCACCTATGTCTGGCGGAGTTCTTTTTTCTCGTTTTTCTAAATTATCAATAATTTGCAATGATGGAATTAAGCCAAATTCTATCATTCGTTCAGTTGTTCTATCACCCACAGTGACAACATATTTTGAATCTAAAATGCGCTCTTCAATGACTTTCTTTGATACTTGATTGTCAGGTATCAAATCCCCCAAAGGAATTTTCAGTTCATTTCTAAGGCTGTCTGGTAGTTTCACAGATATCGACTAGTTTGTATTTTCTTGAGGCGTTGGAGGGGAAGCATTTGCAGCATTAGCACCAGGTGAGGAAGATGCGGATTGTTGATCATCGTCAGAACCCGCAGACTCCATTTCTTCTTGTAACTTGGATGCAAGAATACTACATTGAGCAGCAATGTTTTTGGCACTTGCCCTAAATGCATCTGCGCTTGGTGACTGAGGACTAGTAATCATAATGGGTTTTCCTAAATCAGAACCAGACATAATTCCAGAGTTTAATGGAATTTCTCCCAAGAATGGCATGTTAAATTGTTCGCTTATCTTTTTAGCTCCGCCATCACCAAAGATGTAATGTTTTTCATCACAATTAGGACAGATAAAATGACTCATGTTTTCTACAACACCAATGATTGGAACATTTAGTTTTTCGAACATTCCAATTGCTTTTACTGCAACGTTGCTAGCAACATCTTGAGGAGTAGTAACAACAAGAATGCCAGTAATTGGAATTGTTTGTGCAAGAGTCAACGGAATATCTCCAGTTCCAGGTGGAAGGTCAACAATAAGATAATCCAAGTCAGACCAATTAGTGTCAACAAGGAACTGTTTTAAAATTCCAGAAATAATTGGACCACGGTAAATTGCCGCTTGATGAGATTGTTCAGCAAAAAATCCAAAAGACACAACCTTTAATCCATTTGATTCAGCTGGTTGCAATTTATTATCTTCAACTTCCATGTAACCGTCTTTCATTCCAAGCATAAGAGGAATACTAGGACCATAGATATCTGCATCTAAAAGACCCACTTTAGCTCCAGTTTGAGACAAAGCAAGTGCAAGATTCAATGAAACCGTGGACTTGCCAACTCCACCTTTTCCACTTGCAACACCAATAATGTTTTTGACGCTGGCCATGCCGGTATCCTCATCAAGGGATCTTCCCTCCATAACTTTGGCAGTTACATTCATATCAAAATTTTTTAAATCAGAAATTTCTCCAATTACCTTTCGGACATCATCCTCGATCTCCACGTTGAATGGACATGCAGGTGTGGTCAACTCCAAAGTAAATTTGAGATTTCCATCGTTTAACTCCAAATCTTTTATCATGCCCATAGACACAATGTCTTTTTTCAGATCCGGATCAATTACAGTACTGAGTTTTTCTAAAACTTGATCAATTCCAACCATTGGATCGAAAATGCTCTTTACATTATTTAAAGATAGGTCAGTATCAACAAAAATTCAACAATAATTGATAGAATTGGTAATTTCTTTGGTATTTTATGCCTAAATTACCCAAAGATTCATAAATTCAAATCCAAGAAAAATAGCACAGTTGTTTTCTATATCTACCCTAGTTGATGTTGTTAGGATTCCTCCAAGCTTATTTGGAACAACCCTAAAAAAGGCAGCAATAAACATCCTCAAGGAAAAATACGAGAGCATGATAAATGCCGACTTGGGGTACATCATAATGATTCTAGATGCCAAGGTAGACGAGATGGGAAAGATGATTGCAGGAGATGGAGGAACATTTCATAAAGTTGAATTTGAAGCATTAACATTTTATCCAAAATTACAAGAGATTGTTCAAGGAGAAATCGTAGACATTACAGACTTTGGAGCATTTGTAAGAATTGGTCCAACTGATGCATTATTACACTTGTCACAAGTAATGGATGATTATCTAAAGAGCGATGTAAAATCAGGAATGATTTTAGCAAACCAGAGCGGCAGAACTCTAAAGGTAGGTTCCACTCTGCGTGCAAGAATTACAGCAGTATCACTAGGAAAAGCAGCTGCGATGGGAAAGATTGGAATCACATGCAGACAACCATTCCTAGGTGCAGATGATTGGATTGCCGAAGAGATTGAAAAAGCCGGAGGAGGAGGTTCAGGTGAATCATCTCCAAAAGAAGCTAAAGTAGAGGCAAGTTAAAATGGCAAGAGAGATGGCTTGCAGAAAATGCAAATATGTTACAGTAGGGAAAGTATGTCCAGTCTGCAAGTCTTCAGATTTAACACCAGATTGGAATGGAATTGTACTTGTAGTTGACCCAACAAATTCAGAAATTTCTAAAACTTTAGGAATAACCCAAAAAGGGAAATACGCAATCAAAGTTACATAAAAAAAAATAATTTCTAAATATTTAAAATCAAAGCAATCAAAAGGTCTAGCAGTACATTGTCATTTAATCCAAAAAAACAGCTTGCAGGTTTTTTATCTGAGGACATTGGAAAAGGAGACATCACAAGTAACCTCTTACCAAAGAAAAAGATCACTGCAAGAATAATATCCCGAGAAAAAGCTATAGTTGCAGGTACAAAATACGCAAAGGAGATTTTTAAACTAAAAGGTTGCACTGTTGTAATTTTAAAAAAGGATGGATCAAAGATAAATCCAAATCAGACAATCATGACAATAAGCGGAAATGCAGGAGACATTTTAACATGTGAAAGAACTGCACTTAATTTGCTAACCAGAATGAGCGGTATTGCAACCCAAACAAATTTTCTAGTTCAAAAAATCCCTAAAAAAACAAAACTCTATGCTACAAGAAAAACAGCTCCAGGACTTAGATACTTTGACAAGGAAGCAGTAGAGATAGGAGGAGGTAAAAAACACAGACTCAGATTAGATGAGATGGTGATGATCAAAGACAACCACATAGCCATTGGAGAGTCTTTGTTATCACTGATTCAGAAAGCAAAGAAACGATACAGAAAATTCGAGGTAGAAGTTGAAAACACCGAAGATGCAGTCTTGACAGCAAGAGAAGGAGCAACCATAATCATGCTGGATAATTTTAGCCCATCGCAAATAAAAAAGACAATCAAGGTGCTCAAAGAAAACGGATTAAGAAGAAAAGTCATGCTAGAAGCATCAGGAGGAATCAATTCTAAGAACATTTCAAAGTACGGTCAAACAGGAGTAGACATTATCTCAGTTGGGAGCATTACAAATTCAGTAAAGGGAATAGATCTAAGTTTAGAAATTTAGGAATTATCCAGTTGTTTTACTAATTCAGAGACAGATTTGTTTTTAGGGTCAATTTCTTGTATTTTTGCACAGCATTGCATTGCCCTTTTGTTTTCACCTAACTTTTGATGAGAATGGGCCTTTAACAACAAAGTATCTACATCATAAGAGCCAATTTCTAATGCTTTTTCAAAATATCCAATTGCAGTCTTGTATTTTTTTTGCAAATAGTAAATGCCTCCCACAGTAAACAAGACATCGTGGTTATGTGGCACACTTGACAAATATTCATTGCCAGATCTTATGGCCTGCTGATATTTTTTCTCTTTGATTAATTTTTTTAATTCTTTTATTTTTTCAAGATTTTTTTTCTTGTTGGGATCTTTAGGGGATCGAAAAAATAATCCAACCAATACATTCACAACTCAGACTAGCTGATTTCAAGCATTCTATCAATTGCTAAACGAGCTTTTTGAGCAATATTTTCAGGAACAGTTACAATATTTTTTTCATTAATTATTGCATCATACACTTTTTCCAGAGTAATCATCTTCATGTATTGACATTCTGCTTTTTCAGAGGCAGGAACAAATGTTTTGTCAGGGTTTTGTTTTCTCATTCTGTAAAGAATTCCTGTTTCTGTTGCAACAACAAAGTTCTTTGCTTTTGAATCATGAACGTGTTTTAGCATTCCTTCAGTAGACAGAATTGAAACTTTTTTCTCATCATAGCTTCCATCTGCCACATCATACAACATTGGAGTTGTGCAGCTGCATTCAGGATGAATAACAAATTCTGCGTCCTGTATAGAGTCTAGTTTTTTGGTAACATCCTCAGGAGTTATTCCAGCATGGACATGGCATTCGCCAGCCCAAATATGCATATTTTTTCTGCCAGTCATTTTTGCAACGTATGAGCCAAGAAACATGTCAGGTAAGAACAAAATTTCTTTATCTGCAGGAATTGCCTTTACTACATTAACAGCATTGGACGAAGTACAACAGTAATCTAATTCAGCCTTGATTTCAGCTGTAGTGTTGACATATCCAACTGCAATGGCATCTGGATGTTGTTTCTTCCAATTACGTAATTCATCAACAGTAATAGAATCAGAAAGAGAACAACCAGCTTCCAAATCAGGTAGTAACACCTTTTTTTGAGGACTAATAATGGCAGCAGTCTCAGCCATAAAGTTCACACCACAAAATAAAATGGTCTTTTGATCAACTTTTGCTGCTTGTCTAGATAGCCCTAAAGAATCGCCAACAAAATCTGCAACGTCTTGAACCTCAGGAATCTGATAGTTATGAGCTAAAATTACAATATCTTTTTCTTTCTTTAGTTTGAGAATCTCTTCTTTTAATTTAGAAGCCTGTTGTACTAGCATAAGCCACAAAATTTTCACTATAAGGGGATTTAAAGAATGAGAAGGAGCTCATAATTTTCGAAAATTTTGTCAAATGTGGCAATTATTGCCATATTAGGTACCAATCACAATCTCATCTGAACAGTATTTTCTCAAAGTCTCAATAGCAGACAAGATTGCAAGCCTGCTGGTTTTAGGATTATTTGGGTCTGGAAAATTTTCAACCGTAAATGTCATTTTTCCAAATTTTCCAATGGCTTCAATTTGGTGAGTATTCTTGTCAGTATTTGGATCTGCAACAATTTTCACCTTAGTTTTTTCACTCCCAATTCCAGACAATGACAAGAGGGCTGCAACATTGATGTTAGCAGGAAACAAGGTAACAGCTTCTTTGGCAGCTCCTTCAAAAATAACAGCAGAGGTTTGAATTGAGTTTAAATCAATATCACTTGTTTCAAAAAATTTAGCGCCTTTTAGGGAACGAGGATGTTTCGTAGTGGTAATAGAGACAGAATCAAGCTCGTCTTTAATTGCTTTAATTCCATCAAGGCCAGCAATAGCACCTGAGGGAAGATAAATTGTTTTTTTAAAATCCTGACAAGCATCAGATAAAATATCAAAAATTGATTCATCAAGTAGTGCACCCACACTCATTATCATCAAATCACGTTTATTTTGTAGAACACTAAGTGCCACATCTTTTACAGCATCTTGAGAAGCTGCTTCAACTACAATGTTTACAGGATGAGATGACAACAGATGAGAATTTTCAACAATCTCTGGTTTTGAATTCAATTTAGAAACTAGGGCTATTGCAGATTCCTTTGATGCATCATATACATGAGTTAGAACTGCAGGAATTTTTCCAGAATCAATTGCAAGAGCAATTTGTGTGCCAATTGCTCCACAGCCCATCAAACCAATCTTCTTCAAACAAGAATATTAGAAAACATCCACTAATTAATTCTAGTCAAAATATAAAAAATAAGGGACAATATGAAAAAACCATTACACGAAGAAATTATCCTTAATCCTTTTAAGAGAAAAATCCAACTAAATTCAACGTGAGGATAAATAAAAAAAATCCAATTCTAGTAGCAACATTTGCAATTTTAATTCTCACAGTAGGTGTTCCAGTTAACGGAGAAATAGACTCTCCAAAAAAACAAATGAAAAGAGGCATTGCGGTAGAAGATATAACATGCAGACAAGGATTAGATCTGGTCATAAGAACAAATGAATCTCCTGCATGTGTAAAACCAGATACTGCAAAAAGGATGCAAGAACTAGGAATTGCCTTTATTCCAACAACATTCACAAAAACTGAAAAAGAGATTGAGACAGTTCCTGCTTCAAATAGATCAATAGTAAATTTCTACATAACAGATCAAGATCTTAATTTAGCTCACAATGCAGTAGAGGTAGTACAGGCAAAAGAGTTATTTGAATTTACCATCAACGGGGTTCCAATAGAAGGACCGGAAAAAATAATTGAAACAGGTCCAAACACGGGACAATTCTATGTAAGACTAAATCTTCCAGAGACAATTGATGGCAAACAATTAGATCAAGATGACATTATACTGATAAAATATCTTGACGAATCAGATTTTTCAGGAGAACAGAGGGTAATTGTCAAATCAGTACAATTGACTAAGACCTTTGCCAAAGTTCAAACCGAAGGTAGTGGAGGCTCAAGAATCGGACACCAATTTACAATACGACTATACGAGCCAGATGCAAATAGGGATTCCAAAGATGAAGACAAGATTCCACTGAGTAGTTTAGAATTCAGAGGGGAAGGAGGGATAAGGACAACTCTGGCAAATCCCAAGTTTGATGCCAACAGACCATTTTTGGTTGAAACAGGGCCAAACACAAGTACGTTTGAAGTAGAAATAAAGATTCCAAGGCAAATAGATGGAAAAGTAGTAAACATAGGCGACAGATATGAGATCAGGTACATAGATAGATCAACTCCATCAAACACAAACGAGAAAGTCATATTCAATGGTAGAATAGGATAATGGTTTTAGAAGATCATTTTAGTCAAGTTTCAGCATAACCTAAAGAATTTATTCAAACTTACGAACTATTGTTGTGCTCAATACAGTATTCAAAGATGCCATAGTTAACAGAGACAAAATGCTGTTAGTTCTCAAAGGACCAAAATATGAAGAGATTTTGGAAAAAGCAAGAAAAAATTGGGTAGAATTTACACCAACAAAAGAAAATTCAATCATTGCAGGCATAGACAGCAGCTTCAATAATACTAAATTTCAGGGAATTGAGTTGTGGGCTACCACTGCAGTTTCAATAAAATCAGATGGGGAAATACTAGTAGACCTGCATGATTCAGGATTAGGCTCAGATACAGATCTTTCTAGAATCGCAAGTAGAATGGAAATTGATGCATGTGAGAGAACCATCGATGTAGTAGATTTAGTTCTTATGGACGGATCATTGCACTCCCAATTCATGACCAGACAATTCTCACTTGATGCACTAGTAGTGAAAATGATGAAGAAAAAAGACAACGTAATATTCATTGCCAAGACATCAAACACAAAAAAACAGTTTGAAGACCTAGGATCTCTGGCAGGAGACATCTTCTATTATAATCATGTAAGCAACAATCCAGGATTCAGCAAAATATTCATTGAAAAAAAATATGGATTAGAAAAAACAATTGCATCTACATTTGTAAGACTTGGAAATTCAACACCGATTATCAAGTTAGAATTTTTAGGAGAACAGCATGATGAAGTAGAAATTAAAGAAATAATGAATAAACTATACAAGAGTAGTGTAGGAGGTTATCCATATGCACTCAAGCTTGCTCACAATAACTGTAAAATATCTGACAAGGAACTTGCAAAAATGGTTAGTTTGTTAGGATTAAGTAATGAAATAGGATCTAGAGAGGTTTTGGGTTGAGTTTAGGGTTCATAATTGGAGAGTCAAAAGCAACTTTTGTTACTGCAATCACATCGCGCGCACTCTCAGTTGGAGAATATATCAAAATAAAAACAGATGAAGGAGAAATTCTAGGATTAGTAGAGAGATCATCAGTATCAAGTGCAGCATTTACAGATGTTAGAAACTTTGATGAAGCAGAAGAAAGCATAGAGATTGCAGAGATAAATAAAAGAGATAAAACATTCACAGCCCACATTGGAATTCTAGGATTTTTAGAGAATTTAAGAAAAGGTCAATCAATAATACCAGCAATACCTCCCATTCCAGGCACTGAGATAACTCAACCAAGCCAAAAGGACTTGGAGGAGATTTTTAGTCCCACCAACAAAGGATGGGTAAAGATCGGGAATCTTTTACGAAATAAGACAATTGAAGCAAGGGTAAATCTGGATAAAATTGTCTCGCGTCACTTGGGAATTTTAGCAATGACTGGTATGGGTAAAAGTAATCTTGTATCATTAGTAACAAAACAAATCTCAAAGCTTATGGGAACAGTAATAATTTTTGATTACCATAATGACTATACAAATTTGAATATTCCTAGAGTCAACGTAATTGATGCAAAGATAAATCCGCGACTGTTAGATGCAGATCAGTTTTCAGAAGTGTTAGAAATTAGAGATGGAGCAAATGTTCAACAACGAGTTTTAAGAATGGCATTTACCAAACAAGTTAAAGAATCAAAGGAATTTTGGAATAGATTAGAAAATGAAATAGAATTCATTGTAAATTCAGAGGACAAGAAAGTAAAAGAGATAAGAACATCAGCATACAGAGTTCAAGACATCATCGGAGAAGCTCAACGAAGATTTGAGGATATATTAGATCCTGACATGGGAGATCCTATCAGTTTCATCAAAGAAGGAAGAACAAATATCCTAAATATTTCAGAATTATCTGAAAAACAAGCAAACGTTGCAGTTGCCTTTTACTTGCAACAAGTACTCAAAGATAGAAAAGATGCAAGTATTGCCAAACACGGAAGATCAAAAAAAGAGAAAAATTACAAATTTGATTCACCGATTTTTGTAATTATTGAAGAAGCACATGTATTTATTCCAAAAGATCATGACACTAGTGCAAAATACTGGGCAGCAAAAATTGCCAGGGAAGGAAGGAAGTTCGGATTAGGGTTAGGAATTGTATCGCAAAGACCACGTAGTGTAGACCTCAATGTTCTAAGTCAGATGGGATCATTTGCAATCATGAAAATTATACAAGAAGATGATCAGCGCCAGATAGCTTCTGCAACAGAATCAACTAGTAGAGAACTAATATCTCAATTAACTTCGCTGAATGTAGGAGATGCAGTTTTGGTAGGCCAGTGGACAAATCTTCCATCTTTGGTACATGTAGAAGAAGTAAAAGAGAAGATTATGGGGGCAGATCAAAGTGCAATTGTTGCTTGGGAAAATGCAAACAAGATGAAAGAAGTTGCAGTAGAGTCAACACAAGGACTAGTACAAAAAGATCTGTTATTGGATTAAATGTTATTCTCTCATATTTCAGACACTCATTTGGGGTTAGTTCAGTATGGTTCTGAAGAACGGGTACAAGATGTGTATGATGCATTTAACCAATCTATCGACATTTCAATAAAAGATCATGTAGATTTTGTGATCTTTGCAGGAGACATTTTCCATGTTCCAAATCCAAGCGGGACAGCCATAGTACAGATGGCAAATGCCTTAAAGAGACTTAAACAAAGCAACATAGATTCCTTTTTCATTTTAGGAGAGCATGACATAAGCAGAATCAGGTCCACACCCATCCCGTATGTATATCACAACCTGGGATTTTCAAGATATATCGGACAAGGAAACCCAATTGAGTACAAAGGGGTTCTGCTTGCAGGATTTGATAAAATAAGAAAACCAGAGATTGCCCAATATGAACAGAAATTTGCCGAGATAGACAGTATTGCACAAAAACACGAAGGTCACAAAATCTTAGTACTGCATCAGGGAATTACCGAATTTAACAAATTTGCAGGAGAATTGCAGTCAACAGATCTTCCAAAAAATTTCACATATTATGCGATGGGACATCTTCATGATCAGGACATTAAGCAATTTAGCCATCTAAATGGCCCAGTTGCATATCCTGGTTCTATCGAATTGACTACTAGTGAAGGAATCAAAAGTGCAGAGAAGGGATTCTACGAAGTAGATATTTCAAGAGATGAAGCTCAACCCAATTGGAACCAGGTTGAGACTAGACCTCAATTTTCATATTCTACAGAATACGGAGAATTGTCAGAAACAATAAACAAAATTTCAGAGGAAATAACAAACTGTAAAAAAAAGCCCATCATAGAAATAAAAATACAAGGAAAAGACATCGAAGTAGACAGCATTCACACGCAAATATCAAGACTAAATTCACTGGTTTTGAGATGTTTTTGGAGAATTAGCACAAAACAAGTTTCTGATTCATCGGTATTTTTGGACAGACCAAACGCAATAGATGACGAAATGATTAGGCTTTCAATTGATGCCTTAGGATCTGAAGAGTTAGGAACATTTGCAATAAGAGAACTATTACCTATGCTAAATTCAGAAAACACAACAGAAGCCTCTCAAAGAATTTGGGAAGAATATGAAAAACTCAAAAAAGAGATGATAAAATGATCATATCAGTAGAGATAGGAGATTTTCTTGCCCATTCAAATTCAAAAATAGAATTTGAAAATGGAGTAACAGTTTTTGTAGGTGAAAACGGTGCGGGAAAATCAAGCATAATAGATGCCATAACATTTGGGCTTTTTGGAGAGCATACAAGAAAATCAAACAAAGGTTTGATTAGACGCGGAACTAATCAAGGATTTGCCAAAGTAACATTTTCTGTAAAAGACAAAAAATACGAAGCAGTTAGGAAGATAGACAGCAAAGGAACCCTTTCTGCAAAGTTTTCTGAAATTAGGGGAGAAGACAATGTAGAGATTGCAGCAGGAGAAAGAAAACAATTTGGAGAATCAATGACAAATGAAGTAGAAAAAATCATAGGTCTTGATTTTGAAAAGTTAAAGATAGCATCGATTGTTCAGCAAGGGGAACTAAATGCAATAATCAACGCAAAACCAAAGGAATTCAAAGAATTGTTAAATGCCATAATTGGAATTAACAAGCTGGATATAGCCTCAGAGTCAATGAAAGGTGCAAACAAAGAGTTTAGAGAAAACATAAGAAAAACTGTAGGATATGACGATACCCACATTGAAATTCTATCAAGAGAGTTAGAAAAATGTGAAGAAGAAATCAAGCAAGCAGAACCAGAAAGAAAACAGTTAGAATCAAGCCGTAAAAAAATTCAAGATGAAATTTCAGAAGCTAGAAAAAAAATAGAAATCGAATCTCCAAAAATTGATAAAATAAATCAATTAGAATCAAGAAAAAAAGAACTTGTAGCATATGCTAAACAAGTTACCAGAGAATTAGAGGAGCAAATTAGGCAAAATGAGCGTAAAATACAGGATTGTAAAGATTGTTTTGAATTAGTAGGTGTAAAAAAAGAATTAGACTCAAAAATGAACATGGCACAAGAAGCAATAGAGAAAGCAACAAGAAAAATTCAAGAGATGACAAACCAAATAGCCTCACTAAATGAGAGAAAGTTGCTTGCTGCAAAGCTTCAATTAAAAGACAACAAGTGTCCCGTCTGTGACTCTAAAGTAGAAAAACTAAATCCATTCTTTCAAGAAGAACATTTGGTTTCAGAAATCCAGTCATTACAAGATAACATCGTGACAAAAGAAAAAGAAAAGAAAATGTATGAGAAAAAATACAAAGAATTTTCTGAAAAATTACAACAAGGAAGAGATGCAGAAGCGACTCTTAGAATACATTCTATTTCCACCAGAGAAGAATTGAAAAATATTGAAAAAGAAATTACAATTCAAAAAGAGAATTTTAAAAGATGCTCCTTAGGTTCAGATATAGACATTTTAGAAATTGGAAAAATAGACAATCATGCAGAAATGATTCTAGAAATAATTAAAACACTAGAAAAGGAAACAGCAGGATTTGATCAAGACGAATTTGAAAATCTTAAGCGAGGTGTAAATGAGAAACAAACGAGGTTATCTCAAATGGATCAAAAAATAGGAGCAATTTCAGAGAAAATTTCAAAAGATCATGAAAAAGTGAAAACAAATCAAGAAATAATTTCAGAACTAAGAATCGTAAAAAAGTATACTGAAAATCTAGATGCAATACAATCAGTGGTATTTAGCAGAGATGGACCAGTTGCAACAAGCCTCAGATCATGGGCACTAAACACAGTATCTGCCAAGGCATCAGAATATCTCACTCTCTTAAATACAAAAATTCAAAGAATCAGCCTGTCAGAGAAATTACGGGATATATCCATCACATGTTATTCAAAAAAGGAAACATTAGACTTGGAATCTCTAAGTGGAGGAGAAAAAGTCAGTGTTGCATTATCTTTGAGATTAGGCATGGCAAGTTTACTTGGTGCATCAAACCTTAATCTCATGATTTTAGACGAACCCACTACTCATTTAGATTCTGAACGAAAAAAGTCTCTTGTAGGAGTACTCTCTCAATTATCAAATATTTCAAATCAGGAAACAAATCCCATGCAATTCATAATTATCACACATGATGCAGAAATTTTTGAGGATTCTACTGTTGAAAGAATTTACAAGTTTGAATCGTCAGATAACGGAACTAAAGTTATTGCCGTATAATTAAACAAGTTACGTGCAATATTTTCAAGATTCAAACAATCTCCTTCATAATCATTTAGGATATCATATGAAAATTTAACAAACGCATAATTCTATTAACTTTCATTTTCTCAATGCTATTACTGTAAACTAGACAAAACAACACACAAAAATCAAATTGTAAAATTTTCCACATTGTAATACAATCTTACTTTTTATAATCTAATTTTACTTAGATAAGCAGATTGAAAATCATAATAGATAACGGGGATTCTATCCAAGTATTTCATGATTCTAGTGACGTTTCTGTTCTTCCTAAAAGCAAGTTAGTTAGAACATTCAGCGATGACGGTACTTTAATCAATGAATTCAAGCTTATTGATAAAAAAATCGCATTGGATGATGACCTTGAAAAAGATCAAACCGAAATTGTTGTAACTTTACATGTAAGTTGAATGAAAGACTTGACTAACCAACATTAACAATTCCAGTCATCCAAGGATGAACCATACAAAAGTAATCATAAGTTCCTTCAGTATCAAAGGTAAATTCGTAAGTAGTTCCGGTCATAAATAATCCAGAATCAAATACTCCAGTCAATCCTGCATCAACAGTGCCACTTGTAACAGTGTGTGCTGCAGTGTCAACGTTATCCCATGTTACTGTTGCACCAACTGCAACATTTACTTCATAAGGCAAGTAACATTCGTTTGTGACTTCACACCCCATAGATCCAGAGCCTTCAGCAGTTAGAACAGTTGCAGACATTGGTAATGCTTCTGCAGATTCTACAATCATTTCTGGTTCAGGTGTTGGTTCTGGTTCAGGTGTTGGTTCTGGTTCAGGTGTTGGTTCTGGTTCAGGTGTTGGTTCTGGTTCAGGTGTTGGTTCTGGTTCAGGTGTTGGTTCTGGTTCAGGTGTTGGTTCTGGTTCAGGTGTTGGTTCTGGTTCAGGTGTTGGTTCTGGTTCTGCAGCAGAGATGCTCATGTTTGCTGCAGATTCCCCAACATTAACAATTCCAGTCATCCAAGGATGAACCATACAAAAGTAATCATAAGTTCCTTCAGTATCAAAGGTAAATTCGTAAGTAGTTCCGGTCATAAATAATCCAGAATCAAATACTCCAGTCACATCACCTATAGTGCCACTTGTAACAGTGTGTGCTGCAGTGTCAACGTTATCCCATGTTACTGTTGCACCAACTGCAACATTTACTTCATAAGGCAAGTAACATTCGTTTGTGACTTCACACCCCATAGATCCAGAGCCTTCAGCAGTTAGAACAGTTGCAGACATTGGTAATGCTTCTGCAGATTCTACAATCATTTCTGGTTCAGGTGTTGGTTCTGGTTCAGGTGTTGGTTCTGGTTCAGGTGTTGGTTCTGGTTCAGGTGTTGGTTCTGGTTCAGGTGTTGGTTCTGGTTCAGGTGTTGGTTCTGGTTCAGGTGTTGGTTCTGGTTCAGGTGTTGGTTCTGGTTCAGGTGTTGGTTCTGGTTCTGCAGCAGAGATGCTCATGTTTGCTGCAGATTCCCCAACATTAACAATTCCAGTCATCCAAGGATGAACCATACAAAAGTAATCATAAGTTCCTTCAGTATCAAAGGTAAATTCGTAAGTAGTTCCGGTCATAAATAATCCAGAATCAAACATTTCATCAAATCCTTCCGATGGAGTTCCACTTGTAACAGTGTGTGCTGCAGTGTCAACGTTATCCCATGTTACTGTTGCACCAACTGCAACATTTACTTCATAAGGCAAGTAACATTCGTTTGTGACTTCACATCCTGGAACACCAACACCATCAGGTATAGAAATAGTCAAAGTAGATGGCAGAGCTTTTTCAAGAGTAGGTAGTTTTTCATCAGACATCATCATTCTAGGTTCGATGACATCATCTGGAGAAGCAGATATCAGAGCCAATGAAATTGCAACAAGAACACCAACTGCAGCAATAATACCATAAGAAAAATTCATTTCATCCACCTGTTAACTTTGCAAATTTTTCGTTCTTACTTAACTTTTCCATAAATTCAATATTAGATAAGGCCACAACTGCAGACTCAACTACAGGTTTGTCAGGATCATTTAGTGCTTTTTCCAAAGCTTGTTTCGCATCTTTTGATCCAACTACCCCTAATGCAATAGCTGCCTCGTGGCGCACAAACATACTTGGATCGTTAAGAGTAGCATCAGTTAACGGTCCAATACCACTAGAATAGCACATCTGTCCTAGAGAGAAGGCAGCCTCATGGCGCACTAATTCATTTTCATCATTTTTCAATACTTTAGATATGTATTGGACTTTGTCTTCGCCTCCAAAATCCACAAGAATGCAAGTTGCTCTAGTTCTAACTACATAATCTGGATGGTCCAAAAGGCTCACAAAATAATCAGTGTCCTTTTGTTCATACTTTGACTCCATTTCGGCAAAAAGAGTCATTCTGTCGTCAGTTACAACTTGCAATTTGTTTTGAGATTTTCTGTGTCCTATATTAGGTTACTCGATTTGACTGCATATTTGAAAAAACCACAAAAATAGCAAAGATCTATCAAACAAACAAATTAGAAAAAAGAGAAAAGATTTTTCTCAAGCGTCCTTCATCAAAGACTTTATGTTGGCTTTCAGTTCTGGACCGACCTCCAAGTCTTTGTGGTGTTCTTTGACATGTTCAATAGTAATATCCATCAAAGCATCTTCAGTATCTGCAGTAGCAGACCATCCACAGTCAGAACCTGCATCTTTACAGCTAATACTTTTTGCCATATTTTGAAAAAGAAAATCAAGTATTTAATCGATCAGCAATAAGCCCATGATCACAGCATAATTAAGAACCATCAGATGTAGAAGCAGAGCGTATCTAAGAAAGGTCAATATTTTTTATTATTTGGAGAATAATTGGTACGGAACCAACTTATTATTTTGTAAAAGCCTACTATAGATAAGGAAATGATGAAACAGCAATTATTAAAACAAAAAATAGATCCGGACTCTTTTGACCGAGAAACAATTCTGTTGGGAATATTTGAAACCCGACACAATTAGTTTATTTTTCCAAATTTTTACAGTATTTCACAAATGCTACAGTAGAGGTTATTTTTCATCCAAGATTGTTTATTAACCGTAAAATAACTAGGTAAATTAGAAAACAACTTGGCTGACGATAAAAAAGAAGAAGAAGAGAAACCAACTCTCAAGACAGAGATACTAGACAAGATTGCCGCACTAGTTACTGCAGCATTTGGTCTTGTTGCAGCACTTGCTTGGAATGATGCAATAAAGACAATCTTCAAGGAAGTTTTTGGAGAATCAAACACAATAGGTCCAATGATACTATATGCCGTAATCGTAACAATAATTGCAGTTATTCTAACAATAATTGTGGCAAGAGCGGTGGCAAATGCAAAAAATAAATAATTTTTTTATTTTTTCAAATTAGAATCGATGGTTTATCATACAAAAAAATCAGCAATACTCCTGTCAAAATAACAAAGGATGCCATAAAGTAAATCACCACATGTAAAATTCCAATTTTTTTACTAAAGTAATTTCCCACAAACACAATCATTACACCCATAACAAATAGAAGTACACCTGATACCAGATTTACATAATCCATTTCTTGTTACAAGTATAGTCTTACCCATAATGAGTGATTATGAATTCAGCGATTGCATTGAAAGAATTTCATTAAATTAACACGGTAGGGTATATAACGGAAAAAATATGAACACTTCATGTGAGTGTAAAGATTGGAGAAAAGGTCCCAAATTTCGGGGTTTCAGAATGGGTACAAGGAGCCCCAACCAATTTTGATCAGGAAAAAGATCATGTTGTTTTAGTAGAGGTATTTCAAGTAAATTGTCCAGGATGTTTTATGCATGCACTTCCTGAAGCAATCAACATTTACAACAAATACAAAGATGAGGGAGTACGGGTTCTAGGAATTGCCACAGCTTTTGAGGATTTTGATAAAAACACATTAGAGAATCTAAAAATGCTTGCAGAAACTGGAAAAGTGATAGGCGAAACAAAGCAAGCCCTTTCATCATATGGACAACTACAAGAAGGAGACAAAATTCCATACAAGATACCATTTCCTCTGGCAATGGATAATTTGACAAAAACAACAGGTGAGATTAGTCAAGAAAAAATCATGGAATTTATTTATCCTCAAATTCCAGAGTTTGATTCTCAACCGGAAGAGTATAGAAATCAAATCATCCAAAGAGTCAAAGACTATATGAAATCCAAAGAATATTCTGCTGAAACATTTGAAAAATTCTCGTTACAAGGAACGCCTTCAACTATTTTAGTAGATAGAAAAGGAATACTAAGAGACATATCATTTGGACAATCAGGACACGTAGAACAAATGATTCAAAAATTATTAAGTGAAGACTAGTTTTTTAGACAAATACAAGGGCAATTGATAAAGCAATCACGAGTATAAATCCACCAACTATGGCAACTTTAGGATTATCCATGTCATTTTACTTTGAATCCAAAATAAAAACAACACGGGCTAACATAGTTTTGTTTTTTTAAACTTGCAAAGTTGTCTGGCTGACAGGACAGGTACTGCAAAATACATCATTAAATTCAAAAATATTATTCCACTGCCATAAGTTAAAACATCATTTCCAGAATTCATGTCAACATGATCTAAAAGCATAAGACTAGAAATCATTGGCGTAATCATAATTTTTACAATTTCATTAAAGAGAGGATTTTCACGTTGATAGTCTGCTATTGGGGGACTAAAATAGTAGTAAAAAGTATTAAAAAAACTCATGAAGGCAATGCCAGAATTTGTTTTCAATAAAGAATTATCCCGTAATTCCCTGAGGTGTTGAACGGGACTGGATAACTCGGTTCCAAATGCAGCAGTTGCAATTAGACAACCACCACCATTATCAGAAGCAGCTTCTTCATCAGAAGAAGGTGTTTCAACAAGATCAATAGGATCTTTTTTGGTCATTCCATCAAGATTAGTGCCAAATATCTCAACTTGATTATTTCCAGATCCTGTGAAATTTAATGTAATAAAGGATACAGAATCATTTGATTTTATCTTAGGGAAAAATTCTTGGTCGTTAAGATGAAAGGTGAAATTCCCACTTAAAAAATTCTGAGGAATAATTATTTCACCTAGATTTTTTTCCAAACCACTAACAATGTAAAGAGTTAGTTTTTTCTCATCCTTATCAAAATCAAAATCCTTTATATCAAAATTTGAGATTGTTTCTATTTCAAATGTATG
The DNA here is from genome assembly GCF_965223225.1 of Candidatus Nitrosopumilus sp. Taxonomy (GTDB): domain Archaea; phylum Thermoproteota; class Nitrososphaeria; order Nitrososphaerales; family Nitrosopumilaceae; genus Nitrosopumilus. The sequence continues at coordinate 1,237,804 of NZ_CBDCVU010000004.1, forward strand.
ACCATCAGTTTCAACATCAAGTGTCTTTGCAAGTCCTGTGGCATCAGATAACAATTGAGCATAAGATGGAGTAACAACAAAGAGAATTACAAATAGAAGGAAAAACAGTATCTTCAATTTATGCAGTCTGAGAGATTCGTTTGTTTAGTTCTTTATCTTGTGCAATTCGTGGATGTACAGGATCAGCTAAGATGACCTCAAACCAATAGTGTTTTCCATCTTTATAGATAAAGTATGAACCTAAAATTTTCATGTTTGGATATCGTTCCAAGACTCTTCTTTCTGCAACAGTCTTCATACTATCATCAGCCTTTATTCTAGTGACACCCAAATGTTTTGGTCTCCTTCCACCGGTAGGACGTTGTTTTCTCATACCGCCTGTTCCGACTCTCATCCTAACTACGATAATGCCTTGCTTTGCTTTGTAACCCAACCTTCTTGCACGTTGTAATCTACTAGGTTTTTCAATGCGAGTAACGGCACTCTGTTTACGCCAACCAACAACACGTTGTCTTAGTTCAGGAGCGTTTTCTTTCCACAGACGGATCCACACTTTATCTTGATGACTAGGCATATCGGGCATAATAAAATCCCCTTTAATAACTGTAAAAGTACGATTTTACCAAGAATACGTGTCCATGGGAAGTTAGAAACTAGGAAAACTGGAGTTCCGAGCCCAAATTCTAATCTTGCAACTAATTGCTTCAATTTGTATCCAAATATTATTTTGAGTTATTTTCAACGTAAATGGCTTTTAATACATCAGTTTTGCTCAACACTCCACCAAGTTTATCTTTGATTCTAACACCAATGCCGTTGATTTGGTTTTGTGCCATCACATCACACGCAACAGCTAAATCTTCTTCAAAATCCACAGATTCCAGAGATTTTGTCATCACGTCTTTTCCAACAATAGTATTGCCAAATCCCGATTCTGACAAAAATCCTTTTCTAGTAAAGATCACAGATATTGCTCCATCAGAGTTATCAAGTACCGCATCAGAATTTCCTTGTTCCAAGGCAACATGAAATAAATCACGAAAAGTCAAGATTCCCTCTGGGTCCCCTTTTTCGTTTTTTAGAAATATCCTGGAGATTTTTTCTTCAATCATTTTAGACACTATATCTTTTAGAGAGTTATCAGAATTCATTGCGATATAAGATATGGTCATTAAATCTCCCACATTGTGTTTTCCAGAATAATTTTTAGAATAATATCTTACAATGTCAGTTTTTGTGACTATTCCAACAAGTCCATTGGCATTTGATGAGACGCCCAAAGAACCGATATTTTTTTCCAACATAATTTCTACACATTTTTCAACACTCATTGATCCATCTACAGATGTAAACATGTTCATTAATTGAGATGCAGGAATGTCATCTAGATTTTTTTCTGAATCGTCACTTAACAGAAATAATCCTATGTCTTTTTCAGTAATTATTCCAACATTGGAATTATCTTCAGTAAGAAGTATTCTGCTAATATTGTTTTTTAGTAATATGGAGATGATTTTGTCTAGGGAAGTGTTCGAATCAGCAGTTATGGGTTTTTGGCAGATAGAAAGTAATTCAGACATTTAATTCACCAATTATTTTATCAAATAGACAGGAATCTTTGATTTTTGAAGTACATGGTTTGACACACTTCCAATCATATCTTTGGAGGCAGTACCCGAACCTGTAGTGCTCATTACTATATGATCAAACTTGCCAGTTTTGGCAGTGTGTAAGGTAATATGACCAGGAGAACCCCTTAGGAGTTTTGTAGTGAATTTGACATTTTTGTTTCCCGCACGTTTTTCTGCTTTTTTTAGAATTGTTTTTCCATCGTCTTGTAGTTGTTTGTCAAAAGCCTTAGTTCTTGGGCCTCCGTCAGCAACATGTGGAATCACATGAATGCCAGTTACTTTACCATGTGTAAATCCTGCCAGAGTCAATGCTCGATCTAAGGCTTCAAACGACTTTTTTGAACCGTCAATAGGAACCAAAATTTTGTTAAGATCCAACAAGTATTTTCAAAAATGAGTTCAATATTAACAGTGAATCCTATTTTCACATGAGAAATCAGATTATGGGAATTGGAACACCCACGAATATCAAATCCCCTTAAGATTTCAGACTCAGAATTAACAGGTTAAAAATAGATCTTCTAACTGAAATGCTTCGGTGTTATTTTGACTCTATAAATACAACATCAACCAGATCAGCATTGCTACGTTTAGTCACAGTATCACGACTGGCATTATGAAAATTTTGCAAGTGAGCTTTTCTAGTCTTAATTCCATAGTTTCTACAGAGTCTGCAAAAGTAGGTCACTTGTCGTTCAGAGCGGGGTTTTGATTGAAACTCATCTGTCTTAAAAGCTGAACTCTGCATCATTTTTTGTAAAAGGAAAAATAATATTTTAACTTTGTCATAAATATGACATTAAGTAATAAATTTTATTAAATAAGTAGAATATTGAAAATTAATGATTTCAAATTAATTGAAAGTCTAGTGCTAAAAACAACACCATAATGGATTAAAATTTCCTTGAGTGAAGGATCAACCATACACTCAAAGAGTTTGCTTCCGCAGAAAACTCGATAAGTGGAGTTGGATGAAGTTGTTAAAAAGCGTTCCTCAGTATTGAATTGAGATTTTTATTGAACAAAAATAGCAAAACAAAAGATGCAAAAATTGAAGGCTTTTTTGGGTGTGGTTTTTGGCCTAGTCTTTTTGATCTTTTCCCCACAAGCATTTGCAGAGCCTACAGTTTCAATTAACATGGAAAAAACAACTTACAGTTATTGTGAACGACTGTTCTATATCATAGAAGTGTCAGAGGTAACAGGAGAGCCAGCGATAATACACATTAGAGATGAATTAGGAAAAGGCAGTAGCGCTATTCCAATTCCAATTGTAGACCTACAAAATCCAGTTCCATCCCTAATACCATTTGAAAAACAGATTTTTCCATCGGGAAAATACTTTATCGATGTAGAATATTCTGGAGCAGAATTTACAGCAGAATTTGAACTAGTAGACACAAACAAAATTTGCATACCGGAAATAGTAAAACCAATTTTGGCTAACTGGCTCTCAGGAAATATTTCTGATGGATTTCTAATAGATGCTTTTAAAAAATACATGGAAGAAAATGCAATGAATATACCATATGAAATCAATCAAGAGAATGTCTACGAAGTTACAATTCCAGAATGGATGAGAACTGTTGGAATATGGTGGGCAGAAGGTAAAATATCAGATGAAGAGTTCATACAAAACTTTGATTATTTGATAGAGAAAAGAGCAATAATGATTCCAATTCTAATGGAAAATGAAATATGAATAAGCATTCCATCATAACTACAGCAGCAATCATAGTGATAGTAATTCCATTTGCATATTCAACACTAAACATAGTTGGATCACAACAGCTTGAATATAGATGGCACAGTCCAGGAGAGTTTTCGTTTTTTACGATGTCAAATCATGGAGAAATAGAATTTTGTAATACAATGCCGTTTTGGACAAGCTTTCAAAAATTTGAGATATCTACATTTTATGATGAGAAATTTATCGGATCATTTGTAGTAAATTCAAATACAATCAATCCATTATCATCTGGTGTTAGTGAAGGTAAGTTTTATTCTGATCAGGTTGCAGCTGCACAACATGTGTTTATGACCTTGGATTTTGAATTTGATGGAGGAGATATTAGATTGGATCCTAACAAGCTTATCGTAATTGTAGGGACAGATACACCAATTTTAGGAATAATTCCTTTTTCAAGTACACAACAAATCTCAGGATTTGATTTTGATAAAATCATGAATGTTGAGGATTTGACCTGTGATTAATTTTTACGCTTATTTGCCTTGATCATAATGGCTGCAAGAAGGCCAATTGCACCTGCTACAACAAATGTAATAATCACACCAAAAATTAATTCCACACTAAACGTCTTGACAGATGAAGTCTTTGATGGTTGAGTAGTTGGTCCATCATTAGCGAGAACACAGGAACCATACTTTAGAACAGTACCAGGACCACATCTTTCATCTAAAACACATACTCCATCTACCAGATAAGTACCAGGACCACATCTTTCATCTAAAACACATACTCCATCTACCAGATAAGTACCAGGACCACATTTGGTGGTAGTTGTGGTTGGGGGTTCTTCATCGTCAATTTTTGGAGGGGTTGTTGTGGTTGGTGGTTCTTCAACCGGTGTTGGTGGTTCTTCAACCGGTGTTGGTGGTTCTTCAACCGGTGTTGGTGGTTCTTCAACCGGTGTTGGTGGTTCTTCAACCGGTGTTGGTGGTTCAGGAGAATTTCCAAAAGAAGAGCCAATAATTTCAACCTCCTCGGTTCCAGAAGGCACTTCAATATTCAATACTCTAGTTTCAGAATTAGTTTCAATTTCAGTAAAATCTGCAAAGTCACCATCTATTAAAACAAAGAAGTCATCATCTATTTCTTCAAATTTAGAATCAAAGAAAGTTCTGTCTAAAACTACTTCCAATGAACCAGAAGAACCAGCAACATCAACTGTTAGAAATAATGAAGATGTTTCAGAGTCAGCCTCTATGCTAGATATAACAACATCATTTGCAGTATACTCAACTGCATATTGAGTACCATCAACTGAAACAGAGATAGTATCAGCATATACTAATCCAAAAGATAAAACTGCAAACAATGACAATCCAAGAGAAATTTTTAACATGGTACCAATTTTTGGAAAATTTGTATGTTTTGCAGATTGTAATTTATGCACATTATTACTAGATTTCAGCACGTTATGTTAACCTCCAAGTTGACGTTAAAAAGAAAGAGACGATAATTAATCACGTAAAAGTCAAGCTTTTTTAGTTATTTTTAAAGGCCACGCATGAATCGTACTAGAAAGATCAGATAACGCCTCGTAGAATTTGTATTATCTTCTCTGCAATAACATTGGCTGCCAATGATTGAGCTTCTTTGGTTTGAGCACCAATATGAGGAGTCAGTATCACATTGTCTAATTCAGATAATTTGTTTCCGATAGCAGGCTCCTTTTCAAAAACATCCAAAGCGGCACCTCCCAGATTACCATTTTTTAGAGCATCATATAGAGCGTCTTCATCTATAACACCTCCCCTAGAGGTATTGATTATTTTTGCAGTTTTTTTCATAGTAGACATTTTTTGGGCATCTAACAGATGATAAGTGGAATCCAATAAAGGAACATGAATAGAGACATAATCAGAGCTCTGCAGCAAAGTATTAAGATCGGCTTTCATCAATCCAACCTCTTTTGAGAATTCCTCATCAATTGGAATAACATCGTATCCAATGATATTCATGTTGAGTGCACGTGCAAGTCTCCCCAATCTTTTTCCAATATTTCCTAGTCCGATAATTCCAAGATACTTTCCTCTTAGCTCAGTTCCTTTCAGTTCTTTTTTGAGCCATTGTTCGTTTCTGATTGCTCTATCACCTCGGACAGTTTGCCTAGATAGAGAAAGCATCAAACCTAAAACCAATTCTGCAACAGCATTCATTGCACCCTCAACAGCATTGATTACACGAATGTTTTTTGTTTTTGCAGCTTCTTGATCAACGTTATCCAGTCCCACACCAACTCTTGCAATAATTTTACAATTATCTGCTTTCTCAATCATCTCTTTTGTTATGGTAGTTCTACTTCTAACAATTACAATATTGAAGTTAGCAATTTTTTCTAAAATTTGTTCTGAAGTTATCTCAGGTTCATAAGATACTTTCAGTCCATTATCTTCCAGAATTTTATTTAGTATTGGATCAACCTCGTCACAAATTAAGACAGAATCATCAAATCCCATGAATTAAAAAAAATATGCACAGAATATAATTCATTAAGAAATTAAAAAGAAAAAAAGATGTTAAAAGATCAAGAAGTGAGGATTTCTGCAACTACAGGAATTACTTCCCATAATGCGACATAATCGCCACTTGCTTGCATTTCAGAAGCTACATCATCAGTCATTAGACCATGAATGTTTATTGCAGGATGAGCAATACTGTTCATTCCCATTGGTGGGACAGCACTGCTTGGGTTTCCTAATGCATAAGCATAGGATGGAACTGGTTCTGGGATTACTCCTTTCTCAACTAGAACTGGGTTCAAGCCGAATGGATCACCTGCTACAAAGACTGTAGCTGCGCCAGTGTAAATTGCTGCATAATCATGGTTAACTGCTGCATATGCACCTGGTTCATCAAAGACCAAGTCAACAATCATTCCTTGTGAGCCACCGAGTAACCATGTTTCAGTTGCTGCGGATTGTACTCTGTTACCTTGTGTAACTCTGTCCAAGATTTCTCCCACAATGTGGAAGAATACTGGTTCGTTACCTTGATTTTCAACAAAGAGTCTCACGTGTTGATCGTTTTCAACGAATAACAGTTGAGATTGGTATTGCTTGTGTTCAAGTCCGTTCCATGGTTGTGCAACAAAGATGTTCTTGTTGGTATCACCTTTAACAAGTAAGTTGTGAGCCATGTTTGGTACATAACCGAATTGCATTCCGTTAACAACTGTTGCAGTGTTTTGATGCTTGAACATTGCTCCTGCATCGTAGTTACCTTCAGGTGTTAGGTACAATTGATTGTATTGGAGTTGGAACTCTAATGCATCTGCATCGTAGAATTGTCTATCTAATGATACTTTACCGGCTGGGTTTATTTTTGTCTTCTCTACCATGAGTTTCTTGTATCCGTTGATTGGGTCAACAATTGCAATTCCGTACATGCCGGAAAGTACGTGTTGATCCATACCAATTAGTTTGACACCAGAACAATGGTACTTGAAGATACCAGCAGACTCAGCGATGTAACAATACTGACTTGTTTCACCCGGATTTACGGATTCAAAGTAGCTTGCTGACATTTGTGATGCGTGCATGTCGTTACCGTGTCCAGTAACTTCATAGTCTGGAATGTGAAGTGTCATTTTTACTACATCACCTTGGGTAACTCTTAGTGTTGGTCCTGGGACTTGTTCACTAAAGGTCATGGCATTGTAGGTTTTTCCTCCCATGATTGGAAGTTCAACACTTACACCAGTAAGATAGAAGTCATGAACGGTTCTACCGGATGACTCCAAAACACCACAATCAGTTTCTGCGAATGCTTCAGGCATTACAAGCTGTAAACCACCCATTTGACGGATTTGATCCATCACACTGACATCCATTTCTGAAACATCAAGTGATTGTCCGCTAATTTGGGTTTGTGTGTATGTGCTTCCGAATAAGGCTGCGCCCATTACAGCTACTGCTGTAATTGTAAAGAGCATACTAACACGCTTATTCATTAAGCACGATGCCGAGGGAATCATATATAATAATTACCCTTACAGCCAAGTATGAAATTGTGAATTTTTCTGAAAAAGAATGAATAAGGGAAGATAATTGTAAAAAACAGCACATGAAGTTCAGATTAGATCAAGATTCATTGGGTAAAGTCAAGATTCCCTCAGATGCATATTATGGAGCATTTACAGGACGTGCAATTCAACAATACCATGTTACAGGCCACAAAAGTCATGAAAATCTGATAAAGGCTTTTGTCATGATCAAAAGATCTGCAGCAATTGCCAACATGAAGACAAAAGCAATAGATACGAAAAGAGGTAATGCAATTGTATCAGCTTGCGACAAGATTCTGTCAGGTAAATTTACAGATCAGTTTGTAGTAGACATGATAAATTCTGGTGCAGGTACAGCATTTAACATGAATTCAAACGAGGTCATATCAAATGTAGCATTAGAAGTACTGCATAAGAAAAAAGGCCAGTACGAGTTTTTGCATCCAAATGATCATGTTAACATGTCACAATCAAGTAACGACACATACCCAACTGCAATGCATGTTGCAATTCTGATGAATCTTAAAGAAACTATTCCCGCAATTGAAATTTTAATAAAATCTTTATCAAAAAAAGCAAAACAATTTTCATCTTTTAAGAAAATTGGTAGAACTCATTTAATGGATGCATTACCAGTTACATTAGGTAGTGAATTTGCAGCATATGAAACTGCAATTACCAAAGCAAAAAATCAAATCAAAATTGCTCAAAAAGAATTAGAGAATGTTGCATTAGGAGGAACCGCAGTAGGATCAGGAGCTAACACACCAAAAGGATACAGAAAAATTGCAATATCAGAGTTAGCTAAAATATCAAAACTTCCACTAAAACCAGAAAAAGATATGCAACATGGTTTGCAAAGCAAATTTGCAGTTGCAAATATGTCAGCATGTTTGAAAAATCTAGCTTTGGAAATTGGGAAAATTGCAAACGACATTAGATTAATGGCCTCAGGTCCAATTGCAGGACTTGCTGAGATAGGAATTCCTGCAGTGCATGCAGGATCATCAATCATGCCGGGAAAGGTAAATCCATCATTGGCTGAATGTATGAATATGGTTTGCTTTAACATAATTGGAAATGATACAGCAGTATCATATGCAGTTCAAGGAGGACAGTTCGAGCTTAATGTGATGCTTCCTGGAATGTTAAAGTGCATGTTAGAGTCAACAGATATGCTCAAGAATTTCCTTCCAATATTTTCTGCAAATCTGATTGATGGTCTAACCGCAAATAAAGACAAGTTACGTAAAGATATTGAAAATAGCCCAGTAATTGTAACTTTGTTGACACCCAAGATAGGATATTTGAAATCTGCAGAGTTGTTTAAAGAATCGCTCAAAACAGGCAAAACAATTAGAGAATTAGTGGTTGAAGAAAAACTAATGAGCAACAAAGAAATTGATTCATTGTTTGGGTAAATAATGGCAAAAATTTTTGTAGAAGCCTATGGATGTTCTGCAAGTTTTGCAGATTCTGAAATGATTTCAGGTTTAGTAGTAAATGGAGGACATACATTAGCAAAAGATGCAACTGAGTCGGATCTCAATATTGTGGTGACATGTTCAGTAAAAGATGCAACCGCAAATAAAATGATAAACAGAATCAAGTCGCTAAAATCAAGTCCATTAATTGTAGCTGGGTGTCTCCCAAAGGCAGAAAAAGATAGAGTTGAAAAATTTACAGATAATGCCAGTTTATTAGGGCCAAACTCTATTGGGAAAACCCTTCAAGTGATAGATTCAACTTTGAGAGGAGAGAAGCATGTTGCATTAGAAGATTCAGATTTGACCAAAGTGGGACTTCCAAAAGTCAGATTGAATCCAACAGTGGGAATTGTTGAGATTGCAAGTGGATGTATGAGCGAATGTACTTTTTGTCAAACAAAAATATCAAAAGGAGATCTTTCAAGCTATAGACTTGGGGACATAGTAAGACAAGTACAAACAGAAGTAAAAGATGGATGCAAAGAAATTTGGTTGACTTCAACAGATAATGGCTGCTACGGATTTGACATTGGGACAGATCTACCATCATTGATCAATTCAGTAGCAGACATTCCAGAAGACTTTATGATCAGAGTAGGGATGATGAATCCAATGTATATGCCAAGAATAAAGAAAGACTTGGTTCAAGCCTATGAAAATGACAAAGTCTTCAAGTTCCTGCACATTCCAGTACAAAGTGGAAGTGACAAAGTTCTTCACGATATGAAAAGAGGACACACATCTGAGACTTACAAGGAAACGGTAAAGAAAATGAGAGAGAAATATACAGATTTCACTATTTCAACTGATATTATTGTGGGATTTCCTTCAGAAACAGAAGATGATTTTGAGGAAACTGTAAACCTATTAGATGAAACAAAGCCAGACATAGTAAACCTATCAAAGTACAGTGCACGACCCGGAACAGATGCTGCCACATGGAAACAAATCGATGTAGGAGAAATTAAGAGAAGAAGTAAGATTATTTTTGAACAGATCAACAAAATATCTCTAGAGAACAACAAAAAGTGGATCGGATGGATAGGAAAAGTTCTATTTGATGAAAGCATCAACAATGAAATCAAAGGAAGAAATTTTGCTTACAAACCTATTTCAGTCAAGAACAATGTAGAGATAGGCCAATATCACACAGTTAAAGTCACCGATGCCACCACAAATGGGCTCATTGGAAAGATCGCAAGCTAAATTTTTTAGATCTAAAATTTGATTAAAAAAACGTAAGAAGGTTTTTTATCCAAATCAAGAAAAGAAACTGAAATGAGTGTCGAACTAAAAGAACCAGTTTTAGTAATAGGCCTAGGAGGAGCAGGCTCAAAACTTGCTAAAAGAGCAAAAAAATCACTAGATTCAGAATGCCTTACAATAAGCAATGACAATAATGATTTTTCAGCAGAGAATAAATCAATACATATTTCAACAAAATCAATCATAAATCCATCAGTTCAACTAATCAGAGGTTCAACATATCAAGCAGAAGATGAGATAAAATCAGAGATTGCGAGATATTCTACAATAATACTAATTAGTAATTTAGCAGGAAAAGCAGGATCTGCAATGGCTCCTGCAATATCAGATATGTGCAAAGAACTAGAAAAAACTCTGATTTCATTTGCAATCATGCCTTTCAAATTTGAAAAAGATAGAATATTCAATTCAGGAATCACCTTAAGGAGACTAAGAGAGAAATCAGAATGCACAGTAGTATTGGATAATGATTCGTTATTAGAGAGCAATCCAGACTTGAATGTTAAAACTTGTTACGAAATAGGAAATTCTGCAATGATGCACGTAATAAAATCGCTTAAAACAACAAAGATTTCAGAAGACAACATACTGACTACAAGTAAAGATAGTCAGAAGATAGAAGAATCACTAAGAGACTCTTTAAAGATGCTATATGGAGAAACAAATCCAAGCGCTATCAAGAGTGCAATACTATATGTCACAGGAGGAAGTAACATTCCAATTGGAGTAATTAACTCAATCACAAATCTGACAAATGGAATTGTGAATGAAAGCAACACACAAGTGGACACCACCTCAACTTCAGAAGAATCAAAGGTAGTTATGTTATCAGCAGTTCAAGGAATGAGAAAATTTGATAGTTACGATCCACTAAATGTTATTCCAGAAGAAAATCAACTGGATTGGTCTTCTCCAGAGTGTAGTATCGATTACAAATTGGACTTGTATCAATTAGAATAACAAAATTGAGAATTTTAAAATAAATTACTTTTTAGATTCTTTAGCTGGTTCTTCTTTAGCTGGTTCTTCTTTAGCTGGTTCTTCTTTAGCTGGTTCTTCTTTAGCTGGTTCTTCTTTAGCTGGTTCTTCTTTAGCTGGTTCTTCTTTAGCTGGTTCTTCTTTAGCTGGTTCTTCTTTAGCTGGTTCTTCTTTAGCTGGTTCTTCTTTAGCTGGTTCTTCTTTAGCTGGTTCTTCTTTAGCTGGTTCTTCTTTAGCTGGTTCTTCTTTAGCTGGTTCTTCTTTAGCTGGTTCTTCTACTTTATCGGAGATTTTTTTTTCATCCTTATCTGGAACAACTTTGGCTTCAACTTCTTCATCATATCTGGAAACAAGAACATAACCCTCATCTGTTTTGCTCATGCGGACTCTTATTTTTCTTGGAGGATTTCGAACTCCCCTAGACCAGACTTGGTGAGCCAAGTCTTCTTCAATTTTAATTTCCTCAGTTTTCATATGATGACGAGCAAATTCTTTAATCATATTGATAGCCCTCACGGCACGGTGTTGAGATTGCGAAAGCAAAACTTTACCCAAATTAATCGTATAAACACGTTCTAAATCCTGAGACATCTATCCTACCTCCACATCAGTTGATCTCCAAGCTCTGCGTTTTGGATTTGTTCTAACTCCTCTCTTTGTCTTAAGAATTATCCAAGCTGGTACTGGTGATGCCTGTTTAGTTTTCTTTAACAGACGAATCTTTCTTGGAGACGACTTACGTGCAGCCATAAATGTTCAGGCACGAAGAGCTCTTTTTAAATGAATCTCAGGAATGAAGAAGATTTTGTATCTGCTTTAAGATCCTTGCGGAGGCACCCCATACAATTTGGTCTCTGTACTCGAATATATGCATCTCCTGAATTATGTTGTGAGAAGGATCGGGATCAACTGCCATTGTCTTCAAAAAAGACTCTAAGGGTATGTGAAGGATAGTTTCGACCTCAGAATTAGGAGTCAAAGAAGGGATTTCATTCAATACTGAAACAAAAGGTAAGATAAGAAATCCAGAATTGAGAGTAATTACAGGTTTTAATTGACCTATCACCTGTTCTGGATCTACATCCAATCCGATTTCTTCCCGAGTTTCTCTTAAAGCAGTATTCAAAAGATCAGAATCAGAAGGATCCAGTTTCCCGCCTGGAAACGAGATTTCACCTGCGTGAAAATTCATATGTTTTGGTTTTTCTGTCATTACAACGTGTGGTTCATCACCATAGATGACAACCAATACAGATGCCAATCGATATCTTTCATCAAAATTCAAGATAGGATCAATACTACTTGAAAGTCTAGATTTTATGTCGGTTAATATCACCATGATCGCTCTTTTCTATTATTACACATAGGTTTTGATATTCAAAGGTTTTAACCAAGATCGAAAAATTGACAATATGACAATTAGGTATGAAGCAAATCCACCTAAAATTTTACCAGAAGTAGACATCAACATTTCAATTACAAAATTCGTAGAAAAAATAAAGACCATATCAAAAAATTGTGATGCAATACATCTAACTGAAAACGTGTTAGGATTTCAGAGAGTATCACCAATTACAGTAGGAAAAATTATCAAAAGGGAAATTCCGGACAAACCAATTACTGTAAGTCTAAGAGTTAGAGACAAAACAGAAGAAGAAATTTTGGAATTTGTTGATAACTGTATAGCTATTGGTATTTCTGGAGTTTTGATATTAATGGGAGATCCTTCACAAACAGGAAAACAAGATTCAGGTCAAGTTCCAAGTTCAGTCGTAACTAAATTAAAAGAACAAAAAATAGATTCAAAGATAGACCTCTATCTTTCAATTTCAAATAATCCAGATTTCTCAAAGATCAACAAGAAATTAAAAGCAAATCCAAAGGGTTTCATGACACAGGTAGTTCACAACATAGAGCAAGTAAGAAATCTTTCAGAAAATCTAAACAATTTTTCAATTATTCCAATAGTGTTATTTCCATCTGAAAAAAATGAAAAGTCAGCAAAATTTTTGAATCTTAAATTAGAATCATATAGAGAAAAATTTGAAGAGTTGGTAAACCAAATACAAGAGATTACTGGAGACATTCTATTAACATCACCAAATGATTTTAACGGTTTGAATGATTTTTTAAAAAAAAATAGTCAAAGTACAAAATACTGAGCACTTGGATGATGCACCACTATTGCTGCAGTTGATTGCTCAGGGATTATTTGTCCGGATTCAGTTAGTTCCATACCAGATATTTCAGGGTGTAAAAGTTTCCAGACCAGATGATGTTGAGATACATCAGGGCAGCTAGGGAATCCCCAACTATAACGCAAGCCACCTTTTTCCAGTTTCAATTCAGATTTTATCCTTCGATTTGTCCATTCAGCTAATGCTTCTGCTACTTCAACTGCTAAACCATGAAGGTAATATGCATCAGTGTATTTGTCATCTTTATTCCATTTTTCAATTATTTCTGCAACTTTGTTGCCAACAGTTACTGCTTGAAACGCAACTACATCATCAGAACCAAAATAGTCAGTCAGACATAGGTGTTCAGGTCGGCTAGAACGAGGAAAATCAAACTCAATTTGGTTACTTTGGTCCTCCGGATTTTCAACTACTAGTTTACCGTTAATATCATGACATTTGAAAAATCCATAAACAATTTCGGGTTCAAATAGATTATCTTTTGATATTCTAATTTTCCATTCTTCTAGTAATTTTTCGTGTTCTTCCTGAGATTCAGAGCCAGCTTTTCCTCTTAGACCCCAAGATAATTTAAACAGAGATTTTTTGTCTATTAATTCCCAAACTTCTTCCATGTTAATTTGATCTTTTTTAAGTCTAATAGGAATACCAAGATTTGTAACATCAGGAGGAGTTACAGGTTGAATACTACTTCTTGGAATATCTTTTGGATCAATTACAGAAGATGATTTTTCCTTCCATTTTTCTAATTTCTGTTTCCATTCTTTTAGAAGAGAATCTTTTTCATCTGAAATCAACACATCCATGGTTTTCAATCCCTCAAACATGGTGTTGCAGTAAAAAACACCAGATTCATAGATGCCACCATCTTTGGCAATCCTATTTATGTAATTACTGTTAATTGCAGCGCCACCACATAAAATTGGAATATTCATTTTATTTTCCCTAGCATGTTCAACAAAAAATTGCATCTGTTTTGAGGTAGAAACAAGAAGTGCAGATAAGCCAATTGCATCTGGATTTACTTCATCAATTTTTTCTAGAAATCTTTGCAGTGGAACTTGTTTGCCTAAATCATATACAGTGTATCCATTATTTTGGAAGATGGTTTTCACAAGATTTTTTCCAATATCGTGTACATCACCATAAACTGTTCCTAAAACCAATTTTCCTTTGCTTGTACCTTCTTCTTTGAGCAAATATTTTTCCAATTCTCCAACAGCTGCTTTCATGCATTCAGCAGATTTGAGAACAAAAGGCAAGATAAGTTCACCAGCACCAAATTTATCGCCTACTTCTTTCATTGCAGGCAACAAATCTTCATTCAGTGTTTGAAGCGCGCCATCATGTGTTATTTCTGGAGGAGCATCTATCGAGAGACGGTTTTCTTCACCATCTAGGCGTTTAACCAAGTTTGGTTTACCTATTTTTTCTGCTATAGATGAGACAACATCATCTTGGATTCCATCCTTTAGTCTGTTGATAATTCTAAAATTGGCACGTTTACCAGGTGGCCAAGAAGGATCAACATCAATTTTTTTTGCATTAGAAGTATTTTGAGAACCAAGTTTTTCAAAATAAGAAATCAAATCAGACAAGGCATTGGTGTGAGTATTAAAGATTAGATCTTCTGCAAGCTTTTTCTCTTGTTCGTTTATTTCCCCATAAGGAATTATTTCTTTGGCATTAACAATAGCAGAGTCAAGACCAGCCTTTACTGCATGATACAAGAAAACAGAATTGAGAATTTTTCTAGCATAGGGTACTAGGCCAAAGCTGATATTACTTAGACCTAGCGTGGTAAAAGAATTAGGAAACTTTGTTTTTACTAGACGAATTCCTTCTAACGTATTTTTGCCTGCATCAAGAAATTCTTCCTCTCCCGTTGCAAGAGTAAAGGTAAGAACATCAAAGATAAATTGTTCAATTTTCAGTCCATATTTTTTTCCCGTCTCATAAAGTAATTCAGCAGTATCAACTTTTTGTTGAGGAGTTTTGGCCATTCCATTTGGTCCAATACACAACGCAATAGCAGGCAGACCATACTTAGACATTAGAGGAGCTAATTTTGAAAACCTGCTACCGTCACCTTCTAGATTAATTGAATTGATAATAGGTTTTCCTGGAATTTGTCTTACAGATGCTTCTATTACATCAGGATCAGTAGAATCGATGACAAGAGGAGCTTCAATTTCCAGACTTAATCTTTTTACAAGATTTAGCATGAATTCTTTCTCATCAGAACGCTCTGTAGTGGCCACACATACATCAAGACAATGTGCGCCGTCCTCTGTTTGAGTTCGGGCTAGATCTATTAAACCATCATAATCATCTCCAAGTACAAGTTGCTTTGCCTTACGAGAACCTTGTGTGTTAATTCGTTCTCCAATGATCAAAGGAGCAGGGATTTGTTTTAGATCAACTGCCTTCATTGCTGAACTTACTCTAGGCGTAGACAATGTCGTAAGGTCACATTAGTTTTTGTAAATACTTAACCATTAGAAGGGTTGTTGGCTCTTTTGTCAATTACTTTGCGTAGGACTTTGATGTGCTCAGGATTTGTTCCACAACAACCTCCAATTATCCTTACTTTTTTGTATTTATCAAGAAAATCACCTAATGCATGACCCATTTTTTCGGGGGTCATTTTATAGACAGCTTGTCCTCCTTCATTTTCAGGCATTCCTGCATTTGGAACCACTAAGATATCATGATCATTTTGATCATCTAGCCAGCGAACACTTGGATTCATTTCAATTGGTCCTGTAGAACAATTTAGGCCAAACACATCAATGCCCATATCAGAAACCGTAGTGTAAGCAGATTGGACATTTGTTCCAAGTAGCATTTTCCCATATTGATCCAAAGTGGTGTTTGAGATGATTGGAATCTTTTTTCCCAAATTCTTCATGGCCTCATGACACGCATTAATTACTAATTTTACTTCAAGAATGTCCTGACTGGTTTCAATTAACAAGGCATCAACGCCACCAAGAATCAACCCCTCTGCTTGCAGTCTAAAAGATTCTTGAATTTCATCAAGAGGCTTTTGCCCTAAATCAGGATCAGTGGAGCTTGGAAGAAATCCAGAGGGTCCCATTGAACCTATCACATATCGTGGTTTGTCAGAATACTCATCACACACTTCAGATGCCAATTTTGCAATCTTTTTGTTAAATTCAATTGTTTGATCACCAAACCCATATTCATCTAATTTAATTTTGTTTGAACCAAAAGAATTTGTTTCGATACAATCTGCACCCGCATTCAGGTAATCACGATGAATTTGTTTAATCCATTCTGGGTGAGTTAAGACCAATCCATCATTGAACCCATCTTGATTATTTGGAAAGTCTTCAGGTTTTGGATTATATTTTTGAATTTCAGTTCCCATTGCCCCATCAAAAAGCAAGATGCGATTTTTCAGCGCATTGAGAAATGGTTCTTTTTGAGTCAATTTGATTCGAATAAACTACGACGCCGTTTAATTCTTTTTAAAATATTAACAATCATTTCATAAATATGTTGAAATTAGGTTAAAACAGAATGTAATTACATTTATGCAATATCTTCAAGTAAATAATTTAGTTCGTAGTGCAACCTTTTTTCAACATGCTGGAATATCAATTGTTTTTGTTTTCATGCCGATTATTGCAAAAGGCGTCACTGATTCCATATTTGAGATAGGGCTTCTTGTAGCATCTTTTAGTTTTGCACAAATTTTATCAGAGATATACTTTGGAAGACATTCAGATAAGAAAGGCACTAGGCTCAAATTTATCAGAATTGGTTTTATAGGATGTGCCGTAACTTTTGGATTACATTACTTTGCAGATGACCTAACATTACTATTCCTAGCAAGAATAGGAGCAGGGATTGCAAGCGGAATAATGATTCCAGCAATGATTGCTTATGCATATGAAGCAAACATCGACAGAAAAAAGGCAGCTACAGTATTATCATTTCATGCTTTAGGATGGCTTGCAGGAATTGCTGCTGCAGGTGCTGCAAATGATCTTAAATTGATTTTTTTGATTAGTGCTGCATCATTTGTGGTAGGGTTAGTTTTTACTGCAAGACTTCCAAACCCAACACAAGAAAAAGAACTACAGCCAGGAACCACAAAAAAAGTCATTTCAAAAAATAAATTTCTATTTCTTGCATTACTTCTTAGACATATAGGGGCTGCGGCAGTTTGGACAATTCTTCCAATAATGTTGATGGAGAGATTAGGTGCTGAACTTTATCAGATATCAGTAGTATATGTTGCAAATACCCTAACTGCATTTGTTTTGATGAATTTGATGGCAAGTAAGATAAATCTCACAAACATAACCAAATTTAAGATAGGTATTGGCGGCACTACATTTGTTTTTGTAGGATTGGCTTTGATTACAGATTGGTGGATGGCTATGCCATTCATGTCACTTGTAGGAGCTACATGGGCATTTTTGTTTATTGGTGGGAATTTTCATCTAATGGAAAACAATCCACGTTCTACTTCAACGGGTATTTTTAGTTCAACATTATCAATATCAACAGTAGTAGGACCAGTAATTGCAGGTGCTATTGCATTTACTTTTGACTATGTTGCAGTAATATATTTTGCAATTGGAATCATAATATGTGCATTTGTGGTTTCATTAAAAATTAGAAAATAAAAAATAAAGTTTATCGGAGTCCCCAACGAGACATGACTTTGTTTTCTAGACGTTGGAAAACTACTCCATCAACAATTAATCCAATCACCATTATGACAAGCATTATTGCAATTACTTGAGACACATCATTTAACGACCGTCCTGCTCCAAGTAGAAATCCTAAACCCAAATATGCAAACAGTAATTCCGCGCCAATAACACCTCGCCATGCAAATGCCCAACCTTGTTTAAAACCAGAAATCATGTATGGGAATGCCGCAGGGATCAAAACACTAGTGATTAACTGACTTCCTTTAGCACCCATGTTTCGAGCAGCTTCAATAAAATGAGGATCAATATTTTTAACTCCAGTATACGTGTTTATCGTCACTGCAAATATAGCCCCAATGGCAGTGACAAAAATAATGCCAGCATCGTTGAACCCGTACCAAAGTATACCCAGAGGCACCCAAGCAATAGAAGGAATTGATTGTAATCCCAATACCAATGAACCCACAGTTTGGTTGACAACTTCGACTCTTGCCATAAAAATTCCCAGAATAATGCCTCCGCCAATGGCAATTGCCAATCCAACAGACAATCTCAACATACTAGTTCCAATTCCATAAAACAAACTCCCATCAGCTGCGCCATATGCCAAGTCTTCTGCTACTTCATAAGGAGAAGGAAAAATATTATCAGGCCATATTCCAGACATTGCAATAATCTGCCACACTGCAATTAAGCCTATGTAAAATGCAATTCTGTGAGGAGAGTAATTTTTAGCCATTTCTCACTCTTTGCTTTTTTTAACCTCAGGTCGTAGTTCTGTTAAAATGTCCTGTTGGAATTTTACTAATAATTCATCCTCTGAAACTCTAGGTCTTGGAAAATTATTCTCGATTTCTTTTTTTATGGTTGATGGTCTGTTACTAAAAATAGAGACTTTAGTCCCAAGCACAGCAGCTTCAGACACACTGTGTGTAACAAATAAGATAGTTTTCTTTGTTTTTTCCCATATCAGTTGCATTTCAACTAGTAACAAATCCCTAGTTTGAGCATCAAGTGCAGCAAAAGGTTCATCCATAAGCAATACATCCGGATCCATAACCAAAGCTCTTGCAATAGCAACACGTTGTTTCATTCCAGTTGAAAGCTGATAGGTGTAAGAATCTGCAAATTTGGTCAGCTGCATCATATCCAAATATCGATGAGATATTTTTGCGCGTTCATCTTTTGGGATTCCTGCCATTCTCAATCCAAATTCCACATTATCTTGAACTTTCAACCATGGAAATAAGGCACCCTCCTGAAAAACCATTATCCTGTCAGGACCAGTTTCATTTACGGGTTTTCCATCAAACAAAATTTGTCCTTCATCAGGTTGTTCCAGACCTGCAACAATACGTAGAAAGGTAGATTTGCCACATCCAGAAGGACCAACCAAACATACAAAATCACCAGCTTCGACTTTAAGATTCACTCCTCCTAATGCCTTTAATTTATGAGAATCATGATGAAAATATTTTATAATATTTTTTGCCTCTAGTTTTGCCATCTAATTAGTCTCCTCTAAATCAGAATTTGAATCATCGTAATAAAAAAGACCAGACAAGTCGTAGTCATTTCTTCCAAGATATCCTAAATCATCGGCTTTTTTGGCAAAAGAATAAACAGAATTCGAAATTGGATCAGAGGTTATTTCTATATTAGATAAAGCAACATCCACAACTTCATCAGACAGAGACTGTCCTAGATAAGACTCCAAAAAAGAATTAAAAATTATTCTGGTTTCAGTAGGATTTTGATTAATCCAAGAAGCAGTTTCATGATGAGAGGACAAAAAATTGGAAACGACTTCAGGATTTTTGTCAGCATAATTTGAATTTACTATCAAAAGAACAGATGCGAATTGATTATTTGGCCAAAGTTCTTCTTCATGAAAAAGTCGTTTTCCATCAAGTTCATTTTCTAAAATTGTGGCCCATGGTTCTGCAACCCATGCTCCATCTATTTCGCCTTTGACAAATAATGTGTAAATGTCAGGATTAGAAATATTGTAAACAACTACTGAACCACCTAGTTCAGCAGGTTTTAAGCCATTATCAGAAAGATAGTGTCTCAATGAAACATCTTGAGTATTTCCAATTTGAGGAGCTGCAATTTTTTTATTAGTAAAATCAGAAGCAGAATTTATTTCAGAATTTGGATGCACTATAAAACTTGCACCACCACTTGCAGCACCTGCCAAAATTTTTATATTTTTTTCATTTGAATTTAGGAATCCATTGATTGCAGGTCCAGGACCAACATATGCAATATCAAGAGAATTTGCAAATAGGGATTCTATTACCTGAGGACCACTGTCAAAAATCCTTGTTTCAATAATGGTACCATTTCCAATATTTTTTTCAAAAAAACCATTCTCAACACCAACAATCGGAATTGCGTGACCAATATTTGGAAAATATGCTATCCGAACTTTGTTTTGTAGGTCACCTTCATCAGGATTAAGAGTGATACTCAAAGTAAAAATTGAAATCATGCCAACCAACCCAATTAAAATTAGTGATTTGGTTTTCATAAAACAGCGTTATATTAGGCGGTTAAATAATCATCGAATTTTAGCTCAAGCTAGGCCATAAAAAATTGTAAGAACTCAACAACACAAAAGATAAATTCGAAAATGAAACGGAAGTAATGTTTTATGACAAAAAAGGGAATTCTTGCATTTTCTGGAGGACTAGACACATCAGTTGTTGTGAAATATCTACAAGATGAACATGACATGGACGTCATTACAGTAACAGTTGACGTAGGACAAGGAGAAAATGCAAAAGAGATTGCAAACAAAGCAAAGAAGTTAGGAGTAAAAAAGCATTACAACATAGATGCCAGAAAAGAGTTTGTCAAAGATTACATATTTCCATCAATTAAAGCAAATGCCCTTTATCAAAAAAAATATTGTCTTGCTACAGCACTTGCAAGACCATTAATCGCAGAAAAAGTTTTAGAAATTGCAAAAAAAGAGAAGGTAAATTCACTAGCACATGGTTGTTCTGGTAAGGGCAATGATCAGGTTAGATTCGACATTACATTACGTTCAGGATCAAGATTACCAATTATTGCGCCAATTCGAGATAAGAATTTAGACAGAGTTACAGAGTTAAAATTTGCAAAAAAACATGGAATCAAAATAGATTCAGTAGCAAAAAAGTTTAGCATAGATCAAAATTTATGGGGACGGGCAATCGAAGGAGGGGTTCTAGAGGATCCATTCAATGAGCCGCCTGAAGACGCATTTATTTGGGTCAAGACAAAGAACTTGCCAGACAAGCCAACATATATCGAGATAGAATTTGAGAAAGGGATCCCAACCAAAGTAGACAAAACAACTATGGATTCTCAGAAATTAATAGAGTACATTAACAAAAAAGCAGGAAATGTAGGAGTAGGAATAATTGATCATATAGAAGACAGAGTGGTAGGAATAAAATCCAGAGAAGTGTATGAAACTCCTGCTGCAACATGTTTGATTGAGGCTCATTCAGATTTGGAAAAAATGGTACACACAAAACATCAAAACAAATTCAAATCTTTGATTGATGATGAATGGGCATATTTGACGTATTCAGGACTTTGGCAAGATCCACTTAAGGCAAACTTGGATGGATTCATTGAAGATTCCCAAAAAACAGTCTCAGGAACTGTAAAACTCAAACTATACAAAGGAAGTATGAGGGTGGTAGGAAGAAAATCCAAGAATTCACTATACAGTCATGAAATTGCAACATATGGAACAGAATCAACATTTGACCAGAGATTGGCCAAAGGATTTGTTGAATTGTGGGGAATGCAGTCAACAGAAGCTAATAAATTACAAAAGAAAAGGTCAACAAAAACATGAACTGCCCAGAATGTGACGCAGCATTAAACATCCCAGATGATGCCTCAGTAGGAGAAATAGTCTCCTGTCCTGATTGTGGAGCTGACTATGAAATTGCCAAAAAAGATGGATCAAACGTTGAGCTAAAGCAAGCAGAAAGCGTAGGCGAAGACTGGGGAGAGTAATGTCAAAAGTATGTATTGTGTTTGACCGCTTGAGAGTGGAAGAAAAGATGCTTCAAAAAGAAGCATCACAGATGGGGCACGATACAACGATGCTAGATGCAAAAACAACCCAAGTGAACACAGATAGCAAAAGAGACGATTTTGACTTTGGAGATGTTGCATTAGAAAGATGTGTAAGTTATTTTAGAGGATTACATTTTACTGCCAGTTTAGAATTTATGGATGTTCCAGTATTGAACAAATTTGATGTAGCAAGTGTATGTGGAAATAAGATGTTCATGACATTACAACTTAAAAAAAATAACATACCTACACCAAAAACATATTTCTCATTCTCAAGCGAAGGCGCAACTGAAAATCTAGAAAAAATAGGATATCCACTAGTAATAAAACCAGTAATAGGAAGTTGGGGAAGAGGAGTACTTCCAATAAAAGATAAGGATACAATGGATGCAATTTTTGAAATCAGAGGAATTACAGACAACCCACACGACAGAATATACTATTTACAAGAATTGATAAACAGACCACCACGAGACATCAGAGTCATAACCATAGGAGATAGGCCAGTTGCAGCAATGTATAGAAAATCATCGGGAGGATTTAAGACAAATATCGCACTTGGTGCAGACCCTGAACTTTGTGAGATCACTCCAGAAATGGAAGATCTGGCAGAGAAAGCTTCAAAAGCAGTAGGAGGAGGAATTTTGGGGATCGATATGATGGAGGACGAAAAAAGAGGCCTAATAGTACACGAAGTCAACAATACCGTAGAATTCAAAGGATTAGCAAAAGTTGCACAGGAAAATATTCCCAAAGAAATGATAAAATTTGCTTTAGACTACATTAGGAAATAAATTATACTCCTTTACGAGGAGTTTTATGATGAAAGTAGGAGTTGTAGGAGCATCAGGATATGTAGGAGGAGAAACGTTACGTCTTTTGGTAAATCATCCAGATGTCGAGATAACCATGGTCACATCACGTCAACACGTAGGGGAGTACCTACACAGAATACAACCAAGTTTGAAAGGATTCACAGATCTGACTTTTTCAGAATTGGATTATGACAAGATAACTGACAAATGTGATTTAGTATTTACTGCAGTACCTCACGGAACTGCAACGGAAATTGTAAAGGCACTATATGATAGAGGTGTAAAAATAATTGATCTAAGTGCAGATTATAGATTACATAATCAAGACGCATATGATAAGTGGTATGGATGGGAACACCCACATCCAGATTATCTACCAAAATCAGTTTTTGGAGTACCTGAGCTACACAGAGAAGATATCAAAAAAGCTCAACTAGTCTCTTGTCCTGGATGTATGGCAGTTACATCAATGTTAGCATTAGCACCATTAATTAGAAACAACATTATTGATACAGAGCACATTGTTGTAGATTCAAAAATAGGATCATCTGGAGCAGGATCTGGTTCAGGTACAGCACATGCAATGAGAGCAGGAGTGATTAGACCATACAAACCCGCAAAGCATAGACATACTGGTGAAATTGAACAAGAACTTAGTGAAATAGCAGGTAAAAAAGTTCGAGTGTCCATGAGTCCACATGCAGTAGATGTAGTCAGAGGCATTCTGTGTACAAATCACACCTTTCTGCAAAAATACATGGATGAAAAAGAACTTTGGAAATTATATCGTCAAACATACGGAGAAGAGAAATTTGTAAGATTAATTCGTGACAAGAAAGGATTGTACAAGTTCCCAGATCCAAAATTCTTAGTAGGTTCAAACTTTTGTGATATTGGATTTGACTTAGATGAAGACAATAATAGATTAATTGCATTGTCTGCATCAGATAATCTCATGAAAGGTGCAGCAGGTTCTGCGATTCAAAATATGAACGTGATGTGTGGTTTTGATGAAATGGATGGACTGAGATACACCCCACTCACTCCGGTTTAGAAATGATCACTATCAAGATTGGTGGAAGTGTAGTAGATAATTTACATCCAACAACAATTGCAGATATCAAAAAAGTAGCAGAATCTGAAGGACTTATTCTGGTTCATGGTGGTGGAAAGGAAGTCACAAAGGTTTGTGAACAACTAGGAAAAGAACCAAAGTTTGTTACATCCCCAAGTGGAATCAAGAGCAGGTACACAGACAAAGAGACTGCAGAGATCTTTACAATGGTAATGTCAGGTAGAATCAACAAAACAATTGTCCAGATGCTGCAAAAAAATGGGATTAATGCAATAGGACTGTCAGGGGTGGATGCCAAAATCATAGAAGCAGAGAGAAAGAAGAAACTGTTGATTGTTAACGAGAAAGGCCGAAAACAGGCAATTGATGGGGGTTATACAGGAAAAATTAGAGAAGTGAATTCGAAATTCATAAGAACTCTATTAGATCAAGGTTTAACCCCAGTTATTTCCCCAATAGCAATTAGTGAAGATTCAGAATTTCTAAATGTAGATGGAGATCGTGCTGCAGCATATGTAGCAGGTAAAGTTGGTACAGATAAAGTACTATTCATTACAAATGTAGATGGATTGTTAATGGATGACAAGCTGGTATCAAAATTAACATTAGAGGAAGCAAAAGAAATAAGGCCAAAAATCGGTCCAGGAATGGAGAAAAAAATTTTGGCATCAACTGAAGCATTAGATATGGGAGTGAAACAAGCTTTAATTGCAAATGGGCAAAAAGAAAATCCTATTTCATCAGCAATTAATCATGAAAATTGTACAGTGATTGAACATGAGTGAAGATCAATTTATGGGAAATCTTTACCAGAGATTTCCAGTTACAATAGAAAGAGGAGAAGGAGCTCATGTATGGGACACAGACGGTAAAGAATACATAGATTGTATGGGAGGATATGGAGTAGCGTTAGTTGGACATCAAAACCAAAAAGTAAATGATTCAATAAAAAAACAAGTTGACAAAATCATAACAGTTCACAGTTCATTATACAACAATACGAGAAAAGAATTTTTAAAAATTCTAACAGATTTAGCGCCTAAGGGATTAACTCAAGTACATCTTAACAACAGTGGTGCTGAAGCAATCGAAGCAGCCATAAAATTTGCAAGAAAATTCACAGGTAAAAAAGGAATGGTAGCAATGAAAGGATCCTACCACGGAAAATCTTTTGGAGCACTCTCAATCACATTTAACCCAAAGTACAAAAAAGCATTCAAACCTCTTGTAGAGAAAGTTTCATTTGCATCCTTTGGAGACATTGAATCTCTACGAGAGATAATTGATGAAGATACAGCATTTGTAATTTTAGAACCAATCCAGGGAGAAAGTGGGATTAACGTTGCACCTGATGGATTTTTACAGGATGTAAGAAAGTTATGTGATGAGAAAGGAATTTTGTTAATTTTTGACGAAATTCAGGCAGGTTTGGGGCGAACGGGACGATTATGGGCATGTGATCATTGGAACACAGCACCAGATATTCTATGTCTTGCAAAAGGAATTGCAGGAGGAGTGCCAATGGGTGCCACCCTAGTAAAACCAGAAATTTTAGCTTCGATGAATAAAGGAGAACACTCTTCTACATTTGGAGGCAATCCATTGTCATGTGCAGCAGGAATTGCGGCACTCAGATCAATAACAGAGGAAGGATTGATTGAAAATGCAGAAAAAATGGGCAATTTGTTCAGAGAAGGGTTAGAAGAATTAAAGAGTAAACACACCATGATAAGAGAAATTAGAGGGAAGGGCCTAATGATTGGAATTGAGATGAAGTTTGAGATACGAGATATTTTAATGGAGTTGATAAATCGAGGCATACTTATGTTATACTCTGGAAGAAATATTCTAAGAATTCTCCCACCTTTAGTGATATCAGAAGAAGACATAACAAAAGTTTTACATGTTCTTGATTCAGTATTAACCGCAGAGGAAGAAAAAAGAAATGTACAAGGATAAAATCGATGAAAAAATAATTAGATATCTAAAAGAGGATTCAAGAGAATCATTTGTCAATATTGGAACGAAGCTAAAATTATCAGAATCAGCAGTAAGAAGACGAGTAAAAAATCTAGTTGACAACGGCGTAATTAAGAAATTTACTCTAGAATTAGGAGAAGAAAATGCAACAAGTGCAATCGTGCTTGTATCAGTGGATTCAACAACTGACACATCCAAAGTTTCGTTAAAGCTAGCAAAATTAGAAGGTGTAAAGACAGTTTATGAAATAACTGGGCAATATGACATTACTACGATAATAAGTGCTTCAAGCATAGGGGAAATTAACAATACCATAGATGCTCTAAGAAAAATTCCAGGAGTCGTAGATACAAATACAGTAATCATATTAAGGAAAGTTCTCTAAGACGACTTTCGTTTTGCCAGTACGAATTAAAACTAAATTAGCATAATTTTGAAGTGAAATCAACGAATTTAGTACGAATATATTTATATTCTCAAAATCGTTAAACGATTTCTGTAATGAAAGATCCAAATCACTATGCAAATATCTACAACTCTTATGATAAAAATCCAAAGAAGATAAGAGTTCTAGACAGTACACTAAGAGAAGGAGAACAACATCCAGGAGTTTCATTTACAAACAAACAAAGAATCCAAATTGCATGGATGTTAGATTATTTTGGAGTAGATCAAATTGAAATTTCCCCAGTAGTTTCAGATGATCATAAAGAAGCTACAAAGACAATAATCAAACAAGGATTAAAAGCAGATATCGTTTCTCATGGCCGTGCTCTAAAATCAGATATCGATGTTTCTTTAGATTGTGATGCAGAATGGTGTGCAGCCTATCTGGGAATTTCAGATATTCACTTGAAAGACAAATTGCGAATTTCACGAGAAGAGGCACTCAACAGAGCTGTTGAAACAGTGGAATATGCAAAATCCCACGGCCTTAAAATCAGATTTACAGTAGAAGATGGAAGCAGAGCAGAACCTGAATTCTTACTCAAAGTATGTAAAGCAATAGAAGGAGTAGGAGTAGATAGAATCAGTCTTCCAGATACAGTGGGGATTTTACGTCCAATTGGGATGTACAATTTTGTTAAAAAAGTCAGAGAAGTAATTGATGTACCATTAGATGCACACGTTCATAATGATATTGGGTTTGCAGTTGCAAATGCGTTTTCAGCATGCGATGCAGGAGTTGATCAAATTCACACAACTATAGACGGAATCGGAGAAAGAACAGGAATTCCACCACTTGCAGAGGTAGCAGTAGCATTAACATACTTGTACAAATCTCCAAATGATTTCAGACTGGATATGTTACTTGATTTATCACGATTAATAGAAGACTACACATCTATCAAGCCTTACGATTCAAAACCCATAGTTGGGTCATCTGCGTACAAACACAAAGCAGGTACACATCTTGCGGCAATACTCAGAAACCCTGCCGCTTATGAGCCAATACCTCCAAGAGCAGTAGGAAATAGAAGAAGAATCGTGTTTGGGGAATTAGCAGGAAAAACAGGTGCAGCATACTTGATGTCATTGTTAGGACTCGAGAAAGACGATGAGCGTGCCAAAGCAGTAGCATCAGGATTAAAAGGATTAAGAATGGGAGATCTTATCGAAATACCATTAGAAGACAGACTTGAAAAAAAGATAATTAATGATAAATAAAGAGGGAGGTGTAAGGATAAAACATGTCAAAATGTGAAGAATGCGATGCAGAAATTTCCATACCTAACGATGCAGTCGAAGGAGAAATTGTAACGTGTCCAGAATGTGGAGCAAGTTTTGAATTAGCAAAAGGTTCAGAAGGTTTCGATCTCAAGCCTGCCCAAACGGTTGGCGAGGATTGGGGACAGTGAATCCAGACGTCACTATTCTTTATGATAGCGTTCGTTGGGAAGAAAAAGCTCTGTTAGAAGCAGGAAAAAAAAAAGACATCAATATCCAGATGTTAGACTGTAAAAAACTATCATTAGATTTAGAAAAAAAACCAGAAGAGTATGGAACAGTTATTCAAAGATGTGTAAGTTATTACAGAAATATTCATTCAACTGCAGCTTTGGAAGGATTAGGAGTCAAAGTTATCAATTGTTTAAACACAGGAGTATTTGCAGGAAATAAATTATTCACACATATGTTATTGAAAAAATATGGAGTACCAACACCGGATGCAACTGTTGCCTTTTCAAAAGACTCAGCACTTCAGGCATTAGAAACCCAAGGATTCCCAAAAGTAATCAAACCTACTGTAGGTAGTTGGGGAAGATTGATTTCAAAACTAAATGATATGGATTCAGCAGAGAGCATCATCGAGAGTAGAGAGACCATGTATCCAATATACCAGATTCATTATCTAGAAGAATTTGTTAAGAGACCACCACGAGATATCAGAGCCATCATGGTAGGAGACAAAATAGTAGCAGCAATATACAGAACTTCAGGAAATGGAAATTGGAAAACAAACATGGCATTAGGAGGAGTAGCAGAACCTTGTAAAGTTACACCAGAGATGGAAGAAATGTGCATCAAGGCAAAAAAAGCAGTTCAAGGAGACATTGTAGGAGTAGATTTGATGGAAAGTGATGAAAAAGGATTAGTTGTTCATGAGGTTAACAATACTACAGAATACAAAAATACAGTGAGAGTATGTGAGACAGATATTCCTTCATTGATGTTAGACTACGCAATAAATATTGAAAAGTGAGAATTGGACACCAATTTTACCGTTACACCAAGATTTGCAGTAAAAATGCTTGAAAAAGCACTGAGACTCTATACACCTTCCTTAAGTGAAAAGCCAATGGCAGAATTTTTAGCTGATAAATGTGATGATTTGGGATTTGAAGATATACAGATTGATGAGGTAGGAAATATAATCGCAAAGAAAGGTTCGGGCTCACCAAAAATTATGCTATGTGGTCACATGGATGTAGTGCCCGGAAAAGTCAAAGTACGAAAAGAAGGAGATTCCCTATATGGAAGAGGAGCATCAGATGCAAAGGCACCATTAATGGCCATGTTGTTTGCTGCTGCATCAATAGAGAACAATAATGGGACTGTAACATTTGTAGGAGCAGTAGATGAAGAAGGGAATGCAACAGGAATAAAGAATCTTGTTCAAAAGAAAATGGACATAGACTATGCAGTTTTTGGAGAACCAAGTGGAATAAAAAAAGTAACAATTGCATACAAGGGTAGGCTAGCAATTAAACTAAAAGTTAGTGTAGAAGATAGCTCCCATGCAAGTGCACCATGGCTTTCAAAAAATGCAATTGAAGAATCCATGATTTTTGTAAAAAATCTTAAGGAGAAATTAGAGGCAAATCAAGAAAACAAAACAAAAGGAATGTTGCTTACAGCCACAGTAACAGAAGTAAAAGGAGGCACAAGTCACAATGTAACTCCAAAAGATTGTGAAACCATTTTTGACATTAGGATTCCAGTTGATTTGAACTGTAAAGATACTGAACAGAAAATTGCAACTTTAGTAAAGGAAATTGCTCAGGAGAGAAAAGTAGAGACGTTTTATTCAATTTTAGATGAGACGGAACCATTTGAGGCACCACATAATTCACCTCTAGTCAGGGCATTTACATTGGGAATCATGGAAACTGAAAAGACAAGACCCACTCTAATCAGAAAAACAGGTACAGGAGACATGAATGTTCTTGGAAATCAATGGGAGATACCAGTTGTAACATATGGTCCAGGTGATCCGCATGAGGCACATACAATTGATGAGAAAGTATCAATTGAAGAGTATTTGAAAGGGATAGAAATTCTTAAAAAAACACTACAACACTTAAAAAAACTTCATGATAGAAAAATGCAGTAATGCTTTGGTTTGTAGGTTTAGGAATTTCAGGGTTTAAATCACTTCCCAATCAGGCATTAAAAATATTAGAGAATGCAGACATTGTTTATCTCGAACAATTTACCAGCCCCATTGAAAATGATGATTTAACACAAATAGAAAATACAACCACAGGAGAATTTAAAATTGCAAAAAGATGGTTTGTAGAAGATGGAAAAGAGATTATAGAAAAATCAAAAAATCAAAAGGTAGTTTTGTTATCATATGGGGATCCATACATTGCAACAACACACATAGAACTAAGAGTAAGAGCCATTGAAGAGAAAATAAAAACACAATCGATTCATGCATCATCATCAATTACATCCATGATAGGAGAATGTGGATTACATTTTTACAAAATTGGAAGAATTGCAACAATAATGAACGATATGAAATCACTTATTACTCCATACTATGTTACTTACAAAAATATCATAGAAGGGAATCATACGGTTCTCCTCTTAGAATACAATCAAGACAAAAAATTTTTCCTGGATCCAAAGGAGGCATTAAATGATCTCATAGAAACAGAAAATGGTCAAAAACGAAATGTGGTAAAGCCTTCATCCTATGCAATAATTGCATCCAGAATTGGGTTCGAAGACCAGAAAATAATTTCTGGAAAAATAGAAAACCTAAACAAAATAGATTTTGGGAAACCGCCACATACAATCATTATTCCTGGAAGAATGCACTTTACAGAATCAGACGCTTTGAAAGTTCTAGGAAAATGTATTGATGAGCCTTTTGATAATTCTGAGAAAACAGAGAAAATATCACATCAAATGATGAAAAAATATGTTCCCATGGTACAAGAAGCATTAGAAGAAATCAAACCACATTATAAAAATAAAAAAAATTTCCAAGATATTTTAGAAAATGCAGAATTGTACATTCAAGATGCAGAAAAATTTCTAGAAGAAGGTCAAGATGAGGTCGCAATTTTGAGTATTGGGTATGCAGATGGATTAGTTGATGCTTTGAGATTAGCAAAAGGTTTAGATCCAAAAATGTAGTAAACAACGATGAGTTAAAGAATGGGGTTCAGATACCACAAGTATTGGATTCACTAAAAAAGACAATTCTTTCGGCAATCTATGTTTCAAAAATTACAAAGGAGACAGTTTTTCAAATATTAAATCAAAAAAAAATATTTTCAGACGAAGTTAATTCAAAATTTGAAGAACTAGTCAAAGAGAATCTAATAGAGCAAGACAAAAAGACATTAACAGAAAAAGGTAGAAATTCCTTAAAAGTAGTGCTTGCAGGCGGTGTTTTTGATATAATACATCCAGGACACATACACACACTCAAAGATGCAAAAGCCTTAGGTGATGTATTGGTGGTAGTGGTAGCTACAGACAACACATCAGTAAAAATGAAAAAACGAAGACCATTACATGATCAAGAACAGAGAAGAGAGTTAGTAAATTCTCTTTCCATGGTAGATCTATGCTTAGTAGGACAAGAAGAGGACATATTCAAAACAGTGGATCTTGTAAGACCTCAAGTTATTGCTTTAGGATATGATCAAACACATCAAGAGAAATTCATAATTGATGGATGTAAGAGAATAAAACTAGATGCAAAAGTTGCTAGATTAGAGTCACCAATACCTGAAAGCTCTAGCTCAAAAATACAAAAAGAGTATGGAGAATCAATACATGGGATTTAGTTTTCAATTGGAATTGTTATCGAGATTTTAGAACCATCTTTTAGTTTACCAACTTTTCTTATACAGAGGTTAGAAATAATTTCAATTATTGAGTCGTCATGATGAGTTCTTTCAAGAAGAATCAGAACACAATCAAGAGAATTGTTTATTTTTGCTGAAAAGCATTTTACCCAACCATACGTTCTTTTACCATCAGAAAAGCTTTTGATTTTAATCCCGTCTAAAGCTTCAAGATGTTTTACTGCCTCTTGATGGATTTTTTGATCTAATCGCACATTTAAGGTTCCAGGAAATGGAACATAACCAATTTTTGACTTAAATTGTTTGGTATATCCTTTCAGTCCCATATAGTATGCACCTTCACCCATTCCAGAAACTAATGTTCCTTCAAGTTCTAGAGAAGAAGGAGAAGAATCCAAGCTGTTTTGAAGAACTGTAGATAATTTTACCATCTCTGAAAATCCTTTTGGAGTTATCTTAACAGAAATATTCCTACCGGAAATTATTCTTTTAATAAAATTATTCTGTTCCAGTTCCAGAAGGTGTTTTGAAGCAGACTGTTGGGATTTTTTTATATTTTTTCCAAGTGAAGAAGTAGTAATTGTAACGTAATTGTATTTTGCACCTTTAGACAAAAGAAAAACAAGAGTTAGGATGTGCTGAATTTTTAGTTCAGTCATCAAAAGACCCTATGCTATGCCTAAATCACCGAATGTTTTAAGAGACATTCCATCAGAGTTTGACAACTTTGCAACTCTATGGCCAATAACACATTCAATACCTGCATTTTTAGCACCTTCCAAAAGTCTTTGAGTTATAATTCCATCCAACAAGAGATATTTGATTCCAGACTGAGTAGATAGTTTACTTACTACTTCACTAATTGGAACCTTGAAAACTTCGTTTTGATCAGCATCAAGGCCAACTGCCTCAAGAGTCTCATTAAGATTGGGAAACACTTTAGATGCAATATCAGCAATTGGTTTGTCATCTTCACTCTTTAGGGATGGAGCAGGTTTACCCTCTTTAATTTCATCAGAAACAGGTTTAAGAATTTCATCAATTCTCTGAGGAGTGAGTTCTTCTACTTCAACTCCAGTATCTGCTTGAAGTTCATAATCAATAGTGACAACTGATTTTAGTTCTTTTAAGATAAATCCACCTGCTCTATCGCCATCAAGGAAAGCAACAACAGTATCTTTTGAATTACATAACTCTTTGATAGATTCATCAATCTTTGCGCCTTCAATTGCAAGTGCATTGTCATATCCAGCTCTTAGAAGATTAATGACATCGGCTCTACCCTCTACCAAGATTACCCAATTAGAATCAAAGACTCCAGAACTGCATGTTAATTTAGATGGTCCATAAGTAGACAGTTTACCAGAATCACCCTGGTGAACATCATTGAGCATACTTTCTCCTTCACTGACAGTTTTGGTAGCCCATTTTTGCTTAATTTCCTTGGCACGTTTTACAATATCATCTTTCTTTGCAGCTCTAACATCATCAATAGCATCCAATCTGAAAACACAATCAAATGGACCAACTTTATCAATACTCTCTATTCCTGCTGCAATTAATGCACAAGTATCAATATCAGTACTCATTGGAATTAAAGCATCACCAGAAGTAGTATTGGCCGTAGATTTGGCATTAACCTCTATACGTCCAACTTTTGAAACTCGTTGCAGTTCATTCAGATTCATCTCAGGGCCTAACAGTCCTTCTGTTTGGCCAAAGATTGCTCCGATTATATCTGCTCTTTCAACGAGCCCATCAACTTCATAGGAAAGTTTAACATGATATTTGACAATTCCTGATTGAGGCATAAATTATTCATCTCCTTAATTATCATGTTTTGAGTTTCTTCCTTCGATATATGAGGGTATCGCAAAAAAATTTTACAAAAACTTGGAAATTTCAATAAATTAGACACAAATCTAATCAGAACTTGATAAAAATGAAAAAATGATGAAATGCTGTTTATTCAGTACTAAATGAGTGACCGCATGAACAGGATTTTGTGACATTTGGATTGTTGATTTTAAATCCAGAGCCCATGAGGCTTTCGATATAATCTACATTTGCACCTTGTAGATGATCAACGCTATAACTGTCAACAAGTAGCTTGACACCATTTTCCTCCATGACTATATCATCTTCTTCTGGTGCTTTTTCAAAGCCCATACCGTAAGACAAACCAGAACAGCCTCCACCTTGAACATATACTCGTAAGTATTCGGGAGTTTCAGCCTCTTCTTTCATGAATTCTTTGATTTTTTCAGCTGCTTTGGCAGTAACTGTAATCATCTTTTGGGTTTGTTCAGTTGCCATTATGATAAAAAGGCGATTTCAAATTATAATAAGTTTTTCCCACACAACATAATAGGATTAAAGGAAATTTTTGTTTTTACGCTAATGATCTGCAATATGTTTTACAATGTCACTAGAAGTTATAATTCCAACTACTTTATCATCATCAATGACGGGTAATTTTCTAACCTTACGTGTTGACATCAGATCTGATGCAATCCACAGATCTGAATGAGGATCAATAGATATCAGAGGAGAAGACATTATTCGACGAACAGGCGTATCAATTGGATAAGAATGAGCCGCAATTTTAATTGCAAAATCTCTATCAGTTACGATTCCGACAGGAATATTATTTTCTAAAACGACAACTGCACCAACATTAGTATCCTCCATCATCTTTGCAGCATCAGCAGCGGTTACAGAAGAATCAACAGAAAGAATCGAAGTATTCATAATTTGACTAATGTGAGTTTTTTTCTGGATAGGATCAGAATCCATAATTAATTTTTATGAATAGGGATATTTCAAAGGATTAATTGAATTTCAGTTATGATAATCATGTTCATTAAAATCAGACCCTAGTGCGACAGAGAGGATCACAGTAGTATCAGTAGTTTGAAAACTTAGTTCTTTATCAGGAAGAAAGCTTCTAAAAACTTGGGTTAATAGCTGTTCTGTAAAAACAGACCATTTCATACCCAAATCATGTTGAATCAAAAATATATGCAAATCACCTTCAACTCTATGATCAGAATTCATTCCAGATGCTCTCATATAGTCTTCAAGTGTTTCAATACATCTCTTCAAATCATATCCACCTTTGATAAATAAGACAGTGTCCTTAATCATAGGAAACATCAAGGTAATGATCTGATCAATATCTTTGCCATCTAATTCCTCTCCAAGAGATTGCAAAATTCCCTTTGGGACAGGAATCATTCCCACCTTATTGGAAAATCTATCCCATTGTACATATTTTTCAAGAATTTGTTTGACTAGAACATTTTGGGAGATGCTTTTTTGAGTGGCTTCTGTTTCTAATTCACTGACAAGTTTTTCAGGTAATCTGTAAGTTATGCTTCGGGTTGACTCCTTTTTTGATGTATGAGTTTGTCTCTTGGTAGAAACTAATTTTTCCTCAATCATGGCAACAATCCCGTATAATATCTACTCAATTTGGAGTAGTGGAAATATTTGGCACAATTTCGATTGAAGTGACCTGAAGATCACAATGCAATGAAATTGACTTGATCTTACTTTTGTATAGAAAGTATTTTTTTCCATCTTGGTTTATTGAGCCAGATATTGAGAGTAGTTTTGCATCATATAGTGTTTGCAGTCTTCTATACACAGTACTAATAGGAATTTTTTTTTCACCAGATATCTCCATTGCAGATTTTGGTTTGTCAATAGTACTATGGAGGATTTGTTTGCAATATTTGTCAGCAAGAATTTCTAATATTACCTGTTTTCTTTCATCGTCTACAATTTTTTGGGTTTGAACTAACTCTTGCATGGTAAAAATCATCAAAAAATAGGATATAACGCGTCAGTTTACACCGCAAGACAATGTATACAGATACGATAAATGCTTTAAAAGGAAAATGATGTATGGGATTTATGGTGACTGGAAAAAATACGTACATTTTAGCAATAATATCATCTATTTTACTCATACCCGTTTCAGCAGACATGGCAAATGCAGAATCTGTTCCAGAATGGATAAAAAATAATGCCTTATGGTATGGTCAAGGTATCATATCAGAAACAGAATTTCTAAATGCTATCAAGTTTTTGATAGAAAATGACATAATTGTATTGGAAAATCCACAGGAAGTAATTACTCAAGTGACAGAAGCAGTAATCTTAATCCCAAATGGAAACTTTGATGTGACAAGTGCAGGATTTTACACACCACTGAATTTAGAAATTCCTCCAGATACAATAGTGATATGGGCAAATGAAGACTCTGTTCCACACAACATCCAAAGTCAAGATGAATTTGGAAAAATAACGGATCTATTTAACAGCCCACCACTAAACACAGGAGATAGATTTGAGTTTACATTTGAGGAAGAAGGAGTGTACAATTATTATTGTTCATTTCATCCTTGGAGAGTAGGTCTGGTTACAGTAAAGTAGCAACCTAAGAATGACGAGTCTAAATAAAATAAAATAAAATAAGAATTTTGGAAATGATGTTTATTTCTTTGATTTGTTCACAAAGGCAGTCATTCGCTCTTCTCTGTCAGGATGTGTAAAACAGTTCCTCCAAGCAAGTAATTCTACTGCAAGACCAGTATCAAGATCCGCATTTCGACCCTTGTTGATTGCCACCTTAGACATCTGAACACCCATAATAGAGTTTCCAGCGATTTGTTGAGCCATTTTCAATGCTTCTTCTTGTAGAGAGGTAAGAGGAACGACTTGATTTACAAGACCAATCTCCTTTGCCTCATCTGCTTTAATCATTTTACCTGTGTAGACAAGTTCTTTTGCCTTTGCGATTCCCACAATTCTCATCAATCTTTGAGTTCCACCCCAACCTGGAGGGATTCCAATTGTTACTTCTGGTTGTCCCAATCTAGCAGTATCTGCTGCAATTCTAATGTCACAGGACATTGCAAGTTCACAACCACCACCTAAAGCAAAACCGTTTATGGCTGCAATAGTGGGTTGCTTTACTAGCTCAACTGTAGCAGTGACAAGCTGACCTGTTTTTGCATATTCAACTGATTCATCTGCAGAAATTTTTGACATGTATTCAATGTCTGCACCTGCAGAAAATGCTTTTTCACCTTCTCCAGTCAATATGATAACTTTGACATCATCATTATGATTGAGTTCTTCAAAGGTTTTGATCAATTCTTTTGCAACATCAGTGTTCATTGCGTTGAGTTTGTCGGGTCTGTTAATCTTAACAGTACAAACACCATCAGAAGTAGATGTGGTTACTAATGACATGGTAAAATGCCAAAGTAGACCAGACTTAAATGTTCTCTATTCTACTTACCGCGTATTTTTCCCCATTGAGCCAGAGCTGCAGCAGCAGCTACCCAAGTTCGAAGATCTTGGTAAACTGGGACATTATGTTTCTCAATTAGTTTTATCATCTTTTCAGTGTATGGGCCACCATTTCCACCAGCTAAAAGAGGTTTCTTTGCTTTCTTTTGGAAATCTGCCAGATATTCAACGATTGTTTCCTCAAGAGGATCATCTTGAAATACAAACCATGGCATTGCAATATCAATATTTTTTTCATCCATGAACTGTTGAATGACAAATCTATAGTCATCAGCAGTTGCCCCACCACCTACATCTGCAGGATTACCATTGTGGATAGGCACAGCTGGAGGGAAACGATCCTTCATTTTTTTAAGCAGTGAAGGAGACAACTTTCCAATGGAAAGGCCAAACTTTTCTAATTGATCAATTCCTCCAATCATTGGACCAGCACCATTACTAGTCATAGCAACACGATAACCTTTTGCAGGAGGTTGCCATGCCAATGCTTTCAAAACTCCTGCTAGTTCTTGATAACTATCAACTGAAATAATTCCTGCTTGCTTGAATGCTCCCATAATAATGGCATTTGAACCACCAAGAGATCCAGTATGTGATGCAGCTTGTTTTGCACCGGCAGCAGTTCTTCCACTCTTCCAGATTACTATTGGTTTTTTTGTCTCTTTCATTACACGTTTTGCAGTATTGATGAATTTTCTTCCATCTCCAAATCCTTCGACATACAATCCAATGACTTTGGTTTGAGGATCATTTGCAGCATACCATATCATATCTGCCTCATCAACGTCAGAACGATTACCAAAACTAATCATTTTGGATAAACCAAACACGTCTGCGCTTTCCAACATGCTAATTCCCATGGTTCCACTTTGAGAGAAGAAAGCAACATTACCTAATTTGGAACGTACCATTCTTTCTTGTCCCTGGAAGGCACAATCAAGACGATTGTCAGCATTAAACATGCCAATACAATTTGGTCCAATGATTCGGATTTTGTATTTTTCAGATAATCTCTTCACTTCAGCTTCATATGCGGCTCTTTCACCACCAAGTTCTTTTCCACCACCAGAAACAATCACAACATTGTGAACTCCTTTCTTTGCACAATCTTCTAAGACAGGAGGAGTTATAGACAAATCAACTGAAACTACAACAAGGTCAACTTTGCCGGGTATGTCAGCCACAGAAGGATAACATTTCTTGCCAAATATTTTATCAGCCTTTGGATTGATAGGATAAACTTCTCCTTTGAAGTCATAATTCACAAGACTGTCTAGGATAGAGTTTCCAATTTTTCCTGCGCTTGCAGATGCACCTACTAGTGCAACAGATTTTGGAGTAAAGAATGTCTCCATGTTCTCTTTATTGGGTTTGGCCTTTGAGATAGAATTTTTCTTGACTTCTTTGTTTAAGATAATCTTTGCGTCAACGACATAGTGAGATTTTGGATATACAATTACGGGGTTAAAGTCAATGCTATTGATGTAGTCAGCGTTATCAACTCCTAACTTGCCAATCTGAACCAACATTTTTGCCGCCATGTTGATGTCTATTGGTTCACTTCCCCTGAATCCTTTGAGGAGTTTTGAGCCTTTTAATTCGTTTAACATTGATTTTGCATCAGTGGTTGTAATTGGAAGCATCCTAAATGCAACATCCTTCATGACCTCAGTCATTATTCCTCCCATTCCTACCATTATGATAGGACCAAATTGAGAGTCGTTTTGGATACCTACGATTAATTCAACACCTTTTGGAACCATCTTTTCAAGAAGAATTCCTTTAACTTCCACTCCTTTCTTCTTAGAAAGGCGACCATACATTTCAGTAAAGGTTTTTTTAACATCATTTACATTGTCCAGCCCAACTTTGACTCCACCGACATCAGTTTTGTGTAAAATTTGCGGTGAAACAACCTTCATGACTAGTGGGAATCCAATTTTTTTTGCTTGTTTAGCTGCATCTTCTGCAGAAGTTACAAGTGCATAAGGTGGTACTTTAACACCATATGTTTTTAGAATTGACTTTGAGGATTCTTCAGTGATAACCTTATGATCGGTTTGAATAATTTCTTGGAAAATTTTTGTTGTTCCAGACATAGTTCATTCGGTAAAAACCAATCTTAGTATATTAAAGTAATGTTAAAACAAAATTTTATCAGAAGGTTTTATCAAAAATTTCATTTTTATTGTAATTTTTAATGATAATCCAAAACTTTCAAAAATAATTCGACTTGAAAATATCATACATAGAACGCATACGAAAACTTTAGAAATTAATTAGATGATATCAAGACATGGGATTTTTGAAAAAACTCAAAGACACTGCTGAAAAAGGAGTAGAGAAAGGCGTCGAGGCTGGAAAAAAAGGAGTAGAGAAAGGAGCAGAGGTAGGCACAAAGGCCTATGATGGAACAAAAGAAGCAGCCAAAAAAGGACATGAAAAGGCAAAGGAAGATTAAATCTTCTTTTTTTACTATACAAATAGAATTTGGAATTTCAAAGAAATTTTGATTTTTATAAATTATAGAATTTTTTAAAATTATTATAAAAAATCTCCATGTTAGATTTTACTTCAGATATATTTGACTCTATTTCAGAACGAATTTTTTTAGGATCAACATATGGAATGCTTTGTAATTTTTCTTCAGTATTATCAATCCACAGATTTGCCATTTCTTCATTTATTTCTAAATGAAATTGCAATCCAACTGCACTTTTGTATTGGAATGCTTGATTAGGATAAAGATCAGAAGAAACTAGTCTAGTTGCACCTTCAGGAAGATCAAATGTATCTCCATGCCAATGAAAAACAGTGAATGGGTTTTGGAATCCTGAAAAAAAAGAAGAATCATTTGTAACCTTCAGGTCATTATAGAATCCGATTTCTTTTCTAGGCCCCGCATAAACATGAGCTCCAAAAGTTTTCGCAATAAGTTGTGAGCCCAAACATATTCCAAGAACAGGAGTTTTTTTTTCAACAGAGTCTTCAATTAATTTTTGCTCTGCTTGCAGATAGGGCAAATCATCATTTGCACTTTCAGGTGCCCCTAAAATCACAACCATTGAAAAATCAGAACTAGGAATTTGATCATGTTTTGCATTAACAGATTTTGTTGAAAAGCCATCATTTTTTAAAAGATCACCAAGATAACCAGAACCTTCAATTCTAGTATTTTGTACAAGCAAGACATCAGACATGTCTTATTTGATAAAAAGTGCTTAATATGTTAAAATGTATAGTAAGCAAGTGCTCATCACAGATGAAGAGATTGAAAATTTAAGAAATCTTGTTTCCCAATTGAATACAAAAAAAGACAGCGTAATTATAGTAGAAGGAAAAAAAGATTCACAGGCATTAAAAAAATTAGGAGTGTCAGCAAAGATTTTAGAGTTTTACAGGTTTGGC
Source organism: Candidatus Nitrosopumilus sp. (assembly GCF_965223225.1). Taxonomy (GTDB): domain Archaea; phylum Thermoproteota; class Nitrososphaeria; order Nitrososphaerales; family Nitrosopumilaceae; genus Nitrosopumilus. The sequence continues at coordinate 1,278,040 of NZ_CBDCVU010000004.1, forward strand.
GGAATAATAAAATTTGCCGATGCCATGGCACGATACAAAAACATCATAATATTTTTTGATAGAGATAGAAAGGGAAAACACCTAACAAGAAAAACAATCCAATTATTGCAACGAAGAACCAAGATAGATCTAACGTATAAAAGAAAACTTTGCTCCATAACCAAAGGAAAGATAATGTTTATGGAACAATTATCAATTTACGAGCATTACATAAATTGAAATAAAAGTTATTGATTAGGGCCAGATACCTTTTTGGTTAAAGGCCTCAAGAACCCGCTCTACTGCCAGAACCATAGTTGCCTTTCTCATGTCAATTTTATGTTTCTTTGAGAGAGCATATGCATCCCTAAATCCTTTGGTGATGTTGGCCTCCATTTTATTGGCAACCTCATCAAAAGTCCAATAATAGCCAGTATTGTTTTGGACCCACTCCAGGTAAGAAATGCAGACACCGCCGGAGTTTGCCAAGATATCAGGAATTACTAAGATTTTCTTTTTATAGATAATTGGGTCGGCTTCTGGAAGAGTTGGGCCATTTGCGGCTTCGGCGATAATTTTACACTTTAGTTTTTCTGCAATTTTTGCAGTGATTTGGTTTTCTAATGCACCAGGAACCAAAACATCACATTGAGTGGTGAGTAGTTCTTCAGTAGATATTTTTTTACTTCCAGCAAATCCTACAACAGAACCTGTCTTTTGTTTGTGTTCTAAGATTTTACTGACTTTAGCTCCCTTTGGAATTGAAATGGAACCTTGGGAATCACTAACGGCAATAATTTTTGCACCCATCTTTTCCAAGTATTCACCAGCATAGGTAGAGGCATTTCCAAATCCTTGTAAGACAACTTTGGCATTTTTTAAATTAATTTTCAATGTCTTAGCAGCTTCTCTAACAGTATATGCCGCACCAAGTCCAGTTGCAACATTACGTGCGAGAGAACCACCCACAGAAATTGGTTTTCCGGTAATTACACCAGGAGAATATTTGTTTCCGTTTAGTTTACTGAAGGTGTCCATAATCTGCGTCATTTCTTTTCCAGTGGTATACACATCAGGTGCGGGAATGTCTTTTTCAGGCCCGATTATTTCAGAAATCTTGTATGCAAATCCTCTTGTCAATCTCTCAAGTTCGCCTTCACTAAGCTTTTCCGTTTTTGGATTAACATAGATAGCACCTTTACCTCCTCCTAAAGGAATATCAACAATAGCACATTTCCATGTCATCCATGAAGATAGTGCCATTACCTCGCGTTCCATGTACTCTACTCCACCTTCAGGATCAAAGTAACGTATACCTCCCTTGTATGGACCTCTATCATTATTATGTTGACTACGAAAACCAGTGAAAACTCTAATTTTTCCATTATCCATTTTTACTGGAATTTTTACTCTCAAAACTTTATTGGGCATCGCAAGATATTCTCTTAATTCTTTGTCTTTGATGTCGAGAATATCACAAGCATCGTTTACTTGTTGTGTTGCATTTGCAAAAGGATCAGACTTTACCAAACCGATAATATTACGAATCCTAAGATTATATAAGTTTGGTTAGAAAATATTGATCGTTATTTTTTCAGATCAATGGTATACTTTCTTTTGATTCATTTTTCTATCTAATTTCTCAATGGCTTCATCTAATGCACTGATGTTGAATTCAAGAAAATTGGATAAATGAAAGATTGCGCCATATTTTTCACCGATTTTTGAAACCATGTTATTTTTTTCCAGTACTTTCATGTGATGTTGGACTGCTTTATAGTCAAGATCAAGCTCTTGAGCAAGTTGATGAGTATTATATGGTTGATCCAGTAGACGCATTATAATTCTCAGTCTGGTAAAGCCTCCACGAGTACTAGTAAAGAGATAAAGTAGTAATTTTCTAGTCTGTTTGTCGGTCTTTCTTGGATAAGAAGTATTTTTGGATCTAATAATTTCTCTGAATTCAAGTAATTGGTTAGTCATTCCCAAGCTCAAAAGGTTGTTTTTACTTAAAACTCTATTTCCAGATCTTGCCTGAATAAACCTTAGAGTAGACAATTACCCTTAAATTGACTGACAATGAACTCGAGATGACATGATGGCATCACGTGGTTACGATATGACTCCCACAATGTATTCACCAGATGGGAGAATTTACCAAGTAGAATATGCAATAGAGACAGTAAAGCGTGGAACTCTAGCAATAGGCATACAAACAAAGGAAGGAGTCATCATGGCAGTAGAAGAAAAACCACGAACATTACAATCTACAAACATTACACAAAAAATTTTCCAGGTAGATTATCACATAGGAGTCGCAGCAGCAGGATACATTCCAGATGCACGAGTCCAAGTAGATAATGCGAGATTCTTCTCACAAGGAAATAGAATGACATATGACGAGTCAGTAGAGGTAGCAACAGTTGCAAAACACCTGGCAGATCAATCTCATCAATTTACTCAGTACTCAGGAGTACGTCCAAACGGTGTTGCCCTCATAATTGCAGGAATTGATCAAAAAGGAGAATCAATCTACGTGACAGACCCAAGTGGGACTTATGTACAATATGCAGCAATTGCAATTGGAGCCGGCTCAGATGATGTTAACGGATTTTTAGAAAAACACTACAATGCAGATATGAGTATCGATGAAGCAGCTTCTTTGGCCATTGCATCAATTAATCTAAAAGATGAACAAAAAGATGGAATTAACCACATCAAGATGGCAAAGATTACAAGTGAGTCCAAGGTTTTTGAGAAAGTTACAGAAGCAGAATTGCAAAATTACTTGCAAAACGCAACAAAATTTTCTCCACAATAAAATTTTAGATTTGAAAATCAAATCGAAAGTAAGAGATGTCATACAATGGGATTAGGAAGTTACTGGGGAGAAGTAATTGAAGTACTTCAAGAGATAATTCCAGTTTATGATAAAGTAAATTCAATTATTTCACTTGGAAAGGACGTAGAACACAGAAATAGAGGAATTAAAAATAGAGTGTATCCAGGCAACAAAGTTCTAGATGCAGGGTCAGGATTTGGAAACATGTCAAAGACAGCATCAAAAATTACAAATGGAAAAATATCAATTACACTTTATGATCCTCTGGTGCCGATGCTCAAAAACACAGGAGTACATTTTGACAAATCACCAGACATGGCAAATGGTGTTTTTGAACACATACCATTTAGAGAAGGGCAATTTGATGCAGTCTTGTGTGGATATTCGCTTAGAGATGCAATTAACTTGAGAATTGCAATATCTGAAATACATCGGGTTTTAAAAAAAGACGGAAGATTTGTTATTGTTGATTTAGGAAAACCAGACGAGGGATTTTTCAGAGCAGGAGTTTCGTTTTATCTCAGATGCATCTTGCCAATTCTTGCATTTGCAGCTGGAGGAAAATTGGGCCTAAAGTTTGGAACACTTTATGGAACTTACAAGAGATGGCCACAAAATAAAAAACTAGAGGAACTTCTATTAGAAAAATTTTCAAAGGTAGAATTTGAGAAAGATCTTATGGGCGGAGCAATAATGGTTGCCGCATACAAATGAATAGGATTCTCTTACTAGTTAACATCACAGGTCTTATCATAGGTATTTCATATGGATTGCATGGGCCTATCTTACCAGTATTTGCAAAAAATATTGTCGGAGCAACATATTCAGAACTAGGATTAATCGGACTGGCGAATTTTATTCCATACATGTTCATTCCGATTTTTGTAGGAATCTTACTAGATAGAATCAACAATGGATATTTACTATCAATTGGAGTAATCATCAATTCTCTATCTATTTACCTTCTATCAATTGCACAATCAGTTCCAGAAATAATGGGATTTAGAATAATGACAGGTGTAGCACATGCATTTTTTTGGCCACCATGTGAATCTATCATCTCAGAAGAAAGCAATGAGACAACCAGGGTCAAGAACATTTCGTGGTTTACAATGTTTTTTGTTATTGGGTTTATGGCAGGACCACTTTTGGGTACGGTCTTTTTAGAAGGATTAGATATCACATACAGGGTTCTATTTCAGATTACAGCATTTATCCTAGCAGGCACTATAATCACATCTATTCTTGTATCAAGAAGAAGTATCAAGAATCACAAAGAGCATTTCTCTTTTTCAACACTAAAGGAAATGAAGAGATTTCCAGAAGTGATAACATTACTTGTATTTTGTACTTCATCATTTGGGATAATTCTTACTATTTTTCCAGCATTTCTAAACGATAATGGAATGTCAGATGGAGACATTTTGCTTTTGTATTTTGTATTTGGCATATCTCGTGTTGCATCACTTGCATTAGCAGGTAAATTTGCAAGAAAAACAAGTCAGACACTAATTGCTGCAACCCTTGCAGTATCAGTCGGGTTAGCAATCTCGATCTTTGCAGATTCAATAATCACATTCGGAATTGCCCTGATTCTGATGGGATTTGGATTTAGTATTTTCTTCCCACTAACTCTTGAAATTATTTTAAGTAAAACTCCAAAAAACATTACTGGAAAAATAATTGGGGCATATGAGACTGTATTTGGTATTGGCTGGGTAGTAGGTCCAACTATGGGAGGATCCATTACAGAAACACTTGGAAGTGAAGCACCTTACGCGTTGTTTTGCATAATAGGAATTGGCATCACTATTCTTGCCATAATCTCTAGAAAAAAACTAGAACCAAACCGAGTGTTAAATTAGATGGATGTTGTGCCTCTCTTTTTTGTGCAAAGATCAAGCGCATCATCGACTGTAGTTACAAACACCTTACCATCCCCTTTAGTGCCAGTACATGCAACATCACTAATTGCATTTAAGATATCGTCAAGTTTAGGATCATCCACCACACAAATTATCATTTCTTTGCTGTAATATTGTCCCACAAGAGGAGGATTTTGTGAACCTTGTCCCTGAATAGAATGAACAGAGATGCCACCAACACCGACTTTCTTTATTGCAGTAACAACTGCATCTCTTAGTCCAGGTCGGATAATAGCTTCAATTTTTTTCATATTAAAAAAAAGTTCTGAATTTCTTTAAATTGACAAGTGGATTCTCAGATCTGAAATTCAGGGATGAGATTGAGTCTACGCATAAATTACAACATTACGTTTAATTTCAATTTAAAGAACAACAAAACATGAATAATTTTTTAATAAATATTGGAGGTACTGAATGGATTGTAATTATTTTTGTAGCATTGGTTCTAATTTTGGGCACAGATAAGCTTCCCGGTGCCGCAAAGAAGATAGGAAAAGCAGTTAATGAATACAATAAAGCAAAAAACGAGATTCAAGAACATGTAAAAGAAACAACAGAAGAATCTCCTAAAATTTCAGGACCAGTAGAAACAGAGAGAGAAAAATTAGAGATGATTGCAAAATCAATAGGAATCAATGTAGAAGGAAAAACAGATAACGATCTTAGAGAAATCATTTCAAGAAAAATGGGCCAGAGAAAACAAGACGAACCTAAAAAAGAAAACTAATTTGATTTTTTGATTCGATAAACATTTTTTGATAATCGTTTGCTGGCAAATTTATAATATTCAGGCACGATTTCAAATCCAAGATATCGTCTTTGCATGGATTTGCTAACTACAGCAACTTGACCTGAACCAAGAAAAGGATCCAACACTAGATCTCTTTTTTCACTAGAGTACTGCAATATTTTTTCAATTAATTCAGAAGGCAACTTTGTAGGTGTTTTTTCATCCCCTGTCCAGTACTCTCGCTTTATGGTCCAGACATCCTCTTTATCTTTATAGTGAAGGCTACGGCCTTCAGTTGTTTTCTCATCTTTATCAAATCTTGAAAATGGAAAAAACTTTCTTTTTTTGTCGTCTTTGCACACATAGATACAATGATAGTGAGAAGTTACAAACTTTCTTTTAGTTACAACCCCAAACTGATATTTCCAAATAATATGATTTATTGTGAGAAAACCAAGATCATCTAATGCATTTAGAATATCTTTCAGATTATTCCATCCTGAAAAAACATACATACTACCAGATTTTTTTAAAATTCGAAAGACCTGGCTCATCCAGTCTAGTGTGAAATCATAGTAGTTTTCAGGCTTTATCTCATTGTATCCAGACAAAACATTTGATGAAAGTCGATTGTAGTTGGCTTTTTTTGATTTAAAGTTAATTGCAAATGGAGGATCGGTAATCACAAGATCGACCTTGTTTTTTGGAATTGATTTCATCCCTTCTATGCAGTCAAGATTGTAAATCTTGTTGTCTTGAAATTTTTTCAATTTTAACTGAAGACTGATTTTGAGCTTAATAATGGCATGGATTAGAATTCGATTAAGCAATAAACCCCACTAAACGTTAACAGGTTATCTTGAAGTTCTCTTGTCCAAAATGCAAGTCAAAAATCGAGATTCAGAAGACATTTAACAAAAAAATGCACGTCTCTTGTACAAATTGCAATATTGAAGACATTGTAGAATTTTCAAAAAATACCGATGAAGTATTTTTAGAGTTTCTTTCAAGATTTGATCAAGGATTCGTTTCAGAAGATGGAATATCCACAGAATTGACAGATGAAGGAATAGTAAGAAGTGAATATGAAATTAAAAAAATCATTGGAAGCAACAGACCAGATAAGATCACGCGAGAAATATTACTTTCAAAAAGAGACTATATTTCAGAATACAAAGTTCTAGAGAATCCAGAACCAAAGATGGGTTTTAAAGTAGAAGATTCAGGATTGGATGAATCAATAACAGACAATATTAAAAAAATAGGAATAAAGAGATTTTATAAATTTCAGGAGGATTCAATCCAAGAGATAGTTTATGGTCACAATGTGGTAATTGAGGCTCCTACTGCATCTGGAAAAACAGAAGCCTTTTTGATTCCAGTACTACAGAAAGCAAAAAAAGAAACAGATTATGGGAAAGTTTTTGCTCTTTTTGTATATCCAACAAAGGCACTAGCAAGGGACCAATACCCCAAGATCCTAAAATTAGCTCAAGACAGCAACATAACAGTAAAAATCTTTGATGGAGATACAAAACTAGAAGAAAGAAGAGAAATAATAGAAGAACCTCCACAGATCCTAATTACAAACTTTGATGTAATTCACTATCATCTATGGCATCAAACAAAATTTTCATCTTTGTTAGCTTTTACAAAAATGTTAATTGTAGATGAAGTGCATACGTACTCCGGAATTTTTGGTTCAAATGTTCATTACATAATCAAAAGACTAAAAAGAATATGCAACAACAAATTGCAAATTGTTGCAGCATCAGCAACACTTGATGACGCAAAAAATTTTTGTGAGGAGCTTTTTGATGAAAAATTTCAAAACATCAAGGGTTCTGGAAAAAAAGGCAAAACAGATTTCGTTATGATATTTCCTTCTCTAAGAACACAAAGAAGGGTCATGGTAGATCTAACAAAAAAACTTACTGAGAACAAGCACAAAACAATGATTTTTAGCAATTCACATGTAAACTCTGAATTATTAGCGATTCAGGCAAAGAGGCAAAAAGTAAACATCAAGGTCCACAGAGCTGGACTAATGGCAAACTACAGAAGTGCAGTAGAAAAACAATTCAAAGATGACAAGCTAGATGCAATTTCATGCACTCCAACTCTAGAGTTAGGAATTGATGTTGGTAATGTAGATTGTGTTATTTCATCTACAATCCCAGTCAACAGATTAGTTCAGAGAATAGGAAGAGCGGCTAGAAAAGGGCAGAGAGGATATGCATTTTTGACTTTAGGAAATGATCCAATTTCACAATATTACAAAAATCACCCAGATGATTATTTTGAGGATATTGAAAAAAACTACATTGATCCAAAAAATCCCTTTGTTGAGGAATTTCAGGTACTAGCAATGGCCTGTGATAGACCAATTTCCAGGCACGAATTAAAAGAACATCAAGGAATTATCGAGGAACATATTATCAGAGAAAATCTAGTAATATCGAATAATCGAATCATTCCAAATTGGGAAAAGATAAGATCTCTTTTACAAGATTATAGCATCAGAGGGATTGGGAATTCAATAGATATCTTCCTTGGTGGAAAGAAACTAGGAGATAGGATTTTACCTATTGCATTAGAAGAATTGCACAAAGATGCAATCTATTTTTTGGCGGGAATCAGGTATAAGGTAAAAGAATTCCAATATCCTGAAAAAAGATATGCAATATTGGAAAAAATCCCAAGAGATTACCCATATTATACAAAATCACTAACAGAAGAATGGCCAACAATTGAAACAATCTATGAAAAAAGAACCGCAAATGGAATTGAAGTAGTATTTTGCAAACTACACATACAGAAGAAGGTTTACGGATATGTCAACATAGAACTTGGACAAGAAGTTACGCAAGGAGAGAAAATTTTTCTAGACACACCTTTGGAATATGATTTTGTTACAAAGGGAATTGTGTTTCATGCGCCAAGACCTCTCAAAACAATTGAAGAATCCGAAGACGAGGAATATGTTGAGGCAAGTGGATATCATGCAACAGAACATGTGGTAATCGAGGGAAGTAACATGATAACAGGAGGAGTGTCCCAAGATCTAGGAGGAATTTCTCTTGGAACGTCAGGTTTGATATTCATTTATGATGGTGCAGTTGGAGGTAGTGGAGCCAGCAGAGCTTTGTTTGATAGATTTGAAAAAGCATTAGAGCGAAGTATGTTTATCGTAAAGGAGTGCCCATGCAAAAATGAAGCAGGATGTCCAAGATGTACATTTTCATACAGGTGTGGCAACAACAATGAATTTTTACACAAATGCTCATCATTGGAAATACTAGAAAGAATCAACAAAGGAGAGAAAACAGAGATAATAGATGCAGTCGAAGGAGACAAACCATTAGTATAACAAATCAAAATGGGATAAATATAACAAAAAAATACACCAAACATGGAAAAAGTTGCCTTAGTAACTGGAAGTTCTTCAGGCATAGGATTTGAAACTACATTATCTCTAGCACGAAATGGGTACCAAACTTTTGCTAGCATGCGTGATGTAAAAAGAGGAACCAAACTGCAAGAGATTGCAAAAAAAGAAAATCTTCCAATCAAAATAATTGAGATAGATGTAGACAGTGAGAAATCAGTAAAATCTGGGATTGAAAATGTGATTTCAGAAGGAACAAGAATTGATGTGCTAGTAAATAATGCGGGGTATGGTCAATTTGGATGTACAGAGGATGTATCATTAGATGATTTTAGAAAACAATTTGAAACAAACTTTTTCAGCATAGTAAGAATTATCCAGAAAGTAGCACCCATTATGAGGAAACAAGAATCAGGAATAATAGTAAATATTAGTTCAGTAGTGGGGCGAATGGGATTACCAGGATCTTCAGCATATATCAGTACAAAATTTGCACTAGAAGGGCTAAGTGAATGCTTAAGGTACGAGCTTGGTCAGTTTGGAATTAAAACCACACTAATTGAACCAGGAGTAATCAAGACGAACTTTTTTGATTCAATGAAGATTCCAGAATCCAAAACAGACCCAAAATACAAAGCCTTGACAGAAAACATTCTTGCAGGTCTTAAGATAATGGTTGAGATGGGAACGTCACCTTCAAAGGTTGCAGAAGCAATAATAGATGCAATAAAGCAGGATGAAATTCTTCCTCGCTACACAGTAGGTACGGATGCATCCATGTTTATGGAAGCCAAAAAGATGAAAACAGATCTTGAGTTTGAAAAGTATATGAGTAAAGAGTTGTTTCAGAGTTGAAATTACTTTCAGATTTGTGTATTTCCATAAATTCGAAGATTTAAGGCAAAAAAAGACAAATTAGAAGTTACCTTGATATACACATAAGATACAGTTTTTGTCAAAGTCCACAGTTTTGAAGTGAATAAAAAGATGAAATGGAAAACATTACAACATAATGGAATACTCTTTCCCCCGGCTTATGAAGCTCAAGGAATAACAATAAAGATCAAGGGAGAAGAAATCAGCTTAGATTTAGAACAAGAGGAGATGGCATATCAGTGGGCAAAGAAAAAAGACACCCCATACGCACAAGACAAAGTTTTTCAAAAAAATTTTACAGCAGATTTTATCAAAACATTTGGTTCCAAGTTTAAAAATACATCATATGAGGATATTGATTTTTCAAGTGCTTTCAAAATAGTTGACAAAGAAAAAGACCTCAAAGAATTGATGACAAAAGAGGAAAAAAAGGCACTTGCTGCCAAAAGAAAGGAAATTCGAGAAGAGATGAAATCAAAGTACGGAATTGCCATCATGGATGGCAATGAAGTAGAGGTTGGTAACTACATGGCAGAACCTCCAGGGATTTTCATTGGAAGGGGTGAGCATCCACTAAGGGGAAGATGGAAACCACGGGTTACTCCAAAGGATGTAACTCTAAATCTTGGAAAAGATGCAAAAGTTCCAGAAGGCAAGTGGGGCAAGATTATTCACGATAATGACTCAATGTGGTTAGCAAGTTGGATGGATTTTCTTACCCAAAAACGAAAATATGTTTGGTTGGCAGATACGGCTGGACTAAAGCAAGATAGAGACAAGGAAAAATATGAAAAAGCAGTTAAACTCGCAAATGAAATCAACAAGATTAAAGATCAAATTGTAAAAGATATGAAAAGTAAAGATCCGAAAACAAGTAGGATTGCAACGGCATGTTATCTTATTTACAGAACTGCAATGAGAGTGGGAGATGAAAAAGATCCTGATGAAGCAGATACTGTAGGCGCAACCACTCTAAGAAAAGAACATATCAAAATTACAGAGGAGGCAATTGAATTTGACTTTTTAGGAAAGGACAGTGTAAGATGGCAAGAGACAGTACCGGCTGAAGGCCATGACAAACAATTTCAAATTAACCTAAAGAGATTAGTAGAAAAGAAAAAGCCAAAAGATGAAATTTTTGACAACATCACATCAAGACATGTTAATGCATATTATTCAGGGATTGTGAAAGGATTAACTGCAAAAGTATTCAGGACATATCTTGCAACTACTGTAGTCAAGGATTATCTGGTAAAATTTGACAATATCAAAAATAAAAGTCCAAACTTGAAAATTTATCATGCAAAGCTTGCAAATCTTGAAGCTGCAAAAATGTGCAATCATAAAAGAACCATTCCAAAGACCTTTGAGCAGTCACTACAAAAGAAGAGAGACACACTCAAGAATGCTAAAAAAGATGAGAAATGGAAAAAAACACAAGAGACGCTAAAAAAAATAGAATCAACTGAGCCCAAAACAGAGACACAAAAAAAGAATAAACAAAAGAGAATCAAGACATTAAATGAGCAGATCAAGAAACAAAAGACAAAGCACAAAGAAAGAGTAGAAAAATTGGAATTACATATTGACTTGGCAGAGAAAACCAGAGACTACAACATCGGAACTTCTCTTAGAAACTACATAGATCCACGTGTATTCAAATCATGGACTGATGAAGTAGGGGCAGAATGGGAAAAATTGTACACATCTGCGCTGCAGAAGAAATTCCTTTGGGTAAAAAATGAGAATGTCAAATGGAGTGACTTCAAATAATTTTCATCGCAAAAGGCATTTTATCATAAATTTAACGATGTTTGAAGAAAATGTGTAGATTTTGACTCTAAATGAAAATGGGGTCAGTTAGAATCATTTAATTTCCCAAATTTTTAGGCATATATTGTGCCGGGGTAGCTCAGCCTGGTTAGAGTGCCAGTTCATTTGGTAAACTCTAGCGGTTCTCCAACTAAGGCAATACTCATAATCTGGAGGTCGCGAGTTCGAAACTCGCCCCCGGCATACATATTTTTATAAAATTTTTCAAAGAAAATCAGAGTGTGATAACCTTCATCATCAGTATGGTTGGAATGCTTTTCCAATTTTCCCAACTGCAATATCAGAAATATAGCAATTCCACTAACAATAGCAATCCAATATTGACCAACCCCCACAGCTAGTCCCACTGCTGCAACCACCCATAAAGTAGCTGCGCTTGTAATTCCTCTAACATGACCTTTATGTGCAATTATGCTTCCTGCGCCCAAAAATCCTATTCCGGCAACAATCCCAGCAGCTATTCTTGCAGGTTCAATATCAAATGAAAGTGAGATTAAAGTAAATAATGCAGAACCCATACACACCAACATGTGAGTTCGAAGACCGGCAGGGCGATGTTTTAATTATCTCTCAAATCCAATAAGAGCACCAAGACCAATTGTTAAGATTAATTTGAATAAGGACTCATAATCAAAAGTGAAAAAACTTTCCTCAAATCTCATATACGAAAAATGTCTAAAATTAACTAAATAGTCTCAATACAAATATCATTTTTGATAATTTAGGCTAGAACGAGAAATATGATTAAAGAATTTTAATTATGAATAATATTCTTTGAATCCCTTATTGGTTGGATGAAGTTCAACTTTTGTGCCAAAAAAGCCTTGTTTCTGATGTACCTTTAGCATTCCATTCTTTTCTAGAGAGTCCAAAATAGAATCCAATTCATTGTTGCTCAATCCAGTATTTTTTTTAATACTTTCAAATGTTCTTCGTCCTCTATGAAGTTCTCCTAAAACCAGCATGTTTTTTGTAGTAGGCTTTTCAGGAATTTCTTTTGCAGGTGCAGACATTTCTTGTTCACTATAATGTGGTTTAGAGTGAGATTGATCCATTGTTTGAAAAGATTCAGAATCCCTTCTCCTTTTAGCCATTAGACGAGGGATTATACGTGCTAAAGGGATCATTAAGAAAAATATCAAGTAAATCCATTGAAAATTAGGATCCATCAATATATCTAAGATTCAACATGATAAATCTGTTAAGTAAGAAACTGCCTAGTAACTAAAATAAAATTACAAGGATTGGTATAATAGTAAGAACGACACACTCAAAACATTGTCGAGATATCAATCGCCAAAAGTTAATGTCAACATGAATGCAGCCAGAAGTATTGTAATAGGCATAATCATTCTAATTGTAATAGGTATTGTGGCAACTGCATCAGTAAAGATTGTAGATTCTGGTCACAGAGGAGTTTTATTACATTGGAATGCAGTCGATGTAACTAGTCCTCCATTAGATGAAGGATTGCATTTTGTTGTACCATTTCAAGATGAAGTAGTAAATATCGAGGTTCGTACGCTAAAGTATGAAAAAGAAACTAGAAGTGCATCAAAAGATCTGCAAACAGTTGAAACAACTGTCACAGTAAACTATCATCCAGATAAAGAAAGTGTACATAGACTCTATAAGAACTTGGGATTAGATTATGAAAACAGAGTTATTCAACCAGCAATAGAAGAGACAGTTAAACAAGTAACGGCAAATTACAATGCAGAAGAATTGATTACAAAACGACCTCTAGTTAAACAAGATATCGAGTCATCAATCAGAGAAAGACTGAATCAATTTGAAGTTGTAACAGAGGTCATCTCAATCACAGATTTCGAGTTCTCACCTCTATTTGCACAAGCAATTGAGGCCAAAGTAGAGGCAGAACAAAAGGCACTAAAAGCTGAGAATGATCTTAGACGAATCGAAGTTGAAGCAAAACAACGTGAAGCAAATGCGGTTGGTCTAGCAAATGCCAATATTGCAGAAGCAAAAGGTGAAGCAGAAGCAATTGCAATTATCAACAGAGCTCTGGCTGAGAATCCAAACTATCTAGAATGGTTAAAGACTCAAGCATGGGATGGTAAACTTCCACTAGTTGTGGGAGAAGGAGGAACACCATTCATACAGATACCGGTTAGTCCATAGGAGTAACATCTAATCTTTTTCATTATTTTTTAGATTATTTCTAATTGCATCATACATCGCAAGGAATTGATCAGGTTCTTTTTGCCGATAGTTTTTCTCAAGATTCTGTATTTCCTTATCAGATAAAGAATCTCCTTTATTCTCATAATATTCTCTAATGATTTGAGTAGGAGTCTTTTTTATTTTGTAATTTTCAAGTGTTCGGTTAACAGACCTTTTGCACAAAAGATCGAAAACAAAGTATTTGTAGATTAGATAGCCAGACAAGCCAATAATTGCAACTAAGATAATCGGAATTACTATTACTGAAGCCATCTAATATTCACTTTAATTTTATATTTCATCATTTTTTTACCTTACGCAATCATTTAAAAAACAACAAAAAATATTCAAGACATACAAGGTTAAAAAATTAGTTTTATATTTTTTGAAAATTAATTAAATTCAATGGGATTTGATTCATTATGTAAAAACAAGATTTTCAAGGACGTCCCAGACCTTGAAGACATCAAGGTAGACAAGCACATGAATGAGTTACTTTCTTCAATATTTACGGGAATGAGTGGGAGATATACCAGAATGAGAATAATATGTGCAATTACAGAAAATCCCTTAAACACACAAAAGCTTGCAAGAAAATTAGATTTAGACTACAAAACTATCAAACACAACATAGATGTTCTTGAGAAAAATAACCTGATAACAAGACATGGAGAAGGATACGGAGATGTGTTTTTCCCATCGGAACTGATATCTTCGAATTTACCAACACTTTACAGCGTAATTAGAAAGGTAGAGGCAAAGATGGACAGGCCTGGAAAAAATACATTGAGTGATTTGGAAAAATTGTAAAAACATTGATTATTGAGAATGCAGTATTTACAATATGAAAAGACCCATCATAATATACGACAATCTATGCAAATCATGTACATCTTATGCTAAATACGTAGACAAGATACTAAGGGGGAAAATTACTATGATTGGTCACTACACAAAAGAAGGAGAGAAGATTAAATCAGAAATTTTTCCTGACAACTACAAAGGTTTGGAAATGTCATGGTTTGTCACAGAGAACCATGCGTACGGAGGAAGAAAAGGATTAGAACATATTTTGAGATATATGCTGAAAAAAACAAAAGGAGACGGATTCGAAAAAAATCAATTTGATTTTTCAAAATGTAACACAGGTTGTAGTAGCGTGAAAGGAGTTTTGTTTAGATCAGGCAGTATTCTAACTAGGAGTAAAGTAATTCCAATCAAAAAAACCAACCACATAAAATAATATAAACAAAAAAAGTTTTTTGATGTCAGAAAAGAGTTTGTTTTTTATTTCATAGACTTGTGACCAATGACCAAATCTACTGCATAGTTCAAAGTTGCACGAGAGTTCAGTTTTAACGTCCAAGGAATAAAAGACGGTTTTTTTGTGTCAGGTCTAATTGTAAATCCAACATCAGATAGTTTTTCTCGCAATTGTATTGCGTCAAGCGGATTTTTAACAGAATTAGATCCTCGGTCATAGTCATAAGGATCAGACATTATAAGATAACCATCTGAGATTTGATTTGAAATACTATCAATAAGATGAGACGGTTCTACTAATTCCAAAATATTTAATGCAACAATTAGATCAAATTTCTGTTTGCCAAAAATATGAGAACCAGAATCAGCCACAACATAATCCAGATTAGGTTTGAATGTGTTTTTTGCTTCTCTAAGGGCAAGAAAGGACTGGTCAAGTCCAATTACAAGTTTGTTTCTTTTAGAAAGATGAGAAGTAAGAATTCCAATTGAGCAGCCATGCTCCAAAACAAAATCAGACTCTGGAAGAGAGTCAAGGGTTTTTTTCATGAAATTATAAAATGTTGAATTTTTACTCTCAGAATAAATTCTAGACCATCTTTCTTCAATTGAGGATCTATCTTTATCACGAATATTTTTGGTCAAGTTTTCTTTAAGAAATGTCCTTATTTTTTTAGATTTTGTAAAATTATACAATTTGCCTCCTAAAATATGATGAAAAGACAGGTAATTTGCAAAATCATTCCAGAGGATCGGAACCTTCTCAATGATTGGGAACAACAATTTACAATTATGACATTCCAGAAAACCTTCATCAATTTCCTTTGATTGCAGATGAACATCAAGATCTAATTTTGTAGTACATTTAGGACATCTGAGAAATTCAAGACTAGATTCATGCATTTGGACAATAAACCAGCTGCACTGAAACTAATAATTCTTTGAAAACAATTCAAGATAATATTAAATGTAGTATTTTTTGATCTTATACAAATTGGGAGAATTTGAAGAATTTGCTGAGGCCTTATTTGGACAGTTAGCGGTAGAAATCAACGAAGAAAAAGAAATTTTAGAATTGGCAATAAAAGCTAAAGAAGATTTAGCAGGAAAAATAGAGTTTAAAAAATTAGAAGAAATAGCCAAGGAGATTTATCCATCATTTAAGAAAAAGGTCGAGGAATTTTTAGATTTGAAAATTCCTGATAATGTGCAATTAAAATTTCCAGAACTAGAAGAATTAAAGGAACTAAAAGGAGACAAAGTATTTGCAGACAGCAAATCAAAAGAATTTGTAGTAGAGTTATTTGATGCAGTTGCAAAAGAGGACAGTAAAAAAATCGCAGAATTGATGAAAAAAGATACTGCAAAATACATGGTGTATTCAACTTATGCAATTCAATACATTTCCAAAATAACTACAACATATGGAGACTATCTAGATTCAACAATTTACTTTAACAAGTTTATTCTGTCTAGGTATCCAGAAATAATCCTACATAAGCAGGGAGAACCGTACGAATCAAATTTCAAAAATGTGAATTCAGGATACATCGGAGCAGTAAAAATGACATTGCTTGAAGAGTTAATCCACTCCGTACAGAAAAACTTACAGGAAGTAAATAAGAATGCAGCAACAGAAGTAAACAAAATAAATGAAGAGTTGGCTCAGATTATTTTAGAATTAGATTCTAAAACAGTAAGCGAACTTTCAGAATATTGCCAATTGCAGGCAGTTCCAGATGATTTTCCATTTGCAAAAAGAGCCAATCTATTTTTCTTCTTAAATCCGGATCACTTCCTAATCGAGCAAATAGGACCAGATGTAATGACATTCACCCACGTTGAGATAGACCCAAAAATAGGGCAAGCCATCCCACAACTTTTAGAAATTTACAAAAAATGGTTAGTGCCAATCCAACAACACCATGCTGCATTCACAGCTATGGAAGGAATGGCAGGTTTTGCAATCGACAACATTCTAAAAGATGATATTGATTTTCAGAATTATCTTACAACCTTTATGGGAACGGATTTCTCATCATACCAAGTAAGAAAGAGTATGGGAAAGGACTTTACAAGAACAGTATTTGAGAAATTAGGTACAAAAACATTCAAAAAAATGATTGATGTGCCACCAAACACTAGAGAGATAAAGGATCCTCAACTATATCTCAAAAAAATGAGCCAGTAGTAATTGAGTGAAAAATTTGATCCATTTGTTGCAGAATGGTTTTCATTTGTAAAAAATCCAAATTTCAATCTGGTTGAAAAGTGTCTAAAGTTTGCTCAGCTTTTAGAGTATCCGGATCTAGTAATAGAGGATTATATCAAAAAAATAAATCACATAGGCCTTTCATTAAAGGAATCAATCAACGATGTTAAAAATCCAACATATTTGATTTCGATGTTAAATGAACATCTATTTGAAAATTTGGGATTCAGTGGAGATGATGATGATTATTTTAATCCAAAAAATAATTTCTTAAATGAAGTAATTGACAAAAAATCAGGTTTGCCAATTACAATTTCAATACTGTATGTTGAAATTGCAAAATTTATTGGTCTGGATCTCAAAATAGTAGGATTTCCAGGGCACATATTGGTCAAATATAATGAAGAGATGATACTAGATCCATTTTACGATGGACATCTTTTAGACATTGACGATTTGCAGGAGATATTAGATACAAATTTTGATGGACAATTAGAATTCAGACCGGAATTTCTAGATGAGATAGGGACAGAACAAATTCTTGTAAGGATGACAAGAAATTTGAAGAATTCATACATACAATCATTTGTTTATGAAAAGGCACTTCAATGTGTTAACATGGTCTTGTCAATAGAACCAGAATCTTATGAAGACATTAGAGATAAAGGAATTTTAGAACAAAGACTGCAAAATTCAGATGCAGCATTGAAATATTTGAATAAATATCTAGAAATTAATCCAAATGCAGAAGATGTGGATTTTATTTTGGAATTGATTAGAAGTATTAAGACAAAAAATTAATCAATGATAGAATCTATATCTTCTCCGCTCTTGATCCTAGCTATCTCATGACGAGCAATTTTATTTCTTAGAGCTCTCTTGAGAATATCAATCTCACTTCTGAGCAATGCAGTTTCATCTTCAAGTTTAGCAACCCTCTCATAGATGGTTTCAGCGTCTGAACTCATGATTATCTATCAGGAAAAAATTGTCTTAAAAAGTTATGGGTAAATATATTGATGGAGAGGTTAGCTTTTTGAACTATAACTCAAACTCTTGGCGACATTTTTCGCATTTTCCTCTCTCTTGTCCAGGTGGACCTAGAAGGAATACCTTGCCAATCGTTTTACAAACAGGGCACATTCCAGTTGTGGCATTTTTAGGACCTGTGCGAATAATTTTTTGGGTTTTTCTTCTTCCCATTAGAGAAAATACCTTGTATCGGCCTATTAAGTTTAATTTTTAATGGCGCGGGGAGGGGGATTTGAACCCCCGTGTCCTTGCGGACATGGGATTAGCAATCCCACGCCCTACCAGGCTAGGCGATCCCCGCACAAGATGCCTAGAATTAGTCTGTAAGTAAATGTTATTTTTCACAAAAATCGCTGTAAGTAATCAACTAATACTTGCAAAACAGTATTTTGTCCAGTTAAATTAAAAAAATAACACGTAATAGTTACATTGAGTCCTGCTGTATTTTTTCGAGCATCGTTTTTTATTATAATCATATCTGTAATTCAATTCAGCAGTAATTCTAGTCAAATTAGGAAGTAATCCAGAATAGATTTTTTGAATAATTCATCCAAATTTCCAATATTTGAAAATTTGATATAGTTATCTCAAGTATGGTTTTATATGATTACAAGATTTCAATTAAATAACATGGATCTATTGCCAAAAAATACATGATGAAAAAATGAAAACAATCAAGGAATATCCAGATAAAGATGTAATTGATATTGTTAAAAAAAATAACCACAATTATAATTTGTCAGTGGAGGAACTTATCGCATATTCAATTAAACACAAAGAGGGAATTATCACTTCTAATGGATCTTTAGCAGTTAATACAGGAAGATACACAGGTAGATCTCCAGATGACAGATTCATAGTATATGATGATGAAACTCACAACACGATTGATTGGGGAAAAATAAATCATGAATTCCCACCAGGGAAATTTGAAAAGATTTTTGATAAAATGAAAGAATTCGCCAAGAAACAAGAACTTTTTATTTTTGACGGATTTGTTGGAGCAGATTATGATACTAGGTTGCCAATTAGAATAATTAACGATAGTGCATGGCAAAATCTTGTTGTACGGCATTTGTTCATTAATCTAAATAAAGAAGAGGGGTACAATCATGAGCCCGAATTCACTATTCTATGTCTTAATAATTTTCAATTGGTTCCAGAGATAGATGGGACTAGAACAAATACTGCCATCATAATTAATTTTAGTAAAAAATTAATTTTAATAGCAAACACCAGATATGCTGGAGAAATAAAAAAAGCTTTGTTTTCCGTTATGAATTTTCTTTTACCCGAAAGAAAAATTCTTCCTATGCATTGCTCGGCAAATGTTGGAGACAACGGCGATGTTGCATTATTTTTTGGATTATCAGGTACAGGAAAAACTACTCTTTCAGCTGATCCAAACAGAAGAATCATTGGAGATGATGAACATGGATGGTCGGATAAGGGAATATTCAACTTTGAAGGAGGGTTCTACGTAAAGTGTATCAATCTCAGCCAGGAGGCGGAACCTGAAATATGGAATGCAATCAAACATGGTACAGTTTTAGAAAATGTTATACTAGATGGCAATAAACCGGATTATGACGATAACCGTCTGACGGAAAATGCTAGAGCTTCATATCCACTAAACTATGTTCCAGCATCAGTAATTCCAAGTGTCGGAACACATCCAAAAGTGATTTTTTTTCTTGTTGCAGATGCATTAGGAGTGTTACCACCAATATCACGATTAACAAAAGAAGGAGCGATGTTTTATTTTCTGTCCGGGTATACCAGCAAACTTGCAGGCACAGAGCGAGGAATTAGAGAACCAAAAACCGTTTTTTCTGAATGTTTCGGGGCACCATTTATGCCAAGACCTGCATCTGTATATGCCAAATTATTGGGTGAGAAGATCAACCAGCACAACACTGTAGTCTACCTTGTAAATACTGGATGGACAGGAGGACCATATAAAGTTGGAAATAGAATCAAAATTAAATACAGTAGAGCAATAATTACTGCTGCATTAACAGGAGAATTAAATTCGACAACATATCGTCATGATGATTTATTTAATTTAGATGTCCCTACTAAAATTTTTGGAGTTCCTGATGAGATATTAAATCCTAGAGAAACTTGGTTAGATAAAAAAGAATATGATCATTACGCAAAAAAATTAGCTATGATGTTTACTGAGAATTTCAAGAAATTTAAAAATATTAATCCTAAAATTATAGATTCTGGACCCAACTATCAAATCTAAGAGTTTTCTTATTTTTGCATTTTTTTGTCTAAAATATCATATAGTTTATCTATATCTTCCATTAGATCTTCCTCTTTTCGTTTCATGTTACCTTGAATCTGAGATGACGGTTGAATAAATTCATAAACTTTTTGATACGTCTTGTCTATAGATATTATTACTTCTTGATCCAAATTCTCATGATAGATTCCCCATCTAATCATAATTTTCTCAAATGTTTTACCTACTACAGAATTTCTGTCACCTTCATTCATATGACCTATTTTTTCAAATTCATTACTGTCTTTCAAATATTCATAATCGTTAAGCATTTTTCTTAAATCAATCATTATTTGTTCTATCAAATATTTTTCCAAATCTTGTCTTTTTTCTCTCTGTTCCTCAATCTCATGATCATGATTTTCAATCATTCCTTGCTGTCTTGTTTCAATTTTGTGAATATCTATCATCAAATCAGCAATTTTTTCATTATCACGCTTAGAAAAATAATAAACTAAGATTGTAATTGTTAAACCAAAAAAAATTTCAATGATTAGAGTATCTGTTCCAGATATAGATATATTGAATATTTTTGCACTAGCAGTTATTATCATTCCAATCAATATTGAAGAAATTATTACAATTTTTAATTTTTGAAAGAATTTTAGCTTTGTTAGTAATTCTGATTTTTGAAAGAATTTTAGCTTTGTTAGTAATTCTGATTTTTGAAAGAATTTTAGCTTTGTTAGTAATTCTGATTTTTGAAAGAATTTTAGCTTTGTTAGTAATTCTGATTTCCATTTGTTGCCAATAGGCATGATGGTTATTTTTTAACTCATTATTTAAAATCAGAGTTTAGGTTATAAAATAAAAAATCATTTACCTAAGATTCATGTATGCATACGGTATACTGTATGTATACTATAACGATATTTTTTGAAATATAGTATTGATGAGTTTTTCAAGCATACAAGTTATTAGAACATCCACAATATGTTTTATGAGGAGATTACAACTGAAGAAGTTACAAATAGAACATACGAGCAATGAGATCCGTAATCGCAATTACACAGTAACAGATTTCAATAATGATATGCATACAGCACATCAGTGTATATTCTTGGAATAAACGGATGATCAATCATGCCACACATTTCTGTTTATGTTGACGAATCAGGAGATTTGGGATTTAGTGAAAAATCATCAAGATTTTTTACAATCGGGTATGCTTTCACCAAAGATCGTTATCCTTTAGCTGAAAATGAGATAATTAAGCACGCCTTAAAAAAACTCAATAAAAAAACAAAGAATAAAAAAAATAAGATTGAAGAATTTAAATTTTCTAATAATACGATTAAAACAAAGTGTAAATTTTTACAAGTAATCAGAGATTTAGATGTCGCCATAGGAGTAATTTGCATTAGTAAAGATTCTGTAAAAGAAAGCTTGAAACAAGATTTGGGCAGACTTTACAGATATTCCATAGGGAACACAATAATTACCAACCTTGTTAAAGATTATTTTTTTAGACAAGATCCATACAACTCCATAAGATTTGTCATAGACAGAAGTTTATCTCCAAAAGCACGTACACTATTCAACAATTACTGTGAAGAAAAAGCATCATTTCGTTCCAGACAAAAAGATACTGAAATAGATCATAGAATAACTATTAAACATGAAGATTCAAAATCCGTCCCAATGTTACAGGTTGCAGATTATATTGCAGGATCGGTACAGAAAAAAGTTGAAAGAGGAAATGATATTTTTTATAATGTCATCAAAGAGAAAATCAATTACCATGAAAAATGGGATTATAACGAAAAGATACAATGGTGACTCTCAGCCTACTTGTCCCAGTTTGTCCAAACAAACATCTTTCTTTTAGCTGAGATTACATGAATTGCTTCATGAACTTTACCCACCTATCATACATAGACATATTCCCTATATTACCTTAGTGTAGTTTTCCACACTAGATCATACATAAACATGCATAGTAAAATTCAGAATGATGGAATTTTCCAAAGCATTAGAAATTTGGAAAAGTCAAAAAAATCTCATTTTAGCATTAATAGTCATAGGCATATTATTCTACCCGATAGGATTTGTGCATGAAGCAGGACATTATTTGGTAGGTAATCTTGTTGGTTCAACATGTGAATTTGGGATTAATTGGACATTATCAATAACATGCAAACCAGTACCAGAACCCAGTCAATTGTATTTTGTAATGGGAGGCGTGTTTGGAATGTTGATAGGGCTATCATTAGTGAGTAATTCAATAAGACGCAATAAACCAATATTCATTGGAATTTGTGCCATTACCTTAGATCATTTCCTAAAAGCAATATTTGAAACGTTTGCACACTCTTTATACCTGAATAATTTCATGCTCAACCTGGCAATGGGAACTCTTCCAATTCTATTAACAGTTATGTTGGCAGGATACTATACACGCCTTGACAAAAATAAATCCTAACACAATAAAACTAGAAATCAACAAAGGTAATGGATCTTGAGGAACTGTCTGCAGACTCTCCAGGATTGTTGAATTCAAGATCAGTTATCTACACAATAATCACATTTAGCTTTTTTGGTTTTTAGTGCCAATTAGACAAAAATTCTAATTCACAAGTGTTAACTGATTACTTGTGCATTATTGTGTAAATAACTAAAATTAGTTTTCATTTTTATGTCAGAAATAACGATTATTATCAGATTTTGCTGTAATTTAGCAAAAAATAGTTACAGAATTCGCTGTTAGTTGATGTTATTTTTTGCAATAA
Source organism: Candidatus Nitrosopumilus sp. (assembly GCF_965223225.1). Classification (GTDB taxonomy): domain Archaea; phylum Thermoproteota; class Nitrososphaeria; order Nitrososphaerales; family Nitrosopumilaceae; genus Nitrosopumilus. Next base: position 1,301,323 of record NZ_CBDCVU010000004.1, read on the forward strand.
TAGATCTGTCAGAACAGACAGGTGTAGAATTAAATAATAAACTCCTCAAGATAACATGATTTTGAGTAAAAAAGCTGCAATAATGAAAGGTGACGGAATCGGTCCAGAAGTAGTAGAATCCATGCTAAGGGTCCTAAGAGAGTGCAATATTCAATCAGAACTTGTTCTTTGTGAGGCAGGATCAGAGCAATGGGACAAAAATGGCAGAAAGGACAAATCATACATTCCAGATGACACAATCAAGGTCTTAGAAGAATCCGATGCATGCTTTAAGGGTCCAACTACAACAATTCCGGTTCCAGGAGCACCAAGAAGTGTAGCTGTAACATTGCGTCAAAAATTTGAACTATACTCAAACATTAGACCAACTAAAACTTTTGATAGACTAACACCTGAAAGAAAATTAGATTGTGTGTGTTTTAGAGAGGCAACTGAAGGACTGTACACAGGAGTAGAGGTAAAAATTACAGATGATGCTGCAATTGCCATCAGAAAAATAACAAGACAGGGTTGTGACAGATTTTTAAAATCTGCAATGGATTGGGCAAAACAAAACAATATGAAAAAAATGGTAGCAATAACTAAAAGGAATATTTTAAAACAAACAGATGGGATATTTTGGGATTCAGCACAAAAAGCAGTTGAAGGAACTGACGTAGAATTATCAGAGATATACATTGACAACATGGCTCAACAAATGGTGGTAGCCCCAGAACAATTCAATGGAGCAGTTCTTGTGAGTACTAATCTGTTTATGGATATTATTTCAGAATTAGCCTCAGGACTTGTGGGATCAATAGGATTGATTTATTCTGCAAATATGGGCGACAATTTTGCAATGTTTGAGGCAGCACATGGAAGTGCACCTCAGTTTGCAGGACAAAACAAAGTAAATCCAACTGCAACCATCCTTTCTGGCGCATGGATGGCAGAATACCTAGGAGAATCAGATATCAGAGATGCAATATTTGATGCCACAAACAAGGTTATCAATGAAGGCAAATCAGTGACATGGGATATAGGCGGAGATGCATCAACAACCCAGATGACAGATGCAATTATCCAATACGCAAAAGAAAATCTAAAACGATAGACTAGCTGTTAACAGCTTCAACCAGAATTAATTCTTCAAAGAAGAGCTTCTTTTTTGACAAAATTTTTGTGGTCCATCCTAGTTTTCTTGCATAAGAGATTAGTTTTTCATAATTAGATAATGAGGAGGTTACAAAGACAAATTTTCCATTTTTCTTGAGATTACAATACACAGAGTCAAAAATTTTTTTTGGAATCTCAAATCCCTCTTGACCGCCATCAGTTGCAATGTCTAAAATTTCATCAGTTGCCAAATAAGGCAGATTACACACTATAAAGTCAAACTTTATGGCCAATGCATCAGAGCCATTGCAGCAAACAATGTTTTGTGTTTTGTAGGTTTGATTTGTTAAAACCTCATAGTTAATGTCGGTTCCAACTACAAAAGAGAAATTCTCAGAAAGTAGTTTTGTAAGATACCCAGATCCAGACCCCACATCCAAGGCAAAGTCGCCTTTCTCATTTTCAATATTTTCTACTATGAAAAAAGTATCTTCGGATGGAGTATATTCCTCATTTTTTAAGGATTTGATTTGCAAGTTCAATTATCTCATCTCCAGTAAGTTCAGAGAAACGCTTCTCTATTTTGGTTTCCTTGTTGAATTGTTTTAGTATATTTTTTACAGTTTTTCTTCGATAAGAAAAAAGCTTGTGGATTGTTTTGATTTGACTATTGTTCATTATGTTTTTGGGAGTGATTTTTAGGACTATTGAATCAACTTTGGGTGGAGGAGTAAAGTTATTTTTGCTAACATTTTGCAGTTTTTGAATTTTAAAGCAATGGTTTGCAACCACACTTATTGCCTTTCTTTGCTTAGGGGAACTTTCTAGAATTTTGTCGGCAAACTCTTTTTGCACCATAACCACTGCACGAGAAAAAGGTCTTTGAGCGAGCCATTCAATTGCATCTTTGCTTCTCGAATAAGGTAAATTTGAAACAAAAACTGAGAAAGATTCTTTTTTCTTGAATCCATCACCGTGTTTTAGTATCAGATTTTCAATGTTACCATACTTTGTTTTGGCATTTTCAGCTAGTCTCTTATCAGCATCAATTGAGATCACCTGATTTGCAGTACTGCAAAGCAAAGGAGTCAAGACACCAAGTCCTGTTCCCACCTCATACACAACATCATCTTTTTTAATTTCGGCACTTGAGACAATTAATTGTGCTATTGAATTAGAGTTTAGAAAGTGTTGTCCGAGTCTTTTTCTTTTTATCATCTCTTTACAAAGAGATTCATTCTACTTTCTCCAGTAATTTCATCCATAATTCTCTCTGAGATGTGCTTAACTGGTTCTTTAAAGCCGACTCTTTCTTGCAAATCCTGATAGCTCTCAAATTTTTTCTTGTCTCTTTCTTCTAGCATAGTTTTCATGTATGTTTTTCCGATTCCTGGAATTAGCTCTAGTGCATGAATTCTTGGAGTTAGGGGTCTTGCATTATTTAGATATTCTACAAATTTAGATTCATTGTTAGTTACAATGTTTTCAACTACTGCATACAACTCACTTTGCGCAGATGATGAAACATCATCATAATTCATTTTTCCCAAGACAGATAGAACTTTGGTTCGTCCCTCTTTGCCAATGTAAATTCTTTCACCCACCTCAAATGCAGAGTTTGGAATGCCCAGAATTTCAAGAATAGTCAAGCGGTCTTCTCCAATAGCAGTTACAATAATTCCTTCTCGACCTCTAACGGTAGATGATTTTCCTCTAGGGTTGAAATCTAAAACATATGCATACTCCTCATATTTTCTAGGAGGGGATTGTGCCCGGTACAAAATAAAAATCCTAAAAAGTTAAGAGTGCTCCTTAATTATTTTGAGGATTTTTTCTAAAGTTTCTGCAAGAATTAGTTTTTTCCAACCAAAGGTGAATGAACGCAATTCAGCCATACTTGTTGGTCTAATGTTAACAATTTCAACGGCTTCCTCTTCTGTTAATTCACATTCTTTGATGAGTTGTTTTTTCATATCTTTTGCACTTTTTGGGTCAATAGATACAAATTTTGAAACATAATCATAAGTCCAGCGTTGAATTTGATCCATTTGTTCAGCATCAACTTTGCTTAAAATTTCTTGAACCTCTGAAAGAGAAATAGCTTGTTTCTTTTTTACTTCTTCCATTTTATACACCGAATGGTTTTATGTGATCTAATCTAGTGATTAAGGTTTTCGATTTTTCGCCTAGTTTTACATCTAGGGTAATTGCGCGTCTTCCAATGTTTGTAATTACGCCGACCTTACCATGATATCTTCTGTGAGGCAATCCCTTGTGCTGTCTAGGATCAATAATGACAAGTGCTTGCTGGCCTTCCTGATACTCTCTTAACAAGAAAGAGACTCCTCTAGGGGCCTTTTTTTTCATCACGGATCTGGATTTGTGCTTAAACCCATGAGAACGACCGTGAGATTTCTTAGTTGCCATGTAGTGTAAACCCTCTGAAAGCCCTATTTTAAGACTTAGTACGGGTTAAAAGATCTAATTCATTACATCTGTTCTCAACTGGCCACATGCAGCTGAGATCTCAGTTCCTTTTTCCACCCTTACCGTACAATTTATTCCTGCATTGTACAAAATTCGCTCAAATTCAATTGTATTGTCATTTTCAGGCCTCTCAAAATCCCCAGCAGTTGGATTGATAGGAATTAGATTGACATGAGAGCCATTATTTCTAAGGAGCAGTGCCAGTTCTGATGCAATCTCTGGAGAATCATTGATATTTTTCATCAATGCATACTCAAAGGTTACTCGACGTCCAGTTTTTTCATAGTAGCGCCTTCCTGCTTCAATAATATCTTCAACAGAATTTGGTCCAGCAGTAGGGACTAATTTTTTGCGTAGTTCATTGTTTGGAGCATGAAGAGAGATTGCAAGTCCTATCTGGAGATTTTCTTTGGCAAGTCTGTCTATTCCAGAGACAATCCCTATTGTTGATATTGTTATGTGTCGTTGCCCAATTCCAAAACCCCTGTTATGTGTTAAAATTTTGATTGCGCGAATCATTTCATCATAATTTGCCATGGGTTCTCCCATTCCCATAAAGACAATATTGGTAACGTGTTCTCCTCGTTGTTGCAGAATATTTGCAAAATGAATTACCTGGGTAACTATTTCTTCAGCACTAAGGTTGGTTTCAAATCCCATTTGGCCGGTTGCACAAAAGACACATCCCATTGCACATCCAATTTGAGTAGATACACAAATGGTGGATCTTGGATGGCCATTAATCTTTGAAGAAGGATATTGCATTAGAACAGTTTCAACAGAAGCACCATTTGTGGTGTTAAGTAACAGTTTTGTTGTTTCTCCATCTTCACTCACAACACGATGTATTTCTTTTGTAGAGCCAATAGTGTAACCTGCATCTACAAGTTCTTGTCTCATAGTTTTTGGCAGTTGTTTTAAGTCAGATATGGTCTTGGGGAATTTGTAGTAGAGAGGATAGAGAATTTGATCTGCCCTATATCTAGGATAACCCATATCAATTACTAGTTTTTCCATTTCTTCAGGAAGCAACCTATACAGATCTGTCATGATATTAGAGATTTACAGATTACATCATAATTTAATTAATTGTTTTAATGTAAATTTCAAAAAAAGATTCAGTGATTATTGACGGATGTCAGTTATTTCATAATTATTTTAGACCTCATATGAGTCTGGGTGGCAAGACCCCAGCTGAAGCTTGTGGTATCGATGTACAAGGAAATGACAAATGGCATACTTTGATTCAAAATGCCATATTACACTCAACAGATGATGCGAGAGGGCAGAGTTGAAGGAAGGTGAAAGAAGAATACTGGCAGATCTTGAACTAGAAAATACGAAGTTAAAAGATGACAATATCAGATTAACATTACAAAATGAAGAATACAAAAAGGATTTGATAAAGACAGTTACGGAGCTTACGGATAAAAGGGATCTAGTAGAACAATACGAAAAAGCAGTAGGATTAGGTAAAGCGTGAACATAAGTGTCCAAAATGCCATTACTCTTTGATTTCAGAAGAACTCAAAACACATGTATGCAGTAAGCCTACTGACTGTAGAATTATGAAAAATATTGCATATTTCCTCGTGGATGGTAAATGGCCACCTGTTTACAAGTTTGATCAACCTATGCTTGACAGTCAAAAAAACAACCGTAAATTTGACAGAACCTTGAAACAATACCCTTATAACGTACACGTACCGTACCTTACGGTATGGTAGAAGATTTAAGATTAGATAGTTTAGAGGGCGTAGGTCCTGTAACTACAAGAAAATTATCTGATGCAGGCATCCACAACGTCATGGATCTCATCGTCAGAGGTCCTGTAGAAATTGCAGAAATAACTGGAATGGAAAAGGATACTGCTGAAAAAATTGTCAATAAAGCCAGACAACATCTTGTTGATGGCGGATTACTTGCCAAAGATTTTGTTAGTGCAAGTGAAATTTACAAACACAGACAAAGTATTGGTAAAATAACTACAGGTACAAATTGCCTTGATACTCTATTTGATGGAGGTCTTGAAACTCAAGCTCTAACCGAAGTTTACGGAGAGTTTGGTTGTGGTAAAACACAATTTGCTCACACAATGTCAGTTATGGTGCAAAAAACCAAAGAAGAAGGAGGACTTGAAGGAAGTGTTTTGTACATTGATACTGAAAATACATTTAGACCAGAGAGAATCGTATCCATTGCTCAGGCACACGAGATGGATCCAGAAAAAGTTCTAGATCACATCATTGTTGCTCGTGCATACAATAGTGCTCATCAAACATTGATTCTAGAAGAGGCAGGTTCAATCATAGAGGAGAATAACATTAAACTTATTGTTGCAGATTCTGCAGTAGGACTGTTCCGTTCTGAATATCTTGGACGTGGAACTTTATCAAACAGACAGCAAAAACTAAATCATTTTGTTCATTTGCTGTCTAGAATTGCTGAAACCTACAATTGTGCTGCAATTGCAACAAACCAAGTCATGGCATCACCGGATGTTTTCTTTGGTGATCCAACTAGACCTATCGGAGGAAATGTAGTCGCACATACAAGTACGTATAGAATATACTTTAAGAAATCAGGTAAGAAACGAATTGCTAGAATGGTAGATAGTCCTCACCATCCAGAAGAAGAAGTGATCTTTGCTTTAGGAGAAGCAGGAGTAATAGATCCTGAAGAGGCAGAGAAAAAGACCAAAAAGACTACTGCAAAAAAGACTACTGCAAAAAAGACTACTGCAAAAAAGACTGAAGATAAATCTGAATCTGAGGAATCAATAATTACTGTAGTGGAAACACCAGAAATTGAGACGCCTGTAGAAACATCTGAAATAGATACAGTGGATTCAGCCACAGATTTGAATTCAGAAGATTTTGAAGAACCCGTAGAAGAATAATTCTTCTCTCTTCTCTTTATTTTCATTTTTAGTATCTCAAGAACATAGAATCACATCAAGATAATTACAATCATCTAAATCAAGCTAAACTATGTTTCAACTTAGTTACAAATGAAATAAGATACACATTAACAGAAAGTCAGATAATATTTAACGTCTCTTTCGTCTTTGGCCAGGTTTATTTTGTCCAGGAAACCTACCTAGAACAAATCGTTTCTTAAAATTACTCTTGTTTCTAAGGCTAGAGTTTGTTCCAACGATCTTTCGCCCTTCAACCTTTGGGGTTTGACCTCGAACTTTTCCGGCTTTAGTAAGCGAACCGTGAGTTGCCATGAATTTGTATTAAATTAAGTGAATTTATGTATTTGTATAACTACCAGTACTTTGCCTTTACAGTTTCAATGACCTTTTCATGTTCTTTGCTCTTTCTGCGTGCATATCTTTCCATAGCACCCAATGGAACACCTCCAAGAGATCTTGCTATTGCGTTGAAGAAATATCTCTGAGGACCTTTTGAGCCAGTTTTAGTCATGAACTTTTGAATTCCATATTTGAAATTATGTTGCCAAGTTTTGTATAGTACTCCAAGTTGGGCAGGAGTCATTTCATTACCAATGTTAAAGAAGTCAGATTTTTCAAGTAAGCCTATTGGAACAAATGTCAACGCGGTTGCAGTAAACATAGAATCTGGTTGTTCATGTTCTAGTTCATTTATCAGACGGATTGTTTCCCAAGAGTCTTCAGGAGTTTCATCATTATCAAGTCCCATAATCAAAGTAAATGCTGGAATCCAATAATCTTGATTTAAAGTCTTGACACCTTCTTTGACAACCCAATGCCATTCATCAGGAGAATAAGGTGCAAGTTTCCTATCAGCATATTTTCCGATTAACCTTAAGCTTCCAGTTTCAAATCCAGCTTGGACACCTATCATGTTATCTGGACCAGCTCTGATGATTCTAGACAAATTTGGAATTAATTTCTCATCTGCAATTGCTCCTGCCAGTGTACCGTGTGTTGGATTGGTATGTTCCACACCAGTAGACATGATTGCAGTGAATAGTTCCTCAAGAGCTTCTCTGTTTGGCTCCATTCCCTTAGCAGTTCTAGGATCCATTCCATATACGAAAATATCATCACTGTGAATCCATGCAGATTTAGAACCGCCTTTTTTGATGTTAACTTCAATTTCCTTTTTCACTTTCTCTGGAGAATAATATCTCAATGATCTTAATGTAACATCACAGAATTTACAGCCTCGACCACAACCGCGCATAACTTCTACCATTCCATGCATGCTTGGTTCAACAATATCAGGAATTTCATCTAGATCAGGTCTATCCCAAAAGTTAACAAACCTACCGTGAAGTTTCCGTCCATTTCTTTCAAATTCTTTTATGTTAACTTTAAAGTCGCTTCTTTTTCTGAATGGATCCATATTCTCAAAATCACCATTAATCAGATAATTGAAGAATCTTCCAGCATGCCCGTCAATTTCAGGTGCAATTCCTCCAAGTTCACCTTCCAAGATTGCATAAATGCCAAATTCTTCTATTTTTTCAGGATCATAGTTATATTGCCAAGTTCCAGATGCTCCAGAAATTACTTTGGCTTTACTGCCAGTTTTTTCTTTAGCAGCTTTAATTCGATGATGCAGTTCGGTATTATAGTATTCATCATAAGACATTTGTTTTCTACCATAAGTAAACGTCATGGTTACAGGGCCCATTCCCAATGGATCCATCTCATATGTCCCAACCACCTGAGTTTCAGGTCCGATGAATTGTTCAATATGATCAGGATGGGCAACAACAACATCATGTCTGCTAAAACCATCTCTTAATAGACCGGCTTCAAGTTTTCTTAGCCCGTATGGAGCATATTTGGCTACGCCGTTTGTATGCGGAATATAATTACAAATAAAATCAAATAGAATTTTTGGCGTTACTTGATTTCCAAGTATTTTATACCAAAAGCTGCTTTTATCACGATTAGGATCAAGTGCAGGTGCACATCCAAAAAAGGTCGCCAAAGACAGTCCTCGATATGGCGACATTAAAGTACGATCAGCAGTTAAAACGATCTTTGGATTTCCCATATCCTTCATCTGGATAATTTTGTGATTTATTTTAAACCTTGCTAGTCAAACTTAGTAATTTTCTAGAATTCCAGCCTTATTTCGATGAAAATAACCAAATTCTTTATTTTGAGATAGGTGTTGTCCATCAAAGACAGTTCCGTCTCTACACACTAGATCCTCACCAATACAACAACTTCCACAAATTCCCACACCACATTTCATCATGCGTTCAAGGCTTGCTTGAACAAACAATCCTTGTGAATGAGCTGATTGAAGTGTTTTGAACATCATAGTTTCCGGCCCGCAGACATATACTCCATCATAATGATTCTCAGACACTAATTTTTCGACCAAATCAGTAACAAATCCTTTCTCACCATAACTGCCATCATCAGTGGATACAATTACTCTATGAGGATTGTTTTTAAGAAGATTTTTTGCAAGGTCTTCAAAAAAGACTTCATCTTTTGATTTGGCTCCAATTAAAAGAGTGACATCATCAGTAGATTTCACACAAGTTAACAGCCTCATCATTGGAACAAGACCAGTTCCACCTCCCACCAGTAACAGTCTGCCCTGTTTTATGTCAAATGAATTGCCATACGGACCTCTAACTCCAATTTGCTGTCCAACTTTAACATTGAACAAACCAGTTGAAGCAGGGCCATGTTTACGTACCGTAAAAGCAGCTTTTCCTGAATCTTGAGAGATCATGACGCTCATAGGCAATTCATTAATTCCAGGAATCCAAACCATTGCAAATTGTCCTGGTAAAACATTTGACATAATCTCATCTGAGAATACAAGAGTCCTAACAGTAGGAGTTTCGTCCATTACTTTTTCAATAGTTACAATTGTAGGATGATTATTGTTTCTGAGCAATTCCTATCATTTCCTCGATTCGTGAATAACCTTTTCGTATCATATATTGTTGTATTCCCTTGTTTATTTCATCAAACACACCAATCCAATTGTCACCAATACTGCTACCAATCTGAATCGCAGAAGCTCCTGCCAAGAAAAATTCTATTGCATCCTCCCAAGAAGAGATTCCGCCGCACCCTATTATTGGAATTTTATGTTTGGAAGCTATTTCATAAACGCATCGTAACGCAATTGGTTTGATAGGAGTTCCAGATAATCCACCAAATTTGTTACTTAGAATAGGACGAGCAGTTTCAGCATCAATGGCCATAGCGCGTACAGTGTTGATTGCAGTGATAGCATCAATGCCAGAACTTATGGCAGTACCCACAGTATTTAGATAATGAGTAGTGCCTAAACCAACTTTTGCAATTACAGGAACATCAGTAGATTTTTTTACAGTAGTGACAATTTTTTTTACTAATTCAGGATCATCGCCTACTTCCAATCCAACCTTTGCGACATGAGGACAAGATAGATTCAATTCATAAGCAGTAACATTACAGTTTTCAAATTGTTCAATCATGTTTTCAAAATCTTCTGGAATTGACCCCACCAAGCTTACTATGATAGGGACGTCTTTGTTAGGCTGGATCATTTTGGCAAAATTAGGAGCACCAGGATTTGACAAGCCCACTGCGTTGATCCAACCTCCACCTTTAACGCTAAATATGGTAGGATTTGGATAACCCTCCCAAGGTTCTTTACTAAGAGATTTGGTAACAACAGCTCCTGCACCAGAACGGTAAAGTCGATTAAAGACATCTAGAGATATTCCTAGTATTCCAGATGCAAGCATTACAGGACGACTTAATTGAATTGAACCAATTGAAGTTTCAAGACTAGGCTCCATTTGATTGATGTTCTTAAATTCGAATATAATAGTTGATTTGTATCTCTAGTATCTTTTTAAAGGCGACCTAGATTCAACTAGTCATGTATTCTGTGATTTTGACAGAATTGGGAATAGCAGTTTTCAAGGAAAACAAAATTGAAAAATCATTTCCATTCTCAAAAAACGTTAAGGAATATTTGGAGATTAAAAAGAAAGAGGCAAAACTGAGTCATGTTATTGATTATTTATCATCTATCCAACGAGGAGTTACGGTTAGTGATGAATCATTGTTATCAATTTTGAAACAGAAGTCAATTGATTCGCAGCTAATGGAAAGTGCAGATTTAGAAGAAATCCAAAATAACAAACCACAGATAATAGTAGATTCAGGGTTTGCATCAAATGTACATGATGCTTTAGGAAAGTTAAGAGATTTTGCACTAGAATTATCATCAAGTAAAGTTACAGAAGTATCAGAAAGTCCAGACCTTCACATCATACAAGCAATAAATTCTCTAGATGAAATTGATAAAATTGCAAATGCACTAAGTTCAAGACTTAGAGAATGGTACGGATTACATTTTCCAGAATTAGACAATTTAATTGACAGTATTAATGGATATGCTCAAATAGTGACGGCAGGAAAACGCGATTCACTTTCAAAACAGGTTTTTGAAGAAGCAGGTTTTCCCGAATCAAAAGTTGAGATGCTATCCTTAATTTGTTCAAAAAGTAGAGGAGGAGATATTTCAGATGTTAATTTGGCAATAGTTCAATCAATTGCAAAACAAATTTTAGAATTTCATGATCTGCGAAAAAAATTAGAAGAGCATATTGAATTAGAAATGAAAAAAATTGCAGCAAATTTATCAGCTATCTTAGGTACAGCCGTAGGTGCAAGAATTTTAGGAAGAGCAGGAAGTATCAAAAGATTAGCGTCCCTTCCAGCAAGTACAATACAAGTTCTTGGAGCAGAAAAGGCATTATTCAGATCATTGAAAACAGGATCTCAACCACCAAAACATGGATTATTGTTTCAACATGCGATGGTTCACGCTGCGCCTAGATGGCAAAGAGGAAAGATTGCTCGTGCCATTGCAGCAAAAGCTGTAATTGCGGCAAGAGTGGATGTTTACGGTGAAGGTCTCAATACCACACTACTTGAAAAACTCAATGTTAGAGTAGAGGAAATAAGCAAGAATTATGAAAATCCAACAGAAAAGAGTTTAGAAACATCTCAGGCTTTTAGGAAGAAAAATGAACGACAAAGAGATAATTTTAGAAGAAGAGACGGCGGCGGAGAAAGAAGAAGAGACGGCGGCGGAGAAAGAAGAAGAGACGGCGGCGGAGAAAGAAGAAGAGACGGCGGCGGAGAAAGAAGAAGAGACGGCGGCGGAGAAAGAAGAAGAGAAAAATCAAATTCAAAAAATAAGAGTAAAAAGAGAAAAAAGTTTGGAAGAAAATGAGCATGCATTCTTCTGGATAAAATCAGAAGGAGAAAGAAAGTTAGCCACCGAAAATTTAGTTCCTGGCAACCAAGTATACAAAGAAAAACTAATTGTGAAGAAAAATATCGAATACAGATTGTGGGATCCCTTTAGGAGTAAATTGGCAGCAGCAATAATGAACGGTTTAGAATACTTTCCCTTTGAAAATAAATCCAAGGTGCTCTATCTAGGAGCATCTACTGGAACAACAGTAAGTCATATTTCAGACATAGTTGGAAAAAATGGAATTGTTTTCAGTGTTGAACATGCCAGTAGAGTAGCCAGAGATTTCTTGGATAGAGTCGCATCATACAGAACAAACATTATTCCGATACTACAAGATGCTAGAAAACCAGAAGAATATTTTTCAGTTTTTGGGAAGGTTGACATAGTCTACGTAGATATCGCTCAACCTGATCAAACCAAAATTGCCATGGATAACTGTAAGATCTTTTTAAAAGAAAATGGCTATTTCTTTTTGGTAATAAAGACAAGAAGTATAGATGTTACAAAATTGCCAAAAAAAATTGTTGAAGAAGAAATCAAAAAAATAGAAAAAAATTTTGAAATATTACAGTCTATAGATTTACATCCATTTGATAAAGATCATGCAATAGTAATTGCAAAAAACAAGAATTAATTTTCATGGATAATTTTTTGGACAGGCTTCCAACTTTTACGCACAAAATTAGGCAAAATATTGTTTTTTTTATAGAAATTAGTGATAAACATGATGGTTCTAGAATCAGAAGGGTAACCACTGCCTAAATCGTATGTTTTTTGAAGTTTTGAAATGGCTTTATCCCTGGTTACTTTGGCAATGATTGATGCAGCAGAAACCACTACAAATCTACTATCGGCATGATGGTAAGATTTCACAGGTAGATTGTCAGATAATTCTGAGATTTTTTTTCCAAATCTAATTGGATTAACATCACAAGAATCAACATATGACAAATCAGAGTGTAGTTTAGAAACGACTTTTGCCATGTGTTTTGCTTCCAAATCATTAAGGCAGTGTTTTCGTACATTAGCATCTATAGATCTTGGAGGAATTTTTGAAATATAATAATCATCCACAACGTCAATAATTTTTTTAAAGAGTAACTCTCGGGATTTTGAAGAAAGTTTTTTTGAATCTTTAACACCTAGTGAAGAAAGTTTTTTTGTGTTTTGCTTATTAATAGAGATTCCAGCAATGACAAGTGGTCCCAACACAGATCCACGACCAGCATCATCAACACCACAAATAATCATGAAAATCATCCAAGAATACAAGTATTAAACCATATAGAATTCAATTTGTCATAAGAATGAAAATTGCAAATGAATTACTTCAAGAAATAATCGAAGGTTCTACAAGACTAATGGTTCCAAAAAAATCATTAACTGAAAAAGTACCACCTATGGAACCGGCTTTTTTTAATCCAAAAGCTAAACTTAATAGAGATTTTTCAATACTTGCTTATGCAGCATTGCTAAAAGATTTTCAAGGTCCAAAAATTTTTTTAGAAGGATTATCCGGCGTCGGGTCAAGAGGATTAAGAGTCGCAAACGAAACAGAAATTGAGAAAGTAATCATTAACGACCTTAATCCATCAGCTCTAGAATTAGCAAAAGAGTCGGCAAATCTAAACAAAATAGAAAATATTGAATTTTACGAAAAAGAAGTTTGTAGATTTTTTAGTCATTATTCAAAAAAAGGAAGAAGAGGTACGATTGTAGATATTGATCCATTTGGGTCTCCTGCACCATTTTTTGATTGTGGAATAAGAGCCACCATGCATGGAGGACTCTTGTCAGTAGCAGCCACAGATCTTCAAGTGTTAAATGGTCTTTTTCAAAATGCCTGTAAAAGAAAATACGGTGGAATCCCAATTAGGGCAGAATACGGAAATGAAATTGCAATCAGATTAATCATGGGCTGTTTAAGAATGGTTGCTGCAAGATTAGGAGTAACAGTAAATCCATTATTTGTAGAAAGCGATATGCATTACTACAGAGTATTTGTTGAAGTACAAAATAAACCAGATCAAGATGAAAACATTGGTTTTGCCATTCATTGTAAAAATTGTGGGCATAGAGAGTATTCTGTAGAACATAAACAAAATTGCGCGACTTGCAAATCAGAAGTCAAGATTGGAGGACCATTATGGATAGGAAAAATGTTTGAGAAAAAATTTATCAAAAAAATGTTAGAAGAAACTTCAGGCAGAGAGTTGCACAAAAATTGTCAGAAGACACTTGAAAAATGTTTGTTAGAATCTGAGATGTCAGGTTCATATTTTACTTTGGATGAAATAGCAAAAAAATTGAAGATGTCACCTCCAAAGCTTGAAAACATTATTGCAAATCTTCAAGAAAATAAGTACACAGCAAGTGTAACTTCACTGAATTCTACAGGATTTAGAACTAATGCAAGAATGGATGAGATAATTAAGATATTCCAAACTAGTTAAGAAATCCCAAACAAACACAGTATAATTCACTACTTTGTTTTCTACTAGCTTTTGGTTTTGTGAGATTTATTCGAGAAAATTTTTTCTTGACATAATCTCTAAACTCCATTGAATATTCTCCGTCAAAAATTTTGAAGACAGCATTACCTTTGTTTGCAAGAACTTTATCCATGATTTTTACACAATCATAATTAAGAGAAATTTGTTTTGCATGATCTATAGACCAATTCCCGCTGACTTTAGGAGAAAGATCACATATCACAGCATTTACTTTTCTTTCAAAATAAGATAGAACTTCATCAATTGTATCATCGTCTTCGATATTTTTTCTCAAGATATGAGCTCCAGGAATTTCCTCCACATAAGATAAGTCAATCCCCATAACTTTGCCTTGGTTACCAGCTAGTTTTAGAGCCATTTGGGTCCAGCCTCCAGGAGCACACCCCAGATCAAGAACATAAAAACCAGGACCAATTATACGATATGATTGATTTAATTCTTTTAATTTGTAAGCAGCACGACTTCGAAAACCTTGCTCATGAGCTAATTTTCTATAATGATCTTTTCTAGCGTCTAGTAATTTCATTTAGACTTCGCAGGTTTTTTCATTTCAGCAATAACCCAATCTTCAATAAATTGACAGTTTCTGGGACTTATTTCGCCTTCAAGTGAACATTTTTGTTCAACAGGACAAACAAGACAAGGAGCATTTTCAATCGATTGTGTACTAACTGGAGTCTTTTTTATAATTAATTTATACGTCCATCTTCCTTTTTCCAAGATTTTTTCTCTGGTAATCGTTCCCATTCTTTCAAGCTTTAGTGAAAGCCTTGAACCGTCACGACTAGTAAGTTTTAGTTTCTTCCACAATTCACTTTGAAGCATTCCATCCAGTTCACGCTCTGCTAGAATGTCATAGACTTTGTTAGTTAATCGTTCCATGTCAACTTTCTCAATTTGGAAATTTTCAATTTCTTCATCAGAAAGCTGTTCTTCAAGTTCTTCCTCAAGGGTTTTTTCAGCTTCTTTTTTAGCCTCTTCTAATTCTTTTTTGGTTAATTTTTTCTCTTTTGCGGCAGGCTTTTCTTCAGACTTTTTTGTTTTCTTTGCGGCAGGCTTTTCTTCAGACTTTTTTGTTTTCTTTGCGGCAGGCTTTTCTTCAGACTTTTTTGTTTTCTTTGCGGCAGGCTTTTCTTCAGACTTTTTTGTTTTCTTTGCGGCAGGCTTTTCTTCAGACTTTTTTGTTTTCTTTGCGGCAGGCTTTTCTTCAGACTTTTTTGTTTTCTTTGCGGCAGGCTTTTCTTCAGACTTTTTTGTTTTCTTTGCGGCAGGCTTTTCTTTACGAGTTTTAGGGGACGAACTTAAGATATTCTTTTTTCTTTTGAGTTCATCTAATTCAGCTTTTATTTTTGCTGCTTCGTCAGTTAAAGAATCCTTTTTCTTTGCCATTAAATCACCATATACCTCAAAAATTTTATCCTAGTCATCATACTGCATTCAATCCTATTTAACGTTAAATTTGGAGCTTGTTGAAGTGTTTGATAGATCTTTTGAAACCATATCTACAACCACCTTATAGGATCCTGGGGTGTCAATTGGTTTAGAAAATTTATCATTTACAGGAATTAAGCTATTTGTGTTCACAAAACATTGCTCAAGAAATCCACCTTGCGTAATTACCTCGTTTGTAGAAGATGAGTAAATTGTAATATAAAGATCGCCGCAATCAAAGGAAGCATCATTGACTTTTACTTGTATTTCTACAGGCTCATTTACCGAATATTGAGAAGAAAGATTCAAAATTTCAAGTGATTTTTCCTGATGTGAACTGGATCTATCTGAAGACATAGGCCACATGTTGAGCTCTCGATCAGGTTTTTGAAGAATGTCAGCCATTACAACAGAGCCAAAGATTAACGAGAAAACTATGGGCAATACAAAAACAACGAGAACTCTCTTAGTTGCCATTTCGTTTTTACATCTATAATTCCCTTATATCTATTTAGCAAAAGAGGGAGAT
This sequence comes from Candidatus Nitrosopumilus sp., assembly GCF_965223225.1. GTDB lineage: Archaea > Thermoproteota > Nitrososphaeria > Nitrososphaerales > Nitrosopumilaceae > Nitrosopumilus. The sequence goes on from NZ_CBDCVU010000004.1 coordinate 1,317,609, forward strand.
TCTGATCAATTTGACGAATGAGTTAAATCGTAGCCAACTAAATACCGCTAGATGCGACTTAGAAAATTTAGAGTTAGAGCCTATCGTTGCATTCATGATTCTGGTGAAATAACTGTAGGAGATCTCGCAGCCTTTGTAGGCAGAAATGAAAGTGGTAAAACCACAATTTTACAGGCATTAACACTACTGAATAAGGATGAACAAGTCTCAGAATTAGATCTTTGTGACGAAATGAGTGAAGAATTGAAAGATGAAATAAAGTTAGCAGAAGGAGAATTCGAATTAAATCAACATGAAATTAGTTTGGTAAAAGAAAAATTCCCCGGAATACCAGATATGAAAAAAATTAAGTTATTTAGAACCAACAGGAGTCAAAAAGTCCAATATGAATTTGACAATATGGAAATTAGTGACGATAAAGATAACGCAATCAATTCATGGGAGAATTTTTCAAAACAAATTATTGGCTTTTTAGATACCATTCCCAATCACCTAAGAATCCAAGTTGACACTAGTTTCTTTGAAGGAGACAGCCCCAGAAATCAAGAAACATTCGATAGGGGAATGGCTGAATTTAGCAATCAATTCCATGTTATTGCAATTCAAGAGCCAAAGGTTATTGAAGAATGGGAGAAAATATACGAAAGTCCTGAAAATCAATTTTCCAATCTTCTAAGTGGAGAAAGTAAAAAGACAGCACTGGAGAACTTTATTTCATCAGAACTACATCCAAGATTTGTTTACTTTTCAGATTATAAGAAAATTTATGGAAATATTAATTTGAATGAATACCTTCGGGAAGAAAATAAAGACAGAAGTGATTCAATTGAATTTATCGAAGAATTTGATAAAGCCGAAACGGTGAGAAATCTCTTTTATCTTGCAGAACTGGACATGAAAGAACTAGAAGAGGTAAAGGAGAGTCCTTCAAAATGCATAAAACTTCTTAATGCAGCCAGTAACAGATTAACAAGTAAGCTGAATCCAGCTTGGAAAGGAGATCCAATACACGTAGACCTGAGATACAATCCAGGAAACATAATGAGTGTTGTAATTTCAGATGTTCACAGAGATGGAACCGTTACAAACACGGGGTTGTTAAATAGAAGAGCAGAAGGATTCAAGTGGACATTTTCGTTTATTGTAAATTTTGCAGCAGAAACACAAAGAGCAGAACTTAAAGAAGCCATATTGCTTTTGGATGAGCCTGCAAGAAATCTACACCCCACACAACAAATGGGTATTTCAGATTTGTTGAAAAATCTTGCCGGATCCAACCAAGTACTCTATGCCACTCATTCACCATTCATGATATTTGACTATACTCCAGGAAATCTTCTAGTTGTAGAGCTAGACAAAAGAAAGCATTTGAGTAGAATTTTTTATGATTATTGGAATGCAGATGACAAAACTCTAACACCAATTTTGTACGGGTTGTCAAGAGGTCAGGTAGAATCAATGGTGGATAGAGAAATTGGAACTAATTCAAGACCAATAATCATTGTAGAAACAATGTCAGATGCAATGTATCTAAATGCATTTGACAAATTTTTACAAGATCCAAATATTTCAATGAATCCACTTAACGTAATTGCAGCATACAACAAAAACTCAGTATTGCCATTAGCTATATTTTACAGAAATCACGGATACAAGACCTTTATTTTATTGGACAATTCAGAGGAATCAAAACAAATTTCAGCACAATTAGTATCAAACGAATTTTCCTCTATTCAAACCATTTTCTTTGAAAGAGAGGGAAAGAAGCTTGAATCAATTGAGGATTATATTATGCCTGAAGATTATTTGTATGTAGTCAATCAAACTTATGAAATAAAGCTTAGACACGAAGGATACTCAAATCTAACACCAGAAGACATCACAGCAAAAGAAAACAAGGGAATTCTGGATAAGTTGAGAGTCATTTGGGAAGAGCACAGAGACGATGATTGGGGAGAATTTGATAATGAGGAAATCACCAGATACATTTGTGAAAAAATAACACTAGAAGAAACCAGCTTTTTGTCAGATAAAACAAAAGATCAATTCAGATCATTGTATAGATTAATTGCTGAAAGAATCAGACAATATCAAAATGTTGTGACAAAATCAGATTTAGACAAATTCCAGAAAACCAAGGTTTAAGAGGTTTACTCATAAAAAATCCAGAAATAAAAAATAGGAAGATTGAAAAAAATTTTTAAGGTTTAAGTGAGAGATGGAAATTCTGACTAATATGAATAAATCCTGGATGAAAGGGATTTTCTTTTCAATTGTATTGTTATTCTCCATATCACTAATCACGATTACACCTACAGCATACGCAGAGGTAGAAGTCAAAAGTTTTGCACTTGATGAAGCAACAATAATGGAATTGACAAATAATTCAGATGAAGAAGTCAGTACTCTTAGAATTTGGCTAGGAAATGGTTTTAGTTTTCAGTCATTTAAAACAGAGCAAGGATGGACCGGTGAGAAAACTCCACAAGGAGTGATTATTTTTACTTCAACAAATCCAATCAAGCCAGGAGAGTCTGTAAAATTTGGAGTTAAAACAGACAAAATAAGTTCTGGAATCAATTGGAAAGCATTAGACAAGGAAAACAAGCAGATTGACACCAGCAAGACATTACCTGAAGAATTATCAGCAATACAACAAATCAACCTAATAGAGAAAACAAAAGATGAAATTAATAATGATGCAGAAAGCATGACCAAAGAATCATTATTTAGAATAGTACCAGAAAAACCAAATGTAGGATCCAACATACGTGTGACAGGAGATGAATTTGGACCATCTCAAGAATTTGATTTTTTTATTAACTCAGAAAAAATTGGCAGTTTCAAAACAGACAGTGATGGGCATTTTATGACTACCATGAAAATTCCTGATGATCAAGAACCAGAGAGAGTAGATTTCAAAGTGAAAAGTAAAGGTGGAGAAGAACGAAAGATAAGCTTAAGAATAGACGAAGTTGAAACAAGAATCCCACCTTCAGAAAATGTCAAACTAACAATACAAGGAATACCAAATATTGTACACAGAGGAGATTTGTTAGAAGTCTTTGGAACTGCACAACCCAATAGTGCAATCACAGCAAAAGTCACAACATCAGAAGGAGAGATTATCAACACCAGAACTGCCGAAGTTGATAGTAAAGGAAATTGGGAAACAGAAGAACCAGTACTAATACCATTAGATACACCATTTGGAAAGTATAGTGCAATAATTTCAGACGGTAGAGAAGAAATTCTTGTAAGTTGGATAGTTGAATCAGCAAAGGACATTCTGATAACACCAATCAATCTAAAAGTAGAACCTGGAGAGATTATGAAATTTAATGGAACCGCATTACCCAACATTCCAATCGAATTAATACTAGAAGATCCTCTAGGAAAAGAATTAGCCTCAGATATTGTTCAAGTTGATGATTCAGGAATTGTTGAATTTGAATATGAAACATCACAAACTTCGACAAAAGGCACATACACATTGATTGCAACACAGGAAAGCGAGAAAGAGTTTATTTTTAGTGGACTTGGGCAGCTTCCCACCATTCCAGTTAATTTAGCATTTGACAAATTAAATTACAAACCAGGAGATACAGCAATAATTTCACTTAGTGGAAAACCTTCAGACATAGTTAGTTTGTTGATTATCGATCCTTCAGACAAACCAAAGGGAGAGTCAATATCAATTAAATTACAGCCTGACGCAAGAGGTACTCATTCCTTAGATTTGGACGGATTTGCATCAGGAGTATATACAGCTGTAGTTAGTAAAGGCAGCACACAGAGCACCGAGATATTCACAGTGGGATTGCAAACAGGTTCAGGAGAAATAAGCATTAACACAACTAAAGGAGAATATAATCCAGGTGATTCGATTTTAATTCTAGGAAATACAAATGAAAATATCCTTTTAACAGTAAATCTAATTGATCCAGATGGAAATGTTGTAAAAACAAAAGAGACATTTTCAAATAAGAATGGAAAAATATCAGAGGATTCATTTAGAATTCCTTCAGACGGAGAACCAGGAACTTGGACAGTCAATGCAAAGAGTGGTGCAAACTTTGACAATATCGAAATCGAGGTGTTAGGAACTGTTTATGACGGAATAGTGATTTCAATTACTGAAAGCCCAAAGTTAGATGGAATAAATGATTTCATGAACTTCCATATTTTTGGGGCACAACAAACAGTAGAAATTGAAATAGTAGACGAAAGTGGAAAAATAATTGAGAGGCTAGAATTTCCAGCATCAGCACAAGGAGAAGTAAACCAACCTTGGAGAATTCCCAAGGACACAGTACCGGGAGTATACACAATAAGGGTTTCTGATGCATTTAACACAACTGAAACAGAATTTACAATAGACTAATTTCAAACAATTTTATTTTACCAATTTAGCTATTATTTATGAACTTAAAAGATAGAATAGCCGAATATCCAAATTTTCCAAAAAAAGGGATTTTATTTAGAGATTTTAGCCCCATGTTAAAAGATCCAGCAGCACTATCATTCATTGGAGATGAGTTTTCAAAATACTTTCATCCCAAAGATGTAGATGTATTTGCAGGTATTGAGTCAAGGGGATTCATTCTTGCATGTATTCTTGCAGGAAGATACGAGAAAGGAATGATAATGATTCGGAAATCAGGGAAACTTCCAGGCAAGACGACAAAACTGTCATACACAATAGAATACGGTAAAGATACAATTGAGATTCAAAAAGGCATCATAAAAGAGGGACAAAAAGTTCTCATTTGTGATGATTTACTTGCAACAGGAGGAACAGCAAAGGCTGCAGCAAAATTGATTGAAAAAGTTGGCGGAGAGATTTCAGGATTTGCATTCATAATAGAATTAACAGAATTAAATGGCATAAAAGGAATTGAGAAATACAATTGTAAATCCTTGGTGAAATACTAATGGATAAAGATGTAGAAATAGGAATTTTTGGTGGTACTGGGATTTATGACTCAGGATTGCTAGAAGATGCACAAGAAGTTGAAATCAATACACCATTTGGTAAACCATCAGATACAATAACAGTAGGGGTGTTTAAGGGACGAAAAATTGCCTTTCTTCCCAGACATGGTAAAAAACACACAATTCCACCGCATTTGATAAACTTTCGAGCAAACATTTGGGCATTCAAAGAACTAGGTGTTACAAGGATTATCGCACCATCAGCTGTAGGTAGTTTAAAAGAAGAAATAGAACCAGGTCATTTTGCATTACCTACACAATTTCTCGATTTTACCAAATCAAGAAAAGGAACTTTTTCTGAAGAAGGTAATGTCATACACATTTCTGTAGCAGATCCTTTTTGTCCAGAACTGCATTCAACAATACTCAAAGTTGTTGAAGATCAAGATTTGAAGATTCAGAAGGAATGCACTTACGTATGCATAGAAGGCCCAAGATTTTCCACTAAAGCAGAATCAAAATTTTACAGAACCACAGGAGCAGACATTATCGGAATGACATTAGTTCCTGAATGCCAATTAGCAAGGGAAGCTCAAATGTGTTATGCGTCGATTTCAACGGTTACTGATTATGACGTTTGGGCAGAAAAACCTGTTACAGCAAAAGAAGTGCTAGAGACACTTTCTAAGAATGTTGAAAGAACAAAGGCAGTACTTACAGAATTAATTGACAAGATTCCTAAAAACAGAAAATGTTCTTGCGCAAAAGCTCTAGAAGAAGCACAGTTCTAATCATCAACAAAAGACTCTTTACTCAAGCCTTCAGGCAAAGTCAGATCTCCTTGCAATAGATTTCTCTGAAGCAGCATAATAACATCCTCAACATCATATCCTAAATCTTTTAATTCTTTTTCTGTAGCACTAGAGAGTTTTGCACCAACGTTTTGTCCACCTATCCTTCCAAATGCAATTGCAGTAAATCTAAAATCGCGACCGTCTAGATTGAATTTGCCTGTGATTTTGGCAGCCATTTGACTGCCATGAATGTTGTTAATGTGGACTTTGATATTCATGAGAAACTAAATTTCTACTGCCTTGTTGATGTTGTCATCAATCAGAAAACTCCAATGCTGGTCATCTTCAACTTTAAAATTTTCAACTTTAAGTGAGATCATTTTTTCATCAAGGCATTCATGTTTTGTCTCCCCATGTTCTTTTAATTTAACTAACTTCCACTTGTATTTTCCTTGTTGTAATCGACAAACTGTGACTCCCCATTTGGCATCAGGATCAATTTTAGGCATTCCTACTAGATCTGCCAATTCTTCAATGCCCAACTGTTTTTCTTCACAAAAACGCTTTTTACATAGACCACATCGCCATACATCTACAGACCCAATTGTGCGTTCCTCGATGTTTATATTCACAACACCAAAATAAACAGGCTGATGTTTGCACGTTTCAGTATCAATATTCAATGTTGTTCACCAGTTTACAGTGTTATTTAGTTCTTGCATCATCATAGGGTTTTTCAAGAAGAACCCCAATGCCATCTACAATTTTATTTTGTTTGAATTCGACTCCTTCCCGTTCACATAGACGCCTATACATGTTAACTGCAGTAAATCTAGGATGCATTGCTTCAAATTCTGTGGGTGAAAAATCTATGAAAGCACCTATTTCTATCAGATATTTTGCGATATGGTTAGCATCGTTTATAGGGATTTGTAATTTTTCTGCAATTTTTTTTGAGGACATCCGCCCAAAACAAGTAACCAAAAGGTAGACTTTGGCCTGAATTGCAGTTAATTTAATTTCAGATACAAGATTTTTTTCAATTGTAGAAAAATCCATTACTTTCAATTTAATTACAAGAAATTAAGAGTATCCACAAATTATTTTTTTACAAGAATTTTTTTTGAAATCTTTAAGGAAAATCCCATAGCAATAAAATGGATGACAGCACCCAAAATAGCGCCAGCAATCATATCGTCAAAAATTATCCAAGTTAGAATAAATGCGATTAAAGAAGGCACCGATATAATAACAGCAATAATTGTTCCACGAAGGATAATTTCTTTTTTTGTTAGACTAATAGAGGGTTTATCATCAGACGACAGATCAGTTTTAAAAAAAATAGAAAAACTAAATATATCTTCTCATTTGTTAGCGAAGGTTCAATATTTTTTATTAACACTAAATTGTGAATTTCTTTGACTTGAAAACCCATTATAAAGTCAACTTGAAACATAGAATAGTAATGCTTAACTGAATTAAATCTCAGTCAGGACTTGTTGATTGTAAAACTAGGTGAAAATAATGAATAAAATTTTCATTATACTGCCATTAATGATTTCAATTGTTTTATTTTTTGGACATGCAAACGCGGTATTTGGAGATAAAGGATCAAATTTTGAAGAGATTAGGATAATAACAGAAGGGGATTTGTATGTTGAATCAGAATTTCCCAGTAAAGTCGCTTTTAATGTTATTGCAAAAGACAATGCAAACAACGAACTTCATGTGGAATGTGACAAAACAACCAATTCTTTTTTTGAGGTAGGCAAAACCACAGTCAGATGCATGACAATAGATAAATTTGGAAATGAAGTGAGAGATTCTTTTGTAATAACAGTAGGATACAATATTGTTCAAATTCCAGATTGGTTCAAACAGACCACAGAGTTGTGGGCAACAAAAAAAATCTCAAATGATACTTATATTGAAATTTTAGAATTTTTGTTAAAAGAAAAAATAATTACGATTCCCACGAGTAAAGCGCCAAAAGACAACAATAATGTAGATTTGCCAATTTGGATAAATAATAATGCAGAAAAGTGGATCAAAGGAGAGATCTCAAATGATGAATTTTCCATTTCAATAAAATGGATGTTAGATCAAGGAATAGTACAAAATAACATAAACAAATAGAATTTATTAAAATGTACTAAGAAGATAATTGAATAGACGGTAAAACCAATGATACTTTATATTTGGTAAAACCAAATTTTTAGTTGCTTGGCAAGTTACAAAGGAACATATTCGAATGAACAATCACTGAATTTTGCGATTCCCATAATTGTAATTTTGTTCTTGGGCATAATTTACATAATGACTCAAAGAGCAGACTCAGGATTTGTCAGTTTCATACTAATTGGAGCAGCAGCCGTGACAATGTTCTATTGGGTCAAAGTATTAAAAAAAATGACAAAAGATCAACAGCCATCATTTACTCAAGCCAGAGAACAGGAGACAAAAAATTGGGTTTATGACCTGATTAAAGGAAAAGACGAATTTGTTTTTGTAGCCGAAGTTCCAGGTCCAGAAGATAAAATCGCAGTGAGGTTGATAGAAGGCATATTATACATTAGAGGAACTGGCGGATTTTCAAAAGAAATACCAATTGAGGGTGCAGACAGCATGCAGATTTTTGATTTCAAGTATAGAAACGGAGTTCTGACATTAAGAATAAAGTAATCACAGACTTTTTGCCAATTCTAATTTTTGTGGCAAATATTTCTCAGTAATATTTGTAAGACCATATTTTGAAAATGCTTCCAACTCTGCTTTACGTTTTAGCCTCAAGAAGACATCTAACTCCTTTTTCCAAATCCCATCTTCATATCTTGGATCCTTTTTTAGATCATGGCATCGTTTAATATCAGATTCAGTCATAGGAATAGTAGGTAACTTGTATTTTTCAATATCAGTTGCCCACACACCTACCCATTTTGCATCAGGAACAGTAAGTTCTCTTAAATGAGCTGCATTTGCAGAACCAGATTTTATGACCATTGCAATGTGTTCACCATACACATCACCATCTGTTAGAACAATTACAGGCAACCCCATCTCATCATGCAATCGTTTTAACAATGTCCTAGTAGACCGTGGAGCTTGGCCACCAGTATTAATTATAATAGATTTGAATTTTTTATCAATTTGTTCTTCTACAAATCTTGTAAAAAGACCACCTTTTTCAATTGCAATAACAATTTCAGCACTGGTATCAACCAATTCGGCTGTTGTTAAACTAGGCCCAATAGAATAACCGTCAGGGTGATTAGAAAGATTCATCGGTTTACCTTCATAACCAGGTATGGTGTATTCTATATTCAAATCGCCAAAAATTGAGCTTCTTTCTTCTGGGAAGATATGGAAATCCTCTCGAGGTTTTGAAGTTACGGCCTCTAGATCAACAATAATATTATCAGATTCGGATTGATCATCAAACTCTATTGCAAATGCTTGAGAAGAATAGTAAACATCTCTTAAAGTGGAAGATTTTTTTTCTTGGGTAAGTCTATTTGCAAAAAATGCAAGCCACATTAATTGAGTAAAAGAACGAAGTTGCGAGGAATTTTTTGCGCTTCTTAGTGCAGAATTGTTTCCGAGAATATATTGTCTGAGCTTTTTATCATAAACAATATTGCTTACAGATCTACTTGGAATAGAGAATTTTGGGAATTGACCATTGTCAAGATCTTCATATATTTTTGCCCCATGACTTTTGAGCATTTCAAGGATATTCTTTTGTTTTTCCTTGGCTTTTTTGCTAAGTTCTTTTGATTTACTTGTTTTCACTATCTTTATTCTCCTTTTGTGTTATTTTTGGCTCTACAGGATACTCTTCTTCTAGCATTTTCTTATAGTTTGGCTCCCTTTTCTTACCGGCCAATTCAGTACAAAACTGGGCAATAAGTGGAACATATTTTGCATAAAGGTTAGCCCTTTTCTTTGCCATTTCAGCTTGTCCTCGTTTTGACATGTAAGCTGCTAATTTACGTGACAGATATTGTAATGCCAAACGTAACTCACGTTCTATTTCCTGACGATCAGCTACGTTTTCCTTTCCTGCAGTCTTGTACGGAATTCTAGTGGAACAAATATGAGATACAATTATGAAGGGAGGCTCACCTTTCACTTTGTATCGTCCCCAATCCGTATCGTTAACAACTTTGAGAACTACATCACTGCCTTCATCATAAAGTAGTGGAATTCGATTCGCATATCGGTATACATGAGGCCCACCGGGTTTAATTTTTCCACCATAGGCAATTCCCATCTCAATAATAAATGGAAATCCAGAATAAGCTGAAGCAGGTCTTTGGACTACAGCAGTAAAATCAGGTTCAAAGAATTTTTTGATTCCTTTTTCTAATGGCTCTTCTCCTAAGGGAGCAAGACAGCTAGGGTCAGGTGCAAGAAAGTCTTCAAATTTTTGGAGAGAGTCACTTAGATTAACTAATTCTTGATTAGTCATAGTTCCCATACGTTTTTCAGGTTTAAATCCTGCAAACTCTGCAAATTTGTTGGCGGTGGTAGGCCCTACACGTTGAAATCGTTTGGTCAGAAATGTATTAAGAGGTTCGCCTTGAACCGTATTAGTTAGCTGTTTGTAATATTGACTTTCAGGATCCATGTCTACAGATTTTGATTGAGAATCACCAAAATCCCAATAGAATAATTTTTTGTTTGGAACATCAATATCTTCTAGTTTGATCTTGTTTAATTTCTCAAAATCCATTTTAAGAAATGACATTAATGCTACTACTACTCGAACTTGACGTGAAAGGGACTTCCATTTTTTTTGGGCTTTGTTCATTATAGCCGAGAAAGCAAGATTCTTCTTTGTTAATCCTAAATCCTTTCTTATTTTTTCAATCATTGCATCATCAATTGTAGGAATTTCAAATTGTGATTCAACTATCATTCGTCGAATCCTTTCAACGTCAATTCCATGTGGGTGTGGTCGAATTATTGTTGGAGGAGGAGGAATATCTTTGACAAAGCGAGGATGGTGGAATTTTTGTCCTTTTGGGTCATCAAAAGTAATGGTCGCATAAGGTGTTATCAAGGAAGTTTCATAGACATAATCTCTTATTTTTGTACCTGCCTTTGAGTAATCACCTTCCAGACAAATACTTACAGAAAGTCCTTTTTTAGAAACCTCTTTTGTGTTGTGCTTTACAATAACAGGCTTATTTTTTTGAATGTCTAACAACAATTCAAACTGTTCTTGAATTTTGCCATCAGTACAGCTCTTTACAATTACAGGTTTGTTAGTTGTGATTTGACCATACAAAATTGCCATGGTTGCTCCTAATCCAAACATTCCGCGTGCCTGTTTTAAGCCAAATTTTGAACCATAAAGTACCGTTCCAAATGCAAGTGAAACATGGTCAGCATCAACACCTGGTCCGTTATCTTTAACGGTAAGAATGTAAGGTTTTGGATCAGATTTATCAGGATCAACAGCCTTAATGGTCAGATGAACATCAGGAAGAATCCCTTTTTGGTCACATGCATCTAATGCATTTTCCACAAATTCACGAACAGCTGTATAAAGAGATCTTGTAGGATTACTAAATCCAGCTAGATCACGATTACTGTAAAAAAACTCACTAGGAGAAATTTGATTAAATTTTTCTTTAATAGAAGACATCTTGATCTTCCCAGAGTTTCATTTTTTCTTGTTTCTCTTTTCTATTGGCATTTTCTAGTTTAGTATACACTGCTCCATGAATACTTCCATTTGATATAGAGGAAATAGCATCTACGGCTAGTTTGAGTTTTTTTGCATCACCAATAATTGAAACTGTTTTACCATATACAGAGATAAGAGTGCCACTAAGATTTTCCATATTTCGTCTTGCTCTACCACCTTCTCCTATAATTCTCCCTTTTATCCTTTCAACATTAGAACTAGACTTACCAGCAAATTCTCTAAGATCCATGACATGCAAAGTATTTTCACCTTTTAACAAGGTCATTGCATTTTCAGGTGAAAACCCACGTCCAATTGCAGTAACAATTTCCATAGCCTTGAAGGGTTGGATTTTTTCTACATTTCCTTCGGATTTAATTAGCACCTCTCCAGTTTCACCATCGATATCTAAAGATACAAAACATAATTTTTCAATTTTAGTTTTTACTGTTCCTGATTTACCAATCAAAACAGCAATTCTATCATTAGGAATGCGGATTAATTTTTCAAAACTCATGTCACAATAGCCTCAAATAATTTAGTTGAATCTTCAACAGAAATGCCCCTTTTGTTGAAGAATCGATTCATGTTATTAATATCTCTTTTAAGAAAATTCTCAGCGTTTGGATGTCGAATATCAACTGCAGATCCAAAATCAAACACAATTAGTTGTTTTGAAGTCTTGAAAATATTATATTCAGAAAGATCTCCGTGGACTAATTTTGCCTTTTTGTATAGGTCGGTAATAATGGAAATTGATTTTGAGTAATCATTTTGGTCAACGGTGGAAGACAATAATGAACTGGTAGGAATTCCATTTTTCCCTATAAACTCCATCGCAAGCACATTATTTACTACAGAAATGGGTTCGGGTACGGAAATTCCAGCTTCATAGCATTGAGATAAATTTTTGAATTCTTTTTGTGCCCATAAATAAACAAGATTTTTTGTGCCTTTTTTTAGATGAGAAAACCTAGGATCACCTAAAATGTAAGGTTCACGTTTCTTAAAATTAGAAGTAGTAACTAGGTAAATTTTTAAAGCAACATCATTTTTTTTTTCATCAACAGCCCAAAAAAGTACAGATTCTTTTCCAGCACTAACAGAACCGTTAACATATGCAATAGTATGATCTTTTATCATTTTGTAAAGAGTCATAACCGTAGGTTTGTCTAAAACTTCATTGACAACTTTTCCTTTTTTAAAACCATCATCAATTGAATATTTTCGTTTAGATTTAGAGATTAATTTTTTTTCAATCTTCGATTCTAATTTTTTTTCAATATCTTCAGACATATGGTAATGACACCTCAATTAAATAAAAAAATTTGTCTTGAGAAGTTACATAGTATAGTGTCTAATAGAAAACGGGTAAACATATTACATTTTAAAAACAATTAGAAATGGAATATCAGAAATTATTTTTACGCCATCTTTTGATCCTATACCAAGTTCTAGAGAAAGAGAAATTGTTTCTTTTCCAACCATATTGATTATAGAAGAATTTTGTAATAATGTTTTGGCTTCATCTTTTGTAACAATTTTTTCTCCATAGTAATTGTTTGTAATGTCCATGGTTAAGTCATTTCCAATTACCGTTTTTCCAATCAGGTCACTATCGCAAATATTGAGCATTTGATTTTGTTGATAATTAGTAACTCTGATTGAAAATTGCATTATGCATATTTACCTTTTAAAGTGGATTTTGCGCCACAGGCTTCACAAATTAGAAATGAAATCCTATTTTCTTTGGTAATTTGGGTATCAGGACTTTTGCATGTAGGACATTCAAGATAATCTTTTACATAAATTTGAAATAGACGTGTAAAATCATCAGGTGCACGTTTTCCAATAAACATAGCTTTATCACCTAATCGTTCTGCAGGAACTGCAAACTCTTTTGATAAATACTGTAATACTTTATCAGGATCTCGTCGTAGAGCCTTGGGAAAATCAGAAAAATTACGTAAAAAAGTTTTTTGTCCTTCCCACATGACATCAACAACTGGTAATTCAAATCTGTTTGCGGATTTCTTCTCAGTATTGCCTAGATTATTTTGAATACGTTTAAGTAAATTTTCATACTCAGTTTTAGTCATAATACACCACATCTATGACCCTATATGGATTTAAAGTTAAAGCCAGAAAACCACATTTCAAAAAATTCATCATTTAAAGTTGGGTTTAAAATGTGATTCCAAAAAATGAAAATATCAAAAATAAAAAATATCAGGAAAAGGAGACTTCAAAATCAATTCGACTAATCTAGATTTCAAAGAAATATTGTTGAAAAAGAGAAATCGTGTGGACCGATATTATTCCATTTTTCCAATTCGGAAAACATTAGTGCCACATTTGGGACATGTTCCTTTTACAGCAGGACGTCCATTTTTTAGTTTAGTTTCTTTGGGATCTTTTATTTCCCTTTTTGCTCTGCATTTTACACAATATGCTTCAACCATTCTAAAATTTGTCAAACTTGGTGCTATTTAGGAAGAGGCTGTGTAAATTATTTAACTATAAACTGGATGAAGAGGATTTTTTTTATAGATAAATACAAAAAAAGAATATAATTTTTTAGGTTATGGGAACATTTTTTTAAGAAATTTTATGACAAATAATTTTTCAGAGAAATATTTTTAAAAATTCACAAAAGAAAATAAGAATATTTATCGAATTATAAGTTATAAACTACTAATCTCCAACGTTACCAGTGGCATCAAAAAAAGGAATCATAATTACTGGAATAATCCTTGCATCAATTACAGGAGCAAGTTTTCTTATGTGGATCATTCCAGAGAATAATGAAACTACATTTATCGTGTCAGATTATGCTGGTTATTTAGACGGAGTAAAAAACGTACATGAAATATTACAAGAATCAATAGACATAGAATATCAGAAGTTACAAGAAGATAAAATTTCTACTGAAGAGTTTACCGAGATTACCGAAGTAACGTCATCCCAAGTGACTACTCAAATAAGCGAATTTGTCACTTCAAAGCCTCCACAAGAATGGCAAGATAGCTACATCAATTACATGGAGGCAATGAAAAAATTCAACGAATATATTTCAGAAACAAAAGTTTTAGCTAATCAAATTGAAAATAAAAGTCCAGAATCAGAAATGAATGAAACAAAAGAAAAAATTAACAAAATTAAGAATGAAATTTCAGAATTTATCGAATTATCTGATATATCAAGACCAGGATAGCCTCAAACCCACATTTTACTAATCATAATTGTTGGAAATTGTTAAAAAGTAATTCAGAATTAAGAAGTTAGATGTCCCATTTATCAAACAAAGTGAAAAAAAATATCAGTACAAAAAAATCTAATAGATTGCTTGTAATTTGTGTTGACAGGGACAATGATGTTGGAGAAAAAGCAGGAATCGTCACTCCTGTAATCGGAAGAGATGAGTGTATTGAGGCAGCGCAAAGATTAGCATTAGAGGATCCAGAGGATGCAGATTCCAATTCTATTTTCTCAGCAATAAAGACATACGAAGATTTGGTTAGTAAAGGATACCAAGTTGAAGTAGTTACAATAGCGGGGGTTAAAAACAGAGGAGTCCAAGCAGATGAAAAAATTCTTGAAGAAACAAAAAAAGTTTTAGAGGCATTTAATGCAGATGGTGCAGTAATAGTTTCAGATGGAGAAGATGATGAAAGTGTTATTCCAGTAATACAAAATGTTCTTCCTGTTGTATCAGTACAACGGGTCGTCATGAAAGTAAGTAGAAGTGTAGAATATTCCTACGCAGTATTTGGAAAATATCTCAAGATGGTTGCATATGATTCAAAATACTCAAAGTTTTTTTTGGGAGTTCCAGGAATTTTGTTATTAATTGGAGGCATTGCAACTTATTTTGATTTTACTGCAGAAATATTTGCTGTCCTTGTAAGTATACTAGGAGGGGCGTTTTTAATCAGAGCTTTTGATATCGATAAAGCTTGGGAAAGATGGTCAAAGCCGACGCCAATGGGATTTATCAGAATGTTTACAATGGTTGCAGGAATATTACTAATTTTGTCAGCTGTACCATCTGGAATTGGAGCAGTAGACACAGAGTTAATAGAATCAGATAAAGAGATTATCGGAAAAATAACAGACAAAATAATTATCGGTCAATTTGTTGCAGGAGCATTACCAATTTTGTGGATAGGTATGGGAGCAATATTTGCGGGAACCCTATTGAGTAATTGGATTGGAGGAATTCCAAGACAAATCAGCGATATTTTACGAATTATTGTTCTCATAGCTTTGTATCCAACAATAGCACAGTTTACCAACATAATGATTTTTGATGAGAGTTCATTTACATTAATTCCACCATTATTAGGAGGGCTAGCAGCAACTTTAATTTCTGCAACTATACTCTTTAAAAAATACAGAAAACATAAGGAACAAGAGATGGTATCAGATTGAATAATCAAGAAGCATATTGAATAAACTCGAAAAACACTGATATCTATAGGTGCTTATTAATTAACACGAGGTGACCAGGTATTAGTAAAATAAAAGATACAATTTTTCAATTATCTGGCCTATACAAAATATATGGAAAAAGATTAGAAAGGGAAATTCAAAATGGAGACATTCCAAATCATGTCGCATTAATCTTGGATGGAAATAGAAGGTGGGCAAAAAGACACCTTACAATTCCAAAAAAAGGGCATGGGAAAGGGGCAGATGCAGTTGAAAATCTTCTTGATTGGTGTGAAGAATTCGATATAAAGATAATTACATTATATGCACTTTCAGCTGAGAATCTAGATAGGAATGATGATGAGTTAGAATATCTCTATGAGTTAATCAGAAGAAGATTAGAAAAATTGTATAATGATCCCAGAATCCATAAAAATAAAATGAGAGTGAAAGGGATTGGAAGAATTGAATTATTACCAAAATCAATCAAAGATATTTTAAATCAGTTAGATTCAGCGACTAAAAATTATGACAAACATTTTCTGAATATTGCATTAGCATATGGAGGACAAAATGAATTGGTTGACGCAGTAAAAAAAATAGGAGGAAAAATCAAAGATGGATCATTAAATGTAAATGATATAGATAAACAAGAGATTGAATCAAATCTATATACATCACATTTGCCACAATCATCGCCAGATATGATTTTAAGAACATCAGGAGAGAAAAGACTTAGTGGATTTCTGATTTGGCAAAGTGCATATAGTGAATTAGTTTTTATGGATATCTTTTGGCCGGAATTTAGAAAAATTGATTTAATGAGAGCTATTAGAACATTTCAAGAAAGGAAAAGAAGATTAGGAAAATGATAGAAGAGACATCTGCAGGCATTGTGTTATTTCGAAAAGAAGATTCAAAAACATTATTTTTATTGTTGCATTATCCATCTGGACATTGGGATTTTGTAAAGGGGAAAATGGAAAAAAATGAATCAACACATGAAACTGCCATAAGGGAAACAAAAGAAGAGACAGGTATCACAGATCAGAAATTTGTAAAAGAGTTTGAGGAATGGATCGAATATAATTTCCAACACAAAGGAGAATTAATTCATAAAAAAGTTGTATTTTTCCTAGCGGAAACTAAGACAAGGGATGTGAAACTGTCACATGAGCATTTAGACTTCATTTGGTCAGACTATGTGTCAGCCATGGAAAAAACAACATTTGATAATGCTAAGACTGTGTTAACAAAGGCACAGATGCTACTTTCTGAGACTAGATAGTTGAAGGTCCTCTGCTGTTTTGGAAGGATTTTTAGAATTAAGAATAGTACGACCTACAATTAAAAAATCACTCCCAGAACTTATCACTTCATCAGGATTACCACCCTGTGTACCTATGCCTGGAGAAAAGATTTTCAATTTTTTCTTTGCTTTTTGAGAACAATATTTTATAATATTTGGAAATGTGGCACCCACTACAATTCCATCAACTTTAGCTAAAAGGGCCCAATCTAAAAATAATTGATAGAGTTGCATTTTTGTATCTATTTTTACTTGCATGTCATAAGATAATTTTGCTTCAGGAGCACTCATGTGACATAATGTTATGATTCCTTTATCATAGCTGTGAGCAGATTTTGTGAGATTTTTAAGACTGTCAACTCCCATGATTGGATTAGCAATTATTGCATCAAATCCCATGGCCCATAGATGTTCAGAAGTTATCTTGTTTGTGTTACCAATATCATTCAATTTAATGTCAGCTATTGTTTGCAATCCATAACTATGGGCAACATCATTAATTCGCAGAATTTGTTTACTACTTAGAGGAAGTAACAAGTGGAAATTCAATTTAATTCCACACAAGAATGGATATAGATTTTTTATATTGGCAATTGTTTTTCTTTCTAAATTTTGAGTTGAATAATCATAATCATTAGCTAGAATAATACTACCTTGAGTTTTGGATATCTTAGATAATCTAGTTAGGAAGGTGGCCATAGTCTACTAGTGGGTGTGTATCTTTTAATTTTATAATTTTGATATATGAAAATCCATGTTCTGAAGGATCATTGACAAAGCTTGGTTTTGAACCGTTTGTAGGAGAAAATTTCATGAAGGGTTTGTCAGGATCACTATCTAGAACAATATGACAAAAATAAGAGATTCCATCTTCTTGAAAATTCATAAACACGCCTAAAAGCCATTTATCATTACGAGGGAATAGGAAAAGAGGGAATGGAATTTCTTCAAATCCCCAAGTCAATTTGGCAAGACTAGACATATCTTCTAATTCTATTGGATGATATCTATCCAAAGTTCCATTTCCAGGCTTTAAGGTTTTTGGAAGTGATTTGATTCGAACAATTGGCGAATAAAGTTTGCTAGCATCAGAAGTTGAATCAACAATTTCAGATTGCTCTTTTCCACCTTTAAGTCCATAACAAAGATAATGTCCGTTGTGTTCTAATGGAGTATAATATACGATGGGTTTTTCCTTTAATACATCCATCTGTACTGACAAGATTTTTTTGCCATCATCATAATCATGTAAAAAGGATACGCGAGGAGCACGTTCTAGTGCGCATACAAGTCGTGAAAATTCCAATGTAGAATTAACTTGGATATATCGAGGAAGTTTATCATTAGAAGTATCAGAAGATTTTTCCACAAAAAAATTTGTAAGACAATCAAATTAAACTTATCCAAAAATATTGAGCCTAACTTCTTCTATCAATAACATCATTTACAGCAGGACCAGTTCCAATAACAGTCACAGGCAGGCTCAGTTGGCTCTCGATATTTTGAATGAAAGATTTTGCATCCTCAGAGAGTTCGTCAAACGAAGATTTTCCAGCACAATCTGGAAAGAGTACATCAAGTTTAGTTATTGCAATTTGGGTAGCACCATTAAGCATAATTGCACGCCTGGCCAAATCAAAATCAAAATCTGCAGCACGTCTTTGACGTCCAGTAACAGTTCCAAATTCAGACCATCCTTTTTCTTGTGCCTCTTCAGCCGAGAGTTCTTTGGCAAGTGGTCCTGTGCCAACACGAGTCACGTATGATTTGAAAACAACAATCACATCATCTACCTTAGTAGGCCCAAGCCCAACATCAGCACAAATTCCAGATGCAGTAACATCTTTTGAAGTTACAAATGGATATGTTCCATGCCACAACGAAAGAAAGGTTCCCTGTGTGCCTTCAACAAGAACTTTTTCTTTGGCAGCTAATGCAGAATTGATTTCTTGAGGAACGTCAACTACAATAGAAGACAGCGAATCAAAATCTTTAGCCAATTTTAGAGTTCTCATGGCTCTATCTGCATTAGCAGGTCCAGTACCAGATCCTGTGCTGCCTATCTTCTCTTTGAGATCGCCTTTAGAATCTTTCATTAAATGAGTTTCTTCAATAATTCCACAATGTTTGTCAATAAAAGAACGACCATCAGCTCCGAAATCTTTGATTTCATTTTTTAAAACATCAGGATTGATTACAACTCCAGGGCCAATCATAACTTTACTATTTTTATTTAGGAATCCACTTGGCAGCATTCTGACTTTGTAGACTTTATCACCATCTCTAATTGTGTGTCCAGCATTTGGACCTGCACCTCCACGAACAATAATCTTGGGATTATCTTTAATTGCCAGATATGAAATAATTTTTCCTTTACCTTCATCACCAAAAAAACCTCCAACAACAACAGTTGATGTCATATTGGAAAAATCTCAGATGGTTTATTTAAGCTAAAGTGTTATCATATGATTTTATAACCAACTCTAAGTTCAGTAAAATATGGTTGGAGAAAATTTTGCAGGAAATATAATAGTCAACTTGGCTAACCTTCCAGATTTTCTCAGAAATCCAATACTCAAAAAAAGAATGATGGAATTCTTTTCAATGTCAGAACCAGAAAAAGAAGAGGTGATAAATAATGCGTTGGAAGCAGGTCCAACAATCCCATTTCCTAATTTCTCTAAGCTTTTTAAAACATGGTTGAAGATTTTGGCTACATTATCAGACGATCAAAGAGAAGAACTTTTCTCAGCATATATCATGGAAATATCTCGATCTCCACAAAAATTGATCACGTTTAATCTAGACGGAATTCTTGAAATATTCTTAACACTAGAAGAAAATGAACAGCAAATTATTGCAGGTACAATTAAAAAAATTATCAATAACCTAAATGATGAAGAAAAAAGAAGGATAATGATAATTATCCCAAATAATGCAAAAACACATCTAAAATTCTAGGCACCAGGAGGAGGTTCATCTGGTTTTCTGTTATCTTCATTTGTATAATCAATAACTTCTCCGTCTGGAGACATTACACCTGCGAATATTTTTTCATGTTTTTTTAACAGTTTTCTATGATCTGGCATAGACATATCAAGCCTCATTTCATTCATTACCATTACTCTATATTCTTTCCATTCATTCCAACATTTGTTGCAAACAGGATATTTTTGACCAACTATATCCAGTTCTGCGTTATCAGGAATAGAGGTTTTACATTTCGTGCATGTACGACTCATGGAAAATATGGGTAACAAACTCTTTTTATCTTTTTTTAGCATTAATGTCTGTAGGGATATGGATTTTTTTTCAAATAAAATAGAACAAAAATATAGAATTCCAGGATTAGATATGCAAACTAATAATAGTTAAGAAAGATTATTTTTTTGGATGAAGATAAAATGCCCAAAATGTAAGGAAGATGCCGAATTAACAATGGATTTTTCTTTGGTGACATGTGGATCCTGTGATCTAGAGATGAGTTATGGAGAATATGTCAAATTTGTTGCACATAACGAAACAAGATATTCAGATATTTTAGGAGATTATGCAGGCAGTACAGAAGGACAATCTTCAGGATCTTTGGATGAATGGGATTAGTAAAGGATCATTCATCAAATTAAATAATTAGTCAAATAATCCATTAAACGTAATTGGATTTTTTATTAGAAAACATACTCAATATGGTTGGATTTTTGGTTGGGTTATCAATAGGAATAATATCAATAATGGGATTTAGAAATACTGGCAGCCCCACATTATTTAGATTAACAATTGCATTTTTTTCAATTAGCTTTGGTTTTTTTGTGATTTGGATGGGATACATGTTAGAAGATTTCATAATAAAATCTGGAAGCATAGAAAGATGGATTCAAACTTTGGGAATTGCCATTCAAACTGTAGGATATTTTTTTATTGCTTTTTCTCACAGCATAAAGGCACTCTTTCCAAAATCGAAATATTTTAGAACGGTTGGGATTTTTCCATTATTTTTAGCATCTGCAGTTCAATTAGAACACATCTTTAGATCAATTTCGTTCATATTGTTAGCTTATGGTGCAATCGAGACAATGTTGTCATATTTTAACAATAGAAACAGGGGAGCTATTTCAGTTGCGTTAGGATTGGCTCTTTTAGCATTGGGAGAATTCTTGGGTTGGTATTCATTTGTTTTTCCAGAATCAATTCTATATTCAGTATCTATGACAATTAAAATCGGAGGTCTAATTGCGTTATTCATCCCAGTAAGTAAAGTTCCATTAAAAAAAATAAAATTTGATGAATAATTCAAGATAGGCTCAAAAAAGACAGAAATGAAGATTAGTCAACTTCTTTTATCTTATTAGTTTATTGGAAAATATCAATGTGCTCTCATAGAAATTGAAGGATACAGAAACATCAATGGCTGAATATAGAACGCATATAAAGATAATTGGAGACATTCTTCAAACAACAAGAGACGATCTATATGATGAGGACGGTGCAACAGTAACATATCTAATTAGAAAAGCAAACATTTCACATTCAAGAATTTCTAGAATTTTAAAGACGCTAGTGTCCCAAGGGTTACTAGAACAAACAGGTACTCAAGGTTCAAACAAATATAAAATCAGTCAATCAGGAAGAGAATTTTTACAAGCATACAATACCTTTGCTCACTTTGCGGAGAATTTCGGATTAAGCATTTAGTTTTCATCATCATCGTCAAATGAATCTAATTCATCATCAAAATCATCTTCAAAATCAGTGTCTTCGAAATCTGTAGAATTTGTTAACATCAAAGTTGGAATAATTACTTCCATTAAAAAGATATTCAAAAGTAAATGATAATTAAACAAGAAAAAAATGAAAAATTGTTGAAAGTAATTTGTGATGAAAAAGGGATACAGAAAGCAATCAACGTAATAAAAAAAGGAGGAGTACTAATATTCCCTACAGACACAGTATACGGCATAGGATGCGATCCTTACAACAAGGAAGCAGTAGAGAAAATTTATGAAATTAAATCAAGAGAAAATACAAAATTTTTACCAGTTTTAGCATATTCAAAAGATGTTGCAGAACAAATTGCATTTTTTGATGAAATGTCTAAGAAAATTACAGATAAGTTTTGGCCGGGTCCATTAACAATAATCCTCAAAGTAAGAGATGACAAATTAAAAAAGTCTCTAAACATCAAGGATAAAATCGCACTAAGAGTACCAGATCATGAGTGTACCTTGGCATTATTGAAAGAATCCAAATTTCTTGTAGGAACTAGTGCGAATATTTCAGGACAAGCATCATTCACAAATCCCGATAAATGTTCAAAAGATTTGAAGAATTATGATCTTTTTTTGGATGGAGGAAAAATTAACAGTAAAATGGAATCTACAATAATTGAGATAGAAAATAAGAAAATCAAAATTATTAGAGAAGGCTCATTAAATGAAGAGGAGTTAATAAGAAATTGAATCTAATTGTAACATGTGCCAGAAACCTTGAATCTGAAACAAAACAAGAATTATTAGAAAAACTAGACGAGATGGGGGATTCTGAACCAAAAATTTCAGAAACAACGATGTCAGGAATTCTTACAGTAGAAACAAAAATAGAACCGACTCTAGTTGTAAGAAAAATTAGAGAAAGTATACTTGATGAGCCATGGAGTATAAGATATTGTCTCAGGATAATACCAATTCAAAAAGTTTGTAATACAGATAGCAAAAATATTGAAGAAACTGTTGAGAAATTATCTGAAAAAATACAAGAGGGAGAGACATACAGAATATCAATTGAGAAGAGGGATTCAGAAATATCAAGTAAGGAACTTATATCAAATATTGCAAGTAAAATAAAAAATCAAGTGTCATTAGAATTTCCAGACAAAATTATTTTGATTGAGATATTAGGTCAAAAAACAGGTATTGCAATAATTAGAAAAATAGACATAATGAGTACTGAAAAAACAAAGAGAAGTATATCAGAATAATATCGATGCTTTTTCTATTAAAATATCTTCAAAGGGTGTACGAGATGAAATTGAATCAATATGTATTTTTTTTATCTTAAAGTATTTCTTTAAAAAAGGTTGGAAATCATGTGAAAACAGATCAATAGTATTAGACTTTTGTTCTTGGTACAATTCATCTAATGTTTTCTTATTACCAATTCCAATCAAGAAAAAATTATGCTTGGGGTTTATTCCAACATTTAAAATCGCGTTAGAGATTTGAGAAGTTAATGCAAAACGCATTAAGATATCAGTTTCAAGTTTTTTAGAAAGCAAAATGGAATTTTTTTCAGATGCTAAAGATAACGAAATGATTTTTTTTGCATGGTATGGATTTAAAATAAATTTACTGGAGATGCATTGAAGTTGTAATTTTGGATAGCGTAATCTTAGATCATCTAGAAATTGGACATCACTAAAGGCATTTCCTTTAATTTCAATTATCTGAATTTGTTTTTTTAAAAATGTAAATGTTAATTTTTTCAATTAATTATTACCACCATGAATTAACGGAATTATACTTACATGATCATTTTTTTGTATAATGGTAGATCCTCCATCCATTGCAGAAGAATCAATTCCATTGACTGCAACAAGGATATTATGGATATCAAGTTCAGGAGTGGTATCAGGTTTTAACTCTAGTAACAAATCCAACAATTCCTTAATTGAAATGTTAGCATCATCTACAGAAATATTATCAGTCAAAAATGATTTTTTTGCGCCACCAACTAATTTTACATGTATCATTTATGTTGATTACAAAAATAGAAAATTAATATTTTTTTAATCTGTAGTGTTCTCTTTTGCAGGTGTTTCTGCTGCAATAACTTCATCAGGAACATCATCTGCAGTCATGATTATAGGCTCAACATCATCTGAAGGAATTTCAGTCAATGTTTCACTAGTATTTTTAGAAGATTCATTTCTTGCTTGTTTGGCCTTTTCTTCTCGAATTTCTTTTTTAACAAATTTTGTAATATATCCTGCTACTTCATTTTTTAGTCCTTTAGAACGTATGATTGAAATCTGATCAAGGATCTTTTTATTATCAGCAAAGTCCTCACCAAATCTTGATTTGTGGTTATCCAATACTTCTAGTGAGAGACGCTTTATTCTATCCACAAATCATCTATCAAAGAGGGTATTTTATACCTATTTTCCAAGATAGGCATTCGAGTTTTTCTCTAGCAAAATTACCATCTCATCAAATGATTTGTGAAGTATCTTTGAAGCACAAAAAATCACACTTGGGATAAAGCTAATTTGTCCAGATTTCCTTTCAAAACACCTAGAAAATCTTACTGGACCATCAGTTTCAACAAGAATTTGAGATTCATCAGATTTACTCAACAATGTTTGTTTATCATTTGCATATACAAGAACAGGTCCAAATGACACAAAAAATCCCATGTCCATGGCTTTTTGAAGTTGTTTTTTACTTCCATCAAACCAATGAAGCAAAGATTTTTTTGATTTATAGGATGTCATAATTTGGAATATTTCATCTAAGTTTTTTCTAGAATGAATCGATATAGGTTTATCATATTTACCAGCAATCTCCAACATGGACTCAAATACACGTAATTGATTTTTTTTGTCTTCGTCAGATTGAATGTAAGTTGGGTCTAATCCAATTTCACCAATTCCTGATAAGAGTTTATGGTTATGATCAATCAAGTCAACCATGTTACTTAGATCATCATTGGAAAATTCTGGATGAATTCCAATAAAAGGTAGGATCAAGTCACTTTGTTTTGCCAGTTCTAATGTTTTCACAGAATCATAAACATTAGTGGAAACACAACAAGACTTTAGCTTTATGGTTTTCATCTCTTGCAAAATAAATTGCATATCAGAGGAATAAACAGGATCAGACAGATGAATATGAGAATCAAAATACCAAGTCATGTCTTCTCAGTTAATAAAATAGTCTGTATAAATCGATTCCTTAGTGATATTTTTTCACTCATTATCTTTTTTCATAAAAAATCAAAATAAAAGCATGAAATCATCAGAACTAGGATTATCTGCTATGTATAGAATTTTAAAAAAAGCAGGTGCCGATAGGGTTAGTGATGAATCTGCAGATGAATTAAGAAGGGTTATTGAAGAGATTGCAGAGAAAATTGCAAAAAATGCCGTAGATATGACATCACATGCGGGAAGAAAAACGGTAAAAGGAGAAGATGTCAAATTGGCTTCAAAAATATTTATCAATCTATAATCTAAAGAGTTTAATTATTCATTTTCTGTTTTTCAAAACGGTACTCTGGCAGAACGGTTATGCGTGGGCCTGCAAAGCCTATACAAGGGGGTTCGACTCCCTCGGGTACCTTTATTCTACTATTACCTTTCCCTCCATCCAAGGATGAAGAGTACAATAGTAGTCATAAGTACCAGAAGTATCAAAAACGTAGGAAAAGGTTTGGTATGGATCCATGTAACCACTATCAAAGAGACCTGTGGGCTCATCATAAACTCCCGAAGTCACACTGTGAAAAGCAGAATCTTCATTGATCCATGTAACTGAAGAGTCTTTTTCAACGGTAATTTTTGATGGTATGTAACATTTGTCAGTCTCCTCACAACCTGGCCTTGAGACTTTGGTTGGCATTATTACGTCAGCTTGAACTTCAATGGAAGGAGTTTCTTCAACAGTCGATTCAGGCAATACATCATCAGAAGATAAGGACAGAGAAATAGAAATGATGATTATTACTGCAATCACTACACTTGCAACAGTTATTTTCTTTAACAAATTATTTCACACACGACTAGTTATTACATAATTACCAAATTCTCTAAATATATAACATATTAGGAAAATAAATTGTCGCAAAATGGAAATGGTTTATTAGAATACATACCAGGTTCACAAGCGTTATTAGTTCAAAAAAATTCCAGTCCACCTTTAGAAGGATTTGCAGAGAACATTATAGGCAGTATACATGACTATGCTGAAAATTCAAAAAATGAGGTAGAGAAAGGGAATAATTTTCTTCAATGGGTATTAACTCGAGTTTTTGAGGCTACTGAAGATGATGCAGCAGATGCAATAGTAGACGGTGCAAACGATCTCGGAATTGATGCATATCTTCCTGTGGATTTTTCAGATAACACGATAAGACTATTTCAATCTAAATACGGCACATCGCATTCACTAGAAGCAATTGCTAAATTCAAAGAAGATGCAAAGAGACTGCTTTCAAAAGATGTTGCAAAAATGAGACCAGAACTAGCTCAGTTAGTCACAAAAATTAAAGAAAAAAATCTTAAGATAAAATGTTGCTATGTAACGGATCAAGAAGTCGACTACAAAGATGATCTTGTTGAGATTATTGATGGGGATAAAATTATTCAGAAATTATGGGATAGAATAAAAAAACCTGCTGCAGGAAAAAAATCATCAATAAAACTTGAAAGAATGCTTAGACATGAAAATACAATATTAGGAATTTTGAAATTACGTGAATTAACAGAATTTGTAAGTAAAAACAGAGATTATGTTTTTGAATCCAACATCAGACAATGGATGCAATTTAAAACTACAGTCAACAAAGGGTTACGAGATACTTTACAAACAAATCCTGGAAAATTTTTTTATTACAATAATGGAATTACTATAGTAGTTAATGATTTTGTAGAAATTGGAAATGGAATGATTGAACTTAATGCTCCTCAAATTGTCAATGGAGCACAAACATCAAACTCAATTCTAGATCATTCAAAGAGAACAAAAAACATGGAAGGTTCAATGACAGTGACAATAATTAAAGCTGATGATGAACAAGAACAGAACAACATTACAAAATATAGAAATTCTCAAAACTCCGTAAGAGGTAAAGATCTTGTTTCATTAATGGATTTTCATAAATCAATCAAATCACAGTTAAAGAATTGTGGTTATTTTTATGAGATACAAGCCGGTTCGTTTGATTCCAAAACAAAATCAAAACAATGTCAGTATGAAGGAGATTCCATTTACAACAATTATCTTCCAGATAATCATAAAAAAGTCATTGTGGCAAAAGACGCCATTCAGTCATTAGTCGCTGGAATTGAGCAAAGACCAACAGAAGCATACAGTTCACCTGCACAATTTCTACCAAGGGGAAGTAAATACGATGATGTCTTTAATGATAACCTGAAAGATGACTACAGGATTTTGCTATATCCGTACTTAGTCAAGGAATTTGCAAAAAAATCACTAAAATATGGAAAACAAGGAGGACATAAAACTAAAAGATATGCAACCTTATTTTTTGTAGCAGTATATTTCAGGATACTTCACAAGAAAATTCTTGAATCAAAAGGAGATTTTAAGTCAGATGTTAGAAAATTAGAGCCTATTTTTCGCAGTTTTAAGCTCAATTCAAGAATTTTAAAAATCACAGATGTAGTGGTGACCAAATTTTTAGAAGATACGGTAGTGGATGATGAAATTGAACTTGCAAACACCAAGCACAATTTTTTCTCAAAACATGTATGGAGTGATGGAATGCTACGCGTCATTGACAAGAAGATAAGACAAGAAGAAGAAGAGATACTAGCGCTAAAAAAGCTGACAGGCAATTTGCTATAATAATTAATGGTAGAAGCCCAGTCAAGTAAAAATCTTGCAGGAGGTTTACATTGACCAGACCAGCTACCGTAAAGTGATATAATTTAGTAATATTTAACATAATTTAGACAGGTGAAGATCCAGAATCTTTTTTATATTGATTAAAAAAAGCAGAAACGATTTGGGAACAAAGGACAAATGTTCAATATGCAGTCAAAAGATCAAACTACGTTACAATCCAATGGAAGAGTGGAGTATTGATGGCATATTATGTGGAGATTGTTATTCAAAAAAACTTAACGAATACTATCCAGGAGAACACGTCAGAGTAAATAAAGAGTTAGACTAGCTTTTTTCTGATTTTGAATATTTATGAGCATTTAGGCAGTTCCATGCAAGTGGATCTTCTTTTACGTCTTTTTCGTCTAAAAATTTTAGATCAGTGATTGTTTTTTTTCTTTTTGACAAGGTTATCTGAAAACTTGAGAATTTCTTGCAATTACAATCATTATACAAGCAAACATCACCATCACCTTCATCATGATCAATTGCCTCATGGCCACAATCACACAATGCATTTTTTTTTACATCTTTGAGTGATTTTTTTGTATACGTTCCCAGTCTAAGATAAGCCTCACCAGCATGACCTTTCTTGAATCTTTCATAATTTTCAGACTTTGGCAGGTTTTTAAAAAAAATCAGATTTGCATCAGGTTTTTTGGATTCAGATCCCATGATAAACCAGTAATCATCATCAGTTTCAACAAATCTAACCTTAATGGAAGGGTCCAGCCACCAATGGATTGTATCATGCCAGAGGTATGTTGATTCTTTTCTGTTAGTTAACAAAGGGACAATATTCATTCTTAGATCGTAATACCGATACGCCACGCCTATGAATTCATCAAACCATGGAATAGATGATTGAGAAGGCATTGAGAAAACAAATTTTGGAGCTTATTTATCTGATCTGAATTAATGGTAATACCCTTATATCTGAGTTTTATACTATAGACCATATGGTTTCATACAGGACTAGCATGCAGATAGTAGGCGATCTATTAACTGCCACAGAGCAGTCTGGTCAGGAGGGCATCAAGACCACATCATTACTGACAAAGGCAAACCTGTCACACTCAAGACTCTCAAAGTTCCTAGAAAACTTGACGGGAGCAGGATTAATCAACAAAATTGAATTTGATGGTAAAAATACCTTCGTGATTACATCAAAAGGAAGACAATATCTAGAGTCTTATGTGAAATTTTCTAACATTGCAGAATCGTTTGGTTTAGAGCTTTAGGCATTATTTTTTAGATCTACGCTTAGCGTTTGCTTTTCGTCTCTCTTTCTTTTCTTGATATGAGGCATAAAAGAAAATTACAATTATTCCTCCAATAGAACCATAAAACAATGGAAGTATTGGCTGTGCGTATATTTCACCGGTAGATGGATTTACAAAAGAAATCGGAATTCCCACTATCATAAAAATTAGAATTACAGCAAGATACTTGTCCACAGAATAGAGGGTTTACAAAACCATATATCTTTTTGATTTAAGAAAATCAGTGGGTAATATTTGGTAAAGATTCTTGAGGTGATAGGTTTGGGATTAGTGGCAATAATGTCATTAGGGTTTGTAGGAGCTTTCCAACCAACCATAGAATCTGGGCTGTCACCACTGTTTTGGGGATGCGCAGGAGCTGCTCTCATGATAATAATGTACAGAAAGATGAAGAGAAAGCAGGAAGTTAAAGAAGAATAAAGCACTTGATCCTAAAAAAAGATTAATCAACCGGCAGATCTATAAAGGAGAATTCTGACTAGAGTAGAGGGGAGCATATGACAGAACAAGGTAAACAATGGTGGGAAGGTTTAGGGAAAGAATTAGAGATCGATATAGAGACTTTTGATGAATCAAGTTCATAGTATCATTTTTTATTTAATCTCAAGATTCAATTTTTAAAATCAAGACACAATTGTAATCTTAATTTTCAAGCATGTTAATTTTTTTCAAGAAATTAATGTTGCTGCAAAGAAGATGTTGTTAATACTGCACTAATTTAGTAGAATTTCATTTTGATGTCAAGCATAATTGATTACAAGGAATTGCAGGATTCAAATGCAGTCAATCTTGGCAAGTTTCAAAGAGTAGTTTCTTGTTTTTTCAATTGAAATTCACAAAATCAAGTGCGGAGAGTATTGTCGCGTAGATGGATTTTTCGGTTGGCTATCTTAAAGACATTCTTTGTCAACACATCAAAGCCTGCAACAGATGCAATTAAACTTGCAACCATAGTCATCTCAGATAAATCAGACAGCATTTCATCCTGAATAGCCTCAATCTGGGGACCAATTATCGTAATTCCAACAATAAATGCAATAATTGTTGATGCAATAGCGCTCCGAATATCATAATTTTCCTCAGATTTTAACCAGCCAATGAGATTTTGTAGTAACACACCAGTCGACACTATAATTACTGTGGCAACCACTGGGGAAAATCCAAATACGTCCATATGTAAAATATGTGAAAAAAGTTAAAGTAGATTAGTTAGCATAGATACGCGAACTTTAAGACCTTCTTATTTTACTATCTACGTTAAAAAAATTAAAAACACTTTCATGTACGGGTTTACCACATGCAAGTGAAAATAAATGGCCAAAGTATTTGATCACATATTAGTACCTTATAATGGAACTTCGGGAAGTAACAAGGCATTCAGAAAAGCCGTCTCACTTGCATCTAGGATTCAGGCAAAAATTACAGTCATCACATGTTTGGAGGAGAGACCAACATTTGGATTTTTTAAAACAAAGACAAGTAAGCAAGAATTTGAAAGAGAGCAAAAACAGGTTGAAAAATTACATGGACAGTTAGGAGAATTTTCTGAAGAACATGATGTTCCGTTTAAGTCAAAAATTGTCAAAAATGGAATGGCATCTATCAGGATACTTGAATTTGCAAAACAGAACAAGATTGATCTCATAATTATGACAAAGACAAAACTAACTAACAGATATGAAAAGCGACATCATCATAGTACGGTTGAAAACGTGTTTAGAAACACACAATGTCCAGTTTTAATTTTATAAAACAAAAAAGCAGAGATTATTTCAAACTTGAATTGAAAAACAGACTAGTTTATTCTTGAAAATAAAACATGTCATATTTTTCATGCAAAGATCTCACAAGTTTCCTACACGTTATCCAAAATTCACTGTATTCCTTATCAGTCATAGACCGTCCATATTCAGAATAAAACCATCCAGCAAATGCATTTTCCAAATGTCCAAAGACAAATCCAAGATGAAAATCCTCAGACATCTTTACTGTATATTGACTTCTGGGCTGCAAGTCATTCCATCTAACAGACAAGCCTTCGAAAGATTCTTGAGTTTGTTCAAGTAGTTGCTCCAAGTAGTCTGCTGATTTTTTTTCTAGCTCCATTTAGATCACTTTACTATTAACACGGGTTTTTTTGATTTGTGTAAAACAAAATTAGAAGTACTTCCCAAGAAAACCTCCTTGGCAGCACTCCTTCCACGTGCTCCTATAACAACAAGATCAAAGTTTTTCCGTTCAGCGACATCTACAATTCTTCTTTCTGCATCCCCGTAAGAAATTCGATCATAAAACAAAATTCCTCGTTGTGCAGATCTTAATTTTGCTTTTTTCATAATTTTTTGAGCATTTGTCAAAAGAGTTTTTTCAAGAGGGGTGATTTGATCATCAATTTTTGGTTTTGTAATTTCTGCAACATACAAGCCAGTTATTGTTGCATTACATTCTCTTGCCATATGAATAGCAGCATCTAATCCTCGAAAAGAATTTTCAGATCCATCCAAAGGAACAAGGATTTTTTTTATTTTAATTGCCATAAACAAAAGAGAACTAATTTTTTAATTTAAATTCAATTGAGATTATCTGGAATGATTTTCAGATTTGATATTCTAGAGGAGAGTCATATATCTAATGTGTATAGTAAACTTGCAAAATGAGTGATGCCAAAACTAAAACAATTGGAGATATTATGACAAAGGCTGTGATTTCAGTAGATGGATCAGTTACAGTAAATGAAGCAGCAAAAATGATGGAAGATGCAAAAGTAGGGGCTGTAATAATTATGGAAAACAACAAACCTGTAGGAATAGTTACAGACAGGGACTTTGCAGTAAAGATTGTGGCTCATGCATACCAAATAACTACACCAGTCAAGCAGATCATGTCATCACCACTAATATCGATTAATTCAGATGAATCCGTTAGGAGTGCAGCAGATGTAATGCATGACATGGGAATTAGAAAAATACCAGTGATTGACGATGGAAATGTAGTGGGAATGATTACTGCAACAGACATCGTAAACTTGTTGGCAGTTTGTGTAGAAGAGGATATGAGAGACATGTATTATCATTCAGTAGCAAAAATTTTTACAAATTATAGTCCTTACAACTAATAGAGGGGTTTAGAAAACAAGATACAATGGCAAAGACCAAGAAAATTCTTGTCCCCCTTGATGGCTCAAAATATTCTAAAAAAGTAATACAATACGCTTGTGATTTCAGTATTGCATTTGATGCAGAAATCATTTTGATCTATGTAGTTGAAAAATCAATGCCTGTCAACCTTTTAGATCAAAAGGAATATCTAAAAATTCTTCGTAAATTTGGCAAAAAGACTCTCGATAATGCAAAGAGTATTCTAGCAAAAAAACAATTAGACGCAAAGATCATTCTGGCTCAAGGAAATATTGTAAATGAAATTAACAAGACTGCTAAAAAAGAGAAATGCGACTTGATAATTGTTGGAAATAAGGGACTTGGAGCAGTGGGAAGAGTGTTGTTAGGCAGCGTTTCAAATAAACTTGCACAATCATCTACTTGTTCGTTAGTGATTGTAAAGTAAAATTATTCTGCCAAAGAATTCACAATGTCAGATTTGGTGATTATTCCTACCAATTTTGATTTTTTTACGACTGGCAATCCACTGATATTATTTTTTATCATCAGAGTTATCGCCTTTTTGACATCGTCTGTTTCCTCAACAGTAATTGGGTTAGAGGTCATTATGTCTACTGCATGAAATGGAAAAAGATAGCTCAGAGAGTTTGAATGGGTTTCTTCTAGACCTTTCTTAGCTTTGTATTGTTGAATCTCACTAGGATCTGCAGAGTCTGCAATCCATTGAGGGATTTTGGCAGGTACAAAATCTCTAAAGGTGATAATTCCGATGGGCTTTTGGTTTCTTTTTATTATTATTCTAGATATTGCATACTGTAAAAGCAAATGCTCTACATGAAGTATTGGATCAGAGGGAGCTGCAGTTACCAGTTTTCTCTTCATAAGTTTTGAAACGCGAATGTTGTCTGTATCTTTTGTCAGAATAGTATTCATAAGATCTGTTTTTGTCACGATTCCCTCAAGTGTTTTGTCTTTGTATAAAATTATTATCGAATTGATCCTGTGTTTTTTCATCAATTTTGCGCAATCTTGAACCGAATTCTCTCTGCTTAGAGTATACAATTTTCTTGGTTTGAATTCTTTAGCTTTTACAGACCTTATCGATCTAGAACCTAGTTCATAAATTTTCTTGGCAATATCTTTTTCAGTTATTATTCCAATTGGGTTATTGTTTCTGTCTTTTACCACTACTCGTTTGATTTTTTTTTCTAACAGAATCTCTCTTGTTTTAGTTATAGACGTCTCAGGGCCTACAGTGATCGGTTTCCTAATTATTCCTATCAGATTAGATTTACGGGCATCCACTTGGATTATTACTTCCTAGTTTGGTAAATATAATCATCTTTAACAATATCATTTCTGAAAATCATAGTTGGTAATTGTTGCGTTTATTATTAGTTTAGTAGAACAAATTTGCAGCATGAGAGAGGAAATTCTGCTCAATAAAATGCATTTATCAGATTACAAGACCCACCATAACAAAATTAAAATTTATGGAGAAGAAAACTAGTAGAATGTTGTTTCGAAATATATTGGTTCCAACTGACTTGTCAGCACCGTCAACCAGAGCATTCAAAGTAGCACTGGATTTGGCTACAAAATACAATTCAAAGATAACCCTACTCACATGCGTCGAAGGAGACGCCTGGCACCACAAATTCTATGATGCAAGAGCAGATGATGAGCTTGTAAAAAAGCAAAGCAAAGCAGCAAAACAATATCTGGAGAAGATGGAGTCTTTAGCCGAAAAAAACAACATTTCAGTCAAATCATACATACTGAGATCAAAATCAGTGGTCAAAGATATTGTGGTTTTTGCAAGGTCTCGAAAACATGATATGATAGTAATGGGAACTCATGGTAGGACAGGTCTTGACAAAGTGATTCTAGGAAGTACCGCAAATGGAGTGGCACAAAAAACACCTTGTCCCATATTACTTGTCAAATAATAAACAAACAGACAATAGAAAACAAAATAAAGAATTTCTTTGTGATTAATTTTCAAAAAATAAGTGAGGCATTATATCATCTTCTTTAGTTTGAACAAGATACATCAAGCTGAGCTTTGGTAAAATGGTTTTTCAGAATTAATATGTCAAGACAAACTGATTATCCAGTACCTTTCGTATTGTATCCAAGTACTGTTTTCTAGTTCCAGACACTAGTTTCCATCTTGTCAGCATCTCTTGCTCAAGTTTAGGACAAATTTCTTCAAATTTCTTTCCAGAATCTAATTCTTTTTTTGCAATGTCAACCATTAATTGTATTCTTAACTTTCTTCTCCAAGCATGTGAATTTTCATACATTTGTGTTTTTAGTACTAGTGCATACTAAATAAATTATTCGATGAAATGTGTTGTAAATCATTGTGGCAAAAAATTCTGATCGGTATCAGATATTCATTTATGAAAGAATCTAGACGATTTACTAAACATACTCCCTAACATGCCTCAAAAAGTTTGAATTCAAAAATCAGATCATCCAAGAAAATCATAGATTATATGAGACAAATTTTAAGATCTAATAATTACCAAGGGATTATTTTAGAATCTCTAATGACGAATCAAATACGGCATCTTGTCTTTGTAATGAGGTCTAGGATTAGAGCATTGACCACATCTTGGAAGTATGACTTCTGCGTCATAATCTATTTCTCCGATTATTTCGCCACAATCTGTGCATGAGATAGATTTGGTGTCATAGATATTCATACATAACATAATATGGGTTTCTTTTCAATAAAGTCATTCCAAACAACATTTAAAATTTATCAAAATAAATCATAAAAATTAAATAAATTTCCAAATAATATAAAATAATCAAATTGTCAATAAATAATTAGGTATAGACATACGTGAAAACATCAACTCAAAGACATCAAATCATATGAACTAAACGTGGCTTCAATAATCATTAGTATAAAATTCAAAAATTTATCGTTTGAGATTGCTTTATCAGTAGATTTTAAGAATTAGACCTTCTGCAATTATTAAAAATTAATACAAATGTCCCCGTTTTAATGCCGAGAAAATACAGGGACGGGCTTCTTTCGAATCGCCTTTCACGGAATTTGTTTGCTTCTGCAAGTAACATTACGTCATTATTTCTAATAAGAATTTCTAGATTTACTAGAGAAAAAAGTATCAATAGATGACATGGCCTCTATTTGAAAAGTAAAAAGAATCACCTACACTGAAAAAATTCCCATTTTATAGAAATGTAAATACAATATCAAATTCAATTGATTTTCAAAAAATTAAAACTTGGATCAATTTATCGGAGTAAATGTGTAAGATATTTGTTTATGCACTTGTCCAGCATAATACACATTTACAATATATCCTCCGTACTCTTTAAACGAAGAGTCTCTTCCCACAAATGCATATGAACCATCAAGATTTGGAGTAATCTTTGCAATTGAGATGAAATTTCCTTTTATTGAAGAGATGACAACTGAAATCTTTTGATCATCAATTAACTTGTTTACTGTTCCAAAAATCACAATATCATCTCCTGCCCGATATTCTTGTTTATTAGTATACACATTAATTTTCAAATCAAGATCTGGATCAGATGCAAGACTTTCATCATAAGGTATCAAAAGAAAATCATTATCAATGAGATATTGTAAGCTCTGCAAAAAATCACCATCAGAGATTTTATTGTCAGCCCAAAAACCTGCAGTCTCTTTTATCCAATTAGGAACATAATTTTCTTCAGCAAAAGAAACTGAAGAAGAAAACCCTATCAGCATTATCAGTAAAGATGTGTATATAGTATTGATCATCTTATAGTTTTGTACAAAATAATATTTTAGTAATATCATAAGATTTCTATAAGAATATAAAATAATTGTAAAAATAATAAACAAAATTTAATTTTTTTAATTAGATTGTTGTATGTAACATTTTTTAAAAACAGGCATCTTGTTTGTAAAGCCTTGGACGGGATCTGAACCCGCGACCTAACGCTTACGAGGCGTTCGCTCTACCAGGCTGAGCTACCAAGGCACATTTGCGTTAACTCAAAGTTTTAATAAAAAGCCTTTCCGACGTTGAATAATTGAAGAAGACAATCTCTGGAATCAGAGGAATTTTTGGTGACGACCTTAACTTAAAAGATGTTTTAGAATTCTGCAACAACTTTTCATCTCTGATAAAGTCAAAGAAATGTGTGATAGGGATGGACACAAGACCATCAGGACCCATGATGAAAGATGCAGCTATTGGTGCATTAATGAAAAATGGAATAGATGTTTTTAATTTGGGCACCGTTCCAACGCCTGTGGTTTTCAGGGAAGCAAGAAAGTACGGAGCTGGCGTAATAATTTCTTCTTCACACAACCCAATTCAATGGAACGGAATGAAATTCATAATTGATGGAAGAGGAATAAACGAAGAAGAATTGCCTCAAATAATAGAACATCAAGAAATGCCAACAACAGAATTTGGTACAACTCAAGACATTACATCAACATACATTGAAGATGCACAAAAAATTATCGGCAATATAGAAAATAATCCAGATATAGTGGTGGATATAGGTGGAGGGGCTGCAAAAGAATTTGCCCCAGAACTATTAAGAAAAATAGGATGCAATGTGCAAGTATTAAATGGAGAACTTGAGGGCTCTAGCAGAGGACCAGATCCTACAGCTGATGAACTAGCAGATTTATCGGCTGCATCAAAGAACAAAGAGATTGGTTTTGCATTTGATCTTGACGGTGATAGATTAGTAGTTGTCAGAAATGGAACGAAACAAGTTCCTGATGTAACACTTGGATTGGGCGTTGCAAAATCATTGGAACTAGGATACAAAAATTTTGTTTTGAGTATTGACACTAGCATATCTATTGAAAAATTCATCAAAGAACAAGGAGGGACGGTAAAAAGATCAAAAGTAGGAGAAGCAAATGTCATAGACCTCATGTTGAAATCAAATGCCCAAGCAGGTGGAGAAGGAAGTAGCGGAGGTTTTATTTTACCTGAATTCAATTATTGCCGAGAAGGCATACTCACAAGTGGTTTAATCGCATCAATGATGGGAGATTCAAAATTCCACGAGATTTTAGAATATATGGAAAGCTATTATCAAATTAGAGACAAAACTGCAGTAGATGCAAAACTCCACGACAAAGTGATTGATAGTGTCAAATCAAAATTTTCAAAGGAATATTCGGAGATTAACGATATGGACGGAGTAAAGTGTACAATTGATGAAGACAGTTGGGTTTTGATAAGAAAATCAAATACTGAAGACATCATCCGAGTATCAGCAGAGTCAAACGATAGTGAGAAATGTAAAAAAATCGTCAAAGATACACTGAAACTAGTAAATGAAACCTTTGAACAACTTAGATGAGACTGAGATAATTAGGATTTTTCAGAAAAATCTGGATAACAAAAAATTCCTCTCAGAAGATGTTGAAGTTTTTAATTTAGATAAATCAAAAATCATAGTAAAGACAGACACGCTTGTAGAAAGTACGGATATTCCAAATACAATGAACTTACGTGACGCTGCAAGAAAAGGTGTTATGGCATGCATAAGTGATTTTGCTGCAAAGGGAGTCAGACCACAATATGGAACAATATCCGTAAACTTACCTAGAAAAATAACTCATGCTAAAATTAATCAAATCAGCAGAGGTTTCGCAGAAGCCTCCAAAGAATATGGAATTTTCATCTCAGGAGGAGACACAAATGAAGGAAAAGAGATTGTTTTCAATGTATGTGTTTTTGGCAAGGATAAAAACATCACACCTAGAAAAGGGGCAAAGATAGGAGACTTGTTATTTGTAACAGGCCCCTTTGGATATACTCCTATAGGACTAGGCATCCTAATGAAGAAGATAAAGCCAAAAAGACAAACCAGTTTTACCAAAAAATGCACAAATGCATTTCTTAGACCCAAACCAAATTTAGATTTTGGAATAAAATGTAAAAAATATTTTTCATCATCAATGGACTCTAGTGACGGACTTTCATCGACATTAAATGAAATGGCAAATCAAAGTAAAAAGAAATTTGTTGTTAACAATATCCCTACAAAAGACGAAGTGGAAGAATTTGCAAAAAAACAAAAGATCAATTCAAAAAGTTTGATCTTTTATGGAGGAGAAGAATATGAAACAGTATTTACTGCGCCACCCAAGCATAAAAAAATAATTCAAAAAAATGCCAAAATGTTGAAGATGCCATTAATGGAGATTGGATATGTGACCAAAGGCAAGAACGTGTTTATCAAAGAAAATGGAAGACAGACACAATTGAAAGATTTAGGATGGAAACATTTCAGCTAGAATTATTCGCCAGAAAAAACGTCACGGTCTACATTGTTTGCAATACGAATTATTGAATCATGTGGAAGAACTGCAACGCACTCTGTCATCCAGACCTCATCTAATGCGAGCATTCTGTTCATGTCATCAGTGGGCATATCTTCAGGATTAGAATTAGGATGCATGGCGTAAATCTTGTAGCCTTCATTTGCAATTTGCTGACATTTTTTCTCTTGTGGAGACAAAATAATCTCATTTGAAGGAGTCAAAAGTTGAAATGCAAAAGAACCCAATAACGCAGTTACAACTGCGATCCCGATTGCAAATATCATTATAGAGACCAATAGTCTAGTTCACAATGCGTGATATATCAATAATCGACAAAAGAGCAGATAGTGTCCAAAAAATAAGCAAAAATGGAAAAATCAATGTTTTTTAAACCCCTTGAGGTGTGAGTAGTCATTGTCTGAAACCGAAGCAGAAGTTGAGCAGATTGCATCTGAAGAGGCAGAGATTTCATCTGAAGAGGTAAAATCTACAGATGAAACCGAAGTTAATGCTCAGCCAGAAGCAAAAAAAGAAGGTCCTGAAAAATGGGGAATTGCTCACATTTACAGCAGTTACAACAACACCATAATTCACATGACAGATCTTACAGGTGGAGAGACAGTTTCAATTAGTTCTGGAGGCATACACGTTAATGCTGACAGATATGAATCATCACCATTTGCTGCAATGAAAGCTGCAAACGCAGTTGTAGAATCGGCTAGAACTAAAGGATTTACAGGATTTCACATAAGAGTAAGAGCTGTAGGAGGAGTGGGCTCAAGAGTACCTGGCCCTGGAGCACAAGCAGCAATTAGAGCCTTAGCAAGAGGAGGATTCAAGATTGGAAGAATCGATGATGTTACTCCAATACCACATGACACTACAAGAAAGAAAGGCGGAAAGAGAGGAAGAAGAGTCTAGTCAACTATTTTGACTTTGACTTTACAATTTCTAGAATTAAAATAATCTTCGATAAATTTGGCAAATTTTTGTGATTGATCACTCCATCTGTATTTTTGCAACATGTCTGAAAATTCTTTTTCAATTCCAGTCTGCAGGTTTGGTTTGAATGCTAGTTTGAAAAAAGTCCAGCCAAACTTTGTAGAAGGTTCACTAATAACATATCCAGCATATTCACCAACCAAACTTTCTAGATGAGACATTGCTTTTTTTATTGCAAGTGCATCATCAGAATAATTTTTTGTTCCAATTTCCAAAACTATGCTCATTTTCTGTCTCCATCATCATCATGTAATTGATTACTTAGTTTGTCACTAAGAGAGACAAATTTTCCATCTTGTTCAACATTAATCTTGGTCGCCATTCTGACGTTTAATCCAATAGATCTGAATAATGCAAGTAACTTTCCACCGTCAAGTGTTTCTGCAATTTCACCTGATTTGATAAGTTTAGATAGTTTACCAACAACTAGTTTTGTTTCATTTGGGAACTGAGATTCAGCGTTTTCTAATACCTCAAGACCCCTAAAACCTAAAACTTTGATTAGAAAGTCTCGAGGAGTCTCAGTTGGTTTTTCATCTAATTTGCCTTCTGTTTTATTAGACTCTTGTTTTAGTGAGATATTTTTTTGCATTTCTGCTAACCGTTTTTCCATTAATCGTTTTAGCTCAGAATCGTCTTCGCTCAACCCTTTATCACACCTATAGGGACCAACTTTGCAACCTTTGTAGCAATACCTAGGTTATGAGAAACATTAACTACAGAATCAACGTCTTTGTATGCCTGAGGAGTTTCCTCCACAACACCATCACGCGTCAATGCCTTGATGAATATTCCTTTATCATTTAGGGACTTTTTTACATCATTTTCAGTGTAATTTCTCCTTGCTTTTGATCTGGACATAGTCCTGCCTGCACCATGTGCCGTAGAACCAAAACTCAAATCCATAGAATTTGGTTGGCCAAGTAATATCCAACTTGAAGTTCCCATTGAACCTGGGATTAGAACAGGTTGGCCAAGATCACGATACCTAGAAGGAATTTCAGATCTATTTGCGGGAAAAGCCCTTGTTGCACCCTTTCGATGAACTACAACATTTCTTTCTTTTCCATCAATCTTATGTTTCTCAACTTTCGCAATATTATGGGCAACATCATATACTAATTTCATGTCAAGATCTGATTCAGTTTGACCAAATACACGCTCAAAAGATTTTCTTGTCCAATGTGTGATCATCTGTCTATTGCTCCACGCAAAATTCAATGCTGCAAACATGGCTTTTCTATATGATTCTCCTTCCTCAGAAGTATTTGGAACACATGCAAGTTCTCTATCTGGCAAATCAATATCGTATTTTGTCATAGATTGTTCTGAAACACGTAAATAATCACTGCATACTTGATGTCCAAAACCTCTTGAACCACAATGAATCAAAACTGTAATAGTTCCTTCTTTGATACCCATTCGTTTCGCTGCTTCCTCATCGTGAATTTCTGCCACCTTCTGAATTTCAAGAAAATGATTTCCGGATCCTAGACTTCCTAGTTGGGGAGCTCCTCTCTTTCTTGCCTTGTCTGATACTTTGTTAGGATCAGCATTTTGAATTTGACCGTTCTCTTCACATACATCTGAATCGTCTGATGAACCAAATCCATGATCAATTGCCCAATTAACACCCTTTACCAAAACCTCATCAAGTTCAGAATGACTAAGTTTTACGGCACCTTTAGAGCCCACACCAGAAGGAATGGAGCTAAACAAATCACCAACTAGATCTTTTAGCTTCGAACGTACAGTTTGTTCATCCAGATTTGATCGAAGCAGTCGTACTCCACAATTAATATCATAACCAACACCTCCAGGACTTATCATTCCTTCTTCAGCATCCATGGCGGCAACACCGCCTACAGGAAAGCCATAGCCTTCATGACCATCAGGTAAGACTACACTATGACTCAAAATTCCAGGAATAGACGAAACATTTCGTGCCTGTAAAATCGTCCTATCAGATAACATCTTTTGTAATAGTAGTTCATCAGCATAGATCCTTACTGGTACCTTCATGCCAAGATTAGAATCAGCATCAATTTGGTATTGATTTTCTCCAATTTTTTTAGGAATAATATCAGACATTATTATTGGTAAAATTTTTGGTCAATCCAATTTAAATCAACAGAAGAATTTTAGAAAAAATACAAACCAAATCAAAATTTTTGCAATTCTAAAAATAACTAAGGCAAGATTATGAGATTACAGAAAAACAGATTAAAAGTAAATGAAAGAAAAAGGATGAAAATTTTTACCTAAATTGATTTCAAAGAACGAAAATCCTAGAATTA
The DNA here is from genome assembly GCF_965223225.1 of Candidatus Nitrosopumilus sp. GTDB lineage: Archaea > Thermoproteota > Nitrososphaeria > Nitrososphaerales > Nitrosopumilaceae > Nitrosopumilus. The sequence continues at coordinate 1,359,418 of NZ_CBDCVU010000004.1, forward strand.
GGCAAATAGAACAATAATGATGTTTGAAATATTTCTATAGGAGTAGGTTTATTTTTAATGTCTAAAACACATAGTCATTGGCAATCTTACCAATTGATAGTGGACGTTATGGAACCAAACAAATGCTGGAAGTATTTAGTGAACAAAAGAAAGTTGATTATCAATTAGAAATTGAAGGTTCAGCTGCGCTAGCACAAAGTGAAATTGGATTAATTCCAAAAAAAGTGGGCAAGAATGTTTTCAAAGTAGCCACTTCGGGAAAAATTATAGCTAAAAGAATAAAACAACTAGAGGCTAAAAGTGATCATGACACTGCTGCTTTGGTAGAGGCTCTAAGTGAGAAATGTGCAAAAGACGAAAGACCATGGATTCATTATGGATTGACAAGTAATGATTTGGTAGATACTAGTAATTCAATGCAAATGAGAGATGCACTAAAGATCATAGAACCAAAAGTTGCAAAGTTAGCTCTCATATTATCTGAGAAAGCAATGTCTCATAGTAATATCCCATCAGTAGGAAGAACCCATGGTCAACATGCAAGCATCATTTCATTTGGATTAAAGTTTGCAAATTGGGCAGCAGAAATGGCAAAACACGTAGAAAGAATTGAGGAGATGAAAAAACGTATTCTAATTTGCAAAACTCTAGGAGTTGTGGGTACAGGGTCATTAATGGGTGCAAAGTCACTTGAGGTCCAAAAAAGAGTTGCAAGAAAACTCGACCTTTATCCAGCAGAAGTTACCACCCAAGTAATACCAAGAGAAAGATATGCCGAATTTATTTTTGAAGTTGCATTAATCGCTTCTACTTTGGAAAAAATTGCAGTAGAAATTAGAAACCTTCAGAGAACGGAGATAGGAGAGGTAGCCGAACAATTCAAGAAAGGTCAGATGGGAAGCAGCGCAGTACCAGTAAAAAGAAATCCAATCAAAAGTGAAAGAGTTTCTTCATTTGCAAAAATGATGCGAAGTCATGTAAATATCGCATTTGAGAATATTCCACTATGGCATGAAAGAGATTTATCAAATTCTGCCAACGAACGATTTATCATCCCAACATCTTCAATTTTGGTGGATGAAATGTTAGAAACCATCACCAGAATTGTTTCAAATCTTTTGATTAACAAGGATCGAATTGTTCAAAATCTGTACATTACAAAGGGTCAGATATTTGCTGAATTTGTTTTAGAAGCCTTGATAAAAAAAGGAGTGCCAAGATTTGTAGCATACAGAGATGTCCAAAGAGTAGCATTTGATGCAAAGGATAAAGGCATTCAATACAAAGAAGCCATTAAGAGGGACAAGGCATTTTCATCAAAATTAACAGAAAAAGAGATTGATTCGATATTTTCACCAGAAAAACACCTGGGAGCTTCACCAGCTATAATTAAAAACGTAAACAAATCCGTTCAAAAAACAGTCAAGAAGTTCGTCTGACCTTTAACAAAGTCTTGTGGATTTTTGAACCATACTGCAATGCTTTTTTTCGTTTAGTACAAGAAATTGACGGGACGTTTATCTGGCTTGCAAGTCGACGTATGATATGTTTTCTATAAAGATCATCAGAGCTATGAATTTTTTCTGACAAAGGAATAGTTTTTGCAAAAGTAATGAAATTCTCAGAAAGCAAAGGCTGAAGAATTTTCACATTAAAGTCAGATGCAACAAGATTAACTGCCTTCATCATTTCAAGTTCGTTTTCAAGTTTAGAGTTCATGACGGCAGAAATCTCGGATTCCCCACCAGAAAATGCCTCTCTATACGCATTATAACCACAAAAAAGTTCATCAATTCCATTTGCGGTCACAACAGTATGAAGGTCTAGACTTTGAGCAAGTTTTGACACGTAATAAAATGCGATACAATTTTCATTCCAAGATAGGTTTTCAGTATTAATGAGATTGTGAATTTTTTTAGAAACATCATGAAAGGTTTTTGGGTTAATTTCTAAAATATGGTGATCATAATTCAAGAACTCATTTACTTTTTTTGCAAATAATATATCATGAGATTCAGAAAATCCAATTGTCAATAAAGTAATGTCATATTTCATATCTGCACATATTTTTGAGATAAGTGTACTATCTACACCACCTGAAAAAGCAATTCCAATTCTCTCTTCTTTGACAGTATCAGAGATAGAAGTTCGAATATTTTCTAAGAGATCTTCATCATTGTTGTTTAACAATTGACACCACAGATCTATCAAAACACCACAATAATGAATTAAACGATCTAACTATTAATTTACCAGCAGATATGATACATTGACAATGATTAGACTTTCTCAAGAAGATATTGACGAAGAATTAAAAAATCTGTCAGGATGGAGAGTTTTAAACGAAAAGCTGCACAAGGAATTTCAATTTGATGATTTCAGTCAGGCATTTGGATTTATGACCAGAGCCGCCATTGAATGTGAAAAGATGAATCATCATCCAGAGTGGTTTAATGTTTACAACAGGATAACAATCGATTTGACAACTCACGATGCAGGGGGGATTACGAAAAACGATGTGAATCTAGCTAAAATCTTGAACTCTTTGGCACGATAAGAGGCAGGACTAAGCATTATAGAATTTATATTATGACTTAAAATGAGATGACTTCACATGACTTCAAATCCTACAATTCTTGATTCGGATTTTAGATATATCGATAAAAAAGGAAATCTGTTACAAACTAGGACAGAATTGACAGTAGCTCAAATGCTCGATTTCCTAGAAGAAGAATATCAGTACAATTACAAAGTTATTTTAAAAAATGGAAAAGAAGAGAATGTTGATTTTAAAACAAGCAAGGGATTGATAGAAGTAATTGACAGCGAAGAAGATATAGAAAAATACAAACAGTTCAAAGAAGATTTCCCCCAAGAAAAAATAATGGCAATTGGAAACGCAAAATATGTTGCCCAGATAAAGGAGCTACAAGATATCGTATATTATGACAAGACACCACAAACAGGGTCTATTTTCTTAGAAGATGCATCGTTCTCATTTGATTATGCACATATACTTCCACTAGTTGAAAAATGTTCCATATTACATGGTCACACATCATCTGTAATGGTAGAATTAGTCGGGCAAATGAAAAATAATTTACTTGTAGATTTTGGAGTAGCAAAAAAAATCATTAAAGAAGTGGTTAATATTTTTGATCATAAATTTTTCATTAATAAAAAATACCTAAAGAGTGAAGATGATTCCCACTACATGATAAAGTTTGAAGGACCTAAAGGAATGTTTGAATTGCAAGTTCCAAAAAATACTACATATCTTTTAGAAGGAGAAGCTACAGTTGAAAATTTGTCAAGTGAAATTATAAAACTATTAGCACCAAAAATGCCATCAAATGTAGAAGCAGTTGGAGTCTACATCTATGAAGGCTACAATAAAGGCTCACACATAATTTCAAATATTTCAAGATAACCAAAGACATGGAACCTAAGATTACAGAAAAAGCATGGAATCCAGAACTAGAGCATCAAGTTTTAAAAAAGTGGGAAGAATCAGGGCTGTATGATTTTGTTCTAAAAGAAAATAACTATACGATAGACACTCCCCCACCATACCCATCTGGGCGTCCCTGGCACATAGGTGCTGCATCTCATTATTCGCAAATTGATATGATTGCTAGAACGGCAAGAATGGCAGGAAAGAATGTCTATTTCCCCATTGGAATAGACAGAAACGGTCTTCCAGTAGAGATCTACACAGAAAAAAAACACAAAATTAGAATGCGCGAAACAGAACGAGGAAAATTTTTAGATTTGTGCAAAGAGGCCTTGGATGACTTAGAATCGGAAATGATACAGATAATGAAAAGTTTGGGGATTAGTGGCGGAATAAAGGATCATTACAGGACAGATTCAGAAGAATACAGAGCCTTAACACAAGCGACTTTTATTGACCTCTGGAAGAAAGGTCAAATCTATCTTGCAACAAGGCCAAACAACTACGATTGGGTTTCAGGCACTACAATAGCTGATGCAGAAATTACGTATCTTGATCTTTCAACAAAATTAGTATACATGAAATTCAAGGTAAAAGAAAACCCTCAACAAGAAATAGTCATAGCAAGTACAAGACCGGAGCTTCTATGTGCATGTAAGACAATAATTGTAAACGAAGAAGATGAGAGGTATACTGATCTAGTAGGACAAAAGATCGTTGTTCCAATTACAAATCAAGAAGTTGAAGTTAGAACTCATCATTCTGCCCAAAAGGAATTTGGAACGGGAGCTGTTATGGTATGTAGTTATGGTGATCAAAATGACGTTGCGTTATTTCGTGAATTAAAACTTGAGGAAGTAGTAGCAATTGGATTAGATGGTCGAATGACAGATGTTGCAGGAGATTATTCAGGATTAAAACCAAAGCAAGCAAGGACAAAAATAATTGAGGATTTAGAAGAAAGGGGATTTATCGAGAAAGTTGAAGAGATTTCTCATAGGACACCAGTTTCTGAAAGAAGTAAGAATCCAATTGAAATAATTCCAATGGAAGAATACTATCTAAAACAAATGGATTCTGTTAAAAAAATGAAAGAGTTAGGAATGCAAATTACTTTTCATCCTCAAATGCACAAACAAATTCTGATGAATTGGTTGGAGTCCATTTCGATTGACTGGCCAATATCAAGAAGAAGATACTATGGGACAGAGATTCCAATATGGTATTGCAAAGAATGTTCAGAGCCTCACGTTCCAGAACCAGGTAAATACTACAGGCCTTGGAAGGAAACATGTCCGATCAAAGAATGTTCAAAATGCAAAGGTACAGAGTTTACAGGCGAAGAAAGAACCTTTGATACTTGGATGGATTCTAGTATTTCACCACTATTTGTAACCAAATTCAACAAGGATGAAGAATTTTTCAAGAAAACATATCCAACAGCTATCAGACCTCAAGCAAAAGATATAGTTAGAACTTGGTTGTACTATACACTTCTCAGATGTGATCTTCTGACAGGTAAAAAACCATGGTCTGAGGCTTGGATAATGGGTTATGGTCTAGATGAGAAAGGAATGAAAATGAGTAAAAGTAAAGGGAATGCACTAGATCCTTTACCTGTAATTGAGAGATTAGGAGCAGACACTTTTAGGTTTTGGAGTGCAAGCGAGGTAAACCAAGGATATGATTTTAGATGTTCTGAACAAAAAATGGATTCTACCAAAAAATTTCTTAGTAAGCTTTGGAATGTATCAAGATTTTTGTCCAGTTTTGATGTTGTAGAATCTGCAAATTTGGCAGCTACAGACAAGTGGATCTTGGCAGAATTAAACAGCCTAATAACAGAATGTCAAAAAGGATATGAAAAGTATAATTTTTTCATACCAGCAATTGCCATAAGGGAATTTACTTGGAATCTTTTTGCGGCAAATTATATTGAGATGGTCAAGGCAAGAGCATACGGTATTGGTTTTTCAGATGAAGAAAAAGAAGCAGCCATATTCACTCTACATAAAGTACTATCAACTATTCTCAAACTTTTAGCTCCAATTACACCATTCATCACAGATCATTTATGGCAAACATTGTATTCAGATGATAGTATCCACAAACAAAAACAAGCAGAAATAGACCCAGAATTTTCAGATACAAAATATGACAAGTTTACAAAAGAAATAACAGAGTTTAACTCAAAAGTTTGGAATGAAAAGAAAGACAAAGGGTTATCATTAAAAGATTCTATCAAAATTACAATTCCAGATAATTTGACAATGTTCTCAAAAGACTTTGTCTCAATGCACAACATAGAAGAGTAATACAAAACAAGCACATCAAAAAATACTAGTATAATTTTATACAAGATAAAATCGGAGGATATGATGAGGTGACTTGTAAAGGAAAATGATCCTCACCACTCCTGCCTAAGCTAAAAAATTTAGTGCGTACTAATAAACTATATGCAATTCATACGATCATAGAATAAAAATATGCAATAAACAGAGATGCAATCAATATCAAAATACAGAGAAATCCAAGAGACAGAGGGATTATTTGACAAGCATTTGATCGATCACTGTTTTAAAAGTTCCAAAAGGTTGTGCTCCCGTTATTGTTTCACCTGAACCATCAGGGCCAATAATGATAAACGAAGGAGTTGATCTGGCACCAGAATCTTGAGCAATTTTCTTATTTTCATTTATGCGCTGTTCATATTTTTTTGAGTCAAGACACTCGTTAAATAAGTCTGTGTCTAAGCCAGGAATTTTTGAGGCAAGTAGTTTAACATTTTTTGAATTTGCCCACCCATCATTTTCATGACCTTGATTAGAATAAACAAAATCATGATAGAACCAGTAAAGATTCTGTTCCGCAGCACAATAACTTCCTGCATGAACCACAAAAGAATCAGGGCCAATAATGGGCAAATCAACATAAATCAAACTTGCAAGCCCAGTGTCAATGTAATTTTTTTCAATTAGAGGTTTAGTATTCTCGTTCCATCGCTTACAGAATGGGCATTGGTAATCACCAAACTCTACAATGGTTACAGGAGATGATAAATCACCTAGAACAGGAGAACCACTTCTTGTATCAAGTGAAAGTTTAGAGGATTCAGAACTATCATTAGATGAAAATGAGTCAGGATTCATCATAGATGCAATTGCAATACCAGCTACTATTACAGCAATGATTCCAATTATAGCAAATTTTGTTTTGGAGTTGCCATTAGGTAATGGTTTTTTTCTGCTTCTTTTCCCCATATTTTTTCTCAATGAAATACGTTAAAAGAAGTTATCGGACTACAATGGAAGAAATTACTTGTTCACTAGACTAAGAAAATATTTGTGCAATGATGCATCTTGAGTAAGTTCAGGATGAAATGAGGTTCCAATAACATTTCCCTGTTTAACTGCAACTATTTTATTGTCAAATTCAGACAAGATTTCAACATCGTTTCCAACTTCTGTAACAGAAGGAGATCTAATGAAAACTCCATTAAATTTTGAAATGCCTATAGAGTTTAGAGATATGTCAGATTCAAAAGACTCACCTTGACGTCCAAAAGAATTTCTTTCTAATTTTACATCAAGCACATCAAGTAAGGGTTGGTCTATTCCACCAACAATCCTATCCTTTGCAGTAGATGAAAGCAAAATCATGCCTGCACATATTCCCAAAACAGGCATACCTGCTTGAATCTTATCTTTAATAATTTTCATGGAGCCATTGACAAGAGATAACTGTCCAATAGTAGTACTTTCACCTCCAGGAATTATCAATCCATCTAATTTTTCAATGTCATCAGGAGTTTTTACTTCAATAACATTTGCATTTATTCCAGATTCCTCAATGGCTTTTTTCACAGAGAGAAGATTTTCTCTAACATCTCCTTGTATAGCTAATACTCCAACACTAAGACTCATGCAGCACCACCACGGTCTTGCATTCGCAATTCCAATGTTTTAACATCTAATCCCAACATAGATTGTCGTTCGTCAATCATTCTTTGCGCTTCTTTAACTTTAGAAGGTTCATTCCAAAACGTAGTAGCTAAAACAATAGCACGAGCTCTTTCTTTTGCATCATCAGAATTAAAAATTCCAGAACCGACAAAGATTCCATCACAGCCTAAAGACATGAGGTATGCAGCATCAGCAGGAGTTGCAATTCCACCTGCTGCAAAATTTACTACAGGAAGTCTGCCAAGTTTTGCCGTTTTCTCTACAATGTCATATGATACTTTGAATTCTCTTGCCATACGAACCAAATCTTGATTGTCACCAGAATCATAAATTGCCTTAATAGATCTAAGTTCATCATTTACTTTTTTTATATGAGTAATTGCCTCTGCAACATTGCCCGTACCAGGTTCACCTTTTGTTCTTATCATAGCAGCACCTTCTTCAATTCTTCTTAATGCTTCTGCCAAGGACCTAGCACCATTAACAAAAGGAGTAGTAAAATCCCACTTCCAAATATGTCGAAATTCATCAGCAGGTGTCAACACTTCAGATTCATCTATCATATCAACATCAGTTTCCTGAAGTACTAGTGCCTCGTTGACATGACCAATTCTACATTTTGCCATAACTGGAATTGTGACCGAATCCATTATATCTTCAATTATTTTGATGCTTGCCGTTCGTGCCACACCACCTGCCTTTCTAACTTCAGAGGGAAGTTTATCTAAAACCATTACAGAAACTGCTCCGGCATCCTCAGCAATTTGAGCCTGTTCAACAGTTGTTACGTCCATCACCACACCATTTTTCAACATGTGTGCAAATCCACGTTTAAGCGTCGAAGAGCCACGTATGATATCAGATGAGTTTAATTTTTCCGGAAGTATCCCTTTTGCATCAAGACGTTCTCCAGACAGAGGAAGCATGATCTAAAAGTTACTAGAGACTATTTGTACCTATTCAATAATTTCTGATATTATATCATCAAGTTCTGATTCTACCATCGTGATTATAGGAGGAATAAAACCAGTTGTGGCATTTTGTTCAGGCCAATGGATTTGGTTTTCTCGTCCGTTTAGTGTTACCTTAACATTTGACTTTTGATACTCAGTTACATCTTCCATTACGGGAAAGGATTCAGATGGGACTGCCATAAATCCAGTTTCTTTGATCAGAGCTTTGATTTTGTCAAGTTTGTTTTCATCTAGTTTAGATGTAATATCTGGATGGAGATATCCCTGTTCCGTAAGTGAGTATTTCAATTCTCCATCGTTTTTGATAAATAAGATTTCAGTTTTTTGAGATCCAGTTCTTTCGGTAACACCGTAAGAAATTTTCTTTAGTTGATGTTTTGTATATTCAATTTCTAATCGATCCAAGGAATTAGCCGCAGAAATTGGAATTTCATTTTTTGTAATCATAGGAACAGAAATCAAAAGCGCAACAATTACAGGGATTGCGCCTATTGCTAAATAAAACGGTCTTACCATGATGCCTTTCCTAACAACTGTAATTTCTTGTTTATAGCAAATAAATCTTAGTCAAAAGTAACTTAAAATTCAAGTCCATTTTATTTCTGTTTGTGGGGTCGTAGCCTAGCCTGGTAGGGCGACAGTGTCTACGAATAGATCACCGCTAAGGGCTCCAGAGGTAAACTAAGCTAAACTGACTCACGGATGATGTAAGTTTGGAGCTGTAGTGACCCGTAGGTCGCCGGTTCGATTCCGGTCGGCCCCACGTTCCTATCAGATTTACAGATTTGCTTAGAATTTTTTAAAAGTAATATTGAATTTGTTTTCTGTATATGTTAGATTAAATGACAAATCGAATATTTCAAAAATTAAAAAAAGAAATTATTGAACAGTAACTGATCTCTTTTTTGATTTTGGTGTGGGTTTTACCTTCGGAAGGATAACTTCTAAGACTCCGTCAGTCAATTTTGATTTGACCTTTTCTGGAATTATCTTTTCAGGAAGTGGAAGAATTCTAGAATATGCTACTTGGCTTCGCTCTTTTCTAAGATAATTTTTCTTCTTCTCTTCGGATTCTTCTTTATGTTCTGCATGAATTTCCATTGCACTATCAGTTACATTCAGATGTATTTCCTTCTTTGAGATTCCAGGCAAGTTCACCTTTACACTCAGTTGTTTGCCTTCATCAATTACATCACATTCTGTCCCTTGTAATTTTGAAAGAGATGGCAATTCAATTCTAGGGAAAGAAGTGAATGATTTTTCCAAATCTCTTCTAAAATTCTCAAAAACCCTATCAAATTCAGAAAAAGGCGATGTTGAAGAAGGAGTTGTAGTTTTTTTGGCTAGCTTTGTTGCCATGATTCATGGAAGAATATTAGATTTATCAAGATGCTGTAGATTTTCATTTTTGAAAATTAAAAGATAATTTATTGATAATAATTTTCCATAAGCAGGAACAACAGTAGAGTTTGATGCAATTTCTACCATCACAGAAATCTCGTTTTTAAAGAATGGGTTTTTTGGTAAAGTTAACTTTTATCTTTTGAAGAACTCTTTAACCGTAGTAATAGAATATGTTTAATTACATTTTCTTTATTGTTGAAGAATTTCATTTTTTAATTATTCCATATTAAAATAGATCACATATTTTCAAATATGATATCTTTGGATTTATTTAATTAGAAAAAACTCTGATTTTATTTTATGCGAGATGATAAATTTTGTCATTGTGGTTCATGTGGACATGAAAGAGTAGAAGAATGTTATCCAAAACAATGCAGTTGTTGTTTAAGTGATCATCAAGGTGCTTTTGGAAAAAATAGATGATTGTAAATTCCAACATCACAACTAAAACCAAAGAATCATCAAACATATCTTTTGGATTAAGGTATAGATCTACACCTCTAGAGCAGGAGGTATTTTTAGAATATTTTGTGTTTGATTGTTCTTATTATTAGGCGTGGTACTCTTTTGCACGAATTTATGATACTATTTTCAGAATATGTACTAAAATATTTGGAATACCTTTCTTGATCTTCAAACTTGCACCCAGAATTGTTTGCAAAAATATCAGAGAGGATGTACAATAAATCAAAATCAAAATAAAAGATTTCTCTTTAGAGTAAACATATCTATTGATATGAAAACTAATTTTTTTCTCTGAGAACATTAAGTGCAGAACCAGCTTTGAACCATTCTATCTGAGATTGATTGTATGAATGATTTAGTAAGATTTCATCTTTGCTTCCGTTGCCATGAGAAACAATGCAAGTTACTGGTTTTTGTGGTTCTAATTTATCCAGATTAACCAGACTAATTTTATCATCTTCAAGGATTTTATCATAATCATCAGGATTAGCAAAGGTTAGAGCCAAAATACCTTGTTTTTTCAGATTGGTTTCATGTATACGTGCAAGGCTCTTAGTAATAACAGCAGCACATCCTAAATATCTAGGAGTCATTGCTGCATGTTCTCTACTACTACCTTCACCATAGTTGCTGTCACCAATTATTACCCATCGCATCTGTTTTTCCTTGTATTGTCGGGCAATAGTTGAAAATGATTCAGTTTTACCATTTAGAATGTTTTTTCCATGTCCCACTTCATTAGTAAATGCGTTGACTGCCCCTAGCAACATATTATCACTAAGATTGTCTAGGTGTCCTCGTAAAGATAGCCAAGCACCAGCAGGAGATATGTGGTCTGTAGTACATTTGCCCTTTGCTTTTACCATTATTGGGATTTCTTCAAAGTCTTTTCCATCCCACTTAGAAAATGGTTCCAATCTCTGTAATCTCTTACTATTTGGATCTATCAACACATCTACATTCTCGGAATTTTCCGGAGGGGCAACAAAAATTCCTTCAGGTCTCATGAAACCTTCTTGTGGAACTTCGGGTGCAGGTTTGGGAGGTTCAAGTTTGAATTTTGTCCCATCAGATGATGTAAGTTCATCATGTAGAGGATTAAAAGAAAGTCGTCCTCCAAGAGCTAATGCAATGATCATTTCAGGACTGCCAATGAAGTTTAATGTACTTCTGTGTCCGTCATTTCTTCCTGGAAAATTACGATTAAACGTAGTGACAATACTATTGCTTTGATCTTTTTCAAGTTCAGGTCGATTCCATTGGCCAATACATGGACCACATGCATTTGCAAGAACAGTGGCACCAATATCTATAAGAGAATCCATTTGACCATCACGTTCAATGGTTCCTCGAATTTGTTCAGAACCAGGTGTTACAAGTAATGGAATTTTTGCTTTGATGCCTTTTGCTTTTGCTTGTTCTGCTATACTAGCTGCTCTTGACATATCCTCATATGAAGAATTGGTGCAGCTTCCAATCAATGCCACTGAAATAGGATCTACATAGTCATTTGATTTTACATCGTCTGCAAGATCAGAAATACTACGTGCAAGATCAGGAGTGTGTGGTCCTACTATATGAGGTTCGAGAGTTGAAAGATCAATCTCTATTACTTTATCAAAGAATTTTTCAGGAGTTTCATCAATTTCCGGATCAGCTACAAGTAAATCTTTATTTTGATTTGCAAGTTCAGCAATATCACCACGATTAGTATATTTCAAATAAACTTCCATTCGTTTATCATACGGAAAGATTGAACAAGTAGCACCAATTTCAGCACCCATGTTAGTGATAGTTGCTTTACCAGTACAGCTAATAGATTCAGTACCTTCTCCAAAATACTCTACAATAGAATTTGTTCCACCTGAAACTGTCAATGCCTCTGCAACTTTCAGGATGATGTCTTTTGGTGCAGTCCATCCATTTAATTTTCCAGTTAATTTAACACCAATTCGTTTTGGATAAAGTAATTCCCACGGCATGCCAGCCATTGTTTCAGCTGCATCAAGTCCGCCTACACCAATTGCAATCATCCCCAATCCTCCAGCATTTGGAGTATGAGAATCAGTGCCTATCATCAGACCTCCAGGGAAAGCGTAATTTTCAAGAACTACCTGATGAATAATTCCAGCTCCTGGTTTCCAAAAACCACATCCATATTTTGCAGCAGCTGATTGTAAGAACTTGAAAACTTCGCTGTTTTCATCTAATGAAACTTTCATGTCTATATCACCTTGAACCTCTGCTCGAATGAGATGATCACAGTGAACTGTTGTGGGTAGAGCTGTTTTATTTAGGCCAGCTTGCATGAACTGCAACATAACCATTTGTCCTGTAACATCCTGTAGTGCAACCCTATCAGGATTTAGAAAAACATAATCTTTCCCACCTGTAAAACTTTGATTTCCCATTTCATTGAAATGTCCACATAAGATTTTTTCAGTAAGAGTTAGAGGTCTTCCAACTATTTGTCGGTAAATGGACATATTTGATTTTATTTTCTTATAAACACTCGAAACTAGTTTAGTAGTTGTATCAATTTCCACAGAAGTTGATAGATTCATCCTGAATTTAATATTTGCATTACAAATACAAGCAAAAATCAAAAAATAGGCACAATAATTCTGAACAATTATAAGCCAAAAGCGGGTTTCTAATTCAGTGTTAGCTAATTCTAAAAGAGAACTGAGGCGTAAAAATGGTCAATAAAGGTTTTCCAAAATTTGGAATGTCTCAAGCAGGGGCGTTTGTAGCGGCTTTAAAAAATTACAATTTACCAGATTTCATATTAGTGTTAATTGCAAAAGAATGCAAGTCAGAACTACTTGAGAGAGGAAGAATTGATGACAGACTACAAAGTATGAACGATGAAGCTTTAGAATTATTACACAAAGTATTTGTCGAGTGTGAAGAAGACGATGCTGGAAAGTATGCACAATACAGGTTCTATGCATATGTATCAAGTATGTATCACAAGTGCGAGGTTTTGGTAAATGAAACAATTCCAGGATCAACTGGCAAAAATCACAAAATCCCAGTGGCAGTAAAAAATAATGGAATGTACATAGCGGTTGCATACAACAAAGCAACGGGAAATCCGGTTAACAAAAAAGAGACAGCACGATTTTACGAAATGGTAGATGACATCAAAAAAGGAGATCACGGAACGATGCTAATTGATGCAATTTATGGATCATCAGTTGGTTTCAGAGGTGATGCATTAGTAGAGCTCGAAAATCTAAGTAAATCTAGAACAAATGATCCAGAAAACAAGCTAGATTTTAAAACAGCAAACTTTGAAAATAATATTTATTCAGTCACCAAGTGTTAAGTCATGTTATTTACAGGTTTAAATGAGAAGTATTCATTGTTAAGAACATTGGTTTATCATCAGTTTTTTTAAAATCATCTCCATACTGTTCAAATTCTAATTGATCATAGAAATGCTTAGTCCATATATCATGAACTTCTTGAATGAATTTTTTGTGTCCAGCTAGACGAAGCATCTCATGAACTATTTCATGAGAAACAGTAGTACAATTTTTTTCGGCTAGAAACAAAGCATTATTGCTTTCTTTGGGTGGTTGCCAAAAAGCCAGACCAAAATTTTCAGCATGATAACCCTCACAAGTACAATCAGTCCACATAGGTTTGAAATTAGTGAGGTAGAAATGATAGATGTGTTTTCCTCTTTGTTCATGATCACGCACTAAGGTATGAGTATCAATTCTTTGAAAGATACTTCTCTTAGCAGTAATCAGTTCGTCACATTTTACTTCATAGTCTCTTCCAAATTTTTCTTTAATCCAAACTTTGAAGAATTGCGCCATTTTTTTAATATATTCAAATTCAAACTGTCGTTTTTCACGTTCTTCTTCCTGTATGACAAAAATAAAATGCAGAATCATAATAAGAAAAAAGGGTGTTTTTATGTCTGGCCTTCTATACCCATAAGGGTTAAAGTAGAACGAATTTTTTCAATTTTTCGAATCTTCCAAGTTATTGTTTCTCTAAGTTTTTCAACAGTGTCAGATTCTATCTTGGCCAAAATATCGTAGGCACCAAAAGTTCCATGAACTTCTTTTACACCTTCTAGACCCTTTAGTTGCTGAATTATAGCTTCCTCAGAACCTAGTTCACAGTTTATTAAAACATAAGCTGTTGCCATGGTTTTACTACACAAATCGACTATATCAATAAACCGATTTGATTCAGGTTTCAGAGATTGTCATTATTTTATCCCAGATTTTCTTTGGTACAGGCATTACAGACAATCGTGAGATTCTGATCAATTCCCAATCCTGAAAAGTTTTTTCTTTCTTCATCTCCTCAAGAGTCACTGCTCTTTTCAGGGATTTTTTGTACTTTACATCAACTACTATAAATCGTTCATTGTCTTCTTGAGGGTTTGGATATGGTTTTGACACTATTTCCATAATACCTACAGCTTGTCGTTCATCGCCAGTATGATAGAAAATTGCAAGATCTCCAGGATTCATTTCTCGCATGTGCTTTAAGGCCAAATTATTATGGACACCGTCCCAAACTGTTTTCTTATCTTTTTTTAGTTGTTCAAAACTATATCCTCTTGGACCACTTGGTTCTTGTTTGGCTAGCCAATAATTTGCCATTATACCTTGTTCTTGTAGTCACTAGTTTTAGTTTTTTGTAAATTGTTTATATTGTTCCCCGGTTCTGACTCGCACAAGTTCATTGGTATTTAGCCAAAACCTCCTTGGGTTTTCTAACCGGGGTGCCCATAATGTAGCATGCCTGGGTGAATTAGAAATCATTGGTATCCTTACGATCGACATCATCCTAATCCGTCTGCATGCCTGCTCTTGGGCGTTAAGAATAAGGACATGCCTACTAAAAACCATTGATAGTGTATTTTTCTAATTTTTCATACGCACAGAGCAACTAAAAATAAATTTCATAAGAAATTTGTTTCCCACATGGAAATTAAAAATATAACAATTTTTTTTATTGGAATTACAGTTTTAATTTTAGGAATACTAGTAATTATTTTTGATTATCCTCAAATCCAATATTTTGAAAAAATGAGTTTTCAAAATATAATGGATGAAAAAGACAGAGAGATGCATCAGAGATTAATTATTGAAATTTCAGTAGGTGGGATTATGACTATTGCAGGATCAATAATGATATTCTCTTCTTTTTTAAAAAGATTTGAAAACGGAATCAGATAAAGAGATTTCAAATGCTGCTACAGATACACGAATTTTATATTTTTCAACAACTTTGGAATTAATCATGCCAATGACTCCAATAGATCTTCCATTTACTAAGACCTCAGCACAATGTCCTTTTTCAAAAGAAGGATGATCAAAAGATTTGGTTTGAATTTCTATTGCAAATCCCATTTTCATTGCCGAAAACAATACAGATTTTATTTCTGTGAATGTTACATCTTTGTGAGCGCTAATACCTGCAAAATTAATTTTTTCAGAGACAGGATCATTTAAAGAAAAAACAGTGCCCGATTCAAATAATTTTTGAGGATATGGTTCATGAATATTTCTAGAGATATTTTCTAAGAGACCAGGAAAAACAGCATCACGTAAAATGGTATGTTCTTGACTTTTTGAGTCCAACACAGAAATTATGTTTTTGGATTCACGATTAACCATATCATAAAGTACACGTTTGCTTGTAAGACTAGAATTTAGTGCTTCATGATATCCCAATCCAACCATAGTTTGATCTAAAGACCTCAAATGAATTGAGACAGGATTGGTTTGCCCAATCGTTTGAGATGGGGATAAGATAGGAGTAATATTTGGAGTTCCATAACCTAATGATACTTCTTCGACTAAATCCATTGGACCAAAAATATCAAATCTATATGGAGGTATAGTACAAAGAATACTTTTACCATTTATTGTGGCATCAAGACGAGATCTCTTTAAAGAAGATACAATCTTAGATGTACTCAATTTTAATCCAAGAATTTGATTGACCAGACTATCATTGATCTTCATTTTTCGTAGTTGGAATTTTGGAGTAGAGTTTTTGTTACCAGATATGTTGATTGATTCCAAAGTGAAACCTGCACTTTGCAAAATAGTAGCAACTACAGCAAGCATATCTTCAGCATCTTGTTTATTTATGCCAGTAACCTCTACAAACAGATTTTTTGTTTTATTGGTAAGAGTTGTTTTAGCCGCGTTGATAATAGGTGGAAGGGAAACTGTTTGTTCATTGGAATCTAGAATTATTGGTACCTCAGAGTGATTTTCTAGAAGATGGCCGTATTCTTTTCCAACATCTGTTTCTTTTAAAATATCAGAGACAGACATTTCTTTTTCAGAATGTAGAGGTACAAACTTGTGGTTTTTTGTGATAGTAGTGTATACCAAGGGAAAGCAAATTTTATCCAGGTCATGTATTCCAATAGATGATTTTCGTCTTTTACGACCAATGCCAAAATGTAAGTCTTCTTGCATTGCCATAAATTGCTTGATTGCGGTATCATCTAAATTGCCATTTTTGGCAATTATTCCAGTTACAAAAGGTCGTACTTTTGAGACTTGAGGCTTTACGGAGATTGATTGTTTACTAGATTGTTTTATTCTTAGTTTAATGGAGCCAGTTTTTATTCCAAGCAAACCCTGCATTCCAATTGCAATACCATAATCTGTTGAATAATCAGGTCGATTAGGACTGTATTCAATACGAACAGAATCACCATCCTCAGATTCAATATCTAATCCTAGAAAAGGTAAAGAATCAGAGATTTGTTTTTTTGTTGCTTTTCCAATTAATTTTTGTAGGCGTTTATAGGATAAATCAACTACTGGCATTTTGTGACACTCCTTAACCAACCTAAATTGTTGTTATAGAATTCCCTAACATCGTTAAGGTTGTACTTTAACATAGCAATTCTCTCAATTCCACCTCCCCATGCTAAAACTGGTTTTTTGATTCCAAGAGGTTTAGTAACTTCAGGTCTAAAAATACCCATTCCGAATAATTCCACCCATTTATCGAGTTTTTCATTGTATACCATTGTTTGTAAAGATGGTTCGGTATATGGGAAGAAAGTGGGCCAAAACTTAATTTTTGTAATTCCAATTCGTTTGTAAAATTCACGTTGAATTCCCATCAAGTCTCGTAAAGTAGCATTTTTACCCACTACAACTCCTTCAATTTGATTAAATTCTACTAGATGTTTGTAACTTACTTTTTCATTTCGAAACACTCGCCCTAAAGAAAAAACCCTTGCCTCATCAGGTTTTTGCTCTGCAAGATGTTTAATGGTTACACACGTGGTATGAGTTCTTAGAACCATTTTTCGTGCTTCATTAATGTCCCAATGATAATGCCAGTTTTTTTTATGAGAAGATGATACTTTTCTAATCTGTTCAGGAGTTCCAATTTTTTTTGCAGAGATAGAATCTAAAAAGAAGGTATCTTGTAATTCTCTTGCAGGATGATCTTGAGGAGTAAACAATGCATCAAAATTCCAAAAACTGGACTGACTCATGTTCCCAATAATTTCTGAAAATCCAAGAGTTACAAAAATTTCCCTAATTTCATCAATTGTATCTTTCAGCGGATGTGTTCGTGCAACAAATAATTCTGGTACTTTAGCTTCTACATCAATAGCACCAGTAGATTCTGAAACTTTTGTGGATTTTCCTATGTCAGTTAAAGATATTTCTTTATTTTTTATTATATTTTCAATGAGAAAATCAGGCCTTTTGGAAAGTGCAAGACAATCTTTTTCATCAATTGTATCTTCGGGTTTTTCCTCCATTCCAATATGATTTAGTGTTTTTTCACCAGGGAATACAGCAGGCAAAGTTTTGAGTGAAATTTTATCAGATAGTGTTTCAATCCAATCATTCTTTTTAGACAAACCCATGGCTGGACCAAAAAGAGATCCAAGCTCCTGCTGCAATTCAGAGATTTTTTTTGGGCCATTGCTAAGTAATTTTAATAATCTTTTTTCAGGTAAACCGTTTTGAAAAGATTCAATACCATTTTTTCCCAATCTAAAGGTGCGTTTTTGAGACTGATTGACAACTGCAAGATCTTTTAGTCGTAACCATTCTATCCCTCTTCTGATTTGATCGGGTGAAAGTTTTGTAGATTCACCAAGTTTCTCAAGAGTTTGTTTATTATTTTCTTTTAGAGATTGAATAATTTTTTTTTCAATTTCATGAAAAACTTTCGACAATAGCTCAAAGTTCGAAAAAGACTTTTTAAACCTTAACCTAAGTCAAATTGAATGTCAGCAGATGACTTTATTGTTACTCCATGGCACGTAGAAGGAGAAATTGATTATGATAAATTAATCAAGAAATTTGGTACTGAAAAAATTTCATCAGAATTACAATCTAGACTTAAGAAAATTACAGGCGAAGATCATTTTATGCTTAGGAGAGGAATTTTTTTCTCACACAGAGACATGAATAGAATTTTGGATGATTATGAAAAAGGAAAGAAATTCTTTTTGTATACTGGAAGAGGACCATCAGGACATACCCATATAGGACATTTAGTTCCATGGATTTTTGCAAAGTGGTTACAAGAAAAATTTGATGTTAAGATGTACTTTCAATTAACAGATGATGAAAAATTCTATTCAAAATCGGGACTTAGTTTGGAGGATACTAAAAAATATGCATATGAAAATGCCTTGGATTTTATTGCATTAGGTTTTGATCCTAAAAAAACAAAAATAATCATAAACACAAGAAATATTCAAACTCTTTATCCTATTGCCGCACAAGTTGCAAAAAAAATCAATTTCTCAAACACAAAAGCAACTTTTGGATTTACAAATGAAACAAATTTAGGAATGATTTTTTACACATCATTACAATCAGCGCCTTGTTTTATTGAAGATGAATCAGTTTTAATTCCATTAGGAGTTGATCAAGATCCCCATTTCAGATTAACAAGAGACGTGGCACCAAAGATTGGTAAACAAAAACCCGCACTAATCCACAACATAATGATTCCTGCATTAGAAGGGCCTGGAGGTAAAATGTCAGCTTCAGATGAAAGTGGTACTATTTACACAACAGATACGCCAAACATGGTAAAGAAAAAGATAAACAAATATGCATTTTCAGGAGGTCAGCCAGACATAGAAAAACACAGAAAACTTGGTGGAAATCCAGACATAGATGTATCCTATCAATATTTGAGAATATTTTTTGAACCTGAAGATAAAAAATTAAAGGAAATATACGATGATTACAAATCAGGAAAACTTCTTTCAGGAGAATTAAAGGCAATATTAATCGAAAAAATCAATAAATTTTTGGAAGTTCACCAAAAAAAGAGAGAAGAGGCAAAGAATAGAATAGAAGAATTTCTTTTGGAAAACAAATGAGAACTTACATTAGTTGTGATGACAAATATGAAGCACAGAAGCTTGCGTCACTTATTTTCATAAAGGATGGAATGGAGACATACATTACTGCAATCCTTAACGTGATCAAAAATGAATTAGTTATTGCATTAAAAGATAAATCAGCACACAGTATTTTGCTCAAAGATGAAAAAAACGTGGAAAAATTTGCAGATTTTATTCAATCAGTAGTGGACAAAGAACACAAGATAATATCCACCAAAATCATCAATTTTGATGTAGAAATAATAAAAGAGTAACCTATGGAACAAGTGTGAAATAAATTGCCACAATGCCTA
Source organism: Candidatus Nitrosopumilus sp. (assembly GCF_965223225.1). Classification (GTDB taxonomy): domain Archaea; phylum Thermoproteota; class Nitrososphaeria; order Nitrososphaerales; family Nitrosopumilaceae; genus Nitrosopumilus. Next base: position 1,379,361 of record NZ_CBDCVU010000004.1, read on the forward strand.
CCATAGCAACCAGACTAAGTCCCATCGCTTTAAAATCACTATTCATGTTTTGAGTTTATAATTATTATAATTAAAGTGTTAATAAATTCTCAAACCTGATTTTTTGTTTATCGAGGGAAAAATTTACTTTTTTTCCGTTTAGGGGAGGAATTTTCTTTCTTTGGTTTTGAAAGTGGTTGTCTTATTTCATTACAATTCAGGCATAGAACTTTTAATTCCTCTTTTGCCAGATTTGGTTCAGAAATATATTTTCCCCAGGAAGACGCAAATCCGCCTCGTCGAATGTTATCAAAAACTGCATCATCATAAATATGACAAAAGCCTAGAGCTCTTGCATCTTTAAATCCACAACTTGAACATACTTTGCCACCTAAAATTTCAAATAATTTCTCTTTTAAAGAGGCATAAAATTTTTCAGATCCTCCAGAATAGAAAGTTTCTTGTTTTTTTAGAAATTTCGCATTTTTTGATCTGGAATCTTTGAAATTATTTTTGTTTGATTGTGGAGAACTCTCAAATCTTGTGTCTCGGTCATTTCTGGAATTTTTATCATCATCAAGTTTTCCAGGTTTATTGAGTTTGAAACAATCACTACAATATACAGGTCGATCATGTTTTGGAACAAATGGAATTTCACATTCATTACCACAATCAGCACAGGTAACTATGGCAGATTCATTTTGGTTTACATTTCTGGAATAGCGTGAGTCTCGGTCATTTCTGGAATTTCTAAAAGACCTAGATAGTTTTTCATTTCTTCTGGCATTGCCTCCAGATTTTTTTCTATTAAAGTCCCTTGATTTGTAGAATTCCATTACAATGGGTTAAACTAACTGAATATAGATAGTTAGGGGTAAGTTTTGTGCCTAAAAAAACTAATCATACAAGAGACTTGTCCATTTCAGTGGACATTACTTCCTGAACTTTAAGGAAGTAAAGTTTTGTAGAATATGGCATTGCATCTAAATTATTATCGACTGCAATCATAAAGTATCTTACCGCTCTTTTTGAGATATCTAAATTAAATTTCATTGGAAGGATAGGATCCTGATGAACCTTAATTTTATCTTGCAACCACGGGGGTGCCATCTCAATAGTTTCCAGTATGATTTTATTGTACCAAAATGAAAGGCTTTCAGGCTGTAATCCTTGTTTAAGATTTGTTAAATCCGAATCAATCTTTCTCATCATTGAACCAATTATAGCCATGAAATAAAGTTAGAAAATTTTGTTTTATTTTAATTACTCAATGTTTGAGAAGCTAAGGGTCAACTGATAGAGAGTTTCCCTCAATGTCGATTTCAGAATTTCTTATGCGGGTAGTAGAAATACGTACTCCATCCTTTGCCAAAAACATTGGTATTGTAATTATTTTAACAGGAGGAAGATTTTTTGAGACTCTTAATTGATTTAGTACCTTACCTTGACCACTTGTTTCTTCACTTACGACTAATGCTTCAACCTCTTTTGTTAAAACGGCAGGTCCAAAATCATTATCTAATTTACGAATATCAAAAGAGGAAGAAGGAAATTCTTTTGAGATTATTTTAGTTAAATTATCTAATCGCGTTTGGTAGTTATTGACAAGAGTTTTTCCTCTCTTACGGGCAAATTCATCGCTAGTCAACCCAATTATTACTTTGTCAGAAATTTTAAAGGAATTTGAAAGTAATGTTAAATGTCCCCTGTGTATTATATCAAAAGTTCCACCTGTTGCTACAAGAGAAAAATCAGACATGTTGTTGAAGACATCAATTTAAAAATAAATCTATCAGGTTACAATTATTAGAACAAATGGTCCTTGTTCTGCTATAGGGATATTGTTTTTGTCCCACACAAATGTTTCAATGAAAAAAAGACCTTTCTTCTCTGGAATCCAGTCTACAGTTTGAGATTGAAGACCAGTTCCAATAAATCGTCCATCATATTTCCCGATAAATTCCACAAAGGGGGTTTTTCCAGACTCTTTAATTTGCACATAGTAAGTATATGGAGTTTCTTCATCTTCTCCGTGATTTGTGGCAAATTGAACCCAAGTTTCACTCTCAATATGCACGGTAGTTCCTGTTTTGATTTCAGAGAGTTTGTTTCCGAGTTTATCTTTAACAGAAACATCTGAAATTTTCACAATTTTTGTAAGAGATTGAGGAGGAGGAATTTTGACATCTACAATGTCTGAGTAGAAAATATTTGATTCTGCAAATAACAAAAAGCCAACAGATCGTGAATCAATTTGTTCCTCAAATGAAAAATTCAAGTTTGTATTAGGATCTACCTTGCCAATATCTAGGGTTGAGACTCCAAGAATTCGAGGAGGATTAAAGCCATCGTAAAAAGCAATGTGTACTTTTGTATCGGTGCTAGGAGCTCCGCTATTTTCCAAAATTCCTGAGAATCTAAATGAAGTGTCAGAAAACGCTTCACTAGAGTATACATTCAATCCTTTGTGTTTATCTATAGAAGAATCAAAACTAAGAAGAGACACAGATGCTTCAGAGACGGATGAATTGGTTGTATTAGATTTAATCATGTAAGGAGATTGTCCACCAGCAGGAATTACATCTAGAACGCTGGTTCCTTCAACAGATTCAATTGGATTGAGATCAAATTCATTAAAGAAACTTGCCTGAATTCTTACATTAGATACAGAGCTGAGTGAATCATTATTTTCTACCATTCCAACTACAACAGTAAATCCATCAGAATCTTGATAGACATATGGAGTAACATTACCTAATGAAACGGACAATGTTGGTGCATTATCAGAAAACTCTTGAGCAAATCCATTAGAAAAAGGAATCAAGAGTAAAACAAGAAAACCACAAAGAATAGGTTTTATCATATGATAATCTTTGAAAAAGGGATTAATTTTGTGTAACATATGATATAGTGAACAAGAAAGGTAACAAGGTTTAACCTAGTTTACACTACGTGAAAAAATAATAAAAAGAGATGTAAATTTTAGCTTCTCTTTGCAGTAATTGCTAACCAGTAAATTAATCCTGGAGCTAAACCAACAATGAGTGGAATAAATACCGGCCATCCGTCTACATAGCTTGCCATAGAAAAAAACAAAAACTTATCCTATTTAAATCCATCCAACATTCCGAATTTCAACATCGATCAAGATAAAGTGGACCGGACGGAATTTGAATCCGTGACCCCCCGCGTGCAAGGCGGGTATACTACCAGGCTATACTACCGGCCCACAGGAAGAACTGTTTATGTGCAGATTTTAATTGTTGTCTTCTTGGCAAGAATTTTATTTGAAAACAAGATTGATTTTTTATGGTACTTTTAGAATCGCAAGCTAAGCTAAAAACAGGAGATTTAGCGCCAGATTTTGAGTTATTAGGAATTGATGACAAAAAGCACAAGTTAGATGATTATAAAGATTACAAAGGATTCTTAGTAATTTTCATGTGTAATCATTGCCCCTATGTCAAAGCAAAAGTAGATGCATTAAACGAATTATATGAAAAATGTGGAAGCGATATTGCTATGATTGGAATAAACAGCAATGATTCAACAGATTATCCAGAAGACAGTTTTGAGGCCATGAAAGAAACCGCCAAGGAAAAAGGATTTGGTTTTGACTACTTGGTAGACGATACACAAGAAATCGCAAAGAAATATGGCGCCATGTGTACACCAGATCCGTTTCTATTCAACAGTCAAAAACAACTAGTTTTTCATGGACGAATTGATAATGCTATGAAACCAGATGATGCAGCTACAGAAAAAACCATGATAGACAATATTGACAAATTATTATCAGGTAAAAAAATTGAGAAGGAATTCGACCCTTCAATCGGATGTTCAATCAAGTGGAAAGAAAATTAGACTTAAATGAGTCCTGACTAGATGATTTTTCGTGGGCTCGTAGCTCAGCTTGGCTGGAGCGTTCGACTGATAAAACCTTCAGAAATCGAAAGGTCATGTGTTCGAATCACATCGGGCCCATTTTTCATTATTTTATAGTTTGAGACACTGTTTGGGACCATTGCAGAATATCTTCGATTTTTTCAGACATTAGACTACAATTAATTTTCTTTTTCTTAGATATCTTACCACACAAAATCAACTTCATGTTTTTTCCAAATTTATCAATTATTGGGTTGATTGAATCTGCAAAGAAATTCAAGCCTTCGTCAGTTTGAGAGAATATTACAACCAATAAAAGTCCTGGTTTTTGTTTCCAAATTTTCCCTACTAGTTTTTGAAAATCAAGGTCAAATAAAATATTGATTACAGAAGACATATCTCCCAAATTAGAAACTCTCCATCCTTGTGAGTGATATACAGAAGAAGCAGCCTCAGATAGCAAAAAACTGTTCATATCAGCCGCAATCAATACAACATTTTTTTTAGAGTCAGATACGACTGGAACCTGATTTAAAATGTGGATTGAGTTTGAAATCGTAGTTTTTAAAAGATTGAATTCAGAGGTTCCAATTTTACCATCATCAAAAAGAACTTGAATTGAATCAATTGCTGGAAGAATTATTTCAAAAACTAGTCGGTCAACAGTCGCACCAGAATGTAAACAGTTTTGAATCATAGAAAATATCTGATCATCTGTACCTCGAATTAGATAATCAAGGTATTTTTCTGCTATTACAAAATAATCTTCAGGAAAATTATAAGATTCTTGTCCTGGTTGCAAAAACCACAAAGTAACATTTCCAATGTTTTTTTGTCTAAGCAATCCCTCTGCTGCAAATACTTTTAGATATTTTGTCATTGTAATTCGATTAATTCCAATAGCCTCCGAAATCTCTACTCCAGACATTCCATTTTTAGAATTTTGTAATGTTGAAATTATTCTATCTCGAATGTCTTCAACAGAATATCCTTTTCCCATATGCGATTTTAATCACGCTTGTGTATAAAGGCTAATTCACAAGTATGAATAAAAGAAAATAAAACATTAAATAGATGAGTACCTTAATGTACGGTAAGAGGAAAGTAAATTGCCAAAAGCTGGATTCAAATCAATAACAGTATCAGAAACAGTTTATGATAAATTCCATGAGGTTTATCAAAATAGTAAAGACGAGCTTGTAATGAAAGGCGTTAACAGCTTTTCAGGTTATGTAACGTACATGTTAGAGGAAATGATGCAAAAGGATAAGACCTTTGCACGATACGCTCCAAAAATAGAAAAAATTTCAGTAGATGATGATCGAGTTATTCTAAAAGACAATATTAAAAATAGAATCGCAGAAGTTGCAGTTCAAAAAGGAGAGTTATTTTGTCAATTATGTGAAGAGAAAGATTGTGTTCATGTCGGATTTGTATTTTCATTACCAGATGTTTACGAAGTGCTAAACGCCAGAGGAATAAAACATCCAAAATAAAACAAAGTGGAGGAGGTGGGATTTGAACCCACGAACTCCTGAGAGACAGGATCACCCATTATTTGATCTTAAGTCCTGCATGTCCAAAAGCACAAAGTGCTTACTTTGGCCAGGCTTGATTACTCCTCCAAAGTTGTAAAAAAATGTGTGAAATTTAACAGTTTAGAGAGTTTGAAAGCATGAAGAATTATAAGGATTTCAGATAGGGATAATTTGTGCTTCGATAGCTCAGCCTGGTAGAGCGTTACCTTGGTAAGGTAAAGGTCGCGGGTCCGGATCCCGTTCGAAGCTTTTCAATTTTTAAAATTATTGTTCAAAAATGGATTTTTGTCAAATTTACGAAATTTGTATTTAAGCTATTCTGAGACTAGGAAAAAGTTAGTCCAAGATCAATTTTTTTTATGTTCTGGACTGTTAAAAAATTCTGCAATACTAATTGTTGAAACAAGAATATTCTCAGGTATCAACTGTCATCCCAAAACCATTTGTAAAATGGGCAGGAGGAAAGCGTCAACTGATTCCAATTCTAAATGAGAATTTGCCAAAGACATTTGAGGCCTACTTTGAGCCATTTATTGGAGGTGGTGCTTTGCTCTTCCACATCCTCACTGAAAGAGATGGCCAAAAATGCAGCATCTCAGATTTGAACTCTGATCTGGTTTTGGCTTATACCACGATTCGAAACAGAATTGATGACCTAATTTTATCTCTAAAAAATCACGAAAAAAACTATCACAAGGATTCAAAATCATATTATTACTCTGTCCGAGAATCAAACCCAAGAAGCGAGATCGAGAAGACATCAAGATTGCTCTTTTTGAACAGGACTTGCTTTAACGGATTATACAGAGTTAACAGCAAAGGGAGATTCAATGTTCCACTGGGACGTTACACAAATCCAAATATCGTCAATGAGGAGAACCTTCGTTCTGTTAGCTCCATACTCCAAGCAAGCAAAGTCTCAATCAAATGTCGCGATTTTGGGGCAGTTCTAAGGGATGCCAAAAAAGGAGATCTAGTGTATTTTGACCCCCCATACCAACCAGTCAGCGATACTGCCAATTTTACAAGTTACACAAACAAGGACTTTACATATAGGGACCTTGAAAGACTAACAGACCTTTGTAACAAACTGGACTCCAAAGGGTGCAAAGTGTTATTGTCAAATTCAGATTCAAAACAAGTCTCTGACATGTTCTCATCAGAACCCTGGAAAATAAGCAAGATTCAAGCAAACCGTTCTATCAATTCTGATTCAAGAAAGAGAACAGGCCACTTTGAATTGCTAATAAAAAATTATTAGGTTTTTAGAGTTATTTTTTCAAAAATGATCTAGAGTTAACACTAGTAGTAGATAATAAAATGAAAAGGAAAAGGTTGGGTTTTTAGTCCCACTTTGACCATGCGGCCATCCATCTGTAAGTCCAAGTATTAAGCTTACAACCTAACGCTGCAAACGTACATCCCAATACTGCACCTGCACCTGCACCGAGAGCAACTGGGCTGTTATAGAACTTACCTACTTGCGGTTCGATTGGTGTCATGTATGGTGGCAATGTTGGTCTTGGATACTTGAATGCCGTTTCAAGTGGGTCTGCTACTGTTATCAGGTTCACCATGTTGAACAATGGTAAAGACATTCCTACCAGTACGCCTCCGAACAGTATCAAAGAGTGTTTGTTCTTCTTTGTTGCCCAGTAAACCAAATCCAACAGCATCGCTGATGGTAGCCAAACTGGAGTTACAATGAAGTCATATGGGTATCCAAGTGAAAACCATGCGGCTTTTGCTACCCATGTGTATACTGTCATAATAAGAGCGTAGTACGTTGCTGTGCCTGGAACGCCTGTAAATGTTAGGTAATATGTTGCACCTACAATAAGCATCAACGTTTGCGATATTGAGAATACCGTGTACGAAGTCCAAGCCCAGTCAGTGTAGAAGATGTAGTCTCCTGCATTAATTGTTAACAGTGTAGAGTTAACTGCAACTACTACTATGAACAAGTAGTGTGTACATCGTCTTAACCAGACCATATCCAGTTAGGCAAATGGTCAGTATATAAAATTTTAGAGTTTGATGAAGATCGTTGTTTTAAGCAAGAAAAAATGCATGCATTAGAAATTCTTTAAGTTAAAATGAAAAAGAAATGTGTCCGAAGGGGTTTCCTTCTGGTTATCGACCAATAAACAGTACTACGAAGAGACAAAATGCAGCTGCACCAGCTACACTTGCGCCAACTATACCATTACTGTTCTTATTGGAACCTTCTTCCATGACTTTAACACAGAAGATGTAACCTATTGCTATAATGATTGTAAGCACGATGAATGCAAAGTGACCACTTGCTGTAGGATATGCCCATGGATAATAGAAGTACCCAGCTGCAGTACCACCAAATGTTGCCAATATTGCTGCCCAGAATGAAATGGTTATCATACCAGTCATGTTTTCAACGCGTTTTCCAATCATTCGTTCTACATCAGCGCTTGATGAACCACCAGCACCGCCAGAACCGAATCCTTTTGGAAGAGTCATTATGGATTTAATACGATTCAGAATACTTTTAAGTCTTTCTTAAACGGACAACTCTAGTACGATCTACGGCTTTTTGGAAGAATAAAAGATAAAAAAATGTGCTTTTGCACAATTTTGTTTTCTTGTCTATGGGATTGCTCTACTGTACAATTTGCCTTCTAGGGCCATCTTGTACATTTCTGCAACATATGGATTCTCACCAGGAGTCTCTGCACCTAATTCTACGAGTCTAGCATATACTCTGACTACGTATGCAAGTGCACCCATGAATGCTACTACAACACCCATGTTAAACATCCAGTGATTTGGTACTGCAAAGATTTCCTCTACAAACCAGAAGTGCCACATCTCATTGACTCCAATTGTAAACATGGTTGCAAGGTAACCAAGAATAGTCATCTTCAAACCAGTGTTCATTGAGTTATTTGGACCTCTGAGAACTGGTACTTTTCTATCATAGATTGCTGCTGCTCCCCATCCAAGTGGTAATGCAACAAAGTGGGAATACAGCCACCAGTGTGCTGGTGTAAATGCACTGTCTCTGATAGAAGTTTGGTGTAGAGAACCATCAACGAAGTTATCTACTTCGACTGATGCTGCAGTTGACCCCATAGCAATAACGATGAGCCAGATTTTCTTTAGTCTCTGAATCTCAACTTCTTTTGGGATTAATGCGGGCATCTGTGCCATGATAGTAATCATGTAAATTAAGAATATAAAGCAAGAGTTTTAAAAACCTGGATTTTATATTAGAGATTTTTAATTTTTTCTAAAAACTTTTGAAATTTTTAAAAATTTAAAATCAATTTAATGTAAGTTTTATATTAGAAATTTTCAATTTTTATTGTTAAACACTAGTGTTAAACATTTGTCGAAACGTCGATCTACGCAATGAAGGTAAAACATATAACGACGTATATTGTTGTTGTCAATATTAGGGATAACTATGGTCGAAAAAAAGATTTTCGTATTAGGACTAGGTGTCGTACTTGCACTAGGAACATTAGGTTTCGATTGGGTTGAAGCCATACTTCCACCTGCAGACGCACACGGTGTCCAAGCACAACTCCAGAGTCGTTTCATTAGAATTGAAGATGAAACCTTCAACAGACAATCCCTGGAAACTGGTGAAACCTTGATTCTTTCAGGAACACTAGTCAGTCTTGTAGAAAGAGACCTAAGAGGATGGCTATCAATATTCTCAGAGTCAACCAACGCAGGTAACAGATGGGAGATGCTCGCAAGAGATCCACCAGGAAATGTCTTTGACATTCCAGGAAACGCAGTCATCGATTATCAATTATCTGCAAAAGCACTTGAACCAGGTGTATACCATGTACACACCCAACTCAATGTAGCTCAAGTAGGTCCAGGACTAGGTCCAGGTCAAACAGTAGTCGTAGAAGGAGACCCAATTCTCAAACCAATCCCATATACCAACATCGCATATCAATCAATCATGATTGGTGTTGGATATGTCATTACGTTTGCAACACGACCCTGGCAAGTAATCTAAAAAACCCAACCTTTTCCTTTTCATTTTATAGTAAGTCCTAGTGACAACTAGGAAAAACAAAATTAAATTTTAATTCGAAGTAGGACATAACCATTACATGATCAGTTTTAAGATAACAAAATTAGATATTTTTCAAAGTTATTTTTTCGGAGAAGTTGAATTTAGATCAGACAAATTCAAGGTAAATATTCAAAATCAGAGAAGAGGGAAGGTACTAAAATTACCCTTTGAGATAGAGCCAAAAAATGAAAAAGTTGTAGTTCGTTTAACAGGAGACAATGATCTGTTCGTGGAAGACTATCTTCCATATAAAGGAGAATCAGAATGGGTAGAAATTGACTCAGATGAGATTACATATTTTCTAGCTGATCATCAAGACCAACTAGACATAATTGAGATATCATACGAATAAAAGAAAGGACTTTAAGGTATTTGTCCAATTCCAAAATAATGAAATGGGTAGGAGCAACTGATCCATATAAGAGGAAAAAAACCATCAAGTTCCTCATAATAAGCGCCCTAATTGGTGCTGGAGCAGTATTACTAACTACCACTTTAGTAAACCCCACAATAGCTAACCAACCACATAATGCTTGTATTGATGACTTGGACACCACTTGGAAAATATCATTTACATTTGAAATGATTAAAGATGGGCTAAAAGCTGAAGTTCAGCCAAATATTGGCATTACTGAAGGATGTCAAAGAGCGATATACACGCTTTCTAATGATGGTACCGTATATGCAGAGTGGATAGAAAATCCCAATTTTGAAATAGGACATTTCCTATACATTTCAAAATTTAAAATCAGAGATATGGAAGAATCAAAAACAGAAATTTATGTAAACGATAAGTTATCAGATCATGGTCTTAAAACTCCGATACAAGACGGCTATCATTACAAAGCAGTATTTACGTCAAAAGCATATGACGAATCAAAAGATTCAGACTTCCTACCGCCTGAGAATTAGTCATCAGAACATTTGCAGACTGAGAAAAATTGGTTTTTCAAATAAAGATACTATTAGCAAGTGCTAAAGGACTTAAAAATAATGAAAAGAAGAAAGGAAGTGATTTTACCAGTATTTACCGTTGTCTGGAATTAGACCGATACCTTCTCTTTCAAAGTGTCTGTCCAATTCATCAACCCATCTCTCACGGTTGTCCTTATAGGCCCATCCGTGTACACGTAACCAGAATGAGATAATTCCAAGAAGGAATACTGTAAACATCATGGTTCCGAAGATGTAAATCATTACATCATAGAATAATGGATCATAGTTTGGTCCCAATTGTCCCGTAAGTGATGACAGGATGCTCAGGAAATTTCCTACGATAGGAGTCATTGTATATTTTCACTCTATTTGTGCGATATATACATTTCTTTTATTATCAAAAAGGCCGAGATCAGCATACGCTAAGATATGACTAATAAAATAAGAGAAAAGATAGGTTTGGTTATCCTCTGCCCATTGCTGCATATTTACCAGATCTTCCTCTAATGAAGAATGCACCTGCAATACCACCGAATACTGCTCCTGCAATAACGGAGGCACCAACTACACCACTTGCATCAAGGTATGGAGTTCCTGATCCAGATGAGGGATTTGCTTCAGCAGATTCGATTCTTCGTCTCTGAAGTTCAAGTGCCTCTTCCAATGTGTAAGATCCAGTAGCACCATCACTACCAACGTTACCCATGTACTGTGCAAATGCTACTGCACCGTCTGCGTAGTAACCAATAGTGAAGACAGCAATTAAGGATGCTGCTAAGAGTATCTTGTTATTCATACCGTTTACCTGTTCGTTTTGGGGCCAGTGACTTATTTAACTTTTATTCTAAACCCCAAAAATCGATATTATGTACGAGATCAGTATAAGTAACGTTTAATTCTGTTCTTTATTGTTCAAAATCATGGGACGAATGCATACGCACAGACATGGGAAATCACATTCAATTAGACCAGCTACGTTACGTGCGCCTTCATGGATTACACAAAGCCCAAAAGAGATTGAAGAATTGGTTATCAAGTATGCAAAAGATGGTTTAACACCTAGTCAGATAGGAATTAAATTGAGAGACCAACATTCGATTCCATTAATCAAACCAATCACGAAAAAAAGCATAGGTGAAATTTTAGAAGAAAATGATTTGAAGGCAGAGATGCCTGAGGATTTGGAGAACATTGTCAAAAAAGCAGTAGGACTTCAAAAGCACCTTAAGGCAAATAGAGGAGACAGGAGAAATGTCAGATCCTTAGAGCTAATTGAGGCTAAGGTTCACAGATTGTCTGTATACTACAAAAAAATTGAAAGAATTCCTAAAAACTGGAAATATAAATCAGTTGTAGCACAACTAGAGTGATGACAAAAGTCTTAGACGAGTCACTTTCATATTTCAAAGATAAGATATCAGAATGCATTAAGAATAACAAATCAATTTCAGTTACAACACATATTGATTGTGACGGACTAACATCTGGAAGTATAATTACCAAAGCATTAGTTAGAGCAGGAGCAAATTGTACTGTAAGAACATCAAAAGAATTTAGTGAAAAGGTAGTAAAATCTCTCAAAACAGACTCGAGAGATTTTCACATAATAACAGATTTGGGCGGAGGGTTTGCGACAAATTTAGATGACGTAATAGGGGATGATTGGATTGTTTTAGATCATCATCAAATTCCAGATAAAGAATTTGACAATCAAAATGTCATCAATTCTTGGAAATATGGAATCGATGGAGGTAACGATATTTGCGCTGGAGGCATGGCATATCTTGCATCCATGGCCCTAGATGATAAAAATTCAGATTTATCAGCAATTGCATTGATAGCAGCATTAGGGGATAGACAAGATCAGGGAGAAAGAAAATCATTTACAGGAATGAATTTTGAGATTGCAAACACAGCAAAAGAATTAGGACTAGTAGATATCGATTTAGACCTGTTACTAGCAGGAAGAGAAACAAGACCACTTCCAGACTCGTTAGCATTTACAGCACATCCGTTCATTGAAGGATTAACGTGGAACAGAGGAGCATGTCTATCTCTTCTTAATTCTTCTGGAATTAACCTCAAGGAAGATGGCAGGTGGAGAGTACCATCCGAACTTGATGAAAATGAAAAAAGACAGGTTATCGAATCAATTAGCAAATTCATTTCAGACAAGAACAGTACTGAAATGATGACAGAATTGATTGGATATACCTATACATTTCCCAAAGAAGATAGGAGAAGTTTCCTCAGAGATGGAAGAGAGTTTTCAACAATGCTAAATTCTTGTGGTAGGATAAACCGTTCTGGTGTAGGAATTGCTATTTGCATGGGAGATAGAAATAAGATTCTAAGAGAAGGAGAAGAAATCTTAGCAGATTATAGAAAAATGATAAGAGAGTATATGAAAATTTTAGCAAATGAAAGATGGCGAATTTCGGAAACAGAGACCTGTGTAATGGTAAATGGAGAAGATATTGTGCCTGAAATGATGACTGGAACTATTTCTTCCCTAATTGCAGGTGCCCCTAAAAATTCTGGAAAAATTGTCATATTGAGGACTAAAGGTGAAGAAAATACAATAAAATTCTCATCTAGAAAATCATTTAGTTGTAAATCAAAAATCAACCTAAGCGACATAATGAGACGTGGAGCTGAAAAATTTGAAGGAATTGGAGGCGGACATGATGCTGCAGCGGGTGCAAAAATAACTAAAGACAAATTAGATGAGTTTCTCAATTACTTGGAAGTAAATGTCGTTAAATTGCAAAGTACAGATAACAATCAATAATATTCCACAGGAAAAAGCCGATACGGTGAAAAAAGCATTAGAGCCAGACAATGTTGATTTTCCAGAAGGTTTGAGCATGAATATACAAAATATTGATAATAAACTAATTTTTAATTTCGAGAGTAAAGAAAACATGAAACACATCATTGGAACAATTGATGAGGTGTTGGAGCATACCAAGATTGCTTTAGAGGTAATAAAATAATGTTAGATCCAAAAAAAATCAAAGAAGACTCACAAACCATTAGAGAGATGTTAAAAGCAAGATCAATAGAATTTGATCTTGACAGACTGATAGATTTAGATCATAAAAGAAGAGAATTGATTACAAAAACTGACGACTTGAGAAAGCGTAGAAATCAGGTAGCTTTAGAAATTTCACAAAAAAAGAAAGAAGGAAAGTCAATTGAAGAAAGCCTAGTGGAAATGAAGAAAGTTTCAGATAACCTGGCAGCACTAGAATCAGAACAAGAATCCGTCAATGGAGAATATTCAAAATTAATGTTAATTATGCCAAACCTAATTCATAAATCAGTACCAATTGGTCCAGATGATACTGCCAATGTACAGATACGAAAATGGGGAAAAATTCCAAATTTTGATTTTAAAATAAATGACCACATAGACGTTTCTGAAAATTTAGATTTGGTAGATTTGGAGAGAGCTGCAAAAGTTGCAGGGGCTAGATTCTATTATCTTAAAAATGACCTAGTAAGACTAAATCAATCATTAATTCATTTTGCACTCGACTTCCTTTCTGAAAAAGAGTATTCATTAATTCAACCACCATATATGATAAACAAAAAATCGATGGAAGGTGCAATTATTGCAGATGATTTCCAAGAAGTGATCTACAAAGTTGAAGATGAGGACTTGTATATGATCGGAACATCAGAACACGCCATGGCAGCAATGCATCAAAATGAGATTATTGAAGGAAAAGATCTTCCAATAAGATATGCAGGAGTAAGTCCATGTTTTCGAAAAGAAGCTGGTGCCCATGGGCGGGATCAGAAAGGAATTTTCAGAGTTCATCAGTTTGACAAGATTGAACAGTTTGTATTTTCGAGACCAGAAGATTCATGGGACGAACATGAAAAAATGTTAAAAATTGCTGAAGATTTTTACAAAAAATTAGAGATACCTCACAGAGTAATGTTACTATCTACAGGAGACATGGGAAAGGTTTCGGCTAAAACTTATGACATAGAAGCATGGATGGCAGGTCAAAATGCATACAGAGAAATAGTATCATGCTCCAACTGTATGGATTTCCAATCAAGAAGGCTGAAAATTAGATTTAGAGACAAGACAAATGAGGAAACCAAGTACTTACACACACTAAACAGTACCTTGATTGCAACATCTAGAATTTTGGTTTCAATAATGGAAAATTTCCAAACCAAGGACGGGCATATAAAGATCCCATATGTTTTACAGAGGTACATGGGCAATCAGAAAGAGATCTAGTAACATACCCTTATATTTTGGATTCAAAGGTCGGTAATAATTGGCACGAAGAAAAGGTAGAGTAAAAGACAAGTGGCGTGAAAAACGCTGGATTACGGTTAATGCTCCAGATTCGTTTAACAATGTTCCAATAGCATATGTGCCAATTACAGATGATGATAACGCTTCAGGTCGGGTTTTAGAAGTAACACTATATGATATTCTCAAGGGAGATCCATCACAACATCAATACAAGATATATTTTCAAATTGACAAAGTAGATGGAGATAAGGCATCAACAATCTTCAAGAGATTTGAATATTCAAAGGAATTCTTACGCAGTCTTGTTAGACGTGGTTCCTCAAAAATTAATTTTATAATCGATATCAAAACAAAAGACGGATACATTTTCAGAATTAAAGTAATAGCACTCACACACAGACAACTCAACACATCAAGAAAACATGCATTGAGATTAATTGCAAGGGACGTAATCAACAAAACAGTTCCCGATATGACAATAGAGCAATTCGTCCAAGCAACATGCTACAGCAAGATTAATTCAGATATTATGGCTGCATTTAAGAAAGTAATTAGAGTAAGACATGTGGGTCTAGAAAAAGTAAAACTAATCAGAACTGCAGAAAAAGAAACAGTTCTACTTGAAGCATAAGTAAGAAATTACTTTTAATTATGCCAGACAAGATTGAGATCACAATCGATGTAATAATCCACGCTACAGAAGATCCATCAAAAATATTTGCGGCGTTTAAAGAAACATTTGATCTGGATGAGGAGAATTTTACAATCAATAATACAGTAGGGCATTACGAAAATCCAATAATCATGTTAAAGGTCAAAATAATCAAAAAACAGGCACAAGTATTGCTCAAAAAACTACTTGATTTATTGAAAAAAGATCAAATTATGAAACTTATTGAAGAGATTGATGAAAGAACAGTAGACTCTAGGTTTCATTTTAGGTTAGATAAACAAGAATTAATCAATGGAAATGTAATCATTAACGAGAGGGGCATGATAAAAATAAAAATTCACACTCCAATTTACAATAAAAAAGACAAAATACAATCATTTACAAAAATTTTTCAGATTGCCAACTAGATTAAATAAGAATAACAGCCCAATTCAAGTTGGGAATGAGGAAATAACAGCCGCTCCAGTCTGAGCGAAAGCTTTGAAGACGCCGCGACGAACCGACCCACATTTGAGTCGTTTAACAGCAGTATGCTAACTAACACCATATACATGAGATGTATTATTTTAAATACCGACATACAGACCTCATATCGTGGCAGACTATGATGTAATAGTGGCAGGAGGAGGCCTTGCAGGTACAATTACTGCACAAGCAATATCTCATTATTCAAATCAAAATTTGAAAATTTTAGTTGTTGACAGAAATTCAGAATTATTTCCAGGTAGGAAATCCCTAGCAGGTTGGGTATGTGGAGATGCATGTTCAAAAGAAGCAGTTGATTTTATGTCAAACAGAATCAAGGTAGAATGGACAAGACCCGAAATTGAACACGACGTTAAAGGAGTAATGGCATTTTCGCCAGACAGAGAGACAGCAATACCCTTTGATGGAGCAGGATACATGCTAAATCGTCAAAAGTTACCAGAGATTCAAAACGAAAGATGTAAAAAAATGGGAATTGAATTCGAATATGAAATTAATCTCACGGGTCTGATTTATGAGGGAAAGCAGGCAACAGGAGTACAAGGAATAGACAACAAATCAAAACAACCGTTCAAAAAAACTGCAAAGGTAGTAATCGATGCAACGGGAGTTACATCAGTGCTCAGAAACGGACTCCAAAACTCAACCAAAGTAGAAAAGCGAATTGATAGACGAGATTTAGAATCAACTGGAAGATACATTATGTATTTTGATCAGGCGGAAAAAGATCTTTCGGAATTTGATCCTGATTATTGTATAATTCATCTAGACCAAGATATCGCTCCAGGTGGATATGGATGGGTCTTTCCAAAGGGAGATGACAAAGTCAACATAGGTCTAGGTGTTGAAAAATCATTATTAGAAAAAAGAAATGCAAGATTAGGTAAGAAAGACTCTGTAGAATCATTAATGAAAGAATACTTGGAACGAAATAAAGCAATAAAAAATCCAAGACTTTCTGAAGATCCTGAAGACATAAACAACAATTCTGGAGTTTTTCAAGTATCAGTTAGAAGACAAAATGATTGCTTAGTTTCAGGTGGTTACATGTTAGTTGGAGATTCTGCATGGATGCCAAAACCTATTGATGCCGGAGGAATTGGACCGGCATTAATTGCAGGAACAATTCTAGGAAATAATGTTGCACAAGCAATAGAAGCAAATGATGTTTCAGAAGCTGGTCTATGGCAATACAACCTTGATTTCATTAAAGAATATGGCTACAAAACAGCAGGGCTTGAATTATTCAGAAGACTTGTACAACAAATGACAAATGATCAGATAAGTTATGGTATGAAACATTTCCTAGGAAATCTAGATGTAGAATCAATTAGTAAAGGAGAACATCCAGACTTTTCAGGATTAGGAAAAATTGGGATGATAATCAGAGGTGCAATGAACAAAACCGTTGCAGATGGTCTTAGATTCACATCAAAAGAAAATCAATGGTTAGTGGAACACTACAATGAATATCCAAAGGATCCATCAGGATTTGATGAATGGAATAAAACACTTCATCAAAGAATGGATGCTGCGTTTATGAAAGTAGAAAAATTCGGAAAATAAGATCTAATATTAAATATTGTTGAATTCAACAAAAAAATACTTTGGAACAAATATCTTATTTAGATTGGAATAATTCTGCTCAAATTCTAGAAAAAGCATATGAAACTGGACTTTTTGTGTTAATTATAGGCCCAAAAGGAACTGGGAAGACATCACTTGTAAGAGATTTTGCGAAGAAAAAAGGCATTAATTTAGAATCGATAAATTTTAGTCTTAGAACAAGAGAAAGTCACCTAATAGGAACAAAAACTCTCAACGACGGAACTGTGAGTTTTGATGAAGGACTTTTGATAAAATCGATGAGAGAAGGAGATATGCTTTATCTTGACGAGATCAATTCAGCAGAAGCAGATGTTTTACTGAGATTAGATGAAGCTTTGGACGATAGACGTCAGATTGCATTAAAAGAATCAACGGGAGAAGTGGTAAAGGCAAAAGAAAACTGGTTTGTAGTAGCTACAATTAATCCACTAACCCATAGTGGAACAAAAGAATTACCACCACAGTTGTTAAGTAGATTTCCAGTCAGAATAAGATTAGAATACCCTCCTGAAAACATAGAGCTTGAAATTGTGAAGAAACATGTATCTGGACATGAAGCAGAAATAATCCAAGCAATCAAACTTGCAAATACCCTAAGACAAGCAGCAGCAGTTGAAGAATTATTTTACTCTCCAAGTTTAAGAGAAACAATTGCTTTTGGAAAATTATTAGAGAAAGGAATGTCAGCAAAAGAAGCGGCAAATTTTGTTTTTGGAAATGTGTATACGCAATGGGGAAACATAGAATATCAAAAAGTAAGCGATATCATCACATCTATGTTTGGAAGCTAAATGCAATCGATTCAACTTCAAAATGATTCTCTAGTAGAAATTGCAACATTTCTAGTTAGAAGATGGTCTGAAAAAGACAAAATGATTGTAGAGATTTCAGATAAAGTTGAAACAAAAACAAGACTAAAAGAAAACAAAGTCATCCTAACCCCACTAGAAAAAAGAATAGGAAATAATTTTCAAAAATACAGACAATTTAGAACTTCGTTATGGTACGAGGCAATGAGAATAAAACATTGTAAAAAAATCCTGAGTGATGATCATGCCTTTGGGTTTATTCTAAATACACTAGAAACACAAAGGGTTGAACAATTGGGTAGAAAAATATGGAAAGGGATGGATGAGGAAATAATTTTTAATTATGCATACATGCTAGTGTCTAGACCTCAGCTTCACACAGTATATGGTAAAGCAAGAATTGTAGAGGCATTTTATCAATATTTTATGTTTGGAGCAATCAAAGGAGAAATTCAATCAAATAATTTTGAGAGAATCAAAAAAGCCACAGCCCTTGGAAAAAAAGTTGTGGGTAAAGCTATTGAGGAAGAAAGAGATACGGAATGGCTTGAAAAACATGTAGGTGAAATTGTAAAAATATTAGATATTGATTCGCTATTGACCATTCCAGTATCTCTACCATTCATGAAGGCAGGAATGGCATTAACTGAAGAGGAATTACGACGAGTACTAAAAGTGATTTCCAAGAACAAGGAAGGAGATTTCGGTAGCGTAGATACAAATGCTATTTTGAGAGGAGACAATGTATATGATGAATATCGAGTATTACTAGATGAAAATAAGAAAACAGAAAACAAAGGGTTAGCACCTGAACCCATAGGAATTCAAACGCCTACTACCAAAAATGTTGATGAAACTGTAATTTATGATCTGAGCCTAATTAATGGATTAAAAATAAAATTCAAAGAATGGAGATCAGGATGGAAGGAAGAACATCTCAGATCTGGAGATGAATTTGACGAGGAGAACTACATTGAAGGATATGAACCATTTTTTACGGATGTAAAAAAATCAATTAAGACCAAAATTGTAATTTTATTAGATCATTCGTCTAGTATTGCATCAGATGCATTAGAGTACAAGAAGGCAACACTAGCACTTTGTGAAGTTTTATCATTTCTAAAGGTAAAGTTTGCAGTTTATGCATTCAGTACTCAAAATAGGACTGTAGTGTGTTGGTCAATAAAGCCAGATAATATAAAATGGAATAATGTTACAGCAAAAAGACTTGCTCATGTAGTAGCAAATGGATCCACACCACTTGCAGAAGTATATGATAAGATGTTTCCGGTACTACAGGCAAAAAGACCAGATATTTTTTTGACTTTGACTGATGGAGAACCATCAGATCCAGATGCAGTAAGAACCATGATAAAATCATTCAAAGGTTTAGGAATTAACATGGTGGCACTTGGATTAGGCCCAAACACCCTTCGAGCAACAACAATAGCAGATAATCTCAGACACTTAGGATATGAGAAAACAATGGCAGTCAGTAGACTAAACGATATTCCCAACAAAGTGATGAGCATACTGGAGGCATAATTATGATAAATGCAATCAGGATATTTTATATGAGTAAATATTTGAGGTTGTCTAGATAAAATGTCAGAAACAGAAGTAGATAATATCCTACTTGAGAAATTCGAACAAGAAATTTGGAACAAAATACCACATATTGAAGGAGATAAGGTGGTCAATCCGACACCATTAGTGGATTTAACAAATGATCTAAAAGAATGTGCAAAAAATATTTACAAATTTGATATTTCTAATGAAGATCTTAAGGTTTATGGAAAATTCGATGCAAATTTGGTTTCAGGATCCATTAAAGTCAGACCGGCTATTCACATAATGCATGATGCCATTAAAACTGGAAAGCTGAAAAACGGGCAGACAATAATCGAAGCAACTTCAGGCAATTTTGGAATTGCGTTAGGTCAAATGTCAAAATTGGGACTAACGGTCATTTCGCTTGTTTCAAGAAAATTACAAGAGGGAGTCTTCAAGGAATTAAGAAATGAGAATATTCGAATTATGGATTTGGATATGGACATATGTCCAGCACCAGGAATGAAAGATGCAGATGCAGACGCACTAACAGCCAAGGCAACTGCTGCAAACATTCGATCTCAATTGACCGAACTTGGTTTTGATCCTACAAAGTTTGATGATTCGATTTCTGAAATTGAAACACTATTAGCTGCACAAGACATCATTAATCTGGCTAAACTGATTGCAAAAATCTACAGTTGTTTTTGTCCAGAACAATACGATAATGAATTAAACATTGAAGCTCACAGAACAATCACAGCAGTAGAAATTGAACAACAATTAAAAGAAAAGGGAGATTCCTTGGAGGATTACAGATTACTATGCGCCTTTGGCACAGGTGGGACTTCTGGTGGACTAAGCAAATACATGAGTGAAAAATATGGCAAAAAAGCAATTCATGTGGTCTTTCCATCACCTGGACAAGATGTTGCAGGGATTAGAACCAAGGCCAAGGCAGATGGTCTAAAATTATACAACCCACCAGCATATGAGGCAGAACATGAAATTGACTTTGAGCAAGCAAAACACCTCTTGAAATTCTTTGTAGACAAAGGTCACAATATTGGTGAAAGTACAGCTCTTGCATTGTATACTATTTTACAAATGCTAAGTAACGGAGACAAAGGAGGGAAATTTGTTGTTGTTGTTGCAGATGGAATTGAAAAATACAGGAAAAATCTAGAAGCAATGTCAAGTAATCAACGCATCCAAGTTTCATTACAAGATGCAGCGTCAAGTGTTCAAGATTATGATAAGATAGTTTGGGTTCACACACAATACACTCCAAAAGAAGAAGGAATTGAGATAATTGCAAAAGCTCTAGGAGTGGACAAAGGAAAGATTTCAGTTCCCAAAGCAAGTACGATTGGGAAATTATTAACAACTCAAGAAATCCCAGAAGAATTAAGCAAAGAATTAGAAGGAACAAAAGGGAAATCTTTGTTGATTTGTATGGCGGGAAATACTTCGTTGATGGCTACAAAAGTTCTTGCAAGCAAAGGCATAGTCACAGAAAGTTTGAACGGCGGAATTACCAATCTACCTGAAGGTCAAGGAAAAAATCCTGGTGAATATATTCAGATAGCCAGAGAATAATATCTTGAAATGCCTTTCAGTGTCTCAACCGTTTGCAGATCTTATTGTTTCAGGTAAAAAGACTATAGAATTACGAAAGTGGAACACAAATTTTCGCGGAGAATTTCTTGTACATGCCCCACTAAAGATCAGAAAAGAAGATGTAAAACGATTCAAAATTAACAAGAAATTGATAACTGGTGCAATTATTGGAAAAGCAGAATTGTATGATGTAAAAAAATACAATACAAAAAAAGAGATTATCGAAGATAAACAATTTCATCATGCGGGAAAAAATTTTCAAGAATCAAAATACGGATTCATGTTAAAGAATGCAAAACCATTCAATGTTCCTATCCCATGGAAAGGACAGCTTGGTTTTTTTGAGGTAAACATGCCTAAAACAAAAATTGCCAATAAAAACATCATTTCTGACATCATTGATGAAGAATACAGATACCAATGGATAGGGCATCATTAAGCTCTTTCAAGAAGATATGACTAGTATATATAAAGGGAGTATTTAAAGTCCGTCGTTATGCCTCAAACAAAACCAATAGTCAGCGTAGAAAATGTTGTTGCATCTGCATCAGTTGATCAAAAAATTGATTTAAATGAAATTACTGAAAAATTTCCAGATACAGAATATCATCCTGAACAATTTCCAGGACTTGTTTTTAGACTAAATACCCCAAGAACTGCAACCTTGATTTTCAGAACAGGTAAAATGGTTTGTACAGGAGCTAAATCGGAAGACATGGCAATCAAAGCTGTAAATACAGTGGTACAAAAATTAAGAAAGGGAAAAATCAAAATTAAAAACGATGCAGTTACCACAGTCCAAAACATAGTTGCAGCAATTAATCTAGGTGGAAAGATCCATTTGGAAAAAGCTGCAAGAACACTTCCAAGAAGTATGTATGAACCAGAACAATTTCCAGGATTAATTCATAGGATGTTAGATCCAAAAACAGTAATTTTGTTATTTGCATCAGGAAAGTTGGTTTGTACAGGAGCTAAAAAAGAATCAGATGTATACCGTTCTGTGCACAATTTACACTCATTATTAGAAGAAAAAAATCTAATGATTTATGACCAATAAATGGTACTTATCATAATTTCAAAAGTTGACCAACAATGATTTTGAGCAAGAAAAGATCAAACTAACCCCAGAGACAGGTTTTTCATTAGTAGGAATTGACTATTTTTCAGAACCTGTAAATCAATTGTATACAGTAGAACATTTTGAGATGTATCAAGATGCATTAAATGCTAAAAAGAGCAGAAAAAATCCAGATGAATATTTTATTTTGTATAAAGGTGCAGGGGGAGAATTTTTTTCTAGATAAACAGAAAGACTGCTAACTTTACTAAATTTTACAAAATATCTTATCATTTGGCCAGAATTTTAGAATTTATGGCTAATGAAACAAGTGACCTCATTGACAATATTTACCAAAAGGAAGATTTTGACCATTCTATTCACAAAAGCGGAAAATATCAAGAAATTCGTAAAAGTCCAAAAGCCAAGTATCAAGTATTTGATGAGGTAGAGTTTACCAGAGGCAGAGAAGTTTTAGGAAATTTGATAGTACACGGGATGGTTTCTTCTGGAGGTACAGATGTAGACTGGCTTGTAGAACACAAGGGAGGATTTGTGATTTTAGAATTCAAGGGATTTCACAATGATAAGATAAACATTCCAAAAGGTCAGATGATAGCATATGAGACATTACATGAAAAATTAAACCAAGCTACAAGATGTTATCTTTACATAATAGGATGCGATGATATTGATTTCTCGGATCCAGATTCAATTGTATGGGTTTTTGAGATGAAACAATGGAAACGAAAAATAATTCCAAAAAATACCACAGACATTTTTAACAATGATTCAAACAGGCAAAATAAATTCATAATATACAGAGAATACATGGAAGAAATTAGTGTGGAAGATTTAAGGAAAATAATGGATTCTCACTGGAAAGAATTTGAATTGATGTCAAGCAGTAAATGAAAAGGTACTAGATGTTGTTTCAACACCATTATCTACCTTAATGGTATATGTGCCAGATGAATCCCATCCCGGACCACCTGCTATTGCAAGCGTTGAATATTTTCCATTACTTTTTATCGAAATTTCATCTTTCCATACAAGTTCATTTTTCTGATTTGTAATTTCAATAACAGCAGTTCCAGATGACTCAGAGAATCCACTTATTGAAATTAGATCTTTATGGTTATACGAAGCCAAATCGGTTTGAATCGACAAGGCGGCATTAACTGAAGTAATAGGATCATTTTCTACAGGAGATTTTGGATCATTTGAAAAGGTAGTAAATGAAGCGCCAGCTGCAATTATTATTACTAAAATAACACCTACAATACCCAACATTATTTTTGAATTTTTTGATGAAGTAGAAGATGTGCGAGATGGGGTAGAGGGAGATTTTTGTTGCTGAAATGTTTGTGTTTTGTGAGTTGAGTTTGTTTCAGGTAGAATGACATCAGGGACCGATGGTTTTTCTTCAACAGGGATTTGAGGAGGACTTTGAGAACTAATCTCAGGTCTTCTTCCCAAGTGAGTCTCAGCCAGTTTTTTAACATAATTTCTCTCATAATTGCTTATTACTTCATTATTTTCACATGCTCTAAGAATCTGTTTGAGAATTCGATCATCACCAAAATCTTTGTCCAAAAGAGCCTTTACATCATCTAAGAGACGATCATCCATATGTTGTTCTCACCTATTGATTATTTATGATAAACTAATTAAATTTGATTGGTTATTTGTGCGTAAAACTGTGGTTTTTAGGCTCAAAGTAAATCTGCTCCAAATTGGGTTTGACATACTTTCTTGTGAATCCATTTTTCAAAAAAATATAATAAATTTTGAATTTTTGGGTTTGTAGTTTTGAGGTATGGAAACATACCTCCAATTTTTGTATGTATTTTCTCAATTTCTTTTATTTCTTCTATTGTGAACATGTCTGAATTATGATCTGACTCAGACTCTAATAACTTGGAAAAGAATTTTTTCATTATGACTACCTATTATAGGTAAATCATTTTTGTATTTGTTTCTGATTCTTCTAATTTTATCGAAATATTTCTGATCTTCTTTCAAATTAGTAGATTTTGTTATTCCAGTCTTCCAAATGATCACCTCCTCCAGAACCATTTGTAGAAAAATCATGAACAAAAATATTGTTTCTAGGGCTTCTAATCATTAGTATAAACCATTTTGAATCGTTCCTGACAAAATTCTCTAGTTCTTTATCTTTTGAATCATTTTTCATTACATGTTCAAATAATGAAGTAAAATTATTTTTTAATTTAGAAGGTAAGGAGAAATCAAAATTTTTTATTATTGGCACTAATTTATCTAACAAAAGTTTTGTGTGAACAAAATACATCTCAGTATCAATTTCAATTAATTGGAAGAGATGGGAATTTCATTATCTAGATTGTCCTTTTGTTGTTCAGATAATGATTTGTCAAAAAGATCTTCAGACCGCAAATCCATTAATTTACGATACTCATTGATATACGCTGTTCTCCTTTCTAATAATAAATTAATTTTTTTAATTTGTAGATAAATCATCCATTTCCAATATCCAATTTTTCTATATTCTTGAATAAATTCTTCATCATTAACAAATTTAGAAATTACAGGTCCAGTTTTACCAATCCAGAAAGAAGTATCTAGTTTACCAATATTGTATTTTTTAGACATAATACTTACTCAATTAATACATATTTTTTTAACATTTTTAGTTAATTTCATAACAGCCATAAAGATTATGAATTATCAAAACAGTTAAGGGTTCTATCTAACCACATGATATTTTCTCACATAAAATAATACATCACTTTTGGTAAGTTAGTTATGAATATCTTGTTTAAGATTACTGTGGTTTTATTGTGAATTGATTCTTTGTGCCTGTATAATGACAGTACGTATGTAGTCTTTTGCAGTAGAATCAGAAACCCCCATCTGCTTTGCCTTGCGATATAGATCAATTTCTTTAGGATTAATCAAATATGATTTGAGAAGATAGTTTAGCCTATGAGACCTTTTTTCATCACTTTTCATAATATTCATTATTTTTGAAAATAAAAAAAGGCATAGGATGGTGTAATAACCAAGTCTTCACAAAAAGTACAACTGGCAAATCAAACAGATATAGAGAAAGTCACTATTTTGAGAGCAAAAGTCACCTTCTAGAAGTTCATAACACAACATCAAGAAATTCTATCAATAAACAGGTTAATTACATCAAAAAGTGAGTATTTGAGATTCTCGAATTGTTTCATTGATTAAAAGTCTTAGAAATCAATACAACAGGCTACCGAGAGAAACTTCCTCTCGGTAGGGTATCCCTTTGGGGGACATGTGTTTGAAGGGATATCACATAATCACAATCTAGCTATATAAGCAAAAAAGGGGTTTATTCTTGTCCTTCAATTCCCATCAAGGTCAAAGTGGATCGGATTTTTGGAATTTTTCTTATTTTCCAAGTAATAGTTTCACGAAGAGCCTCAACCTGTTTTGATTCAACTTTTGAAAGTATATCATATGCACCAAAAGTGCCATGAACTTCAACTACGCCTTCAATTGATTTTAGTTCTGAGATTACTGCTTCTTCAGATCCAAGCTCACAGTTTATGAGTACATAAGCTGTTGCCAGTTAGAATTCAACTCCCACAATCATAAGTAAAAATTCAATTTCAAATATATAAGAATAATTCAATTTGATTTAAAATTGAATAATAAATCCATCAAAAATTTAAACAAGTGTAAAGACAAGTGTCGGAATTTTTTAAAAACCAATTAAATTGAATAAGCATCTTTCATAACTTTTTCAAGTTCTGTAATATCATTACAAAAAGTAATCCTTGAACGCAATTTGGATCCACCTCTCAATCCCTTTGTAAATCTCATTGCCTGACTCTTTATGTTTGCAAACTTTATTTCATATTGATTTGTAAGGTGAAGATAATCAAAAAACGAATCTAATTTGTCTTTCAAAGAATAAGTTTCATAGGAATTATTTTTCAAGTAATCATTAATCTGCTCAAACAAGAAAGGGTTGCCCATGGCGCCACGGCCTACCATAACATAATCACAATTTGTCTCATCTAACATAGATTTGGCATCTTCAGGAGTTAGTATGTCTCCATTTCCCACAATGGGAATCCTAGATATTTCTTTTAGTTCTTTTATCATGCTCCAATCTGAGTGTCCAGAATATCCCTGACTAACAGTCCTTGGGTGAAGTGTAATCATTTGGATGCCTTCATCTTCTGCAATCTCGGCAATTTCTCGAAAGAGAAATTTACTTGCATCAGTTACACCAGATCGTATTTTCAGAGTTACAGGTTTTTTTACGGAATTAACTAGAGTACGAAGAATTTGCTGAGTCAGATTTACTTCCTGTAAAAGAGCACCACCTGCCATTTGTTTAGTGATATGAGGTGCAGGACAACCCATGTTGTAATCAATAATATCAAAAAAAGGCTCCACTATCTTTGCTGCTTTTTCTAAAGCAAAAACATCAGATCCAAATAATTGAACAGACAAAGGTCTTTCCTTTTCAGAGTACTGAATAAATTCTTGGATTGTTTTTTTGTTCTCTGCTAATTGTTTTTGTTTGGCAATAATACTGTGAATATTAGTAAACTCTGTAACTACAAGACCAGCACCCATTTGTCGACATTGTAATCGAAGAGCAGGATCACTAACTCCTGCCATAGGAGCTAAGAAGGCTTTACTAGAAAAGGTTGGGAGCATCAACTAAGTCAAATCATGTATTATATTTACTATTTTACAAAAAAGAAATTATTTTTAATTATCAGGGCAGCCGTCATAGTCTCGGTCACCATCATAATCTTCAGGATCTGCAGGACACAAGTCTTCGTCATTAATGATGTCATCTAGATCATCATCGTGAACAAATCTTTG
Source organism: Candidatus Nitrosopumilus sp. (assembly GCF_965223225.1). GTDB lineage: Archaea > Thermoproteota > Nitrososphaeria > Nitrososphaerales > Nitrosopumilaceae > Nitrosopumilus. The sequence continues at coordinate 1,406,723 of NZ_CBDCVU010000004.1, forward strand.
TTGTTCAGGTGCAGTGTCAGGACAGCCGTCATGATCATTGTATTTGTTCCAAGTTTCAGGATGCGTTGGACAAGAGTCAACACCGTCATAGTATCCATCAGCATCTGAATCGTGCTTTGTAGGTGCTGTGGATTCTGCGGCTAAAACATCAGGACATCCATCCCAATCTAGGTAACCATTGTATGTCTCTAATTGATCAATACAAGAGTCTTTTCTATCCTCAATTCCGTCACCGTCAGTATCGGGGAATGTGTAGGAAGGAATAGCAGAACCTGTTGTGTCAGGACAACCGTCGTCATCTTGATAGAAGTTATAGGTTTCAGGTTCGAATACACATGCATCTGAGATATCAACAATGCCGTCACCGTCTGAATCTAAGGTAAACTCAAATGTATCTGGACAACCGTCAGTGTCTTGGAATTGATTATAGGTTTCAGGTTGAGTTGGACAAAAGTCTAGATTATCAATAATTCCGTCACCGTCAGTGTCCACTGCAGATCGAGTATCAAGAATAAGATCAGGACAACCGTCGTCATCTTGGAATTTGTTGTAAGTTTCTCTGGCATGAGGACATTGATCTACGTTATCAGTAACTCCGTCAAAATCTGCATCTCCAAATGAATCATAGGAGACAGTGTCTGGACAACCGTCGTCATCTTGGAAGTTGTTGTATCTTTCCCCAATTGTTGGACAGGTGTCAAATTCGTCAGGAATTCCATCGTCATCTATATCAGGTAATGCAGATTTAGAAAAACCAGGAACATCTGGACAACCGTCAGTGTCTAGAAAATCATTATAGTTTTCAGGCTCATCAATACATGCATCCCATCTATCATCTATGCCGTCATTATCAACATCTGGGAAAACATATGAAGAAACTACAGAATCAGATGAGTCGGGGCAACCATCTCCATCTTTGAAGGAATTGTAAGTTTCAGCCTCTAATTTACATGCATCTGAGACATCAGGAATTCCATCACCGTCAGAATCAATTAAAGAATCAAAGCTGTCCGGACAACCGTCAGTGTCTTGGAATCCATTGTATACTTCAGCTTGAGTTGGGCATAGATCTAGATTATCAACAATGCCGTCACCGTCTGTATCATAAGTAAGTGGATTATTGGCAACAAAATCAGGGCAGCCATCTGCATCTTGGAATTTGTTGTAAGTTTCAGGAGAATGAGGACATGTATCAAATTGATTTAAAATCCCATCACCGTCAGTGTCACCAACACTAGCAAGTTCAACAGTATCAGGACATCCGTCATCATCTTGGAATTTGTTAAAGTTTTCACGTTCAAATGGACATGAATCAAGTGAATCTACAATACTATCATAATCAGAATCAATTAGGCCATTAGGATCAGCACCAGGAACATCAGGGCAACCGTCAAAATCAATATACCCGTTATAGTTTTCTGGCTCATCGATACATGCATCCCATCTGTCTTCAATTCCATCGCCGTCAGTGTCTGGGAATGTGTAAAGAGAGTCAATATCTGCAACAGTATCAGGGCAGCCGTCACCGTCAAGATATCTGTTAAAGGTTTCAGGTTGCATTGGGCATGCATCCAAAGTATCAGAAATTCCGTCTTGATCAGAATCTCTTAGTGTTAAAGCATCATCAGGACAACCGTCTTTGTCATCAATGCCATTGAATACTTCTGCTTGAGTTGGACACAAGTCCATGTAATCAGGATAACCGTCACCGTCAGTGTCTGCAGTAGATTTATGATCAATTACATTATCTGGGCAGCCGTCATCATCCTGAAATTTGTTGTATGATTCAGGGCTAAATGGGCACTGATCATTTTCATCTGGGATTCCGTCACCGTCAGTGTCACCTACATTTCTATCTAAATTCAATACATCTGGACATCCATCTGAATCCTCAAACTTGTTATAGTTTTCACGATCTTCTGGGCATTGATCATGTTCGTCTGGAATACTATCATAATCAGAATCAATTAGGCCATTAGGATCAGCACCAGGAACATCAGGGCAACCGTCAAAATCAATATACCCGTTATAGTTTTCTGGCTCATCGATACATGCATCCCATCTGTCTTCAATTCCATCGCCGTCAGTGTCTGGGAATGTGTAAAGAGAGTCAATATCTGCAACAGTATCAGGGCAGCCGTCACCGTCAAGATATCTGTTAAAGGTTTCAGGTTGCATTGGGCATGCATCCAAAGTATCAGAAATTCCGTCTTGATCAGAATCTCTTAGTGTTAAAGCATCATCAGGACAACCGTCTTTGTCATCAATGCCATTGAATACTTCTGCTTGAGTTGGACACAAGTCCATGTAATCAGGATAACCGTCGCCGTCAGTGTCTGCAATGCCTTTTCCATCATCAGGAGACAAATCTGGGCAGCCGTCATCATCCTGGAATCTGTTGTAAGTTTCCTTTACTGTAGGACAATCATCTATGTGATCCTCTATACCGTCATAGTCCGCATCATACCAAGGTACAAAATCAGCAGGACACCCGTCAATATTGTTACCATATTGCGGATCATAATCTTCTAGAAGATGGGGACAAAAATCAAGAGCGTTAGGAACCCCATCTCCGTCGGTGTCAATATTCTCATTTGCAAAAGCCCCACTTGGAAACATTCCAATAGTAGATGTAAGTAAAAGCAAAAATCCTAAAAGGTATTGTTTCTTCATTCTTCCTGACTCCGCTATTATCAAGTATTTATTAAGTCTCACGTTAAATAGATTCTTCTAGTAAAAGGGGAGGACTGAAATTGAGATTTTATGGATCAGGACATCCATCATGATCTCGATCACCGTCATAGTCTTCAGCTTCAAGAGGACACATGTCGTATTCGTTGATAATGTCATCTAAATCTGCATCATGCTTGTATCTAGACTGTTCGGGGGCAATATCAGGACAGCCGTCATGATCATTGTATTTGTTCCAGGATTCTTTTTCGTTAGGACATGCGTCAAGATCATCAGGTACACCGTCACCGTCTGAGTCAACTTTAACATTGCCAACAGGTAAGATATCTGGGCAGCCGTCATAGTCTACATACCTGTTCCAGACTTCACTTTGTTGTGGACAGAGATCAATAGTATCAGGAATGCCATCACCGTCTGAGTCGGGTTGAGTGTTATCAACATCTGGGCAGCCGTCAGTGTCTTGGAATCCATTATAGGTTTCTGCAACTAGAGGACAATCATCATCAATATCTTGAATTCCATCATTGTCTGAGTCTACTACAAATGATTCAGAGATGCTGTCAGGGCAGCCGTCTAAGTCTTGGAATCTGTTATAGGTTTCTTTGGCCATAGGACACGCATCTATATAATCAGGTACACCATCTTGGTCTCTATCACCAGATCCAAATGAGTCAGGGCAGCCGTCATCATCTAAAACACCATTGAATGTTTCGACTTGAGTTGGACACAAATCAACCGAGTCTACAAAACCATCACCATCTGAATCAGGGATACCTCCTGTTCCCCCAATAGAAAGAATGTCTGGGCAGCCGTCATCATCCTGGAATTTATTGTAATTTTCTTTAAGATTTGGACATTGATCAATATGATCCTCTATTCCATCATAGTCCTCATCATACCAAGGTACAAAGTTTGATGGACAACCGTCAACATTGCTTTCATAATCTTCTTTTAGATTTGGGCAGGCATCAATTGTGTCAACGACTCCGTCATTATCCAAGTCAACATAGTTAAGAACATCAATATCATTTTCAAAATTAATTTCATTATCATCAGATGGAAGAATATCTGGGCAGCCGTCATCATCCTGGAATTTGTTCCAGCTCTCCATTAAAGTTGGACATGCATCAATTGTATCAGGATAACCGTCCCTGTCAGTGTCTGCATAAACAGGAGTTGATTCTGTATCAGGAATATCTGGGCAGCCGTCTAAGTCTTGGAATCCATTATAGTTTTCAGGTTCATCAACACATGCATCTAAAACATCTGGAACCCCATCTCCGTCGGTGTCAATATTCTCATTTGCAAAAGCCCCACTTGGAAACATTCCAATAGTGGATGTAAGTAAAAGCAAAAATCCTAAAAGGTATTGTTTCTTCATTCTTCCTGACTCCGCTATTATCAAGTATTTATTAAGTCTCACGTTAAATAGATTCTTCTAGTAAAAAAGATGATTATTAAATTGGGGTTTATGGATCAGGACATCCGTCATGATCTCGATCACCGTCATAGTCTTCAGGATCTACAGGACACAAGTCTTCGTCATTGATGATGTCATCTAGATCATCATCATGTACAAATCTTTGTTGTTCCGGTGCAGTGTCAGGGCAACCGTCTTTGTCTAGATACTTGTTCCAAGTTTCAGGACTAGTTGGACATTGATCAATTTCATCAGGATAACCGTCACCGTCTGAATCTGCATAAACGGGGGTTGTGGATTCTGCTCCAGGAATATCTGGGCAGCCGTCCCAATCTAGGTAATCATTATAGTTTTCTGGCTCATCGATACATGCATCCCATCTGTCCTCAATGCCGTCACCGTCAGTGTCTGGGAATGTGTAAGGAGAATCAATATCTGCTACAGTATCAGGACAACCATCTAAGTCTTGGAAGCCATTGTAGGTTTCAGGTTGTAATGGACATGCATCGATTACATCTATCAATCCATCCATGTCAGTATCAAGTTTAGAATCAAAGCTGTCTGGGCAGCCGTCATCATCTAAGAATCCGTTGTAGGTTTCAGGCTGGTTTGGACACAGGTCTAAATAATCAGCAATTCCGTCGCCGTCTGTGTCTGCAGATAATTTGTTATCTGCTATGTAATCAGGACATCCGTCATCATCCTGAAATTTGTTGTAAGTTTCTTTTAAGAGAGGACAATTATCAACATCATCATAAATTCCATCACCGTCAGTGTCACCTACAGTTTTGAATGCTACACTATCTGGGCAGCCGTCATCATCCTGGAATTTGTTGTAACGCTCAGCCAGTGTTGGGCATTGATCAATATGATCTGCTAAACCATCAAAATCAGCATCAAGCATATCACCAGCAGTAGTACCCTTGACATCTGGGCAGCCGTCCCAATCTAGGTAATCATTATAGTTTTCTGGCTCATCGATACATGCATCCCATCTGTCCTCAATGCCGTCACCGTCAGTGTCTGGGAATGTGTAAGGAGAATCAATATCTGCTACAGTGTCAGGACAACCATCTAAGTCTTGGAAGCCATTGTAGGTTTCAGGTTGTAATGGACATGCATCGATTACATCTATCAATCCATCCATGTCAGTATCAAGTTTAGAATCAAAGCTGTCTGGGCAGCCGTCATCATCTAAGAATCCGTTGTAGGTTTCAGGCTGGTTTGGACACAGGTCTAAATAATCAGCAATTCCGTCGCCGTCAGTGTCTGCAGTAGATTTGTTATCTGGTATATAATCAGGACAACCGTCAGCGTCTTGGAATTTGTTATATGATTCAGGGCTAAATGGACATTGATCATTTGTGTCTAGAATACCATCACCGTCAGCATCTCCAGTCAGCATGAAATTCAATACATCTGGGCAGCCGTCAGTGTCCTCAAACTTGTTATAGTTTTCACGATCTTCTGGGCATTGATCATGTTCGTCTGGAATACCATCATAATCAGAATCAGGAGCTTCAGAGGAAGTCACTCCGGGAATGTCTGGGCAGCCGTCCCAATCTAGGTAATCATTATAGTTTTCTGGCTCATCGATACATGCATCCCATCTGTCTTCAATTCCATCGCCGTCAGTGTCTGGGAATGTGTAAAGAGAATCAATATCTGCAACAGTATCAGGGCAGCCGTCACCGTCAAGATATCTGTTAAAGGTTTCAGGTTGCATTGGGCATGCATCCAAAGTATCAGAAATTCCGTCTTGATCAGAATCTCTTAGTGTTAAAGCATCATCAGGACAACCGTCTTTGTCATCAATGCCATTGAATACTTCTGCTTGAGTTGGACACAAGTCCATGTAATCAGGATAACCGTCGCCGTCAGTGTCTGCAATGCCTTTTCCATCATCAGGAGACAAATCTGGGCAGCCGTCATCATCCTGGAATCTGTTGTAAGTTTCCTTTACTGTAGGACAATCATCTATGTGATCCTCTATACCGTCATAGTCCGCATCATACCAAGGTACAAAATCAGCAGGACACCCGTCAATATTGTTACCATATTGCGGATCATAATCTTCTAGAAGATGGGGACATTGATCTAAATTGTTTGGGACTCCATCTCCGTCAGTGTCAATATTCTCATTTGCAAAAGCTCCACTTGGAAACATTCCAATAGTGGATGTAAGTAAAAGCAAAAATCCTAAAAGATAATAATTTTTCATTCTAAGAATAACTCCTACTGGTCTGGACATCCATCATTATCTCGATCACCGTCATAGTCTTCAGCTTCAAGAGGACACATGTCGTACTCGTTGATAATGTCATCTAAATCTGCATCATGTTTGTATCTTGACTGTTCAGGTGCAATATCAGGGCAGCCGTCATGATCATTGTATTTGTTCCAGGATTCTTTCTCATTAGGACATGCGTCAAGATCATCAGGTACACCGTCACCATCTGAGTCAACTTTAACATTGCCAACAGGTAAGATATCTGGGCAACCGTCATAGTCGACATATCTGTTCCAAACTTCACTTTGTTGTGGACACATATCCATTACGTCAGCAACACCATCGCCATCTAAGTCAGGTTGAGTGGTATCAACATCTGGACAACCGTCATCGTCTTGGAAGCCATTGTAGTTTTCTGCAACTAGAGGACAATCATCATTAATGTCATGAATTCCATCATTGTCTGAATCCACTACAAATGATTCTAGGATGGTATCTGGACAACCGTCAGTGTCTTGGAACTTGTTATAGATTTCTTTAGCAGTTGGACATGCGTCAATTGCATCTGGAATCCCATCTAAATCTCTATCATTCTTTGGAATATAATCATCAGGGCAACCGTCTAAGTCAAGTATTCCATTATAGGTTTCAGGTTGGCTTGGGCAATGATCATTGTAATCACTAATTCCGTCATTATCAGAATCAGGAGATCCTTTATTGTCAGCAACAATATCTGGACAACCGTCTAAGTCTTGGAACTTGTTGTAGGTTTCAGGTACAAGAGGACATTGATCTAACTCATCAATTATTCCATCAAAATCGGAATCTAAGCTTGTGATAAAACCAGGATAGTCTGGGCAACCGTCATCGTCTTCAAAGCCATTGTAACGTTCTCTATCATTGGGGCATTCATCTACAGTATCAAGAATGCCATCAAAATCGGAATCTAACTCAGAAGGATCATCGGGGCAACCGTCAGTGTCTTGGAATCGATTCCAAGTTTCTGCAGTCGAAGGGCACTGATCTAACTCATCTCTAACTCCATCTCCATCAGAATCTAGGACAGATTCATCAGGACATCCGTCAGTGTCTTGGAAGCTATTGTAAGTTTCAGCACGAAGTGGGCATTTATCATTTAGATCAGTAATTCCATCACCATCATAATCAAAAGCATTAGAATCAGATACACTGTCAGGACATCCGTCAGTGTCTTGGAAGCTATTGTAAGTTTCTTTGGCTGTTGGGCATGCATCAACATAATCTAGTATACCATCTCGGTCTCTATCGCCAGAACCAAATGAGTCTGGGCAGCCGTCATCATCTAAAACACCATTGAATGTTTCGGCTTGAGTTGGACACAAATCCACAAAGTCACTTATGCCATCACCATCAGAATCAGGAGTTCCTTTATTATCTCCCACATAATCTGGGCAGCCGTCATCATCTTGGAATCGGTTGTAAGTTTCTTTTACTTCTGGACATTGATCAATGCTGTTAGGAATTCCATCTAAGTCAGTATCATTATCCGTAGAATATGGTGGAATGTCTGGGCAGCCGTCATCATCTTGGAAGCCATTGTAACGTTCAGGTTCTAATGGACAAACATCATCAGAATCCATAATTCTATCACCGTCAGCATCATTAAGATCAGCTACAAAGGAAGGAATTGCATCTGGGCAGCCGTCGTAATCTGCAAACCTATTGAAGGTTTCTGGATCATCAGGACAACTATCATATGGATCTGCTATACCATCTCCATCTTTATCATTAAACTCAGAATCCAAGGTTATATCGGGACAGCCGTCAGTGTCCAAGTATCCATTGAATACTTCGGGTTGAGATATACATAAATCAATTTTATCTGGAATTCCATCATTATCAGAATCAATAAATCCAGAATCAACTATTGAATCTGGGCAGCCGTCATCATCTTGGAACTTGTTGTATGATTCAGGGCTAAGTGGGCATTTATCAACATAATCTAGTACACCATCTCGGTCTCTATCGCCAGAACCAAATGAGTCTGGGCAGCCGTCTCTATCGTTAATACCATTGAATGTTTCAGGTTGATTTGGACACAAGTCAACTAAGTCAATAAAACCATCTCCATCTGAATCAGGTGCACCACCCTTTCCACTTCCAGGAAGAGTGTCTGGGCAGCCGTCATCATCTTGGAACTTGTTATAATGTTCTCTAAGATTTGGGCACTGATCAATATGGTCTTCTATTCCATCATAGTCCTCATCATACCAAGGTACAAAGTTTGATGGACAACCATCCACAGTTCCCTCATAGTCTTCTTGCAGATTTGGACACGCATCAATTGCATTTTCAATTCCATCGTTGTCAAAGTCCTCAGCAGCAAAAGCAGGATTAATTGGAATACTGGTTAAAGTAGTTATAAGTAACAATAGGAAAGGTAACATGTGTGTTTTTTTCAATGCCTAGAAATACCCCGAGGATCCAGTTATTAAACCTCACTCTAGAAACTGCTAAAAATCTCATAGTTTTCCAAAAAATTTCATAGTTAGACAAAAAACTCGATTAATTTAAGTAAACGAGAATTAGATCTGAACTAATGAGTTGCTCAGGCGAAATACTAGAAGATCAAGAGGAGCAGCTAATTCAGATTAAACCCGCAATTTCACAGCAATTAAAGAAAGCAAAATACGGTGTTGCCAATCATGCAACTGTCGAATTATGTCATTGGACAAAGAAATCCTTCAAACATGAAGGTAGTTGTTACAAGCATAAATTTTACGGGATCTCAACTCACAGGTGCATGGAGTTTTCACCGGCAGGAATGCATTGCGAAAACAGGTGTGTCTATTGCTGGAGACCCATGGAATTTTATGATTCCTTGAAAATGGAGCCAGAACATGTTGCCGAGCCGGAGGAGATTCTGACAAAATTAATGGCGGAACGTAAAAAATTGATAAACGGATACTATGGAGATTCCCGAAATGATAAGCAAAGATTGGATGAGTCATTGCTTCCAAGCCATTATGCCATATCCTTGTCAGGAGAACCAACTATGTATCCAAAGCTTCCAGAATTAATCAAATATCTTAATTCACTGGAATCAACAAAATCTGTTTTTCTGGTAACAAACGGCCAAGAACCAGAAATGATTCAGAAATTACAAGATGAAAACGCACTTCCAACACAGCTTTATCTGTCCACCAATGCAGCTGATTATGAATCATTTTTAGAAATTAACAAACCAAAATATGATGATTCTTGGGAGAGATGGAACAAAACATTAGATATGTTAAAGCATTTAGATACAAGAACGGTGTTAAGAATTACATTAATTAGAGATTATAATGATAAAAAAGAATCAATACCAGCATTTGCAAAGATGTTCAGAGAAGCCAGTCCACATTTTATTGAAATAAAATCATACATGCATATTGGAAGATCCACAAACCGATTAGAGCACGAAAATATGTTAGAAATGGAAGAAGTAAAAAAATTTAGTGAAGAGGTAGCAAAGCAAAGCGAAATTTTTTCAGTAATGGATGAGAGTTTTGTTTCAAGAATTTCAGTATTACAAAACAATGAACGGTTTATTGATAGATGGATTCCTACATACGTAAATACCAATTAGAGAATTTTTTTAGCGCTTTGAATCTGTGAGAGATATTATTTTTTTTATCGTATTCAGCAAAAGTTTTTTTTACATTTTCAAGTAAAAAAATTGGATCATATCCCCATCCTTTACCTTTTTGAACGGTTGAAATTTTACCATCAAGCTTTGCTTCAAACGATTTCTGTATTGTATTATCACAGTAAGCTATTACAGATACAAATTTGGCTTTTCTATTACGGGTTAAAAGATTAAGAATTCCATCATTACCAATAGTTTTGAAGACATATGAAGAGTAGGGGCCAGGAAAACCACCAAGAGAATCAATAAACAAACCATCATCTTCAACAATTACAGGTTTTTGACATTTGAGGAATGCATTCTTTGCTTTTTTTAATGCAATTTTTTTTAATGAATTTGATTGAATTTCTTCCAATTCAAGTTTTAAAAATTGGATTTCCAGGCCAAAAGAGGATAGAATTTTTTTTGCTTCTTGATATTTGTGAGTATTTGAGGATACAAAAACTAAATCAGACAACTGTTGCATATCTACCACGCATCTCTATATTGGTAACTAGATTTGTTATTTTAACGAATTTTGCATTACCAACAATAGATTTGTAACCAATTAGAAAATTATTCCAAGATTTTTCAAATATTCTTGCATGTGCACTGTTTAAGATTTCTTTGATTAAGCGCAAATCAACTGCATGATCTTCTGATTTTATAGTATTTTGAGATAAACCAAAATCAATTACATAAATGATGCCGTTAGACAGGATAAAATTAGATGTGGTCAGATCCCCATGCATAATTCCATTTTTATGTAGAGTCCCCACTAATTTTCCAATTTGAATAGAACATTGAATTATTTTCGAATCAGGAAGATCATGAACTGGTTTGCCAGGTATTTTTTGCATCATAATTGAAGATTTTTTCAAATTGACAAAATACACAAGAGGTGCTGGAATACCAAAAGACTTGACTTGGGCCATAATTTGAGATTCTTTTATTGTTCTTTGTTTCCGAATTTTTAAATCAAGATGTGGGTTTCTGTAATTTTTAATTTTTCTAATTTTTAAAATAGCATGTGACTTATCCCATTTTGTTTCATAAATATCAGCCTCTGCTCCTTTTTTTATCAATTTCATTAACGTTATATCCAGATAGATTCAATAAAAATTAAGCATGGATGACGGAGAAAAAAAACTAAAACAAGAAGATTGTAGTGAAGATAATCTAGGAGCAGGGATTCTAACATTAACTAACAAAAGATTGGCATTTGACAAAACAAGAGCAAGAATGATGGATTTCTCAAAACACATGGGAGATACTATTTTAGATATAAAATTAAAGGATGTCACAAAAACTTGGAAAGAAGGTCTGTTGATGAAGAAAATTTGTTTTACTGCAAAAACAGATGAAGGTAATCAAACGTACAAATTTGGTGTATTTAGTACAAATTCTTGGCTTAAGAGTATTGAAAATGCCATTGATGAAAATAAAAATCAGTAATTTACTTTAACGGAATCTAGTCTCCAAGATTGAGTAACAAAAGTGTCTTGTATTGGAACTCCGCTATTTACTTGTGATTCTAAAAGTCCAGTCCAACAAATTTGACTTCCACAGTCTCCTGCATATTTTATTGGCACAACGAAAAGTTTGCATTTGTGTCGGTTACAAACATCATGTAACATTTCGGATAATCGTTTGTTGGCAGCAACGCCTCCAACAATCATTAATTCTTTTTTGCGGGTAAAAGATATTGCACGTTCTACAGCTTCACAAATCATTGCAAATGCTGTTTCCTGCAAAGAATAGCATGCAGATGTTTTATCTTTTTTGGAAATAGATTTAGTTGCAGAAAGTAATCCTGAAAAAGACACATCGTTTCCTTTTACAGAATAAGGTAATTGAACATAATCAGATGATTCAGATGCAAGGTTCTCGATATTTTTTCCACAAGGTGATGCAAATCCAATAGATCGTCCGAACTGATCTAGTAATTGACCTAAAGTAATATCCAGAGTTTCACCAAAAACTCGCCATTGTTTATTCAAGAATGCCAAAAGCATTGTATGCCCGCCAGAGACTAAAAGTACCAGAGGGTTAGTTGCACCAGTTAGTAGTTTGCCCAATTCAATATGTCCAATTGCATGATTTACAGGATATATTGGAATTTTATAAAACGACGATAAGGATCTGGCAACCACGGCACCTACTCGCAGACAAGGTCCCAGTCCAGGACCTGCAGCATAGGATATTAGATCCAAGTCCTTTATGGTCACATTAGCCTCATTTAGACATTCAGATAATACTATTGAGCTATTTTCGATATGATGACGAGATGCCTCTCTTGGATGAATTCCCTCACCACTTGAGGGACGGAAAATCCGTCTGACATCAGATAGGATTTCTCCTTTTTTTCCATCCTTCTTAATGATGGCACATGAAAATGTGTGTGCAGTACTTTCAATTCCCAGACCTAACATATCATCCTCTACTTAATGTTGATACAATTTTTATCACATCACCATTTTTTAATTTTTGATCTCCACTAATTCTCTGTTTAGTTTTACAATCAATTGCATGTAGAAAGCCCTTGGCAATATCAGCATGAATTAAGCTTGCTAAATCTTTTGCAGTAGAATCCTTGGGCAGTAGTTTTGTATCAGGTAAAACTACACCATCTTTGTTTGTAAGTTTAGTTTCATCTTCTACAGGATAAACAACGATGAAGTTCAATGAATCAAACACGGCTGAATTTAGAATTTTTTGAATTCCAGTTGAAGGAATTTTTTTAAATACAGAAGCTACCAAGTCAAGTGCCTTTTTTTGTGGAGGCAAAATTTCTTTTTCTTCGTTTATTGTAAAACCTTCTTGTCCTGGAAAATAATTGATAATTCCAGCTTTGGTCGCTTTTCTCAAAAGCAATTCTGTTTCTGCACTACAAGGAACAACAACTTCAGATATTTCATTGATAATATCAAGATCTTTGCAAAGATCGGCCTTATTTGCAGCAATGATCATTGGCTTGGTATTCTTTCTTAAATCTTTTACAAATGTTTCAATGTCAGAATCAGACCATTCTTTTGGATTTTTTGAAATGAGGGATAATTTTTGTAAAACTTCTTGTACCTGATAATCTTTGACACCTAATCCTGAAAATCGTTTGGCAATGCCATCAGTAAGTTTTGCTCTCTTTTGATCAATTTCACGGATAATCTTATCCCATTCTCGTTTCAGGATATCAATAAACCATTGATCAAATTCATCTTGAACAAATTTTACATCTTCTAGAGGATTATGTGTTCCAACAGATACAGGCTGTCCTTGAATATCAGTTGTACCTGCAATATCCACCACATGAATTAAGATTTCTGCCTGTCTTGCATCATCCAGAAATTGATTTCCCAATCCTTTGCCTTCATGTGCACCTGGAACTAAACCTGCAATGTCTATAATTTTAACAGGAATGTAACGTATTCCTTTTTTACATAAATCATTATTGTGTTCAATCTCAAAATGTTGACAAGCACATTCGGCTGTCACATATGCTACACCTATGTTTGGTTCAATAGTTGTAAAAGGAAAGTTTCCCGAAGCTACAGTAGTTTCAGTTGCAGCTGAGAAAAAAGTAGATTTTCCAACATTTGCCTTTCCTAATAAACCAATTTGCATCACAATGAGAAACTTGTGTCTACTTATTAGTATTGCAGAAATTGTTTAATGAGGCTCTTTGTTTTACAGAGCATGTCAATTGTAGTTACTGGAAACCCAGGAGTTGGAAAGCATACTATTGCACATGAAATTGCAAAAAATCTAGATTTACCTATTATCGACATTAATGAAATAGCGAATAAGTCAGGATTGTTTGAAAAAATAAACGAGACAAATGATGTAGACATTTTTGAATTAGAGAAAATTCTTGAACCTAAAATTTCTAAAAAGACAGTAATAGTTGGGCATTTAGCTCCATATGTCATTTCTAAAGAGAATACAGAAAAGATAATTATTCTAAGAAGAAGCCCATATGATTTGTTAGAAGTATACAAAGAACGAAAATACAGTGATAAGAAAAGTAAAGAAAATACTGGAAGCGAAATATTAGGAATTATTGCATATGATGCGTTTACAAAATTTCAAGAGAAATCTTTTCAAGTTAACGTTAGTGGTAGAACTATTAACGAAGTAACAAAAATCACAATGGATATAATTTCAAATAAAAAAATTAATGAGCAGATAGATTGGCTAGAGATGGTCAGAAAAAACAATGATTTAAAAAAATTTTTTGTTGATTGATTAAATAATACCTAGAAATTGATAAAATTACTTGTTTGAAATATCAAAGACAGATTTAGCTGGAAGAATAGGAGTAATTCACACAAATCACGGAAAAATTGAAACTCCAGCATACGTTCCGGTTATTCACCCAGTAAAACAAACAATTCCATCAGAAAAAATTCGAGAAATAGGATTTGAAATGGTGATTACAAATGCATACATTACTATGAACAATTATGGAGATGAGGCAATAAAAAAAGGAATTCACAAAATAATAAATTTTGACGGAGCAATCATGACAGACTCTGGTGGTTATCAAGTTTTAGAATACGGGGACGTTGATGTGGCACCTTCAGAAATGGCAAATTTTGAAAAAGGAATAATGACAGATTTTGCAATTCCACTTGACAAACCCACAGGTTTTGGATTACCAATCAAACAAGCAAAAGCCTTTGTAAACCACACCCTAAAAGTTTCAAAACAAACACTAGATGATAGTACAAACAATGGTCAGATTTGGATTGGACCAATACAAGGAGGAGAACATTTTGATCTTGTTGCAAAGTCAACAAAAGAATTGGTAAAAATTGGTTATAACATGTTGGCCTTAGGTAGTCCTGTTGAATTTATGGAATCATATGAGTACAAATTGTTAGCAGAAATGATAGTAGCAGCAAAAAAACAAATGCCTGCATCAATTCCATTACATCTATTTGGAGCAGGACACCCACTAACTATTCCGTTTGCAGTGGCTCTTGGATGCGATACATTTGATTCTGCCTCATACATGCTCTATGCAAAACAGCAAAGATACATTACCGAAGATGGAACAAGATACCTATCAGAAATTAAAGTATTTCCATGTAATTGTGAAGTGTGCAGAAAATATACGCCTGAGGAATTAATGCAAATCAACGAAGTCGATAAAATTAATCAGTTAGCCATCCATAACTTGTATGTAATTAAAAAAGAAGTAGATAATGTAAAACAGGCAATTTATGAAGGAAGATTATGGGAGTATGTGTTAAAAAAAGCAAGGGCTCATCCAAAATTATTTGAAATGGTTGAAGTCATGACCAAAAATCATGAATTCCTTGCTGCAGGCACACCAAAATTCAAGAACAAGGCAATTTTCTTGTTTGATAAAGAAGATCAATTTAGACCAGAAGTGCATGCATATCACAGTATTGTTCGAAAATTCAAATCAAAGAAAAAGAAATTAGTAGTGATTAAAGAGTACAAGACAAAACCAGGTTACCTTTCAAGCAAATACGCAAATCTAAAAATAAAATTCAAAGAATTTGATTCAATGCAAGTATGTCAATACAATCCTCAATTAGGATTAATACCAATAGAGATTTCAGATATTTTTCCTGCTGCACACCACGAGACCAGTAGAATAGATTTTGAACCAAAAGAGTTTCCGGTCTTTGAAAAAACATGGGAAAAATTCTTTAACAACAACAAATTTTCAGAAATACACTATGACAAAAAAGATGATTTTTTAAAATACTTTGTCAAGAGTTTGCCTAAAGACATAAAGAGAAAATCTTTCTCTTGATTAAAAATAAGAAAAAAGAATGTGCTAAAAGATTCAGACTTTTTACAGTGCTGCGTCTTCTGCCCAACCTTTGATGAAGATACCGTTTTTGTGAAGAGGTACTGGTTGTCCAGCAGTGTAATTCATTGGTCTCATCCAAAAGATGGATTTTGTTGGGCACACACCGATGCATGCACCGTCAGAAATACATCTCTCTGGGTAAAAGACAAATGCTTTACCTCTCTTCCAGCCTTCAACTGGTTTTACTCTAAGGACATCTGGACCAAGAGTTGTACAGATTTCTACACATAGTGCACATCCGATACATCTTTGTTCATCAATGTCTGGAAGTATTGCTATTGGCATTACAAATTGATCATTGCTTGGTTACTATTTAAACCATGATTGAAATTCATAACCCTGTTATGAAATTGATCGCAAAGAAAAATGAACAGAGTCTAGTTGATTAAATTTAAAAAACAAAAAGATAACGTGATTTTCACGTTTATTTTCTCATTGCGTCTATTTGACCAGAAGTAACCCAGTCAAGTAATTCTGCAGAAGAAGGATTTAGATCAGCTTTCTGATTCATCAGATTGTTAACCCAAAGCCAGTTAATTTGGTTAAGCAGTGGTTTGTTTGCCTCGTCACCTGCACGTGTTTTAGCGACGACTGCTTGGTCTTGTGTTGCCAACCACTCTGCGAAAGTTCTTCCCATGAGGTTTGGATCTTAGCTTACACTAATTAAAGCTTTTGTAGATTCTACGACAGACACAATGATCGTCCTAGATCTAACAAGGTTTTAACGTAGATGTAAAATCATGAAAATCCTTGGATGTAAAAGTTTTAGGGGCTGCAAACGAAGTAGGCAGATCAGGATTTTTAGTAGACTGTAATGGAACAAATCTGTTACTTGACTACGGGGTAATGTTTGGAAGGCGAGGAACACCACCATCGTATCCGCTGCACGTCAAACCCAAGGATATAGATGCAATCATCATTACTCATGCACACTTAGACCACTCAGGAAATGTTCCATCCCTATTTGTAAGCGGCAATACGGACGTTTATGCCACTCCACCTACTTTTGATCTCTCAAAACTGTTGATTGAAGACATGTTAAAGATAGAAAAAAACTCACATCCCTTTGATTTACCTGAACTAAATAACATGATGAGAAATGCCAAAGAAGTGGGATTCAAGCAAAAAATTACAAAAGGAAATGCATCTTTTGAATTAAGAGAATCAGGACACGTTATCGGCGGGAGTACAGTCATAGTAGAATCAGAGAATAAACGTATGTTTTACACAGGTGATATCAAAACAAATGGATCTAGAATGCTCCGTGAAGCAGATTTTGACGTTGGGGAAATTGACTTACTCATTACAGAGAGCACATATTCTCAAACTGAGCAGAAACCAAGAAAAGAATCAGAAAAGGAGTTAATCGAGTTTGCAAATGAAGTAATGGACAGAAAAGGGACATTATTCATTCCATCATTTTCAGTTGAGAGGTCACAAGAAATGGCTTGTATTTTAAAAGATGCAAATTTCAAACACAGGATTATCATGGATGGAATGGCACTCAAAGTAAATGATATTATGTTTAGACATCCAGAATATCTAAGAGATCCAAAAGTCTTTGCAGATGCAATAAATGACGCAATTGCAGTTAGGGAACATAGTGAACGAAAACGGGCAATGGAAGAGCCATGCGTAGTAATCTCACCAGCTGGAATGTTAGTTGGAGGTAACGCAGTATACTATTTGCAACAGTTAGCTTTTGATGATAAAAACGGAATTGCACTAGTATCATATCAGGGAGAAGGGACTCCTGGACGAAAGTTGTTGGATACAGGAAAAGTGTCAACCAGAGGAAAGGAGATGAATGTAAGGGCCGAAGTTAAACAGTTTGAGTTCTCAGGACATGCAGATAGAAGCGAATTATTTGAAATGATAAAAAGAATCGAAGGAAATCCAAGGGTGCTAACGGTTCATGGGGATTCAGAATCTTGTAACACTTTTGCCAATGAAATTCATGAAAGATTTGGGCTAGATGCATATGCACCAAAAGTTAATGAAACAATTACAATCTAAAATGAGCATCAATGAAATAGTTGATGTTGAAAATTCAATCAACAGCGGCCAAGTTTTCCTTTGGAGGAAAAAAAGGCAATACTGGTATGGGATAAATGGCCAAAACATACTCAGAGTCAACAATTCTGGAAAAATAAAATTATATGATTCCAATACCAATACAGACTTTTTTAGAAAAAAAGACAATCTAGACAAGATTCTAAAATCAATTTCCAGGGACAAGACAACAAAAAAAGCAATAAATCAATTCCAAGGACTTAGAATACTTGAACAAGATCCGTTTCAATGCACGATTTCTTTTATTGTGTCTTCAAATTCCAACATACAAAAGATCAAGTTGAATTTAGAAAATATATCAAAGAAATTTGGCAGTAAAGTCGAATTTGAAAAGGAAGAATTTTTTTTATTTCCAACTCCAGAGCAGATTCTCAATGCATCATTAGGTGAAATTCAAAAATGTGGAGTGGGTTATCGTGCAAAGTTCATCAAAGATGCAGCAGAAAAAATCTATTCAGGAGAGATAAATTTTGAAAATCTCAAAAAAATCAATTATCAAGATGCAAAAAAAGAGATTTGTTTGATTTCTGGAATAGGTAACAAAGTAGCGGATTGTATATTATTATTTTCACTAAACAAGTTAGAAGCATTTCCAATTGACAGATGGATGATTAGAATTTTGCAAAAATATTACCGTAATAAATTTGAAATAAAAACAAAAACAATAACAGAAAAACAATATTCCATACTACATGAAAAAATTAGAAATCATTTTGGACCTTTTGCTGGATATGCCCAGCAATTCCTCTTTAAAATGGAAAGAGAGAACTATCAAAAAAAATGGCTGTAAACCCTTAAAATGGTAATTATTTGCTAGGTTTTTGGGCCCATAGCTCAGCATGGATAGAGTGTTGGACTTCTAATCCAATGGTCAAGGGATCGAAGCCCTTTGGGCCCGGTACCCAAATTAGTACTTATTTACGGCCCACCCGTATATTATACCATGGAAATATCACTTGACAAAATTAATTTACGTAATGAACCTTACCAACAATTCTTGGATGGAATAAGAAGTCCACAAACTGTAAGAAAATATAAAAATGCATTATACTCTTTTTTGAAATTAGTTCCAAACCAAGTGTATTTAGATTCTTTAGAAATCACACCAAAAAATAGAAATCCAGAAGAATTATCGAAATTTTTTGTTTCATTGGCAAAAAAAGACCCAGACCTTGCAACAAACATTATTGCTGCTTTCATCAAAGAAGAAAAAAAATTAGTTGAGAAAAAAGAGATGAGCTCACAGACATTGCCAAAATCAGCACACAGTCAAAAGAGTTGAGAGACAAGGCAATCAACACAAGAAATCTGCTTAACAGGGGTGAGACAAAACTGTACGAAATTATTGTAAACTGTACTGTAATGACTGGAGACAAATCACAGCTAAAATCAGAAGAGAGAAAGTTTATCGAAAAGACAAGACAGCAAAAAGGATCTTTTCATCTGTTGGCAGCACAACAGGCCCAAGTATTCTTTGAAGGGTTTGGGCAGAAACTAACCTTTGATTTAGGTAGTTGTAGTATTTTGTATGCTTTTGCATCAGCTGACATGCTGGAATTGCCAAACGGAATTCCAGTTGGCAGAAACATCATAACAAAGGGTCCAGTTATTTTTGATATTCTAAAGAGAACTAACCTAAACGTTGGAATCATTGGAACATCAGGTAGTGGAAAGTCATACACTACAAAAATTCTAATCTACAGATTATCACAGAAATATCCAGACTCTCATATCTATATTGTCGATCCGACAGATGAATATGGTTCCATTGCAGAATTTCTAAAGATGGAAAAGCTTGACATTACAGGTGAGGATGAATTGGGTTTGGATCCGTTCCAGATTCTAAAACCAGTTGATGCAGCTGACATACTAGGTGAAATTACACATGCACCTGACAAGACAAAGTTTCAGTTCCAGAAATATTCAGACAAGGCAAAAAGTTTGGGGGAATTCTATGATTTATTGGATGATGATGACAAGTCATATCTTGAGCATCTGATAGACGGGCCACTATCAAAGATAATGTCCGGGTCTCCAAAGATAACAACCCAGAAAAAATTAATTCTTTCTATGGGCAAAGGCAGTACTGCTTCAGAATCTGAAGCCATGATACTTGTGTTGTTACTGAACAAAATCTACAAGATCTGCAATAATCTGCCGGTAAAGACTAGAAAGATTATCGTAATTGATGAGGCATGGAGAATGTTCAAGATGCCACGTACTGCAAAGTACATTGACATGATAGTTCGTATGGGAAGAAAGATGAACATCATGTTTGTTTTCGTATCCCAAAGAGTGGATGACATTGCAGCTGATTCAGGCGGAATTGGTAAAATCATAGACAATATGGCAACAAAAATCATGCTTGGTTTGAACGAGCAGGCAGCTGATGATGCTCGAGATGTTCTGAAACTATCAGAGCATGAGAGAGACTATCTTACCAAATTCTCTGCAGGACAGGCGTTATTTTTGGCTGATGACTACAAGGTGGTGACAAAGTTTGAGCCAACAGAAGAAGAAAGAGAGATGTTTGATACCACACCAACTACAGAATAAAATCAATGACTTCAAAAGATCAACGAACTAAAACCAACAATAAATTTGATTATTGTTAAAACCATCTTGGTTACTAGCTCATCATATAGAAATAAGATTAATCAATAAATCACAGTAGAAAGAAATTGTATGATGAACGAAGTATTTTCAAAAAAAGCAATTCAGAATATAGTCAAAGTCAATGAACATATTTGTAAACATAGGGGAGAAGAACACGGAGTTGATGATAAAGATCTTTTAGAATTAATTTTCAATGATGTTAATTCTCATAATGACATAGAGAACAAAAAAGCTAGGATTATAGAAAAGGCAAGTTATCTTTTAGGAGGAATTATTTACGAACAACCGTTCAAAAATGGAAACAAAGCTACTGCAGATGCAATAACTGATTATTTTTTACGTAACAATGGATATGAATTACCAATACGAACAGAAGAAGAAAGCAATGCATTGATTCAGTTAGAATTAGAAATTAGTCCTCTTCATACAATGGATGGGCAGAAACATACAATATTTCCAAAATTAAGAAAATTCTTGTGTTTAAAGATAGTAGAATTAAAAACAGAAAATTAAAGTTTGGCTAGTTTATCAAAATGAGGTTGTTTTTCAATCATTATTTTATCAATGGCTTTGATCAATTCTTGTTCATCTTCGGCAAATCCATTTAATTCTGGTTGGTCCATATCTGGGTCATAATCCATACTGATTTTACTTTTTTATCATATTAAAAATATTCCCATCCAAAGAAAAGAATTCTTTGGATATTAGGAATAATTAAAAAGATATTCCAACTATAAGAAATGTGAAACCACCATCAGTATTACTAAACAAAATACTGGATTGGTTAAATGAAGAAAGATTTGAGGTGGAAGATCTTACCACAGACAAAACAGATTTTCATTTGGTTCTAGTAAATCCATATTCTTTAGGTATCCCGATTCAAATAGGAAAGCCAAAAGAAGCACCATATATCCAGATTGCTGTAAGAACTACGTTTCCAACAGAAATCAAAGAAGGACTAAAAAATTTAGGTGAAAAAGAGAGTTTAAAATTTGTGAGTTGGTTGCAAAGGGAATTGCTAAAATTTGAAGTGGATCATACAGTACTGCCAAATAAAAAAAGCCCAGAAGAAATAGAAATCAAAACTAATGTGTATGTAGATGATATGACCCGCAGCATATTCATGAGTATGATACAGAAAATAAAATTCGCCGTTCTTTTCATGTTGTGGTCATTTATGCAGAAATTGGTTCCAGATGATGAAAACATTGGGCAAAGGTTTGGAGATGCTTCGTCTCCAATGTATGGATAATTGTAAAAATTAAGATAGTTAGATCTCCTTTTAAGCAAATGATTCATGTTTTTCTGTGAAACTAAATCTTAGATCATCATCGCATGAAGGTTTTGTCTTTACTATACCTCTGATGCTGGCAATCGGATTAATTATATTTACAGCAATCATAGTACTTACACAGATAGTAGTTGCAGTAGGCGGTCCATTAATACCGCAACTGGTAACTGAGATGCCACGGTTCTTTGACTATGATGATGTGACAGGAGACCTGATCTTGGATGGAGATGGAAACCCTGCATCAAATGAGAGAACTGAACTGTACTTTGGTTTGTTTGTGTTTTCGTTTATTATTTTAATAGTAATTGGAATCTTGTCAGTTTTGGTATTACTGCTAGAGCAGATAAAGTGGGTCAATCCGGGAACTGCATGGCGTCTGTTGCGCAAAGTAATCTTGTTTATTCCATTTTTTGCTGTATTTCCATTTTTGTGGGATTTGTGGGCAATAACAATAGAGAGTACTGCAATGGCTCTAATCGACTTTAACAGTGGCGGTGTGGATGCAGCAACTAGGACTGCCAATCTATGGAATAGCATGGGGGGAATAATTCCACCAGGAGCCTTTGATCCTGCAGAATGGACTAACGCGTTTGTTGATCCTGGCGCATTTGCTCAAGGAATTATGAAGGATGTAATCCTGGCACTGTTCAAGGGATTTGCAGTGATGTTCATGACTGCAATGGCTTTCATAATTAGTACAATTAGAATAATGCTGACAATGGTATTTGCAATGTCAATTCCATTGATACTGGTATTGGGACTGATTCCGTTGTTTAGGAAACTCAAGGATTTGGTTGTAAATAATTTGGTTGGTCTGTCATTGGCGCCAATATTTTCTGCTCTAATACTTACAACCGGTATGGCTTACTTGGATAGTACCGTTCTACCTGGAATGCAGGATTGGTTTGCATCTTTGGCAGTTGGATTCTTGGCAGTATTTGCTCCTGTAATTCTGGCACCAATACTTGGAACATTAACAACACAAGTTGGACAGATGATGTCAACTGCAATAATGGGTGCAGCAATAATTGGTGGAACTGCAGGACAAGGAGCTCTAACTGGAATGAGCAATGCCAGTAATCAGATGAGCAATGCTGCTATGGGAATGGCAGGAGCTGCAGGAGCAATGGGAGCATCCAAGATGGGTGCACTTGGAGGTGGCAATGGCGGTGGTTTAACATCTGGCCAAATTGGAACCTTTACCAGTGGTGCTGCAACATCAATGAGCAGTGGCGGTACAGGAAATCAACCAATGGCATTTGGTGGATCTCCACAACCACAACAATCTGGACTTGCAGGAAATAATCCAATCCAACAAACTCCATTATCCTTCGGGGAGAAATTCAAAGCGTATGGTAAGGCAGGATTGTTTGGTGCTGGATCTGGAATGGCAGCAGGTGCAGTACAGTCTGCAGGTCATATGATGCACGCTGACAAAATAGTACGCCCGATAGTAAATGACATTCAGGGTGTCGGTACCCAGAAAGGAATTGAGATTGGGCAACACACAACTGCAAACCATTCTGTAAATGATATTGGAAATTCCATGACTGCAATGGAGCCTCAAATTAATATTCAGACAGAAACTGCTGTAATGCCTGATAACATTCCAAATGCTACTCAAGTTTCTGACTTTGGTGGTGCATTGAATAATGTTGAGAACGTAAGCAGAGGAGTGGATTTGAGTAATTCATCAGAACAGCAACAGGAATTCTTGGATGTAGCAAGAAGCAACGTTAGAAACTTTGAGAATCTAAAACCCGAAATACAAAATCAGGTAGATCAAAGAATTCTAGAACAGATGAGAGAACATCCAGCAAGTGCAGGACAGATTGTAGATGCTGCTAGAATGAGAGGAGAAAATCAAAATATTTTCTGATTTATTTTTTTAAAAGAACCTCATGATTAAATATAATTTTTGTAATGAAATGTCGGTAGAGTGGCTCAGCTTGGTCAAAAGCGACCGACTGATAACCGGTAGTGTTGCTCCCGTGCGACATTCGTGGGTTCAAATCCCACCTCTACCGCAACACGGGATCTAGGTTAAACTGAATAAAAAAGATTACTCATTACACTGAAACTTTTATTATCTTTTTTTCTTCTATTCTCTTTTTGAATTCATCAATTGTCATGTTGATCTCCATCCTCTTCAAGTTGTCTTGTAAGACAAGCTCGATTGCCTCTTGCATATTTTGTTTTAATTCTTCAATTGTTTCTGCTTGGGAGATGGCACTTGGCATTTCTAAACATTGTCCTGAATAACCTTCTTCATCTTCTTTCTTTACAAGAATGGTAAAATCAAAAATTTTACTCATAATATGAAATATAGTGTTGATGATTTAATGATTATTTATTTTTCTTTTGTTGTTTTTCCCATTCTTTGTTTTGTTTTTCCATTTGTTTAATCTGTTTCTTGTAAACTTTCTCATCATATAATCTGCCCGATGTTGCTCTTACTACTTCTAATGGTTCTTTTACCATGAAGGGGTGAAACTCTTTTGCAAACTCATATTCAGCTTCTGTTAAGTATCCCCCAAGAATTGAGATATATGCATCTGAATCTGTTCTGTAAAGATATGATTTTTCTTGTGAATCTGGAAATATTTTTCCCTGAGCCATTTCTTTTGTTAACATTACGTCATACAATGTAGGCCAAGCATACCAAATGGGCCTATTCTCAGAATCTTTAGTCAAAAACGATGGAACTCCCATTCTAAATTCAATTCTGTCCTCTTCAATTATTACTCCTGGATTTGTGACATTATCTGAAATGTATTTTTGTTGAATTTCTCTATCTGATGCATTTGTAGAATTCATAAAATATTGATTTAATGTAACCCAAGCTTTTCTTGACTCGTCATACCATGCATCATTCCATACATGTTCATCAGGAATTGATTGTGGAATGTTTGGATGTCTGAAATAATCATGTGTTCTAGAATATTCAATTGCTTTTGTTAGTTCTTCAATGTTTAATTTTGCTTTGTTAATCTTCTCTAATACTTGTAATCTGTCTTTTTGATTTCCTTCAGTTGAATCAAACTGGGAATCTGCTTGTTCAAGGTTTGTTTTGTTTTCATCTAATAATTTTTCTAAGAATGGAATCTGGACACCTTTTCTTGTTTTTTGTTTTTTCTGGCCTAACAGCATTGTATTACTCAATTACAATAACCTCCATTTGTATAAAAGGACTTTTGAGTCATTGTATGTAATATTCTCCTCTCATCTCCTCAATTGATTTTAGATACAATCTGCCCATCCATGACAAATGCTTTCCATCAAATTTTCCTATTCTTTTCTGAACTCTGACTATTCCAGAATCAAATGAAATTATCTGACCAAATTTTGGATTTCCAGCCTTTGTGAATCCAAGATAGATAAATTCCTCTGACAATTTTGATTCACAGTTTTGAATCTTGATGTATTTGTATCCATATTTTCCAACATTAACATTTGATTCTATCAAATCTTGGATACTGTAATGTCCTTGTATTTTTGACTGCTCATGTGATGTTTCTCTAATTTCAAACACTTGTTTTGACATGTGTATACTAAGGTATATACACAATATAAATATTGTGTAGACATTTGTGCATACTTTATAAGGTCATAAATTATACAAGAAATAAAATGATTGAATCTACCACAAAAATACAAGTGTCAAAACACAGACACACCATTTACATTCCTAAGGAAATTCATAGTGATTCTGCATTTCCATTCAGAGTTGATGACATACTTTCAATTAAGATCTCAGGTAAAAAATTAATTATTGAAAAAGTATAATTATTTTAGAAAATGTAAAATCTACTTTCTGCACTTGTCGCAAATTGTCTGAAATTGGTCCTCATCTAAAACAACTGACACTCCAGAAGAGTAACATACTGAACACATTCCTATCATAAAATATCATTCCAAATTGGAGATTAGAACTTTTGAATTTAATTTTATCTCGATCAGAGTCAAATCAATTTGTATCATTGAAATTAATTATCCAAAAAACTAACTTCATTAGAAGATGAAGTGCACCGACATTTGTCAAAGGTACAGAGCAGGAAAACCACCAGGAGTATCAAGGTATGAGGCAGGACAAAAGTACTGCTCTTATTGCGCGTTGTTTATGAAGATTGAGTCAAATCGTTGTCCGTGTTGCAGATATTTACTAAAGGTTAGTTCATCAAAGCGCAGAAATGAAAACAGTATCAAAAGAATTTAGCTTGGATTCATCTATTGTCATCATCTTCTTTTCTTAAGATAATCTGACATTATTCTGTCTGCCATCTCTGCTATCTCGATGTCATTTCTGGCAGCCATTCTTTGCAGTTTTTTAGCATTGGTCTTGTTTAATTCTACAGTGACTTTTTGTTGGAGCAATCCTGCCTTTGCTTTCTTGAGGATCTTAAGATGAGAGGACTTTGGACTTTTTGTTAAAATTTGAAGATATTTCTTACGAAGCTTCTGGTCTAGTGGAATTATCTTCTCTGCAATTCTTGCAGCTTTTGAGAGACTAGGAATTATCTGATATAGTTTAGTAATATCATCACGTGATAGTTCCTTTGGGACGTATTGTTTTAGTCTGTCTGGAACTGCTGCAAATCCAAGGTATTTTCTGAGGGTTTGCTGTGATATTCCTAATGATTGGGCTGCCTTTGCCTTACCGACTGATTCTGCCAAAAAGACGCACGCTTGAGTCATATCTTTGGTATTCATCTTGTTTCTGTGCAGGTTTTCAATTACAGATGCTGCCTTTGCATTTTCCAGGTCATATTTTGTATTTTGAGTGAGCAGCAACACGGGTATCTTTTTTGCACCTATTCTTTTGAGGGCAGCAAGCCTTCTCTGGCCTGACATCAAAAGGTATGAATTCTTTGACTCTTTTTGCACCATTGGCGGATTCTGCAGACCTTCATTTCTGATTGATTTTGCAAGCTCTGTTATTCCCTCTCTGTCTAGCTTTCTTGCCTGCGCATCCTTCCAAACCTTGACCTGTTTTGTTGGAATTTCTCGCAAACGATAGGATATTGGAGGTTTGTAACGTCTTTTTGCCACTTGTTCTCAAAATGTTTGATTTTTGTTAAACAATCTTGGTATTTCATAGTTGACAAAAAAGAAAAAAGAAACTGGTAAAATATCATTATCATAAAGTGTCTAAAATTTAATTTTGATCTGTTAGTTTGTTTGCAAAATGAATATCAAAAAAAAGATTATCATCTAGACTTAAAAAAATAAAAAATGACTGTTTGATACTCCTCCCTTACTGAGTCTGAGATACTCGTTTTACGGCTTGTTGCCAAGTTGTCTTCTTTTTCTTTGCAGATTTTTCTGCAATTTTTAGTGCCTTTTTCAAACTCTTGATCTTGTTGTTTGCTTTTTCAAGTTCTCTCTTTCTCTTGTTTGCCACCAGAGTTGCTCGACGTTTTGCCTTGCTTGCTGGCTTTGATCTTTTGACAGAAGCAGTTTTCTTTTTGGGTTTTGAACTTATAGTTTTTCGTTTGGAAGTAGCAGCACGTTTCTTCTTTTTTGTTGTTGCCATAAACTAAAACAAAAAACAGAATGCTAAATATCCGGTGTATCATAATTTTTGCTAGATAAACTCAAGTTTTTTAATTCATTTTTCCATTAATCAACGAAAAAACAATTACGTGAAATTATAGATCTGACTTGAATAAATTTTAAAATTTATAACACAAGATTTTTCCTGTAAAAATAATGGCCTGTAGAGGAACCTGTCAGAGATACAAGGCAAAAAAACCTCGCACATATGGCAGATATGACGCAGGTCAGAAACGATGTTCAACATGTGGGATTTTCATTAACTGGGAAGGCAAATACTGTCCATGTTGCGGATCTCCACTTAGAACAAAACCAAAGGGAACCAATGCAAGAAAACGACTGATGATATTGCAACAAGTAAAGAGAATCTAGTCTGATCACACAATTTGATCTGGCTTTGCAACTTCTAGTGAATACGAGTCATCAGAATCATAATCCTTACTGACAATGGTTTGCCCTACCATTTCAAAGACACTGGCATACGTCTTGCACTGAATCTCAGACCAATTTCTGCAGATTGAATGCTTTGAGACAAACAGATCAGAATCCTTTTGTGAAATTTTGTTAAATACGATGTGATTTCCATGATTCCATTTCAGAAAATGCCCCACCAATACATCGTAGGTTGTTTTTCCTTCCTGAGATTTTATCTCAGAGAGTATATGTTTTGCAGTGATATGTGAGATTTGATCAATTTTTTTTGGATCTATTGCCTTAAACACAGCCTTTAGAATCGATGGCGATAGTATGATGTCTCCTCTTTGTATTTTGTAATAATAAAATTCCAGGTAATCAGTGATTATTTTTGCTCCCAAACTACTAGGAGTCAGATTTAATCCCTTTGCAACATGCTGTAAAATTTCCAATGTATCCGGTTTAATTCTTAGATTAAACTGAACTGCAGCTGTTGCAGTATTATCTCCAACCACC
Organism: Candidatus Nitrosopumilus sp.; assembly: GCF_965223225.1. GTDB lineage: Archaea > Thermoproteota > Nitrososphaeria > Nitrososphaerales > Nitrosopumilaceae > Nitrosopumilus. The sequence continues at coordinate 1,435,021 of NZ_CBDCVU010000004.1, forward strand.
ATTGCCATTTTTTTAAATTCAAAATTTATAGGAATTACGCATAACATCATAGTGTATTTAAGTATCATGCTAACGTTGTTAGGATTTCCTAGCATCGTTAGCATGCTTGTTTTATTCTATTTGTGAGTTTTTTATTTATGAAAAACAAAAAAATATTTCGTATTCATATCTTGAGGATTTTTGTAAAATCTATAAAACTTTATGATTACAAGACATGTTCTTTTTGTGGGCAAAACACTATCAATCAGAAAAGGAAATTTCTTTAGGTAGATGTTCTATGATGATAAATCATGTTGCCCAAGATGGCAAGTGTGTAGATGTCTTTCTTGATTGCCAAGAACCTATTGCAAAAAAATTTCTAGAATGCATGACAGATGTAAAGGCAAACCAAATTCTAGACATTGCACAAAAACCAATATCCTCAAAGGATATATGTAAAAAATTGCCATTTTCAGATGCTACAGTATATCGAAAAATATCCTACTTGTCTGAAATCGGATTACTGCATTTGGCAGGAATAGATAAATTCAATATGCATAAAGACATTGAAAGACTAAGATACGTTAGAACGTTTTTTGTAATGTCAGTCAAGTGTGGTAGTATGGGAGAATGTCAATGTCATTTTCAGTATCCAGTTGTACAGATTGCATCAAAAAAAGAATTCCTTGGAGTGATTCTTAGAACAATTCGAGAACATCACAACTAGCGACTTTTTGAAAAATACTGGAAAACAATTTCATCAAAATATGCTACTGCTAGAGCGTATTGTTTTAACTCACGACCAACTCAGGAAATTCTAAATACTTTTAATTCAATATCATTCATACATGTATTTATCATATCTTGATTCATCAGCAAGACCAAGTTTTGATGATCCAGAGAATTTTGTTTTGTCTTCTCTAACTGTGAATGAACATCAATGGTATGCTATCAAGGACAGATTGAAGTAGGCTATGGTTTGAAGATATTTCCATAAGCGAAAAGGCTAGGGGAGAATCTCCGCATCATCTTTTCATTGTGACCATAGGTCACAACGCTTACCTAATAATTAGTTGATCTCCTTAAAAATACTTTGGGTAATTTTGTTATTTCATTTCAGAAACTTGATTAGAAATCTCACATTCAATGTCCTTTTCCAATTCTTCTATTCCTTGCCACCATTTAGAAGTATAATCAGACATTCACAAACACACAAGGAGTTTACCTTATAGATCTTACTGAAATATTATACATTTGAAGAATTGATAAAAAATTAGAAAGATTTGAAGATTCTTTTTCTTCTATCAAATTTTAACAAAATGAAATTTAGTTAAATAGTGGACCCAAAATTAATACCAATTTAGGTAGTCAGTCACATCGGACCCACTCCTATGAAAACTCATGCATTTGCAATCGTCTTTGCAAGAAAAGATGAAAAATGTTATCAGATTTATAGGGTACCGAACACTTGCGTTCAAATCCCGGTAACGGTACTAAACGGTGGAATTAAGTATCTTTACATATCATAAATTAGTAAATCGTTTTGGTTTATTTGAAGACTTTTGTTTGTTAACAAACAGTTTGGCAATACCTATGATTATTCCTCCTATAGTTCCTATTATTGCGAGAATTGTCGGGTCAAACAATTCTGGTTTTGCGATAGTGATTTGGTGAGATATGCTTTCAAGCTCATCACCACCATCAGAAAAAGGAGTTAATCTTACGGTAAATATTTTCTCGTCACTAATTGAATCCCCACTGTACTGGTGAGTTACAACCGGACCTATTTTTTTAGGGGTATTATCACCAAAATCCCACTCTAGTTTTTCAATTAGTCCAGAAGGATCATCCATCTGCGCTTCAAATTCAATTTCCGTATCAATGTTTTCTTCGCTTGGTGCCTTGATGGTTATTTTTGGCGGAATGTCCTTGACTAAAATAGAAAAAGAAGCATAATTAACATTTCCAATATTACTTTTGGCAACTATTCGGTAGTCATATGTGTCTGGTACAACTTCACGCTCAGAAGTCAACACAAGTGTTATAGTTTTTGGAGGAGAATCTGCATCTAAACGAAAGGAATCAGGATTGAGAGTGCAGGAAATTTTTTCACTATTGATTGAGACTGTAGTAGGAGAGGGCTTTAAGTTGCAAGATAATGATATGTTTTGAGAGGTAATTCCTGACATATCCACATTAAACGTTGTGATATAAGGTTCACCAGCAAATATAATCGCAGAACTTGGATTAATATCTAAAAAGATATTACTTTGTGGCAAAGTGTCTGGACATCCATCTTTATCTTCAACTCCATCAAGATCCTCAGGTTCTTGTGGACATACATCTATGTCATTAGGTATTCCATCACCGTCATCATCTTTGGACACAGGAGGAACATCTATAGTAATTATTGTAAATGTATCCGAGCCCAAATCCTTTCCATCATACATGCCATAAATTTCATATGTGCCAGATTTCCATTCTTCTTTCAAATTAATGAATCCTCCAAGTATCCCAAATGAATCAACTGAAACTTTTTTGTCTATCTGGGCATCTGACATTTTCAAACCATTAGAATCAACGATAGAAAATTGAAACTCTCTGCTACTTTTTACTTCATAACTATCAATATTGCCAGTGATTCTTAGTCGTATGTTTTCATCTGAGTTGTCAACATTTACATCAAATTCTCCAATTTTTATTTCAGATGTAATGCATTTTCCATCAATTAAAATCTGATTGATTCCACATTGTATTACTGGTGGCTCAGTTGTTTGTTGTTCACCTGTAAATCCATACTTATTTCTGTCTGGTGGTGGAGGCACAGTAGCATCTTGGTTTGTAATGGTTACGGTAAATGATTCGAAGGACGTATTATTTGATGAATCAGTGGCAGTACATGTTACAGTTGTTGTATCTACATTAAAGAAAGAACCTGATGGTGGAGTACACGTTACTGGTACATTACCGTCTTCATTATCTGTTGCAGTTACGGCAAATGTAACTGTTGTTCTGTTTTCATTACTGGGAATTTTTTTGATTATATTGTTCTGTACAGTAATTTCTGGAGACCCATTTGGACAACCATTTTCGATTGGATTGCCATCGATGGATCCTAAGCCAATTATTTGACTATCACAGGTTTGCTTGATAGAACCATCATTTTGTATGATTCCGTTATTTTCTATCGAACTGTTATTTTCTATTGTTCCAGTTTCTTTGATTTCGATTTTATCATTATTGATAACGGAACTTTCATTAGTTAAGATACCATTAATGCGAAAAATAAAATCATTGACAATGGTACCATTATTTTCCATATTGGCACCTGGATATGAACCAAAAATACCTTGGTTTTCTATATTACCGGTATTGATTAAAGTCACTACTGAAAGAATACCATTATTAATTATCTTTCCTCCATCATTGTTAAATTCTCCATCTCCGTCTGCCCTAGCATTGTTGCCAATGAAAAAAATATCATAATTATTGATAATGCTATTGTTGCCAGAAGATTGAATGTGACTATCTCCTTGCACATTCACAGTACCGTGATTTTCTATATTTCCATCAATATTAGTAAAATAGCCATGATTTAGTGTGATTGTACCGTGATTTGTTATATTACCTTGGTTGTTGCTTGATGTACTAGTACCATAAACTATTGTATTACCATTATCATTGTATTCAATTGTACCGTTGTTTATGATGTTGTGAGATCTATTATCAATACTGCCTTCATTTGTAATAGAACCCTTGTTTTCTATAATTCCGTCATTGTCAAGTGTTCCCTTGTTTTCTATAATTCCATTATTCGTTAAAGTTCCAGTAATAGTAAAAGTTACACCATTTGTAATATCAAGTGTTCCTCCTGATTCAATTGTAAGATTATTTACAGTCTTGTTTGACGTTAAAGTACAAGTTAGAGTGTTTTGATTCCAAGTTCCTCCAATCTTTACAGGATCAGCACAGTTGCCTCCAGTAGAATCAATTATGTAAGTGATTGGTGCTGCATATGCTTGTTCCAATGGAAACAGTGGGAGAAACACTATTGTGAACAAAATTACAAAACTGACAGTTAAAACGAACCTGTCATTTTTAATTTTAATCAAGCATATACAATGTATTACATCTTTAAAAAGAATATCATATTGTTTTTAATATCATTTTTTAATTTACTTTAGTATTTTTTCAAATCTAGTTACGTATGGGTTTTGAGTCATAGTATTACTCATATCTAAATAACCTCCAATAATTTAAAAAGACTAGGATTCATTTCTTGCCTCCTGATTTCTTTTTTGTTGTGCTTGATTTTTCCTCAATATTTGCTCTGTTCTTTGCAATATTCCACGCCAGTTTCATAATATCTTGAACATGTTTTGATTTTACATTGAGTTTATACAATATTGCCTTACCTACAACCCGATTTTTGACTAGAATTCCTTGAGATTCTAGTTTTTTTACCTCATCAAACCCAGTCTTAAATGATAACCCTGAATTTTTTCCAATATCTGTAATGGAGTAATCCCAATCAGAAAATGTAATCATAAAATCTAATATTTTGGATGTACTGCACGGAAACACTGACTCTAATGGTCCCAACTCTAGTGCTTTCTTTTTGGATTTAGTGTCTGCAATTTCTTTTTGTTGTAATGATGCCATCTTATCATATAATATCTAAAACAATTATTTAAAACTATATATGATATTATATAAAATATTATATATTAGTTAAATAACTTGTAATTCTAAATATTACTAGTTTGGACTTAGTATCAAAACAAATTCTAAAAAAGATGTTTTTAGATCATAGGATTGGTGCAAAACATATTTCGTTACAGAATCTCAAGACTGGGTTTCCTTCTCACGTCAAAGGTGATGTAGATAAACAACTAAAGAAACTTGTAAAGCAAAATCTAGTCTTGATGCATCCAACTTCTTATGGGCCACAATATGCATTGAATCCAAGAAAATTACAAGATATAGTAATAAGTTTAGAGAACTGAACGCTTGCGTTCTAATCCCGGTAACGGCATACAACACAGAATCATTCATAAAATTAATTCCTGGTGTATTTTTTAATTTACATTTTCCAATATTGTAGTATGTCCAATTACACAAGTAAAAATTCAGTATTTTAAAGACAAATATCTTTTTTCTATATTTGAATAATCATGATGATGGTCTTTTCCATTTTATTTCAACGTGTCTGATATTTTTTTAGAATTTTTTTTACCAAAAATTTTCCAAAAAATATTTTTTAAATTACTTTATTTTAATAAAAAACACTTAATTATTTGATTTTTTTACCCTTTATCATGATATATATGAAATTTTTTGCTATATTACTAGCCGTTATATTGATATCTCAAATTAGTGTCACTCCTGCATATTCATCCACAGGTTGGCAAAAAGCTAAAGATCATACTGCATGGGTTAAAGATGGGTACGTGAAACACACAAAAGATGCTGTTGTCGCTGCCGCTAAGGTCCTAGCTGGTGCCTTAGCCAGTTTAAAAGCTGCACAAGCAACGCTTGCAGCTGTTACAGCTAGTTCAACTGCAACTGCTGCTCAATATGCAGCTGCATATGCTGCAGTACAAGTTGCTCAAGCCGCAGTTGTTGCAGCTGAAGCAGCTCTTAATGCTGCACTTGTAGCAGCTGCCGCAGCTGCAGCAGCTGCCGCAGGATTTGCACTAGGTACAGGAATATATCAACTAGGATGGGGTTCTGCACATCTATGTTGGGATCCTGTATGTCCTGTAGTTTCTAATTTAACCATTGCTCCCAAATATTCTTCAATTACTCAAGATGAAATTGATTTGATAATCCCAGAACTATTATTAGCGGAAACAGGCGAAAAATATACCAAAGAAGAATTCATGTCTTCGGAATCGGGTGTTGTCGCTTGGAATTACATGTCAGAAGGAATTGCATTTTTTGTTAATTCATATAGAGGAGCGGCAGTTTCAACAGAAGGTAGGCATTCAGAAGTTTTACAAGCAGTCAGCGACATGAATGCATCTCTCCAAACAATTCCAAAGTTACATGTACAAGCTGCAAATGCAATGGAGACTAATTTTCTTCCAAAATCAACTTTAGATGATCTAAAAATCATATCTTCAAATTTGGATAAATCCATTCAAGACTTAGAAGAAGTTGAATTTACACAAGAAATGATAGATGCTGAACCCGAATTTTATGCTTCATTCTTAAAAGCAAAACAATCAGTTATGGATGCAAAAAGCTCTATAGATGAATCAATAGTAACAATATCTGAATATTATGATATGGCAGGAAATCCCAGGCCTTTGGTAGGTAAAAATGGTATTTTTCCTCCCTTGACTATCTCTGATCTTCAAAATTTCACTCAAGAATGTGCCAACATAGGAAAGAAATGCCTACCTGATTCTGAAATTCTGATTGGTAATATATTACTAGATAAAACAAATGTGTCTTTCCCAAACTATGATTTTTTTGAGGAACTAGCAGAGCTTGATTCTCAATTCTATGATGATGAAGAAATAATCTTTGGTTCTTCTGAATCTGTAACTTTGTCACATGTATTAAGAACTACTGGTACAACTTTATCCAATAATGGAATGTGGTTAAATATTGATCTAGAACAATCGCCATTAACTATGGAAGCAAGATCAAATATTGGTTCAACATCTGAATCACTAGATATTCCTCCGTGGATAAAACAAAATGCGGAATGGTGGGCAGATGAACAAATTGATGATAAAACATTTGTTCAAGGAATCCAATGGCTTATAGAAAATAATATAATGAAGATTTCATCTTGTGATTGTAATCGCTAATTAAAAATTTGATTAGAGTTTTATTTGAAACCTTATGGACTAATATTGAAAAATTTAACTCTGCATACTGTTTTTTCTATTTGCCAAAATTGAATTCAAAATAGGATTCATAAGTTCTAAATTTAAATTTATTATTTTAACAGTGATAAAAAGAAATCAATTCATGGTTTGTAAGAAAAATTGTACTAAATACAAAATAGTGGAACCAAAATTTGATAAGGACAGTAGACATGATACGACCATAAAATATGTTTTAATTGTGAGATCTTCATAAGTTAAAAAAATAATGGTGTCTGTGTAATAATAATGTCATAAGAACTATGCCGGAGAAACTATAGAAAGACGGCTCAATATATACTCCAAAACCAAGTCCGGATTCAAATATTTTTTCAACGCCCTAATCATATAAGTCAGAATAATTGTATAAAATGAACTAGTAGAAATTATTGTTACAAATCTCACTTGTAATACTATAACTATTTTTTACATTTTTTTTATGTTGAACTCGGGAAATACATAATTATTAAGTGATGAGAGCACCGAACGGTAGAGTTCTACCTCCGCTGACTGCATCTAACGTTACCATAAGTTCCCTAAGACGTTTAATAATGAGAGAAAAGATGGGGACGTTGTCACATCTAATCCAATTATCCCATATTGATAAAAATACTAAATTATAGACATATTAGAAATGAAGCTGAACAGTTGTGTTCAAATCCCCTACACTTAACAAGATCTAGCCGATAATTAAGAATTCTACTACAAATCTGAACAAAGTGAATCTTACTTAAATAGTGGAACCAAAATTAAGACTAATTTGGTGGCTTACTCCCTTTGGGCCCGTTTAACAAAATTATTTATTCTGATTTAGAAGTGAAATTTTCATGAAGGATATAGAATTCAAACTCAATTCAACTGATATACATCCAAATTCCGAAATTATTGGAAATATTGTAGTTTCTTATCCAGGAAGGTATGATGGAGTGGTAATAAATACACAAATTTTGGATTCAAATGAGCACATAACATACAGGTCATACAATGGGAAAAAAATATCTCAAAATGTATCAAGATTATTTATCAACAAGGACAGCATGCCAGATAACAAAGCAGAGTTTACGGCATTGATTAAATTTGAGCCAGCTATGGAACATGAGGTAAAATTTAGAGCCTCAATTATTGAACAACATAAAGAAATTGAGAGTCAGATTATTTTTGCAAAATATTCTGTCTAGAATCTACTCTTTTCTACAATAACAGTGCCAGTCATCCAAGGATGAGGTTGACAATGATAATGGACCTCTTGGGGTTCAGTAAACAAAAACTGGTATTCATCACCAGGTTTGAGAACGCCAGTAGAACCGAAGTCTCCACTATATCCATCTGCATGTCTATGATCAGGAGTTACAGTATGTGCAGTGTCATCCAAATTTTTCCAAATCACGTTATTGTCAATTGTAAGATAGACAGTAGGTTTGTTTGGAACATAATTGTCATTTCCTTCAATTACTGAACCAGGGACAATTTCTATAATGAAATCTTTCTCGGGATGCAATATATGATCAGATACGGATGGTTTGGCCAATGATTCTGGAAGATAAAATGAAGTGTAAAAAACCATGACAGCAGACATGCCAACTATCACTGCTATAACACCTATGCCATATGCATGACTAGATGTAGGGGCACTCATATTTTTTTTTGTCCCGCAAGTTCTTATAAAGCTTGTTTAGGTTTTTTTGAGATTATGGTTTGCTAAGATCAGAAGAGCCAAGATTTGTATTGTCACTTGCACCTACTCCTAAATCAGCTTGAGTCTTTGGAACTGGGACTTCTGGAGAAAGTTCTTTTGTTTCAGGTGCAGGTTTGTTTGAAGAAGAATCCCCTTCAGGAAGCTTGCTAGATTCAGGACTAGTTTCAGGCTCTGCAAGTTTTGGTTTTTCTTCTTGTACAGGTACTGGTGGAGGTGGAGGAGCATTCTTTTCTTCGCTCATAGAATATCTGTAAACATGGAAGAATGCTGCAAACACAAGCAAGATTATTCCAATAATGAATAGCGAAACATTCTTCATTCCTGTAAGCGCTGCATTGTAGGCTGCTATATTCAAGAATACTTGGAATGCGAGTAATGCTACCAATACCCAATTGATCCATTTCTCAGACAAACTGATAGTTGCAACTTTCTTTGGACCTGAATTTTTGGCAAGTTTTGATTTTCTTTCTGCTTCATTTGCCAATTTTATCATCATGTACGTAAATCCAAATCCGAGTGGAACCAGCAATATCATAACAGAATAGAAGAATATTGGGTCAATTACAAGACGTTCAACTAATGGTACTGAAATATCAGGAGAGATATAGAATCCCCAATAAGTCGTAACCATGATTTGCGCAAGGCTGGTAATTCCGAATGCTGTTATAATTGGTCTATCCCTCCAAGAGAATTTCTTGTATCTGTCAATAAACGGAATAAGTACAAACGATATGATGAATAACAACGGCCATAACAATCCAGTTACAAACTTGTCATATTGAGTCCTCATGAATGCATATATTCCTGTTAGGTACCATTCAGGAACCGTAACTCCAGGCGGTACAGTCGGCTCAAACTTGAATCCCAAGTCAATTGGGAACACACCACCGGTGATCAAGATGGCACCGCCTATGGCCATGACCATAGGTACATCAAATACCAAGAATCTTGGGAAGTGCACTGCCATTAATCCAAGCATCACTATAGGTAAGAGGAACACATGTTGAGCATAGAATCTTAGAACAAAATCTGAGAACCCACTACCAAGCGCCGCATCACGAATCGTCGGTCCCACAACCGGAATCGAGGTAGTCAGCGAGGCGGCTATACTGATGGCAAGTTCTGCTCTTTCACTAAATATAACATCATATCCTGTAAATGCTTCAAGAATAGTTACAACTCCTAAGATAACACCGGTCATCCACAAAACTTCGTTTCTAATTTTGTATCTTCCACTGAAATATTGGTAATACATGTGTAGAACGGCCATGAGAACCATAGCGTTTGAACCGTGATAGTGAATGTTCCTGATATGAAATCCAAATGGAACTTCATCGTTGATGAATTGTACACTATCCCAAGCCCTATCCAAAATTGGTTGATAATAAAACATAAGCAACGCACCAGAAATTCCTAGAATTACAAATATAATGAAAGTAAGCATTCCTAGGAATCCAAACGGACTCACAAACCTAGCTGGAAATGAAAATTTTATTCCAGTAAAGATAGTTCTGTCGATGCCCTCCCAGAGCCAATAAAGAAATGCAACAGCTCCAGTTCGTCTTTCAAGCGAAACGGCCATATCCAATTACTCCATTGTCATTTGCATTAAAACTAGGTGGTAGAATAAACACGAATCCATCTGAATCAACTTCAAGCGTCAACATTGGCAGTGTGTTTGATGGTGCAGCTTGCACTGATGCAGGACCAACAAAAGCTGTTCCAGTTTGAGGATCGTACATACTACCATGACAAGGGCATTCACCTCTCTTTCTACCTTCATCAGGCCAATACTTCCACAAGCACCAAAGATGAAGGCAGATCATACTGAATGCACGTATAGAGGATGCATCATTTTTTGAACCCCCTAGTTCTTCAGGTAGCCGGATAAATTGCCATTTACGGAAAGCTTCAGCATCTAATGCAGCATCACCGGTTGCAGGATATGTAATAACTTCGGCATGATTAACTGGATAAGTGTTAATGTTTGCTTGAGTGCCATCAGGCAATATTACGGGAACTTTTTCAAGAGAAGCCTGATTCGGGTTTGGCATGAAATTGCCAAATGGGACAAATGGAGCAAACGCTAGTCCAGTTCCTGCGGCACCCATTAACTTTAGAAAGTCTCTTCTGGATAATCCGCTAGTTTTTTTTGTCCCCAGCTCCGACATTCAAGCTGACGTACTCGCCAAATTGCTTATAAACCTTGTTCAATTATTTAGGAGGTTTTTGTCTAATGATGAGCAAAGAGCCAATTCCGATCGCAATTCCAACGAATAAACCAACCAGAATTCCTAAACCAAGGGAATCATCTGATTCAGCCGGTTCAATTGAAGTCTTGTCTTGTATTTGTCCTGGTTGTTGAATTGTTTGTAATGGCAAGTCCAAAGTATCATTTTCTTTAATTTTTTCAGTTGATGGTGGCAGATCAATAATGATATTGTTGTTTTGATATACAGATGGGGTTTCTTTAGACAGGTTTGTAAATTGAGCCGATATAGTGATTGGTTCTGTCAGAGAACTACCTCCAAACAAAGTAGAATGCGTCAAAAGAGAGTACGTACCAGTTTGGTTAACAGGTACATGAAGCACAGTCGATGTCGCGTTTTTATTTTTTACAGGAAAGAATCCGCCTCCTTGACTAAACGGAGTGTTACCTAGCCAATCAAGTGAAGGCCATCCAAGAAACTCACCAAACACACCAGAAGGAACATTGGTTTGAACAATTTGTCCAGATGGGTTCATTACAAATACAGCAAGGTTTGTATCATCAGATTTCCATGAAATCTCCAAGGCAGCTGAAGTTATAGATTCATCTTGGATATCAAAATAATATTGTCGCCAATCACCAGCCATGTAACGATTGACCATATCAAATGCACCCTTGGTGTATCCACTTCCATACAAGATATTGTTACTTTGTGTTCCTTGAATGATAATGGTTGAATCATTTTGAAGTATTGGATATTTAACTACAAAAGACACAGGAGCATTTACAGTGTGATTACTGTTTTGAAAAGACAAAAATCCCTGATAGATACCAGTTTGTGTTTCTTGTGGAACAGTTAAAGATGCATCAAGAGTCACCTTACTTTTTGGAGGAACCGAAACAGTTTGATGATCAACTGAGATGACATACCAAGGTTCCTTTTGATAATAGCTTGCAGATAATGTATAATCCATAGACGTAGAATTCATTTTAGTATCACCCAACCAATAAGAATATCTTGTAGGCACGGGGTAAACTCCGACCAATGGAACACCGTCAAATTTTTCATGAGGATCCGAAACCCTCAATTCTTGCACCGTTCCCCAAGAACCAGCTCTGTTTACCATTGACAGCTCATTGCTAGTAATCTTTGTATCGTTATTGTTGTCAAGCCAATCATAAAGATACAGTGATGAAATTTTAATATCGTCTGCAAAAATGTCTGCAGTGTCATTCATAAAATTGTCAAATGGAAAATTCACATTAAGTATCATCATTGATGAATTACTAGGTATGGGGCCTTTTTTGTCAAAAAAATCACTTACTGGTGTGCGATGAGATATATCAGATAGTTTCACATAATTGGGAATAAATGTATCAGTATCATCAAGCAGGGGATCTTGCATATGAACAATGGTAGAATTATGAAGTTGATCCTGGGTGATAAGAGAAACAATTTCAGGTTTGATGTCAATGGTAAGTGTTTGATTTGTCGGATTTTCTATCGTAAATGTGGTTTTACTATTTTGTCCTGGATTTAGGTGTCCTGCAAACCAGCTAGTCATAGGTAGTGGATTTGAAGGTAATGCAAAGTGATCAAACCCAATTTGAGTGGAATTAATCTTGTTAATTGCAGGATCAAGAACAGCACGTATGTTTGAATAAGATGCATCATTGTGAACTATGAACACATCATTATTACCATGAACATAGTCCAGTGCCGATTCAATGTTTGCCAGGCCAGATCCTTGAGTAAAAGGATCATTATTTAGATCAGTTGCTGTAGACATTAGAATATTTTTGATGACAAAGGGATCGTAATCCTGAGATTGTTCTCTGAGTTCTTCAATTAAGAGAGCAGCACTTCCAGATACAAGTGGGGCTGCCATGCTAGTCCCACCAAATAATGAAAATGATTCGTCTTTTGAGTCCTTTTGAGTTTTTAAAACATTGGATGGAGTAAAACCATGTGCGCCAATACTCATTATGTCAGGTTTGGGATCTCCAATTGAACTTGGTCCTCTACTAGAAAAATCTACGACATGGTCATAATGAGATGTTGTATTTCCAAATCTAGGTTGATCTTTGAACGGTCCGTATCCAACAAAAACATTGTTAGTGGTAGCACCAACTGAAATACCAAATGGTGCAGCGTTTGGCAATCCAATTGTACCATATCCGTGTCCGGAATTTCCAGCACTAGAGATTATTGTAACTCCAGGATAATCTTCATCTAGAGAATTAGGAGTTGCCAACATATTCAAAATTGTTGAGAGAATATCCATACCGGGAGATGATTTGAAAGAAGGAAAATTAGATACACCCCAACTGTTAGATATTATATCAACAGCAGTATTTCCTGTAAACTTCCAATTGTTTTCAACATTTTCAAATCCAGCAGCCCATAACCAACCATAAACAGTATCACCAAACCATAGTGCCTTTATGGGGACAATCTTTGCAGAAGGAGCTACGCCAATGATAGAGTGCTTTTCTGTATTATTGTAAATATCATAAGTCTCTTGTCCTTTAGATGTTATTGATGATGCACTTGATGTGCCATGACCCATAAAGTCAGTCATTATTCCAAAGAATTCACCGTCAGGATCAAGTCCAGGCAACAGTGTCCCGTTAATTGCTTTTATGGAATCATCAATATTGGTGGAATTTTTTTTGATGGCACCATAAATATCAAGTACTTGTGCTCCCAAAGTTCCTGCACTGTAATCATTTTTTCCATCCTCGTTTGAATCATAAACAAGAAATTCATTTCCACTTCCTAAGACAATCGGTTTTTCATCAGTAAAGTCAAAATCATATTTTGGTTTTTGTCCGGGCTTTAAATCAAATCTGGTGTAATCTTCCCAAGAGGTACTAAGATCAGGAATTATCGTATCATAAACTCCTGATACCACAGAATCCACTACAAGAACAGGTACTACCTGAACTTGAGTATAAGGTCCTTGTAGGCCTCCTTGATATATTACCCCGACTCTATAGATGCCACTTTTTGATTTTATGTAGTCTCGATTGTCCTGTCCAATTTTTAGGTCATTTGTCAGAGTTCCATTAAAGACAATTGAATTTCCAAATTTAGGGAAAAAAGAATTATAGACTGGAATGTCACTGCCCTTACCTCCTTGCGACACATCTAGAAACACGCCATCCCTTGTAACATATGCAGAGGAAGTCATATGAGAGGGGATAGGCTTGCTATAGTTTCGAATGATTTCATTTTCATCAATATAGGCAAAAAAAGTAGCATTAGTTAGAACAATTCCCTGACCATCTGGATCAATCATTATTGGATGATTGATGTCATCTCTTGCAAGAGAATGTTGGATGTCGGGATTGGAGAAATCAACTCCAGTATCTACAATAGCAATAATAGTTCCATTACCGGTTGCAGAGTATTTTTTTTCAGATGCAGTCGAGCCAGTGATTAGTCCAATTCTAGAAGCATCTGCAATAACACCATCACCCGAATTATGAAAATCTAGCTTGAAATCTTCAATTACATTATAGCCTTGAGAAATCAAAGCAGACGCAGATTTTTCAGAAAGAACTGCAATGTAAAAAAATCCATTTTTTGATTCAATACCAGAAATAGAATTATTTTGCAGAAGATCAGTTTGCTGGTTCGTTCCAAAAACCAGATAACGTTTAAAATTATTTTCAGTGAAGAAATTTGGGTTTACTTTTAGAATTTCAGAACCAACATTATTTGGATTTTGAAGTTGTTGATTGGTAGCAGGCTGATCTGAAGGAATGTAAGCATATGAAATAGGAGAGAACACCATCAAAAACATGGTAAAGAAGAAGAAAATCGCCGCTTTGGGCATTGGTTGATTTTCCAATCTATTATTATTATAACTATCTTCTTCGGGCAATAATTGTAATTTGTAGTGCAACAATAATTCCAATTGAGGCAATGATTGGGAACATCAAGGAATTGAGTTGGGATGAGGCTTCGCCAATGAATTCAACAGATGTGGCAATAGTACCCGTACTGTCATCAATTTTGTTGCTTGCGCTCTCCAATGTGGTATCAAAGCCTTCGATTTCGGATTTGAGAATGTCAAGTTCTTCTGAGGTTTCATCCAAAATGGAGTTTAGTTTGATTATCTGTTCTGAGATTCCGCCAAGATCCTGGCTTAGAACATTAGTTGCTGCAGATCCATGAGAAGTGGTTCCCTGATTGAACGCAACTACATGAAATACGTGTGTTCCCTCCTCAATTGGAGTGTAATCAACAAAATACAGGCCTTGGTGCAATGTTTTAAAAGAATCAGAAAGTGGAACCGAGACTCCGGATGGAAGATGTACATGTGTTGTTTGCAAAAGTTCTCTTGGAGAATTTCCAACAAGTAGACCATCACTAGTAGTTTGCACAAAAACTCTGACTGGGTGATTGATTGCAGCAGTTTCAGGTGCAAAGACTAACGTATTTACAAATCTTTCAACTGGCACATCAAGTAATTCTGTAGTTGAAGAAAATTTTACATCAATCTTATGAGATATTCCGTTTTGTGCCGTACTTATTACTTCAACAGTGTAGGTCCCATATGGAAAATTGGTTGAAGGTTGAGGCCAAATTAGCAAGCTGTAGTTAAAGGAGCCATCCTCTTTGGTAGTGATCTGGTCAAACTTTGCAATTGACTCATCAGGAGCAAACAATCTTAGGATCAAATTTTCTTCAGGCAAACCACTTCCATATACTTGCAATGTATGTGCAGGAGAATACACCTTACTGTTTGTAAACAATACAAGTCCGTGTTCAACATTTTGCGAAAAAGAATTTGTAGGAGTTACAAGTAACAAGGCAAGTACAATAAAAAATAAAATGTAAAATCTCATTTGTATTTAATTCAAATGTTCTCCTAGATATTACTTCTGGAAAAATTATCTATAACACACGTTAAGACGGATTCAAAAAAAGAAAAAAAGGGTAATGTGAACTAGTTTTATCTTACAGTAATTGTTGTGCTAACTGGTGGTGATAATGCCGTTGGATTATCGACAGACTCCCAAACGAATGCAGTAGCAGTGTATGTTCCTGCTTGAGTTGGAATCCATGATAATGCTGGGCTAAATGACTGACCAGAAGATAGTGAACCTGTAATCCATGCTAGTGCGACTGTAACACCGTTTGCATCCTGAATCTGTACCAAGTATGCAAATGTTTGCTCTCTATCCTGACCATTTGCTAAGTCAGCACTGATTTGCACCTGTTGATCAACGGAAACAGTATCTAGACTGTTACCAAATGCATCAACTGTTCTCAAGTTAGCAGCTGGTGCTCTCTCGAGAGGTGGTACGACAGTACCAATTAGTGAAGTGGCAGTAATATCAAGTTCATCTGCAGTTGTGTATGGATCAGGTAGTGTATTGTCCTCATATTCTGCAGTGACAGTGTCACCTTCTGAGACTCTGAGTCTGTGACCAGAAGATTCATCGAGAGTTGTGAAGAACACAGTTCCCTCAAATATTCCGGTTGCCTCATTTGTCTCAGTTACAGTAAGGTCAATACCTCCGGCATCGGAGTCAGACCACACATCGACATCGAAGTTGTCGACTGCTTCTGGATCTAAGTTCATATCTGGATCAATTACTCTTACAACACCTGTTCCGCTTGCTGGGTAGCTTGCTTCAAGCCACTGAGTTTCACCAATGTTCCATCTGATAAGTGCTGAACCAACTACAGTTTCATCCTCTGAGAATTCAAAGGAGACAGTAAGTCCGTCATCATCATCAGCTGGTAAAAGTCCGTCAGTTGGACCGGTACCACGTGCTGTTGTTGTTACAACATCATTGCCGTTGGCATCTCCAGTTGTGGAATCACCGTCAGCGTCGTGGGTGAAACCGGTAAGAATTACCTCACCGGTAAATATACCTGTATCAGTACCAGTTTCAACGAGTTTATAATTGTCGAGATCAGCTCCTCTGGTTGCGACCTTTATAGGATCGAGATCAGTGTTACCAATTTCATCAATTAAGTCACCGTCAAAGTTGTGATCTGGTGCTACAACAGTGATGTATACTTTATCAGTCCATGAGTAGACTTTCTGGTCAAGTTCTACAGTAGCGCCGAAGTTAGAAGTGAACACTGTCAAGTTGACATCCTCATCTTCATCACCTACAAAGTCAGATCCAGATGGACCCCAGTCAGTATACTCGAGGACAATCTCTTCTCCTCTTTCTAATCTGTCGCCTTGTAATTCTTCAGGAATTTCAATGACAATCTGGAAAATTCCAGTGCTGTCACCTGTTTCTCTGAAGTTCAATGGCTCTGGATCAAATGCGTCTCCTTCACCGTCAGCATCACCCATGGTGATGGTGGCAGCATCAGAGTCCCATTCAATTAAGTCCAAGTCCCATGTTTCAGCTTGATCATTATCAAGATCAAGGTCTGGTTCAATGAGAGTTAAGATCATGTCAGATCCAATGATATATACTGATTTGTCAGATTGCAAGACACCGTTTCTCAGGTCAAATGTTGCT
Source organism: Candidatus Nitrosopumilus sp. (assembly GCF_965223225.1). Taxonomy (GTDB): domain Archaea; phylum Thermoproteota; class Nitrososphaeria; order Nitrososphaerales; family Nitrosopumilaceae; genus Nitrosopumilus. The sequence goes on from NZ_CBDCVU010000004.1 coordinate 1,452,284, forward strand.
GAGTCAGTGACAGTATTCTCGTCACCAGATGCGTCTGCAGGATCAGTGTATTGTACTTGGAGGATATCTCCTTGTAAGATACAATAATTCTCATTAGTTGGAGATTCAGCACTGAATCGTGTTAATTCTCCATCTACTGCAGCCGTTGAAGAATCAAAGTCAACAGTTGTTGGACATTGAGAGTCAGCTGGACCATCAGTGTATTGAATTGTTATATCAGTCTCGAAGATACCTGCATCAGGTGCAATTTCACTGATTGGTCCAAACTGGTTTACAGTTGGGATGTCAGTAAATGTTGCAGTTGCAGTTGCACCACTAGTGTCACCTGTAAGGGTAACAGAACCAGTAGTGAACTCAGCTCCATTAACAAGTATGCTATCGAGGTCACCAGATTCAATTGAGCTAACTGAATCAGTAAATGTTGCAGTTGCAGTTAATGCACCAGCAGCAATGGTGACCGGACCGTTGGTGAAAGTAGCATCAGAGGAAGTTACATCTAACTCGTTGCTTTCAACATTAGTATCTCCGTTTGTATCAGTAAATGTTGCAGTTGCGGTGGATCCACCTTGTGTAATGGTAACTTGACCACTAGTGAAACCACTGTCTGAATTAGTTACAACTAATTCAGAAGCGCTAATTTCGCCAGTGCCCTGGTTAACGAAGAGAGCTCGTGCTCTATCACTTACTGGTACACCAGTTTGTGATATAATAACGTCCTCACCATCGGTAAATCCAGAATTATCGCTGATATTACTCAATTCAGAGACACTATCAACCATTCCATTACCAACTAGGTTTGTTCCAACATTGATGGTTCCATCAATGGTGTTTGGTCCACCAGCATATCCTAGAATCACAGTTTCAGAACCTCTAATTACAGAGATCTCAACTGGACCCACAGGTAAGCTGCGTGTGTTTTGTGCAATTTCATCTTCACCATTTGCGGATACGTCAAAGTCAGGATCGTTTACTCTAATGTGAACAGTTAGATCACCGTTTGGTAAGAAGCTTCCAGGAGCAGTTAGATCACTGTTGATACCAGTAGCGTGGATAGCAAAGATTGAACGGTTATCAGGAGCAGTATCTCCAGATAAGTTGCCAAAGTTGCTAGGTACACCAAATGGTACAGGATAAACTGTTCTGTCAAGGCTAATTGAACCCGTGTTTGCACGGATTCCTGCACTATCTCCTACCTCAATAATCTCACCGGATGCATCTCTAAAGTCAACATAGTTAACTTCAATATCCAAACCAGTTGCAGTTATTGGTGACTGTTCATTGTCAGGACACCAGAGGGCTGGAATTTGGAAATCACCAATGAATTTACCACTTGCTCTGTCTGTCTCTATCAAAGTAAAGCCAGTTGCAGCAAGTCCGGTATCAATGCCACTTGCCAATAATGAATTAGTACAAGACTCTTCATTACTTGCAGTCCATTTTTCATCATCAAATGTGACATCCAATACTCTACCTAATGCATCTCCATCAGACAAAATAAGGTTGAAGGCATCATCACCTACAACATCATCAAGTGCTGGTGCTAGAGAGCTATCAGATACAGTGGTATAGATATCGATAAGATCACTGTCTACGTTTAGATCTAAGTCTTCAAGCGTAATTACAACTGTGTCAGCAGTTTTGTAGGTATCAAGATCAAATGAGACAATACCTGAATGACTTGGTGCTTCCTCTTGATCAGCTACTTGAGTACTTACGCCATCTGCACCTAAATCAAAGTAATTGACTCTTGGAGAGTCTTCATCTGTTAGGTCCTCAATTACGATGAAGCTTGGATCATCTGCAATTGTGGTTAGATCTTCGTATGTACTTGGATCAAGTATATTGAGTTGGTTGATCATGATGTATTCCAAGGAACCCTCAAAGGTGCCTGTGTTATCACCAGTTTCTTCCAGTTCAATTCTGATTATTTGGTTAGCAATTCTTTCATCTGATTCTGTTCCGTCATTGACAAAACCAAATCCGAAGATATCAACTGCAATTGGCAACACTTGGTTGTCAACGATTGTGCCGGCTGGACCGCTTGTGTTAATTGTGAAATTAGCAACAAGAGGTGTTGAAGCAGCTAAGCCTTCAAAGTCAGCACGATCTAAGAGTATGATATCCTGTAGATCGTTAGTACCATTTACGATAGATACGCCAGCCAATGAAATATCAACGGTATTGATATTGACATTTGCAGTACCATTAACACCGTTATCATTTTCTAGTGCTCTAATATCGTAATTGAGTAATGCGAATCCATGGAAATTGTTTTCATCAATTGGTGTTGAATCAAATACGTCACCCATATCTCCGAAAGTTAGTGAAAATGCATCACCATCAGCTACTGGTATGTCACCATCAGCTACTAACAATGCTCTGTCACTAAATTTTTGTACATTTTCATTGGTCTCAAATGCACCACCAGTTATAGTGGTAGAAGTTAATCCCTTTAGGGTGTTTGGAGAACCAGTTTTTAATGCCGGAATTAGTGCGACGCTTGGATTATTCAAGTCTAAGTCTTCATCTGCTCTGCTGTTTTGGTTTGCATCATTGTCAACTAATTTGACTGGAATTTCTTCACCAGAATTCCATTCATCATCGACTGGCATGATGTCAATATTACCAAAGCTCAAGCCTACAAGAATCGTTACAGGATCCTCGTTATAATCAATAGATGCAGAAGTTCCTCTTTTTGCATCTGAGAGAATTATAATGTTAGAGGTGTCTGATTCATCATATGTACCAAACACACCGCTGTTAGGTCCCTGTTCTGTAATTGTTACTGGAACTGCACCATCAAGGAATCCACCTGCTGTTGAAAAGCTAGCTGGATCCAATGCATCAGTGCTAATGATTTGAGAATCATCGTTATCCTGTAGGGTAGCGACATTTCCTTGACCATTAACATTTGGATTAAATTCCAGTATACAGTTATCCTCACACATTAAGGATTTTAATGTACCAAAGTCTAATGCATTTGCATCGGTGTTGCTTGCAACATCACCTGGGGCGTTACCATTTTCATCAAATACTTGATAGTTAGTGGAAACACTTCCTAATGTACCAAATGTCCAAGAGTCTTCATCAGTTGGGTCAATGTTCAACCACAAGTCTGTGATTGTAACATGTACCTCAGATCCTCGCGGATATGAAGCTCTGTCCAATTCTGCTCCGGCAAATTGATCTACAGTATCAAAAGTAAGTGTTGTTGTTTGAACACCACCACCTTTGTTGTACTGAACGACTACGTTACCAGTTGGATTTAATGGATAGAGTTGGATAAATGGCCATGCATTTACATCTACATTTGGTGGGTTAGTACCACTACCACCAACATTATTGTTGATATCTTTGGCTTCTCTAAGTACATTTAGGAATGCACCTGGAGCACCTGGAGTAGCACAATCAGCACTGTTCCATGTAAAAGCATTTGCATCAGTTAAGAACTGACCAGGACCAGTATGTAATGCAGTACTGTCAGCTAATGTACAGATTTCACCAAAGTCAAGACCTACGCCTGCAGTAGTGGTTGTACCATCTGCAATGTTGGCCATGTCTTCGTCTGCAAAGTAACCGTACCAGTTACCGTCTACGGCTTGAACCATTCTTAGCTCTTTACCGTTAACAGTTACATCAGGTTCACCCTTAGATTCATCAGTATCGTTAATGTCTGAGTCGATTACGACTACCTCAATTACTTGAGGTCCTGACATATAGTTGTCAAACTGTGAGTTTTCTGCGGAAACAAATAGGTTAGCGTTGGCTGCATATGCAGCTGGCATTACACCAGGTACTGCAAATGTCATACCACCGGCAACCATAATTGTCATTAATGTAAGACTAGTTATTTTACGTCCTATTTCGTTATTCATGTTATTGGTGTTTCTCTCTAAAGTTTGTATTTAAGCCTAATGGACGATTTGTCCATAAATTAGCCAAAATTTATCATTTTTAGATAATTTTCCAAAATTTAATAAAAAACTTTCAAAGTTTGATATAAGAAATGTATAATAACTGTTAATTTACAAAATGATCGTCATATTTTTTAATATTTTTGTCTTGTTTATGTAATTTTTTTAGTCTGAACCGGATTTCTTACCCAAGAGTTGATTGTATAAGGATATTGCGTCTGCTTCATCTTTTGGTCCTATAATTACTGCTGATCCTTTCTTCATAAAGCTAACAGACATTTCATTTGTCCTCATGGACAATCCAAGATCGCCTTGATTCTCAACAAGAAATCCCTTCTTTTTTGCAGCACTAGTAACATATTCAACATCAAGATCAAAAGTTTCAGTAGGAGTAATAGAGTATGTACGCTTTCCTCTATTTCTGCCACAAAGTTCTTCCAACAACAGTTCTTCTTTTGGCAATATCTCAAGTTTTCCAGTTCCACAAATAGGACATTCTTCAGCTCTGAATGTACGTGTGCTGTTAAAATCTAGATTTTCCAGATCAATATGCAGAATTCTTTCAGACAAATTGGGTTTTTTCCCAAGTATGATTTTCACAGCTTCAGCAACCTCAATTCCACCAACAATGGACAATATTGATGGATGAACTCCCTCAATACTACAGGTAGGCATTGTATCCTCATTAAGATCAGGAAACATGCAAAAGTAGCATGCAGATTGTTTTGGCAATATAGTAAAGGCCTGCCCAGAAACACCTACTGCAGCTCCAGTTACAAATGGAATTCCAAATTTAACACAAGCCTTGTTTAACGCATATCGTGCATTAACACTGTCAAGGGCATCAATTACCACGTCGCATCCCTCAACTACTTCAAGTGCAGTATAATCATTAACAGATACGGCTAGAGCTTCAATTTTACAATCAGGATTTAATTTTTTTAATTTCCTTGCTGCAACTTCTACTTTGACTTGTCCCACATCATCTTCATCAAACATAGTCTGTCTATGCAGATTTGATAGTTCTATTACATCTCTATCAACAATTCGCAAAGTTCCAATACCCATTGCAGCCAACCTAGAGGTAATAGGGTTTCCAAGGCCCCCAGTTCCAACCACACATACTTTGGAATTTTTTAATTTCAATTGTCCTTGATAGCCAATCTCTTCCAACATCACTTGTCTTGAGAATCTGTCAAGTTCTTTTGAAGACAATTCATCAGAGCCTCCTGCAACTGCAGGAAGTATGTAGACATCATCACCGTCTTTTAGTGCTGTCTGCATCCCATCTGAAAATTTTGCATTTTTTCCATTGAGGTATATGTTAATTAGAGAACGAGGAGTACCATCGTTTTCCAAAATGCGTCGCTTAAAGTCATCACCCATTGTTTCAGAAACTTTTGCAAATGCATCAGTAAGAGAATCTGCTGCAACATCAATCTTTTTTTCTCCTTGACCTTGATTTAGTACAGATGGAATTGTAAATGTGATATTTGCCATTAGTTTACTACCGCCGAAATCTCTCCTACATCTGCTTTCATTATGTTAGGTTTCTCCAAAACTTGCATAATTGCCTCAGTTGCCTTGAGACCATTACCAGTAACATAGCAAACAACTTTGTCATTTGCATCAATCTTTCCTTGTTCCACCATTTTTTGAAGCACAGCTACTGAAACTCCACCTGCAGGTTCTGTGAATATACCTTCAGTTTTTGCAAGCAACAGTATTGCATCAAGTATTTCTTTGTCATTTGATTCTTCAGCAAATCCGTTGTATTGTTGTAAACGCTTTAGGACGTATCTTCCATCGCCAGGATCACCAATTGCTAAGCTCTTTGCAACAGTATTGGGTTGCTCAACTGGGATTACTTCATTACTATTATTTTTGAATGCATCTACAACAGGAGCACATCCATGAGGTTGTGCAGCAATCATGTGCATTCTAGATACATCATCTAGTAATGAAACACTTTGCAATTCTTCAAATCCTTTGCATATAGCATTTAACATTGCACCACTTCCTACAGGAACTATCAACTGATCAGGTACATTCCAATCAAGTTGTTCTGCTACTTCGTATGCAAGTGTTTTTGATCCTTCTACATAGTACGAACGCATGTTGATATTAACAATTCCAATTCCTTTACTGTCACCTATTTGAGCAGCTATTCTATTTGCATCATCATAAGTTCCATCAACTGCAATGTAATTAGCACCATAGGAAAGTGCTTGTGCAATTTTTGCCATTTCAATGTCACTGGGTGCAAAAATATGACACGGAAATCCACCCTTTGCAGCATGAGCAGCTGTAGCAGATGCCAAGTTTCCAGTAGATGCACATCCTACAGAAGACATTCCAAATTCCTTTGCCTTTGACACCGCAATTCCAGCAGGCCTGTCTTTGAACGAAAATGTTGGATTTACAGAATCATTTTTGATATACAAATTTTTTAATCCTAATTTCTCTCCTAGTTTTTCTGCCTTTGTTAAAGGAGTCATTCCCGCATCTATGCTTACTATGTTTGATTTTTGTTCTATTGGAAGTAACTCAAAATATCTCCAGTAGGTTTTTTCACGGCCAAAAAAAGCATCCTTTGATACAGAAGGGAAATCATATTTAACATCCAAGGGACCAAAACACTCATCGCAGATATACTTGAACGTAGATTCGTACTCTTTTTTGCATTCTCTGCATTGAAGTGATGTTCTTCCCAAGATCAGTATCTACCCAAATAGCATACATAAAAAATCCTAATATTTAGTTAAGTAATACTTAATTTTAAAGACATAGAAATATAATAAAAAATTCTCAGGTCTTTTTAAAAATTTTAAAAAAATGACAAGCATTTGAAAGAAAATAGTCTAAAAAAACAAAATTACAGTGATTTTTTGCAGAGGAAGGTTTTTAGTGATTTTAGAAGATAAAAAGTCATGGCAACTAATAAGATGATAATTCCAGTAATAGTAGGAATAGTCATCATTGGAAGTGCAGTTGCAGCAATATCAATGGATCAAGGATCAGACACTATGGAAGTTGAAGATACGGTAAACAAAGAGGTTAAACCATTAGAAGAGACATTGCCTGAGATTGAAGAAAAGATAAAAGAAATTGAGGATATAAATTTTGAAAACGAATATTCACCCAAACCAAGAGAATGGATGACCTCAGGACCATTTCAAGTTGATAGAAAAGAGTATGTCTTAGGAGAAAAAATTTTCATAAGGGCCAGTGGTTTAAGTTATGACGAGAAAGGTCAGGTTGCAATTTTGAGACCTCTGAACAGTTCACATTACTCAGTATATTTGACAATACCGTTTGATGGTGCAGAAAAACCTTCTTTTAATTACTACGTAGAACCACAACTTACAAAAACCAGAGGATTCTGTACAGCAGAGGATTTCATCGGAGACTGGAGAGTTGTCTTTAGAGGAACAGATTATCCAAACTTAGAGTTTAGCATAACTGAAGAAATTTTGCCTGGAGAGGAAGAAGATTATCAACCTGTGTGCTAATTTTTTACTTCAAAGAATTATGAAAGCAAACATTTTCTCCCAAATGGCAGGCAGGACCCGAAGGTTCAACCAGATAAATTATTGCATCAGAATCACAATCAACTAAAATTTCTTTTATCTTCTGAGTATTGCCAGACTCCTCTCCTTTCATCCAAAGTTTATTTCTAGAACGGCTCCAAAACCAAGAATTTCCAGTTTTTTTGGCAAGTTCTAATGATTCTTTATTTGTATAAGCCAAAGTCAAAACATCTTTTGTGTTAACATCTTGAACAATAACAGGAACAAGTCCGCCGCTTTTTTGAAAATCTATTTCGTCGATTGATTTTTCCATATTCTAAAACAAATCTAATGTCTTATAACCTTACAGGAATTTTTTGTTCTTTAAGATAATTTTTTACTCCGTTGACTCCATGTTCATCATAATGGAATATAGAAGCCGCGAGAGCTGCATCTACATTTGATTTTTTAAAGACTTCAACCATATCATCAGGTTTTCCACATCCTCCAGATGCAATTACGGGTATAGACAGAGAATCAACAATGGATTTGGTCAAAGTCAAATCATAGCCATCTTTGGTACCATCCTTATCAATACTTGTCAAGAGAATTTCTCCTGCTCCCAATTGCTCTGCTTTTTTTGCCCATTGTATAGCATCAATTCCAGTTTCTTTTTTTCCACCATAAATGAAAACCTCAAACCAGAATTTGGCATCATTTTCTGAAAAAACAGTCACATTCTCCTTTACATCATAGTTTCTTTTTGCATCTATAGCAACTACAACACATTGCCTACCAAAAAGATCCATAAGCTCTGTAATGACTAGAGGATTTTGAATTGCTCCCGTGTTAATACCTACCTTGTCTGCTCCATTTAGGAGAATATTTCGAGCATCTTCAAGAGAAGTTACACCTCCTCCCACAGTAAAAGGAATATCAATCACAGATGCAACCTTTTGAACTAACTCTTTGATTGTCTCACGCCTTTCATCAGATGCAGTAATGTCAAGAAATACCAATTCATCAGCACCTTCGTTGCTATATTTTTCTGCCAGATCTACAGGATTCCCAGCATCTTTTATTGATTTAAAGTGAAGTCCCTTTACAACTCTGCCATTTTTTACATCAAGACATGGGATTATTCTTTTTGTAAGAGTCATGATATTGTTTTTGCCTCCTTGATTGAGATTTTATTTTCATAAAGTGCCTTTCCAAGTATTACTCCAAAAGGATTTTTTGTTCTTACATCTTTAACATCTTCTAGATTAGAGATTCCTCCGCTGGCTATGACATTAGCACCGCTCAAATTGCATGCTTGTTCCAAGAATTTTAGATCAGGGCCCATCATGGTTCCATCTCGACTTACATTAGTTAGCAAAAACTCCGTGAATCCCATATCAAGAAATTCATTGATTGCATCAATTAAGTCAACTCCAGTATTGTCTTGCCATCCATGTATCACTATATCACCATCCTTATGATCAACAGAGATGACAATTCGATCAGGTCCTAAGGAATGTAACAAGTTTTGTAATAGTTTTTTGTCCTTGAAAGCTAGGGTCCCAACAACAACTCTTTGGCAAGAATTAACCACATCTAAAATTACAGATTCGGTTCTAAGACCACCTGCAATTTCTACAGGAATAGAAACGGCATTTGACATTTTTTTGATGAGTTCCAAGTTTGAACCCAGTCCCAATGTGGCATCAAGATCTACAATATGTAAAATATCTGCTCCGTCGTTTGCCCATTTTTTAGCAACTTCGACAGGGTTGCTGCTGTAAACTGTCTTTTGTTTGGGATCACCTTTAAACAATCTCACTACTTGGCCTTCCATAAGATCAATTGCGGGAATGACTTTCATTTTTTACACTCTTCAAGGAAGTTTTTTATCATTATTTTTCCAACAGAACCGGATTTTTCAGGATGAAACTGAGTACCAAAAAAATTGTCCTGTTCAACTACTGCTGGAACTTTAATACCATAATCAGATACAGCAGTGATGATTTTTTCGAAATTTGGTTTTGCTCTATAGGAGTGAACAAAATAAACCCAAGAGCCATCCTCAACACCATCTAGAATCTTACCTGGCTTTTTTATTTCCAGACTATTCCACCCCATATGAGGAACTTTCATTGAGGATGGAAGAACTACTACTTCACCATCCATTATGCCAAGACCTTTTTCCTTTCCCTCCTCACTTTTTTCAAAAAACATTTCCATACCAAGGCAGATTCCCAAAACTGGAACAGTATTTTCAACAACGTCTTGAATTTTTGTATCTGAGAATTTTGAAATGCTTTTGATGGCAGGATCAAAGTTTCCAACTCCAGGTAAAAGCAAACCGGAATAATTTTTAAAGTCATCAATGTTGGTTATGACTTCAACATTTGCACCTGCTTTTTCAAAAGAATTTTTGAGGCTGAAGATATTTCCAGCTCCATAATCAAATATTGCTACTCTAACCATTACATTGAACCTTTTGTGCTGGGAATTCCTTTTTGTTTTTTGTCAATTGATGCAGATGAACGAAAAGCCACTGCCAATGATTTGATGGCAGCTTCTACTTTATGATGATCGTTTTCCCCATACTTTACAGTAAGATGAATGCAACTATTCAGATTTTGTAAAAGAGATTGGAAAAAGTGTTCAAGATCTTCTTTTGACATGTCTTCAATTTTGTTTCGTTTAATCAATAAGGTTAGTTTCCAGAAGGGTCTCTTCACCAGATCAACGGATGCCTCTGCAAGTGATTCATCCATCGGAACTGAAGCATAGCTAAATCTTACTATTCCGCTTCGATTTCCTAATGCCTTGTCTATAGCCAAACCAATGGAAATTGCAGTGTCTTCAATCAAGTGATGTTCAATTCCATCATTTGATTTTGCATCTACCTTCAAATCCATCATTCCGTGTTTGGCAAATGAAACAATAAGATGATCAAGGAAATTAATGCCTGTATTGATGTTTGTTTTTCCCATTCCATCCAAATTAACGGTAACTTGAATGCTAGTTTCTTTTGTATTTCGTTTTATGCTAGCTTTTCTTGAGGTCATTTTTATCACAGATTTTGAATATGGTTTATTCTAGATTTAATAGCTTTGGAAGGTCTAGAATGGAATCTAATACTACGAATGCGCCATTTTGATCAAATAATTCAAGTTTTTTTAAAGGATCTTTACTGGTTCCAATGATTCCACAAAAAGTGGTTTTGGAACCCAACTTTGTGGCATCTCTTGCCATAATGAAATCTTCCATCGAATCCCCAACATAAAGAGTGGATTTACTGCCAAGTCCAGCAATGGAATCCAATAATGATTTTGGGTTTGGTTTAGCAAGATCTCTTGACTCATCTTCCAAAAAAGCAGAATTATCAATATCAAAGAAATTTAGTAAGTTTTTCAGAGAATAACGAACAGATTCCATTCCGCGTCCTGTTACCATTGCAATTTTAGAATCAAATTTTTTTTGGAGTTCATTTAATAAATTCTCGTTTATGATTACCAAATCTTTTTCAATCAAACCATTTTCTGAAAATGAAGATTTTTTTCCAAATAATTTTGCATATAACTGAGGACCGTAAAATAATTGGTCAAAAATTTTGTAGAGTAAATTTTCACTGTGAGGTCCAGGATAAGATAGTTGTTGCACAATATCAGATATGTCGGTTTTTGTTTGAATATATTTTTCAACAGATTCTATACCAGTCGAATTGGCATTTGTTATAACCTGAAAAATAAAACTTCTTTGGTCTGTTTGTAATTTGTTAGCGGCAACTAAAGAGAGGATAGCTGCATAAGTAAGATCAACTTCATCATTAAATCCACCTGTAGATTTAAAACCATCAATTATTTCAAAATCAATCTCAAGAGGATCATCGATTTTTGCTATTTTTTGTAAAACATGTTTTGTTGTTTTAATGATAGCTAGATCATATGAACTTGTGATATCAACTAAAACTCCGTCACAATCAAAGATGATAGCATCTATGTCATCAATGAAACTTTGATTTGATTGATCAAGATAAATTCCCTTAGAAGTTTCTGTTAATGTCATCTCAACAGGTCACGTATTGCTAGCAAGAATTTTGAATTCATTTCTTTAGTACCAATTGTAACCCTAAGGCAACCCTCATGATTACCAATTCTTCCTAATTTACGAATTGCAATTCTTTGTTCTACAAGTGCCGAATAAACTCGTTTGTAGGAATCATGAGCGTCAAACAACACAAAATTGGCTTTTGAATCAAACACGTCAAAAACATCATATTTTTTTAAAGTGTCAATGATTCTCTTTCGTTCGCGTTTTATCTCTTCAGCAGTATCTTGCATTAGTTTTGACTTTTCCAGAGCGATAATACCAGATTCAATGGTGATGGTACTCAAAGGGTATGGATATTGTAAAACTTTCATAAATACATCGGTTAGTTTTTGGTTTGCTATAAAATAACCCAGTCTTAATCCGGCAAGACCAAATGATTTTGAGAGGGTGCGAGCAACAATAAGGTTTTTTTGAGTTTTCACCATGTTAGAAAGAGAATAGTCACCAAATTCGCCATAAGCTTCATCAATTATAACAAGACCCTCAAATGATTTTATCAATTTTTGTAGTTTATTTTTTGGAAATTGAAATCCAGTAGGATTATTTGGAGAATCAAGATAAAGAATATCTGCACTTTCTGAGTTTTTAGAAAATTCGTCTATGTCTAGTTTCATATCATCTGAGAATGGAATCGAAATTAACGGAATAGAGTAAAGTTTGCATCTTTCTTCAAAAAAACCAAAAGTTGGTTTTGAAGTTAGAACTTTAGTTTGTTTAGATGCAAAATTAGAAAGGAGAAGATCAAGAATCTGATCAGAGCCGTTACCAACACCAATCATATCTGGAGGAACTTGAGAAAATTTTGAAATAGATTCAATTAATCTTTCTACATCTCCAAGTGGATACCCACGTATGTCAGAATTTTTTTTTGCATGGGTAATTATGTCATTTTGAAATTGTTTTGGCATGACATAATTTTCATTTGAATCAAGTTTTAGAACATCAGTATGTAATTCAGGTTTCACATATCCACCAAGAGATGAAAATTTCTGAATTTGTTCATCAAGCCAGTTTTTTTTCAAGTTAATCTACCTCTAACTGCTTCATAATGATTTGGAAGACATTCAGCATTTGTTAAAATTTCCAAATATTTTGAGATTTTTGACAATGATGATTTAGTGCTGCTAACATATGTTGTTACTTTTATAAAATCAAGAACTGAAAGGGAACCACGTATTGTTGCAAATCTATCAGTAGGGAGGATATGATTTGAGCCCAAAACATAGTCACTAGCAGAAGAAGGAGTTTGATGGCCTAACAAAATTAATCCTGCATTTGTAATTTTTGAGGAAAACAAATTAGGATTTTTTGTCATTATTTGAAGATGTTCAGGTGCTAAAGCATTTGCAAGTTGTACTATATCTGAATTAGTCTTACAAACTCCAATAAATCCATTTTTTTTCAAACTAATTTTTACAAATTCCTGTCTTTTTATTTCAGAGAGTAATTCATTTACAGATTTCTCTACGGACTTTGCAAGTTTCATAGATGTGGTGATTAAGTAACAGAACGTGTCTGAGCTGTGTTCTGCTTGAGAGATAAGATCCAAGGCTACAATTCTAGGATCCGCACTATTGTCTGCAATTATTGCTAATTCAGTAGGGCCTGCTAGCATGTCTATACCAGTATGATCACTTATCATAGATTTTGCAGCAGTAACAAATGCTCCTCCTGGTCCAACGATTTTATCAACTCGGGAAATTGTTTTGGTACCATAAGATAGTGCTGCAATGGATTGTGCGCCACCAGTTTTGTAGATTTCGTTAGCGCCACAGATTTTAGCTGCTACAATGGTTAAAGGATCAATTTTACCTTTTGAGTTTGGTGGTGAAACAACAACTATTCTTTTAACTCCAGCCACTTTGGCTGGAACTACAGACATTATAACAGAACTTGGATATTTTGCGAGTCCACCAGGAACATAGCAACCAACACTACTGATCGGATTAAATTTTTTTGAAACCTTCACGCCACTAATGTTAACAAATCTATCTTTTAGTAGAGAACGAACTTTTTTCTCCGTCTGTTCTAGTCGGGATTTTGCCATGTGTAGAGATTTAATCTCAATTTTGGAAACTTGAGAGTATGCATTTTTGATTTCAGAATCAGATACTCGAAGAGATTTAAGATTTGCACCGCCAAATTTTTTTTCATATTTCCGTATAGCATCATCGCCATTTTTTCTTACAGCATTCAAAATAGATTTGACTGTAAGTTTGTTTTTTTGAGATTGTTTTGGCCTTATCTCTGATGCAAACTTGTCAATACTGTTTACTTTGATTATTCTTATCAATTTTCTTCATCACGTTTTATCTCCTCAAGATCTAAAATCTGTCTAGGTTCATGTACTACAAGACCTTGAGCAATCTTTCGCAATTTTGGAATAAGTTTATGGAATTCCTCTTTTTTAATGACTGTGTTGACTCCAAACCAACCGTCTTCACTAAGGGGACTAATGGTGGGTTTTTTTAGAGACGGCATTTGGGATAAAAGTTTTTTTAGATTTTTCTTTTCAACGTTTAGATAAATATGCAAATATTTGCGTCCATGTACAGCTCCCCTCATTAACGTCACAATATCAAATATTTTTTCTCTTTTTTTAGAATCATTAAGAGATTTCTTGTTTACAATCAAATGAGCAGTAGAAGTTAAAACCTCATCAACAATTTTTAATTTATTTTGCTTGAGAGTAGTACCAGTCTCAGTAACATCCATAATGGCATCAACATCTTCAGGAGGTTTTGCTTCAGTAGCACCAAAAGATAAATGAATTTGAACATTTTTGTTGGTTCCCAGTCTAACCCATGGAGTAACAATAAGTGGATCTTTGGAGCCAAAGTATTTTTTGTAAGATTTTGATTTTTTAATAAAACTAGATGCAGTAGTAAGATATTCAGATGAAATACGCAGAGTTTTTTTCTTTTTTCCATAATCTGCAATCATTTCATCAAGATTCTTGTATCTGTAATTATCAGGAAAAGCAATAACTAATTTTATCTTGCCATATTCTAAATCCAAAATGGATTCGACATCAGAATTTGTTTCCCCTACCCAATCTTTACCAGTAATACCAACATCATAAAGCCCTTCAGAAACTAGAGTGGGAATTTCTTGAGGCCTTAACATTTTGACAATTATGTTTGGATCATCAAGAAATACACGGTAAGTCCTATTTTTACGATTAACTTTTGTCCAAGATTTTTCTAGTAACTTGAAAGTAGCTTCTTCTAAACTTCCTTTTGGAATAGCAAATTTTATCGGAGACATTTGTAATTTTTTTTACTTTTTGGCTATATAATAGCATGTTTAAGATCTTTCTAGTAATTCCTTTGCTTTGTTTAATGAAATGTTGTTATCTCTAATCATTTTTTTAACAATTTCATCTATTTGCTCAGAGTTGGCACCTGCCGCAGATGCAAGATTTCTTGCATGCAAACGCATATGTCCTTTTTGTATGCCTTCAGTTGCCAAGGCCCTAATTGCACTATAGTTTTGAGCAAGGCCCGTAGCAGTCATCACACATGCAAGTTCTTTTGCAGATGAGACTCCAAGAATTTTTGTACATATTTTTGCAATTGGGTGAACATTAGCTATACCACCTACAATTCCTACAGAAAGAGGAATTTCCAAAATACCCACCAGATTTCCATTCTCATCTTTACTCCATTTGCTAAGAGAACGATACATGCCGGAACTTGCAGCATATGCATTTGCTGCAGCTTCAATTGCTCTGCTGTCTTGGCCAACAGCATTTGCCACAGCTATTGTTCCATTCATAATCCCTTTGTTGTGTGTTACTGCTCTATACACATCATTATCTGCAAACTCGTATGCGAGGATAACATTATCAACTACTTGTTCACCGCCTACGGATTCTTTTTCAAAAACTGCTTTTGCTTTAACCATTCTTCTTGTTGAATAATTGGATAGAATTCGCAATAAAACCCTACCACCAGTAATTTGTTCAATAAGAGGTGCAACAGATTCACACATAGTATTGGTGACGTTTGCACCCATTGCGTCTCCAACATCAATTAATAGTTCTACAATAAGCATTTTGCCAGATGGCGTATCTAGCTCTTTGCAGTAGACATCCTTTGCACCTTTATTCATTTTAGATAATGTATTACTTTTTGAATTTGCCAATTCAAGTATCTCCTTTGAAGAACTATTGATCTGTTCTGATGCAGATTTTACATCAACGTCTAAAACTTGTATTTGGCCAATACTGTAAGATTCATCTGCAGAAACCTCAAATCCTCCCTTAATTCTTGCAATTTTTGCGCCTTTTGATGCAGCAGCAATCACAGAAGGTTCTTCAATTACCATTGGAATCAGATAATCCTTACCGTTGATTCGAAAATTTGTAGCAATTCCCAAAGGAAGAGAAAAAGTACCTATAGCATTTTCAACCATTTTGTCTGCTTGTTCAAATAAAATTCCTCCACAGTCATTTTCAAGTACAGACAGATCATCATTTGAAAGATTGGCAAAATTTGCAACCGTATCGAGTCTTTCCTTTCGTGACTTTTCAAAAAATTTTGAGATGGATGAATCAGGCATTTTACTTCAATATCCTCAATAATTTATCATCCATAGCATCCGGAAAACCTTTTCCATCAGTATTTGAAGTTATTACATAAAGACTTCCATCATTTCCCTGCACCACATCACGAACTCTTCCTATTCCACTCAAAATTGATTTTTGAGAACTCAAACCTTCCTCAAAATCAACTTGATAAAGATTTGCGGCTCTCATTGAAGCCATTATGAATGGAAATTCAAATTCTATACTATCTCCAGAATAAAACAAAATTCCACCGGGTTCAATGCTAGGATCATAGCAAAGAATAGCATCTTCAAATTTATCATTTCCAGAACATTCTTGTTCAGGCCAACCATAGTTTTTGCCTGAAATTATCTGATTAATTTCATCATTTTTTTCAGGTCCAAATTCTGCAATGAACATATTTCCATTGTTATCCCAGGTCATTCCTTGAGGATTTCTATGTCCTAAGGAATAGACAGGAGAGTCAAGAAATGGATTATCGTCAGGAATTGTCCCATCATCATTTAATCTCAATATTTTTCCAGACAAAGAATCAAGATCTTGAGGCAGGTGGGACGAATCAGAAACAGTTCCTGTTCCCACATAGATTTTGTCATCAGGACCAAATTTTATAAAACCACCATTAGTAAAAGAAGATCCAGGAATTTTATCAAAAATAGTTTCTGCGTCTTTTAATTTATTTTCATGCTCTGTTATTCGAAGGATTTTGTTCCACAAGTTTCCATCTTCTTCATACGTTAAAAAAACATAAAGAAAATGATTTTCTGAAAAATTGGGATGCGTTGCAATTCCAAGCAAACCTCCGTCAAAAACATTAGCAGCACGAAATGCAGCTAGAGGGGATTCTAACAAAACACCATCTTGAACAACTCTAACAAATCCATCTTTTTCGGTAACAAAAATTCTATCATCAGCAACTGCAATTGCTCTAGGCTTATCCAAATTTTCTCCTAAAATAGATACAAAGTCGTTTTTTGAATTTACAGTAGGCTCAGGCAAAGGAATTGGATCGGTTCCAGAAGTTAAAACAAGAGTTGAGAAGGATACTGCAATAATCACAACTACAATTTGGATTTTTCTATCCACAAATTGATGAACTTTGCAAATCCTATTAATTACTTTCAAGTCTTTGATAAAGCGTATATACTGCTGATCCTCATTGAGGTATCAGCGGGGTGGGGAAGTCAGACTCTTGAGGACTAGGTCATCCCGGCGGGCTCATAACCCGCAAATCAGTAGTTCAAATCTACTCCCCGCTATTACTTTTCATACACACAAACCCAAGATTTAGTCTGATCAAATTTTTTGTTTTTGTTGAGTAGATTCATTCTCTGCATTGGTCTGGTAAGATGTCTATGGGCAGACATTATGGGAATATACAAACATGGTTGTATTTTCCTAGGGATTCGAAGAATAGTTTTTTTTGATGACTGTTTTCCACAACGAATACACTGAAATCCTTGAAATTGTCCTTTTGATTTCATTTTTTTAGAGCATTTTTTACAGATAGGATTGGATTTTACAAAAATTTTTTGGAGACTAAGAACATGAATAAATTCAAGATTAAGAATTTGCGGAAAATTTTTTGAGGCTTTTCTTACTCCACCTCCAACACAAATTTTATCACCCTCAATCAAATTGGATGCAACATTTGTCATTCCAGTTGGTTTGTATACAGCACATCGATATTCATGATTATCAGAAATAATTTTAAAAATTACATGTCCACCATTAATTATTTCTGGCACTCCAGATACAATTCCAGTCAATTTACCAGAGGCATATGGTCTCATTGTTTGAAAGTCTAATTCATTTCTTAAATGATCATTTGTTCCTTGATTTGATTTGAAGATCATATAACCATCTAATTGTTCTGCAGGTTTGAGAATCTTTGTTGCTTGTATCAAAGAAGACATATTTTCCCCTCTAACACCATAAAAAACAGGATCTGGTCCATGAGGAGTAATCAAAACTCTTCCTTTCTTAGTATCAAAGCTATTGTAGGTATTTGGTGAAGTTCGTTCTTGCATAATTCTAACACTTTCAGAAGATAGAACTCGTTGGGTTCCAAATTTTGATTTTTTACGATAACTTAACAATTCCAATGTATGATCATGAAAAACATATCCTATAGCACCTATAGAACCTACCAAGCCTTGTCCATTTCCAAGATAAAAAAATTCTAAATTTTCTTTCTTCGCAAATTTTTTAGCCTGATTCCTACTAACTAATTGCCACAAAGCCTGATTGCTAAAATCGGTGAATTCAGTAGGAATAGAGTCATTTTCGTAGAATACTAGTGCAGGATTTGCACCATTTTTAACATCAGAATATTTTGAAACAAAATTTTTAATTTGATTTTTTATTCTCGTTGGATTTTTAGTTCTAATACTTATTGAGACAGCACCGTTACCTCGTGTTTTCCAAGGAATATTTGGGTTAAATCGAATTAATTTTGGAAAGTCAAGAAATTCGACATTGCTCTTTTGTAAGGAATTTACAATTTTGTATGCTAAAAACGTAGTACACATTCCTTTGGGAGAATCAGTATCATCAAATCCAATATGGACAACAGTATTTTCGGCCACAGTTCAGATATTATTTAGACACATTTTTAGTTGTTTGAAGGACAGTTGGTTTAAATTAATAAAGTCATGTTTCAAGCTCAAATTGATTGTTATTGATAAGGAAAGAATTTTTAAGGAAATTAGGGAAAAAGAGCCCGCATCAGTTTCATTAAATGGTCCGGATGGAATTTTACCTCAAGTTCAAGAAACAGCAATTGCAATTACAAAAGAATTTGGAATACCTGCATATATTTTAGCAGATACGACTTGGGGCACGTGTGATTTGAATTCAAATGGATCAAAGGTATTAGGAGCTGAAATTCAATTCAATATAGGACATTCAATAAACACAGAGTCACTAGAAAAAAATCTGGTCTTGATTGATGCTTTTGATGATGTAGAGTTTGATAGAGTTGCAGAAAAATGCGCTAAACTTCTAGTGGGAAAAACAATTTCACTGGTTACGGATAGTCAACATTTACATCAAGTAGACAAGGTTAAACAAATTCTCGAACAAAGTCAGATAAAAGTTAAGATTGGAAAAGGAAAAGGCCAACTTAATGACGGACAGGTATTTGGATGTGAGTTCTATCCTGCTTCGGATTTAAAAAAAGAGGTTGATGCGTATGTTTTTTTGGGACAAAGTAACTTTCATGCTTCAGGAATTGCGTTATCAACAAATTTACCAACATATGTTTTGGATCCATATTTTAACGAAGTACGTGAAATAACAGAATTTGCACTAAAGTTGAAAAAGAAAGCAACGCTTGCAATTTACAAAGCTGCAGAAGCTAAATCATTTGGAGTAATAGTAGGACTAAAGGAAGGACAGTTATCAAAAGTTTTTGCTTTAAAAATTAAAGAACAGTTGGAAAGAGAAGGTAAAGAAGTACAATTATTTGGATTAACCGATATTACAAACGATAGACTGAAAAATCTCAAAGGAATCGATGCTTTTGTGCAAGTAGCATGTCCAAGAATCTCAACAGATAATCAATTCGATAAACCCGTTTTGTCAACCCCACAGGCAAATGCACTTTTGAAAGTTTTACGTAAAGAAAACATTGATGGATACTTGGAAATTCATCACTGGTTATAATTTCGATTTTAATTTTAGAATTTATAATTTTCAGATTTCGGGCTTCATGAGAATTTTTCCAAATAATCCTTTTCCCTTGAGCATTTTAGTATGAGCCTCCGCTGCTTGCTCAAATGAATAGGTCGAATCTATTATTGATTTTATTTTACCTTCAGCCATCCAGTAAAGTCCTTGTTCTAGCTCTGCTCGAGTGCCCTGTGTAGAGCCTAAAATGTTAATTCCTTTGAAAAAAATATGTCGCAAATCCGTTTTTGCATCATAGCCAGTTGTTGCACCAGTAGTTACGATAGTTCCACCATAATTAAGAAGAGTAAGTTCTTTGTTCCAATGAGATCCACCAATGTGTTCAAATATTACGTCAACTCCAGTGGGCGCTCCATAAGGTTTAGGTATTTTTTTCGAAATAGATCTTACCTCTCTATGCCAATCAGAATTTCGATGATCAACAGCATAATCAGCTCCTAATTCTAACAATTTATCAAGTTTATCTGGACTGGCAGTTGCAATTACGGTACAGCCAAAAAGTTTTGCAATTTGGATTCCATAATTTCCAACTCCTGAACCACCACCCATGATGAGAACTACCTCTCCAGGTTGAATTTTTGCTCTCCCAACTAACATATGCCATGATGTAAGAAGAGTCATCGATGCAGCTGCAGCTTGATCGTAAGAAACATTGTCAGGAATTTTGACTACGTTAACTTCTGGCAGATGGGTGTATTCACAATAACCACCCCAAAGTGGACCAGTTTCAAAACCCCATATAGTTCGTTTTTTACAATCATACTCTCGTCCACTGGTACATAACTTACATACTCTACAAGACATATTTCCATGAGATACAACCCTATCACCTACCTTGATATTTTTGACATCATCTCCGACTTCAACTACTTCACCAGCAGCATCAGTCCCAGAAATATGCGGCAGAGGAATTGCCAAAGGTTTCCCACGCATTCCCCAGATATCGTCATAATTAAGAGCAGCAGCTTTTACTTTGAAGATAACTTCATTAGATTTTGGTTTAGGTTTGGGAATATCTTTAATCTGTAATATTTCCGAAAAATTATCATTTGTAGCATATTTCTCATATACCAAAGCTTTCATGATTTTTTTAAAAATATCAGATGATATATGATTTACCAAAGGATTACCACAAACAATTATAATCACATTCTCAAAAAATACTCCATGTCTGAAAACACAGTTTTTCCTGGAGATAAATTAGCCTCGATTGAAGAATATGAGGCAGGCTACAATACTTTTGATGATGGAGATCTGGTTAGAGCCGCAACAATAGGTAAGAAGAATATTGACAAATCAACACGAATTGTCGAGATACAACATCCTAGAATACTTTCAATTCCAAAAATAGGAGACATAGTCATAGGAACTGTCGCAGCAGTTATGTCTTCCATGATAGCAGTATCAATTGACTATATTAATGGAAAACCAGTAACTTCTAAAGTAGAATGTGTATGTTCTACAAGAAATATCAGAAAAAAGAACATAGCGTTGGTTAATGACATAGTAACATTAAGAATCAAAAATCATTTGAATGGAACAATTCATGCTACGATAGATGAACCAGAATTAGGGATTTTGTTCACCAAGTGTAGAAAATGCGGAGGTAAAGTTGTGCCAATGAGAGATGCAATCAAATGTACTGAATGTTCCTGGATTGATGAACGAAAACTCTCTACAAAGTTTAACAATAGTGATTTCATAAATCTATGATCTTAAATTGATACAAGTTTCATTTCAAGGAGAATTAGGAGCATATAGTGAAGCAGCTGCAAAAGCATTCTTTGATGAAGAAATAAAATCAATTCCGTGTGCAACATTTGCAGAGGTACTACAAAGCACTACAGATAATGAGACAGATTATTCAATTTTGCCAGTAGAAAATTCCTTAGAAGGAAGTGTTGGAGAGAGTTACGACTTGCTCTATCTTACGTCACTTAATGTGATAGGAGAGATTTATCATAAAATTGAACATTGTCTGATTGGAACTGGTAAATTAGATGAAATAGATACAATATATTCACACCCGCAAGCATTAGGACAATGCAGGAAATTTATCCAGAAATACAATATGAAATCAATTCCAACATACGATACAGCAGGTAGTGTAAAAATAATTAAAGAATTAAACAAGACCAATTTTGCATGTATTGCAAGTAAAACTGCATCAGTAATTTACGATGTTCCAGTAATCAAAAAGGACATAGCAAACAATCTGAATAATCATACAAGATTTTTAATATTGTCAAAAGATAAATCAAGAAAAACGGGTAATGACAAAACGTCAATTATTTTTTCTATCAAACACGAACCTGGTTCACTATATAGAATAATTGAGAATTTCAATATCAACAAAGTAAATCTTACCAAGATAGAGTCAAGACCAACAAGAACAAATAACTGGGAATACAATTTTTACGTGGATTTTGAAGGTCATGAAAAGGACTCACAAATTTCAGAAATGTTAAAAAAAATAAAACAAGAAACTGTATTTATGAAAGTTTTAGGTTCATATCCTGCCGCGAAAGGAAACTAGAATCCTTTTGGCTTCCTCAGAGTAAATCCCATGCTAAATCCGATAATTATTACACCAGATGTGATTACTATTATGTGGTAACTAAATAGAATAGGATCTGTTGTAACATTCAGAGATGCATCAACTTCAAGGTCAGTAGAGCCTGTGTTTTGTATGTGTATTCTGGTAACGCCATCTTCTTGATGAACCCAATCTAGGATTAATTCATCTTCATATGATTCTACAGTTCCATCTTTCTCATCATTTGGAATTTGGAGTCCTGTGCCAGGACTGGACAATTTAATATCAAATTTTTCACCAGTAATTTTCATATGTTGTTGAGCACCGCTATTTGCAGTGATTTGATAAGAAGTAGAATCACCTACTCCAAAAGTTTCATTTACATCAACTGTTTGAAATCCTATACTTGAAATTAATGAAAATACCCCAATTCCTATAATTGCACTTCCAACAACAAATCCAATGATAGTCCTTTTTGCGAGCACATGAAACGATGATGATATACCGCTTAAAAAATTTCCTAAAACAAGATAAAAGACAATTTACGGGGGTTATGTTATTTTCGAACTTATTATCACATTAAAGAGACATCATGTGGTTGACTTTCAGCAAATCCTGCCCTAGACATTTTAATAAATTCTGCATTGTTTTGCATTTGAGGTATTGTGTGTGCGCCACAATAGCTTAAACCAGAGCGAACACCTCCCGTGAGCTGTTTTAGAATATCAGTCACTGTTCCTTTATAGGGAACCATGGCTTCTACTCCTTCAGCTACATAGTCATTTAGATCATCATCAAAAGAAATAGAGCCAGTTTCCTTTGACTTTCTTCCAATCGAAGCAGCCAAAGAAGCCATTCCACGATAAACCTTGAATCTTTTACCATTTTTTGTCAAAACGGTGCCAGGTGATTCATCAGTACCACCAAGCATACTTCCAACCATTACAGATGATGCACCTGCAGCCAATGCTTTAGTTGCATCACCAGAGGTTCGTGTTCCACCATCAGAAATTATTGGAATTCCGTAATCATTGCCAATTTTTGCACAATCCATTACTGCAGTTAATTGGGGAACACCAGAACCTGTAATCACACGAGTTATACAAATGGAGCCAGAACCAACTCCGACTTTAACTGCATCTACTCCAGCTTTTATCAAATCTTCTGCGCCTTGGGAAGTTGCAATATTACCTGCAATTAACTCACAATCTGGAAATGCTTTCTTAATGTTTCTAACAGTACTTAACGCATTTTCACTATGTCCATGTGCAATGTCAACAACAAGAACATCTGCACCTGCACCTAAAAGAGACTCACTTCTTTCTAAAAAGTCTCCTTTTACACCAACGGCGGCACCAACCAACGGACGTCCTTTCTTGTCTTTAGAGGCGTTTGGATAATCAGTGTTGTTGGTGATGTCTTTGCTTGTTATCAGCCCCTTAATGCAACCTGAATCATCAACAAGAGGTAATTTTTCAATTCTATGGTTATGTAAGATATCTTTTGCCTCATCGAGAGTAACGCCTGGTTTAGAGGTAACGACATCCTTGGTCATTACATTAGAAATGGAATCATTTGGATCGGCAAAAAGCAAATCTCGTTCAGTTACAATTCCTATCAAATGATCATTTGAATCAACTACCAAAAGTCCAGATATTTCCTTGTCCCGGGCATAATCAATGGCATCCTGAATTAATTTTTCAGAAGATATAGAATAAGGATTTTCTATCATTACACTTCCTGAACGTTTTACTTTGAGTACTTCGTTAGCTTGTTCAGTTATAGTCAAAAATCTATGAATTATTCCTATACCACCAGCGCGAGCCATAGCAACTGCCATAGAAGATTCAGTGACAGTATCCATGTTTGCACTCACGAATGGAATATTGATCGATATATTTCGAGATAATTTTGTACTAAGATCAGTTTGTGTTCTACTAGTAATATCCGAATATTTGGGTACTAGAAGAACATCGTCAAAAGTTAATCCCTCTTTGAATTCCAATGAAACCTTGTTAAAAGGGTCTTAGATTAATTATAAGCCTTTGCGTTGCTTAGAGAGTTTAGAAGCTACCAACAGAGCATCTCGTGAGGCTGAAACATTATGAGTGCGTATAATATCAGCTCCATTCATGATAGAGATGGCCTCAGCAGCTATCGATCCAAATATTCGATCGGAAGGATCCTCTTTGTCCAAAAGTTTTCCTAAAAATGATTTGTTAGAAACAGAGATCATAATTGGAAAATCTTGTTTTAGTAAACTCAAATCTTGCAAGATTAACAGATCTCTTTCAAACCAATCAAATTTAGATTTTGTAAAGAACGGACCTTTTCCATTTTTTCGGAAAAATCCAATTGCAGGATCTAGAACTATTTTGTCAGGAGAAATGTCTTCTTGTTTAGCAATTTTAATACTTTCTCTGAGAAGTTTTCTGGTAACAGATACAGGATTGCCAGAAACCATTTTTTTGTCATATGCACATAGGATCAAAGAAGCATTTGATTTGGCGATAATCTTTTTCATTTTCAAATCATATTTTAAACCAGAAATATCATTAATTATTTCTACGCCACAATTCAATACTTTTTCTGCAACAGAAGATCTACATGTATCAACAGATATGGGTAAATTCGAAACGTTTTGAATAATTTTGATAGCAGAAAGGAGTCTTTCAGATTCAGTTCTTTCAGAGATCAGTGTAGAAAGATAGGGTGCAGTAGACATACCGCCAACATCAATGAAATTGGCACCTTCTTGCTCCATTTTTTGAACGGCATTTTTAATCTGAGTTTTTGTCATAGCCACAGATTTTTTAAAAAATGATTCTGGACTGAGGTTAAGAATTCCCATAATACGCACGGGGTTACTTCCACCTATAGGAATAGTACCAAGAAAGGTCATAGGATTTATGAAAACCCATACCAATTTGAGTGATATGGCTATTCCAGGATGGGATGCAAAATATGATGAAATTTTAAGGGAATTTGAATACAACAAAGAAAAAGACTTTGAATCAGCCAAGATCTTAAATTCTGTTTTAACAGAATCAAATACAGAAAATAAAATTTCTAACCTAATTAGAGGAAAAACAATATTTGTAATTGGTTCAGGACCATCACTATCAACTTCAATTTCAAAGTTAAAGTTATTTGAAAAATCTATAAAAATTGCCGCAGATAGTTCGGTGAAATATTTGATTGAAAATGGAATAAGACCAAATATCATCGTGACAGATTTGGATGGAGATTTAGATGCCCTATCTAAATTAGCAAAGACAAAATCAATTTTTGTTGTACATGCACATGGAGATAATATAAAAAAAATTACAATTTCAAAAATTTTTACAAATTGTATAGGTACAACCCAAGGAAAAGAATTTAAAAAAATAAAAAATTATGGAGGTTTTACTGATGGAGACAGGGGGATTTTTTTAGCAAGTTATTTTGGAGCAAAAAGAATAATTTTATTTGGAATGGATTTTGGGAAAAGAATTGGAAGAATTTCTAACACAAAAACAATAGAAAGAGAAGTAAAAAAGAGAAAGTTAAAGAAAGCCGAATCGCTATTGGAATGGTTGTCTACTACCACAAAGACAGAATTAATTACAACATCAAGAGCGATACCAGGATTTAGAAAAATAACATACAAAGAACTAGATGAATTAGACATCTAGAATGAATTTAATACCCACAGATTATTTAACAAAATATGAAGTTTTCAGAAGAGCAAATAAAAGACATCATTGCCTTGAAAGAGGATCTATTAGAACAGATCGATAAACACCATATTGAATTAGAAAAATTAGAAAAAAATCTTCTACTTTTGGATTTAGTTTTAAAAGAATCAAGTTTTACGAAAGCATCACAACTTACAAAGTCAACAAAAGATCAAAGTCCTAAGAAAGAGATTTCAGAGGAGTCATCTACCAAAAAAGTTATTCCAATAAAACAAGGAAATAACGGAAAAATATTGGCCAATGCCAACGTAACTGAAAAACAAGTATCCATACTCTTATCAGATGAGATAAAAGTAGATGCCAATACACCTCCGTTCAAGTCCTTCTTTCTAGACAGGATCATAGGAGAAATGAAAAAAAAGGATCTACAAGAGGTAAATGAGGGAAGGATTCAAAAAGACGCCATTATTGAGTGCATGATAAATAAAGAAGGTTCAGAGATGAAGGAGATCAACGTCAGAAATTATCGATACAAAGAAAGAGTCAATGAATTAATTAACACAGTAGGATGGTCATTGTCACGCATGTTAGAAAACACCAATAGGTGATTTAATGGATAAGATTTTTGTTTTAGATTTTGGATCGCAATATAGCCATTTAATTTGTAGAAGGATAAGGGAATTTTCAGTCTATGCAGAACTTGTTCCTTACAACATTAGTTTTGAAGAGTTAAAGAAACAAAACCCAAAAGGAATAATTTTTTCAGGTGGTCCATCAAGTGTTTATAACAAAGATGCACCGTTTCCTGAAAATAAAATTTTTGAAATGAAAATACCAATACTTGGAATTTGTTATGGACATCAGTTAATTGTAAATAATTTTGGAGGAAGAGTAAAAAGAGCAAATAAGGAATATGGATCATCATTACTAACAATAGACAACAACAAAAACCTTCTAAACGGAATAGGAGAATCAGTTAGAGCATGGATGAGTCATGGTGATGAAGCAGAAGAAATTCCGCCAGGCTTTGAAATTATAGGCCATACAGAAAATGCAAAGGCAGCAGCCATTGCATCAAATGATAAATCAATATTCGGAATACAATTTCATCCAGAAGTAATACATACAGAACAAGGAACTGAAATTCTAAAAAACTTTGTACTTAATGTATGTCAGACAAAACAAGATTGGACGATGGAGGGATTCATAGATGCATCAATGCAAAAACTTTCAACGATAGAAGGTAATGTCTTATGTGGAGTTAGTGGAGGGATTGACTCTACAGTAGCTGCATTATTAATTCATAGGGCAATAGGAGACAGACTCAAATGTATTTTTGTAGATAACGGCTTGTTGAGATTAAATGAAGAAAATGAGATTGAAGAGATGTTCAAGAATAATTTTAAGGTAAATTTTACAAAAGTTGATGCATCAGAAAAGTTTCTTGAAAAACTTCAGGGCATAACAGATCCTGAAAGAAAAAGAAAGATAGTAGGAGAAGAATTTGTCAAAGTATTCACTGATTTTGCAAAGGAAAATGCACCATTCAAGTGGTTAGCTCAAGGAACGCTTTATCCAGATGTAATTGAAAGTGGAATTTCAAAGGGTCCAGCATCCGTAATTAAATCACATCATAATGTAGGCGGATTACCAGATTGGTTGGATTTAGAGATTTTGGAACCATTAAGAGATCTATACAAAGACGAGGTTAGAAAAATAGCAAAAATTTTAGGAGTTCCAGAAAAACTATACATGAGACATCCTTTCCCAGGTCCAGGACTTGCAGTTAGAATAATTGGAGAAATAACTCCTTCAAAATTAGAAATGGCAAAAATATCAAGCAAAATTGTAGAAGATGAATTATTGGAAGCAAATCTGTATCATAAGGTTTGGCAGGCATATGCAGCAGTTGGAGACGACAAAGCAGTAGGAGTAGTAGGAGACGAAAGAAAATATGGCAATATTGTAATGATTCGAGTAGTTGACTCAATAGATGCAATGACAGCTGATTGGACCCGACTTCCACACGATTTACTTGAAAAGATTAGCAACAGAATAACAAATGAAATAGAAAACGTTACATGGGTGACGTATGCCGTTTCAAGTAAACCACCTGCAACAATAGAGCCTCAATAGTGATAAAAATGCAATACGAAAAAATCTGCGACAAAATTCTTGAATGTGATGATAAAATTAGATATGTGGGGATTTATGATTATGGAGAATTATATGATAAGATGAGACCGGGATTAACAAGTTATCTTACACGTGAAGAAACAGAAACTTCACTATCTCAAGCAATATACCGATGGGCAACACGTAAAAAAACCACGGAAAAAATTGGAAAACCTGTTTTTGCATTAGCAAAATATGAGAAAATTTTTAGGATGACCATTCCTATTACAGGAGCTGGTTTAGTTATAATCAGTACAGAATTAGATGTAGACATAAACGAAATTGCAGATAAAGTTACAAAAGTTTGCAATACATACTCTGAGATGGAATAGACATGGAATTTCATGTTTTTGACACGTACGTAAAATCAAAACACGGGCACACAATGCATTTTGATGTTGTTACTGACGAGTCCGATGTAAACAAGGCAATATTATTTGCAAAAGAATGGTTAAGATCTGTGGGGGAAGAAGATGCAATAGTTTCCACAAAAGAATGTAGATTTTGTCATACAGAGTCAGTTCCAGATGATGTCGAGATAGAGATAATGACGAATGGTTATTTTATTTCTAAGTTAGATGGGTGCCCTGAATAATTAAATCAGAAGAGCTGCACCAAACACACCAGCAGAGTCTCCCAATTTGTTTTTTAAAATTGGTGTATCAATTGAATCAGAAAATACCTTTTCATATACTGAATCTTTTCCTTCCGTATACAAGAAATCAATATTAGATAAACCACCACCAATTACAATCACATCAGGATCTAGAATATCAATGACATTAGCAACACCATAACCAAAATTTTCTAAAAATTCTTCACGCCATTTTACACTTTTTTCATCATACTCAAAATTATAGAGAATTTCAGAAAGTGTTTGGGATTTTCCAGTTAATGTATACCAATATTTTTCTAAAGATGGTCCACTAAGATAAGTTTCAACACAGCCATTTTTGCCACAATAACAAGGATGACCATTTTGATGCAAGGTATGATGTCCCCATTCGCCAGAAATATGATTCCGTCCGGAATGTAGTTTCCCATCTACAACTATTCCTCCACCTACACCAGTGCCCATGATTATACCAAAAACAACACCATACCCTTGTGCAGATCCAAATTTACTTTCAGCTAAAGCAAAACAATTTGCGTCATTTTCCAATGATATGTCCAGATTTAACATATTTTCCAGATCTTCCTTGATAGATTTGCCAATTAGACATTGGGTATTACTATTTTTTATCAAACCTGTTTGTTTAGAAATAGTCCCAGGGGTACAAATTCCAAGCGTATAATCGGAAATATTTACAGAAATATCTGAAACTAATGATGAAATAGCAGTAAGAATATTATCATAATTATCACTTGGGGTCGGGACTCTTTTTCTGTCAACAACATTAGAGGATTCATCAATTAAAATGACCTCTATTTTAGTACCACCCAGATCAACTCCTATTTTATACAATATTTTATTGTAGAAAATATACTGCTTAAATCTTAAATAAATTATCCCATTGGAGGCATTCCGCCGCCACCGCCACTAGGACCACCCGATACGGCAATTACATCATCAATTCTAAGAATCATACATGCAGCTTCTGTTGCGGACTTTACAATTTGTTCTTTGACTGCAACTGGTTCTACAACATCAATAGATAGCATGTCAGCAATCTTTGTATTTCTAGCATCAATACCAGTCCATTTACGACCTTGATTCTGTTTTGCTCTTAAATTAGCCATGGTGTCAATTGGATCCATTCCGGCATTTTCAGCTATGGTTAAAGGAATAGTCTCTAATGCTTCAGCATATTTTTTTATTGCAAGTTGTTCTCTTCCATCAAAATTATCTGCCCAATCCTTTAGCTGTGATGCAGCAAAAGATTCTGGAGCACCGCCTCCCGCCACAATTTCAGGTTTTTCTATGACATCTTTTACTACCATCAAAGAATCATGAATTGAACGGTCTACTTCATCAATAACTCTTTGAGAGCCACCTCGGATTAACAATGTTACCGACTGTGGATGTTTACAACCTTCAATGAAGACCCATTTATCAGATTCAACTTTTTTCTGATGGGCCAAATCAGAGATTCCAAGATCTTTGTCAGAAAGATCATCAAGATTACTAATAACACGACCACCAGTTGCCTTTGATAGTTTTATCATGTCGCTTTCTTTAACACGTCTGACAGCCATGATTCCATGTTTTGCCAAATAGTGTTGAGCAATATCATCAATACCCTTTTGACAAATCAGTACGTTGGCTCCTATGTCATGTAATTTGTCAACCATGTTTTTTAACATCCTATTTTCTTCTTCCAAGAACATTTGCATTTGAGTTGGATCAGTAATTCTAATTTCGGAACTCATTTCAGTTTTTTCTATTTCTAATGCAGAGTTTACCAAGGCGATGCGTGCTTTTTCAATCTTTGTAGGCATTCCGCTATGAACTATTTCTTTATCCAGAACAATTCCTTTTACAATTTGGGTGTCCTGAATTGATCCGCCAGCCTTCTTTTCAACTTTGATATTTTCTAAATCAATCGTGTAATTATCACCTTTTTTAGTAGCGATGCTAAGAATTGCATCAACAACAATTTTTGATAAAATGTCACTGTCTTCTGAAATTAATTTTGATTGCATACTGGTTGTAGCAATCTTAAGAAGAGATTCTTTATCATCAGCAGTGATTTTCTTTGATAGTTCTGAGTAAATTTCAAGGGTTTTTTCTGCGGCATTTTGATAACCCTCAACAATGGTAGAAGAATGCACATCTTTTTTTAGTAATTCTTCAGCTTTTGCCAGTAACGCACCACCAAAAACAACAGAAGAAGTGGTTCCATCGCCAACTTCATTATCTACAGTTTTAGAAATTTCAACCATCATTTTGGCTGCAGGATGTTGAACATCAATTTCTTTGAGAATTGTAGCGCCATCATTAGTAATTGTAACGTCACCTAACGAGTCAACTAGCATTTTATCCAGTCCACGAGGTCCTAAACTACTGCGTACTAATTCAGAGACTAGTTTTGCTGCAGCAATGTTATTTTGTTGGGCGTCTTTGCCTTTTTGTTGTAAAGCACTCTCTTTGAGAACTAAAACAGGTCCATTTGGTCCTTGTTGAATTGATGCCATTAAGATTCAGCTTCAACTCGCGTAAACCCCCTTTTTAACATTACTTAGTAGATCGGGGGGATATATTGTCTTTTTTTCACATCAATAATTCCACTTGATAAGATTCTAACAGAAGGCAACGCAAGGAACGGCAAAAACAGTGGAAGCAAATGAGGTCTGTCAAACTTGCATCCAAGATCAACTATAGTATTGTTAATTTTTTCAAAATCAGATAAAGTTTTTTCAAAGGATGAAGTAGAAATGATTCCTCCAAATGGCAGAAACAAAGACGCTAAAAGTTTACCAGATCTAACCACTGCCAATCCTCCTTGATTCTTTATGAGATGATTAGAAGCAATAGCCATATCAGATTCATTAGAACCAATTACAATCAGATCGTTTTCATGAAAGCTCCAAGTAGAAGCAAACGCACCAATGTCAGCTCCAAAGTTTTCAAGAAAGCCGACAGAATGTTGATTTTTTTGATTTGTTCTATCAAACGCTGCAACCTTCCAGATATCAGAATCCAGAGATGCAGTAACATTTCCATCTTTAACAGTTAACTCAGAAGAACCAATTTTGGTAATTATTTCAGTTTGCATAGAAATAGTATTTGCCATTACATTTTCTTTTTTAGATTTAATCATAAAATCACTTTTTGATAGTTTGTTTAGTTTGACGGTATTTTTTATCCAAGAGGGGATTGACTTTTTCTTTGGATTTTTTATGATACTGCCATTTGAGACAACAAGTTTGCCCCCAACAAAAACCATATTTGGTTTAAAGGATTTTAAATCATCAAAAATTAGAATATCGGCTAATTTCCCAGGAGCAACTCCCCCTAGATCTTTTCCCATATTATAATAGTCAAATGTATTTTTTGAAGCCATGCTTATAGCGTCAATTGGTTTTACCCCCAAGGATATTGCTTCACGGACACAATGATCAATATGACCAAATTTTTTGAGGTCTATCGGATCAAGCCCATCAGAGCAGAACATTAAACGATTTAGATATACATCATGCGACAAAACTCGTGGGATGATTTCTTTAAGATCACGTCTAATAGATCCTTCTCGAATCATAATCCACATACCTAATCGTAATCTCTCTAAGACTTGATCAAAGTTGATTGGTTCGTGGCAGGATAGAATTCCAGAAGAAACATAAGCATTGAGTTTCTTGTCACTTGCCCCTGCTGTATGCCCATTAATGATACAATCACATTCTAACATGTGAAAAAGAGACTTCATGGTTTTAGGTTCTCGAAGAGTTACCTTAGTCCATGAAAAAACTTCTCCAAGACCAAGGACATTGGAATTTTTTAGTGCAGCTTTTTCTTGTGACAATGAAAGATGTTTACTGTGACTAAATTTTGCATCAACTGGAAGACCGCCTGGAACCACCTGAAAAATTCTAATTGGCAAGTCATTTCCCAGACGAAGAAATTCTTGGAACCCCTTGTAACCTGCCACACTTACAATGTCGATTGGATCAGAAAAAAGAGATGTAACACCACAGAGAAGGGCCTGTTTAGCAAATTCAGATGGTAATACAAATTGATCAATGTGTAGATGAGGATCAGCAAACCCAGGACTGACGTATTTGTTATTTACATCAATAACTTTGGTTTTAGGTCCAATTGTATGTGATGCGTCGGATCCAATATATGCAATTCTGTCCCCAACAATAGCAACATCCGTTTCTGGAATAACTTCTCTAGTGTAGACAGATAATAATTTACAGTTTTTTAGAATAAGATCGGCTTTTTTGTCGCCCATAGCTACGGAATTTAATGATTCTATGGATTTAGACAGGACCGAAGTCATGTTTTTAGGTAAATCTTGTGCCTATTATAGATTCAATGCTTAAATTACGGTGAAAAAAGTTTTGTTCATATGAATATTCCCAAGGTGATCCGAAAGTACTGTGCAAAATGCAAGACACACACAGAACAAAAGGTCTCCATTTACAAGGCTGGAAAAAGACGTGGTTCTGCAAGAGGAGAACGTCGTCATGCAGAACGTAAGCAGGGATACGGAGGTCAGAAATTTCCAAAACTTGCAAAACCAGCCAAGGTTACAAAGAAGGTCACCCCAATTATGACCTGTAGTGTATGTAAGAAGAAATACAATAAACCAGGCATTAGAATAAAAAAGTTTGAGTTGGTGGCAGCATGAAGAAAGATCATATTGAAATTCCAAAACCTTCCAGTAAATTTCAAAAAGTTAACTGCAGTGAATGCGGTGAAGTGCAAGTGGTTTATTCACATGTTTCTACGTCAGTAGCTTGTAATTCTTGCGGCAATACAATTGCTGAAGCAACTGGATCCAAAGCAAAGATTAATGGCAAAATATCAGGTAGTGCCGAGTAGATCATAATCATATTTTGTGTTTAAGTTAAGAGCAATTCTTTTGTCATCATTTATGATAAAGTGTTCTTGTATATTATCAAGAGATTCTATATGTTTAGAATTAACCAGAGATATTCCTGTAAAATGACAATCTTGATTTTCAAAACTAATGGAATTCTCAGATTTGATGCCAAGTCCTTTCAAGAATTTGTTTGTTACAAGAAAACTTGTCCAGATATTTTTAGAATTGTATTGACCAACAAGATCAGATATTATTTGTGCATCTAAAAGTGGTAAATCTCCAGAAGTAACAAAAACAACATCTTCAAGAGATTGAAGTACGTAGTTTAGATCTTCAACATATCCATTTCCAGAAGTATCAAGAATTTCAATTCCGGTATTTTCTAACATTTCTTTTGTTTTTGGAGCGTTACAACTGGTGGCTGCCAATACTCGTGAGAAGTGTTTTGAATTGGTAAGAGATTCAATCACATGTGAAATCACATGATTTTTGTATTTGAGCAATAGTTTTTCGCCATTTAGATTCATACGAGTACCTTTACCCCCAGCCATGACAAGTGCAATCATATCGACACAAATACCATCAGTGAAGCCAGTCTTGTAAGTTCGTTAGTAGCACCAAGAACATCTCCTGTGATCCCACCAAAACTACGTGAAGACAATAAAATTATGAAGATTGTTAAAATCAATGCGGCACCAATCATTGCTAATCCAATTGTACCACCTACTAGAATCACAGGGATCACCATAAGAACAGAAGCAATTGTTAATTTTCGCTTATCTTTCATGAGATTCACAAAAGGAGAATTGGAACCTAAAGAAGCCGATTTCCCAATAGAGGCCATGAATACCATAGAGAATTTAGCAAGAATTTCACTAATCAAAATTGCCTTGAACAGATCAATACCAGAAGTAAGAGACAGAGTAATGATCAGTCCAACCAGATATAGCACAATTCCAACTATACCAGCAGAACCCGTAGAAACATCTTTCATTGCACTGAGTTTTTTTTCTTTAGTTCCCTTTACCATAAGCCCATCTGAAAAATCGGCTAAACCGTCAGAGTGATGGATTCCAGTGATTATTGCAATTGAGGCAACTACTAACAAACTGACAAGTAATGGATCTAAGATAAAGGATAAACCAAATCCTAAGGAGCCGACTAGAAGCCCAATTACCAATCCAACAACGGGGAAGAAATACATGTACTTTGCAATTGTTTCAAGTTGTGCATTAGATGATGGAAGTATTGTTAAAAATGAGAAAATTGAACCGATTTCTCTAAGCATAAAACCACCATCCAATACTTGACAAAATGAAAATAATTGGAATAACTACAATGCCAAAGAACAAAATGCAAGATAGTTTCATCATTTTAATTGCAGAAAATACATGGTTTTCATTTAACATTGTGTTGCCATTACCTAATTTGTAATGGTCTATTTTTTCAAAAGTTATTTCAAGAGCACCTGCAAGTGCGGCCATTGGATATCCAGCATTTGGGCTTTCAGTATTGCTACCATCTCTGGACATAATCGAGTATGATTCTTTCCAATTTTTACGCATAATAAGAGCAGAGAGAACTAAAACTAATCCTGTTAGTCTAGATGGAACATAATTCAAAATAGTATCACAGAATGCTGTAAACCATCCGAGATTTCTAAAAATCTTATTTTTATATCCAATCATCGAATCAGCAGTATTAACCACTCTATAGATAAAGGCACCGTATAAACCAAAAAACGCATAATAGAAAATAGGACTAGTAATACCATCTACAATATTTTCACTTAAGCTTTCTAGCACACCTGACAAAATATGATTTCTGTCTAAATTTTTAGTATCTCTTTTTACAATCATGGAGAGATTTGATCTGGCCATGTCAAGATTGTCTTGTGAAATAGATCTTAGAACAGCAAGTGCATGTTGCTCCATTCCACGAATTGCTAGTGTACTTTTAAGTAACAATCCACTTGCAATAATAAAAACAATCAAAGAAAGATAATCTATTGAAATCAAAGAAATCCCAAGATCAAAAAGTAGAAGAGAGAAAATTACAACACACGAGGTTGTAACAATTATGAAAATTCCCCCCAATTTCTCAACTAAAGGATTCTCATGTTTTGCTAACAGAGTAAATTTTGCAATA
The DNA here is from genome assembly GCF_965223225.1 of Candidatus Nitrosopumilus sp. Taxonomy (GTDB): domain Archaea; phylum Thermoproteota; class Nitrososphaeria; order Nitrososphaerales; family Nitrosopumilaceae; genus Nitrosopumilus. Next base: position 1,488,093 of record NZ_CBDCVU010000004.1, read on the forward strand.
ATTATTCCAATCCACGCAGTTGGATGAAATTTATTTTTTGGATCTCCAAATAATAAGTCGATAGATATAGCAAACCCAACAACAATTATTGATTCAATTATCATTTGAGCATCTTCTCTATTGATTTAATGTCTATGTTTGACTTTACAATTCTTGCTAAATCATCCAGTTCATTATTTATTTTTAAAATTCTTTTTTTGGTCCACGAATAATTTTTAGGTTTAGAATTAAGAGAATCTTCTTCTGGTAAAGTTACTTCAATTTTTGGAATTATACCTAAAACAGGTAAATTTGTAATTTTTTTAATTTTACTTATACCAAGCTTCAATATTGTTTTATCACCTCGAAATTTATTAAAAATAAAACCTTTGACGAGTTCTTGATGTTTTTTTTCAAGTAATTCCATGGTGCCGACCAGACTTGCAAAAGAACCACCCTTGTCAATATCAGATACAAGCAAAACAGAAGCATTTGCTTTTTGTGCAATTTTCATATTTGCAATATCAAATTTTTGCAAATTGATTTCGGCAGGTGAGCCAGCCCCCTCTAAAATTAGAAAATCATATTTTTTTTGTAAGATTTTTAACGATTGATAAGCAGATTTTATGCCCAGTGTATTGACAAATTTTTCATAATATTTTTTTGCATGCATTTTTTTGTAAGGTATGCCATTTAGATAGACCGTACTGTAGTAGTTTCCCAAAGGCTTGAGCAGGATAGGATTCAGCTCAGGAGAAATATCACATCTAGCTGCAATGGCTTGAATAGCTTGTGCCCTTGAAATTTCAAAGTCAGAAGCCACATATGAGAAATTTGACATGTTTTGTGATTTGAATGGAGCTACACTATAACCTTCATTTGAAAAAATTCTACATAAAGCAGCAACCAATATTGTCTTTCCTACGCCAGAGGCGGTTCCCTGAATCATTAGAGACTTCATTTTATAGCCTCTAATGCTTTTACAAGTAACATATTTTCTTTATGAGATTTTACAGCTATCCGAATGAAATGATTATCTAAATTTCTAAAGTTTTTGCAATCACGGATCAGAATATGCTTTTTCAATAATTTTTTTTGAATTTCAGTAGAATCAATTTTTGTTTTAATTAGGATAAAATTAGTAGATGAATCAATGCAATCAAATCCATTGATTTTGGAAATATTTTTTTTTAGATATGATAATTCTTTTTTAATTAGTAATTTAGAATTTTTGAGATGAGATTTATCATCAATGGCAATCACTCCTGCTATTTCTGCAAGAGAATTTACGCTCCATGGAATCTTAATTTTTTCCAATATTGTAATTATTTTTTTTGATCCCACACCATACCCAACTCTTAGACCAGGAAGGCCGTAGGATTTTGTTAAGGAACGTAATACGAAAAGGTTATCATATTTTTTTACATAGGATACTATGGATTCATTTACGTCGGGAACTAATTCAATAAAGCATTCATCAACAAAAACAATTGAAGATAATTTTTTTGCAGATTCAACTATGGTTAGTAGTTGAGTTTTCGACAAGAGTTTTCCTGTAGGGTTATTTGGATTACAAATAAAAATACAGCCATTTTTTGGAATGCTTGAAAGAAAAGAATCAACATCATTAGACAAATTCATTGTTTTAAAATAAGATATTTTGGAGTCATTAAGTCTAGAAGCATTCTCATATTCTTGGAATGTTGGAATAGGGATCAATACTTTTGTATTTTTAGATAGAAACGCATAGCAGAAATTATAGATTATTTCAATTGCTCCATTTCCAACTATAATATTGTGTTTTGGTACACGCAGGTATTTTTGTAAGCTTGAATGAAGTTTGCGTGAATGAGAATCAGGATATTGTTCAATTTCAACGAGATTTTTTTTTAGAGCTGTTTTTATAGATGATGGCATTCCATTTGGGGCAATATTTGAGCTGAAATCCACAATATGTCGATCTCGGTGTTTTCTAGATTTTAGACCCCCGTGAATTATTGGCACATGTCTAATTATAGAGGATTTTGTGTGGATTTTCACAATTTGAAATAGGAATAGGCGATTTAGTATGTTTTGATAATTCTAAAAACGATTATTAATTGTGCTTAGCAATTACCTACAATGGATAAGAAAAGAGTTGCCATTATAGGGGTTACAGGTTCAGTAGGCCAGGAATTTGTACAGTCATTGGACAATCATCCATGGTTTGAAGTAACCCAAATTGCAGCATCAGAGAGGTCTGCGGGGAAAAAGTACCTTGATGCGATCAGAGATGCAAATGGCATCATTGCTTGGGATGTTGGCGGAGAGGTTCCAGATTACATTAAAGAAATTAAAGTTAGAACAATAGACGAACTAGACACATCCGAATTAGACTTGGTGTTTTCTGCAGTTGAATCACAAGCAGCCAGAGACATTGAGACAAAAATGGCAGCAGAGATTCCAGTTATTTCTACTAGTTCTGCTTATAGATATGAAGAAGATGTACCCATACTAATTCCCGGAATTAATGATGATCAAATGGAATTACTCGAGACTCAAAAAAAGAATAGAAATTGGAAAGGGTGGGTAGCTCCTTTGCCAAATTGTACAACAACAGGATTAGTAATCACGTTAAAACCATTACTTGAAAAATATGGTGCAAAGAAGGTGATGATGACTTCTATGCAGGCAATTTCTGGAGGAGGCAAGTCAGGAGTTTCGGCAATGGGAATTACAGACAATATACTTCCATACATTCCAAAAGAAGAAGGAAAAGTAAAACTTGAAGCCAGAAAGATATTAGGAAAATTAAAAGATGGAAAAATTGAAGATGCAGATATTAGAATTAGTTGCACATGTACTAGGGTTCCAGTAATAGATGGACATACCGAATCAGTTTTTGTAGAAACAACAGAACAAGTAGATCCACAGAAAGCAAAAGAAACCTATGATCAATACAATAAAGAAATATCAGTTGCAAATCTACCATCTGCTCCAGAAAAGTATTATGCATTTCACGAAGATCCAACAAGACCTCAACCAAGAATGGAGAGAACTGTTGGTGATGGAATGACCACTACAATAGGACGTGTGGAAAAAGAAGAATTGTTTGAAAATGGGCTAAAATACATGCTATTTTCACATAATAAGAAGATGGGTTCTGCAAAGGGCGCAGTTTTGTTAGCAGAAATGCTATACAAAAAAGGTAAAATCTAGGTTATTTTTGCAAATTTTACAATAATAACTTTATAAGAACCAGAAATCTAGATCGACCGGGTGTTTTGAACGGCAAAAGTCGATAATCTAGATTTGCAAATCTTATCAGAATTATCAAATGACGCATCTATTTCTGTACCAAGACTATCAAAAAAAATCAATGTAAATTCTTCAGTTGTTTATTCAAGAATCAAAAGACTAGTCAAAAGAAAACTCATTGAGCGTTTTACAATAGTCGTTAATGACATAGAATTAGGTTACAATGTCAAAGCGTTGACTGGAATCAACATGGACACAAAAAAAAGAGATCACATAATTGAAGAATTATTCAAGATTGAAGGGGTTAGAGAAGTCGCTGAAGTTACAGGAAGATTTGATATTCTTGTGACTATGTATTCAAAATCACTGGATCAGATGCACAAAATAGTATCTGAGAAAATTGGGAGGATTGAGGGGATTCAATCTTCAGAGTCATTTATTGAGATGAAATCAAGAAATAAACCAATGCCATATATGCCATCCAAGGATAGTGAAAAATAATGCAAAAACAAAAGACAGAATCTCGTATTGCAGTATATTATGAACTAACAAAGCCTAAGATATGGTATTTGCTTGTGTTTACTGCCTTTGGTGCGGCGTTAACTGCATCGAATATTTACGACATTGAGCTATCACTCTCAACATGGGCATTAATGCTATTCTCAGTAGCTGCGGGTTCTGCAGCTGCAAACACACTGACAAATTATCATGATCGAGATATTGACGCAATAATGGAAAGGACAAAAAATAGACCGTTGCCCTCAAAAAGAATCTACCCTGCAGTTAAAGGTAGAAATTTTGGTTTAGTATTGGCAGGAATTTCACTGGTATTAGCCTTTGCAATTTCATTTACTACAACTTTAGAACAAGGTGCATGGACAACTGCATTTATCGCATTTGGATTATTAAACAATGTTCTGGTTTACTCGTATGCATTAAAGCGTAATTCAAGAACAAACATAATCTTAGGTGGATTATGTGGTGGTTCTCCTCCAATGATAGGTTGGGTGGCAGTAACCATGTCAGATTTATGGACAATGGGTTTAGCAATGGCAGGACTAGTGTTTATTTGGATTCCAATGCATATTTGGGCCTTAACATTACATTTCAAAGACGATTACAACAAGGTGAACGTACCAATGCTTACTGCGGTACAATCTGAGAAAACCTCAGCTAGAGCAATTGCAGGATCTACAGTTGTCATGGTGTTATTTTCCATAGCTCCATTTTTCATAACAACAGAAAATGGGGATAGTATGGTAGGTGGTGTTTATCTATGGACTGCGATTGCTTCAGGACTACTAATGGTTGGACTATCAATATGGGTAATTGCCAAGCCAATGGAGAAGGCATCATGGACTTTGTTTAAATTTTCGAGTCCATATTTGGCAGTGTTGTTCATTGCCTTAATGGTAGATTCAGCGTTATAACAGACTTGATTTATCATCAAGACTGTTGAGTTCTTTGGTAATTTCAGAATGTTGTTTAACTAATTCATCAAGCTCTTGTTTGATTGTATCATCATTCCAATTGGAGGTAATCAAATTAGTTAGTTTTGCAACTATACTCCACTGCAAATTATTTTGGGTATCAATTAATTCAAGAAAATGTTTTCCTTTTTCATCATCGTTCATAGTTTCTTAAATAAACACAATGATAAAAATCTAGTAATAGGTAATAGTATAATTTCAAAATTTTATTAGACACTAGGAGAAGGTAATTTATTGAAATGCAGTATTTCTGAGTGCAAAATGCAAGCAATTCAGACAGTAGAGATTAGTTTTCGTGAAACACGAAATTTGTGTAAGAAGCATTACAATATCTTTAAAACTAAAAATGAGGAATATCCCATTAATTTTACCAAAGCTTCAAAAATTTAAGTGAAGCAGAATTATTTAATTTAGATTTTGAAAAGTTTAACATCTACTAAGATAAAGTTATTTCATGTCTGTTAATAAAAAAAGAGCTACCAAAAAAATAACAAAAAAACCCATAACTAAGAAAAAAAAGCAGACAAGAACAGCAAGTAAAAAACCAGAATTTGAGAAAGCATGGAAAGATTATAACTATGCTTTAACAGGTTGGAAAGAATCTCTTGCACAATGGCAAAAAGCCACAAACGAGACTTTGATGACTTATCATGATGCCTGTCAAAAGGCTTTAGAATCAGACGCACAATTGTTAAAAAAAGTAAGTACTAGTTGGGAAAACACATGGGAAGAAATTGGTCCCGAATACATAAAACAACAAACAAAAATGATAGAGAATATTTTTAAAGAGACTAACATTAATTCGATAAAAAAATTCAATGAGGAATGGGAAAAATTTCTAAAAACATCTGGAGATGAATCAATCAAAGCATACCAAGAAGCTATTAAGAAATTTAATCAAGCATGGAAGTCAAACCAAATTTAATCAATTTAAAATAAAAATACAGATTTTATTTTAACTAAATCATATTAGAATGTAGAATATGAAGATTAACTAACATTTATTAATTTATTTTTCATATCTTCTTTTTTCTATTAAGAAACTTTTCAATAGTATCAAGTTGTTTCTGGTGTTTTTGAAGTATATTCGAGATACTTTTTTCATTTTTCTCAGAATCAAGAGTTTCAAGATTATCTTCTAATTTTTTATAAGCCAATGATTGTTCGCCGATATTATAAGATGACGAAAAAGTATCATGTAATTTTTCAATTCGATTTTTAAGATTATCTATATCAGGCAACTGTTCTGCAGTAGGTTCTTCTTCAACTGGTGTTGGTTCTGGTGTTGGTTCTGGTTCTGGAACAGATTCTAATTCTTGGATTTGTTTTTCTAGCTGTTTGATTTTTGCTAGCTGTTCTGCAGTAGGTTCTTCTTCAACTGGTGTTGGTTCTGGTGTTGGTTCTGGTGTTGGTTCTGGAACTAATTGTTGAGGTAATTCTTCACTAGATTCTTTTGGCAATGAACCTCTTGGACTGGAAGGTTCTGGTGTTGGTTCTGGTTCTGGAACAGATTCTAATTCTTGGATTTGTTTTTCTAGCTGTTTGATTTTTGCTAGCTGTTCTGCAGTAGGTTCTTCTTCAACTGGTGTTGGTTCTGGTGTTGGTTCTGGTGTTGGTTCTGGTGTTGGTTCTGGTGTTGGTTCTGGTGTTGGTTCTGGAACTAATTGTTGAGGTAATTCTTCACTAGATTCTTTTGGCAATGAACCTCTTGGACTGGAAGGTTCTGGTGTTGGTTCTGGTTCTGGAACAGATTCTAATTCTTGGATTTGTTTTTCTAGCTGTTTGATTTTTGCTAGCTGTTCTGCAGTAGGTTCTTCTTCAACTGGTTCAGAAATTAAAATTTCAGAAGGAATTGAAATTTCAGGTAGATCACCTAGAAAATCCAAATTAACCTTATTGTTGTCTATACGAAGATATGGATTCCCCTTAAGAGAGAAAATCCGGATTTTATTACCTTTTTTCCACGAATTTTTTGAACTGTAAATAGTAGTATAAACAAGTCCATTTTTAATATCGGAGGCAATTGTTAAACGATCTATTATGTCACCCAAACTAATTCCCTTTTCCGTATCCTGGTGTCGTTTGGCCGAAGAGATCAAATGATCAGAATCGTAATTTACTTCAGAAATTAAAAAATCTGCCCATTTATCCATTACAAGAAATATGGATTATTTTCTAGTAAATAAGCAGTGTTAATTAAAAAATTACCTCATAATTTGTAAATGCAACATGAAAAAACGAGACATTACTGGAAAAAGTAGAATTATAATTAGTGTAAAAAAGTTCAAAGAATGGAAATTTCAATCGAGCCTTGGAAAAAATTGATAATTCACGAAGTAATTGAATATGAGTTTGATGATTGGGTAAAACAGATAGCATTCAGTACACGTTCTTCCGGAGGAGCTATTCCTACAATGCAGTGGACTAATGGAATTGTATTTTCATCTGCAAATTTTCCAACTACCAATGCAACAGTAGAAGAACAATTGAAAGGGATTTTACATTGGTCATCAGTATCGTTTGCAATTAAAGAGAAATTTGAAAAACAAATAGTTAAAGAAAATGCAACAATAAATTTGGTAGATGTAAGCGTAAATCAGATTTTTAAAAAATTAGCTTCTAGTTTGAAAGAACAATCAAAAAATAAGAATTCTTCTAGACAAAATGGAAGTTGAGAGAGAAATTGAAAATTGTCAAGTATGTCTGGATAAACTAAAACAATATGATCCAGATCCATACTATGTCAGTTTTTTCTTTAATCAATATACCAATGCAATAGAGAACATCACAAATGGAATTATTGAGGAAGCAGACAGAGATTTTGGATTGTTTGTTCAGGGCAAAATTTCATATGAAACATTTCAAAAAAAAGCAAAATACAAAAATGATCTAAATGCAATTAAGTTTGCAGAGTGGTTTTTTGAAAAATATGAGGAAGAACATACAAATCTATATCCAAGCATCATGAGAAAAATATTAAATTTTAAAGAAACATTTCAAAAGATTCCCAGAATCAAATTAATGATTAAACCAAGAGAAAGATATGATGGAGACATTAACCATGAAATTAAAATAAATCAAAAACCAAACAAGAGAGAAAATTTGATGGTATATATTGATAAACAAATACCGTTGTTTTTAGAAATCATAAACTGCAAAAGAAATCAAAACAAACAATCTAAATTAAAAAAAAATCACACATATGCATCAGCATGTATAGATATTGAAGAACATAAAGACATTGATGTTTTTTACATGGCAGAGATTTATTTATTTACAATTCAACGATTTGTAAATGAGACTCGGATGAAAATAAAAAAGTTAACTAGCAAATAACCACCAAAAATTATAAAATAAAAAAACAATATTTCAATAAAACAAGCATGTCCTTATCTTAAAAAAATGCAAAAATAAAATAATAAAAATTTGATGTGTAATTAAAAACTAATTATGTTTTGGCCACATCGAATTCCAGGTATCGGCAAATTTTTTCATCATTTCTCCATAGGCTTGCATTTGTTCTAACCCAGAAGAGCTAAGAATTTTTTGCCAATTGTCGGCAAATTGCTTAAAGGAAGCGATATTTGCATCATTTAATGATTTTTGCCAGTTTTCATTAAATTCTTTGAAAGACTTTATTCCTGCTTCATTCATCGATTTTTGCCAGTTTTCACCAAACAATCTTAAAGTCTCAGCACTAGATTCCACAGTTGCTTTTTCCCATACTTCTTGGAATTTAGATTGCATGTCATTACTAGCTGCTTGGATTTGATCAAAGAGGGATTTCCAGTTTTCTAGAGATTTTGTATACTCTTCCCATAAAGAATCCCATCCTTCAGAGTGTACTTTTTCGGACATTAATTTAATGTCGGTTGTTATTGTTCTTAAGTAGATCTATACGTAACAAATTACTTTGTACGATTTTTGATTCGTTTATCCATTCTTGCTTTTCCTTCTTTAAACTTGATTCTGTCTTCATCTGTTTTAAGAGATAATTGTGGCACGTGTTTTGGTTTTCCATTGTTATCAAGGGCTACAAAAGTGACAAAAGCAGTTCCGGTAATGGTCCTAATCCCAGTTACTATGTCTTCAGCTTCGACTTTAACTTCAATCTCCATTGACGATTTATGAACATAGTTTATTCTTGCATTGAGTTTTAACACATTACCTACGAAAACAGGTTTTAAGAAAGTAACACTATCCATAGACACAGTTACAGCATTGGATTGAGAGTGTCGTTGTGCAACAATACCAGCTACCATATCAATATGTTTTAAAATTTCACCACCAAACACATTACCGGCAGGATTAGCATCAGAAGGAAACATCCTTACGATTACTTCTGCATTTGATTGAGATGGGCTCTTTTCGTGAATTTGGTGATTTTTCTCAGACATTTTAGATCTACTAGGATTGGTTCTCAAGCCAATTTAATTTAAACAAATGATTTAGATTATTTGAAATATTTCTCTAATCTGAGTTGGTCTATTTTTGGGATTTTTGCTAATTCAAATCCTTCTGGACGTTTGGATAAAGATCTTGTTGCATCTATACCCATTTTGGCTGTTTGTAACTTTTTTTGGTCACTTGAAGGATCTAAACTAGAACCTCGTACTTTTTTGAAAAGTACAATGTCTTTATCGGCTTGAAATCTGGTAGCTAAAGCATATTCTACAGAAGTAGCATCATTAGGATCAATATCGTCATCAACTATAGTAACTTGTTTTAGTGAACGATGTAGCTCAAAGGTTTTTTTGATTAGTTTTTTTGGATCAGAATTTTTTTGTTTTTTAATTTGAACAACAACATGCAGCCAATTACATCCACCATTTGTCATGGAAACTTTTTGGGTTTGTCGATAGAATTTCTTTAATTCTCCATTTAGTTTAGATTCAATAGGCATTCCCATCAATAATCTATGTTCAGAGTATCCAGATAAGATATCATGAAAAATAGGATTATTTCTAAAATAGAGATTATCAAGTTCAAAAACAGGTTGTGAACGTTTATGATCATAAGTTTGTAGCATTTCAACCATCCATTCAGGATGAACCCTATCTAAAAGAATTCTTCCTTCCATAACAATTTCAGCATTTGATGGGACATTCAATCCATGAATAGGAGTTTTTGATAAAGTTAATTTTCCGTTTAAAAGAGAATTTGCGATATTGATTTCATCTTTTCCCCATTCATCTTGATATGCACCTGCAATTGAGATGGCAGGATGGACACCTACAGTTACTGCAACTCGTAAATCTTCACCATGTTCTTTTGCATTAACAAAGCATCTATGAAGATGTCTTCCTTCTACCATTCTAATTGAGAAATGGTTTTTGTCGATGGGCATCATTCGATGAAAAGATGAATTTTGTTTTTTTGTTTCAGGATTTTCTACATACACGATAGATGATGTGATGAATGGACCAGATTCTTTTTCAAAATGAGTAATAACAGGTAAACAGGAAAGATCAGTAGATTTATTCTCCATAAATTTACCTCGGGAAATAATTTTTGGTTTTTTTGCTCTTTTAATGGCAGATACAATTCTTTCATGAATGTTCTTTTCATTACCTCCTACTGCTATTGCGAATTTTTTTCTACTTCCCACCAAATTTGTGACCACGCGAAAATCACTGTCTTTTACATTTTCAAATAAAATACTATGTGAGCCATCCATTTTTGCAGTTATGCCCGCAATTTCATATTTTGTAGAAACTTTAGTTTTGACGGTTTTTAATCCTTGAATCTTCTTTATTTGAGAGATGTAATTTCGTAAATCAGTCATTATCAATCACGTTCATTATTTCAGACATTAAGTCTTTTGCAACGTCTGGAGTTAATTCTTTTTCAATAAATGAAGAAAACAAAGTAATTCCCCTTATTCGAGTACTAATTCTTTCAGCTACAAGTTTTAAGAAAAGAGATTCGGATTTTGATGGAATCACAGTTGTTGTTATAGGAGTGGGTCCCGTAGCTAGAGAAACAACCATAGAACCTATTTTATTTGAGCCTTCAGATAAAGCAATAAAATATCCATTTTCAAACTTCTGAATTTGCAAAGAAAAACTACGACTCTCCAAATGTATTATTTTTTGGAAAAATCCATTTGGAGAGTTCAATAAGTTCCGAACAAATCTTATGCTTTTATTGCTATTGATTCATCTACTTGAGAGTCTACGATGTTTGAATTTTTTTTACAGTTCTTTGCATGTTTGTCTGGATATACAAACAATTTTCCACAATATTCGCATGGAGTTTTTTCTTTAGTTTTCGTAGTTGCTTTGGTTTTTGCTGTTTTTGCTTTTGATTTGGATTTTGTCGTAGCTTCTGCAACTGTTAATTCTTCTGATTGAGTTTCAGCAATTGCTTTAGCTTCAATAGAATCAGCTTCAACTCTCGCACGTAGTTTTGCTTTGTACTTTAGATTACGAGGTTTGGTTCTTAATCTATATCCACAACATGGACACCAAAGGCCCTCCCATTTGATGAATATTTCACAAATTTGGCATCGACGTTGTCCAGAAGCATATCTTCCAGTTCCAACAGGCTTTTGAGCCTTATATCTAACACAAATTCCTTTACAAGTCATCTTGGTGTTATTTTATAGAATTCATAACTATATAAGCATGGATCGATAAATTATTCAAATTTTTCCCAATTTTTTTTGAATTCTTACAAAGTTTTTCTCGATCAGTGTTATTAGTTTCAACGAAAAACAAAAAATCTTCAATAAATATGTATAGTTTATTTTATTGATCTGTTTTTTTGAAAAAAGCATGCAATGCAGTAGTTGTTTGATCAAAATTTTCATTATGATCGAAAAAGATGATAATATTCAATAACGTAAAATGATTAGTTAAGAAAAATTTTAAAAAATTAAAAAAACTTATCCTGTAATAGACAATGGTAAAATAGATTGTCTTGAACCATCTCGTTGAGAAATATATTTTGCAGAAAGCATGTCACGTTTTCCTCTTTGATTAAAATTTTTAATTTTCAGACTGGTTTTTTGTTCGTCTACATATTCTATTTCAAAAGATGAACAAAATTTCAAGTTCAACATATCAATAATGTCAGTAGCAATTTTCATATTTCCATTACCGATTTTTATTATTTTTCGACTTGCTCTAAGACTACTTAAAATTTGAATAACATGTAAAACAAAAGATTCAACTGAAGAATGAAAAGAACTCTCAATTTCTTGTCCATAATAGAATATGGACAAACCTATTCTTTCTCCAGGATCTATTCCTAAAACTAGGACATCATCAAAATTCAGGTGGAGTTTTTGCATCATTATACCTCTTAGGACAGTATGGTGATAGTCAAAGACATCTTCATCATGGATGATTTTTGAGTATTTCTCAGGGAATTCTTTCTTTGTAGTAAGAATCAGATGCCCAGAATATCCTCGTATATCATCAGGAAGAATAGAATCAAATGGTAATTTGAGGGTTCTAAGATAGGTAGAAAATCTATAATATGGTTTGCCATATACAGTGGCAATTCCAATACGAGCATTAAGTAGAGGATCTATGGTAGACAAAAGGTAATTTAGAATTTAGCATTATGCTTTCAAAACAGTTGACACAACATGCTTCACTGCTTCATCAAAATTGGCATCAACTTTTGATTGTATTTCAGAGAGTTTTGATTCCCCTTCCTGAGCAATCTTTGCAGATTCGGCATTAGCCTTCTCTTTTGAGGCATTTATAGCAATTTCAGCCTCTTTTGTGGCTATTTCCCGTGTTTTTTCTAACAAATTATCAATTTCAGCTTGGGTCTTTATTGAAAGCTGTTTTTTCATATCAGAAACCTTGCTGCTTAGAGAATCCAAGTCATCTTCTAACATATTTAATGACTTTACTATGCCTGTAACTTTAGATTCAGCCATACTCATTATGTTTTGAGGACAACAAATCCATTACTTAAACCATTCAATTTAAACTAGATTAGCGATTATTCAGTTGTGAGGATTATCCAGTTGTGAGCAAAAGAATTGCTCTTGCAAGATCACCCTTGGCATCTTCTAATGCATTTTTTGCCTTTTCTTCATCAACTCCGGCTTGTTGACTAACAAGTTGTATATCTTCTTCAGAGAATATTGGAACCTCAAGTTCTCGTTCTTCATAGCTGTCTGCAGTCACAGTAAAAATCGAATTATCCTTTGCTTTCATTTCAGTAACAGAAGGCTTTGAAATGATAATCTCTTTTTTATCAGTTTTAATTATAACCTCTTGAACATTTTGGAGTTCATTCATATCGAGACCCATTTTGTCCATCATTCTTCGCATTTCGCGATTCCCTCCTCGCATCATTAGCTATGATTCACCTTTACGACTTTTTAAACTATCTCTGATCTTAATGGCTACTCCACGATTAAAAGCAGAAATCATTTCATAGGACAAAACTGCTTTTCCTACTGCAATTACCCGGTTTTTGAATAAAACAGGAGTATCAGCAGAAATACGTACATTTTTTCCACACCAGGTAATATGCTTACAAAAAACAGATCTGCCCTCTTGTATAAATGGGGCTGCATCTTCAGAAACCTCTACGCAATTTTCTCTAAATAATCTATTTTTCATTAGAATTTGGGCAAAAAAGGGACTAATTGCAAGTCCTCCATCAATTCTCAATGTACAAAGTAAGTCTCCATGATAAGAAACTGTTTTTATCCTCCCATTTTTTCGAGAAAAAGTAAACTCAACATCTTTTGGTAAATACTTTGAAGTACCCGCACCAAACAAAGCATCAATTGAATGCTGAAGTTTAAGAAAAGAGTCCATACAAGCCAATTAATGTTTCTAAATATTAGTTCAATGTTTCACTATAATCAAAGGATCAGACTATATAGACTAGCCTTTTTCCATTAGATATGGAAGATAGAGAAGAAACAAGGAAAATTCAATTTACTGGAAAGTCTTCATACATAGTTTCATTACCAAAACAATGGATTATGGATTTGGGATTAAAACAAGGAGATCAGATTAGAATAGTAAGAAAAGGCTCATCAACATTAGAACTCTATCCTCCAAAGTTTGAGTCACGTTTACAAAAAAAAGAGGATGCGTTAATACAAATTGAATTTGAGGAAAAACCATCTACAATAGTTAGAAAACTAATTTCATTGTATTTTTTAGGATTCAAAACCATAACTGTAAAACCAAAAAGCGATAGACTAAATCCAAATCAGAGAAATGCAGTAAAAGAAGCAGTCAAGAGAATGCTAATGGGAACTGAAATCATCTCAGATTCCACCAGAGGAATTACAATTCAAGTATTAGTAAATTTGTTAGAATTATCAGTAGATGGCGCTTTCAAGAGAATGATTCACTTGGCCAAGTCCATGTCAAATGACGCAATTTTGGCAGTGAAGGAAAACAATTTGGATTTGGCACAAGAGGTAATTAATACAGATGACGAAGTCGATAGGTTTGGATTTTATATCATACGACAATTAAAGATAGCAATTCAAAATGAACACATGTTAAAAGAAATGGGATTTAGAAATCCTAGAAATTGTCTCGGATACAGGTTAGTTGTAAAAAACATAGAAAGAACAGGAGACCATGCATCATTTATTGCCAAAGACCTCTTAGAATTTAAAAAACCAGTAAAAAAAGAGATGCTAGAAAAACTTCAGGAAATGAATGAGTTCTGTCTATCCTTGTTAGATGATTCTTGTCTTGCCCTATTCAAAGAAGATCACATCCAAGCTGAACAAACAATTGAAAAAACTAGTGAAGTTCAGAAATATGAAAAGAGAGTCAGAGATAGTTCTGAGTCTCTAAAAGATGATGAGGAAATATACAGAGTCAGACGAATGACAGAGAACATCAGAAGGATTTCAGAGTATGCAAGTGATATTTCAGAGATAGTTCTGAATATGAACATAGAAAAAGCTTTAAAAAAATAATCTCAGTTATAAAAAATAAAGAAAATAATGGAAATTAACGAATAGGCAGATTGGGAGAAGGTATATCGACTTGAAAAAATTAAAGAGTTACCATAGTATGAAGAAAAAATCGATCGACTTAGACGATGCAATACAAATTATTAAGAATGGAAAATTTTTAGAACTAGGAACTGATCCAGGTAATCAGGCAGCAGAATTATCAAAAAAAGAGTTGATGTAACAGGCTCAGAAATTTCTCCAACGGCAATTCAAAAGGCAAAAAAAATTTGATTACGTAAGATTTGTACAGGATCAGATCCTAAATTCTAAGTTTGAGTATGAATATTTTGATTATATACTGGATAGAGGATCTTTTCATGTTTTTTCAGAGATTGAAAGAGAGAAATACAAAAAACAAATGCAAAGAATTTTGAAAAAGGGAGGGTTGGTTTTCTTAAAATGCATAAGTAAAAAGGATGCCAGTATGGGGAAAAACAAAGAATCTCATAAATTCTCAGAAGAACAGATTAGAGATTTTTTTTAGAGATCAATTCGACATAATTAAGGTAAAAGATACAGTGTATTATGGTAAAATCAATCCACTTCCAAAGGCATTATTTGTTATTTTAAAAAAATAAGTTCTTTTACGTCAAGTTTTACAAAAAAATGGAAATGAATTCAGCGATTTTAATTACCTATGACAAGGAAGACGCAATTAACGAAGCTAAGGGACTATGTGATGCTGCAGGATACCAGGTAGTTCACACAATCACGCAAAAATTTCTCAAACGACCAAAATATGGAATAAGTGGAGGAATATTAGAAAGGTTAGAAGAATTATCAGAGAGGTTAAGACCAGATGTTATTGTATTTGATGAAATTTTAAAGCCCAGTCAGAATTACAACCTAGCATCAATACTGCATAGAGAAATTTTAGATAGAGAGACATTAATTTTAGAAATTTTTGAAAGAAGAGCTTCAAGTGCAGAATCAAAATTGCAAGTAAAGTTAGCACAATTAAGATATGAAATGGCAAGAGCAAAAGAGAAAGTACGTCTTTCTAGCATGGGCGAACAACCAGGTTTTATGGGAATTGGAAAATTTGAGGTCGACGTATATTATAATGACATAAAACATAGAATGCAAACTATACGATCAAAATTAGAAAAAGCTGGAAAACAAAGAGAACTTCATAGAAAAGGACGGAAAAGAATGGGATTTAACACGATTTCATTAGCAGGATATACATCTGCAGGAAAAACCACTTTATTTAATAAAATGACAGGGGAAACAAGAGATGAAAATAAAGAATTATTCACAACACTTTCAACCACAACTAGAAGAATAACAATAAAACAAGAACCATTTTTAATTTCAGATACTGTTGGGTTTATCAGTAAATTACCTGCATATATGATAGATGCATTCAAATCAACTTTAGAAGAATTAGCACATACAGATGTGGTTATCGTAGTAGTAGATATTAGTGATTCATTATTTGATTTAAAAAAGAAATTTGCGAGTTGCATGAGAACTCTAAGTGAATTAGGAGTAGAGGGAAATAAACTAGCATTTGCATTAAACAAAATGGATCTAAGTAAATCAAATGAAATCATGAATAAAATAGAGATACTAAATTTATCTGGGAAAAATAATTGGGTTTTAGTTTCTGCAAAAACAGGTGAAAACATAGACAAGTTAAAAGAAATGGCAGCAAATATCATAGAAAATTATAGTCTTACAAATCCAAAAAACATGTAGTTAAAAGAAAATGAAAAAAGAATTTAAAATTGAAGTAGTTAGAATAGGACAACGTCTTGTAAGAGATGACAGAGTAACAACGCATGTTGCATTAGTTTCAAGAGCATTTGGGGCAAATAAAATTTTCATGACCGAGGTAAACCCAGAAATCAAAGAAACGTTAGATAAAATCAATACAACTTGGGGAGGTTCATTTGAACTTCAATTTATTGAAAAATGGAAAACAATAGTTAAGAAGAAGAAAGAAGATGGGTTTCAAATTGTACATCTGACAATGTATGGAGAGAACGTTAATGATGTACAAGAAGAGCTTCAGAAGAAAGATAAAATTCTCATCGTAGTGGGAGCAGAAAAAGTCCCTAGAGAAATTTATGAATTAGCAGACTTTAATATTGCTGTTGGGAGCCAACCCCATTCTGAAATAAGTGCCCTGGCAATAGTATTAGACCGTATTAATAATGGAAGGCAGTTTGATAGAGATTTTCCAAACGCAAGAAGAAAAATCATACCTGCAAAAAAAGGCAAAAATGTGCAAGTAAAAGAAACAAGGGATTAATAATAGAAAATCTGAGTGTAGATAGAGTTGGTAGACAAATACGAGGATCCATTTGTGAGAATTGCATCCATGATTGGAGGAGATGAATACCTAAAGGTTGCAAGATCGCTTCTCAAGGCCGAAGATGCAACAGATGAAGAGATTGCAAGTTCAACCGGACTTAGGATAAATATGGTAAGAAAGGTATTGTATGACCTATTTGGAAAATCTTTGATTACAGGAATTAGGGTAAAAGATGAAAGAAAAGGCTGGTTTGTTTACAGATGGAGAACCAGAAGAGAAGAAGTAGAACATTTTATTGAAAATCAAAAGAAGAAAATCACAGAAAGACTACAACAGAGATTAGATTATGAAAATGCTTCAGATTTTTATCATTGCGGAAATGAGGATTGCCCTCGTGTAACATTTGAAGACGCACTTGAAGGAATGTTCAAATGTCCATCATGTGGAAATGTCTTGAATCTAAAAAAGAATGATAAATCTAAAAAAGCATATTCAAAAAAGATTGATGAAATCAAAAAGGACATGCAGCAGATATTCTGATAGAAAAATAAACAAATTGAGAATCTTAGCCTAAAGTTATTTCAATAAATAAAAGTTTTTTTGATAAACATGGTACTAAATTAAATATGAGAAATAGAGGGAAAAATCCTTGAGCCAGATTACGACAGTCAATCCAGCCACAGCAGAAGAAATTAAAACATACACACCAATGACTAAAGATCAAGTTTTTGATTTAGTACGAAAGGCCAAAAGAGCATTTCCAGAATGGAAAAAAGATTATGAGAAACGGAGAAGTTACGTTTACAATTTAATAGAATATCTTAAAAAAAATAAAGAAAAACTAGCCAAAATCGCAACTGCAGAAATGGGTAAGGTGTTAAAAGAGTCAATCGGAGAAGTTGAAAAGTGTGCATGGGCATTAGAATTTTATGCTGATCATGGAGATAGTTTTCTCTCCGATGAAGTATTAAACACGGATGCAAGAAAGAGTTTCTTAACTTTTGAACCACTTGGAGTAATTGGATCTATCATGCCTTGGAATTTTCCATATTGGCAAGCATTGAGATTTGCAGCTCCATGTTTAATGGCAGGAAATGTAATTGTTATGAAACCATCAAGGGTAACAACACAATCTGGTATTGAAATTGAAAAAGCATTCACAGAAGCTGGACTACCTGAAGGGATATTTCAGACAGTTGTAGGAAGTGTAGATTCTGCAAACCACTTGATCGATTCAGATGTTAATGCTGTTACTTTTACTGGTAGTACAAATGCAGGAGCAAAAGTTGGCGAAAGATCTGCAATGAACCTGAAAAAATGTGTATTGGAATTAGGAGGAAGTGATCCTTTCATTGTATTAGATGATGCAATTATTGAAAAAGCAATTGAAGGAGCAGTGAAAGGACGATTCATTAATTGTGGACAAAGTTGTGTCGCATCTAAAAGATTTTTTGTGAGTAAAAATATTGCCGAGGACTTTATAGAATTATTTGTTAAAAAAACATCTGAACTCAAAATTGGTGATCCTACTTCTATTGAAACAGATATCGGACCAATATCAAGTAGTGAAGGGTTAGAAACAATTTCAGGAATAGTAGAAGATGCAAAACAGAAAGGTGCCAATATTTTATTGGGTGGATCTAGGGTAGATGGGAAAGGTTTCTTTTACAAACCAACAATCCTTACAGATATCAAACCAGACATGAGAATTGCCAAAGAAGAAACATTTGGACCAGTGGCACCAATTACAATTGTAGAAAATGAAAGTGAGGCCATTAAACTAGCAAATGATATTGAATTTGGGTTAGGAGCCAGTATTTGGACAAAAGATCTTTCAAAAGCTGAAAAAATATCAAGACGAATTGAATCTGGAATTGTAAGCGTCAACAATGTAGTGGTATCAGATCCAAGAATTCCATTTGGAGGAATTAAGCATAGTGGATTTGGAAGGGAGCTTTCAAGATATGGTATGTTGGAATTTGTGAATATCAAATCAGTCAGATTTTATGATAATCTAGTGCATCATCATTATGTAGAATAGAACAACTAAGATCATATCAAGAATATTTAAAAAAAGATATTCCGCTAAGCAGAAAACTGAATTAGTAATAGTTGTGATGAATTTTCAAGGCAAATTCCAGGATTTTCAATGAAGATCATCTTCTTCTAGATCATCATCTTCTTCTAGATCATCATCTTCTTCTAGATCATCATCACATTCTTCCAATTCAATATGAGTAACAACCCCATCATCTCCAAAGTAGATCTCAACGCATATGTTAGTGGCTAAAGTAGAAGCTAACGATTCTGCCAATATTTTGGGCAACGAGTTTCCAGAAAGATCAGCATTGGTCGAATATCGGAATTCAGTGATTTCATCCTCATGATAAAATTCTATTTCAATAGTGCCATCTGGAAATTTTCGGACTCCAACAACTTGTCCAAAAACGCTAGAAGACAAATCTAACTTCCTTGTTGAGATACATCCTTTACAAGATTTTCTGCCAATCGTTCATAATGGCTTCGAGATTTTCCCAACTCTTTTAATTTAGAATCTTCAATTTCATTCAGTTCCTTATCCACTTTTTGAGCAACATATTGCAATCGAGCTTCAGCCATCATGAATAATTTGTTATTTTCTTTCCACAAATGTTCAGTAATATGTTCCACGTATTGTTTCATGTCATTAATCAAATTTTCAGAGTTTCCAGATGAAAGATATTCTTTAGCAGATTCTTCCATATGTGCACCAATTTCTCGAGAACGTTCATGATCTATCAACATCATTGCAATTGGACCCATATTCTTAGGAAGACCAGCTTGTTCTAATGCAGGAAATAAGGATTTTTCTTCTTTACTATGATGACAAACATCAGTAAAATTTTTTGAAAAATCAATTACTGGAAGTAATATTGATTCAGGAATCTGTTTTTTATCATTTAATAACTGAATTGTAGATTCCATAGCTTTGATAACTTTTTCAATTAATTCATGATCTTTTCTTAGGGACGCAGTTGACATGTTATTCATGGAAAAATGCAGATATCTAAATCTTATTGATTTGATTTTAAATAATTAAAAGATAGAAATTAGTTAACGATTAATCGCTAACTAATTGGTTTAACGATTAGAAAGACCTTCTGCTTTAACAAATGCCCAAATCTTTTTGGTCATTTCACTTGGTGCAATAGGTTTCTTTCCAAACACTTGTTCTACAGTTTCTCTACGACCTGCAAAATTAATTGCATATCCCCCAAAAGCTTGTTTTTTTGTTTTTGTCGCAGCTTTCTTTTTAGGAGTCGTTTTCTTTTTAGTTGTAGTTTTTCGTTTTGTTGTATCTTTCTTTACTGCCAATTTATGTAATTTTATTTTAAATAAAGTATAATAACTTACACCCTGACATACCGTAAAACAAGATGATTTTTGAGTTTTTTAACAGATTTGAGAGTAAGATTGGGTGACTTGGATATTTTTGAAAACCCTTTTCCCTGTACAAAGGATGTAGAATTTGAACCTCCAATTAGAAAAGGAGAGACAGTAATTATCATCTCATCAAAAAGATTTTTTTCAATAAATTCCCAGTTAACAGATCCACCACCTTCAACTAATATATTTTGAATTTTTTGGTTAGCTAATTTTTTTAATAATGATTTGATGTTTACTGAATTTTCACCAACTACAATTACATCTACAGGGAAATTACGAAGTTTAGAATAATTTGCTTTACTAATTTTTTTTGATACGGCAATTATTGTTGGAATGTTATTACTTGTTTGGAGAATTTTAGAGTGGTTTGGAATAATTCCCTTTGAATCTAAGATTATTCTAATAGGATTTTTCCCTTTACTGTATCTTACATTTAGTAATGGATCATCTTGTAGTAGAGTATTCTTTCCTATTAGAATTGCATCAACTTTAGATCGTAGTTTATGAAGCCTAATTTTATCTTCTTTTGAAGATAATTGAGAATTACCCGTCTTTGTTGCAATTTTACCATCAACAGATATTGCGGCACTAAGAATAACATAAGGTCTAGATTTTGTTGTAGACAAATTTTCCCCCAATCATAACTGCTTTGATTGTAGATTCAGAAGCTCTATGAACAATAGCAGCATAAGGATTATGCATTGGTTCCAAATCTAATGCATGTTTATCAAGAAAGACACAATCTGCAATTTTTCCAGATCCAATTATTCCTATTTTTTTATTTAGAATTTTTCCTCCATTTACTGTAGCCATTTTAAGAATTTCTTTTGGATCAATTCTTTTTTTGTGAATTCCCATTGTCGTTTTCCATAAAAAATCCATCTCCCTAAAAATGTCAGGGGAGTTAATCATAACATTGTCAGTTCCCAAAGCTAATGTGCATCCAGTTTTTTTCATCAATTCTATATCTGGGATACCTTCTGCTAGTGCAGAATTAGCTCGTGGACACACCACAATTCCTCTAGTTTTTTTTGCAGTTTGTAAAAGATCTGTCTCAGAAGCATAAGTCATATGAATCAAGAAATGAGGCTTTACATACAAGGAACGAGTTGTTTCAGAAAGTCCCAAGTCTTTTTTAGATTTAGAAGTACTTTGTCTTGTCTCAGAAGAGTGAATAGCTCTCAGTTTGGATGTTTTTGAATAATACTTCAATGCTTTAGAGCTATTCTCATTTGCGCCACTGATACCCAACCCATCACATTTTGTGAGAATTTTTTCTAAATCTGGTTTTAGTTGATTAGGAAACGGAACATTTTTTTTGATTTGGTCATCATCAGGATAGAATTCTATTCGGCCTAAAATTATTCCACGTATAGGAAGATCAGACAAAGCTTTTTTCAATAGTAAGACGCCGTCAATACCACCTTCTCTAAAATCAACAAATGTAGTGATTCCTTTTCTTATCATTGAATGACAAGTATTTCTCATAAAAGATGTCAAGTTTTCTTTAGAGGTATTTTTCAAAATCCTTGTTTTTGCTCCAAAAACAGGATGAATTCGCTGATCAACAGAGCTATCAAGAGTGAAATCTTTTCCAATAGAATCACCGATATGGGTATGAGCATTTATGAGTCCAGGAATTAATAATAATCCTTCACAATCAATAATTTGATCATTTTTTTCTGAATTAATTTCAGGATGAATTTTTTTGAAGAGATTTTTGTTGATTCGAATATCAGTTTTTGATACAAAATCTAGCTCTTCATCTAGCAATGCACTGACATTTTTAATTAACATGATAATTCTAAAACTTCAGGTTTTTCTTTTCCTGAATCTCGAATTTCACGTATAGTGTCAAGGGATTTTGTTGCAAGTTTGACTGCTTCTCTTACGTTAAACCCACTACCTATGCCACAATTAAGGAAAATACCATCTTCATTTTTTATCATATCAATGAATTGCTGAACAGATTTTTTTGCATCATCGCTGGCAACTACCATAAAATTATCTCCTCCCATGAAAAAGGTTAGAGAGTTTTTTTCCATGAAAAATTTAGACATTTTGGAATGCAATTCAAAAATAATAGAGGAGATTTCATAGGGAGAATTTGTTTTTC
Organism: Candidatus Nitrosopumilus sp.; assembly: GCF_965223225.1. Classification (GTDB taxonomy): domain Archaea; phylum Thermoproteota; class Nitrososphaeria; order Nitrososphaerales; family Nitrosopumilaceae; genus Nitrosopumilus. The sequence goes on from NZ_CBDCVU010000004.1 coordinate 1,510,559, forward strand.
TTTTAGAGGTAAGATCATCTACGTCTAAATGCATTATAGATACATTAGATGTAGATTCACCATTAACAAAACCAAAAATACTGTGTTCTTGGTTGAGAATCGTTTGTGTTTTTTTTCCTTCATATGCCTTTAGATTTGCTTCAAAGGGAGATTTGGCAAATCCGATAGAGATCGTTAGCCGTATATCAAATAATTGCTCTAATGTTTTTTGAATCGCAATATGATCATCTAATGTAAGACCATTTGACACAACAAAGAATTCGTCTGCCCTATTAAGGAAAACTAGACAATTTTTTTCAGAGAATAATTTCTGGATTTCTCTATAAAGTGATGCTTGTAGCATTTGTAATTCATGTTCTCTATCACTACCTAGAGTTAGTGTCCATGGACCATATTCTGTTATCTTTAAAATGCTTAGTTGAATCATTTCTCAATTCTCTTTAATTCTTTGGATATTTTTACTACTGCTTCTACTGCACGTTCAGCTACGGGTCTGATTCTTGCATATGCGTGTCTTTCTTGCATTCCAGGACCAGAAATTCCTAAAGATACCGGTTTTTTATATTGTAAAGACAAATCTGTTAAAGACTTTGCAGCAGAATGAGAAATCACCTCATCATGTTTTGTCTGTCCCTTGATTATTGCACCCAGGGTAACAACGGCATCGACGTTTTTTTTCCTTAACAATGAATCGACAATAATCGGCATATCGTAAGCACCAGGAACTTTACAGGTATAAGTTATCTTTAGTTTCATTAAATTTGCTTTTTCTTCAGCTGCTGAAAGCATTCTAGATGTCACTTCCTCATTGAATTCCGAAACCACTACTGCAATATTCAAAATTAATGCACCTTTGCGTACTCTAAGAGTTCTTTTCCATCAATTAATGGAATTCCATGTTGTTTTCCAAATTTTTCTGCTTTATCAACAGAAAGAGCAGAGTAAGTTTCAGCATCCATCATTTCACATATTGCAGTAATAGGACTCAATCCGGCAATCTGAGCAAGATACACAGACATTTCTGTATGTCCTTGACGAGTAGATAAGAGACCTTTTGAAGCAATTAGTAATGGCACATGCCCCGGAGTTTTAAATGAAGAAGAAAACTTTTTTTGTTTATTTTCAATATTGAATAGATTTGCCATTTCTTTTATTGTTAAAGCCCGATCTTTATCAGTAATCCCAGTATAGGTTTGATAATGATTGACATACAATGAAAAAGTTGGATGATCCCCATATGGAGCCAAGCCCATTATCATCTCCTTGTTTGATATTGTAGAATTGGATAAAATATCATGCATATAGGTCAAATTCAAATCGTTTGCAAAATTATGCTCAAGCGCCATACAAAGCAGGCCACCAGCATTTTGACGCATACGTGCAATATGCTCAGGAGTTACAAATTCGGCTGCTACGACCATATCAATTTCGTTTTCTCGTCCAGCAGAATCAAACAGTAAGACAAACTCACCATGTTTTAACGATTCAAGTGCAGACTCGAGAGACATGTAAAAAAAGCATTCAGATCTAATTATAAAGCTTACTAAAATATTGGTAATTACCACTTTATTGGTAATTATAGAAATTTATTTTAGAATGTATTTTCCGAGAATGTCAGTTTCAATATTAACTTTGTCGCCTATTTTTTTGGTGTAAAAATTGGTAACTTCAATAGTATGTGGGATTAGAGAAACAGAAGCTACCGTGCCTTTCACATCAATAACTGTCAAGCTAATTCCATCCACAGCTATTGAACCTTTTTTTACAATGTATTTAGAGAGTTTTTTTGGAACCTCAAACCAAACGGATACTTCCTTTGGTTTTTTTAGAATTTTCTTAATTTTTCCTACTCCATCCACATGTCCTAAAACAAAATGACCTTCTAGCCTATCTCCTGCCTTTAAACTTCTTTCAATATTTACGATTCCACCAACCTCTAGATTTCCTAGATCAGTTTTTTTTGTTGTTTCTTCAATCATCTCAAAAATACAACTTGATTTTGAGATTTTTGTTGCAGTAAGGCAAACACCATTGAGTGCCACACTTTGTCCAATTTTCAAACCTTTTCCATATTTTCCTAGATTAACTGTCATTTGAACAGCACTCCTATTTTTTGTATTTTTAGAAATTTTTTCTACTTTTCCTACTCCTTCTACAATTCCAGTAAACATCAAAGAATCTTAATTTTCTTTGTATAAAATTATTTAGATGAATTTCAAAAATTATTTTGAATCGTATTTCTGGAATTCATCATCACAAAATTGATGGAATATGGAGCATTTGTTTTTTTTAGCGTCGTTTTTTATTTTCTCCATTTCTTTGTTTAGTACACCCTGTGCTGCTAAAAATGCTTCATCATTCATCTTTAATTTCTCAAATAGTCTTGATTTGGCTAGAGATATTTCCTTCAAATTTGGATCAATCATCTGAGCTTTATCATAATAGTTAATCGAGTCTTTGTAATTTCCAAGGTGACTTAGTGAGATAGCCTTGTTCATCAAAGCAGTTACATCATCTGGATCAACCCTTAGAGCATCATCATAATAGTTAATGGCTTCTTGATGACGATCTAATTGATTCAATGATAGGCCCATGCTATTTAGTGTCCAGGTGTCGTTTGGGTTTTTTGATAATATTTTTTGGCATAAAGCTAGGACATCATCGTATTGCTTCAAACTTTCAAGTGCATAAATTTTGTTTTTTAATGCATACGTATCTGAATCTTTTATCTCCAGAACTTTATCACAATAAGAGACAGCTTCCTCATATCTTTTTAGGTAAATAAGCGACAACGAAATATTCTGTAGGGCAACCATATCATCAGGGGTTTTCTCCAACAAATTCCTACAATAGTCGTACATGTCTTCATATTTTCTCAAATTAAACATCCTTGTAATTACATTTGTAGGATCTAGAAGATTTACCATTTTACAAATAGTACAACTTCATTATCTTTATTCTATTCGAATAAAATAAGGATGTATACTACTAGATGAGAGAATTATTTTAAGGCCTTACGTAAGGTTTCATTCAATACTTTTGAATAGCTATACGATGACTGCTCTTGTTGAATCAACTTTGCTTGACGTAATCTTATTTTTTTATCTAGGTCTTCATCTATCATTATAGTTACGCGTTTACTCATCGAGATTATTTAGAGCAAAAAAATTTTACAATATAAAGCATGTGTAAAATTTAGGTTGTGAAGATCAAAGTCTATTTTTCAAGCAAATCAAGAAGAGCTTTTGCTTGTTTGAAGTGTACTTCATCTATCATTTTTCCTTCAACAGTAGTGGCGCCGGTTCCTTTTTTTGTTGATTCAAGGTAAGTTTTACAAACTTTTTTGGCCCATTCAATCTCGCTTTTGTTTGGATGGAATAATTTATGAGTTACAGAAATATGATCTGGATGAATAATGCTTTTTCCTGAATAACCTAAACTTTTTCCAAATTTACAATCTTGTTCTAATCCCTTTGAATCTTTAAGATCTTGCCAGATTGCATCTATTGCAGCTACACCTGCAGCACGAGCATCTACAGGTATTTTGCTTCTAGAATATTTTGCACCTTCAGAATCTTTAGTATATTCTACACCAATATCATTAAGAAGATCAAACACGCCAAAAACTACTGCTACTACTCTTTTACTACTAGAGGCAATTTGGTATGTATTAACAACACCTTCAGCAGATTCTATAGAAGGAATTAGTTGTATTGGTTTTAGTTTCCGTGTTTTTTCTAATCCTGATGTTGTTTTTTCAATTTTTTTCAGTTCTTTTACATTGTTAACTTTGGGAATAACAATTCCATCAATTCCTTTTTGAACAATCTCTTTTAGATCAACAGGGATTTTACCAGATAAAGGAGAATTTGTACGAACAAAAATTGAAGATTCGTAGGATTTTCTAGATTTAAGAGCAGCCTTGATTAGCTTTCTTGCATTTGTTTTTTCATTGTCTGGAACAGAATCCTCTAAATCAAAACAGACAATGTCAGCCTGCAGTTTTTTTGCCTTTTCTAAAAATCTAGGATTGTTTCCAGGAACAAAAATGAGACTTCTGAAGAGCTGAGTCATTAAATGACTAAGCGCCTTCAGGCTTCATTAAGATTTTGCCAAAGAACTTACCATCTAACATTTTTGTGTGAGCCTCTGCAGCTTGCTCAAATGTGTAGACAGAGTCAACAATTGACTTTAGTTTTCCTTGACCCATCCAGTATAATCCTTGATCAAGTTCGGCTTTGGTTCCTTGTGTTGAACCTAGGACATTAATTCCTTTGAAGAATATGTGTCTAAGATCTATTTGTGCGTCATAACCTGTTGTTGCACCACATGAAACTAGAGATGCGCCATACTTGAGTAAGGTTAGTTGTTTGTTGAAGTGAGTTTGACCAATATGATCAAATGCAATATCAATTCCAGGTGCTTCACCTTTTGTTTTTGCAAGTTCTTTTGATATCTTAAAGACTTCTTTTTGCCAATCATCTTTTCTATGATCTACTGCATGATCTGCGCCAAGTTCTAGACATTTATCTAATTTGTCGGGACTAGCAGTTGCAATTACATCACAGTTGTATAATTTTGCAATTTGAATTGCAAAGCTTCCAACACCAGAACCACCACCCATTACAAGTACTGTTTGGCCAGGAGTAATGTTAGCTCTTCCAACTAACATATGCCATGAAGTAAGAAGAGTCATTGAAGCTGCTGCTGCATCTTCATATGAAACACTATCAGGAATTTTTGAAACATTGACTTCTGGCAAGTGAATTTGTTCGGAGTATGCACCCCATAGTGGTCCAGTTTGGAAACCCCAGACTTGTCTTCGGGTACAGTCAAATTCTCTTCCATCAGTACATGCTTTACAAACTCTGCATGCTAAGTTTGAGTGAGAGACAACTCTATCTCCTACTTTGAAATTTTGAACATCTTCGCCTACGGCGATAACATCTCCAGCTACATCAGAACCAGAAACATGTGGAAGAGGAACTGCTACTGGAACTCCTCTCATTCCCCAAATATCATTATAATTTAGGGCAGATGCCTTATTGGTAAAAATTACCTCATCTGGTTTTGGTTTTGGTTCATCAATATCCTGGACTTTAAGGATTTTTGCATAATTATCATCTGGTGCATATTCATTGTATACTACTGCTTTCATGAATATACCGGTTTCTTACCCATAATTATATTTTTTTTAACTTTAGATTCGATTAATTTTAAAATCACGCTTGGGTTGTTGGATTGACAATAATATCTGCTTTAATTGATCATCAGTTAGTTGGCCACGAATCTTTCCTTGAGTTGCCATTCCTATAAGGTATTGTTCAACAAGATCAGATAATTCTGGTTTTACCATTTTAATATTATTCAGTCTCATTCTTGCATCAGGCATCAATATTTGCTTTAGAATTTGCTCTTTTTGTGCTGCAAGTTCCTTGTTGGAATTGTTGTCTTGAGAGAATTCGTCAGATTCAGGAAGGCTCATTTTGAATCTATGTGTATACTTTAAGTTGAGGGTTCTCAACAATCAATTCCTTAAGAATTTCAGTTGCAAGTCTATCAAGTTTTTGCATTCCTTGTTTGGAAATTACGCGACCTTTCTTCTCAACTTTTTCAAAATAACCAAGCTTTTCTAGCCCATGTATGGCATTGCGAATAATTGCTCCTCCAGCATCTTTATGATGAGCTGCTCCATATCCTGAAGGCTTACCACCGCCATAATCTTTTCTTAATTCATTAATTCCAATCGGCCCATGAAGGTAAATTTTTCTCATAATTGATGCACAGCGAGTATACCACCATTCTCTGTCTTGAGGAGGTTTATCTGCATGAGCTCCTGTTTTAACAAATGGGATCCAAGAAGGTGCTGGAATGTCCTCATTTTTCAAAATATTTGCAAGTCTTCCTATCAACACATCTGCAGGTACATCGTAAACCTTTGCCATGAAATCAAAAAAACGAGAATCGTCTTATAAATCATTGAGGTATTAATTTACGGTATACATGCCCACAAAGATTGCAAGTTACTCTGATCGATTTAACTGAAGTTCTTCCTAATCGAATCCTGGAGTTAATTCCAGGTACGATAAATGATTTGCATTTTTTACAAAATAACATCCTAATTTCATAAGGCATTTTGATTTTATGTCTTGTACTAATCCGGCATGCAAGTAATGCTTGACGTTGTGATAATTGAGGATCTTTTCTTGCATTTGATATTGCATTTTTAATGAGAATCTGCATTCGTTCTAGCGCAATATCTCTAGTACGAGGTTTCATAATCTTGTTTGAATAAAGAGCTAAAAATTAGTTCTTGTTATAATTTAAGATGCAGTCAGCGGGATTCGAACCCGCGTCACAGGGTTGGAAACCCCGAATACTAACCAGGCTATACTATGACTGCAACAGAATGAAAACTTTTTTTCCTACATAAAAATGGTTTTTTCATACTCATAAAGCACACGAGAAGTGATTACATGTGCTTCCAACGAAGTATTTCCAACAGATATTAGGTTGGAGAATTTATTTTCTACTTGATCTGAAAAATGACCTTTTTGAAAACCGCCAATTACGATACAGGATTCATCTGACAAGTCTTTGGTAACTTTTTCAACTGAACTGGGCTTGCCTTTTGTAGATAATCCTACGATTTTTGAGGGATTCAATTCTTCAATTAATTCAGAAAAAGTTTGATCTTTGATGGACAATAACATATGATTTTCAGTTTTGATATTTTTTTCTATGAATAATTTTTCAAAAAGTCCTGCAAACCTATGATATGATTTTGGAATATGTACATTTGGGTAAATGTGAATTACTTTATCATTAATTGTGTGAACAAAGATTTCAATTTTATTCTCAAAAAATAATGGGATGGATGTAGCTTCTAAAATAGTAAAATGAACCAGATCAGGACGACCACGTTTTATTTCATTGTCAAGTCCTTTCATTGCAGCAAAGTGCCATGAATTATCAAGTAGAATTTCAGATGTTTTTTTGCCAAGTTTGCGTGCATGTGAAATAACTGATGGATGAGATTGTAAATTTACAGGTACAAGTTCAAGAGAAGACTCAGCTAGGATTAAAGAAATCATTTTAATTAATTATTTTGATTTGATTTTTTAATTCATTCCATCCTAATTTGGGATTACCGTTAACATCGATTAATCCTGCATTACAAACATAATGATTTAATCTTTCAATTACATGCTCACTACTACCCAAACTAGAACCTCCACCAACACTTATTTTTTCATTGCCGATTTTTTGTAATTCTGAAACACAAGTTCCTTCAGGTCTATCATATTGTCTATACCATGTAAAGAACTCTAATTCAGATTCATTTTCAGAATAAAATTCAAATGATTTTTCTAAAAATTCTTTCTGAGATTCTGGATTACCTGCTACAAAATCAGATGTACTCCAACTAATCTCAAAAAATCCAATTTTTTTGTCAGAGATAATTTCAAATACTTTTTCTAGGTCTTCTTTGCCTTCATTAGGTGTCTTTACTATATCATTTAAAGAGTCCACAGGGGAATATGAAAAAGCTACAAAATCACCTATTGCCAGATCACTTACTATATGTCCTAAATCTTTGTTTAACACATGGTGTAATGCAAAGGAATTTCCAATCTTGATATCAGGATGTTTTTCTTTTAGTTGTTCATAAACTCCAGAAAATAATTCCTCATAGACAGGAATATTTTGCTCATAATATCGGAATTGAGATTCTGTTTCACCTGCAATTATAACAGAGTCTATTATATGATAACGAGAAAGAATTTCGTCAAGTACACTTACCAATCTATCTTCTCCAATAGAGTTAAGAGAAGGCTTTCCAACCCAGTTTGGAAAAGGACCAAGAGTTTCTCCATTAATAATAGAAAAGAAGAGGGTCACTTTGAGATTATTTTTTTCATTTAGTCCCATCACTAAATCAGATTGATTCCAGTCAAATTCACCACGTTCTGGTTCGATTATATTCCAAAAGAGGTACACATTGCTTCTGCCTATTCCAGTTGATGACGCATCAGAAAATATTTCATCGACTTGTTGCACAGATACGGATGAGCTTGGAGAATTTATCACCAATCCAATTTTTTCATTATTATTTGTATGAGAAAGAGGTTTATCATTTGGCGATATTGCAACTAGAGATACAGATACAATAATTATTATTGCAGCTGCAATAATTCCTAAAAATTTCTTATCCACGTTAGTTCGAATTAAAAAGAAAGTAAAAAAGTTGTGTTCTGGTCTTTAGCCAGAAGTACAACCACTATATCCGCATTCTATGCAGATACTACAACCTTCTACAAATACAAGATTGTTTTTACAGGTTGGACAAAGACGATCTTCAGAAACTTCTTCTTGTTTTTGTGGTTCAACTAAGAGTTCGTCATCATGTGTCTTTAATGCCAGTGCAGCATTAACTTGAGATTTTATGTACGGATTGGTTATCTTTTGAGTTACATAATTTGTAATGTGTTCACTTGGTATAACCTCAAATGTCTTTTGTGCATTCTCACTTGTCATATGTAGAACTTGTTTGTGTCTAGAACCATCACGATAAACGGTAATTCCTTTAAGACCTATCTCGTGAGCCAACAAATATGCGGATTTTACATCGTCAGCTGTTACGTCATATGGCATGTTGATTGTTTTTGCAATTGCATTTCCAATCCAGTCTTGCCATACACCTTGAGCCATAAGATGATCAGCCCAGTGGATATCCATTGCAGTAACAAAGACATCTTGCATCCATTGTGGAATTTCAGGTATGCCTTTTAGAGAACCGTAATTATCTGCGATCTTGGCAAGAATTTCGTCATTATAGAGATCATTTTCTTTGAGTACTTCTTCGACAATCTTGTTTGTGTAAAAGAATCGTCCAACAGTGACCCTCTTTTCAAATACTAAAGCAAATGCAGGTTCCATTCCATTTGAACAGTCAGCAATCATGGATAGAGTTCCAGTTGGAGCTACTGTAGTGGTCAAGACGTTTCGGATTCCATACTTTTTGATTTTTTCAATTAGGGCATCCCATTCATAGGAGTGAGATTCTTTAGGTTTTTCATAATATCCTGCAACTGGAATCTTGCCTTCTGGATATTCTGTTTTTGAACATAGTGGGAATTCACCTCTTGATTTTGCAAGAGCAACGCTTTCTTCCATGGAGTAGTAAGTTAAGGCTTCAGAGAGTTTAGATTGTAATTCATATCCTTCCTTTGAGTTGTATGGAATTCGTAACTTGTACAACAAGTCAGCAACTCCCATTACACCTAAACCAATTCTTCTGGATTCCTTTGATGCTTTGTTAATTTCATCAACAGGATAGTGATTAACATCGATGATGTTATCCAAGAATCTTGTTGTTTTTCTAATTGTCTCTTCATATCTTTGCCAATCAAATTCGTATGTTCCATCTGCTTGTCGTTTTACTAGATTTACCAAGTTGATAGAACCAAGATTACATGATTCGTATGGATACAGACTTTGTTCTCCACATGGATTAGTTGCTCTTAACGGTGCTTGTCTTGCTTTAGCAAACACATTGTATTTGTTGATTTGGTCAAAGAAGATCAAACCAGGCTCTGCGCTTTTCCATGCAGATAATGCAATTAGATCAATTAATTGATGTGCATTAATTTCTTTTACAGGTTTTTTGTCACGTGGACTACGTAGCATATAGTTGCCATCCTCAGTATTAACAAGTGAATGCCAAAAGTCTTCCCAAATACCAACACTGATGTTAAAGTTCTCTAAAACACCAGGTTCAGTCTTGTTTGTGATGAATTTTTCAACATCAGGATGCCAGGCCTCAATAATACCCATGTTGGCACCACGTCTCTTTCCTCCTTGTTTGACTACTTCAGTTACAGTGTTAATGATATTCATGAAAGATACCGGACCAGAGGCCACACCAGAAGTAGAGGCCACAATGTCACCTTCTTCACGTAGATCAGAGTAATTGATTCCAACTCCCCCACCTGACTTGAAGATTAATGCTGCATCAGAGGTAGATTTCATGATTTGTTCCATTCCATCTTCCATTCCTAGAACAAAGCATGCTGAAAGCTGTCCTAATCTTCCGCCAGCATTCATCATAGTAGGAGAATTAGGCAAAAAGTCTTGAGAAGTCATCAAGTCTAGATATTCTGTAATTTTATCTGCATAGTTGTCAAGCTTCTTGGCAGCAAGCAGTGTCAAGAGATCTTTGAAGCTTATCTTCATTTGACCATTATTTGCAAGAGTCACATAGTGATTGATTAGAGATCTAAAATGCCACTTGTTTAGATAATAATCTCCAATCTTGAACTTGTAATCAAATGCATCTAGTTTTTCAAGATAAGATTTTGCTTCATCAATGTCTTGAGTGATGTTTCTTGTTTTATCAAATATTTGTGGATCATACATGACATCACCAATACCGACCAGAATTGCAACTCTTTCAAACATTTGAGTTGGAGATTCAATAATTTCGTTTTTCCCATTTCTGAAAAGGTATCTTGACGCTAATACTCTAAGACAATTTAGATCAAATTTCTTAGATACAGGATCAAGTGATTTCAGATTCAAAACTTTCATTTTTTCTTCTCTTAGTTTTCTTCTCTCATGTCGATAAACGATGTAGGCTTTTGCAATATCGCTATTTCCGCTATCAATTAATGTTGATTCTACGATGTCCTGTATGTCTTCTACTGTAGGCGTTCGAGAGCTAGTAAATCCCTGCTCTACTAATTTGTCAACTACTTTCTCAGCTAGTTGATCGGCCAAACCACGATCGGCTTTAGATGTGGCTGCTAGTGCCTTGTATATGGCACTTGAAATTTTATCTTTATTGAAAGCCGTTACTGCGCCGCTGCGCTTACGGATCTCATTGATCGTATTTTCTATTTGTGAATTATCCAATTATAATCTCCCCGCAAAGGGTATAATGAATATGGATATAACTTGTGTGTTCGAAAAATTTTGATCTTATCCCGTTAATGTGTCAATTTTTTTAACACCATTACTATGAAATTCATATCAACATAACTTTGATGACAGGTGACGATGATCGGCACAACAACATTAGAAGAAGATTACCTTCAAGAAATGTTAATTTTAGACTACGTAAGGGGACTTACACTTTGGACATTTATCTACGAATGGTTCATCCTTGTATCCGCATTCTCCACATATCGCAGTTTTCTTTATAGGCTTAAATGAAGATGTGAGTTCGGCCATCTTTTCAATGGATTTTTTGATATCACTAGGCTTGGTGTCTTGATCGAGTTCTAATTTGACAAGCATGCCTCCATTTACTAATTTTGAGATCTTATTGCACTCAGAAACACGATCACTTTTAGTGGTATAATCGGAAATTTCTGATGCTTTAAAGGACATTCCCTCAGAATAAGAGTCATCATCCATAGAATTTAAAGCAGAATTTTTGCCGTATTTTTCTCCATCCAAGGTGGCAAAACGATCAGAGCCTTCAGTTTCAGTCATGCAAATAGTAACAGGATCTCCAAGTTCTTTTCCTTTTTTGGCACCGACATCTACTGCAGTTTCAATTACCTTGCGAAGTATTTCGCGACCTTCCTTGTTGTCCTCAAATCCAAGAATATTAAAAACAGCTTCTTTGAGTCCAACCAAATTAACAACAAGAGAGACCGAGCTTCTTTGCATGTATTGTGTATTCTTTGCAAGTATAGGATTAAGACCTCGTCTTGTAAGATCAGATATTTCTTGCTTTCTTAATGCCATAGATGATAAAGCAGGTTTCATTAACAATGCAAGTCTTGCTCTAAAGTAAGTCTCATCTTTGTTTGATTCAAATGCAAGTCTAGGAAGATTGATAGAAACTGATTGTAATGTAATTGAAAGAGAGCTTGTATTCTTTGTAGAGTTGTTTGTTATTCCAGAGCTAGATGTTTGACCTTTTGCAAACATAATCTTTCCACCAAGTGAAATAATTTCAGATGCAGATTCTGAAACATCAGTTAATTTTCCTTTCTCATAATCTACAATCAATCCTATTTTTGGAATAGGAGTAATCTTGGTATATTTTTTGTATGCATTGATAATTGCGTTAATTGTTTTTGTTTCAGAACCTAATTGTAATCGAATTGATATGTTTGTACTTGTTTTATTATATTTGGATGTTGTAGATGCAGTTGCAAATGCGTCACAAAGTTTCTGTTCAAGTTCAGGAAGAGACTTTGAATGTTTTGTAAATAATTGAACTAATCCGTCAACGACTATTTCTTGAGATGCTTCTTTGGATAAGAGTGAAAGAACAACAGACAAGGAACTTGTAATGTCATCAAGTTGTTTTGATGGAGGAATTCGTGAGACATCGAGATATTTTCCTCCAAGATCAATACCATCTTCAATAAGATCTTTGATATTAACAAAGACAGTGTCAGGTATCATAGACCAGATTCCAGGATTGGTAATGTGCAAATCTCCAGATAGATGAGAATCAGCCACATCTTTTGGCAATATGTTAGTGAGTAAATGTTCGGCAAATACTCGTTGGCCAGTATTAAAGAGAAGGCCTTCTGCACCATTATCGATATTATCCAGGTTTGAAATCATCTCCTGAACGTCATAAACAGGCAAACCCAGGCGTGCAAGTTTGTTCCTATACTCTTCATGACCATGTTCTAGAAGAACAGAGTTTACCATTTCTCGAATTAAGGAGCCAGTCAGATAGGTAGTCTGATATTTGTAAATTCTATTTTCAACTTCTTCGGTGATTTTTTGAGCTAACTCTAGTGGCAGACTTCCCTCGCGGACCAGAGATTGTATAATTTTATGAGAATTAAATTCTTCAATGGATTCATGAGATGTTCTAACATACATTTTACCACTTTCAATAATTGATCTTTCTTCAATCTGCCTTGCCAAACTCAAAACTAATTTTCCAAGATTTGTTATTGTGTAACGTCTTTCGGATTTGTTAAGTGCAACAAGAGATTGTCTTAATAATTTTCTGAGATGATAAGCAAATTTACCACTCTCTTTTTTTGATTTGAATCCAGCTAATGATTTTAATTCAGAGTAAGTTAGAGGGCCTTTTGAATTTAATATTCTAAGTATGTCAATTCTGTTTGGACTTGCCATTACAGAAAAAATCATTCTTACACGTTTTGAAGTAGATTGCAAAATTCCACTTCTCTTTGGTTCAGAAATTTCTTCAGTTAATTTCATAAATTTTTCTAAATAGAAGGAGTAAATAAGACTTATGACTAAGTAATTTGTTATGTTTTGTGATCACGGAAATTAAATTCTAAATTTGCAAACGCAAAGATCTTTATACGATAACAAATTGGTTTTTTGAAAAAAGATCATAAAATCATTTTTCTTGAACATCAAGTGAAAATTCAGATGTAGAAAGTTTCTGTCCACAAGATGGACATTTACCATTGTAGGAATTCATCACATCTTTTAGAGATTTCAGCATTTTCATATTTGTGATCTTTTCTCCACATTTACCACATGTAACTTCTACAGACATGACATGGATCAATATCCAAAAATATTAAGAATCTTTTCTGAATTTTTTTTAATAATTCAAATAAATTATTTTACTGTTTTTCAACAATGATTCCACGTTCATCAAAGCCAGTGATTTTGGCTTTTGTTCCAACCGGAAGATCTTCAGGAGTGGCAATTCCACCCATAAAACCAGATATTCGTAAATCAGAGTTATCAAGATGAAGCACAACAAAGGCATATGGAGTATATTTCTCAAATCCTGCAGGGGGTACAGTAATTATGGTATAGGTAGCAACAGAGCCTTTACCATCCAATATAGCATCTTCAAAGCCTTTACTGCCACATTTCTGACAAAAATAGACAGTAGATAAGTGAAGATGGCCACATTTTGTGCATTTATGGGCTAAGACTTTACCTTGTTTGGCATTCTCAATTAGTTGTTCTTTTACTGACATTTTACACACTTTGGAATAAATGTACGGCACAACTTGCACCTGTTGCACCAAAATTATGTGTTAAACCAATTTTAGCATCTTTAACAGATCTTGCTCCTGCATTACCAGTCAATTGATCAAAAACTTCAACTACTTGTCCAACTCCAGTAGCTCCGATTGGATGTCCTTTTGATTTGAGGCCACCAGATGGGTTAATAGAAATATCAGAATTTAGACTAGTTCTCCCTTCACGTACAGCTTCTACTCCTTTTCCTTTTTCAAAGAATCCTAAATCTTCAGTGTCTACCACTTCTGCAATCGTAAAACAGTCGTGCACTTCGGCAAAATCAACATCTTTAGAAGTGATACCTGCCATTTTGTATGCAGCTTCGGCTGCAATTTTAGTACTTGGAATTGTAGTCATATGCTCACGTCCTTGCAATGCAGCTGGAGAACCTCCTCTGCCAGATCCAATTACTTCAACATAATCGCCTCCATGTTCTTTGGCAAATTTTTCTGAGCATAAAATTACTGAACTTGCACCATCAGAGAAAGGACAGCAATCATAAAGTTTGAGGGGACTTGCAACTACTGCAGAATCCATTACATCGTCTACTGTAATCTTTCTTTGTAAGTGAGCTTTAGGATTTAATACACCGTTTTCGTGATTCTTTACTGCAACTTTTGCAAAATCTTCTTCGGTTGCATCAAATTCTGTTAGGTATGCTCTTGCCATAGAAGCAAACAAACCTGGAAATGATGCACCTGCTTGTCCCTCATAGAAAAAGTCTGAACAGTATGCAAAATAAGTTGTAGTCCATTCAGTTCCAGTATGAGTTACTTTTTCAACTCCGGTAACAACAAGACAATCGTAAAAACCAGCTGCTACATTAGCATAAGCTTCTCTAAATGAGACTGAACCACTTCCACAAGCAGATTCTATAGATAAAGAAGGTTTGTCTGAAATACCCAAATTACTCATCAATACAGGTCCCAAATGTACCTGTTTATCTGCCACACCAAAAACATTTGAAATATACGCTGCTTTGATCTCTTTTGGATCAATTCCAGCACTTTCAATGGCTGAAACTGATGCCTGAGTAGTAATATCTGCTATACTATCTGCTAATTTTCCATATTTGGTACTTCCAGCACCAAGAACACAAACCTTTTCCATAAAAGTCACTGACCTTTCTCCCTATAAAAATTGTTTTAGTAAAAGCAATATCTGAATTGGTATCAAAAAAACGGGTAATTCAAAGTGTGCAACTAAAAGAAACTAGGACAAGACACAGTACGAAAACCACAAAATCTCAGGTCAATATATTCAAAAAAGAAATCATTCAGTATCTAGATAGTAATGGGTACCTGTCTTGGTCATCAAAGGAAAAAAAATACATTATTCTTGGAACAAATTCACCAAAAAATGGACTAGTTCAATGCCCACAATGTAAGTTAGGAGAGTTAATGGTAATCAGATCTAAGGTATCAAGGAAACGATTCATAGGTTGTTCAAATTTTTATGGAGGTTGTAAAGCATCCTCACCGTTATTACAAAAAGCAAAGCTTAGAGCAACAAAAAAACCGTGTATGATATGCAGTTGGCCAATGGTAATTTTTCGTTATTCTAGAAATCAAAAATGGACAAAACAATGTTCAAACATTAAATGTAAAAGTAGAAACACTAAATCTTCAAAGTAGAATAAACATCGGTTCGCCTATTTTGTAGAAGAGGTAAAACCTTTCTGGTTTCTTCTACTAAGTTCAAATCAATATCCACAAAACCGATTCCTTCTTTTTTCTTCATATCCAAAAGAATTTTTCCGTACGGATCAATTGCCAAACTTCTGCCACAATAAATATTTCCAGTTTGATCCGGTGCAATAACATAACAACCATTTTCAATTGCACGTGTTTTGTTAATCGTAATCCAATGTTCTTCTTTTGATTTTCCCTTAACCCATGCAGATGGAGCAATTAAAACTTCAGAACCAGCAATAGCAAGGGAACGCGACATTTCTGGAAACCGTAGATCATAACAAATCATCATACCAACTTTCCCAATAGAAGTATTCACAGGTTTTTCAATTTTGGAACCCGGAGTCATCTTGTCGGATTCTCGAAATCCAAGTGCATCATAAAGATGAATTTTACGATATGTAGAGATAATTTTTCCAGATGTATCAACAATAAATGATGTATCATAAACACGATCTTTTTTCCTACTTTTTTCATAAATTGTTCCAATAACTTGAATTTGATTTTCTTTTGCGCTTTTACAAATTTGTGAAACAAAATTTCCAGTTATTGATTCAGATTCATTTGCAAGTTGTTTTGCACTTTGGGAGGAGTTTGTATAAAACATCATAAATTCAGGAAAAGCACAAATTGTTGCATTCTTTGAAGCTGCTTTAGAAATATACGAAGTAATTTTATCTAGATTTTTTTGTTTATTTACTGATGCTTTGAATTGAACAATTCCAACTTTCATGTAATATTGTAAAGTAATTGGATTGTAGGGATAAGTGTTTGGTACAATTACTAAATGTACCATTTTCTTCTTATTCTATTTCATTAGAAAATAATTAAACCAATAATTGTGTGTATGTAATTCCTTGACTGGAAACCTTCCAGTCTTTTTTTCAAAAATTTTTTAAATTTGTTTACGTGTAAATGTAAAAGGATTTTTTAAGAAATGCTTCAGCATACAAGAAGAAAGTTACATCAAAAGTGTATTCAATTTTTTACTGGGAATTTTATTACAGAGATTTCTATTTTCATGCCAAATTAACAGAGGTAAATTTTGAAAATTGAATATTTGATTTCTTAGTTTTAGTTCATCGTTTGAAATATTCAATGAATTAGAATTTAGGATAAAAAAAATTAATGAGGAATCTTTGTTCGGTTAATATAACCACTATTTTCTAAAATATTCGATGATATCATACATGTTGTTAAATTGTAGTCCTGGTTCAGAAAAAGAGGTAATTTCAGAAATTAGTTTACTTGATGGAATAGTTGAAGTCAATGGTGTTCTTGGTAAATATGATATATTCGTCAAAATATCAGGCGAAAACCCAGACATCATGGAAACAATAATTTCTAAAATCAGAAAAATCAAAATGATAAGCAGTCATACCCTTCCTGTAATTTATGGACAAGGTGGGACAATTGATAAAGAAACAGAGTAATTTAGAACATAGTTATGTATGAAACAATAATAATTTCAGATTAGATTTTAATTACAGACAGCATACACTGGATTTTATTTTAAGATGGAATTTTTTATTTAAATTCTGAAAATTAAATCTTGTACAATATTTAGCATACTGATGAATTATACTATTTGTTTTTAAATGAAACTTATCAAGATGCCAATAGGTATTCCTTTACTAGAGTTATCTGCGGGTTACCAGCGTCCACAGGTTGGGCAATTGGCCCAATCTTTTCTTAATACATTTTGTAGCAGAAAATTCTTGTCAATTAGAAATAATGAGTTTTTTTTTCACATATCAAAAAAGAGGGTTAAAAAAATTTGCAGTCGAAAATTCACATCATGTAAATCAATATGATCAAGTTGTTACAATTGTTCTCCTGCTAAGAACCAATTTTCTTTTGGATTATCCTCAAATACAACGATCACATGACTTTCTTTGGTTTTTAGAATTTCAACTGCGGATTTGGTAATTGCCTTTGCAAATTCATCCTTTTGTTCTTGTGTTCTACCCGGATACATTGACACTGTAATCAATGGCATGTCTTTTCAGATGATGTATTAGATTTATGTTTTCAATAATCTGGTCTGTAACCATATCGTGTGCCATAGGTAAAATCAGAAGAATGTGTTTTTTTGTAGATGAAACCAGTTATCAGGCCTATAACAAAACCACCTATATGTGCAAGAAAAGCAACTCCGCCACCAGTTGCAACACCAAACCCTCCTACAAATAATGGCAACAAGTTCTGAAAAATTAACCAAAATGGTAAGAACCACCTTGCCTGAACATGAATAAAGAAATATCCCATTAATGTTAAAATTCGAGCTCGTGGAAAAATTACCAAATAAGCTCCAAGTACTCCTGAGATTGCACCAGAAGCTCCTACTGCAGGAATAACACTATTAGGATCACCAGCTATGTGTATCAAACCTGCAACAATACCCCACACCAAATAGATTGCAAGATATTTTATTTTTCCAAATTTTTGTTCAATGTTATCACCAAATACCCACAAAAATAGCATATTTCCTCCAAAATGCATCAAGCCACCGTGCATGAATATAGAGCTGAGTAAGGAAACGTACGGTGCATCTGGACAAGAAATTGTTACAGGTCCAGCTCCAAAGTCGATGATTGAAACTGATGCTCCAGTTATACAATTGGGGACTGCTCCCCAGTTGTAAAACATTGAAAATGCATTTTGATTAGAAAAGTCAAAGAATTGCCCTGTAATCGCGACTTCTATGAAAAAAATAATTGCATTTACAATAATGAGAGATATAGTCATCTTTGGTTTAAAACCAGGTGGATGAGGATTCTCATCTTTAAGTGGAATCATTAGATACTTAATTTTGTAAAAAAACGTATAATAACATTTTTTAAAAATATAAAAAAATAAGATGAGAAATAGTTAAACATGAAGACTCTTCCATTTCTCATCTAGATTATGGCCGGTATGATAATTCTAACAAGAGTATGTAAAAACAAAATTGGTTCATTTGTAAAATATACCAGTTAGTAGTTAGATTTGTAGCAACTAGAATCTGAAACAAGACAGAAAAGGTATTAAAAAATTAAGAGTTCTCTTCAAATAATAATTATTTGACGTTGAATTAGTATTTCAATTCCTTCTAGAAATTCATCATCAGATATTTGATCAGTAGCCCACCAATTTGCTGGTAATTTCAACCATTGTGGTATTTTTTGTTTAGAATCATCTGATGTATACATAGGAGAAGAAACAAGTTCTTTTTGAATTAAGAAATCAATTCCTTCTAGAAATTCATCATCAGATATTTGATCAGTAGACCACCAATTTGCATTAAGTTTTATCCAATTCGGAATTTTTGAGATTTGAGGTGGAATACCTACTTCAAAACCAGAAATTTTCAAAACCCCCTGAGACCTAGGATCTACATTAAAAGCCACGTGCCAATATCCCATTTCATCTATACTCTGAATGAATTCAATTGGTTCATCATTCAGAGTAACATCAAACTTTTCATTACCTGAGATTGGAGCAAATTCAAAATTTGCATAGGTCTCTAATGGATAGCTGTTGTAACCCCTTATGCTTAGAACGGTTCCTTCTTCATTAAATTTTGCAGCAGAATACCACGCTCCAGAATCATATCTAAAATCAAATTCTTCACCATTCTTAATTGTAGTAACTGGAACAACCGTAGTATCTACGGGTGCAAAGCAGCTATAATAAAAAATATCATCTGTTACAGATGGATCTGGATACATAGAAAAATTAACTATTTCACCAGGATCGATTTTATTGATATGTTCCATATTCTGTACAATATCTAATACTTGTTCATACCCATGAATTACAGCATAGACTTTTGGGTTGAAAATAGTAGTGTTTCCAGTATTTTGAATTCTGCCTGTAAGATGACCATCTTCATATTGCACCAAAGTTTCATCGTAAATGACTTCCAAGAAGAGAGGATCCTTGTTTGTAATTTCAAATGTAATATTCGGAGGAAGTAAAACTGGATTATCACTTGATACTTCAGGGAATTTTATTTTGAATGGGACTTCAGAACCTGAGCTTAGTGGAACATGTCTAATTGTTTTTGATAGAATTTCAGAATTATCTTTTATTGAAACATCTATTGTTGGAATGATTGCATACTCAAAATTATTTTTTACATTCCCAATGACGGTGTAAACCCCATTAGAATCAAAATATGGCAAATATTCTTCAGGAGGAACAAACACTTCAGCATAAGAAACTTGGAATAGAAAAGTAAATGAAATTAAAAAACCAAGCAAGAATACAAAAAGTTTTGCTGTAGACAGACTAAAAGGAATTGATAATATCCTCGAATCCAGACACTGGTTTTTCGATAAAGTTTGGTTTATAGTCTTCAATTAATTTATCAATAACATCTCGGGCTTTAATATAATATCTTTTTTTAAAGTCAATGAACTTTATTTCTACTAAAGCATCTGTCACTAGTTGGCTTAGACAAAGAGAAACTGTTGATGGTGATTTTTTAACTGCTTTTACTAACTGAGTAAATTCTAGCCCCTCATCTTCTATTAACGCAAGTATTAATGCTCTAGGAGTTTCTTTTCTTAGTGCCTTAATTACAGTAGATTCAAGCTCAGTGATATGGGGAGGGAAAAACCTAGCCTGTCTAGGACCTCTAACTACCTTAATTATTCCATGTTTTTCTAATTTACCTAAATAGTGGCTCAATACTCCGTTTTTTAACCCAGATGAACGCATAATTTCTCGGAATTGAATTCCAGGATTTTGTTCTATAATTTGCTGAATCTGTGAATCTCTGTTAGTCATTTCTAAACACCCCTAAGGCCAGTAAGCCCAATGTGGCAAACGTCAATAAATGTCCTACTTCAGAGAGAGGAACATCTCCAAAGTCATAAGCAGAAGGCCAAGTGGCATCAACTAGCAAGGTAATTTCAGCAACTATGAAATTTGAAAATGCTATTGTACTTAGCAACAATCTTTTTGTTTGTAGCCTTGAATAAGCAATGCATGCCAATACGCTAATGAAAACAGCTAGGGTGATTCCACCTACATGTAAGAAGATATGGGCAATGTGAAATCCATGAAGTAAGTGAGGAATTATTATCGGTAATGCAAGTATTGCTACAACTCCGGCAACTATCAATGAGAATAATTTAGATTTTCTCTCAACGATCTGTTCAGGCCTAAACATGGTAACAAAATTTAGTGAATTATCAATTTAAGGAAACTGGTTCAATTCTCGAAATTGATGAGATCATACACGAATAACACCATTTTCAATTAAGAATTCTAATCCTTGAAGAAAAGTTGCATCATCTAAGGAGCCTTCAGCCCACCATCCAGCGTTGTTCTTTATCCAAGATGGGATCTCTTGGGATTCAGATCGGACTTGTTTTTCAGAAGAAACTAAAATTACTTCATTTTTGACCAAAAATTCAATCCCACGAATAAAAGTGCCATCATCTATTTGTTCTGAAGACCACCAAGAAGCATTATTTCGTATCCAATCAGGGATCATTGCAGAATTTTCTGAGAGGGTTATTCGATCAATAACTATTGGTATTGTTGTTTTTGCTAGTTTGTTATTATCCAAGTTTTCAAAATTCAAGTGAACAATTCCTGAGACATCTTCAGGAATTAGAAATTCAGCTTTATTGTGCACATCTTTTACATCACTACTGATACCATTTTGTTCATAAATTATTCTTTCATCTTGAGTTACAGAGAAATAATATTCAGTTGCAACGGGTTTGTTCTTTAAGAAAATTTCAGTAACATCAAAATTTATTTCTGCATTTGAACCGGACTTGAGATTCTCAGGTTCCCAAAAAACCAGAATCCTAAATTGTCCATTATCTGTGACCGAACTAAGATGAACATCATCACGATTTGGTTTAATAACAAAATTCATTCCATTTTGAGTCTCGGTGTTTCCAAATATCTTGAGTAATTCTTTTTGATAAATAATAAAATGAACAATGCGTTCATCAGAAAAAAAATCATCAATATTTACAATATCTTCAGATAGTTCTATTCCATTGACGTTCATTTTAAATCCAGAAACCAGTAAATCGCCAAACTCATTTGGAATAACAATTTCTTGGTGAACTACTGAGGTTTGATTGATATTTTTTTCACTCCATTCAAAGGGCATATAATATTTGATTTCTTTAGAAGTTGGATCATACTCAAAATTAGAAATCTCATCATAATACGTGACAACCTCAATACTTTGTGTGTCAAAATTAGGATCTACAAAACTATGAGTAGTTGTTTGAGGTATAGATATGCCAGCATTGAAAACTAGAGGAGTTTCTAATTTTTTTGAATATCCATCTGCGGTAAGTATTGTTATGTCAAATTTGTATAATCCACCTTCACTTAATTGAGAACCTTTCACATCAATGAGTCTACTGTCAAGACCCAGTAGAGAACCAAAAAAATTAGCATTTTGCTTCTCATCTATGACAATAGAGGAGGTATCTTCAGATACAAAATTAAAAACCAAGAATCCATTATCTGCTTGAAATTCTTTTTCAAATAAGAAATTCTCACCCCGTTCAGATTTTATTAGAAAAGTTACATCCCGTAAGGTAATTTTTGAATCAAAATCAATTAGAGAGATAGAGATTTGTTGATCATCATTTGTTTCAGGATCACTTTGAGAAGATGACACTTCTACTGTGACAAGTTTGCCATCAAGTGATACTGGAGGAAACGTTTCACTGCCGACGCCATGACCATATACATCATTAATAGAAATTATAGAAACAAATGCAAATACAAGAACTATAGTGAAAGATGAGATTTTCAAATTAGGTCCACTGGTTGGGATCTTTTTTTCTAATTTCTTTTCCATCAATCGTGATCGTATCATTTTCTTCAAATACAGTATGCCATTTTCCATTACTTGGAAAAATCTTATTCATCTCTTCGAATTTTTTATTGGTTGGAGCCTTGTTCATCAGCGCACCCCACCTCATGTTAGGTATTTTTGGCATGATGTCATTGATGTCTTTCATGATAATTTCATCCCACACATAATTTATTTAAAAATCCATTACTAAACTCGCATAATCCCTTCTTGGATCAAATATTGGATGCCTTGAACAAATGTTTTATCATCAATGGAATCATCTGCCCACCATCCAGCATTGTTCTTTATCCAAGATGGAATGTCTTGTGAATCAGAGGCGGTTCCTTGTGCAGTCTGAGGAATCTTCATTATTCCATTTGTTATCAACCACTGTATTCCTTGAACAAATGTTTTATCATCAATGGAATCATCTGCCCACCATCCAGCATTGTTCTTTATCCAAGATGGAATCTCTACAGAGTCAGAAACGGAAGGAGTATTGTTGTCATTCACTGGAGCCCCAGGACCTATTTCAATAATTGCAGAACCAATTCCAGCATAAGTTGGATCATAATCCAATCCAGTCCCATAAACCAAAAGATCAATCCTGATTTGTCCTTCTGAAGGAACAAAAACTCTTTGGATATCTATTCCCTCAGTTGAAAGAATTCCGGGATTTGTATCATCATCACCAGCGTATCGAGTTATTTCTTGATCAAATTCATCGAGTACTACATATGCATATCTAACATCTTTGAGTAATTGTCGCTCTTCATCAAAGAAAGCAAATTCAAATGGAATTGCTTGGTTTGCGCCATATTGACCATCCCAAGAGATAGTTACAGTAGTAGGAACTTGTTCATAATTTACCGTGTCAACAAGGTAAAATTCTGTAGAACTCTTTGAGGCTTTATCTAATGGTACAAGTTTTAGATTCATATTGCCAGTATCATAATTTTCTGGTCCTAACGACTCATTGATTTTTGTAAGTTCAGCATTCGTAATTAGAAAATGAACAACATTAGTGTCATCGTAAGAATAAGGATCGTTTAGTAAGGCTCTTTGATCAATCTCAACACCATTAACATATCCTTTGAATTGTTTTCCTTCAGCGTATGGCACAAATGATTTAGGAACTCTAACCTCTTCATGTACAACTTGTACAAGTTCTACATAATCAGGACTCCAGTCAAAGGCCATATCAAAACTAATTGAATTATCAGATGTATCAAATTCAAAGTTTTCAACTTCGTCATAGTATGTTTTTACAATTATTGGAATCTCCTCTGCACTTGCAGTCTGAATTACAAAGTCTTGTTCTTGTGCAATGCTTACAAACGTATCATAGCTTAGCAGATTTGCAAGTACTGTTTTTGGACTGGTTGCACCCTCAATATCTATTCGAATATTGTACAAACCACCTTTGTCAAAAATAGGACCAGTGATAGTTGGTCTGGCACAAGTATCTAGGTTTTCATCATTGCATGCTGCACCCTGCACAAACAATGCACCAGGAGCAGTAACGTGTTCAGAACCACCATAAATTGTACATTTCCATAAATCAGCTTCAGAACAACCAGTTTCTGGACGTATTTCAACATCTAATCGTCCATCTAAATCATAAAACAGATTTCTTGCCAAGAGATCACCGGCTCTCCAAACCTCAATTCGATAGGTTACTTTTTCCAAAGTTGTGTCAGTTAATGTGTCAAAGAATCTAACTTTCATGTTAATATCATCAATATCACCTATCGTAATATCAGAAGGAGTAAGATCAGTTCTGACTGTAACTTTCATATCTCCAAAGGATATGGGTTCAGCTTGATCACCGCCCAGACCATGAGCAGAGGCATCAGGTAAAACTGCAGGTATTGTAAATATTCCAATAATAGTTATGAGTAAAGCGAACTTTTGATTCAACAACAAAATTAGGTTAAGTCCATATTTAAAGCTGGTACAACATTACTGCGGATAGTATTTTTTTGATAAAAGAGAGTAGAATTTTTATTTATGAATTTCAAACAAAACGTATGAAATTTTTAATTGCATTGCTATTAATTCCTCTTTTGACCATTCCTGCATTTGCAGAGTCACAGACATTACCTACAGACAAAGGAACATTAGATGTTAAATTAACTTATGATTCAATTGAACCAAATGTTCAAACAAAATTAGAGATTGATTTTCTAAATCCACAAACACAAAAGGTTCAAGAACATATTGATTATACAATTGCTATTTCTAAAGATGGTGAAACTGTTTTTGGCCCCATTCCACTTACACATACTTCTTTGGGTTCAGTCAAAATACCAATTGAGTTCAATTTGGGTGAGGGGATTTATTCCATTGACTTTGAAGTTGAGGGGATTTTGTTTCAACCAATTCCAACTGAAACTGTTTCATTTGACATCTTAGTTGGAGAGGCTCATGGCCAACCAACAGAACAAGAACAACCAACAGAACAAGATGAGAATGGAGGATGTTTGATTGCAACTGCCACCTTTGGTTCAGAGCTGGCACCACAAGTACAACAATTAAGAGAACTTCGTGATAATATTGTTTTACAAACAAATTCAGGAGCAGCTTTTATGACTACTTTTAATCAATTCTATTATTCATTTTCTCCAACAATAGCAGACTATGAAAGAGAACATCCAGTCTTCAAAGAATTTATGAAGTTAGCTCTAACTCCAATGATATCATCATTATCAATTCTGAGTTTGGTAGATATAGATTCTGAACAAGAAATGCTAGGATACGGAATTTCTGTTATCCTACTTAATGTTGGAATGTATTTTGGAATACCAGTATTTGGAATCATAAAAGCATATCAAGTTCGAAAAAACTAAGTCTTAATGATGGAAATTCCAGTGAGGTTTTTATGTATCCGATCAAGTACTCATTCCAATGAAGACAAAAGCAATTGGCTCTTTCTTTGTACTATTTGCTATTGCAGCTGGAGTTTTTACAATGACACCTGCTGCTTTTGCAGATCATCCAGAAGTCACAATTGTGCCAGCAGAAGGTTCAGCATCACCAGGATGTGAGGAAACTGAGGAAGGTTGTTACATTCCAAAGGTAGCAACAGTTGATGTTGGAGGAGTAGTAGTATTCTCAAACACAGATTCTGCAGCTCACACATGGACTGCTGGAAGCTTAGCTGATGGCCCTACCGGTGAATTTGATACTGGACTATTAATGGTAGACAATTCATTTGAATGGAAAGCAGAGACCGTAGGTGAAATACCATATTTCTGTATGGTTCATCCTTGGATGGTAGGTGTGATTATAGTACAAGAAGCAGGAGCAGCTGATCATGGTGATGACAACGGTATGATGCACTCTGATGGAGATGCAACTGCAACCGGAATGTTATCAGATGGTACAATGGTTTCAATATGGACTTCTGAACCAACTGCAGGTGAAATGATGGAAATTTCTATTGAATTTGCAGATTCAGAACATGTTAACCACGATATCATGGTTACACAAAATGGTAATGAAGTACTCTCTGATGAAGGAGCACATCACCACGATGGTACTGGTATGCACAAAACAGCACCACTAGATTCTTCTGATCCAGTAGATATCAAAATCACATTCCAAGGTTTTGGTGTTGATGAAAAAACTGGACCAATCGGTGAAGAAGTAGTATTCTCAAACGTTGTCCCAGAATTTGGAACAATTGCAATGATGATACTAGCTGTTGCAATCATAAGTATCGTTGCAGTAACTGCAAAATCTAGAGTCGTTCCAAGATTTTAGGAATACCTCTTTTCTATTTTCTTTTTACTAATGCAATTATTGCTAAGATAATAGCTGCAGCTGCAATAGACAAACCAAAAATTGCAAAGTCGTATGCCATGCCACCATTGGTTGCAGGAACAGATGTTTCACCTGTTTTTAGTTTAGAGACATCCTGTTGCAATGAGGATATGGCATTCTTTAGAGCAGTAGTGTCTGCAGGTCCTTCGCTGCTTCTAGGTGGAAAATCCAAGATTGCTGTGCTCTCAACATCCTCAATTGGGATTTGTATGACAACAGGAGTTCCATCAACTTCGCCATTTAGATCAATAGAATAACTTCCAGTTTTGGTAGGAATTATTGGTGAAAAATAATAACCGGGTCTGAGGTCAGAATTAAAATCAATTTTCTTGGTTGCACCACCAAACACTACTGTAGCATCTAGTGACTTGAATGCATGAGTAACTCCTTTGATTGAACCTTGGCTTTCACCAGGTTCAGTAATTTTCATGATGATGTCATTTCGTATACCAACAATAGGTGGTTCGACTACCCAACCAGCTTCTATTTCATAATGTTCAACTTCTACAGTAGTATGTGCATATGAAGGTGGTACTGCCATCAGGCCAATTGTAAAAACAAATGCAATAAAACCAAAAAATAATAATTTCATGATTACTATTTTAAAAATGCAAGTTATTATCTTTATGTAGAGTGGTACAAATTACGAATTAAATGAAAACTGTTTAAATTGTCAATATTGACCTGAAGATCAAATGAAAAAAGTTTTGATCATGTTTGTAATTTTATTTTCAGTTTCTATTTCCACAGCTTATGCTCATCCATTTACAGAAGAAACAATTCCAAGTTTGACCTCGAATTCACCTGCAGGAGTTACAGAAGTAATTGTATTTTTTTCTGAACCAGTTGACATAGATTTTAGTCAGATCAAAGTACTAGACAGTAACGGAAATCAAGTTGATAATAGAGATACAAACTATTATGAAGATGAAAAATCACTCATAGTTACAACCCCACCATTAGAAGACGGAATATACACCGCATCCACCAAAGTTCTATCAAAAGTAGATGGTCACTTGGTTCCAGATGCATTCTTGTTTGCAGTTGGAGATGTAGTGATTCCAGATATGGATATTGAGAAACCTTCGGAAATAATTTTTCTTACCGAAGCAGGAGCCAGATTCCCAGGATTAGTAGGTCAGACAATAATTTTGGGAGCAATCATCGCATCTCTAATAATTTGGGGAACTCAGAACAAGTATATCATCAAAGAGGAGATAGACAAGATTCAAAGACTACACCATGGAAAGTTTATGTCAATCACAGGGATTGGGCTAACGTTAGTTTTTGTTTCAAATATTTTGATGCTAGTAATTCAAGTCATAAGATTAGAGACATCACCAATTGATGTCATTGAGACTTATTTTGGAAACATTTGGTTGCTCAGAATGGCAATTACAGTTGTCTTGCTAGGCTTGTGGTTTGGTGCTGATAGAAAAAAATTATTATCAAAACGAAACCAAATACCTATTCTAATAGCTTCTCTAATACTGATTAGCACTTCAAGTATGATTGGACATGGAGCAGCTAGTGGCATAGAAGCTGCATTTGTTCTGGACTATATCCACAATTTGGTTGCAGCAATCTGGATAGGAGGAATTATTTATTTTGTTTTCATTTTGCTTCCTGCACTATCAGAACTAAAACAGACAAAACAAGAAAAATTAAGCCTACTGCTAATTCCAAGATTTTCAATTGCATTTGTCATTTCCTTAGGAGTTGTAATAATAACTGGCCCAACCTTGATGTGGTTTTTGGAAAGCGACGTGCAATTAATTACAGAATCAGTTTATGGGCAGCTCATCATATTAAAGATTGCAATTGCAGCAGTAATGGTTGGACTAGGAGGGTTTTTCCAGTTCAGACTACAAAAAAATGGTGAAAAGAACATTCATTCTGGAAAAACAGACATACACAAAAAATTAAAAAAATCCCTCAAAATCGATGTAGCATTAGGAATCATACTGTTAGGTGTAGTAGCATTAATCACAAATGGAACTTTACCTGCAGGTGAAATACAAAAAGTTGATGCGCAAGAAATTATCTATGGTTTTTCAGCAATAGAATTTACTGAAAGTACAAAAATGGATATCAACATATCTCCATTTTCAAGTGGAAAAAATACAGTTA
Organism: Candidatus Nitrosopumilus sp.; assembly: GCF_965223225.1. Lineage (GTDB taxonomy): Archaea > Thermoproteota > Nitrososphaeria > Nitrososphaerales > Nitrosopumilaceae > Nitrosopumilus. The sequence goes on from NZ_CBDCVU010000004.1 coordinate 1,539,020, forward strand.
CAGTCAAAGTAAGTGACTTTGAGAACAAGCCGCTATACGATTCGGATCAGATAAAAGTAAAGGTATCAAATCCAACAAAAAATCTTTCAGCTATTGAAGTTCCAATGAAAATCACCAAACAAGAAAGCAATGAACCAATAGAATTTCAGGGAGAGGCAACGTTTGGATTTTCTGGAAATTGGCAACTAGAAGTGGAAATTCAAAGAACCGAGAAGGCTAGCGAATCTAAGATTATCCAATTGACAATAAAACCAAGACTTGCAAATATTCAAACTCAAGTTATTGAGTATGAACTTCCTGAAGATGCAACACCATGGTTCCCAATTTATGACGGAAAAAAATCTATTTGGATTAGTGATCCTTCAGCTCCTCGTATATGGGAATTTTCACTTGAAACAGAGAAATTTACACCATATTCATTTGATGGTCTAACTACTATGACATTAACGCAAGACAAAGAGGGCAGAATTTGGTTTACCGATACATCAAGAAATCAGATTGGATTTATTGATCCAGATAACAAACAGATAACAACCAAAACAATTCCAGATCTGGATCCTGTGATTTCAGATAATGCTCCAATCTTCATTCAGGCAGACTTTAATGGGAATTTGTGGATTTCAATTGTTAACAAAGATAGAATTCTAAAATATATTCCAGATTTGGACGAATTTGAAGAAATCATACTACCTGAGAGGCAATCATTACCTTTTGCTTTAACAATTGATGAGAATGGAATGATTTGGTACAGTACAACTGGAACTGGCAAGATTGGATTTATTGATCCAGATAACAACGAAATAACTCAAATTACATCTGAAACAACACTTGAATCTCCAGAGGCACTGATTTTTGATGAAGAGGGGAATTTATGGATTGCAGAGCATACAGGGCTTGCAATTACAAAATTTGACCCCATACTAGAGACGTTTGAAAGAATCCCAATTTTTGATGAAGAAGCATTGCCCTTTGGAATGACATTTGATAGATATGGGAATATTTGGTTTGCACAACATACAGTTGATAACATTGGAGTGTATGATCCAGATAACAAAGACATGATTGAGGTTGCAGTGCCTTCTGAGACATCCTTTGTACAATTTATGACATCAGATAGAGATCAGAACGTATGGTTTGTTGAACAACAAGCAAACAAAATTGGTACAGTCAAGATAACAGAAATGCCAATAACATCTACACAAATAGAATCAACAAATAATCTGAAAATCAAATATACTGAAATTGCATCACCATTAATTGCGCTAGGAATTATTGCAACATCGCTGTTCTTTGTGAAGAGTGTTCAAGACAAAAGAAGATTGAATTTAGAACTTAATTCATAATCAGTAATTATATACTGTTTGTCATATAGAGAAGCTGAATAAATTCCAATCAGGAGAAAATGTCATCTAAATAAAGATGAAATGGTATCCTGTAAATTTTACAAATTGAATTTGAATGAAGTTTTCTTTGTTACAAAAATTATTCCTACAACAGAAATAAGCAAAATTAGCATTGCTATTGTTCCAAATTCGGGAGCTACCATAATTCCAAATTCGGTTTCTTGTCCGGTATTACGAATGTTTTCAAATTTTATTACAGTAGGTCCTGTCTGATCTTCAGCAAATGTGAATTTTTCAAATTCTCCTCCTATCTGAGCAACACCAGATACTCTATGGATTTCATTACCATTTTGAAGTATGACAAATGTATAGTCAGAACTTCGTAATGGCTCCCCGGTAGCGCCATCACGGATAGTGAAAATAAAATTAGTATCAACACCAGGCTCAATATTTACAGGATCCCATGCAAGATTTACCTGGAAATCTTCACTTATTGTATAGGCAACTAATGGAAATTCAATATTCTCACTAGTTGTTAAAGTAAATACAATATTATCTGGCAAAGGTTGATCTAGTCTTTTCATTTCATTTTTTAAAAATCTCAGATGGTCCTGCAGGAGTACAAAATGAACAATCCTTTCATCGTCTTCAGTATAATCATCAATGGTTACAGATGCTTTGAATAATTCAATTCCATTTGCATAACCTGTATAGCTAGGCGATAAAAGGTCTGTAAAGTCTTTTGGAAAATGAACCTCCTCATGTACAACTGGAATATGGGACATTTTTTCTTCTCTCCAATCAAAAGGCATTTCAAATGTTACCTGTTTTTTTAGAGGATCATACTCAAAGTTAGAAATTTTATCAAAGTATGATTTTAAGCGGAATTCAACATCATTATTTTCTGTATCTTTTTCAATAAAAGAAACTGTTTCTACAATAGTCAAATCAGCAGTATGTACAGTAGAATTTTCAATGATGTTATCTGGCTCATCAATTGTTCTAACTTCGAATTCAAAACTGTATAGTCCTCCAGAATCAAACAAAGGTCCAGTAATTTCAATTGGTTTGGATTCGGTTCCATGCCAAGCCCCAAGCAACAAATCTTGTTCTCCTTTAATTTCAATTGTCTCTTCTTGATTTGGAGTAACTAGAATCGATAAGATTCCATTTTCTGTAAAGAAATAATTTCTAAAGATGATTTCATTTTCATGAAATAGACCAATAAGAAAGGTTACATTTTTTGCATTTTCTTTTGTTTCGTTATCTGTAGCAGTAATGGTGATAGTTTGTTGATCGTTTTCAAAATAAGTTGGCATTTCAACTGATATTGAAATGTCCTTGCCTGCAACATCTATAGATGAAATTTTATCAAATCCTAGACCATGTCCATAAACGTTAGGAGTAGAAATTAAAAGGAACGAAGCTATTACAAAGAAGCCAAATTTTGAAGATTTCAACATTATATCTATTACATAGGGTTATTTTACTGTCAATAATTTCTCGACGCGTTGAAGTAAATTTTCCATTGTGGTAGCCTCCAGAATTGGTTGTAATTCATTTGGATCTTTTGCTCCCAAAGCAGACAAAGAATAGACATAATCAATCGTAGGAGTATCTGTAGTAAGGTAATATTGTTCCAAAACATGATCTAATGCATTTGGCTCAACTGTTTGAGGCAAAGCTTGAAAAATTATTTTTTCTTTCCAGAGTTTGACCAAAGTCTCCCACCTTTGTAAAGATATACTTTCATCAATTTCAGGTATCATTTCAACTTCTGCTTGTATGTACATTTTTTCTTTAATGCTCTTTTGTTCATGTAATTCGAATATCTCTTGATGACCCTCTACTGAAAGAGGATCATAGTTGGCAGGTTGAGGAATAGAAGGGGGGATTATTTGCTTTATTTTGAATGAATTTCTGCCAATTGTTTCAATATGTAATTGCAATCCATCAAGTTCAACATCCTTGCATTTTGTAATCTTTGCAATTGTTCCCACCATTTGTGGAGCATTCCATCCTTTAACAGAATTATTTGGATCAATCAAACATACTCCAAACTGTCCGTCACCCAACATACAATCATCAACCAATTGTTTGTATCTGGGTTCAAAAATACGCAATGGGAGTTCCTGTCTTGGGAATAAAACAAGGTCTAAAGGAAATATCGGAATTGTCTTTGTCTTTGCCAACTCTAATTATTAAAATGTCTCCAGATATATGGAATACGAATGGTTTGGAAACCTAAAAGGCAATTTCATTTAAAGTTAATCCCAATAATGCAGCACGAGTATGTTTTCCGTATTCGGCTTGTTCAAAATATTTTGCATTTTTTGTCTTATCAACATCAGTTGAGATCTCATCAATTCGTGGAAGGGGATGTAAAATAATACAGTCATCTTTCATTTGGTTTAAAAGATCTAAACCAACAACATAACTGCCTTTAACTTTGAGATATTCTTCCTCATCAGGGAACCTCTCTTTTTGTATTCTTGTTACATAAAGAACATCAACATCATCAATATGTTCTTCAATTTTAGTAGATTCAGAAAAATCTAATCTTTTTTTGATTTCATAAGTAGAATCAGATCTTATGCGTAAAGACTCTGGTGAGATTAACCTAACATCAACATCATAATTTCCCAATCCATACAAGAGAGAGTAAACTGTTCTTCCATATTTGAGGTCACCCACAATTCCTATCTTCAAGCCATCAATCTTTCCTTTTTCTTTTTTAATTGTGTACAAATCTTGAATAGCTTGTGTAGGATGTTCTTCAGTTCCACTACCTGCATTAATTACAGGTTTTTCAGAAACTTCTGCTGCAAATCTACTGGAACCATCCAAAGTGTGTCTTAAGACAAGCACATCTGAGTAAATCGACATTATTTTGACAGTATCAGATAGACTTTCACCTTTTTGCGTTGATGATGATGAAACATCAGATATTCCAAGTGAATTACCTCCGATTGAGGCCATTGCTGAATCAAAACTAAGACGTGTTCTAGTACTAGGTTCATAAAACAAGTATCCCAAAGTTTTACCCTTGCAAATTTCTCTTCTTTGTATGGGATCAAGTTGTAAAATTTTATCTGTATATGAAAATACGGTTTCTAGCTGCTCCTTATCAAAGTCTTTGATGGATATGATATCTTTTTGATAGAATTCATTCATTCTTTCAATAATATATACGGGTGACTATACAAAGTATTCTGATGGAACAGTCCGAGCTTTTGGTTCGACGTATTAAAGAGGGGACAGTTATCGATCATATTGACGAGGGTAGAGGTTTACAAGTCTTAAATGCATTAAGAATCGATGGCAAGGATGGAAGTCTTATCACTATTGCATTGAATGTTCCAAGTGGAAAATTTAAGAAAAAAGACATCATCAAAGTGGAAAATAAATTTCTAAAAGATGATGACACTAACAAACTGGCAGTAATTGCACCAAAGGCTACCATCAATATGATAAAAGACTACAAATTGGTTGAAAAAAGAAGAGTTTCCTTGCCAAATGAGATAGACAGGATATTTCGATGTGCAAATCCAGACTGTATAACAAATAGCATGGAACACATAGAATCAGTTATGGATGTAATTGACAAAGAAGGAAGTGTGCTGAAATGTCGATACTGTTCTAGAATTTTAGATGTAAATCAACTAAAATATAATTAGAATAAAAAAATCTAAAAATTTGAAAAAGATGTTGTCAGGATTATTGTCCTAAGATGATAAACATCATGACTATACCGTAGATAGCGATTGATTCAACCATACCCACGAAGATGAATACTTTTGACTGTAATGCCGGATTCTCACTGATAACTGCAAGACCTGCTGCACCAACTTGACCAAGACCAATTCCTGCTCCGCCTGCTGCAATACCAAAGGCCAAACCAGCTCCTAAGAGTTTCATAGAATCGCCGCTTGATGCACCTTCTTCTGCTGCGAATGCAACTCCGGTTGAACCCAGAATTGAAATTGCTGATGCTGCCAAAAGTAACAAGACGATCGTTTTCATTTATGGTGTGGCTCCATTAGATCCTTATTTAAATCATGGTGAGGAAGTAAGATCAAATTCGTTCTAAAGTTTTCTTTTTGAAAGATACCAGATCATCCTTGATAGAACTTACAAATTTGTCATAATCAGCATCTACTTCTTTTTTAGAATTTTCAAGTAATTTTTTAATTTCATCTTTTGCCATTTTATTTTCTACTTTCCATCTTAGCTTTGACTTTTTTTAACTTTGCGAATTCTTCTCTTTCTCGCTCTTCTAGAGTTGCAAGAATGAATCGAATTTTTTGTTGGTATTGTGGAATAATTACATTTTCTAAAGCATTAAGTAACTTTTGAGTTTTTTCTAAAGCTTTAGCAAGGCTAAAGATAGAATTTTCATATTCTGCTGCTTTACATATTTTTGGCAACAGTTCCTTAATTTGTTTAGCAGCTCTATCAATTGAAGAATTAGTGTCAGCAAACCCATAAGGCATTGACTTGGTATCTTTTTCTGTAACAGACAAAGCTGGAATTTTGACATCAACTACTCGTCTAACATGCACATCAACTTCCATTACTGGAGGTGTGGATTCAGCAACAGAGTCCACGGTATTCGTACCTAATGCCAAATATGCTTCATTAACAGATTTGTAGATATCTTGCAATGGATCCCAAATACCTCCACGTGCTTTAGATGCCTCTTCAATCATCTCTTCGATATTTTTTAGAAGGACTTTTCGTTTGTCATCTAGGATCTTCTGAACCATCACGGCGACTTGGCTAGATTTTTTATATTTTAGGAGTTCAATTTTTGTTGCAGCAACATTTTGCCCAAATGACATTTTATCATTCGTCCTGATAATATTGCTCTATGAATTTATCTTTAATTTTTGTAATCTCATTCTTTGGTAATTTAGAGACGATTTTCCATAAAACACTCAAAGTTTCTTCGATGGTTCTGTTTTCATCAGTTGCTTGTGTAAGAAATTCTTTCTCAAACACATCACCTACATCCATATACTTTAGGTCAATCTCTGTAAGTCCAGCTTTTCCAACAATTCCTGCCAGTGCTCTGACTTCTTGAGCGCGTGAATATGCATCATAAACCTGATTTGAAATTTCACCATGATCTGCTCTGGTACTTCCTTCACCAATTCCGTCTTTCATGAGTCTACTAAGACTCATCAAAATATTGATTGGAGGATATACTCCCTGTCTGAAGAGATCTCTTCCCAAGACGACTTGGCCTTCTGTAATATAACCAGTAAGATCTGGGATTGGATGAGTAATATCATCAGATGGCATTGACAAGATTGGAACCTGAGTAACGCTTCCTTTCTTTCCATTTAGTTTACCTGCTCTCTCATAAATTGTTGAGAGGTCTGTGTAAAGATAACCTGGATAACCTTTTCTTCCAGGAACTTCTTCTCGAGCAGCACTAATTTCTCTAAGTGCTTCAGCATAATTTGTCATATCAGTTAGTATAACAAGAACATGCATTCCCAATTCAAAGGCCAAATATTCAGCAACAGTTAATGCCACACGAGGTGTAATGATTCTCTCAATTGCTGGATCATCAGCAGTATTTAGGAATAGAACACTTCTTTTGAGTGCACCAGATTCCTCCAGACTTCGCCTGAAGTATTCGGCTTCACTATATTGCACACCGATGGCTGCAAAAACTACTGCAAAGTCGTCTTGCGTACCAACTACACTGGCTTGTCTCGCAATTTGGGCTGCTAAAAGATTGTGAGACATACCAGAACCTGAAAAGATTGGAAGTTTTTGTCCTCTAACAAGAGTTATCATACCATCTATTACGGATACACCAGTTTGAATGAAATCTTTTGGGTATTCACGTTGTTCAGGATTCATAGGTTCACCATTAATATCAATAAATTGATCAGCGATAGGATCTGGCAATCCATCTTTGGGTCTACCTAATCCATCAAAGACTCTACCAAGTACTTCTTTGGATACAGGCATTTCCATAACCTTTCCAACGAATTTTGCATTAGTTGCTGAAATTGACAAACCAGTTGTTCCTTCAAATACCTGAACAATTGCTTTACCATTTCCAACTTCTAGAACTTTACCTAATCTTCTTTCGCCATCTTTAGTTTCAATTTCTACTAGCTCATCAAATGCTGCATTTTCAACATCATCAACAATTACCAACGGTCCTTTGATTTCTGCTATCTTACTATACTGAACGCCACCTTCTGTGCTCAATTTGATACTTTCACTCCTGTAATTGATTTGAATTGTTCTTGCATATCATTATCTAATTGATCAAGTTTTGGCATTTCATCATCTTTGACATCCATTCGTGCTTTTAGTATAGAGTTTACCACAGACAAGTCACGTACATCGGATAGTGATGCGCCTTCTTTAAGTGCTTGTTGACCTTTCTTGTAAAAGTCAACTAACAGTTTTAGTAACTTGTATTGTTTTTCAGGGCTACAATAGGTGTCAACATCATCAAATGAATTTTGTTGTAACAAACCAATTTTTACCATTCTGGCTACTTCAAGAATTAATTTTTCTTCGTCAGGTAATGCTTCCGGACCCAATAGTCTAACAATTTCTTTAAGTGTGTCTTCTCTTTGTAAAACACCATATGCTTCACTTCGAAGACTAAGCCAATCTTCATTGATATTTTCTCCCCACCATTTTGCTATATCTGCAAGATATCCAGAATAACTATTCATCCAATTGATAGATGGGTAATGTCTAGAGTATGCCAACTTTGCATCCAAAGCCCAGAAAGTTTTGATAAATCTCATTGTATGGGTTGTAACAGGTTCTGTAAAGTCACCACCAGATGGAGAAACAGCACCAACAAGAGTTACAGAGCCATCGCGGTCTGGACTTCCAGCTGCTCTAACACGTCCTGCTCTTTCATAAAATTCTGCTAATCGCGATGCAAGATATGATGGATAACCCTCTTCTGCAGGCATTTCTTCTAATCTTCCACTCATTTCTCTTAGTGCCTCAGCCCATCTACTTGTTGAATCAGCTACAAGTACGACATCTTTTCCCATATCTCTATAATATTCTGCGATAGTCACACCAGTATAGATACTGGCTTCTCTTGCAGCTACTGGCATGTTACTAGTATTTGCAACTAAGACTGTTCTATCCATAAGTGGTTTTCCACTACGTGGATCTTTAAGATGAGGGAATTCTACCAAAACTTCGGTCATTTCGTTTCCTCTTTCTCCACAACCGATGTAAACAACAACTTGAGAGTCAGCCCATTTTGCAATTTGGTGCAAGGTAACTGTCTTGCCGGTTCCAAATGCTCCTGGAATTGAACCTGTTCCTCCTTTTGCAATTGGGAAGAAAGTATCAATAACACGTTGTCCTGTCAGTAATGGAACAGTAGGATCATATCTGTTCTTGTATGGACGAGGTTTTCTAACAGGCCATCTATGATACATCTTTAGAGGGATAGTTTGCCCATCTTTCTCAGTTGAAGCAAGATCTGCCTCTAGATCATAGTCGCCTTCAGATACAATATTTGTGATTTTTCCACCTGGATGATCTGGTGGAACCATAATAGAATGTTCAATAAGATCGGTTTCTTGAACAGTACCAATTACATTTCCTGCTGCTACCTCATCTCCATTACTTACAGATGGAACAAAGTGGTATTTCTTTGTCATATCAACAGGAGTTGTAGTAATGCCTCTACCGATAAATGAACCAGATGCTTTTGATAATTCTCTTAGAGGTCTTTGGATTCCATCATATAGTTGTCCGATAATTCCAGGACCTAATAATACACTTAATGGATTTCCAGTACCAATTACTGGTTCACCAGGTTTTAAACCACTGGTTGACTCGTAAACTTGGATAAATGCAACATTTCCGGTCAATCTAATGACTTCACCGACAAGTTTGGAATTACCAACCGTTACTGTTTCATACATTTTTGCGTCAGCCATTCCGTCAGCCTTTACTGCCGGACCGCTTACCCATACAATTCTGCCTTGTGCTGCCATTTCTAATTCTCTACTCCGAATTTTGCTGCAATTTCTTTCCTTATTAAAGGCTTCAGACGTTCAATTCTTGCATCAATTGTATTGTCAAATGTCATTGCGCCATCCTTTGATTTTGCTACAATTCCTCCAAGGCAGTCAATTGTATCGTTACTTAATTCAGATCCAGGCAAATTGGATAATTCTGATTGAACCACCTCTCGATCGTTTGTGCTAGTCAATACCACAATTTCACTTGTTCCTAGAATTTGGGTTGCTTCATTTAATAGAGTTTTAATTAAATTCGAATAGTCACCGCTTCTATCGGTTTTTGCGATACGATCCAAGGCAGTTGAAAAGACCTTATCTACTGCCTCTTCTAAAAATCTAAGTTGTTTATTTCTGGCCTCAAGATCAGAACTTCCCACGATTTGCTTTTCTATCTTGTCAGCCTCTTTTTTTCCGTCAGAGATTATTTTATCATACTCACTTTCCAATTTAGGAATAGAATCATCCAAAGATTGTTGTGATTCATCAAGTGCGGATTTCAGATTATCTAGAATATCTTTTTCAGTGTTGTTGAGAATTTTGTCAATTGTAGATTCTAATGCAGAATTAGACGTCAACGGCTGCAGTTAACTCATAATAGATTTTAATGTTTGGAAAGGACAGCCAATCAGAAAGATATTAAACTCAATGATATTACGTAAAATTTGCCTTGGGAACAGCAGATCTGAAACTTGGAACCGTAATTCTGCCAAGAAGCGAATCACCAAACGCAATATCAAGATTAACGGAATTTGAATGGTTTCACAAGATTGATTCAGCTAGCGATTTAGTTACTCCAGAAATCGATGATCTTCTTTTACGGGCACAGCAGACTTTCCAGTCAATTGATGATGTAGTCAAAGGTATGGGAATTCCACCAACTGTGGGAATTATGGAGATATTATTCAAAGGGACTGTAATTAAGAAAAAAAATTATGAAATTAATGAAATTGAGGACATGATAAATGATCTTAGCAAAGAGGCACCTTCAGTAATTGATGAGCCTGCAAAACTTTTAGAAGATTCTGCAAACATCAGAGTTTCCATAGAAGAGTACAAATCACTAAAAGAGACTCTTGAGGTAATCAGGAAATTGAATATGGATCTCTCTGGATTCGGTTTAATGAGATACTTTTTCACAAATCTCTTTGTGATAGAATCTTCTGACTTTGATGAAATTAAGCGCTCTCTAGAGGGCATTACTATTTACAAATATGACTTAGAAAGCAAAGACAAATCTGCAATTTTAGTAATATCAGATAATTCTGAGGCTGAAAAGGTTTTGAAGGTTTTGCGAAGCTTCAATTCCAATACTTTCAAGATACCAGAGGGTTTCCCACAAGTTCCAAGTGAGGCATATGCATTAGCAGAATCAAAAATAAAGGAATTAACAGACAAACAAGCAGCTATTACAAAACAATTAGCAGGTTTAACAAAAAAGATTCGCCGTGATATCCTATCAATACATGAAAAGGCTCTAGTTGCAAAAGATGTGCTTGAGACTTTAAGAAAACCTGGCGGAACAAAGCATTTTGCAGTTATTCAAGGGTTTATTCCAAAAAAAATGGAATCAAAATTTCAAAATTCAACAAAACAGTGGACATCAGTAGTTGAAGACATTACTGATCCAAAATTACAGGAACAAATTCCAACACTGTTTGACAATAAAAGATTTGTTCGAACTTTTGAGGTAATTACAAAAAGTCAGGGAATTCCAAAATCCGGAGAACCAGATCCTACTCCAATGATTGCACTAATGTGGCCAATTTTCTATGGACTGATGTTTGCAGATATGGGTCATGGTCTGTTACTAATGGGAATGGGCCTGTTGTTCAAAGTGAAAGGACAAGGTGAACTTTCAAGATGGGGAATGCTTATTGCAATTTCAGGAGCAGCAGCAGCAATAGCAGGTGTTGGAGCAGGAGAAGCGTTTGGGTACCATCTTGATCATATGGGTCCATTTGAAGGATTACTAGAAGAAGGTGGAGCACTACATTCTGTTAGTTGGATAGTGGGAATTCTTAGTGTTGCAGAGTTAACATTTGAACAAGTGATTAACATACTCAAAGTGTCATTATTCATAGGAATTGTACACCTTGTTTGGGCAATGATTTTACGAATCATCAGACTAGCCAAAGAAGGCCACAAATTAGTAATGTTTACCGAAGCAATTCCAAACATTACACTTTACGGAGGCATAGTTGTGATTATGATGTGTGCCATTGGTTCCCAATATGATGTCATGAACATGTACTCCAAAGTCCATACAGAACCAGTACCATGGGTAACCATGTTCCTTGGAGAATGGGCACAAGTATGGATTGTGACAAGAATTGCAGTGGTGATAGTGATTGCTTCTATGGTATTGATGATAATTGGAGGAATAATGCATGCAAAGAAACACCCAGAAGATGGAAGTGACCCAGCAAGTGTGATAATGGAAGTATTCTTGGGAAAAACAGTAGAAAGTCTTGCACATACAATTAGCTATGCCAGACTTGGTATCATGTTGTTAGTTCATGCAGCTTTGTTACTTACAGTAAATAATGCATTCTCATCTTTAGGAGGTGCAGAATCAGGAGGAGCCTGGGCCATGATTATAGGAGGAAACTTGGGAATTATGATGATTGAAGGACTAATTGTATACATTCAGTCCCTTAGGTTGCATCTGTATGAATTCTTTACAAAGTGGTATGTGGGAGGCTCACAACCATTTAGACAGATCAGACCGGAATTAATCTATAATCAATTCATTTGGAAAAGAAAGTAACAAAGTCTCAGACAAGAAATAGAAATTAGAAAGCAGCCTTTTCTTTTAGATCGTAATTTTGTGCAATATTACATAATAATGAAAAATAAGTTTGTTAGAATTTTTACGTCATAGTCAAAATTATAGAACTACAGAACTTTGTTAAATTATAGTTTCAGTCAAAGTAAAAAAATCAATAAATTATTGTTCAACAGGTAAATCAAGTAGATTACCCCACTCTCCCCATGAACCAAGATAAACTCTAACATTTTCAAATCCAAGTCTTTTAAGTGCTAGAAAAGAATTAGCTGCACGATATGCGCCTTGGCAGTAAGTTACAATTTCAGCATTTTTTGGTATGTCATACAATTTAGAAAGATCAGAGTCATTTTTGAAAGTGCCATCATTGTACAAGTTAAGATTCCAATCTATATTGATTGAACTTGGAATGTGTCCAGTTTTGGCAGCCCTAACAGTTTCTCCGCTATATTCTCCTTGGGATCTTGCATCAATAATGGTTAATCTATCAAGGTTATCTTGGATATATTCAAAACCAGAAATTAGATTTGGATCAATTTTTCCAAGAAAGGTAGAAGGTTGAAAGTGATTTGGTTTAGTTTCAATTGGAAGATTTTCTTTTTGCCATTTTTTTATCCCGCCATCTAGCATCAAAACATTTTGATGTGAAAAATACAACAACATCCAAACGCCTCTTGCTGCAAGCATTCCAGATACATCATCATAAAAAATTACTTTCTTCTCAGAAGTAACTCCAACAAAAGACAGAAGTTTTTGTGTTTGTTTGTTAAAGCTCTCTATACCGTCAGATGTTGTATCAAACCAATGAAATGCAAAAAGATCTAAATTAACAGATCCTGGAATATGTCCTTTGGAATATTCACCAAAAGAACGTGTATCAACAATCAAAACATTGGTATCATTTCTAATAGAGTTTAGATCTAAAGTTGATATCAACATACTTTACAACAAAGTAATACAGTTTAAAATATTTAATTTGAAAAAAATTCTGATTGTTAAGAAGAGAATTTTTTATCAAGGTTAATTTGATTTGTGATTATTAAAAAAATTGAAAATTTCATAGATAATAAAAAACGAGGTTGTAAGTAGACGCAGTTGCTATAATGCAGACTCATCAGTCGCTTTGGATGCAATATTGACTACCTGAACAACATCTGTAACAACAACTATTCCATCTCCATTCTTTCCTGTATAGGTAGCCTTGGAAATTGCTTCAATAATTTTTGAAACTTCAGAATCTTCGACAACTGTCATGACAGAAACCATGTTATTGTATTCAGCTTGAACCTGAGCTGTTCCACGACCACTACGTATCATTGGTCTTGCAGCAGAACCCTGGCCCTTGATGCTAGTCACAGTAACTCCTTTTGCTCCTGCTTCTCTAACTGCAGAAACAGTCTCAGAAAGTCTATCATTTTTGATTATCGCTTCAAGTCTCTTCATATACTTGAATAGGATCGGTTATTAAAAAAGATATAGAGATAAAAAATAAAATAAAAATCAAAAATAGAAAATAATCAAAAATAGAAAATAATCAAAAATAGAAAATAATCAAAAATAGAAAATAATCAAAAATAGAAAATAATCAAAAATAGAAAATAATCAAAAATAGAAAATAATCAAAAATAGAAAATAATCAAAAATAGAAAATAATCAAAAATAGAAAATAATCAAAAATAGAAAATAATCAAAAATAGAAAATAATCAAAAATAGAAAATAATCAAAAATAGAAAATAATCAAAAATAGAAAATAATCAAAAATAGAAAATAATCAAAAATAGAAAATAATCAAAAATAGAAAATAATCAAAAATAGAAAATAATCAAAAATAGAAAATAATCAAAAATAGAAAATAATCAAAAATAGAAAATAATCAAAAATAGAAAATAGATTTCTATTCGTTGACGTATGCTCTTTCGCCGTGTTGTGCCAAGTCGAGTCCGATATCTTCCTCTTTTGGAGTAACACGGATTCCACCTGGCCAAACTATGTCCATAACCTTCAAGATAGCAAAGGTTACTGCAACTGTATATCCAACAGTAATTAGAGCACCGATGATTTGGATACCTTGTTGTTCCATACCTTCTGGTGTACCAGTCCAAGCACCTATACCGTCTCCAGTATCCCATATGTGTGGGCTAGCAAGAGTACCTGCCAATATAGTTCCGGTTAATCCACCCATTCCGTGGACACCCCAAACATCTAAGGCATCATCCCACTTCTTAGCGTTCTTTAATGCTACAGCACCATAACAAATACTGCCTGCAGCAATACCTATAATCAAAGCACCCATTGGTCCTACCCATCCTGAAGCAGGAGTAATAGTTCCTAAGCCAGCAATAGTACCAGTTGCAGCACCAATAATGCTTGGTTTTCCAGTATGAGCCCAACTGAGCAACACCCAAGTTACTGTACCTGTTCCTGCAGCTACATTTGTAACCATCCAAGCACTGACGGTGATACCATCAACCATTACTTCACTACCAGGGTTAAATCCAAACCAACCGAACCATAGAATTCCTGCACCCAATACTACCATTGGTACATTGTGAGGTTCCATTGGAACTTTACCAAGTCCCATTCTTCTACCTAGCACGAGTGCTGCAGTAAGTGCTGCGAATCCACATGTTATGTGTACAACAGCTCCTCCGGCAAAGTCAAGTAAGTAACTTGGTGATAAGTCTGGGTCTAAGTCTAATGTTCCATCTCCCATAAATCCGCCTCCCCATATCCAGTGGGCTACAGGATAGTATACAAAGGTGGACCAAATTATAACGAATATTATAACTGCGCTGAACTTCATTCTATCAACGACTGCACCAAGGATTAAGATTGGTGTGATTATTGCAAAGGTTCCTTGGAATGCAGCAAATAACATGTGGGGTATTGTACCAGGCCAATCTTGGCTACATTGTTCAGCGTCAACCATTTGATTCATTTGGTATGCTGCCGACCAAGTATCAGCACAAGGACCTACAGCCCCTAGTGGGGCATAGTGAGACACATTGTTAAAGCCTACATAATCAAGCGAGCCCATGAAAGCATTTGCTGCTTCATAGTTAGGACCGAAAGCCAAAGAATAACCAAATGCAAGCCACTGCATTGCAGCGACACCCATTATAACTAAAGTCATACCAAAAACGTTAACTGCGCTCTTACTTCTTGCAAGACCGCCATAAAATACTGCTACACCCGGACTCATCAAAAGTACCAAAGATGATGCAGCTAGCATCCAAGCTGTGTCACCTGTATCAATTCTACATGGCAACATGTTACCTTCACCATCATCATACCAGCATTCATGTGGATTGCCGGTATAGATACCAGAGGTACCAAGTACGTAACCATCCATGCCGTCATCTACTGATTGAGCATAGGCCAAACTCATTGCACTGGTTGAAACTAAGGTAAATACTGTAAGCATTGCGAGTAAAGTTACATTTTTCTTTTTCAAACCTAGTAAAGTTACGTTCTGATTTTTCATCTGTCTCCGTAAACCATATCTCTTTAAAAGCATTATTAATTTTTTTTAAAAAAATATGTTACTAATACAATTCATGTTCTATAGAGATTAACAATTTATTGATCCTATAAAATTCGGATTTTGTAGATGTTGGAAATATCTATCTTTGACACGTTTAAAATGTCAAACCAATTAACTGGTAAGGCAAAACGCCAGAGAAAAATTATTAAGATAATTGGTGGGTCAAGTGTACCCGATCAAAGAACAAAAGTAGAAATTTCTAAGAAGGTAGGCATAGAAAACGAGCAATCGTGGAAAAATTCCTACTCTGGAGTTTACGAAGATATTGAAAAAATCTTCTTACCACAAAGAATAATCGAGGAAGAAGGCAAGATACCAGTAAGAAGAGGACCAAGACTCTTACAAAAGGAAGGTACTGGTTACTACAAGCTTACAAAAATTGGAAAATTGTTGTTATTTGGAATAGGCGACAAAATCGATATCGATTTTAGAGAATATACCGATGAAACAAATTTAGGAGCAGACCTGAATTCATTATACGAGACAAACCAGGAATTGTGTTTTTTGTTGATTGAAAATTACATATCCATGAATTGTGTCAACAGGGAAGAAATATTGCCAATAAAGTCTAAGAAATTCAGTCAGACCTCTAGTCAAAAACTAACATGCGATCTTGATTTTCTTAGATCAATGTTGGCTATCAGCAAAGAAGAACAAGAGAAGGTACTAGAAATATTGTCAAGGATTGATTCTAAACATTAAAATCTATTTAAATCGGATTTTCAGTAAATGGGCGGTTCAAAAAATGTCTATGCTTCAGTTAAGGCATACAGTAAAAGAGGCAAATTACTGACAAAAAGCGATTTTCAGACTCTTGCAGAGTCCAGAGACATGGAAGAGTTGGTAACTAGGATCAAGAATACCATTTATGCCAATGCAGTAGCAGATATTCAAAAGCCATATACCTCACAAAAAATTGAGTCGGCTCTAAGAAATCAGCTAGCAGATGTTCATTATTCAATTTCAAAAACATCAGGAAGATCTGGAGTACTAGAAGCATATTATATGAAATTCATTATTTCAAATCTAAAATTAATTTTAAAAGGTAAAGTTTTAGGAAAACCACAAGAAGATATCGAATCTCATGTGAATCTACATGCAGAAGAATTAATCAAACAGAGAGATATTGTAGTAAAAGCACTAGTAGCAAAAGATTTGGAAGAAGCTGTTGCCAGTTTTAATTCCGTAAAATTTGGAGAAGAGATATCCAAAGCTGCTGCACTGTATAATGAGAAAAAGAATCTTCAGATATTTGACACATATTTTGACAAAATATTATACCAATACTTGGCAGGTTCTATGAAAAATTATTCAGACAAAGAATCTACTAAACTAGTTGCAATGGATATTGATTTTTACAATATACTAAGCATCATAAGAGGAAAATTTTGGGAGTTACAAGAAGATCAGATTGAGGATTTGATAATCAACACGGGTCCAACTTCAAAAGAGTTGTTTGGAAGAATGATGGCTGCATCCACATTGCGAGATGCATTCAACGAGCTATCAAATACAAAATACAAAAACTTGATCCCACAGGCAGAAAATGATTTGGATGCAATCGCAGAATTTGAGAGAGGATTTGAAATGATGATCTATGATGCATCACGCAAGTCATTTACAAAGATGTTTAGTTTTGCAAACATTGTAGGAATTACCAAACTAACTTCGTTTGAGGTTAGAAATTTAGCAGCTATTGCTTTTGCAATTGAACAAAAAATACCAACTGAAACTACAATGTCAAAGCTAATTTTAGAAGAAGAATAGAGATCAACAATGATCGGATTTTCTAAAAAAGAAAAAAATGAAGTATCTGCAGAAAATCTGGTAAATACAATATGGGTCAGTTCCTTTCTAGCGATGATCTTTACACTTCCTCCATTGGGGATATTTCTTGGAATTTACTTGTACACAGAAGAACTTGTTATTGGAGCTATAGTCGGGTTTGGAATCCATTTTGTCATTCTTGGTTTTTCGGGAAAGATATCAAAAGCAATAACCAAGATGATGAATTGAGATGATAAGAATAACAGGAGATGACGATGTGCATGATGGGAGACCGCGATTTTCATAGTATCGTAAAAAATGCAATTAGTTCAATCGGAAGAGAATTAGAAGTTTCCATTGATACAGAAAATATTCAAAATATCCATTTGAATGAAGTTGTTCAATGTCTGCGTAGATCATACTATGATCGTGTAGAACCCCAAGAGATCGAAAGGAGTGGGTTCAATGACCTGTTGTCAGGACTGCTAAGAAAGATGCAATACGGTAGTGAGCCAAAAGATTTTGCTATTGATGAGATAATTCTAAGAGGACAAGCAGATATGATTGCAGATGATTCTATCTTGCTATTTCGTTCAGCCAAGGAAGAATTAGAGTCACCGTTTGCAAATGATGTGTTGTATCTTAATGCATGTATGTGGATATATGACAAGCAGGATGGAATGATAGTGTACATCACAGGAGACAGAAAAGAGATCACATTTTCCTTAACACGCAATAAAAAAATGTTTGAAGAAGTAATACGAAGAGTCAGGGTCTTAAACAATCTTTTAAAGGAAAAAAAGACACCAATATTAGAACCATCAGAGCAATGCAGCTCTTGCCAATATTATGAAAAGTGCTTTACAAAAAAGAAGAATACAAAAACAATAACATTATCAGAAATACTAGGATTTAGTAAGAAAAGTTAAGTCTATCGTAGTGAAAAACACGGATTGATAAACAAACTTGGTTTTTTATTCTAAGGGTTCTGGATGTCCTTTACCACGAAGAGCAAAGCACACTACTGCTAGTGCAATACCCATTCCAATTGCTGTGCCAAATGCGGCCATACCTGCTTCTGCCATTTGATAAAAATCAACTATACGTCCTTTTATAATTTTGTTAGTAATTTTATCAAAAAAATAAACTATTGTAATTTCATAAAATCATGATACTTTCATCACTTTGTAAATTCAAAGTGAAGTTCATTTTCCTGTCCACTGGTCATGGAACTCAAATTATAGAAAACATCGCCTGAAACTTTCCATTTAGCTGTACCATCTTCAAGGGCAGACCACAATTCGGGGGTGTTTCCAGTATTTTTTAGGACAATCTTATCCCTAAGAAAAATGGAATTTTCACCAAGCAGAGTGTAGTAGTTTGAACCAAACTCAACCATACCTTCAGGCCTATTGCCAATCTGGCCTCCTGAAAGTTGTTCAGTTTCAGAATATCCGGTCTCAAATAATTGATAATCCATGACCTGAACTATCATCGATCGCTCATTAGGATTTGAGATTTTAAACGCAAGTTCAATGGTTGCAGTTCTTTCTGAAATTTTTGGGACAGATATGTCATCTAATTCGATTTGGAGTGGGAGTGCTTGTGAAACAGTTGGAACTTTACTTTCATTTACGTTCTGGTCATCTGTAACAGAATTGTTTGTTTGAGGTTCAATTGTTACAGAAGAACCCATTAAAAGAATCCCACCAAGTACTGCAATCAGGCCAACTATTGCTATTCCTACAAAAATTTTAGGATTCATTATTTTTGCATTCTCTCCAGATTTCTTAAAGGTTGAGATAGTTATTATACCATTGCAGAGAGAAAATATCATGCAGTATTTTCAGGCAGTACAAAAAGGAAAACAGATAGCAGGAAAATCGCAGATGAAGATGTTTGAAGCAGCTGGATTTGGAATGTTGACATTAACTACAAAGAAAGTAGGAGGAGATTTTCAGCCAGTAGGAGAAGAAGACTTTACTGCAGTGATAGAATCTGCAGAGGGAACCGTGGCAATAATTGTAGATAAAGATGGATTTACCAAAGCTCAATCAAAGGCATTAGAAAAAGAAGAGGCATTGGCAATTTACAAAAAACTCGTAGATTCAGGAATGCCCGAATATCCAGGAAAAGAGATCCAGATATGGTCAGAAACAAGACCAACCATACAAAATGAAATATCAGGTTAAAGAAAGAAAAAACGATTCTACTTTGAAGGGAGGACTATTTCGGTTCCAACATCGCTATCACCTTTGATAGCTTTTTCTATGGTCTTGGTATTTGCCTTGAGAATTCTTGTTTTGATTTTTGAGCGCTCAATTATCTTAAGAGCTACAATATCCATCAGATCATATCCTCCTGCGACAGAATCCTCATGTACTAACATATTTTTGAGATTTTTTAGCTTGATTCGTTTGAATTTTTTTGCCTTTTTGAACTTGTTTGGATCCATGTCATATACGCCATCTACATCAGTTGCGTTAAGAAATTGTTCTGCACCAATTTTTTCAGCAATGAGGGCAGCAGTTCCGTTTGTACTTTGACCTGGATGTAAACCCCCTGCAACCACTATCAGTCCGTCATCTACTGCATGTCTTATCTCCTGTAGAGTTGTTGGAGGATGGGCATATGCTTTGTTTTTTAGTGCATAAATCAACAGTTTGGCATTTAGTCTTGAGATCTCTATTCCAAGTTCGTCAAGTGTAGACTCGTCAGCACCTGAGGACCTTGCATGAGAGATGTAGTGTCTTGCTATATTTCCGCCTCCAGCAATTACAACAGGTTGACATACTTTGCTTATTCTAACTAGAAATGCTGCGTAATCCTTGAGAACTTTGACATTATCCATGCCAAAGACTCGCCCTGATAATTTTATCACAATTCTCTTTTTCATTTGAGGTCACCGATAATGGATTTTGCGGCAATTTCAACTTTTTTTCTATTCTTTTGATGGGTGTAGATTCTAAGGATATTCATGAATCCAGAAATTGTAGATACGACTGGGATTTGTGAAATTGGCATCTCTTTGGACGTGTATTTCCCATTTTTATCATAGGATGTAAGAATTATTGACTTTGATTCGTTTTTTGATGGAGCAAGAGGAATCGAAGGAGTGACGGAACTGTCAACAAATATCTCAGTTTCATCTATGTTGGATTTTTTTGATATTGCAGACCTCAATTCAGCTGTTCTGGTCTTTTTTAGATTTGTTCTGCCTGTCAATATTCTCTCAAAAACGCACTTCAGTAATTTTCTATTTTGATAGTCTTCTGCAAATTGTTTAGCGCGCCTTAGCTTTGATGATTTTGATGAAATCAAAGCAGACAAAACAGATTCATCAGTTAGTTTGACATACTCATCTAGATTAAATGTAGTAAACCCAAATTCATCATCAGACAATCGCAAGGCCTCAAGCAACATTACTTCCGCTGCTCTTACAGTTTTATGAAAGTAAACTGCCTTGAACATCTGGTATCTGGAATGCATCATAGACTCAAAAGAATACAGAGCAGAGCGCTCAAGTGCCAATTTATTTTTGTGAATATCAAGTGACTGGGTAATTCTCTTGTGATCAATTTTTGCATGTTCTGCTCCTGTAAAATAGCCATCTCGCAATAGATAGTCCATCATGTCTGCACTCAATGCGCCTGATACTATTTCATTTAGATATTGAAATTTTGATTCTCCAAATGCTATACTGGCAATTATTTTAGAATCAAAGCCGTCCCTTGACAAAAGATCTTGGATTTCAGACTTTAGGATGATCTCGCGACCAAAATCCTCGTGTGAAATTTTTTTTTCTTGAATTATCTCCTCAAACAGATGAGAGAAAGGACCATGGCCAATATCATGAAGTAGTCCTGCAAGTCTGAGAATAGCGATATCATCATAGGAATTTAGTAATCCCTTCTCATGAAGACTTTGGCCTGCCTGACCTGCTATGTGCATCACACCCAAGGAATGCTCAAATCTAGTGTGTTGGGCTGCAGGATATGTAAGATGTGCACCTGAAAGTTGTCTTATTCTTCGCAGTCTCTGAAATATTGGATTGTCAATAATTGCAAGTTCGGTTTTGTTTACCTGAATAAAGTCATGAATTGGATCAATTATGTCTACTAGATGATTGGCTTTTCTTCTTCTTCTTTTTGCAGCAACAGTCATGATATGATTATCATCATCCTAGTTTAGAGAATTTCTGTGAGAAGGTCTTCATAATTTCTTCATGCACTTGCTGTTTAGGCTTTGATGCATCAATAATTTTCCAACGTTTTTGCTTTGCGGTGGTCTGGTATAATTTTGATATCTTTCTTAGGAATTGTTCATTTTTTTCAAACTTGTCTCTGTTCTTTTTCTGTCTGCTAAAGGATTCTTTTTGCGTCACATCAAGTAATATTACAATGTCGGACTTGGGCAAACCTGCATCAAGACTCTCCAACCACTTTTGTTTCAAGCCGTTTGCTATGCCATAAACCAGATTTGAATGATAATATCGATTCATGATTAGAACTGAATTTTTTTCTTGTGCTGCCTTTATCTGATCTAGCTTTTCCCATCTGTTTGCAGACAAAAGACAATGGATTACCTGTGGTGGAAATTTTCTTTTTCCGTCTAGATATTGCCTAATCTCTTTTCCTATTGGGGTTTGATAATCAGGAAAATGGAAAAGTTTTGTTTTGAGTTTTCTTTTTTTCAGGGCTCTTTCCAGCATCTTTGATTGGGTTAGCTTGCCTGCCTGGTCGCCGCCCTCAATTACAATTATCATAAGTTATCAATACAGAGAATCCAATTAATTAAAAATCTATCAAGCCTACTACGTTTCTACAATACAGAAAACAGTTAACAGTTGATAACATTGGTAACACAGAGCCTAAAAGTCTCAAACCCAAATACAATATGATAAAATGTCCGAATATCTGCAAATCCCTAGAGAATTTTTAGAAGAAGAGCAAAAACTGTGCCAAACTATGCCAAAATTGTGCAATTCAGGCAAGCATAACACAAAATGTGGGCCACAGCCATCACATCAAAAGAAAACAAGAAGAGACAGTCTACAAATTGCATTTTGAGTATGGTTACTCTGCTAGAAAGATTGCAACGATGATCAAGGCAAACAGAAACACTGTAAACTCGAACATTTCGTTTTGGTACGGTCAAATACAGAAAGATGAAGACAGAACATCGGGCATTGATTGGATAAACAAGATCTTCTGCAGACTTGAGGCAAGGCGGGTAAGACTGATGGAGAAGATGGAAAAGACTGAATCGCTTGGAGATTGGATGTTGATTGAAAAAATGGTAAATGAAATTGACATAAAGACAATGCAGATTTTGGTAAAGTTAGAATCAACTGAAAAGACAAGCTATGACAGGGTAATGAAAAAAGTAAATGATTTTCTAAAAGAAAATGGGTATGAGGAAAGATATGTGCTGTGGGGTCAGACAATAAGCATGAGTAATGAGAATTCAGCGAAAGTAAAAAGGATAATAGAATCGGACAGACTGCACAAAAACAAATGAAAAGCCAAGAAAAGAAATCCTTAGTTAGGGTATTGCATACAAAAAAACAAAATGCAGCAATTAAAAAATTTCAACCAGTCTGAAGTCACACCTGTTGAGTGGTATTCTATTAACAGATTTGTGCAGGAATTAAAATCTCAAAAGGCAGATTCATCATTCATCTCGCTTTATTATCCTCATGGCAATGATGCACAAACAATTCATCTTCTCAGAAAAACAAAAAGAAATGAAAGGCTAGAAAAAATTGAATCTGCAATTGAGAGAGAAATTGCAAAAAACAACAGCAATACAAAGACAAAATCAAAAGACAGATTCATCAATACTCACTGCATTTTTGGCTGGCATTCAAATGGAAAGACAACACTCAAGGAGATTGGAATTTCAAAGAAGCTTCCGTTTGTGTATCTTGCAGGCAAAAGACCGTTTGTAAAACCATTTCAAGACATTCTAAAATCCAACTATCAGATTATTCTAGTAATTCTTGACAACAAGTCTGCACGCATACGACATATGCAAGGAGACAGAGTCTTAGAAGAGCAAAGACTCAGCATTAACTTGCAGGGAAGACACAAAAAGGGAGGCCAAAGTCAGAAGAGATTCCTACGTGCACGACAGACATTCATTCAGGGATTTTTTAAGAGAATAGCAAAAAAGATTGAGAATTTGGACTCAAATGACGTTGAAATCTTGTTTATTGGAGGAATAGGTACTGCAAAGATAGAGTTTCATGATGAGTTAAACTCTGAGCTAAAAAAGAAGTGTCGTTTCATCGAGGGCATTTCGTTTGGAACCAACGTAAATGAGCAGAACAAGAAGATAATAAAGCATCTTTATGATTACAGAAAAAAGCACGTTCTTGAGGTCACTGCAAAATTTGAATCTGCGGTAAAAGAGGGGCTAGTCCTAAAAAATAATTCCAGAATACAAAAGGCACTTGAGAGAGGTGCAGTAGACACGTTGTTGGTTTCGGCAAACTATTACCACTCTTCTCCAACAAATCAAAAGATAATCAAGATGATTGAGCTTGCAAAAGACACATCATCAACAGTGGAGTTTGTCACAAATCCAAGGCTGGTTGCAAAACTTGTAGACTATGACCATGTATTGGCACTGTTGCGCTACAAGTAAAGGTAATGATAAAAAAATTTTTTGGGAATGTACATTAGAAAACATTTGAATCTTGAAGATAATTTCTACGCTTTCTTTTTATGTTAAAGCAGTATAAGCATACCATAATAGGTAGGCTGGAGGTTTCTTTTCCGACCCAGAGCCTCACAGCCATCTATTGTTATTCTAAAAAAGCTAAATTACAATAAAAAAATTGATTTTTGGTTAATTAGTTAAATTCTATAGAGACATATGTAAACCATGGAAGAAGAAAATAAAATTAAACAAGAAGAAGAAAAAGGGATTTCTTTTTGTGACATTATGAAAGAAGACACATCAAAGATGATTAAAGAAACAGAATCAAAGATGCCTATATTTTTTCAAAGCTATTCAGATTTGTACACAAAGTATCTGCACTTGCTTGACGATATTTTTGGCACATGCTACATTGCAGAAAAAGAATTCTTTGACAAACTCAACATAGATCAAGGAATTCTAAAACAAATTAAGGAAAATTCTGAAATTGTAAGGAACAATTACATCCAAAGCATCAATTCGAGTGCAAAATTTTTTGATGAATACATCAAGATGAAAACCTCTGCAATTGAATCATTTGACAAATACTTTCACGTCATGATGGAATCATATGCAAAGACATTATCACAAATCAACAAGTCACTTGAAAATAATGAAAAAAGATGAAAGGTTACTAAAACTTAAGGCCAAAAACTGATAGTATTATGGCAACAGTTTCACACAGATTCCAATGGTGGGAAGGCGACTTTGGTCTCATCAATGGCTTAAGACCTGCAACGGGGGTTATCAGGTGACAGCCGAACCTTTCAAGTAATCTTTGGAGTTATCGTATTTAACTAATGTTCATAATTCATACTAGTGGTAAAACCTGCTATGTTAGTACTATTTTTGAGGCATCAGCAGATAAGAAATCCTCAATGTTTGTCTTTGTGATTTTGTGATCTGGATTCATTTCAGAAATCATTTTTGCAGTCAATCCCAATGACATTTTAACGCCATCAGTTTTTTCTGGATCCGTTCCGGGAAACAGCCTAACAGTTGTTTTGTCCTTTCTAGTTGTGACTTCAATTAGAAATTGTTGATGCAGTTTGTCAATTACAACTGCAGGAACAAGTGCAATCCGTTTTTTTCTGTCAAGAAACACATCTAGCAACTTTATCAGGATAGGTTTTGTTTGGATTAACTCACTGAATTCCTTAGAAAAGCATTCAAGATCAATTTCTTTGTCAAAAACTACGTGTGGCATTTTCTATATCTCCTCTTTTTTCTTCCTCAAACGGTAAACAATTTTTTCTTTAGATCGTCAGAGAAGATCACTAGCTTGCAACTTTTGCATGCCAACAAGTCTTCGCTTTGTTTTCCTGATATGGATTTTAGTAGAATTAAGGAGGGTTGTCTGCAGTTAGGACAGTCTGCCAATAATTCTTTTCTGATTGAATACCTTTGAGTCATAAACAGTATTGTTAAAAATAATATTTAATTATAAATAAAAAAATTCAATAGTGCCAACAATTCTTACAAACTAGATAATTTTTGAAAAAACCAAATTAAATAAATTCGGAAATCATATTGGTCTTCCTTTGTATTGATAATCAATTATTTTGTGAAAGGTATTATGAGACGCAATTACAGCTATGACAGATAGTGCAGCCCATACAAAATTCCTGATTGTTATTAGCTCATTTGGCTTATCAATTATCAAGGATGTCTCAAAAACAAAATAAAAGTTGTCAAAGAGCCAAAAGGCCAAGGTTATCCATGACAGTATTCCTGCAATAAGAAATCCCAATCTTGTTTTATTCTTGACAAAAACTATTGCTGCAATTATTGTAATGTACCAAAAGACTCCTGCCAAAATCCAAAGAGGCTCATAAAGTTCGGTTCGATCATCTAACCAATAATATGTCGTTCCAACAAGTGCCATTGCAATTAATGACACAAGCAGTAGTTTTTGGTTGATTTTGAAACCAGTACGCTCTTCTCGTATAGGAATGTCTGGAGGATTATCTCTAATTTCATTGGTTGCAATATCTATGGCGTCTCTTACTGACTTTAGTTTTAACGGAATGATCTTGGTAATAGAATCATTAGTGACTACGGTATCATGAACCAGGCTATCAATTAGTGGCCTGGCTAACGATGCCTTTACAGGCGTTATGAGATCAACCCAATATGATGATAGTCTGGTAGTAAGAAAGGGAATCTCAATTACAAACAAGTTTTTGTTCAGATAGTGGGCATATACACGCATGAGTTCCTCGTAGGTAAGCTTGTCCTTTCCTCCAATCTCATAGATTTTTCCGGCAGTTTCTTGGTGTATCATACATCCAGAAAGATATTCTATTACATCATCAACTGCAATTGGCTGTGCAAGTGACTTTACCCACGATGGACACACCATGACAGGAAGTCTCTCAACCAGATATCTCAACATTGCATAGGAACCTCCTTGGGCGCCAATAATCAAAGATGCACGCAGTTCTGTTACAGGAATATCGCCGGATGCAAGAATTTCTCCAACTTCTTTTCTGCTTTGCATATGTGGAGATAGTTCAAGACTGTCATTTACCAAACCTCCAAGATAGATGATTCTTTTTACTCCAGCCTTGGATGCAGCCTTTAGAAAATTCTGAGCTTGAATTTTTTCACGGGATGCAAATTCCTTCCAGTGATCCTTGTTACCTTCCATGGAATGAAGCAGATAATATGCAACATCAACTCCTGCAAGTGCATTTTCTAATTGAGATACATCAAACACGTCGGCTTGAACATATTTTACATTTTTAGTGTCTGGAATATTTTTTCGTGACATTCCCTTTACAGTATATCCTAGGTTTGCAAGGTGAGATATTAAACGGGATCCAATAAATCCAGTTGCGCCTGTAACCATTATACTGTATGGTTTATTTTTTGATGCAGAATCAGTTGACTGTTGAGACATTTCCAATTACTCTTTTCTTTTGTGGATAATAAAATAGATTGGAATGATAAGTATTATGGAAATTATCGAAAAGAAAATTGCGATTGAAAGGTAATCATTTACAAACAGCTTTGTCTCAATCCATGCCTTTGGGAGTATGGTAAAAAGATCAGCTCCTGAAAAATCTTCAATTGTGCCAATGGCTAAACTGTACTTTCCACTTTGATTTTTCTCATCCATGACCACAACAAAATATTTTCCGTCATATGGGAGAACGGTTTTGATTTCCTGTCTTTCCCAATAGGTTACCTGACCAAATGGCTCGTAGAATTCATTTCCAGGAAATTTTCCCTCATAAAGTGATTTTTGAGTTTTAAAATGGAATTTCTCTAAAGAATCAGAATCGACACTATTTGAGATAGTTTCTTCATCACTCATCAGGAGAAGAGATGGTGAATACTCCTCTAATCCGCTAATTTTTGGGATAACTATGCTTGCATAAAATGAGTCTCCTTTTTTGGCATCAAAGGTGTAAAATTTGGCCTCATCTGCGCCTAAATTCTCATAAATTGCCCAAGAGATCTTGTGATCAGGAATATGCAAAGCAGAATCAAGGCTGCGATGAGAGTCATCATGGCTAATCAGTTTGTGCCCATATGCAGGAGAAGCAGAAGCAATTGCTAAAACAAGCAACAAGGCTAGAACCTTTTTCATAAAAGATATTTTGAAAAATAGTATTTTAACTCAGACTGAAAATTCTCTAGTTACCACTAGAATTATTTCTGAGCACTATTGATATATGAAAAAATGTAAGATAATTCATGAATTCGATATTAATTCAAAAATGCCATGATTGTGGAAAAAAATTCCAAGATTGGGGATGTGATCATTGTTACACCAGATCAGTCATAGAAAAATCAGGGGTAGGTGACTATGATAAAACCAGATAAGCAAAATTTGGAAATACTGATTCCAAAAGAAAAGATTCCAATCAGAATTTCATTTATGAAATCAAATGGGTTTCCCACAGTTGTTTCCCTTTGGTATACACATGAAAATGGGAGAATTTATTGTGCAGTACAAAAGACAGCAAAAGTGATTTCTTATATTCAAAAAAATCCGAAATGTGGTTTTGAGATTGCAGGTGACATGCCACCATACAAGGGATTGCGTGGAGAAGGCACAGTCAAAACACTACATGATAAAGGGGAAGAAATTCTTGAAACTTTAATCGAAAAGTATCTAGGTACAAAAGAATCAATGCTGTCAAGATTTCTTAGGGGTAATTCTAAAAACGAGGTTGCAATAGAGGTAATTCCACAAAAAACATACAGTTATGACTATTCAAAAAGAATGAAGGATGTTATAGTAGCATAAAAATAGATTAAAATTATCTTTTGAATATTTCTTCATCATCACTACAATCTCAATTTTTTTAAATTGGTTTTGTATTCTAAATAATTTACAAATAGAGTGCAATCTAGATGGGGGCTTTTGAGCACAGCAAGTTCTCTGTTAATTGTTTGGCCTTGAGCTTATATGAGATTCTATAAAATACCAAAATTCCAAATAACTCTAGATATTCAACAAATCCTACAGTGTAAAAATGCAAGAGCCAACCATCAAGTCTTTGGTCAATTGATGCAATAATTGCACTCATCTTGGGAAATTCAGTGACAAATGTGACTGGAGTCATCAGAAAGCCCATTAGCCAATCCTGATTATTGATTTTATCAGTCATTTTTAGAATTTGTTCGGGGTTTTCTGTTGCAGGAGGAAGATTTTGTGTGGCTTCCATTTTTAGATGAGAAAACGTAGAATTTCCTTGCTCTATTGCAAAAATCATTCCTCCAAGTACCAAGAGTAGGAAGATAGATTCACCAAATGCTACAAGGCCACGCTTACCTTTATGGAATTTGTATAATTGTCTTTCAAACATAACACCAAAAAATCCCAGCTTTTTCTTTTTTGCAAGAACAATAATTACAATGGAAATTGCAGAAATGACACCTAGTGATCCAAGCCAATCATCTGAGACATACTCAACAAAAAGAAGTCTGGCAGGTAAGAGAATCCCCGTCATTACTCCAAATACTATTAGTGATTCAAAAATTCCTCTCAATTAGATTCACCTAAAACACATCTCTTCATAAGAAAACAAGTGAGAAGATGCATTTAACCAAGTTCAACAATTTAAGCTAGTGCTAACTTTTTTGTTTGCTTGTTTAGTTACCATGTGAGAACAAAATCTGAATTGAAATATTTGTCCTGTTTGTTTTATCTTTTAGAAATTTATCATAACTAGGACAATTTTTTATTTTTTTAAACAAGTTGTTTTTAACTAATTTAATGATGTCCGAACCGCCAAAGGCAAAAGATGGCGATCAATTGTGCCCTATATGTAACAAGGAAATAAGCAAGCATAATGTATCTGAGATGCTCTCATGCTCACGTAAAATACAAGAATCTGAAAAAGGAAAAGCAGACAATGATCAGATGAAATAAGATAAAAAAATAACACTAGAAAATAGCAGAATTTCAGCTAAAACACAAGAGTCAGGAAAATTAAGACAGGGCCTTTTGTGGACAATTCAGAAAAATAGGCACGGATTTTAAGACAAAAAGGTGGAGCTGTCAGATTTGTGTTGTCGGCACTAGTTTGGAAATTTATCTCTTGGTTATATTGAATGAAAGTACAATAGCATTGAGGAGAAATGCAAAAATCAACATACAAAAAAACACCACAGCTGCAATTCTGGATCATTATAGCTGCTGCGACTTCAGTGATACTAGTTTTTACGATTACTCCTTGGAATATAGTTCCAACTCTAGTAACTGAAGAAGTGACTGTCATTGCTGTAACTGATTATGGCTGTGTTGGAGAATCTAGAATGGGACAATCCGTTATTGTGTCAGACTGTAAGGTAGGTGTTGGAGAAGTAGTTTCTGCAACATTTTATGTTCCTGCCATGACTCAAAACGGGCACTACGATAGGATTCAGGATAAGCTAGAAATGGTTAATCCTTAATCTCTTTTTTTGTTAATTTAAAATTTTTAATTTTATCCTTTGACTTGTTAAAGAAATAGAAAATAGATTATGAAAAATATTTTGCCCTAGTGCCAAGACAAAAATTTTACCTCACCTCTAATATTCTAGAAAAAACAAAACAGGTTATGACAGACATAATTTGGGGAAATGGCTCGAAGATATTGTCAAGAAACTCATTTGTTCTTAGTGTTACTCACAGAAAGGACGGAAACAAAAAAGATTACTCTGATTCTGAAGAAGTAATCATTACTTCAGCAGATCTTCCGGGACTGCCCCACAATGAAAATGAATGGAACGAAGATGCATTAAAGATGTGTGTGATTGATTCATTTCTAAAATGTGAAGTGGATCAAAGAAATGAAAGCGGAGTTCTTTTGGCAAAAGTATCTCATTCAGGAGCAGGTGGATACTAGTGTGGAAGCCACTAGTAGTTGACTATCAGCACGTAAGCAATGAAATTGATTTGTATGGGTTATCAGACAGGACTAGGGTTTCTCTTCTTCCTCCTGCGATAATAATTCGTAATTTTTATGATAAAAAAAATTGTCAAACAATAGTTGATAGAACCAAAAGCTACAACAAGAACAATTTTCAAAATGACAAATTATTGCATTTGGGCCCATTCCTAATGGAACATGTAACTGACAAGAGAAGATATTTTGAGGCTGCAAAAGATGCCCAAAAAACAATTGGGAAAATCTTTGAGGAAATAGAGAATCCAATAGAGAAAATTTACAAGGCAATATCCATGCTTTTTCCAGGCTTTTCAGTCTCAGTTGCTACTGAATCTCAAAATGATTATTCTCAGGTAATAATTCGAATGCATGAGAAAGAAAAATCAATCCCAATCCACAAAGACAATGTAAGACACGAAGGAAAAGAATATGCTGCAGTACGCGGAATTGATTATCAGTTATCCTGCGTTCTTCATTTACAGGAATCAGAGGCAGGTGGAGAGTTGATAATCTATGACAAGCAATGGAAAAAAGAAGACGAAAAGTTTCGAAATATAGATTTTGGATATTCCTCAGAACTGGTAAAAAATAATGAATTCTGCAAGCTGTCAGGATTTTCTGCAGGAGATCTAGTTGTTATTAATCCAAATTATTATCATGAAGTCACAAAAATAACAGGTGACACTTCAAGGATTACACTTGGTATGTTTTTGGGATTTTATTCTAAAGAATCTAGAATTGTTGCATGGGCCTGAATTTTTTATTGAATAGGTGTGAATAATTTTTGTTTTATCTTCACTTGCTAAAATAAAAAATAATTAAAACAGTTCCTCATTTTATCTTTCTTCTAATCGCAGAGGAAACAACTACGAATATACCTACAATGATTCCTATTGTTACCAAAATTATCATAACAGAATTCATCTCAAGGCATTGCCATCAAAGGTTTATAACCAAAAATTACCAAATTAATACAAAATGGGCTTGGTAAAAGAAGTAATAAAGGAAATTGGAAACAAGTCAAGGGAATTCTACGAGTTTGTCTTGCCACCTGTGGATATGTACCTCAAAGAAGACTCACTCAAACTAGTAATTGATATTCCAGGATTTACAAAAAAAGATATCAAGCTAACATTGTGCGGGGATATATTATCAATCAAGGCAGAAAAAGAAATTGACGAAAAGGAAGCCGAATCCCTAATCTCAAACCAAAGACCAAACATAATTGATAAAAAAATTAGACTGCCAATCGACATCAAGCAAGGAGAAGAGAAAATAGATTCTGCAAAATATGAAGACGGAACTTTAACGATAGTTATTCCCGTAACAAAAAGAGGAAAAGATATTTCAATAGAATAATTCCTAGTGTTTTCTAAAAGCTAAAGATATTCCCATAACAATTGCAGATGCAACCATTCCTGCAATACCAATTGATTCGTTTGTAGTGTACAAAAATGAAGAGCCAACAAAGATTGCCGAAGAGAATATACTACCACTAATCAAAACAACAGGTTTTTTCTTTCTCATGTTTGACTGGAACTCGTCCATCAGCTTTCGCATTTCAGGTCCTATCTTTATTGCAGTATCAATTGATTTTGAAAACGCATCAAAAGAAATCTTTAGCTCCTCAATGTATGCTCGTGTAATGAGGTTCTCCTCTTGTAAAATATTTTTTAAAACCTTGACAAACTTGAAATCAACTTGGTGTGTCTTGTAGATTCCCTCAATGATTGATGCCATCCTCATGTATAATGCAAGATTTTTTGGCAATACAAAAGGAAACTTGCTCATAGTCTGGTTTGCAAGCTCCATGAGACTTTTGACTTCCATCTCATCAGGCTTGCTGCCATGCATTGCACGAATTGACATCTCTATTCCTTTCTCAATTACTGTCCTGTTGTATCCTGGAACAAGCATCCCAAGATCACTCATTGCGTTTACCACTCTTGGAGGATTTTTTTCAACTAGTGCAAGATATAGTCGAATAAGCTTGAATCGTGTCTCGTTGTTGATTCTGCCAACCATCCCATAATCATAAAGAATCAGCCTGCCATCGTCTGTAACTGAGATGTTTCCAGGGTGAGGATCTGCATGAAATACAGAGTGCTTGAGCAACATGGTAAAAAACACCTTGTGCACATCTATTACAAGCTGCTCACGGTCAATTCTCTTCTCATCTAGTGCCTGGACGTTTGTAATCTTGATTCCAGGCAGATACTCCATTGTCAGAACGTTTTCTGAAGACAGATCATCGTAAACTGATGGCACAATTACGGTATTGTTGCTATTTGACTCCATGTCCTTTTTGATTCGCTTGAGGTTTTGGGATTCGTTTGTGTAATCCATCTCCTCTCTTATTGTTTCGATAAATTGTGCTAGCATGGCTTTGGCTGAGTACCTCAGATTGGGATCAACAAATCTCAATGCAAGCGGAAGAACTTTTTTAAGGACTTGAAGATCTTCTCGTACAACATTTTCAATTCCGGGTCTTTTTACCTTGACTACAACTTGTTGGCCTGACATGGTTCCTCTGTAAACTTGTCCAAGTGATGCACCAGAGATTGAATGAGGATCAATGCTGTCAAATTTTTTATCGATGGGTCCCAAATCCTTTTCAATTATTGGTTTTACCTTTTCAAACGGAGCAGAAGGTACGCTGTCTTGAAGCTTCGCAAGCTCTTCCAAGTATGGTTGCGGCAAGATGTCAGCTCGTGAAGACAACCACTGCCCAAGTTTTATGTAGACTGGTCCCAACGAAATAAAAGTATCAAGTGCTTTGCGCGCATTTTTTCTAAACTGTTCTTGATCTATTTTTGCACCTTCCTTTTGGTTGACCCATTTTTTTCTATCCTTGCGCAATGCAAGAATAGACGGTAACAGTTTGATCAAAACTTGGAGGGTTCTAATTGCAGTCATTGCATTTACTCCAAATAATTTTTTAGTTTTTTAGTTGCAGCATATACTATGTATCCAGTTACTGCTGAAGACAGTAGTCCAGCTGCAAGTGAAATTTTTTTTGATTTGTCTTTATCTGAAAAGATCTTCTTTGCAACATGAGAGCCGCCAAATATAGCACAAGCCAAACCAATTAGGACTTCTGGTGCATCTTTTACCAGATGACCAAGTGGATCTACACGGGGATCAACTTTGTCGGTATGAACAAGAAATTTGTCAGGATATTCTCTAATGTGCAAATTGCCATATCGATATTGCTTGTAGGCACCGTTTTTTTGTCCCAGGACTGTCTCTTCGGCTCCCTCTAGCATGAATTCACGGAGCTCTTTTGGTACCTCAATCTCATCTCTAGGCATGATCGCAAGATCCAGTAATTGCTTATAACCTTACGGACAAGAAATTTTCTTTCGAGCCTGAATAATAAAGCCCGGTCACATATACAATCAAAATTTCCTAGTCACGAAAAAAAGGTCACATGTCTAGCTTTTCTTTTGTAAATATGATAAAACTGATGCCAAATGCAGCCAGCATTGCAATGCCAGTTACATACGCATAGTTAAAGCCAACACCAGGATGATCTGTTTCATGATAGTGATTAATTACAAATGTTAGCACCAACAATGCAGCACCAATGTATGTTAGTTTTTTGTGAAGCTCCAACAAATGTTATTTTTTTTGATATCTATATGAATTTAGAATTTATCAGAATCAAATTAACTATTTTTTTTAAAAAAATATCATTGTAGACAATTAAGAAGCAGGTTCATCATTCTCATCTTTCATCTCCGCTAGTCTTTGTATGACATCTTCAAGTTCTTTCTTGTTCTCACTAATGACTTTCTTTACAACAAAGATCTCCTCGTTTATATGCTCAACGTCTATTGCGTCAGAGTTTTCTATCTGCATTTGAAGTTCCTCTAGTACCTGTTGGTTGTATAGGTTTATTTTTTCCAGTTCGTTTTTGTATTTTTCAAGTTTTTCATATGGCGTCAGAATTTCAACAATTGTTTCTTGTGCTTGTTGTCTATCTTGTTGGTTTACCATAAATCCAGATATGATTACCCCACTTCCAACAATTAATAATGCAATCAACACAATTATTGTTATTCTCAATTTGAATACATTCCTCCGTTCTGTAGTTGATGATGTTTCATTTTCAATTTAATATTTAGCTTTTTTTCTTTCTACGCTGTTTGAGTTTGCTTTTTGCGTCTGCGCATGAAATAGATTCCAACTCCCACTGCAATTGCAACTGGAATTATTACCATTGACATGTCAGGTCCCATTGCATCCTCACCGTTGTCTGGTTCTTCCACAAAGATTGTGGTGTCATGGTGAACGAATAGTTCTTCTCTAGTGTTGTCCTTGTATCGAATAGTAACTGTAATGTCATGCTCTCCGTATTGCGGTTCTCCCTCAAACTCGACTGGAACGTTAAATGGAACAGGGGCATCGACTTCAATCTCATCGATAAACTGTGTGTTACTCTTTATGTTAGAGTCACCACGTGGTGCTACAGTTACAAATCCAAACAAGCCGTCCTCGTTACCTTCATTGATTATCTCACCTATTACCATCTGTGTTCCAGAAAGCTCAATGACATCAACGTTAAAGACGCTCAGGTCGATTAATCCCTTGACGTAAAAGTCCACAATCTTGGATATCTCATGGAAGTCTCCGTGTGCGTTATAGTATGATATTACCAATGGAAGCCTCAAGGTATCTCCCCTTAGCCCTTCAGGAACGTATACTGTAGCCTCCAGATACTGCGAAGACTTGGGTGCAATATGCCCAACATCCCAGTTAGACTCCAAGATTACGACATTTTCTACATTAGTAATCGATGATGAGGTAGATGCAAGTTCAGTCTGGGTGTTTGCAGCAACAATGTCTACTCCAGATATAGGAGCAGTTCCATCATTTGCCACCTCAATTACTACCTCGTTAGTTTTCAAAGAAGTAAGAAAAGTATCAAGTGCCCTGACATTAATCACGCTGTCCCCTGTTACCTTAAACGTAAAGTCCTCAAATGCAGTTCTGACACCGGACTCTCTTAATCTGGAATAGTCAACCTTTACTGTTCCAGGGTACTGCTGAATTGGGACGTTGTTGTCTAGATTAACAAAAAATGTAAGATGAAAGTTATCACCTGCCAATGAATTAGAGTCGCTGTCTGCTTGAATGATAGAGCCAGGACCGTCTGAAGACGAGAAACCAAGTGGCAAAGATAGCTGTCCCTTGATTCCTGTAATGTCTTGTGTTCCAACGTTTGCAAAAACAACTGTAAATGGAACATTACGATCTCCTGCTTCTACCTCAATTTTGTTATTTAGCTGTCCAAAGTATGCATCCAAAAATTTCACGTCACCGAAGTCTCTCTCAAATGGAGAGTCTCCAAATCCGCCTGAAGTAATTTGTGCATACGAATCATCAAGAAATAATGGAGAGACTACAAGTGCAAAAATCGGAAGAAGTAAAATTAACAGTTTGAAATTGATATTCATAATTATGCTACAACCTCCATCTCTTTTCCAGATGCTGTAGAAGGATCATCTTCTCCCTCAAATGCCTTGCCATCCTTTATTGTAATTACCTTGTCTACTTCTCCAAAGTGTTGTCTGTCGTGTGTTACAATGACAAATGTCTGTCCAAGTCTTTTTGCCATGGATTTCATTAGCTGAACTATGGTTTCTGATGTTACAGAGTCCAAGTTTCCAGTTGGCTCGTCAGCAAGTACAATTGATGGTTTGTTGACAAGACCTCTGGCAATTGCTGCACGTTGGGCCTGTCCACCAGAAATCTTGTTTGCTCTTTTGTTAATCTGGCTTTCAAGTCCCACTGCCTTTAGCAGATCAGTTGCATCCTTGTTGGCAGTCTTGGTTGTTCCTCCAATCTGTCTTGGCAACAATACATTCTCTAATACTGTAAGGTCGGTCAATAAATTAGAAAATTGAAAGATAAAACCAAGTTTTGTGTTTCTAAATGCGGAGATTTTATCATCATTTAGGGTGGTAGTGTTTACGCCGTCAATCTTTATGGTTCCATTAGTTGGCCTGTCAAGCAAGCCTATCATGTTAAGAAGGGTGGATTTTCCAGAGCCTGAGCTACCAACAATAAGCACAAACTCACCCTGATTTACAGATAAAGATACTTCGTCAAGAGCCTTGACCTGGTTGTCTCCCTCCCCGTAAATCTTGCTTAGATTGCTGATTTCAAGAACCTTTCTCTTTGTGGTACTATCAGACAGTTCTCATCGCCTCCACAGGTAGTAGCTTTGTTGCTCTATACGACGGATAAAGTGACGCGATTATTGCCAGCAGAAATGATGTCAATGCAGTCTGGGTAATCTTTGCCCAGTCGTAGCTGACCTCAAGTGGCAAGCTGTTGTTAAATGACATCTTTGTTTCCTTTGCATAAAAGGTATAACCCAAACCAGCTGCAGTGCCGACTCCTGCGCCAATTGCGCCAATAATCATTCCCTGGAAGATAAAGATAATCAGAATGTCCTTTCTCCTAGCACCAATTGAACGCATAACGCCAATCTCTCGGGTCTTTCCATTTACAAGCATCATCTGAATTGTAACAATTGCAAATGCAGATGACATCATTCCAAAGTATCCAATCATGTTAATCATTGCAATGCCTGATCTGAATCCTGCAAGCTGCTCCTCAGCTGATTCCTCTATTGTTTCAGCTAGAAAGTCATCATTAGGAAATGATCTCAAAAAGAATTCCTTTACCTCAAAGGCTTTTGTAGGATCATTTAGCTTTACCATAAAAGAACCAGTGTCACCAGGTCTCTTCATCATGTCACGCAAAGTATCAATGTGAATAACTGCAGTATAATCAAATCCCTGTCCACCAGGAGATTGTGCAATTCCTGAAACTGTAAATCGTCTTATTTGATCCTCACCCCATCTGTCAACTACCAAAACCTTGACAGAGTCCCCAACTTCTGCTCCACCAAGATCTTCAGCTACATTTGATCCTAACACAATAGAGTTTCTTGAAAACACATAGCTTCCATCGGCTATTGTTTCGTGAACAGTGGATGCCCGCACATCATTGAATGGATCAATTCCAACTATCGGAATTCGAGTCTCCTCGATTAGCTTGCCATTTTTTGTCATGTTCATCTCCGCAGTCGATGAAAGCCGCGGAGTAGCCGCCTCCACATATGGAATCCTCTCAAACCAATTTACCAGAGACAGATCAGACTTGTCGATGTAATCAGCATCATCAGTTACCAAGATGTCTCCGTTTCTGTAATCACTGATGTCCCTGACAATTGCATCAAAGAGTCCCTGAAATATTACAAAATTGACATGAATTACCAAAATCCCAATGGTCACTGCTAATACTGCCCCGATCAGGCTTCCCTTTTTGTTAAAGAGCATACGTTTTGCAAGGCGTAACCGATATTCCACGATATTAATAAAATAGTCTGATATATAATGTCTGTGATGCATAGTGCTAAAACTATAGACAATTTTATATGAGATTAGTTTGTTTTATATTCTATAGAGGTATTATTGGTGATAATTTGGACAGTTTAGATATGAAGATACTCAGTAGATTGCTTAACAACTGCAGAGAATCAGATAGGCAGATAGGCAAGGAATTAGGTATGTCAGGTGGT
Source organism: Candidatus Nitrosopumilus sp. (assembly GCF_965223225.1). Classification (GTDB taxonomy): domain Archaea; phylum Thermoproteota; class Nitrososphaeria; order Nitrososphaerales; family Nitrosopumilaceae; genus Nitrosopumilus. The sequence goes on from NZ_CBDCVU010000004.1 coordinate 1,577,175, forward strand.
GCAGTTAGTGCAAGAATCAGAAAGCTGCAAAAAAACGGGATTATAGAGAAATTCTCAGTTAAGGTAGAGCCACCTGTCTTGGGCTATGGGGTTCTGTATTTTGTGGTCTCAGGTGAGGATACTAATGAGATCTTAGAGCAGGTAAGTCTGGTAGGGGAGCCATATATCGTGGTGCCATGTGTTGGAGGGATTACCGTTTGTGGAATTACAGTAAAAGATGGCCTGGAGCAAAAGGCAGAGCTTGCAAAAAAGCTGATGAAAGATGTAAGGGTGCTTTCAATTTTTGAGGCAGAAAACTCAGAATTTAGTTCTAATCTCACAAAGACTGATCTTGAGATTTTAGAGGAGCTCATAAAAGATCCACGACAAAAAATTGACACCATTGCAAAAAAGACAGAAATGTCAACTAAGACAATAACAAGATGCATAGAAAAGCTAAATGAAAATGAAGTAATCCAGTTCACATTAATTTATGATCCAATAAAGATTGAGAATTACATACCACATGCAGTGCTTGCATGGATTGAAAAGGACCTGAAGAAGACACTGCAAACAATGAACAAGACTTTTTCAGATTCGTATCTTCAGATTCCATTTATTGCAAAAAACCAGATTGTCTTGTTTTTGTACAGCCAAAGCATCTTCAAGATGGATGAGCTAACACAAAAGGTAAGAAGCATAAAGAATGTAAAGTCAGCTGATTTGTTTATTCCAAAAAAGATTTCATTTTACACTAGATGGTTGGAAAAAGCAATTACGGAATTTAAAAAATCACCCAAGCTCCATCTTACTTATCAAACAAATTAAATAATAACAAACAAAAAACAGGTTAATGAAAAGAGAGAGAATCTATCAAGGAAGAATTTTAGGTCTAAGTGTTTATGACGGAAAGATCGAAGGACGAAAAGTAAAACGCGAAGTAATAGAACACAGAGGTGCAGCTGCAATGCTTGCATTTGATGAAGACAACAAGGTAATTCTTGTAAAGCAACACAGGTTTCCACATGGATATGTTTTGGAGATTCCTGCAGGAACATTAGAGAAGAAAGAAGAGCCAATAAAGTGTGCATTCAGAGAACTAGAAGAGGAAACAGGATACAGAGCAAAGAAGATGACCCCACTAATCACGTATTACCCTTCTATTGGATATAACAGTGAGATAATCCACTGCTTTTTAGCCTCAGGATTAAAGAAAATTGCAGACCTGAAGCTTGATGACGATGAGATACTTTCAGTTGAAAAAGTAGATTTGAAAAAACTACTAAGAATGATAAAGACAGGAAAGATTAAAGACTCTAAGACAATATGTGCAGTCTTGACATATGCTGCAAAAAAGAAACTCTACTGAAATTATTTTATCTCTTGGTTGTAAATTGGCTTGACTAGGTCAGCTAGGTCTGCCCAGTACTGAGCTATTCCCTCAAACATATACACCAAGTCAAAAAAATCAATTGGAATTTGTTTTTTCTTGTCAAGTGAGCTGCGAAGCAGGACGAGTTTTTCCTCATATTGTTTGTGCAATGAAATTGCCTCAATTGCCAATAGTCTATCTGCTTTGATAAATGCGTCAATTGATTTTTCAGCTAGTTTGTTAAAGTCTCTGACAACCTCATGAAGTTTTTTTGAAAGCTCTTTTGACAAAGATGAATTGTATATTGAATTTGAGATATCAACAATAGAATCACCTGCATTCTCTAACAAGTTTGCAGCAACCCTATAATCCAAAACGTCAATGTTTTCAAGATTGAATGCATGAGACAGTCTTGTGTCAACCAAAGTACTTCGAATCAAACGTACAAGCAAAAAGTATTGCCTATTTACTTCTACGTCTCGTTTTGAAATTGTCTTCAAATTTGATTTGTCATCAGAGATTAATCCATTTGATGCATCATCATACATTCCAAGTGCAATGGAGCTCATTCTCTTTAGGATCTTTTCAGGATTCAGCGTTGTTGCATCCAAAAGAAACTGCATGTTAATGTGAGAAGAGTCTTCTTCGATTATTTCCATTCCAACCAGTCTTCTCATAGAGTTACGTATTTTTTCTCGGTCCTCACCTGGAATGATTGATTTTGAATTTATCTGAATAATGTCATATCCCAAAAGATAGGCACCGGTAAGATCTGCAACAATGTTTTCTTCTTTTGGCAATGGATACGATATTACAAGTTCCTTTGTTGGGCGAGTATCCTTGTTTGCAGAAATTGAGATGCTGTCTTGTCCTGTTTCCAGCTCCACTTGACTGCTCTTGTCAAGATTGTTGGCATCTATCCACTCCTTTGGAAGTGATACTAGAATGCTGCTTCCTATCCTTTGTAGGCGTCGAACAAATTTAGTCAATTTATACTAGTTTAAGTTATTTAATCCATATTCTTATATCTTGTCTAAAATTTAAACTCAGATTAATGGAGTCGGTAGCGTTTTGTCCCGCTCATGTGACAGGTTTCTTCAAGGCACACCTAAAGAATGCGGACGAAGAAAAATCTGAGAATCTAGGATCTATGGGAGCAGGTTTCTCAATAAAACAAGGCGTTACAACCAAAGTTAGGGTTTACAGAAAAGAGGAGTACTTTTTGAATAATAATGAAGATAAGAATTCAAATTTCAAGATTACAACTGTAGGATATCAATCAGACAAAACAGACATTTCTGAATTTGTGTTAAACGAATTTCTGAAAATTGGAGAGTTCTCTGAAAAGTTCTTTGAGATTGAACATGACATTTCCATTCCCGTTGGGTATGGTTTAGGGTCTAGCAGTGCAGTTGCATTGTCATTGTCTTATGCATTAGACCAAGCACTAAACACAAGACTGGATAAAAAAATAATTGGGCAAATAGCACACAACGCAGAAGTCAATTGCAAAACAGGACTGGGAGATGTATTGGCATCATTTCATGGAGGATTTGAAATTAGAACAAGTCCTGGAGCTCCAGGAATTGGCAGCGTCAAAAAAATACCAACTGACAAAATTTCAATTATAATGATTTGCTTTTCTCCTATTTCAACTAACAAGTTCATCAAAGAGAAAATGTCTCAGATAAACGGATTGGGTGGAAAGATGGTAAATAGATTGTTAGAATCAGAAAACTATGATCATTTCCAAGAAATGTCATTAGAATTTGCTGAATATGTAAACGTAATGACGCCAAAGATGACAAAGCTGGTTTCAGAATTAAGAGACAACAAGATAAAATGTGGAATTGCATTGTTTGGAGAAACTGTTTTTTCAATGATACCAAAAGACAAAGAGAATAAAGTTTTGGATATTCTAAAAAAATATCCAGACGGAATCATAATAAAATCAGAACTTGACGATGACGGAGCTAGAGTTCTTTATAATTAAATGAAAGAAAGATAGAAGATAGCAATGTCAACGTCAGCTTCATCAAAATCAAAATCATCTCTAATTCCAAAATCACATCCAAGAGCAAAGTCTTTGTTGGTTCGAGAAAAACTAGTGCAGGGATTTGATGCAGGTCTCGTTGCAAAAGAGGGTCTACTAGCACAAGGAAGAGGAGAAGCATTTGATTATCTGCTAGGAGAAAAAACGGGAAAAGCAGCTAGAAACGCAATCAAGGCAGCTGCAGCACAGTTACTTTTAGCAGATTATCCTATAATTTCAGTTAACGGAAACATTGCTGCTTTGTGCCCGAGACAAATAATCAGGCTGGCAAAGCAGATCAATGCAAAACTAGAGGTAAACCTGTTTTATACAAGTGAGAAAAGAAAAAAGGCAATCGTAAAAATCTTGAGAGAAAATGGAGCAAAAGAGATTCTAGGGATAGATCCCAAAAAAGCTACAAAGCTGTCAGGAATAGATTCAGCCAGAAGAATTGTAGATAAGAACGGAATTTATGCAGCAGATGTAGTTGTGGTTCCTCTAGAAGACGGTGACAGAACCTCTGCACTAAGAAAGGCAGGAAAAACGGTTATTACATTTGATCTAAATCCGCTTTCTAGAACATCGCAGACTGCAAACATTACGATTGTAGATAATGTTACAAGAGCAGTTGATCTTCTAAGGGAGCAATCAAAAAAACTAGCTGCAAAAACAAATCAAAAGACACTGCAAAAAATAATTGATGAGTTTAACAACAAGAAAAATTTATCTGAGAATATTATTCAAATCAAAAACAACTTAACAAGGAGAGCAGGAATTGCATAAGTCAGTACAAGATATCATCAATATGAAAAAGGAGAAAAAGAAAATTTCAGTAATTACAAGTTACGACTATACTCTAGCTTCGCTTTGTGACAAAGCTGGAATTGATGTGTTATTGGTTGGAGACAGTGCCGGGATGGTAATGCTGGGATATAAGAATACAATTCCAGTAACGATGGACCACATGATAATGTTCACCGAAGCTGTAAGTAGAGCAAGAAAGGATTCTCTCTTGGTTGCAGACTTGCCCTTTATGTCATATCAAGCAAGCATCGAGGATGCAATTGTAAACTCTGGCAAATTAATCAAAGCAGGAGCAGATGCAGTAAAGCTTGAGGGTGGAATGATAATGGCAGATACTATCAGCTCAATTGTAGAGGTCGGTATTCCAGTCATGGGACATATCGGATTACAACCGCAGACAACTGTACTGTCTCAGGGATACAAGGTACAAGCAAAGACAAGCGATACGGCAATGAGACTAATTGAGGATGCAAAGGAGCTTGAACAAGCAGGGGCATTTAGCATTGCACTTGAAATGGTAACAAAAGAGGTATCCCAGATAATATCAGATAGCATTAGCATACCTACAATAGGAATTGGGTCAGGCACAGGATGTGACGGACAAGTACTGGTAGCCCAAGATCTTCTTGGTATGTACGACAAGATTAAACCAAAATTTGCAAAAAGATACATGAATTTGTCTGAGGATATCGTAAAGGCCTTAGAATCTTACAGAGAGGATGTTCAATCAGGCATGTTTCCTGCACAGACAAACTCTTTCTCAATGGATGAAAATGAATTGAAGAAATTACGAGAAAAAATTGGCAGTTAAAAAAAGACAAAACAAAAAGAAAGAGGGCAAGGATATCTCTTCTTCTTTGTCTGCAAAAAATTTGGCATCACATCCATCTTTGGACATTGTAAGTTCAAACGGAACAGAGCTTGCAGGAAAGAAAGTTGTGTTATGCATTGCAGGAAGTGTTGCAGCATACAAAGCAATTGAATTTTCAAGATTACTAATGAGACATGGTGCAGACGTCACATGTGTTGCAAGTAATGCTGTTACAAAATTGATACAACCAGATTATTTTAAATGGGCAACTGGCAACAAGGTAATTACAAAACTGACAGGAGATCTTGAACACATTAAACTAGCTGACTATAACCAGTCAGATCTTATCATAGTTTATCCTGCAACTGCAAACACGTTAGGAAAGCTTGCAAATGGAATTGATGACACACCAATTTCAACTGTCTTAACTGTAGGGTTTGGATCAAAGATTCCAATAATGATCTGCCTTGCGATGCATGCATCAATGTATGAAAATTCTGCAGTAAAAAAGAATATTGATTTTCTTAAAAACAAAATAAGATTCATTTCTCCTAAAATGATTGAAGGAAAGGCAAAGGCTCCTGAACCAGAAGATGTTCTAGAAGAAGTACTACAAAGATTTGGAGCATCACCCTTGCTAAAAAACAAAAAAGTTTTGATGACTGCAGGACCAACTGTTGAAAAAATTGATCCTATCAGAATGATAACAAACCAGAGTTCTGGAAGAACAGGTGTGTTGCTTGCATCAGAATTGATTTCTGCAGGAGCCAAAGTAACAATGATTTATGGTCCTGGTACAGAAAAGCCTCCAAAGGGCGCAAGAGTAATCAATGTTACATCAAGCAAGGAGATGGAATATGCAGCGAAAAAAGAGCTAAACCAAAAAAGATGGGATGTAGTAATCATGGCCGCAGCAATCTCAGACTATGTTCCAGAAAATCCCTCAAAAACCAAGATAAAAAGTGACAAAAAATCTCTTACAATTAGGCTCAAAAAGGCTCCTAAAATCATAGATCAGGTAAAAAAACTGCAAAAAGACGTTCTTTTGGTAGGATTCAAGGCAGAGACAAACCTAACACAAAGTTCCTTAGTAAAGTCCGCACAAAAGAAGCTAGAGGAAACTGGTGCTGACTCTATAATCGCAAATGATGTAGGTTCAAGATACCAGAAAAATCCAAACAAAAATAATGTGATTGTAGTAGGATACGATGCAGACAGAAAAAAGATTAAAACAAAAAGTTCCGGATGGAAAAACAAAGAGAGAATAGCAAAATTCATCAGAAAAGAGATTGAATCTAAACTAAAATGAAAAAAACAGAATTGCGAAAATTAATTTCACAATACAAAGAGATTAAACAAAAACAAAAGAAAAAAAATCGTTCTGATAATCTCAAGCTTGCCGATACCCTAAAACAAATTGAGCACAGGTATTTTCATGAAACCGGAAGAACATTAAAATCAGATTTGAAAACCCCAAAAGAAAATTGAACAAAAATAGGCCCTTTGAATATAAAAAACGTAACATGAATATCTGGAATGAGGTTGCACCAAGATACCACAATAGATGGGCAAGTGCAAATGTTGGTCCGTTTCAGAGTACCAAAAGACTTGTAGAATCAGTAGATGTTCAAAAAGGTGACAAAGTTCTAGATGTTGCATGTGGTACTGGAGTTGTAACCAAAGTACTAACAAAAAAAGTAGGCAAGTCAGGATTTGTAGTAGGTGCAGATACATCTGTAACAGCAATAGAGATTGCAAAAAAATGGAATGACAGACTATCAAATCTTTTGTTTGTAAATGTAGATGCAGAAAATTTTGCATTCAAAGAAAAGTTTGATGTAATTACATGTCAATATGCATTGTTTTTCTTTCCTAATGCAATAAAGGCACTTTGTAACATGAGAAAGAGTCTAACAAATTCTGGAAAGGTTGGAATCTCAGTACATGGACACAAAGACAGAGTACCATACTTTGGTAATATTCTTGATGCTGTAACAGAGTTTATCCCAGATTATATTCCTCCTGGATCACCATCCCTTGACAGATATGGCACAAAAAAAGCACTCAAAGACGAGGTAAAAAAAGCAGGATTTTCAAAAATTTCAGTCGAAGACTATGTCTTTACTTATAGTCCAGGTACCTTTGATGATTACTGGAGAAATTACATAAAGTATGTCGCAAAGCCAATCAAAGAGAAAATAGGATCACTTGACAAGTCACAGAAAAAAAGACTCAAAGAAAAAATTAGAGATAACACAAAACCCCACACAAAGAGAAGCGGAATCATAAAATTTCCTTGGGAAGTTTTAATTTTGACAGCAAAATACTAGATTTGCAGGAAAACAGAAGAGATGGCCAAGGACAAAAGAAAGAAAAAGACAACAAAAGACGAAAAGTCTGCTGAAAATAACGAAAAACCAAAGAAGTCATCAAATTTTGGCTCATTTCTAAAGAAGAGGGCTCCATTTTATCTTGCAGGTATTGCACTTTTGGTAGTGTTTGTAATCCCAGAACTGACAAAAGGTGATCTTCAAACTAGTCTTCCAGAGCTCTCAGTTGAAGAGCAAAAGATTGCAGACATGGTATTGAATTATGATGGACCAAATGATACTGGACTAACAGTCATAGATGCAATTGCAGACAAGATTGAAGAAGAGTATCCCAACGAGAAAATATATGACAACAAAAAAACCAAAGTCGGTTTGGAAGTAACTGCTTTAGAGGCAAACGAGTATAATGTTGTCTTGAGTTTTGAGTCATACAAAGGAGAGTTAAACTATGACTGGAATGTCAATGCAGAATCTGGAGATATTTTATCAAACAGCCAAGATGCAAAAAACATCATTAACTTGGTAGACTTTTATGATTAGTCTTAAAGTGTGACCAAGTCTTTGGTAAATTTGTGCATAATGATTGGTCTTTGTTGTTTGACAATCAACGAGTCTTCTATTCTTATTCCAAACTTGTTTTCAATGTAGATTCCAGGCTCTACTGTAATTGCCATGTTTTCGTTTAGTTTTGTAGTGCTTCTGTATGAAACAGTTGGTAATTCATGAACTTCCAGTCCTATTCCATGTCCGGTTGAGTGGATAAAGTATTGACCATAGTTTTTTTCTTCAATGTATTTTCTGCATGCTGCGTCAACTTCTTTGCAGTCAACATTTGGCTTTACAGATTGTAGTCCTAGTCTTTGGGATTCTTTGACTATCTCATATGCATCAGATGCTTTTTTAGAAATTTTCCCCATTGCAAATGTCCGAGTTGCATCAGAGACATATCCCTTGTAACGTAAAGTCAGATCAGTTACAACCATATCACCTTTTTTAAATTTCCTGTCAGTTACCTGAGCATGTGGAAGTGCACCATTAGGACCTCCCGCAATTATTAGTGGGTTAAGAGTTGATTTGTATCCAGTATCAAACATTTGTTGTTCCATTGCATATTGCATCAAGATTGTTTGGAGTTCGGACTCTTTTTGTCCCAGCCTCATCTTTTTTGTACATAACTCGAACATCTCGTCAATGATTTTTGAGGCTTTTTTGAGAATTTTTATTTCATTTTCATCTTTTATCATGCGAGCATTGTAAAATGGATCCGTTGATGATTTTATCTTCTTGACAGATTTTTTCAGAGACATCATTACTGAATAATTTTGGCAGTCTGTGCATACGTTTTTGCTTCCTTCAAGTTTTTTAACAAGTGATGAGAGCAAGCCCACACCACGTTCTCCCTTAATGATTTCACAGTCTTGGGACTCTTCCTGAGCACGTCCAACCTCTAATTCGGGGGCAATAATGGTAGTTTTTCCGTTTTTTTCCAACAGTCCTATTGCCTCACCCCAAAATCCAGTCATGTAAAACAGATTTTCAGGCTCAAATGTCACAATGGTATCACAGTCAATATCTTTAGCATATCTTAGAAGACTTTTCCTTCTTTGCTTCACAGAAAAAGACTGTTCTCTTCTCAATTTATGTATGATGCAAAGTTTGTATATGGAAATTTGCTGGTTCATATTATGTCCGAATCCAATGCAGATCTGCAAAAAACAGAGACAGCAACTATAACAAATACGAAAGATGACAATGACAAAATAAAAACAGAAAAGAAAAAAGTTGTTGCATTGCTTTCTGGTGGATTAGATAGCCAGCTTGCAGTTAGGATGATGCAAGAACAAGGATTTGATGTATCAGCTGTTGCAATAAAGACTCCTTTTTGTGATTTTGATTGTGGCAGAGGATGTGGTTTTGAAATTAGAGAAAGAGCAGACGACCTTAATGTAAATTTGAAAACAGTGTATCTAGGTGATGAATACATTGAGATGTTAAAGAATCCAAAGCACGGAATTGGTGCAGGATTCAATCCATGTATTGATTGCAGAGCAATGATGTTTGATGCTGCAAAAAAACACATGGACGATATTGGTGCAGAGTTTATTATTTCAGGTGAAGTTTTAGGTCAACGTCCAATGAGTCAACATGGACCTGCACTACGAACAATTGAGAAAGAGGCTGGGCTTGTTGGAAAAATTGTAAGGCCATTATCAGCTGCATTGCTCCCACCAACTGATCCAGAAAAAGATGGATTGATCAAAAGAGAAAATCTTGGAATGATACGTGGCAGAACTAGGAGAAACCAATTAGACATGGCAAAAGAATATGGAATCGAAAACCCACCCAATGCAGGAGGAGGTTGTTTGCTAACTGATCCACAATTTGGAATAAAAGCAAAAGATTTGTTTGAACATACAGAAACTCCAACTATCAACGATATTGACTTGTTAAAGATTGGTAGACACTTTAGACTAGATGACAAAACAAAACTTGTTGTTGGAAGAAACAAAGACGAAAATGAAATGATCAAAGCAATTGCATTGCCCGGAGATATTTTACTTGAGGCAAAAGATCATGTCGGCCCAATCTCAATTTTACGTGGAGAGAATGCAAAGTCCCATACAGAATTTGCATCATCAGTAACCCTAAGATATTCAGATGCTCCAAAAGATAAGAAAGAAGTTGTATTAATCAAAGGAGATAATCTCTCAGAGGAATTCAGTTCAGAATCCGCAAAAGAAGAATCCTACATCAAGTTAAGAATCTAGGCGTAAAAAATTTCAAGAATTAGTCATAACTAAGGAAGAGTTTTTGAGGGAGTAATTTTTATTTGCAAATAGGATGCAAAAGCAAGAAAGTCCCACATATTTGAAGGCTATAACAATCAGAGATACTAGTGATGTACATTCAATAAAAGAAGACATCAAAAAGGACATGATTCTAATTTTGAGAGTTACACCGTTGGCACAAAAAGATGTAGATCAATTACGCAAAGTGGTCGAAGAGTTGTATTCTATTGCAAAGGCATCCAATGCAGAGATTGCAAGGTTAGGAGAAGAAAGAATTATTGTTGCACCTTCCAACATCAAGATCTGGAAACCAGAATATGATCTAAAATAATTTTATTGCTTCTTGGATTTGTGGATAATGGGATGGTACTTTGTACATTCGTCTAATGTTTATCGCAAGATTTTCTGATTTTTTGCGTTCACCGTGATTAACTAAAACTCTTCGTAGTTTTGGTCGCAATCTTTGTACAAACGACATTAACTGATTGTAATCGCTGTGACCACTAAAGCCATCTAGTTTCTCAACTCCGCAGTTAATTGTTACAACTTCAACTTTGCCTTCTTTTCCTAACATAGATACTTGTTTGGAGCCATCTAGAACTCTTCTTCCCAAAGTTCCATTGACTTGATATGATACAAACAATACCTTGCTTTTTTTGTCCGGTGCAATGTTTTTGAAATATTCTAATACAGGACCGCCTTCCAACATACCAGATGTTGCCAAGATAATACATGGAGAATCTTCTCTCATTGGTTCTTCTCTTGCATCAGCGTGTTCAATGTTAGTAAAGTATTCTGAATCAAATGGATTATCATCAGTCTCTAGTATTTTTTGTTTGAGTTCTCTTGCAAGATATTCAGGATACGATTCATGTATGGCAGATGCTTCTGAGATCATTCCTTCTGTAAAGACAGGTGCTTCGATCATTTCACCTGACTTCATATAGTGATCAATTACCATCATGATTTCTTGTGCACGTCCTACTGCAGGAATAGGGATCAAAACTTTGCCGCCGTCTGCTAACGTATTATTTACTGCATTGATAAAAGCAGATTCTACTTCCTGTCTGCTTGGTTGGATGTCCTCTTTCAAACCATACGTACTTTCTATCAACAGCGTCTCAACCCTTGGGAAATTCCAGCTTGCTGCCTCAAACAATATGCTCTTACCAAACTTGATATCACCAGAATAGACAAAATTGTGATCACCATTACCAATATGGAAATGACACAAGGCCGAACCAAGAATGTGGCCAGCGTTTGCCAAAACAAGTTTGATGTCAGGAGATATGTCAGTTACAGTACCATATGGAAGGGTAATTGCCTGCCTCATGATCTGTTTTACGTCTCGTTCCGAATAAATCGGCGTTCTGCCTTGGGCTGCAGCGACCTTGATGGCATCTAATTGAATGAGATTCATCATTGGAAGTGTGGGTTCAGTACAATAGATTGGTCCCTTGTAACCATATTTGCACAATGCAGGAAGAAATCCTGTATGGTCCAAGTGTGCATGACCAATCACAACAGCATCAAGCTCATCTAATGTAAGATTAAGAGAATCCAATCTGGGATATGCATCCATAGGAGAGCGGGCTCCAGGATTAATTCCACAATCAATCAAGATTTTGCTCTCAGGAGTAGAAAGCAAAAGAGAGGATCTTCCTACCTGACTAAATCCACCAAGAGTATAAAGAGAGACTTCTGTTCGTTGTGAAAGTCTAGGTCTAAAAATTTCATCTCCTACCTGTTTGAGCTGTTTGCTACGTTCTGAGGATGTCTGTTTTAAGGTGGCATTTATTGTTTGAATTGTACGTGATGGAACTGTTGTTGCTTTTCTTATTCTTAATCTCCAGCCAATTTTTTCAGTAACCTCAGCATGATTGAATTCTTTTGCATCTCGCTGCAACAGCCAAGGACGTTTGGCTTCAACAGATACCTCACCTGTGGCAGTATCAAATAGAGTACCTTGAAGGTTTGCTTCTGCGGGAACACATTCTGTAAGAATCTTTCTTGCTTCATCTTCAGGTTTCCTTATAGATTCATCAGTTCTAACTACAATTCTTTTTTTGATTATGTTAACAAGATTTGAGATTGTATCATTGTGCTCCATCAAGTATCGTGGAGAATTTGTGTATAATGCAATTCTTGGGCCTTCATATTCAATTTTGGTGACGTTTGCTTCTTTTGGAATACTTTGCAGTATGGTGGCCATTATGTTTTGGCTAGAAGGTATATCTTTTGGCGGTTGTTTTCTTTGCATTAAATCACTAAAGTTCTATGACTGCTTTCTTTTGTTCATCGGTTAAAAGACGGAATCCATCTTTATCCATTATTGCGACGTTAATTCCGTCACCAGTACCAATGTTTCTAACAATTGCGGCCTTGACTGCCCGTAAAGCTATTTTCTTTGCTTCTTCCACTGTAAGATCTTCTCTGTATTCATCTTCCAGTAGTCCATACGCAACAGGTGAGCCGCTTCCTGTTGTAACATAGGATTTCTTTTCTACTGACCCAAACATGTCAATATTGAACAGTGCCGGACCTTCAGCATCATATCCACCAACTAGGATATCTGCCATGAAAGGATACCCGCGATTTTGATGGAAGATCAATGAACATAATCTTGCAAGAGAATGAATATAGATTGGACCTTGTTTTTCTACTCTGTGTAGATTCGCATGATATCGTAAAATGTCTACAATGTTTTGTGCATCTGCAACTCCTCCTGCAAGGGTTAATCCAGCATGATGGTCGATTTTTTGAATTTTCATTGTGTTATTGTTTGCAATAAAGTATCCTGCACTTGCACGCATATCGGCACACAAAACAACACCGTCCTTTGCCTTGATACCTACAGTGGTAGTCCCATGCAAAATTTTTTCTTCAACATTGTTTGACAAAAAATCACCTATTAAGATAAAGTAACTGGCATCTCACCCTTTTAAATAACTTTTTGATCTCTTCAAACCATAAATAATGACAAAAAATCATGATCACATGAAATCACATAGAATGGAATTGCCCAGATTGATTGAGATCGGGGAGAAGAATATCGGCGATTTTGGGAGATTTTTAGAGTCGCTAAATAATCCAAAAAAGGTTTCATTAATATCTGGAACAAATGTTCAAAAGGTCTTAAAAAAATCAATTGAAAAGTCTCTGAAGTCAAAAAAAATTCAATTTATTTGGCACACATCAAAGGACAATCAAATTACTTCATTAAATCAAATGGAAAAGGACGTTAAAAAAGATAGATCAGATTTGGTTGCAGGTATAGGTGGAGGGCGATCGGTTGATACGGCAAAAATGATTTCATATAGTTTAGAAAAGCCATTTGTGAGTTTACCAACTGCTGCATCTCATGATGGGATGGCAAGTCCATTTGTTTCAGTAAAAAGCGACAAACCACATTCAATAGTTGCATCTGCACCTATGGGAGTTTTTGTTGATATTGATGTGATAAAAAAAGCACCAATAAGATTACTGGCAAGTGGTTGTGGAGATTTAGTTGCCAATATTATTGCTGTTAAGGATTGGGAATTAGGTCACAAGAAAACCAATGAGTACTATGGAAGATATGCAGCAGACTTGGCAATGATGAGTGCAAAAATTGTGATGGAGAATTCCTCAGAGTTTGCTAAAAAAGGACTGGATGCAAGAGTAATTGTAGAGGCATTAATTAGTGCAGGAGTTGCATCATGTATTGCAGGTAGCAGCAGACCCTGTTCGGGTGCAGAGCATCTTTTCTCACATGCATTAGACAAAATTGTCCCCAATGTTGGGCTACATGGAGAAAAATGTGGTATTGGTTCTATTATGATGGCAAAGTTGCAAGGGGGAGACTGGAAAAAGATTGTGCAAACCCTAAAGGATGTAGGTGCTCCTACGACTGCAAAACAAATTGGTCTAAGTTCTGATTATGTGATTGAGGCTTTAGTTATTGCACAGGATCTAAGGCCGGACAGATATACTATTTTAAAAGAAGCTAAAATGAACAACAAGAAGGCCAAAGAGCTTGCTAAAGTTACAAAAGTAATTTAGTTATTCTGTTTTTGTTTCAGTGGGAGTTTCTGTTTTTGTTTCAGGTTTCTTGTTTTGCGAAGAAGATGCTTGTTTGTTTACATGGGTTTCAACAAAACTTACTTTCTCTAAGCTTGGAACAAATTTGAAGATGTCTAATTGAATAAAGTGTTTCATTATTTGCAGTCCGTCTGCACGTAAAATTTCTTCAGGAATAGTAACATCAACTTGTTTATCTTTTAGATCAAATGCAATTTTAGAATTCTCAACAGGCAGTCTGTTTTTGAGAATTCCATCAATTTTGTCACTTGAAGAATCAAGAGACTTTATTACATTTACATCAAACACAATTGTTTTTCCTGCATATCTGTGATTGTAATCAATTTGAACTCTTCCTGAACCGATAAAACGAATAATTCCTCTTTTATTATCAACCTCGATTGTATCTCCAACTGAGACTTTTTCTGCATCTTCACCCAATTTTCTAATAGGAATCATTCGAACTTTTCCAGAATCCCTTTCACCAAATCCTTTGTCAGGTGTAACTTCAATTGTAAGTTTGTCACCAACAGATGTCTTTGCTAGTGCCTCATCTAATCCCTTGAGAACAGGATAAGAAACTTCACCGATAGAAACAAGTTTTGGTTGGTACTTTACATTTTGATCAAAGATTGAGTGTTTTTTTGCATCTTCCTCTAGAGTAGTATCAAAAACCTCATCGCTGTCTTTTACCTTAGCTGTATAATCTACCAGAATCAGTGAACTCTTGTCGAAAGTCAATGTGATCGGTCTCGAATTTCCTTATATTAAGTTAACAGGATTTAGAGAGCTTTGAGTTTTTCTTCAGCAGTCTTTAGTCCTGCTTGTGGGTCTGTGTCATATCCCATCATTGCAAGAGTTGAAGAGATTGCAGAAATAGTTCGCATTACATGATATGGACTAACTTCTCCCATGCATCCAACTCTGAATACTTTGCCTTTGAGGTTTCCAAAACCACCTGCAACAAGTACTTTGAATTTATCTGCTAGAGTATTTCTAAATGTCTTATCCTCTAGTTCATCCAAATAATTTAGTGCTACTATTGAGATGGAACGGTCTTCTTCTTTTGCAAATGGTGTCAGACCAATTGCACTCAATCCATCATACAATGCATCAGAGCAAACTTTGTGACGTTTGAAGACATTTTCTAATCCCTCTTCAAGAAGTATTGACAATGCCTCACGGTATGCATACAACAATGGTAATGCAGGCGTAAATGGCGTATGTTTTGATTCTTCATAATACTTGAAGTATCTGGCCAAGTTAAAGTACATCGTGGATGGAGGATTTTCTATCATGTACTTTTTTGCTTTTGCACTTACAGATATAGGAGAAATTCCAGGAGGTGCAGCAATTGCTTTTTGTGCACCAGTCATACATACATCAATGTTCCATTTATCAACAGGAAGTGGAGCACCACCGAGCAAAGACACTGAATCTACCACGTAGAATGCATCATTTCTTGATGTGAGATCAGATACCTTGTCAAGATAGTTGACCATGGTTCCAGTCGATGTCTCATTGTGCACTACATAAAATGCCTTGATATCCTTGTTGTTATCAAAGGCTTCTTTTACTTGATCAAAAGTAGCATTTTCTCCTGGTGGAGTTTCAAGTCGAATTACATTAGCCCCCTGACCTTCAATAAGTTGAGAGAGTCTGTTACTAAATTCCCCGTTTACTGGGATTAGGACTTTGTCATCTTTTTTAATTAAATTGACTACTCCGGCTTCTACTGCACCTGTACCGGATGCAGAAAGGGCCACAATATCATTTTGTGTTTCAAAAACCTGTTGAGTTTTATCCACAACATCAGTATACAATTCTACAAAATCATCACTTCTATGATTAATTATTGGAGCAAGCATTGCTCTCATTACTCTATTAGGTACGTTTGTTGGACCTGGAAGCATTGAAAGATATTCCATTTGATTTCTACATGGTCGTACATTACTGGGTTTATTTATAATTAGAGATCTTTTAGACGATCCTTGGCACCAATACCAATTAGAAAATTTTTAGTTCCATTTGGTACTAGATTATCCCATTTCTGATCGCTAACAATCAAGTTACGAATCCTAGTGCCAGAAAGAATTTCTCTGTTGGAAAAAGGAATTGAAGAAATTTTGGTAGACCGTTTTGCGTATAAATGTTTGGTCAGATCATCATTTGAGAAAACAATGTCAAATGATGGAACTATGGTATCTATTTTTTCAATCCATCTAACGTGGTTATCAACATCAGGTATAAAATAAATTGAAATTTTTTGTTTCATTGAACTATCAATTGAAGATAGTATCATCTCCTTTCGCTCTGTGGCAGTAAATGGATTGTCTTTTTCTATGGGCTTATTTGAGCTGCCCAATCCTATCCAGAGTTTGTCAACCTTAGATAATGCAAATTGTATTGCACTAAGATGACCTAGGTGAAAAGGTTGAAAACGTCCAATCAGCAATCCATTCATACTAGATTACAAAATTTTTCTTTTTAAAAACTATCATAAAGAGAAAAAATTGCCAAGGTATGTTGGAATTTTTAAAAATTAATGCAAGTCATGGAGAAGGTGGAGGACAAATAGTCCGTTCTGCAATAACATTATCATGCATTACAAAAAAACCAATTCATTTAGAAAACATACGAAAGAATAGAAGGATTCCAGGTCTAAGACCACAACATCTCACTGCTATCACAATTCTTCAGGAAATGACTGATGCCAAAGTAGTTGGTGCAGAAATTGGATCTACAGAACTCAAGTTCATTCCAGGAAAAGTAAAAGAAGGGGATTTCATAGGAGATATCAAAACCGCTGGAAGTATTTCACTAATACTACAAGTAGTAATTCCTGTTATTTCACTTTCACAAAAAAAAACCAATCTAACAATTAAAGGTGGCACTGATGTTTTATGGAGTCCTTCTTTTGATTATACAGAACAGGTTGTAAGGAAAGCATATAAAAGAATGGGAATAAAATTTGTAATCGAGAAAATAAAAACTGGATATTATCCCAAAGGAGGAGGAGAAGTAAAAGTAAAGATGTCATCAACAGATAACATAAAAGCAATAACCCTCACTGAAAGAAAAACAAATGTAGCAACAGTACTTTGTACCTTTACAAAAATCTCTGAAAGCAAAATTTTAGATGAAATAAAAAATATTAAAAAAATATTAAATGAAAAAAATTTTTCTGTAGATACTAAAATTAAAAATCAAGACGCAATAGATACAGGAGCATCTTTGCTAGTTTTTTCTGTTGATGAAAAATCAATAATAGGAGTCGACTCTCTGTTTGACAAAAAAATACAAACCTTTGATATCAATATGGATGAATTTACAGGAAACGAGTTAGGGTTAGACAAGAATTTGGCAGATATGCTTGTAATTCCTGCAAGTTTGGCTGAGGGAAAAACGATACTTAGAGTCAAGGAAATCACAAAGCATCTGGAGACAAACTTGTTTGTTACCTCAAAAATAACTGGATGCAGGTACGGGATTGGAAGATTAAAAGAAGGATATGAAGTCATTATCGAAGGAATTTCAAACTCCGGCATCAAGCAGTGATGCAAAAAACAAGATAGCTATAGATAAGACAACCGTAATTTCGCCAAGAATAATGATTTTCTTTCTTAATTTTTGAATCTGAGGTTCAGGCATTTGATTTGACATTATTTTTTCTTCGACATCTTTACGGATAACTCGTACATGAACTGCATAAGTAATAATTAATGCAACAACAAGTATTATTTTCACAGTTAGAAAAGTCCCATAGCTGGTGGCCAATAGAAGTTCAGGTTTTCCAAGTAATGAATGTGAAGTGTACAAGCCAGTTACCATTAGGATAATCAAGGATGGTACTGCAATTTTGTTAAATCGCCGGCCAACTCGGATCATGATTTGCATGCGTTCTTCAACTGAATTTGTCATTGTTTTTAATAATGGAGAAAATACAATTCCAATAAAGAGTGAACCTCCAACCCAAATGGCAGCAGAAACAAGATGTATCCAAGTTAGAATAGCTTGCTCTAATGCACCCATTAATTGTAATATTTTAAATCAAATATTATGTATTTGGATCTTGACAACCTTTTTTAGTTGTACATAATCTGATACCATTGAAATGGCACTTCAAAGTAAGATGACAGTATACGTTGCAATAGCAGGAGTCCTAGCTATGATGGGAGGAATTGTTTACTATGCTAGTTTAGATAATGTTGAACTTGAACAAGCTGAAATTGAATTGGCTAGTGTGGAGTTAAGAGACATTAGTAAAATCAACAATCAAGCCAAATTTGATGTTACATTTTTAGTGAAAAATCCTAGTGAGAAGACATTTACTGTTTCGTTGATTGGATACCAGCTCTACGGAGACGGAAAACTATTGGGTTCAGGACAATACTCCACAGCAGATATTGCATTGCCTGGAAGAGCTGTATTTTATCCAGGTGCCGAAGTTCCACTGAAAAATACATTTGTTCTAAGCAAATCAGAAGTTAATTCAGATATTTATCAAGCAGCAATAGATAATAAAATTACAAGCTTCGAGGCAGAAGGAAGTCTAACCACTGAAACCTCTTGGAGCGTTACTGAGAAAGAATTCAAATCTGGAATCAAGTAAGTGGGCCGAGTGAGATTCGAACTCACGATCACCGCCGTGTCGAGGCGGTATCCTAACCAGCTAGACTACCGGCCCATTGAAGTATAAGGCCATGTGGTGGCATTATTAACGTTTAACAAAAGAAGGTATGAATACAAAGAAAAGGAGCCTAAAACTGTTGGAAGGTAATTTTACAGAGGAAGAAAAAAACGGATTTTACAAGGCCATTTATTCAAGAAGAGATGTAAGATCTCATTTTATCTCAAAACCAATAGAAGATAAAGTATTATCAAGAATTCTTCATGCTGCACACCATGCTCCATCTGTGGGATTTTCTCAACCTTGGAACTTTATTTTAATAAAAAATAAGGAGACAAAACAAAAGATCAAAGAATCATTTGAAAAGGAAAAAGAACGTTCCTCAAAACTAGTTGAAGAACCAAAAAAATCAAAATATCTTTCCTTCAAGTTAGAAGGGATTTTAGAATCTCCAATAAACTTGTGTGTAACTTATGATCCTACAAAATTTGGACCATTTGTAATTGGTAGATCTAGTATTCCAGAAGCAGGACTGTACAGTGTATGTTGTGCCATACAAAATTTGTGGTTATCAGCTAGAACTGAAGGATTAGGTCTTGGATGGGTTAGCATTCTATCAAACGATATCTTAAAAGAAGTTTTATCATTACCTGATCATGTTGTTCCAGTTGCATACTTGTGTTTAGGATATGTAGATGATTTTGCCGAAAAGCCAGATCTGGAAACCGTAGGATGGCTTCCAAGGTTAGATCTAAAAGATGTAGTATTTTTTGAAAAATGGGATACTAAAGAGAACAGTAGTTGGAAAAGCATAAGACAATTGCTAAATGAAAATCTTGATTACGCTTAAATAATTAAAGATGTTTTTTTTGCTGGGCTTGTGGCGCAGAGTCAATATGACGCGAAACATGGATAGCGTGGTAGCCTCCTAAGTTACAGGTCGAGGGATCGAAGCCCTCCAAGCCCGTTAAAATTAAAATCATATTCGAACTTAAATATAGAAATAATTTTTGTTAGGTATGAAAGTTGTAGTGATTTCAGGCAGTCCTAGAAAAAATGCCAATACTCAGATTATAATGAAATACGTTTACGAATATACCAAATTAAAAAATGAGAATACCAGTTTAATTAATCTCTCAGAAGGTCAAGTTGAATGCTATAGGGGCCCTGATGAGGATTATAACGAGGCTACAAGATTTGCAGCAAAAGAGATAATGGATGCAGATGTATGGTTGATAGGCTCACCAATATACAATTCTTTTTTCAGTTCAGCGTTAAAGAATTTGTTTGAATATGTAAGTTACAAAGAAACGGCAGGCAAAGTAGCTGGGATGGCAATTTTAGCTGCTGGTAACATTGGTTTTATTGATGTTCAGACATTATTGACGCAATTGTTATCATACTTTAGAGTTATAACAAATCCTAAAGCGGTGTTTCTAACAACTGACACAATCACTGAAGATTTGATTTCAGATGAAGATGCAAAAAATAGATTAAAAGAAATGGTTGATGAGACATTGAAAATTGCAGAGAAATTGCAGAAAGATTAGAAGGCAAATAGAATACAGATCAATTTTTTGAAATAAAATACAGAATATGAAGTAAAAAAGAAGTATTTTATGAAATTTGAGTTAAATCTTCTAAAACAGATAAAAAACGAATAACTAGTTTGATTCAGACAACATTAACTCAAAAACATCAAAATCAATATTTTATACAATGTGTTGTTACGATTTGATAACATGAAAAAGGATCCAATCGAAGTATGCTCATGTAAATGCCATTTTGGTGGTGCCGTAAGTTGTCCAAGATGTAAGGAAAATCATGAATCACATTCATGTTGTCATTGTAAAATTTAGAATTATTTGCTCTTATTCTTTCGATCAGCTGCAAGCATTTTGAGATTAGCCAATTCAGTCTTGAGGGACTCAATTTGAACCAGTGTCTGTAGATTTGAAATTTCTTGGTTTAGTCTTTCAATTTCACTATCTTTTAGTTTGACAGATTCTTTTAGAGTATTAAGTTCTGAGGATAACTCACCCTGAATTTGTTTTATTTCTGACAAGCTTACTTGGTCAGCAGCAACAGTTGTAGTCTGAACTGTTTGAGTGCTACTCAAGCTTTTTTTTTCGTAGGTAGCAGCGTGTTCTGAACCGTGCTTGTGCATATAATCAGTGCTCTTTTGAGATAACCAGCACATTATTGCTAGAAACCATGTTATAGGAACTGCCATTATAAAGACAAAGTCCAAGATTGGGGCAAAGTCTACAAAATAGGGCCATAATCCTGTCAGAATAGCAGCAAATACGGCTGTTACTACGGTTGCCAGATGGTTTCCCAAATATCCCATGATTACCAGAAAAATTCATTATTTATAACAGTAATGCTGATACCCACGCTTTGAAAATAATTAAAAAGAAAAGGGAGCTAAGGTTGTTGTTCGTCGTCATCAGGGGTGGCAGCGGTTTTAGGCATGTCTGATTGCAAGATTTGAATTTTTTGTAATAGTTCAGTTCTTAGATCTCTTGCAACTCTTCTTACGGTTGGTCTTGGCACACCAAGTTCGTCAACCACTTTTGTGTAGATATCTTGTTTGTCAGTTACCCCTTTGTCAAGATAAGAATTAATTGCTTCTTTAATGATCGTGCTTTGGTTTGTACGATTCAACGAAATCTAAACTTTAAATCTTCTATATAACACTATAACTTTAAACATTTTTTACAGAAATTTATTTTGGAGAATAACATAAAATAAAAATTCACTTAGTTGATGCAGACTTTTTTAACGAAGAACGTACAGAAAGCTGTGAATTTTTCAAGATTTAATAGGAAAATTATTTCCAGGTTTCTTTTCACAAAAGACTCATATGATAAGATGGTTGTAAAATCGTATGACAACTGCTAATATTGAAACTAGTTTTGGAAAAATTTCTTTTAAGCTTCTTCCAGAACTTGCACCTGAAACAGTCAGAAACTTTGAGAAACTGGCCAAAGAGGGATTTTATGATGGAACATTATTTCACAGAGTAATTCCAGGATTTATGATTCAAGGTGGAGATCCAAACACGAAAACTGACAATAAAGGTTCATGGGGAATGGGTGGACCTGGATACAATGTAAAAGCTGAGTTTAGTTCCAGATCACATTTACGAGGAATTGTTTCTATGGCCAGAGCACAAGATCCAGATAGTGCAGGATCACAATTTTTCATTGTTACAACAGATAGTACATTTCTAGATAGACAATACACAGTATTTGGAGAAGTAACTGAAGGAATGGATGTAGCAGACAAGATAGTAAATCTTCAAAGAGACGCCAATGATTGTCCTTTAGAAAAAGCACCAATGCTACGTGTAACCATAGAATAAATGAACCTGAAAATTCTTTCAAGTTTTTTCATTTTTACTCTTATCTTAGCAGTTCCACAAGCCTATGGACAATCAGAATCAGGAGAAAAAATTAACCATGAATTGTTAGAGGTTACCATAAAATCTGATGGAAAAGTTAACGTTGTGCACAAAATCAAAAATCTAAACGAGCCTGGAGTTTTAGATTTTGTAAATGGGACCGTCTCCAAAGTCAAAGTAACCAATCAATTGGGAATGACAGAAACGTTTGAAATGACTAGTCAAACCAATGGTCTTCCAATCCTTGAAGATCAAGGAAAACTAACTATTGAATATGAATTGGCTGATGCCTTAGCAATGACAGATAATGTTTGGACATTAAACTATCGATATCTTGAGACGACAGTTTTTGTATTACCTGAAAGTGTAGAATTTTTGCTTGTAAATGACAGACCGTTATATCTGGAAGAAGAAAAAAGATTTGTGTGTCACGGATGTCAAGTAATTTTAGAGTATTCAATAAATGAACCTGAAACTATTGAACAAGTTACTTGGGAAGAAAAAGAATTTGATGTAACTATTAGTAGTTTCACGACAATTGAAAATCTTGAGTTTAGTCAACCTGAGAAAAAAATAACTTTTACAACGAGAGACGATAAACAATTTGTTACACTAGTAATCCCCTTAGAATTATTGTGGGGGCCTTACATTGTACTACTTGATGAGGAAAAGATTCCTTTTCATGAATACAAAAACAATGGAACACATTCTTGGCTTAACATTAAACCAAATAGCATTGGAGAGATTGCAATTGTTGGAACTACGGTAGTTCCAGAATTTTCGCTATTTCTACCCCTTGCAATTGGATTTATGGTAATCATAATGGTTCCACTAGTAAGAAAAATTAATCTCCACTAGATCCACAAGAACAGAAACCATATTCATCAATTCTTACATTACAGACAGGGCATTTTTCTCCATAGTCTACTTCCCATGGTTCTTTGCCGAAGAGTTTGTAGTGATCATCAATTTCAATGGGTATTTCTCGCTTCTTTTCCAATGATTTGTATAGGATTCAAAACTATACATAGATTATCGGAAAATCATGAAAATTGCTTGTGGATGTCATTGTATAAAATGCAAAAGTACTGATCTAGAATCAAACAGAATTGGCGAAATTGAAAAAGATGGCTATTTTGACATGCATCATACTTGTAATGTGTGCAATACGCACTTTGATCACCTCGATGGAGAGATTTTCTCAGAATGCAAAATATGTAGATACTCTAAGAGTTGACAACGAGGGCATTTTTAAGGAAATAATGAGCAATATTCTCATCAGAACTTTTCAATAGTTCTTTACTAGATGCCATTTTTGCTAGGATTTTTGATACATCTAAAGGACTTGTAGCCCAACCATATTCATGAAGTTGTTGAACCGTTTCAGTTACAGTCTTTGGAGAATCAAAAAATTTACTTGTTTTTAGAATTTGTAGTTTTGATTTTATTTCATTGATTGGGATATGTTTTGGTTCATTAAATTCAGGTTCAAATGCCTCAGCATCATCCAGATAGTCAAGAGCGAATTGTGCTTTAGATGAATTTTTTATTGAAGCATCATGGTGGTTATAATCATGTGTAACAGCAGAAGAGTTTTCAGGCAAATATTGTATCAGATTTTTAATTACATCATCTAGGGTACTGTTATCTACATAGAAATCTCTAGAATCGACTTCAATTTCATTTTCCCCAATTTTGAGCTTAATTCTGGCCAATGTGTAATTATGATATAGTTTTGATTTATTTTGTTAGCTCTAAGTAGGTTTAAGATTAGATTAAAAAGTTTACACAATTTATTTGAATTTTTTTCCTTTTAGATTAAAACGTAAATTTAAAAAAATTGTTCATGGAAACATCCAAAAAAGTTGGAATCTTTGTACTGTTTGTACTAGGTATCAGCATTTTTGGATATTCTCAATACGCTTCTGCCTCACAAATCGAAGTCAGCATTACAGAAAGTGAATTACTTGATAAAACAGAAAAGAGTTCAAATTATAACATAGAGTTACAATTTGAGAATCCATCATTGCTAATATTGAATGCAGGAGAAACTGAATTTTTTGTTATTGCAAACGAGAGAATGGTTGGTAAAGGTACACTAGAATCATTTACCTTAGAACCATTAAGCAAGAGTATGGTGAAAGGAAATTTTCACACAAATTCTCAAGATAGTGATAATTCACAATCACTAAAAATTACAGGTGTGACAAAATATGATGTATTATTTACTTCCATTGATGTGCCATTTGTTTATTATCCAACAGAAGAACAAGCAAGGGAATTTATACATCAAGAGTAGTTTTTTCTCAAATGCTTACAGTTTTTGGATCTACAGCATTAGACACCATTAGAACTCCGAAAAAAATTTTGAGAAACGTTTTAGGAGGAGCCGCAACATTTGCAGCAATTTCAGCTAGTAATTTTGTAAAGACAGGATTAATCGCTGTTGTTGGAAGTGATTTTCCCAAGCAGTATCACCAAACTATGGCAAAATTTCTTGATTTGCAAGGTCTTGCGATCAAAGACGGGAAAACCTTTCGTTATGATGGAAGTTACGATAATACTCTAAGTATGAGGTCTACTTTAAAAACAGAGTTGAACGTACTTGCAGATTTCAAACCTAAAGTTCCTGAAAATTATAAAAAATCTCAATTTGTGTATCTTGCGAATAATGATCCTGAACAAAATATCTCACTGATTAAAGAATTTGATAGTGTTAAATTTTCCATGTGTGACACGATCGATTTTTGGATATCAACTAAACGAAATTCGGTGATTAAGATGATAAAAGCTGTAGATGCAGTTGTCATAAATGACGAAGAAGCTAAAATCCTAACAAAAGAATTCAATTTGATAAAATGTGCCAAGAAGATGATGGAATGGGGTGCAAAATATGTAATTATAAAGAAAGGAGAGCACGGTTCTCTGATGTTTTATGACGACGTAATTTTTCCAACTGCAGGTTTTTCATTGGAAGATGTTGTGGATCCAACGGGTGCAGGAGATTCTTTTGCAGGTGCAATGATTGGTTATCTTGCAAGTAAAAATTCTACCAGATTATCAGAAATTAAAAAAGCTGTAGTATATGGAAATGTGTTAGGATCTTTTGCAGTTGAAAAATATGGTATAGATGGATTAGTATCTCTTAAAAAAACAGATATCAAAAAGCGAATTAAGACGTATGAAAAAATGATCCGATTCTAAAAAGACTTAAGTTCATTTATTTTACAATCTGATTTAACAATGACAAAAATATCTGAGAAAGATGAAGATAGATTAGATGAGATATTTAATCTACAAAAAGGTCTTTCAACAATGATGAAATTAGATAGATATCCAAAAGATGTCGAAGGAAGAATTTCAGCTTTGTGTACTGCAATTATACATGAGGCAGTAGAACTACAGAGAACTACCAATTGGAAATGGTGGAAGATTCCCACCGAGTTCAATGAATCAGATGCACGGGAAGAATTGATTGACATATGGCATTTTGTAGTGCAAGCATCACTTGAATTAAATCTCGAACCAGATGATATTGTGGAGGAGTACAAAAAGAAAAATGAAATTAATCGTGAAAGGCAAAGAAATGGGTATTAGTTAATTTATTTTTTTAATGATTTGTTCAAAATTAGTTTCATTGGTCAAATTTACAATGCCAACATTTTGTTGAAAATGTTTGATTTGAATTTCAGACACGGTTAAGTATGGATCGGGACTTGTGGAACCGATAATTCTTTTGTTTTCATCAATTCCGTTTTTATGTAATTTAAGTAGTGAGTGACCAGCTTTGTGACCCCATACTTCTTTACCACAAAGAATTAGAGTAGTGACGTTTTGATGCTTACTAAGATATCGGATAATTGAGTCAATTCCCTTATTTTCAGAGAGTAGCCTTCCTGCAATAGATATTTGGCTCATAATTTCTGAATTTTGGAATTTTTTTAGTAGATTTATGCTGGAAAGGGTGCATACTGCTAATGATGCTTCAGGATTTCCATGGTATGATTCTTCAGGGATGGGAAGGATGATCTTGCAAAGAGTGCCAATTGCTTCTTCTAATGCGTTCATAATATTTCATGAATGATTTTGGAAATAAATTTGAGATCTTTTTGAGAGACTTTCGGATGTATAGGTAAAGAGATAACACTTGATGCTGCCCAATCAGTAACAGGTAAAATTGCATCTTGTTTGTAAAACGGTGTCTTATGAATGGATAGAGGGTAATATGCTGCTGCGCCAACATCTTTTTTGTGTAAAATGTTCAAGAGTTTATTTCGTTTTGGGGTTGTAATTGTATAGAGATACCAATTAACGTTTTCATGTTTTCTAGGATGATATACCTTAATGTCCAAATCTGAAAGATATTTTGAAAGTATTTCTGCATTTTTTTTCCTTGAGTTTAAGAATTTGGGAAGTTTTTTCATTTGTGTTGTTCCTATTGCAGCATTAATTTCAGGCAACCTCAAGTTTAATCCAAATATTTTAGTGTCATATCCATGAACCATTCCATGATTACGAATCATTAATAATTTATCTCGTAATTTTTTATTGTTTGTTGTAACAAAGCCACCTTCACCAGAAGTTACAACTTTGGCAGGATACATGCTGTAACATCCCATATCAAAAAATGTCCCAGTATGTTTACCTTTGAAAGTTGAACCCAAGGATTGGGCGGAGTCTTCAATGATGGAGAGGTTATGTTTTTTTGAAATTTCAGACAGTCTTTCTACATGTGCAACATTGCCATACAAGTGAACTGGTATGATGACTCGTGTTTTTTTTGTAATTTTTCTTTCAACATCATCCGGATCAATTGTAAAATTATCTTTTAAAATATCTACAAAGATAGGTTTTGCCCCAGTAGATACAACTGCATTTGCGGTTGCTACAAATGTAAAGGAAGGTATCAAAACCTCATCACCTTTTTTGACATCTAGTGCATGAAGAGCAGCTTGCAATGCTGCAGTGCCAGAATTAACAGCTATAACATATTTTGATTTTACAAAGGAAGCAACAGATTTTTCAAATTTCTGGACATGTTTTCCTCCTAAATTTGCAGAAGATGTCAAATTACCATGTCTTATAATAGAGGTTACTGCAGAAATTTCCTCTTTTCCCATAATGGGGGTATTAATTACAATTTTCAACAGTAAATCTGCTTATAACTAGTCTATAAATCTCGTCTGATATACATGAATTTTTATATTTCACAATTTGGCTAACGGCATAATGAAATCACGACATCTAGAAAATAAAGATCCGGGTTACAAAGTTTTTCTGTATATTTTTTATGTTTGTGGATTCATTATGGCTTCATCTCTTGTTTATGGAGTATATGTTACTACGATAGAATGGATGGAAAATGGTACATATGTGATGGGAGAGGCAATTCACAACACAACAATTCCTTTTGAGAACTTTGCACGAGTTTCAACATGGATATTTTTTTCTACTATAATTGGGTGGTATTGTGTATCTAGGATAGGATGGAAGAGAACTGCAGGGAACAAAATAGTTGGTGCAAGGATGGCATTATTGCAATTAATGCTTCTGGGATTTTCAATAATTACACTCTATGAGGTATTATACAATTTTACTGTACTCAATGCACAGATTACAGCAGGAACAATCAATGGAATGGTACCAGACATAGATAGATTATTAGTGGCATATCCTGATCCTGATAGACCGTGGAATTTAGTTTTTGCAACTAAGGTATTTCTTGCAGCTTTTATCATTAGCACTCATGCATTTTACTTGAGTATTAAACCCAGAAAAATTTTAGAAGATGAATGATATAACACGATAAGATAAAATTCTAAAACCTTTTTCTACTATTAGCTATTAAGTCTAATGTGGGATTATTTGGATCTAACTCCAACAAATTAAAATGTAAAAAATGCGGTACAATATTTCCTGATTCAGATAGATTAAAGAAACATGGCGAAAAAGCTCATAATAAAAAAAAGGAAAAATGTAGAATTTGTGGAACTGAATTTAACACAACTGATGATTTAAGAAAACATAAGAAAAATTGTAAGTAGAAGATTTGTTTTAGTTTAATTGAAAATAAGGTATTGTTTGATTTTATCTTCTAAGTGCTTTCTCAATTGATTCAAGATTAGCAATTTCGTTTTTTGAGTTCATTGTTAGAATTTTTGTTATTTCAGGACCTTATTGAACTGACTAAGGTAATGTTTCTAAAAATTTTTCTAGTCCTTTCTTATAATTTTGTATTAATTCTAGGCCATCTTCAAGAGTCATAAAAGGCATTATTGTACCTACTATTCAAAGGTTGAATTTTTTTCAAGATAGAATAACTTTATAGGGTTACGTCTCAAAATTTGGTTTGATTTGGACATTACAGAAAAAGTTGAACTTGTCGAGAAATCACCAACTGAAGAAGTGGTTACTCGTGATGAATTGATTAACTTATTCCAAACAAATTCATCTCCTAAACATTACATTGGTTTAGAGATATCAGGTTTTCTTCACCTAGGTAGTTTGATCAGTACTGGGTTTAAGATAAATGATTTTGCAAAGGCAGGTGTAAAATGTACTGTCTTTCTGGCTGATTGGCACACTCTAATTAATGATAAATTAGGAGGAGATTGGGAAGCGATTTCAAAGGTTTCTAAATATTATCATGATGCTTTTAAGATTGTATGTCCGGAGGCTGAAATAGTATTAGGATCAAAACTATACGAAGAAAAAAGAGAATATTGGTCTGAACTTGTTAAGTTTACAAAAAATATGTCTCTAGCAAGAACTATGAGAACTCTTACAATAATGGGCCGTTCTGAAAATGAAGAAAAGATTGAACTTGCCAAGTTGCTATATCCTCCTATGCAAGCTGTCGATATCCATTCTTTAGATGTAGATATAGCTCATGCGGGAATGGATCAGAGAAAAATACACATGTTGGTAAGGGAAGTTTTCCCTAAAATGAACTGGAAAGTTCCAGTTGCAGTCCACCACAGATTATTACCAGGTTTAACAAAACCTAACAACAATAATGACTCACAGTTAGGAAAAATGAGTAAATCAGATCCTAATTCAGGTATCTTTATTCATAATACGGATAACGAAATAAAGAAAAAAATTAACAAAGCTTGGTGTGAGGAAACAAATATTCAAAATAACCCATTATTAGAAATTGCACATACAATAATTTTCCATGAATTCAAGGAAATTAACATTGAAAGACCTGAAAAATTTGGTGGCAATATTTCCTACAACAAATATGAGCAATTAGAGAAAGATTTTTCTGAAAAGAAACTACATCCGGGAGATTTGAAACAAACAATTGGAAATTATTTGATTAAAGTAATTTCTCCTATAAGGGAAAAACTAGATCTAAATGAAGAAATACAGAATGCAATCAAGAAAAGTTATTGAACTTCAGGATTAGGATTAGTTTGCTCTTCTAAATTATATTTAGATTTGTACCCTCTAGGATTAATCATTAAATCTTTGTATGTATAGGTAGATGAGTTTCCGATAATAACAGTACTGATCATTCCGAGTTCGTCTGAATAATTTGGTAAGTTTTCTAGATCTGTCATAACGACTGTTTCAGATTCTCTAAATGCGCCCTTTATTATTGCAACAGGAGTTGTGGGCTTTCGGTATTTTAATAAAATTTTTCTAGTGTCCTGAAGTTGATGAATTCTTTTTTTGCTGGCGGGATTATAAATTACAATCACATAATCACCTTGAGCAGCGGATTCAACTCGTTTTTCAATAACTTCCCATGGCACCAACAGATCACTCATGCTGACAACTGCAAAATCAGTCATTAATGGAGAGCCAATTATTGATGCACATGAATTTAGAGCAGACACACCAGGAATAATTTCTACAGATAAGCCATCAGTAGGATTCCATCCCGTTTCAGCTAGTGTTTCATAGATTAATCCAGCCATACCATAAATTCCAGGATCTCCGCTAGACACAAGTGAAACAATTTTTCCAGATTTTGCAAGATCAATACACTGATGGGCTCGTTCAACTTCTTGGGTCATAGCATAACGATAAATGGTTTTTCCTTCTATAAGATCTTGGACTAGATTGACATACGTTTCATAACCCACAATTGTATCGCTTTCCGAAATCACTTCCTTAGCTCTGAATGTCATATGATCATGGTGTCCAGGTCCAACACCTACGATGTAGAGTTTACCAGTCAATTTAGTAAAAATCTTTTTTCAAGTAATTTATCCCTTTAGTAAATTGATGAGTTATACTAACCAATATATCAATAAAGAGAAAAATTACAATTAAAAAATAATTTAATTGATTTTAGCAAGTTGAAATGTATCATGTAATGCTTTTACAGCTTTATTTGTATCAGAATTTTTTACAACAAATGCCAGATTAAGTTCAGATGAACCTT
Source organism: Candidatus Nitrosopumilus sp. (assembly GCF_965223225.1). Lineage (GTDB taxonomy): Archaea > Thermoproteota > Nitrososphaeria > Nitrososphaerales > Nitrosopumilaceae > Nitrosopumilus. The sequence goes on from NZ_CBDCVU010000004.1 coordinate 1,607,782, forward strand.
GAGTAATCATGGATACATTAATTCCTTTTTTCTCAATCGTACCAAAGACTTTAGATGCAACACCAACAGTACCTCTCATTCCAGATCCAATTAATGCAATAATTGCAACATCGGTAGTAACTTCTAATTTTTTAATTATTTTTCCTAACAAATCCATTTCCAATACATTAACTGCTTTATCAAGATCAGAATTTTTTACAACTATGGTAATACTTGATTCAGAAGGATTTTGTGAAATCATCATTACATTAATTCCAGAATTAGCAAGAGTGGCAAAAATCTTTGCAGCAGTTCCCGGAGTTCCTATCATACTGCCACCTCTAATATCAATTAGTCCGTTATGCTGTACATTACTTACACACTTTACAGTATTTTTAAAAGAAGATGAAGGTGAAATAGTCACAAGAGTACCTTGATTATCCATGTTGAAAGAATTTCGAATTTTCATGGGTATTTTTTGAGACAAGAGGGGTTCGAATGTACGTGGGTGTATTTGCTTTGCTCCAAATAATGCCATTTCAATAGCTTCTACAAAAGAAACCTCTTTGAGTACTTTAGCATTCTTAACGATCTTTGGATCAGCTGTCATTAGGCCATCTACATTACTCATTAACCAAATTTCATCTGCTTTAATACAAGAACCAATAATGGTTGCAGAATAATCAGATCCGCCTCTGCCAAATGTGGTTATGTGTCCGTGTTGATCTGCACCTGTAAATCCACCTACAACTGGAACTATGTTTTTTGAAAATAAAGTTTCAATTGTTTTTAGAACCCTCAATCTAGTAGTATCCATAAGAGGTTTTGATTCTCCAAATACAGAATCAGTTACAATTCCAACTTCTTTACCAGTCAGAGGAACAGATTTTTTTCCAATATCATTGATTGCTGCTGAGATTAGTTTCATTGACAATCGCTCACCAAAGGAACTTAGATAATCCATAGATCTAGAAGTAACTTCGCCGAGCAGAACTATTCCGTCAATTAATGCAAGAAGTTCTGAAAAATCTTGATCTAGTTTGGATAATAATTTTTTTTGTAAATTAGGTTTCTTGATGGTTTTCGTGGCTAATTGTTTATGTTTGTTAATAACTTTAGATACTACTTGTTCTGCTTTGGATTTGTCTTCATTTCTGATTAAATCAGATATTTCTAGTAAATCATCAGTTATTCCATGAACTGCTGAACAAACAACAGTAACCTCATTTTTTTTAGATAATAGACGAATATTCTTAGCAATAGTTTGAATATCTTTTACAGATGAAATTGACGGTCCGCCATATTTTACAACTAATCTCAATTCAAAATATCTGAAATAGTTAATCTTTAAATGCTTTAACTTTCCACGCGTGGAGCCAAATAGAAATGAATTCTTCCTATATTTGCCACTTTAAATTCAATTCTAAGAGGTTTTGCACTGGAAAATTCACAAGTAATAAAACCAGCTGTGCTTCCTACTGCTTTTACCACAGGATTTAGGTATTCAAGGCTGTAGGTACCAGTACTGTCTTCTTGCGAAGTAATCTCTTCAATGTTATCATCATCTTTTTCTAGATCAATTGTGACTTCACCAGAATCACCTTTGCCTGAAAAATTTGCATTAGAACCAGATGTATTGATTGTTAAATAATCAGATACAACTTGTACATCGCCAAGAATCTTGTCAAATTTGGAAGAAGAAAGTATAATCTTTGAGTTGTATGGAATCTTTGGCAACGGAGTGTCAGTTGCAGAACTTTCAATTAGACGCATTTTGTATTTTTTATTTTTTCCAACTGTTACAAGCAACATATTTTGATCAGATATACCTATCTCGATACTATCTTTTTTTTCTGCTCGCTTAATGAGTTTTGAAAATTCGTCAATTCTAACTCCAAATTTAATATCACTATCGCATTCATATTTTTCAAAGGCAGAATTAGGCCATGAAATGTCAATAAGAGCTACATGAGATGGATCCATTCCTCTAAAAGTTATTCCTTCTGCAGTTGCGACAAAAGTAGCTTCTTCAACCAATGTAGAGATTGCTGAAATTATTGCTTTCAAGTCGTCTGAACCGCTTGTTTTTGCTCCAAAAGTCAAATTAACTTACTTCACTCTCAGTTCAAGTTAAACGTTATGCGTAATTACGCCAAGTGTATTTACATTTTGTACAGCGATAAAATTGAGTCGTTGGTTCATCAGCACTTCTTGTTTGTAGCATCCACCACACTGCTTCATTGTGTCCACATTTTTCACATTCAATTTTTATTGTTGGTAAGGATTCTTCCCCTTCATTGCCTTCAAATACATTAAATTCATTGTTGGGAGATTCTTCAACAACACTTTTTTTTTCTTCGACAATCTTCTGTCCTTCAGTATACCCACATTTAGGACATTCTAACTCTGAGTTATTCTTTTTTAATTTAACCTCGCATTTGGGGCAAAACTTCAATCTAATTTACCTTGATTTTAGAATTAAACAATTGTTTTAACTCTTCTGCTTGCTTAATGGCAGAGTCGGTGGCTTTGTCAATTTCCCCTAGAGGTTTTCCGCTGGAATTAATTCTCATCCAGCATTCGTTCGTTAGAGGATGTTTTACGATAACGCCTGCAAACTCAATATTTGAAGCCTTCAGGAGTTCATGTTGGATAATATATAAAATTCCTATATCAGTCTCAGTGACTGAGAGGTTGATTTCTTTTGGTTCAGAGCTGATCACTTTGGCCTTCATGTATTCGGAAAAAGAACTTATTGTGGATATAAATCATTATGAGCGGTTAGAATGGCAGAAAGTAAGATTTCACAAATAGAACTAGTAAAATCAAATGACAAATACTCCCTAGATGATACAGTTGAGATTAATGTTCAATTTTCAATTGAAGGTGACCTTAGAAATGCGTTCAATGAGGCTAATTGGACAAAAGCATACAACAACAATGATGTTTCCTTCAAACTGAAATATGGCGTAAAATTGATGTCAGGAGGTTTCAGAAAAAAGGAGCTTGGCAGGACTATAGACACCTATAGAAAAGCCTCAATATTTTGGACAAGAAATCCAAAGTTAGTTAATCCTATGAAGGATAGACGAATATGGGTTCAAGTAGCCAAAAATTTTGAACCATTCATTAAACTTTCAGAAGAAGATGTTAGAAAAGAGCTATTTGATTTTAATGAAAAGTTTGCATTCAAGGCCTCAGATCTAGGAAGTGGAACACATAAGGTAACGGCCGAAGTTTTTGCATCCTGGCAGAAACATGATTACACAGAACCAGGTAATATTAAAAATAATTCTAGCGAAATTGAGGTCAACATCAATTAGGGATATAAAGAACTTTTTTGAGGAATAGAATATGGCAAAATATGACGGTCTATTAGGACAACCAGTATTAGAAGTGGAAGAGCCAGATAAAGAAGGAGGAATAACCTTTATCTTTAAAGACAACAGATTTTTGTTTATCAAAGTAGTTGATGGAAAAATTGAGACAGTATCAATTCCAGAATAGGTGAGATGAATGGAAAAATTTGACGCAATAAAAATGATTGAACTTGTAAAAGTAGAAGACCCAAATTCGGAAGGAGGAATAACCTTGACTTTTCAAGAGAATAAAATTTTAAAAATTAAAGTTGTTGATGGAAAACTAGTATCAGAATTTATCTGAACTAATTTTTCACGTGTTTTTCAAAAAATCCAATTGCTAATTCTTGTACTTCAGATTGAATTGATCCAGGTCTTTCACTTCTAATTTTCTCTATTGCCGAATCAGCGGAAAATTTTTTGTATTTCACAAGATAACATGCCAAAATCGTTCCTGCCCTACCCATTCCAGCAGCACAATGAACCATTACTGATTGATTATTTTTTATTTGTTCTTGGATAAAGTCTACAGCTAGTTCAATTTTCTCCATATCAGGAGCAGTGAGATCTGGTGTTGGTACATGGAGATAATCAATGTCTTTTGTCCAATTTTCAGGAAGAGAATTTTCAGTCATTGTAACAATGGAACTTACCCCTTGATTTCTGATCCAAGTGAATTCATCAAATGTAGTAGGAATTCCTGAACCTGCTAATTTTTCTTCAATAACCCAAGAAAAGTTTGTAGGTTTTTTTGTTATTTTTCCGTGAACTTTTCTCCATAAATTTCCTGGCTTACTCATAAAAAATATTGAGATAAGCTATATTTTTAGCATTACGAATTGCTAATTACAGAATGCAACTGCTCTAACTGGAGAACCCGTTGCATCTTTTAGTTTAAGAGGAAGAATTGAAAAATCAAAAGTTAGTGAATTAATTTTATCTAAATTTATCAAGTTCTCTACAATCAAAATATTGTTTTGAGACAACTCATTATGAACTCTAAATGAGATATCTTTTCCTAGATCTATGCTTGGTGAATCTATACCAACCAGATTAATTTTTTTTGAAGCTAAATACTTTGCAGCAGATACTGACAAGCCTGGATTTTCTTTAAAATAATTTTTTTTTTGTAAGTTTTTTATCCATCCGGAAATAAAGAATACAGAAGAGTTGCTTGGAATAATCCCATGGTTCTTTTCAAATAAGAGAATGTCTGATTTTGTTATCGCTGTGTTTTTTGGTTTATGTATTTTAACAAGTATACCTTTTCCAATTAGTCTATCAAGTGGAATTTGATTAATTTTTAACCCATTCCTAACAAAATGAAATGGAGCATCAATATGAGTTCCAGTATGAGAGCTAAAAAATAACAATTCCATATTGTAACCATCTTCTTTAATGTTTGACCAAGAGATTAACTGTGTTTTTGGAGAATCTGGAAAAGATGGAGTACTCCCAGATATGGTTAGAGTGAGATCTATTGAATGCATACTAGTAACATCTGATAGTAATTAATCAATTTTGAACTATGAAAAGTTAAATACTAATTCATTAAAAAACTCGTGTGCCAACTGCATATGTTTTATTAAATTCTGATTTGGGATCAGATGAGTCGATAATTACAGAGGTAAAACAGATTCTAGATAAAGAGAAAATCACTTATGAAGTTCAAGGAGTTTATGGCGTATATGATATTGTACTAAAACTATCATCTGATGATGCAGAGAAATTACGTGCTATTATTACCAACAATGTTAGAAAGATCAGCAAGGTTCAATCAACTTTAACAATGATGGTAATAGAAGAGCAAGAAAATCTATAGCTTCTTAATTTCGTTAATTACTTGAAAGATTTCGGATTCTGTGTTAAAGAAATGAGGAGAGGCTCGTACAAGTTTTGTTTTGAAAATTTCTCTTACTGCTAAAATAATATTTTTTTCTTCAAGTTTGTCAACAATTTGTTGAGGATCATATCCCTTTAGATTAAAAGAGACTATACTAGTCCTCTTGTTTGGATTATCTGGTCCATACAAAATTATTTTAGGTATTTTAGATAATTCTTCTCTAAAAAGATTTGACAAATGTTGGTTTTTCTTTCTTATGTTATTCATACCAAAATTAATTAAATATTTTATAGAGGATTCTAATCCGATCATTCCAACATAATTTCGAAATCCAGTTTGAAACTTGTCCGGTAATTCTTTAAATGCTAAATTTGTGTCATCATAAATGATTGCAGATTCTCCTCCGATTGTAGACGGTTCTAAGAGTTCGCTAGACTTCCTATTACAATAAAATAAACCAGTACCCATAGGACCACACAGCCATTTAGAACCGTTAAACGACATAAAATTACAGTTAATTTTTGACATGTCAATATCGCCTATACATCCAATGGTTTGTGCGGCATCAATAAAAAATGGAATTTTGTCTTTAAGGATTTTAGAAATTGATTCAACAGGCATTATTGAGCCAGTGTTATACAATGCATGACTGATTGATACCAATCTAGTGTTAGTGTCAATAAAAGATTCTAGATCATCTGTTTTAAAAAATCCGTCTTTATCAATAGGTAAACTTTTGATCAAGGTTTTATTCTTAAGTTTTAACCATGGATAAAAATTTGAATGGTGTTCATGTGTCATACCACGAATAATAATATTCGAATTTTTTTCAAAAGACAATCCATTTGCAACAATATTAATTCCATCAGTGGTGCTTTGAGTAAGAACAATTTCATCAGGCTGACAAGAGATAAGTTTTGCAACTAGTTTTCTTATATCTCTAAGCTTTTCAACAATAAGATTTTCAGATTCTTTAGAATCAGGACCCATAGAATTGTACCGTAATAAAAAATCACTCATGTCTTTAATGCTTTGATAAGGCATGAGTGATACAGATGCATTATTGAGGTAAATCTTTTTTGAGGTAGGAAAATCTGATGAGATATCTTTTGACGCTAAATTCATTATTATATACGTAAAAAGCTATATTGACGTTGGATAAAAGTTCTGAGCTGATTTTAGATAATAACCTAATAAACATACGTGAAGAATTCAAGAAACAAATTCAAAATACAATATTATGTTCAGAACCATTTTACAAAGTAGAATTTTTGAATAAATTAATCAATTCTGTAGGGGATATTGTGATTGTAATAGATCTGGATTTACTTTTGACTGGATATGTAAACTCTGGAATCATTAAGAAAAAAGGCAACATTACAATTCTTAATCCCAATGAAGGAAACTTAAAACGAGGAATATCAGATATATTAGCCAAAATATCCTTAAAAAAAAGTTTAGTAATAATTGACTCCCTAAATGGGTTTTACAATATTCTAAACGATAAATATGATTCTGCAAAATTCATTAATTCTTGTATAATGTTACTTGCGTCAATTGCAAAAAAAACAGGTTCAACAATCATAGTAACATCAACAGCGAGAAGAAAAGACAACGATACTTGGGTTACTACACCGGGAGGAAAAAAATTTGTAGGAATAAAAGAATCAGGGTTATTTTTGCTTAATAAAATTGAAAATAAACTATTGATTACTAATATTGATGAAAAGAACAGAATTTTAAAAAAATATCAGATCTAAGCAACTATCGAGAAATCAACCTCTAAGCGATCAAATTGTGAAACGGCGTTATAAAATTCGAAACGGCGTTATAAGCTCATAATTCTAGGCAAATTATATTAAGATCGAATTTGGATTTAATTTTGTTATGCCAGTAGGAATTATTCCAGACATCAGCGAACAAATGTGTATTGGATGTGCACTATGTGTAGAAATCTGTACAACATTAGGTCCAGATGTCCTTAGAGTAAAACCAGTTGAAGGCTGGAAGAGAGGTAAAGCATTTGTCTTTTACCCAGAGAGATGTATTTCTGATGGTGCATGCATTGGTGTATGCCCAACAAAAGCAATCTTTTGGATGAGACCAATGGACTTTACTGTTGGACAACCAGTTCCACTCTACAAGAACTCAGTCTTCGTAAAAGGTTGGACCGAATTAATCGATTAGATTAGTTCAATCATTTTTTTAATTTCTTTTTATTATTTTAGATTTTTACTGCTCCAGGCCTGCCTTCATTTACAGATGGTTTTTTCTTTAACCAGAGTAAAGCCCCAATAAACATCACTGCAGGAATTAAGATAATGAATAGCATTAATTCGTAGTAAAGCGTAAGTCTTTGAGCTGGCTTAGTATGGTATACTTCATGAGTAGTTTTTTCAGGATTATCATATACTACAGCAGTAAAGTCGACCGATCTTTGTTCACTGTTTTGGACATCGCCAAATACAGTTACACTTTCTTCTGCTAAAATTGACGGTGATTGAATTCCCTCAATTCTAATTATAATAGAACCCGATTCGCTGAAAATAAAATTCCGATAATCGCCACCAATTTGACTTAGACCTTCATCGTGAAAAATTTCAACACCATTTTGGAATATAATGAAATTGTACTTCATTTCTGCAAGATTAGAGTTTGTTTGTGGATCATAGAACTGATATACAAACTGTATTTTCTCATGAGTTTTGATAACTTGTGGATCCCAAGTTAGATTAACTTCAATATTTTGATCTGGGGTATATACTAAAAGAGGAAATTCTATTTTTTTACCAGTTGCATCATGTGGATAATCTGGGATTTTTTTTTCAACAATTACAACCCCTTCCATCCATGGGTGAATTGTACAATAATAGGAAAAAGTTCCAGACTCTTCAAAAGTAAATGTCCATGATTCTCCAGGCCTAAAACTTCCACTATCAAAGTAGTCATCAGGGGTGCCAAAATTATCACTCATCCATCCAAACCTACCTGAACCTTCTCCACTAGTAACAGTGTGACCTTCCTTATCGTCATTATACCAGGTGATGGTATCACCAACAGAGATGTACATTTGTGGTGGATTATACCATATTTCAGCAGGAGTGTTTAGTTCAGGATTATAAGCCCCAAATGGAATATCAACAATGTATTCTTCACCATATACACTTTCTACGGATATCAAAATACTCAGCAATAAAAATAGAATAATGAAATGCATATGAACAAGGAATAAAATTTTATAATTAAATGGATGATATTATTCTCAACTTTGAATGAGGTCTCAATAGAGTGTTTTAAGAAAAAACGCAGAAAATTACTAGAAGCCTTGATATTCAGATAAAATGGATGAGAATTAGATTGGAGATTTCATTTAATCTTGATAAAAAGCTGATTTTTTTAGTAATGTTAGTATCTGTGATTGCACTTTCAATTATAGGATATCTCAGCTTTAATTATGCAGATCAAATTTTAATACAGAGGGCGGGAGAGCAGCTTTTAGGAGAATCAACAGTAAGGGGAGAAACATTAAGATTACTTTTTGAGGCAAGGATTGAGCAAAACAATATTCTTGCCAATGATCCTATGATACAACAATTAATTTTAAAAATTAACGAAACTCCAGAAGAGGAACAAAGAGAAAGTACAGAAGTGAACAGAAGGGATTTTCTCATCCAGGTACAGGCATTTCAAGAATTGATCGGATTTTCGATTGGATTTGAAGATGTAAAAATAATTGGTGCCAACGGGAAGCCGTTTTTTTCTCTTAGTGGATTCAAAAATGAAAACTACATAAATGATCCATTGTTTCAAAGGGGATTACAGGGATCATTCATAGAATTTGAATCAGGGGGTTCAGGCAAAAAAATGATTGTGGTTTCACCAGTATTTGCTGAAGACGATAAAAAAGAAGAAGAACCAATTGGAGTAATAATTTCAAGAATGAGAACAGCAGCTATAGACAATATTTTACTAAATAGAAGTGGATTAGGCGAAACTGGTGAAGTGTATATTGTTAACGACAAATTGTTAATGTTATCAGATTCAAGATTTATGAAAGATGCAATATTCCAGCAAGAAGTTGATACTGTAGCTGTGCAAAAATGTTTTGACGAAGGAAAAGATTATCATGGATTTTATGATGGATATCGTAACTCCCCAATTTATGGATCATCATATTGTGCACCTGATTTAGAAATTGTCTTGCTAGCAGAAATCGATAAAGCCGAAGTTGAAAAGCCAATGGAAACTTTGCGAGAAAGAATACTGTACACAGGATTAGCAATTACAATGGGCATGGGGTTTGTAGCTTTTGTAATATCAAAATCTCTTTCTAGACCTATTATTAAATTAAAAAATGCAGCAAATAATATTTCAAGTGGAAATTTTGAAGTTAGAACAAACATCAATACACGTGATGAAATTGGAGAGCTTTCACATGCGTTTGACTCTATGGCACAAAAGCTGCAAGACTCGTTAATAGAGATAAAGGAGCAGGAAGATGTAATCAAACAACAAGAAGATATTTTATTACAATTTTCAGATCATAGCGAGAAATATGGTGTTGGAATGATTGACATTATGAATTCGACAAAAATTTGTGCAAACTTGACAGATTCTGAAACAAGTGAATTTTACAAGATCTTTTTGAATTCTATTGGAGCCATAATCAAAAAATTTGAAGGCATCATAGTAAAAAATATTGGAGATGCATTACTTTTCTATTTTGTTGTTGATGACATAAAAGAACAAATTGGTTTAAAAAAATGTCTTGATTGTTGTTTGGCCTTAGGTGATGCTCATGAGGATATTGTTAAAAAATTGGAAGAGCAGAATCTTCCACTTTTAGACTATAGGATAAGCGCAACATATGGAATTGTCAGAATAGCTAAAACCTCAACATCTTCAGTCAATGATATTTTTGGAACTACTGTTAACAGATGCGCAAAAATCAATCGAGGTGCACCTGCAAACGGAGTGATTATCGGACAAGACTTTTACGATACGATCAAGGATTTAGATGATTATTCTTTTAAGAGAATAGAAAGCGAGATGATTTCTCCTGAGCATGGTTATGCGGGATACGTAGTTTCAAGAAATATTCAAAAAGACTAGTCTCTAGAAAAACCAAATCTAGATACCCAGCCTGTTTTTTGTTTCTTAGGTGATTTTTTTGATAAATTGTTTAACATATCATAGGTAACGGTAAAACCATTGCCTACCATGGTAGCATCTTTTCCATAACTTTCTTTGTTGGCTACAAATTCATCTGAAAGATCTTTAATTTTTTTTGTTTTAACATCGAACAGTCGGATTTGTTTTCCATTTTCTAGTTTGATAATGGCATCTCCACTTAAACCCTGAATTGAAAATTTCTCAAAGAATCTAATTGAACCTCCTTCTTTTAATTCAATAACAGAATCATAGGTTAATTTTCCTCCATAAAATAAAATTTCACGAGCAGATATTCTCACGTCATCTTCAACATTAAGTACAATCACAGTATCAGCATCAAGTGAAACAGTGTTTGCTACATTTTCGGCAATAATTTTCCCATTTGGAGCTGAGACGGATGTTCTGTGTTCTTGGATTTGAAAAACTCCAACTCTTCCTTCAGGATCTTCAACTCGAAATTTTCTTCCAAAAATATTTCCAACCACTACATCCCCGTTGTCTACAAGAATTTTTGCTCCATTTTCAATTTTGTATTTATTTTCGATTGGATTAATGAACTTAAAGTCTCCTTTAGTCAAGTGTATGTTTGTTCTGAATTCTTCAGTCCAAGATGGACTAGTAATACTGCCTTGCATAATAATTGGTCCATCATAAGATAAGCTTCCTGCCATGAAATTGCCTTTGATAGATAATGCACCATTTGCTTTTCGTTCAAGTTCAATTTCACCCAAAGTTTTTGAACCAAAAAGTCGCGTAGCAGTTGAATTAGTTCTATTCAATGCTGCTGCCCACTCTTCAGCAGTTTTCATTTCTTTGTAAAGCTGTTGGCCTAAGATCTGATTTTTCTTTCTAACATCTGCTTCGCTATCTCCACTGTAGACTCTGGAATTTTTTATTTTCTCTATGTTTGTTTCAGGATATTTTTTTCCAATTTTTAGATCTTCGTAGGCTTGCTTAATTTTGATAAATTGCTCGTTTTCTCCACCACGATCAGCATGATACTGAAGAGCAAGGCGTCTAAATGCATCTCTGATTTCTTTCTCAGTTGAACCTTCAACTATACCCAAAATATCATAATTACTTTCAACCATTTTAACCCAACAAGATTAACTTTCGAAGTCCTATACTTGTAGGTTATCACTACTAGTGTTGTAAAATTATAGTCATTTTATAATCAATGTCAGTATTCTGTTTTTTCATAAAAGTAATGTGTTTGTTTTTTGTTCTATTCAAAGATTGATCATAGGTTTTGGAAATTAAAAATAATTAATTTTTTTTAGATTTGATTAATGCAATCACTGCAATAGCAATTCCAATTAATCCAATTCCCACACCTAAATATCCAATATTCATTTGTTGATTTGTTTGTTCCAGATCATTTACTGATTCTTTTAGATCATTAATATCTTCAATCAATGTAGTGTGACCATCAATTATTTGAGTTAAAGTAAGATCAGAAGGTTCTGGAAATTCTATGTATGAACGTTCATCTACCTTTGGAGGATGCATCGATAGGCTAATTGGTGTATCCTCAATAGTTCCAATTACGTTAGCTTGATAGAATCCAGAGACAGTAGGATTGACAAAGGCATAATATTTTCCTGGAATATTGTGATCAGGAGACAACGGTAGTGTAATATTATTTTCCTTGTATACTAATTGTATTTTAATGGCTTTTTTTAAACCGGAAATCCCATTCTCAAATTTTTGATCCTTTAACTCAACACCAGGTTTTAGTGGACTAACATAGAATTCAATAGCGTTAGTCTCTCCGGATACAACGGGTTCATTCATCCAACCAATTTCTACTCTGTATTCTCCAACAGAATCAACTGTATGACCATAAGCAATTCCAAATGTGGTTGGAATAATCAATGACAATAAAATCAAAATTTTAAATTTCAATAATTAAAAAATCAAATATTATTTTAAAAAGGTTCTACTTAATTTCAAATAATTAAATCCAATCTTTATATTTTTTTGATGCTTGTACCACACTAGGCATCTGCATACATTGATACTTCCCATGCAGTAGGAGTTTGGGCAAAGGCAGTATACTCCTTGTATTTTAGTTCAGAATATGTGTCAAGAAAATCCTTTGTAAATACTTCTTCAAGAAATTTTGAATCACTTTTCAGTGAATCAAGTGCTCCCTTTAACGAGACAGGTAATGATCCAATTTTATATTCATGTTTTTTTTCTGAAGAAAGTTTGTAGACGTTTTCTTCAATAGGGTCACCAGGATCAATTTTATTTTTTATTCCATCTAATCCTGCAAGTAATAAAGCGGCTTCTAAAAGGTATATGTTTGCAGTAGGATCTGGTACACGATATTCTATTCTCTTACTCTTTTCTTGGTTTCGATTATACATTGGAACCCTTATTGCAGCCGATCTGTTTCCTAATCCCCAACAGACATTAACCGGAGCCTCAAAACCAGGCACCAAACGTTTGTAAGAATTAGTGGTAGGATTCGAAATTGCACACAGTGCAGATGCATGAGACAGGATTCCTCCAATATAATATCGTCCAATTTGACTCATTTGTGCTAGTTCATCATTTACATCATACATTACATTGGTGTCATTATTCCATAAGCTCTGATGTGTATGCATGGCAGATGCATTATCACCAAAAATTGGTTTTGGCATAAAGGTAGCTACTTTATTTTTCCTTTTTGCTTTGACCTTAACTAGGTTCTTAACAGCAATTACATCATCTGCCATTGAAATCATTTCATCATAAACTAAATTGATTTCACATTGACCAGAAGTTGCAACTTCATGATGTTCTGCTTCAATTTTTATTCCAAAATAATTATACAAATCATCACAAACATCTTTTCTAAATCCTTCAAGAGTATCTTTGGGTTGTGATGGATAATATCCTTCTTTGATATCGATTGCAGTACTTACATTTCCTTTGGCCCAAGGGGATTCTTTAGATTCGATAGAATAACCAGAGCCTCCATACGAATGAGTAGCAGCATAAGGAGAAGGATAAACATTAATCGTATCAAATACAAAAAACTCTATTTCTGGTCCCCAGTTAGTATGAGTAAGACCAAATTCTTTGAGTTTTTTAGATGCTTTATGCGCAATTCCTCTTGAATCACGATTATATCTAGATTGACTGTTTGTATTGCCCTCGTAGAGATCACAAAATATTCTTGCGTTTTTTCGGTTACCTGGATCATAATCATTTGGGAGAATTTTAAATGAATTAGGATCAGGCATTAAAATCATATCTGAGTTGTTTACAGATTTGAATCCTACGATGGAACTAGCATCTAATTTTTCTAGTCCATTTACAAAACTGTTTTCATCAATTGCATAACTGGGCATTCCCACATTATGCAATTCTCCAAAAATATCTACAAACCAAAAATCAATAAACGAAATATTTTCTTCTTTAATGGTACTTAGGACCTGATTGGAATTCACTGATATTTTTAATGGATTGATTTACTAATGTTGTTTAGTAAGATAGATTTGTCCTTATTGTCATGTAAATTCTAAAATTTGAATGAGAATATTTTATTTTTTAGACTGTAATCTTGCCATCTCGTCTTCGAAGAAAAATTTGTCTGTAAATGCAGGTTTCAAGTCATCTAACCAAATTGCATTTTCGTCATATTTTGCAAAGAATGGAGTTTCTACCCATGCTGGATTTCTACCTTGTAGAAATCTTAGAACTATTAGTTTTTCATTATTAATGGTGGTAGTTCCCATAACGTGAACTTTTCCTGGAGTTGCAGACATGCTGGGTCCACGAACAGTACGTGCAAGTCCACTGACTTTTGAATATGCTTCCTTGAAAATATTAGCAGCTCTTACTAATGGAACACCAAAATAATGTTGAGCTCCTGTATCTCTAACAACGAACATGTAGTATGGTATACATCCAAGTTGGACCTGTTTATTCCACATTTGGGCCCACATTGATGCATCATCATTGATATGTGCCAAAAGTGGAGATTGGGTTCTGATCTCTGCACCAGTTTCTCTAACAGCTTTTATTGCTTGTTTGACAGATAGTGTTGATAGTTCATTCAAATGATTAAAGTGAGCCATAAATGCAAGATGCAATCCATTATCTGTTACCTTTCTGAAGACGTCTAACATTTCTAGTGAGTCAGAATCTGTCAAAAATTTGTATGGCCAGTATGACAAAGATTTTGTTCCAATTCTAATTGTTTTCAGATTAGGGAGATTTGACTCAATAAGGAGATCAATATATTTTGCAAATACTTTTGACTTCATAATCATTGGGTCACCTCCAGTAAATAGAATATCAGTAATCTCTGGATGTTCTTGAACATACTGAACCAATTGCTCACCTTCTTGCATTGCAAATTTCATCTCATCCATTCCTACAAATTGTGGCCATCTGAAACAAAAGCTGCAGTATGCATGACAAGTTTGGCTTTGACTAGGGAAGAAAAGACATGTCTCTTTGTATTTATGTTGCATTCCATATAATTTGGTCCCATCTTTTAGAGTAGGAACATTGAGTTCCATTTGTCCTGCGGGATGGGGGTTTAGTTGCAGACGTATTTCGTTTGCAACCGAAGCGATTTCTTTTTTATCAAAATTTTGTTTTAGGGCAAATTCCATTTTTTCATAGTGCTCTGATTTTAGCATTCCCTTTTGTGGAAAAGTCAGAACATACATTGGATCATTAGGTATGTTATTCCAATCGATTAGATGTTCAACAACATAGTTATTTGCTTTAAATGGTAAAACATTTCCAACTACTTCCATTTCAAATCGTGTCTCTTCAGAAAGGTTTTGGATCTGTGGCAGTTGACGAAAATTTGAGAGTGTATATGATTTTAGAGTGGGTGAATCATCCCAGATTGATTCTTGTTGAGCCATTTACTTATTAGTACATCACCCTTGTTAAAGGTTACATGCTTCATATTTACATAAATTTCAAATTTTCCTGTTAAATTTGCAAAAAAATTGATTCTAATTTCAATAAACTCTGACCATATGTCTTAACGTTTGTATTCTAGGAGAGGAATTTAATTAGAATAGTGATGAATATTGGCAGAAGAAGAACTATCACAAATCTCAGTTGGAGAATTTGAGACTGTTTCACAACTATTAGCATCATCAGAATCGCTTCAAATTGCTTTTTTTATGATGGTCATTGGGATTATTGCAATTGCAATTGGATACAAGAAATTCTCATCTTGGGTAGGTTCACAAGAATTCTATTATAAACGACCACATTTTGCCAGATTCTTACGAAGAGCAGTATTGCCATTTTTTGCAATTGCGTTAATTACTACAATCAATGTTTACATTCAAACCGGAGTTCTTTTTGACGAAGAATTATCTCTAGATGCTGAAACATCAGCACAAGAACAATTTGCAAAAATTCTCAATACATTCAACATTTTAGTAATTGGTTACACAATATCACATCTTATTCCCATTATACTTACTAAACGAGAAAAATCAATTTTAGAAAAAGATGATTTTGATTCTTGGTTTGAAATGAGAGGATTTAGCGATGATAAAGATAAATTTTTTCACACATTATACAAGTGGGTTCCTCCAAAAATTGTTCCAGAAGACATAGAAGAAGAAGAATTTAATAATTTAATTAAAACAAAAGAAGGATTACAATATCTAGAAAATTTCCGGACTACAAAAGGAAATCCAATCGGGGGATATGAAAAATTAATAGATAAACCATTTGAAGAATGGAAGAAATCAGAACGCAAGAAATATGACAAATATTTCCAAAATTGTGTTACAGGAAATAACCAATCAGGTAGAAAATTAAATCCGGGTGCAAAACCTGATGAAATTTTCCCAATAGATGTGTGGAGAGAAGAAAAAAGGCAACAAGGATATGATCCGATAATTCCAAGCTCTCGTCCTCCAGGATATGCTAAAAAGAAAAGAGAAGGACTGCCAAAATCTGCAAAACAAGTTCTTCCACTAGGAATTTTTTTGGCAACAATTTTAGCTACACTAGCTTGGTGGGGAGTAGACTTGATTGTACTTGCAACAGCAACAGGAGGATTTTCAATAGGATTAGGTTTGGCTTTACAAGAAACTATGCAAAATTATTTTGCATACATTATGATTCGAAAAGACAAAATTTTCATTGAAGGAGACAGGGTTCAACTTGAGACAGGATACAATGGCTATGTACACAAAATTACGCCTAGAGTCACATATATCAGAGATGCATTGCATGAGTCAATAGCAGTTATTCCAACTAGACAATTGGTAAATGCCCAAATTGTAAATTACTCCAAGGAAAACAAATTAGTCCCTGCAATTGTTAAGGTGGGGGTTTCTTATTTGAATAATCCCAGACAAGTTGCATCAATTTTGGTAAAGGTAGGCAAACGAGGAATGAAAGAGATTGTGGATATCAAGGGAAGACATTTGGTTAGACAAAATAGATGCCCATATCTTGACAAAAACAAACCTAGCTGTGGTTGTGATAAGGAACTTCATGTGGAGGTCACACAGCCTGTTGTTAGATTTAATGAGTTTAATGACTCGTCACTTGATTTTTCAATGTGGCTTTATGTAAGAGATTATGGTGCTCAATTCAAAACAAAAACAGATCTAAGAATGATAATGTATGAAGAATTTAAGAAATACGATATAAGAATTCCATGGCCAATTAGAACAATCTATCAAGGAGATGAAAAGAAGGAGTTTGAGGAGATTAGTAAGTTAGATTCAGATAGAGATCAAGTTATTGATAAATTTGGACTTGGAGATATTGGACGTGGAGAAGGAGACGAATAGTTTCATTTTTCTCAAAACTTAAGAATCCCATTAAATCTCATTTTCTTGTTGAATAAAATTTCAATAATTGCTGGAAATTCCTCAGAGGATCTTGCAAAGAAATTATGTAAAAGACTAAAGGCTAACTTTGTCAAATCAGAAGTAAGGGTTTTTCCTGACGGAGAAAGTAAAATAACACTACAAGGAAACTTGTCAAAAACCAAGACGATTGTTGTACATTCAATCCATCCACCTGTTGACACAAGTCTTGTTCATACCTTATCACTAATTTCAAAAGCAAAAGAAAAGTCATCAGATATTACTGCAGTAATTCCATACATGGGATATGCAAGACAAGACAGAGAATTCTTAACAGGAGAGATTATCACTATGAAGGTTTTAGGTAAATTATTCAAAGGTGTAGGAGTATCAAAAATTATTGTTGTAGATATTCATAGTATATTAGGACTCAGACATTTTTCTATCAAGACAAAAAATATCACAGCTATTCCGGATCTTGTCCAATATTTTAAAAAATTGAGCCTAAAAAATCCTTTAGTAGTGTCACCGGACCAAGGTGGAAAACAGCGAGCAAAAGAATTTGCTGAGATATACGGTGTAGACTATATAGCATTAGAAAAATCTAGAAATCGAAAAACAGGAAAAGTCAAAATCGAAACAATAAACGTAGATGAAGTAGAACAAAGAGACATTATTTTAGTAGATGATATGATAAGTACGGGAGGCAGCATAATTAAAGCAACGCAATTTCTTAAAAAACATAATTGTAAAAGAGTATTTGTGGCTTGTACACACGGCCTTTTGATAGATGATGCTGAAAAGAAGATCAAAAAGGCAGGAGTAACAAAGATAATCAGTACAAATACTATTCCAGGCAAAACATCTTTGGTGGACATATCAGAATCAATTTCAAAAGAATTGAAATAATGCCAGAAGGTTTTTTTGTTGTATCAAAAAATTATTTGGACCTTGCCATTGATGAGTTAATTGCAATTGCAAAAATGTATGACAAGTTTTGCAAAATAAAAATTATTTCTAACATAGTAATCATACAATCAAAAACAAATTGGGAAAAGATAGCAGAGAGAGCTACATTTGTAAAAATAGCAGGACAATTATTAAGAAAAATGTCAGGGCTATTTTTAGATGAAGAGAACTTCAAAATTCTAAGTAGGACAAATACATACGTTTGTAGAACAATAAATCTATCATCTCAAAATATTGACGTTACAGAATTAGAAAAAACAATGGGGGATATTATTTCCAAATTTACTCATGCAAAAGTAGAGTTAGAAGATCCAGAAATTACAATATATCTTATCTTTACGGATAAAGAGAATTTTTTTGGATTATCAAAAAAAATGAAATTACAAAAAAGACCTCTTAAAATCAAAAACCATCCTCATGAATTGGATTGGAAGCTTACAAGAGCAATGATTAATTTGACAGGATTAAAAAAAGGAGAGACTATTTGTGATCCTTTTTGCGGTTCTGGGACAACCCTGTTAGAGGCAGAATCAATGGGAATTCATGCAATAGGAATAGATTTTGATGAAAAAATGTGTGAAATATCAAGGTTAAATCTTGATACAAATGGGTATAAATCAAAAATTTTAAGATCAGATTTTCAGGAATTATCAAAAATTGGATCACAGTTTGATGGAATAGTGACAGATTTACCATATGGAAGAGCCTCAAAAGTTTCTGATAAACCCGAAAAAATTCTAAAAAAATTTTTTTCAATAATTCCCAAAAGGAAGAAAATAGCTGTTATGTATAAAAAAGAACTAGGTGAGGATTTGAAATTAAATGGAATAAAAAAGTACGAGATCTATAGGCATAAAAGCTTGACTAGGACGATTTTGATTAGATGAAGATTGTGTTTTTGGGCACTTCAGCAGCTCAGCCAACTGAAAAGAGAGGATTATCCTGTATTTGTTTAGAAAAGGAAGGAGAAATTCTTATGTTTGATGCAGGAGAGGCTGCACAGATTTCATACATGAAATCAGGTTTAGGATGGAACAAAAAAATGAAATTGTTTGTTACCCATCTTCATGGAGATCACTGTGTTGGAATTCTGGGATTACTGCAAACTATGACCATGAGAAATAGAACAGAACCATTAGAGGTGTTTGGACCAAGTGGAATTGAAGAATTTATTGGAGCTAATATCAAAGTGCTTAATTTTGGGTTATCATTTCCTGTTTTGATTACAACTATTAAAGAAGGTAAGATATTCGAGGATAACACTTTTTCAATTTATGCATGTAAGGCAAACCACTCTATTGTAGCATACTCGTATCTATTTGAAGAGAAAGACAAGCCTGGAAGATTTAGTGTAGAAAATGCAAAAAAGCTTGGAATACCGGAAGGAGAATTATGGAAGGAATTACAAAATGGAAATGAAATAAAAATTAATGACAAGATAATAAATCCAGGCCAAGTACTGGGAGAAAAAAGAGAAGGTAAAAAAATTGGTTTTTCTGGTGACACGATGCCTACAAAGGAATTAGAAAAATTTTTTGAAGGATGTGATTTTTTAGTATTTGATTCAACCTTTCTAGAAGAAGAAAAACAAAAAGCATTGGATACATGTCATTCAACTGCCAAGCAAGCGGCAACTTTAGCAAAAAACTCAAATGTAAAAAATTTGATTTTAACACACTTTTCCGCACGCTACAAAGATGAAACACAGCATTTAGCTGAGGCAGGAAAAGTACACAATTCGGTAATAACTGCCAAAGATCTTTTAGAAATTGAGATATGAAAGATGGTTGAGGACATAAGAGAGAGAATTTGTGATTCCAAGAGAGTCGTGTTTGTGACAGGAGCAGGCATATCTCAAGAAAGCGGTATTCCTACATTTAGAGGAAAAGATGGATTATGGAGAAATCACGATGTAATGAAATTAGCAACCATAGAAGCATTTTATGAGAATCCTAGATTGGTTTGGGAATGGTATAACCAGCGAAGAGAAAATATCTTCAAGGCCCATCCAAACGCAGGTCACAAGGCCATTGCAGAATTGGAGAAATATGTAGATGTTACAATACTAACACAGAATATAGATGGACTACATCAAAGAGCAGGCAACACAAAAGTATTGGAATTACATGGAAGCATTGTAAAGACAAAATGTTCAGTTTGTGATTTTAAAGATGAGATAACCGAGAAATTCTTGGAAATTCCACCCAGGTGCGCTTGTGGAAACATCCTCAGACCGGATGTTGTCTGGTTTGGAGAACCTCTCTCAGAAGATATTTGGAATAATGCCATGTCTATTGCAAGTCAATGTGATTTATTGGTGGTTGTAGGCACATCTCTCGTAGTATCACCTGCAAACAGACTTCCAATATATGCAAAACAAAATAATGCAACATTAATTGAAATTAATCCAAACAATACAGAGATGTCATCTGAAATGGATGCAGTAATTAGAAATTCTAGTGCAACTGCTTTGCCTGAGCTTGCCGCAATCTTTAGAAATAATACAATAGAAAATTAATTTTACGATATATAATAAACAAAAGATTTAGTCTGAATTGATATTCTTAGTTAATTCTTTATTCAAATGATTTTAAAAAATTTTGAATGGGTTCTAGAGGATCAAACTGAGATACTTTTTCATGTATTATTTTTTGAGAGGATTCTTTAACTTCATAAATTTCACTTGTAATTTTATTTTCTACGTTATTAATTCCATTTTCTAAGGTATTGCTTGTCTTATTCACTATTTTATTAGCAGATTCATCAATTCTTTTCTCTGCAAGATCAGTAGCCTGTAAACTCAAATTTTCAACATCGTTTTTTAAAGACTCAACTGCAACTGCCGAAGTAGTAGGAAAGAGATGATTCATTTCTGTAGAAAAAATCATTCCTCCTAAAATCAATATTCCCGCTATGATACCAATCTTAATGAACATTGAATATTTTTTAGAAAAATGCATTTTAAATTCAAACTAAAAAAAATAGTCAGATTTAATTTAATTTTGTTAGCTAAATTTTATGTTTTTATGATATCAACCACTCGACAAGCCGATCAATTTGTTTTGAAGTTAGCACTACCCTAATTGGCCCTAAAGGCGATTCACCTAATTCATCACATATAACGATCTTGTTTACAAATGCAGCCTGCTTGTTAAGATAAAACCAAGTTGAATTATTGTCTAAATTATTTTCAAGATTTCGTTTATAGGCTTTTTGAGATTGCTTTGAATGGATTGCTTCGTAAATTTTTTCCAACGAAGAAATATCTGTGGATTCAGCCTTGAGTGGTGGGTTTTTCGAAGTAAATTTAGAATATGGGAAAATATTCAAAATCGAGATTCTTACTTTTTCTTCATTTTCAGATGGATTTACATTACTAAACATCTCAATTTTACAATCAATGCTAGGGATTCTCATGTTATCCAACTTTGAATAATTTTAAAAGCATTTTCTATTAGCTCTTCTTTTGTCAGACCAGTATTGGATATTGCATCATCAGATAATGCAATTGGATTGCTGATTCCAATTCCCAACTCCCGATTATCGCGTTCTTCAAAATGTTCTTTTGTTTGAGGATCATCTGACCTTCCTCTTTTTTGTAGGAAACCAAACCTTGTATCAGTTGATGCATGAATTGCAAGAAGTTTTACATTACCAAATTTTTTTAGAACTTGAATTTCGTCATCAGATCTGATTCCATCTACAAGTATTACTTTTGCAGTAGAAGATTCTATTTCTGGTTTAATCAACTCTGCAACAGCTCCAGGACCATTTTTTTTCCTAAGATCAAGCATTAGTTTACCAAGATTAGATCTAGATGGTTCTAAGTTTCTCCTTTTAGCTTCCTCTCTAACGGTATTACCCATGTTAATTGTATCAAATCCTTTTGACTTCAATCCTTCAGCTATGGTAGATTTACCTGCTCCTGGCATCCCTGTTAAACATACAATCAACTTATCCAACACATGGAAAAAAGCAAACTATTCTATGAAGGTACCGGAAATTATTATAGAGATATGACAAAATAAATTTCATGCGTGTTTTTGTGGCAATAGAGATTTCTGAAAATAAAATTTGCCAATCGATAAAACAGATGCAATCAAAGATTTCTATTGATGCAAAACCAATCAAAGTTGAAAACTTGCATTTTACTTTGCAATTTTTAGGCGAGATTTCAGAAGAATTATCTCAAAGAGTCATCCTAGCTCTACAAAACATAGAATTTTCGTCGTTTTCTATCAATATGAAGGGACTTGGGGTTTTCCCAAAATCCAAATCCCCCCGAATTATTTGGGTTGGGACAGATGATAATGGTGGTAGAGATTTGACTAATCTTGCAGAGAAAGTCCAAAATGCACTAAAACCTCTCGGTTTGTATGCAGACAAACCCTTCAAACCTCATCTTACAATATTTAGAATTAAAAACAAGGGCAAGGATGTAAAGAAGGAAGTGGAGAAGGAAGCAAAAGCCGAATTTGGAAGACTATATGTTGACCGGATCAAGTTGAAAAAGAGCAAATTATTGCCAAATGGGCCAATTTACTCAGATTTAATGGAGGTTAAGGCAAAAAATTGAAACAGGTTATTTCAAAAATTTCAAAATCGATAATACCTACAAATGCAGAAGTAAAATCTAAAAAAAAAATTTCTGATATTACATTTAGACTAGTCAAAAAGGAAATTGAAAAGTTTCCTGAAGTGATTGGTTTAGAGTTTGGGGGGTCATTTGCAAAAGATACGTGGTTACCAAAAGATGCAGACATCGACATTTTTATCAGATTTAAAAAAAACACTTCCAATAAAAAATTCGAACAAATTTCAAGAACAGTAGGCTTTGAATCGATGAAAAAATTTGAACCTTATGTTAGATATTCTGAACATCCTTATGTAGAAGCTAAAATTGAAAAAACCAAAATCAACATAGTTCCTTTTTATGATGTAGAAAAAGGAGATTGGAAAAGTGCCGCGGATAGATCTCCGCATCATACAAAATTTATGAAAAAATCCTTATCATCAAAAATGAGAAATGATGTTAGAATTCTAAAAACATTTTTGAGAGCAAACAAAATTTATGGAGCGGAAATTGCTAAGCAAGGATTTAGTGGTTACATATCTGAAGTTTTGATATGGCACTTTGGTAGTTTTGAGAACGTAATAAAAGCAATTTCAGAAATAAAAGAGGGACAAATTATTGGGAAAACTTCAAAAAAATTTGAAACACCAATTGTAATTATTGATCCTATTGATAGTGACAGAAATTTAGCGGCGGCAGTTTCTGATGAAAACTTGGGAAAGTTTGTAATTTTAAGTAGAATATTTTTAGAAAAACCGACAGTTGATTTTTTTAAAACAGAAGATACAAGAAAGTCAAAAAATTATTGGGAAAATTTATTGGTAATCAAATTTGCATTTAAAACTCGAAGTCCAGATATAATTTGGGGACAAATTAAAAGATCCACAACATCTTTAGGAACCCAACTTGAATTAAATGGCTTTAAAGTTATTAGAAGTAAAGCACACACCGACGAGAAAGAAAATGTACATTTATTTTTCTTCCTCGAATCAATGACAATACCATTAATATACAAAAAGGAAGGACCGAGTTTTTTCAGGAAAAATGATTCCAACAACTTCATCAAAAAGAACATGGAAAATAACAAAATGGTTTGGGTTGGACAAAATGGAAAAATCAATTCTTTAGAAAAAAGAAAACACACTGATGCGTCAAAATTTATGAAGGAATTTTTAAAAAACAATCTCCACTCTGGCATACCAAGAGGCCTTCAAAAAGATCTGGAGAATGGGTATAAGATTTCAAAAGGAGGAGGAAATTTGAGTAAATCAATTAAGGAGGTAGTAAATGACTTGATTTCATCTGATGAATCCGTCATTTATTTCGATAAAGAAGTTTAATCAGAAACCATATTCAAAAATACTTGGCTATCCAACGGCAACGACTCGTCAACTTAATTCAAGAATTAAAGAACTAGAAAAGTTGGGAATTAAGTCAATTTCACTAACTGGTCCCACTACAATAGGTAAGCTAGCAATATTAGGAAAAGGATACGTAGGTGTCGTAGTTCTTGCAAAAAAAAATAACAAGCAAGTTGCTTTAAAAATTAGAAGAATAGATTCGCAAAGAGATGAGATGAAAAGCGAAGCAATGTTGTTGAAGCTTGCAAACTCTGTTGATGTTGGACCAAAAATGTTTGAAGTTAGTAAGAATTTTCTAGTTATGGAATACCTTGATGGTGTTAAGATAGGCAAATGGGTGGATGGATTACAAGGAAGAGGGAGTGTAAAAAAATTGAAGACTGTAATTAAAAAAATTCTAGAGGATTGTTATAGGTTAGATCAAATAGATCTGGATCATGGGGAATTAAGTAATATCTCAAAACATGTGATTGTTGGAGAAACAAAAAATGCCATTATTGACTTTGAAAGTTCTAGTACAAATAGAAGATCATCTAATATAACTGCGATCACTCAAGCAATTTTCATTGGATCAGGAATTGCAAAAAAAATACAAAAATTATACAAAAACCCAACAAAAGATAAGATAATTGCTTCTTTAAAACAATACAAAAAAGAAAAAACCTTAGAAAATTTTGAAGATATCTTGAAGGTGTTAAAATTATAATAACTGTTTATGGCATTTGGAAGGTTTTTGTTCTTTTAGGCTTTAATTTTGAATCAAATCTGAATCAATTACTATGTCACAATAAATTGAGATTCCATAAGACGTGGAAAAAATTAAGGAAAAATAATAAAACAGACATAATGTCCAAAGAAGTGTGGCCTTAGTTTGTTTTCATGGTGATAATCCTCATGTAATTAACCAAGAAAGAGCTGATTTGGTATTGGGAGTAATTTCTGACTCTGACAATAGGAAAATTATAGGCACGATTAAAGACGAATTTAGAACAGCAAAGGAAATATCGCAGGAGATAGATGTACCCATCACAACAATATACAGAAAGCTTCGTCTACTAGACAAAAAAAATGTGTTGATTTCATCCAGTAAAATTGAACTTGGAAAGAGAGAGTTTACCTACAAAAGTAAAATTCAAAAAGTATCAATTTTGTTTGAAGACAATACACTTGATGTCAAGATCTACACCAACCTGCGAGATTAATTCTATCTAGAATAAAAAATAATTTGCATAAACAAGGTTACATGTAAAACTAGAGATTAAACTCTAATACTAAATTTCAAAAATTAACAAAAAATACATATAATCTAATTTGCATAGTTATCTTAAAAAATGACAATATTGTTTTCAATTTAGAATTATTTTCAGATTAATTCAAATCTGGTTTTTCAAACTCGACGCAAACCATGTTGTTATCTAGATGCTCTACACTAAATTTCAAAGAAAGATGTTCTGCCAAAGATTGGTGTGTCTCTGCCAAAAACTTTGAGAAATTAAGGCATGCACCATGTAAGATGTTGATATTGTATATAGAATCATTGTGAATATACTTAACAGTGCCAAAGCGAGAATCACTTATTTCAATCATTTTCATCAAGTTTTGAAAATCAAATCGATCATAGGAAAGATAAATTAATTCTTGTGGAACCGTACCTCCAACATCTTTGGCTATTTGTTTGATGGTATCATCATCCATTGATCTGAATATTTTCTTTAGGGTACGTTTTGTGAGTGGTACCAGTCCCATGTCCTCATAAAATCGATCTCTTATCAGATATTTTTTAAAAATGCTATTGACATAGGAATTCACACTTATTCCCTTAGAATTTGCCCCTTCAGTCAATCTTTCATATAGAAGAGGATCAATTCGGGAAGAAAGAGTAATTGATGATTTAGAATTTATTTCAGATTTCATTACAAACACCTAGACAGAAAAAGACATTAGGATTGTTTTTCAATAATTTTGAATATCTGGAGAGACGCAACAACATATTATTATCAATCATAGGTTATAGGTGTTCATTTGTGTTTGACAACAAGTCTTGTAGCTACAAGTGAACACATGTAAGTACAACTAGTTTTTATGTATTTATGAACATAATAAGTGATGACAGTAGAATTTGCACAGATAATTAGTACCCTAGACCAACGACCAGAAACAACAGATCCTGTTCCAGTTTTTATGGATCAAAATGATGCAATTGCGGGAATAGAGCATTCAAGTGAGCATCCAGCAGACATCAGAATTACAGAATCAGGAACTTATGTAGTGATTGCTGCACCACAAGTAGGCAGACAATCAGGTACAGCACCAGGAGCAGTAGATTTTTGGTTACGAAAAAATAACCAAGACATTCCAAACTCCACTGTACGTGCCGTAATTAGAGAAAACGACGACAAAGATGTAATAGTCAATCAGACTATGATGCCATTTAATGCAGGTGACGTTATCAATGTCATGATGGCAGTTGAGAGACCAGGAGAAGGATTAGGAATAGAAGCTATTAGAACAGAAGGCAGGCCTCTAATTCCCAGCATAATCTTTTCCATGCACAAGATAAAAGATCATACAGAAGGGCATTGGGTTAGTACCCAAAAGGGTACAAAGAAGGTATGGATAGAGGAATAAATCTATCTTATTTTTTCTTTAATAGAGAATTTTTAAAAAAGAACTAAACTCTAAGTTAAACATTATTTTTTAGAATGACACAAGCATTTACATTTTTTATCATTACATGATTCATGATTATTCATTATGCATTGTGAGCCAAAGTCACGCAAAGGAGTTTGTTTCCATATGGATTCATTTGATTTACTGTTTTCTTCAGCATTATCACTAACGGTAAACATGGTTTGGGTATACCATGACTAAATTTAAGGGAAGCAGTTTAGATTTCAAGATTTATGTGAGTTTTAGTCACAGATGTGTGGAACCGACAGGATTAAGAGGGTTTTGGTGATTATATTGGTACCAATTATGCATGGCTTGCATGCCAAATACTGTTTACCAAGTATTGGTTATTAGGATCAGCCTTATCTTTAACTACCATTTGTATTTCCTGTATTTGTTATATGAAATATTATAAAAAAGAAGTTGTGTTGCTAGCCTAAGATTCCGCTAGCAACAAAGTAGGCACCTGCACCCATTCCCATTACTGTACCAATTGCCATGCAGATAAGATCGAATTTTACGATCTTTTTGAATGGAGCATGAACCATTTTATCCCAGTTTGAGATTTGTTGTGTTTTCATGATACTAGTTACACACAGTTAAACAAAGATTATAGTAAAAACAAATCATTACAGGTAAGCTTGGAAGCTTACCATTCCTCATCATATTGTAAATGTACAGTACATCATGAACACAAAAAGAAGAAGAGTTTAAGAAAGCCTCAGACTATTCAAATTAGTTCTATTCCTTGAGTTTGCTTTCTTTGAAAACATCAGACCCATACCAACAATATCTAAAATAATCAAGACACCATTCATGAAACATCGGATCATCAGAATATAGCATCTCGCTAATGTCTGACTCTCCATTTAACGTAGGAAACATTATGCAGGCCTCCTTTTCGTTTAAGACTACCACCGTTTTGACATTTTTTTCCATCTTTCTTTCAACTAGTCCCTTTTCCATTAACTTGTCAAATCCAAGTTTTTTGAGTAATGTCTTTCGTCCCTTTGGAACAACAGCAGACTCTGAGAAGATGTAATTGAACTTTACACCTTTTTTAACTTGTTTTATAAGGGGTTCAATCAGATCTAGAGGAACTTCAGATAGAATCTCATAAATGTATTCATGAGAATTTTTGTAGATAGATTTCCAGGTCTCTAAAACTTTGGTCACTCCTTTAACATATTGAGAATTTGCAAGCTGTCCACAACGCATTTGAAATTTGTGTGGGATATCCCCAAAATTATGTTCCTCAAAGTATCTTCTGTTTTGTGACAAAAACACTAGTGATGGTACCTGTGTGCATACCACTTGCCCAAATGTGGTAAGAGAATATGTTCCACCAACATTTTTCTTAACCAATCCAACTTTTTCTAGTCTTGAAAAATTTCTATGAACTTCTTGTTTAGTAGAGTCTATGCTTTTTGCAAATGCAGTTGGGGTGTATTGTTTTGTTAGAAGTCCAATCAATATACTCAATCTTTGAGAACTTGCAAGCTCCAAAACGTAATCTGCAGTCTCATCAATCAAGTCACCCATGAAAAATTCATTGTCTTATTTACTAAAAAACCAGCTGGAAATAAGCTAAAACTAATGACAGGGTTTGGGACAAAATATCCCTAGTCAGCTATCTAGCTGACTAGGGTATATCTCTGAAAGTTACGTAACTATACTATGCGAGAACAAACTGTCACCCTAGACAAGTTACAGAACTGTGAGTTTTGTCTCACTAGTTCTCGCTGTATTAAAGGAGGAAAAATAAATTGAGAATAGAGAGTTGTAGAAAGTGTGGTCTAGAATTAAAAAGTAAACAAAATTGTTCTGTATGTAAAAAACCAATAAAATTCGAATGTCAATATTGCATGATAGACTTGGATAAGCAAATTCACTCCATATGCATGTTAGTTGACATGAACAACGGATCAATGATTCCAGAGGTTGCATGATGTCAAGAGACTCTGACCCTTGCCCATCATGTGCAGGAAAGGGTATAGAGTTTCAAGCACAAAGGCCAAAGGTGGGAAAGAGATGCCAATTAGGACAGAAGTTATGTCAATATTGCAATCAGTGGATTATACACGATGAGTGTTTTGTCCTTGCTGCCAACATCGTCTAAGAACGACCCAGATGTAAGAAATGCAAGAGTGAAGTTGCAAGGATATGATTAGCCTTGGATTTTAAAACCAAGTTCTTTTAGTTCTTCTCTTACTTCTTGTTTCATTGCATCAAGTTCTACTTTAGGAATATCAAAACTGACCATCTTTCTTATCTGGTTTAACATTACTCTGCCCTCTTGATCATCAGTTAATTGCTGGCCTGATTCTTGGAATGTGTAAAATGCTTTCATTATCTCTAGTCGTTGCTCCACACCATCATCAACTGGATTATCCATCCAATCATCAATCATAACTCTTAGATCATTTTGAGTCACAGGAGGAATGGGTTCTGTATCAAAATTCATACTCATGCCAAATACAGCAATTGCAATTACTATAATGCCTATTCCAAAAGAGGTGACTTTTTTCATAATAACAAGTATCGTTTTAAACTATAAAAGATCAAGATTTTGAAAATTAGTCATCCATTTCTTCATAGAATTTTGTAGGTCTACCAAACATTTTGCTACAAATCCTACAAGGATCATCTACATGACACTCTGGAAGAAAACAGGTCATTGTAACCTCAGTATTGAACAGTCTATGTTTCTAGAGATTTTGTCTACAATACTTTCATGAATTTCATTGGTATTGATATTTTTTGAGGGATTCATCACTACAAGATCAACATCAGATTTGTTTGTAAATTCTATGATATGATCATGTGGTTCTGTATCAATTTCTTTAATTTTGATTGCAACATTTGCACCATATTTTTTGCAATCTTTCTGAAATTTTCTGCATTTTTTTCTGCGATGTTAATTTCTTTTGCCTCATTGAATTTGTCTTTTTTAGTTTTGAAAAAGAAAAATCTAGGCAATTTTTTTTCAATTAATTGAAGAATAGTTAGCTTTCCTCCACGATCTGCAGCGATCTTTGATGCAATTTCAATTGAGTTGTATCCGTTTGAAGAACCATCAAATGGAACTAAAATATGATTAAAATCAGTCAATCGCATCACCGCAAATAAAGAAATGAGCATGGAGAGTCCTCAAAGACGTTCCGTGTTGTCTCCTCAAGATGGATTTTGTCTACATGAGACTTTGGGTTAGTCTTAGTCATTGCAATTAGGTCAATCTTGTTTTCTTTAGCATAATCAAGGATAGTCTTTGAAGCAATATCACATTTTACGACTTTGGTTTCTACTGGAATATTGAACTTTTTGGCAAGAGTTTCCCATTTGGTGGTTTTTGATATGACTTTCTCTCTTTGTTTTTTCAAGTGTATTTTATCAGATTTTGATTTAAAGAAACCAAAAGAGATCCTCTCTTTTAGGCATGTAAGTAGGTGAATTTTTGAGTTATCTTTCCTGGCAATATCCAAAATGCTTGAAAACGCCTTGTTACTTCCATAGTTTCCCACAAAAGGAACTAGGATTTGCTTGGTGTTTTTCTGCATAGGCATTGTTTGAATGGAAATTTAATTAGTTCTCATAAGCAAAAAAGCTTAATTTCAACACAATAGCTTATGATCTGTTTTATTGTGTAAATTCCATAATCTAGTGTAAACAAAAATTATTTCCTTTGGATTATGAATGTAAAAAAACCTAAAATCAAAATTGGACACAACTTACGTGTACCTAAAAGAAAAAAGGTGCGAATAAATCCATTAGGAGTAAAAAAGAAAAGACTGAGTAAGAATTATGGTAATGCAAAAACTATGCAAAAAATGAGAAAAAGAAATAACAAAAAAACACACACCAAAAAGAATTCCCACATAAAAGATCAAATAAAATCTGAAAAGCAAATTCAGCAAAAAAATTCTGAGGAACTAAAAAGAAACATAAAGAAACTGCAAACCCTTTTGATCTCTCTTTCAGGATTGGATGAATTAACTGAGACATCAATAAAACAGATTCAGCAAAAACGTCTGAAAATATGTAGAGATAATGAAAAAATACTTGGAAAAATCAATGCATCAGCAAAGAAACTAACACAATACGAATCAAAATACAGAGATTCTAACTAGATGTTCGTCTTAGTACTTTGGATTTTTTCCAGATAAAATCAAAATAGTCCACACACCATTCATGAAAGGCGGGATTTGTGCTGTAAAACATGTGTTTGAGATCAGGCTCATTTGTCACAGAAGGAAAAATCACTCCTGCCTCTTTTTCGTTTAGCAGTACAATTGTATGGATTGTTTTTGTGATTCGTCTTTGGATATGACCATCTTGGATTAGTTTGTAATAACCGCTTTTCTGTAAAGTTTTTTCTCTATTTTCGGGCTCTAAGAGATTATTTGAGATGATATGCTTGTATTCTGTACCATCTTTGATTCTTTCAATTAAAGGTTGAATTAAACCAGGAGGAGATTCTGATATGATATCGTACACATAATTCTCAGCATTCTTG
Organism: Candidatus Nitrosopumilus sp.; assembly: GCF_965223225.1. GTDB lineage: Archaea > Thermoproteota > Nitrososphaeria > Nitrososphaerales > Nitrosopumilaceae > Nitrosopumilus. The sequence continues at coordinate 1,639,021 of NZ_CBDCVU010000004.1, forward strand.
TATATAGAACCCCATTTTTCCAGAACTTTGGTTACTCCTCGAATATGAGTAGTAGAACCTAAAACACCAAGTCTCTTTGTAAATTTTGATGGGATGGGTTGTAGGTTATGGTTTTCAAAGAATTCTTGGTTTCTTGAAAGAAATTTGATCAAAGGGATTTGTGAAAGCATTATTTTTCCTTGAGTAGTGATTTCATATTTTTCCTCTAATCCTTTTTGAACAAGATTTGATTTTGAAAGGCGACTAAGATTTCTGTGGATTTCCTGTGCGGTTACGTCAAGTTTTGTTGCAAGTTGGGTAACACCAGAGGGTTTTACTGAAAGATTAGACATAATTTGAAGACGCTGTTCACTAGCAAGATCTAGGAAATAACTTGCAATTTTTTGAAAATCTTCAACCAATACAGAAAACCAAACTTTGTACTTATTAGTAATTTTCTTCAATAGATTCTAGTTTTATCATATCTCTATTACGTAGTGAGACTATTTGTGTCACTAAAGTTGTATGGGACCGGCAGGATTTGAACCTGCGACCACTAGCCCCCCAGACTAGTATCATACCAAGCTAGACGACGATCCCTTACTCCAGACAGTCAAAATGAAATTATTAAATCGTCGTATTATCTACCTAACATCATGAAGATTTGCAGCGTTTGTAAGAAGATTTCTGCAACTGATCAAGATCATCTCGATTGCGTACAAAGAAGAAGTATAGAGATGGAAGATGAGGATTTTAAAAATAGCATTCCAGAAAAACTGAATTTATCAAAAGATAATCAAGAGTTGGGCGTTGAGGTAAGGGCCATACTAGAACATATGACTAAAGAGAAAGAGAAAGCAGACTAGCCTTTACAGCCAATTAGATAATCTTTCTTTTTCAAAATCAACTTTTTTTATCAAGTTCTCATGTGTTTGCTCAGTTAAGGTAGTAGAAGGTTTTGGATTTGAGAACATGTCAACTTCAATTACTGATGCTGTATCTTTACCGGATTCTATGAAGCATCCACCTTTTCCGTCATACAGTACAAATTCCTCTTTTGATTGAATCATTGAGATGATATTCTTGGCCACTGCTATTCCTTCTCCTTCTGCAAAGACGCCTGCTTTTGGCATTGCCATTGATTCATACACTACCATACTTGTCACATCACCTATTGCAAAAACATTGTCATAAGATGTCTTACAATCTCTATTAATCAAAATGAATCCTGGTTCTTTTGCCAATCCGGAATCATATATTATTTTGGGGGCAACATGTGGAGGTACTGCCAAGAGCAGATCAAAGCTTTCTTCTCTATCATTTTCAAAAATTAATTTTTTTGATTCAACTGATTTTATCTTACATGAATCATGGAAGATGATTTTTTCAGAATTTACTAGATCAAAGATTTGTTTGCTGACTTGAGGACCTGCTGCAGGTAAAGTTGTTGGAGCTGGACTGTAAAAGTGAATTTCGACATTTTCTCGCACTCCACGTTTTTTTAGCATAGAATTGATCAATAAGCTTGCCTCAAAAGGTGCAGGCGGGCACTTGTAAGGCATTCCCATTATGGAGATTGCAATCTTTCCAGATTCCATATCATTGAGTCTTTGATTTATCTCGGAAAGTTGATTATGATCATATAGATTGAATCCATTTTCAACCAACCCAGGAATTTTTTCTGGAGCTAAAACAGAGCCTGTAGAGATTATTAAAAAATCATAAGAGATTTTCTTAGTCGATGTTGTAATAGTTTTATTTTCTAGATCAATTGAAAGAACCTCGTCTTTGACAAAATTGATTCCCTTCTTTGAAAGATTGTTTAACGATCCAACAGAGTCTTCAAATTTTCTTGTCCCATTCATTATCCATAGTTTGGCAAATCCAACCATGAACCAATCTTTTTTATCTATCAGAGTAATTGCTAGTTTTTCTGCGGGTAAGGAATTTCTCAACTCGTTAGCAGAAGAAAGGCCTCCAAAGCCACCTCCCAAAATGACTACATGTGGAACTTTTTGCAACTTAACGTTCTTGGGTAGTTGGTCTTATCAATACCTCGTTAACATTGACATGGGACGGAGATTCTACTGCATACAAAATTGCGTTGGCAATATCCTCTGCCTGTAGGGCTTCCATCTTTTTTGCATTTTCAATAAATCCCTTGAGAGATTCGTCAGTGATAGTATCATTGAGCTCAGTGGCAACTACTCCTGGTTCAATGCTTGTAACCCGAATGTTAGAACGTACACTAAATTCTTGTCTTAATCCTTCACTAAACGCTGCAACTGCATGTTTTGTTGCACAGTAAACACTTCCAGCTGGAAAAACGATTCTTCCTGCCACTGATGATAAATTCACAATATGACCAGATTTTTTTTCTTTCATGTGAGATATCACAGAACCAGTGCAATACAATACACCTTTGATATTAACGTCAATCATTCTGTCCCATTCATCAACTTTTAGGCTTTTGAAGAAACTCAAAGGCATCAAACCTGCATTATTTACAAGAATGTCAATAGAACCCCATTTTTCTAAAACCGCTTTAGAAAAATTTTCACATTCAGATCTTTGTGTAACATCTAATTTTTGATAAAAAACTTCACCACCATTATCTGTGATCTTTTTTGCAAGATCTTCTAATCTATCAGTTCTTCTGGCTCCTATCGCAACCTTAGCTCCTGCTTTTGATAATGCCAAAGCAGTAGCATAACCAATACCGCTGCTTGCTCCAGTAACAATTGCCACTTTATCTTTAATCATCTAAATCACATTCAAACTAAATTTTCATATTGTAAAAATGTTTATCCTTTCTAAGAATAGTTTGAAGAATTCATTGGCAACTTTATTAAAAGAAAAATAATAAATTATTTTGTGAAACCTGAGAAATGTGCCTATTGTGGCGATTTAACAGATTTACCCTTTCAATGCAATTATTGCAAGGATCCTTTTTGTTCAGAACACAGACTACCTGAAGAACACAGATGTGTAAAATTAAGCCAGATAAGAGCAAAGAGATTTGGAGAAAGAAAAGTAATACGTGATGGTGGGCGAGACAGGCCAAATATTTTTAGACGTATTTTTGGAAGATTTTAGCTTATCAGTATGGGCTTTTATCAGGAGAAATTTTTGCACGCCTTCCTTGATAGATAAGCGCAATTGCAAGTGCAAACATAACTAATGCAGTTAATGGAAAATTTTGAGGGGCAGGCAAAATGAACCAATAATAAACTCCAAAACCAATTGAGACAGCTGCTTGAATCCAGAGTTTAATCCATTTAGGGGCTTTTACTATTCTACTTATTCCTTCTACAACAAAAATTCCAATCACAGGATAAATTGTATAGAATAGAAAATCAATTACATCTACGCCTGTGTGGGACATACAACATGCAAAGGGGTTAAGGTATAATTTCTATCTAATCTTCCCAATGTACCTTTGTTGCAATATTTTTTGCAATCAAGGCCTGTGCATTTTCATATGGTATCGTGGCAATATCTTCAGTTTTGAAAGGACCGTATTTTTCAAGATCAGCTCCCACGATCTCATTTACCTCCTGTAGAAATCTTACAAGGATTTTTCTGGTTTTATGAGTTTGCGCTATTGATTCAAGAAATTTTGATTTTCCGTTAATGGTGGCAGAAAGAATCATCTCTATTCGTTCTGACTGTTCATCTTGCGAGTCCAGAATGAATTTTTCCTCATCTAGCAGATAACCAAGCTCCAGTTTATCGGATTTGGAAATTTTATCCAGTCTGATATGGAGTAGTAATGAGGTAAGTTCTACGGCCATTTCAATTATGGTGTCCTTAATCTTACTTTCAACACCATCAAATTCTTGTTTTCTTAGATTTCCAATAAAATCAGAGAGGTTTCTGTAGAAATTGGCATTTAGTTCTAAGATGGAGTCATTTTCAGTTTCTCGTAAAACGACTAGATGCAATGAATTTAGGTCAAGCTGATTAAATTTGGACATTTCTTAGCTAATCCTTAAATGATGGATGTATTTGTGTTTGATTGAAGTACAAAATTGCCCTATAAAGTAAGTCACGGTAAAGCAATACAAGTAACATATTCGCCTGATGAGGTTTTCTCTAGAATTCAACATGAAGGAATTCAGTTTATTGACTTGCAATTTACAGGTCTTACCGGTCATTTTCATCATACCACAATTTCAGCTGATACGTTTACGCCTGAACAAATGAGAGATGGCTTACCCAAATTGGATGGATCATCAATTGTAGGATTTACCAGTATTGATGACTCTGATCTGTTGTTAAAACCGGATCCTAACACATTTGCAATAATTCCTTGGATGACTGAAAATAAAACAGCCAGGCTTTTGTGTGATGTCTACTGGGGAGAAGGCAGAGGAAGACTATCAAGAGATCCTAGAGGATTGTCTCAAAAAGCTGAGGAATATATCAAAACACAAGGATATGATTTTAGCACGTGGGGTCCTGAAGTAGAGTTCTTTGTTTTTGACAAAGTACATTGGGATGTCCTAACACCATACAAGGGTCAATCATATTCTATAGAATCCAAAGAAGCTCCATGGAGTCAAGAAGGAGATGGATATCCAATGGGATTACAGGAAGGTTACTATCCAAGCACACCATCAGATACACTTACTCCTTACAGGAATGAATGTGTAAACATTCTCAAGAGGAATTTCGGTATATTATGTGATAATCATCACCACGAAGTTGCAACAGCAGGTCAATGTGAAATCGACATAAAATATGATTACATGACAAATGCAGCAGATGCAGCACAATCTTACAAGTATGTAATTAGAAATGTTGCAAAGAAATACGGAAAAGTTGCAACTATGATGCCAAAACCAATAGCAATGGATTCAGGTTCTGGAATGCATGTAAATGTCAGTTTATGGAAAGGAAAGGAAAATGCATTTTATGATCCAAACGATGAGATTGAATTAAGTCAGGTAGGACGTTACTTTTGTGGTGGAATTGTCGAACATGCCAAAGCATTATCTGCAATATGTAATCCAACCACAAACTCATATCACAGACTAGTCCCAGGATATGAAGCTCCGGCATATATTGCATGGAGTTCAGGAAATCGTTCAGCAATAGTTAGAGTTCCAAAACATCTGAAAGGAAAAGAGTACTCACACCTAAAAAGACTTGAATTCAGAGCACCTGATCCTTCTTCAAACCCATATCTTGTTTTTGCAGCTGTGACTGCAGCAGGAATGGATGGAATCAAGAAAAAACTGGATCCTGGAGACCAAGTACGTGATGATATTTTCAAAATGACAAAAAGTGATAGAGCAAAAAGAGGAATAGGAGTACTTCCAAAAAGTCTAGGTGAGGCTTTAGATGAGTTAGAAAGTGATAGAAAATTCCTCAATCCTATTTTCACTAATGATGTAACTGATAAGATAATTGAATTAGAAAGAAGAGATCAGCGTGAAATTTCTATCAGGCCACATCCACATGAGTTCTATCTTTACTTTGACGTTTAGACCCTTCCAGTAAGCTGGAAAATAAAGTACAACGAAATTGTAATTAAAGCAAAACCTGCACCCAAAAACATTTTTGTTCTTTTCTCAGATGTAGAGGCCCGATAAAGCAAAACACCTCCTGCAAGACCAAGAAACAGTACCAACACTCCAACAACCACTAGATCAAAAGTAGTGTTTGTGATTATTGGATGGAAAAAACCTGCTAACAGTGCAAAAAACACAACTAGATAGATGTACTTTAAGCTCAGTACAACAACAGATGGAGAATCATTCAACATTAGAGCGTAAATGTAGTTATCAAATAAACTTTTGAAGAAATTTCAGAACGGCTTACTACATCATGCCGCCCATGTCAGGCATTCCACCCATTCCGGGCATTCCACCCATTCCGGGCATTCCACCCATTCCGGGCATTCCACCCTCTGCTCCTGGTGGAGGTCCACCTGCAGATTTTTGAGTGGCAATAACATCATCAATGCGAAGAATCATACATGCAGCTTCTGCAGAAGCTGAAACAATCTGAAGTTTAACTGCTAGTGGTTCGATAATATCACTTGATTTCATGTTAGTGATCTTGCTTTTCATGACATCAATTCCAGTCCATTTTTCACCTTTTTGTTGTTTTGAACGAAGTAAGGTAAGAGTATCAATTGGATCCATTCCTGCATTTTCAGCAAGTGTTAATGGTATGGCCTCTAAGGCATCTGCAAATTTTTCTGCAGCAAGTTGTTCTCTTCCTTCTAAAGATTTTGACCAGTTTCGAAGCTTTGTTGCAGCGAAGGTTTCTGGTGCTCCACCACCTGCAACAATTGATGGGTTTTCAATTACGTCTTTTACAACCATTAATGCATCGTGAACAGAACGTTCTACTTCATCTACCACTCTCTGAGATCCTCCTCGTAAAAGCAGGGTAACAGATTTTGGATGTTTACATCCTTCAACAAATACCCACTTGTCTTCCTCAATTTTTCTCTCTTCAACAAGATCTGCAACACCAAGATCTTTTTCAAATAGATCGTCTAGATTTGTGACAATTCTTGCTCCAGTTGCCTTTGCAAGTTTAGTCAGATCACTTTCTTTGATTCTTCTTACTGCAACAATTCCTGCTTTAGCCAAATAGTGTTGTGCCATGTCATCTATTCCCTTTTGACATAAGACAACATTTGCACCAGAACCAATGACTTTGTCAACCATTGTCTTGAGCATCCTGTTTTCTTCGTCTAGGAATGACTTGAGTTGTTGAGGATTTGAAATGTTAATTTTTGCATCAGTCTCAGTTTTGCTGATCTCTAATGCAGTATTGATTAATGCAATTTTTGCATCAGTAATTTTTCGAGGCATTCCGCCGTGTACAACTTCTTTATCCAATACAATACCTTGGATAATCATAGAATCCTTAATGGATCCTCCTGCTTTCTTTTCTACTTTAATATCATCTATATCAACATCAAAACTATCTCCATCCTTTTCTGCAACAGCTAGGACAGACTTAACAATAATTTCAGCAAGTTGATCAGAATCTTTTCTAACTAATTTTGTTTGCATAGATGTTTTTGCAATTTTTGTTAGAATGTTTTTGTCGTTTGCAGAAACAGTGTCTGCAATGCTTTCTAGAAATTGTTTTGCCTTTCTTGCTGCTTTTCTATAACCATCAACAATAATGGTTGGGTGAACATCCTGATCAATTAATGACTCTGCATTTTCAAGTAAGGCACCAGCCAAAACAACTGCAGAAGTTGTTCCATCTCCTACCTCATTATCAGTTGTTTTTGAAATCTCAACTAGCATTTTTGCTGCTGGGTGTTGAACATCAATTTCTTTTAGGATGGTAGCACCATCGTTTGTAATTGTAACGTCTCCTAATGAGTCAACAAGCATCTTATCCATGCCTCTTGGGCCTAGACTAGTATGAACAATTTCGGCAATAATTTTAGATGCTGCGATGTTGTTCTTTTGTGCATCTCTGCCTTTGGTTTCTGAACCGCCCTCTTTTAGCAATACAACTGGCATATTTCCCTTTGAAGTAGCTTGCATACCCATAAATCAAAAAACTCTAGATTCCCCTTTTATACCTTCCAAATCAAATGTGTGATCTATCCAGTATCGGTGTTTTTAAATTGGGAAAATTAAATTTTAGAACATGGCAAAGTCACAAAATAAAGAATCTTACAATAAAATTTTCACGAAATTAAAAGAACATCACAAATGGTTTGAGAATTCAATTCCATTAATTGCAAGTGAAAACATTCCTAGTCCTGCAGTAAGAGAGGCAATAATTTCAGATTTTGGAAATAGATATGCAGAAGGATGGCCGGGAGAACGAGTTTATGCAGGATGTGTCTACATAGATGAAATTGAGTTTGAATGCATGAAATTGGCCAAAAAGCTATACAAATCAAAATTTGTCGATGTACGTCCAATTTCAGGAGTTGTTGCAAATCTTGCAGTATACTCTGCTTTTACCAATCCAGGAGATATTATGTTAGCTCCATCTATTCCAGCTGGTGGACATATTTCACATGGTAAAAAAGAACATTCTGGAACAGCTGGTTTGGTACATGGATTAGAAATTGAGTTCTATCCATTTGATGCTGAAGAAATGACTGTTGATGTTGATAAAACCAAGCAGAAAATCAAGGATCTAAAAAAAGACAGTAGACTTCCTAAGATGGCAATGTTTGGTGGATCACTGTTCTTGTTCCCACATCCTGTTAAGGAATTGTCAGATTTTCTAAAAAGTTATGATATGCACATAAACTATGATGCAGCACACGTTGCAGGACTAATAGCAGGTGGAAAATTCCAAGATCCTTTGCGTGAGGGTGCAGATACTATGACGATGAGTACTCACAAGACTTTGTTTGGACCTCAAGGAGGATTAGTATTAGGTTCTGACGAACATGAAGAGCCAATTAAAAAGGCTACATTTCCAGGTCTTACTAGCAGTCATCATATTCATCATATGGCAGGTAAAGCAGTGGCATTTGCAGAAGCACTAGAATTTGGAAAAGACTATGCCTCTCAAGTAATAAAAAATGCAAAATCATTTGCAGAAGCTCTTAGTGATGTAGGTTTCAAGGTATTAGGAGAAAGTAGAGGGTTTACAAAATCACATCAAATTGCCGTTAATGTTCTTGATTACTCAGATGGAGGAAAGGTCGAAGCTGATTTGGAAAAAGCCAACATTATAGTAAATAGACAATTGATTCCAGGAGATATCAAGGCGGGTAGGAATTATTTTCATCCTGGTGGGATCAGATTGGGAGTTTCTGAAATTACACGTCTTGGCATGAAAAAGAACGAAATGCAAGAAATTGCATCATTTATCAAACAAGTAATCATAGAAAAGAAAGATCCAAAAAAGATTTTGCCTAAAGTAAAGGCTTTGAGAAAAAATTACCAGAAAGTCAAGTTTTGCTTTGATGGTAAACTAGGTGCATATGAATACGTCAAGTTAAGATAAACTACGCGTAATCTGTAAGAAGTGCTTGGTCACCATGACTCTTGCCAAACACCAACTCAATTTCATCAGATAGAGCATGTATTCTTCCTCGTTGGTATTTGCTCACGTCATATTTCTCAACAAGCCTTTTTGCAAGTTTAAGATATTTTTCAACAGAGCCTCTAGTTATGGTTGGAATTAGTTTATGACCACAAACACAAGTCTGGATTAAAGGCATGCGCCTAAATGACTTTCCACAACCCGTACACCTAAAGTTTTGTCTTGCATATGCTCGAAGATTTCCCATGATATCAGGTACGAGATGTGTTGAGATTACGTTTGATACAATTTCTGATGTATCAACAGCGTCAATCAACTCTGCGTTACGGATTTGCATGTCAAATTTATCGAGCATAGAGCCAAGTGTGGAATAAGCGCTTCTAGATTTAGAAGTAATTAATGAAGATGTACTATGTGTAAATAAATAATCATAAAATTGTCGTTCTGTTTCCAATCTTGATTTGATTATTTCAACTGAGGTTACATCAGAAGCCTTGACTTGTTGTAATGTAGAGTCAAAAAATTCCAATGGAAGTGATCTTGTCACTTCAAGGTTATGTGCTTGTGGTTGAGATTCGTGCGGCAAAACAAGTGGTTGAACAAGCAATGGAGCATCCATAAGTCCGCCTATCCTATCAGAAAGAAACTGTCTAGAGAAATTTAGCAAGCTGTCCATCAAAAGCATAATAGAATCTGCATCACCATCAGCATCTCTTCTTTTGGCCGAATGCCAGTTTGGGGTTGCAAAACAAACATGAGTCTCAGTGTAGCCGATAATTCTTCCAACTATACCTACTGATGTATGTGGAGCCAAGCCGATAATTAGGTGGCCTATTAATTGGTCAGTGCTATCCACTCTGTAAAATGCTGACTTGCCATAAAATTTTTCCAATAGAGTGTCAATGTATTTGCAAACCGAAACAAGATAGTTTCCACTTTCATGTGGAATTATCACGTCTTGCATTCGTATCTCTATAGTTTGCTCTGGATCTTCAAGGGGATTTCCATCAATATCATGTGAATAACCAAGTTCGTGTAATTTCTCAATTGACGTTCCAATCCAAGACGGTTTGAATTGAGTTAGAGGCGAATTTGTAGCATCAAACCTTACAGTTCCATCCTTAAAGACAGTAAGTCCAAAATTTTGACGAACAAGGCCTTTCTCGAGCGGTTCGGCAATCTTGTCTTGATTGATTAATTCCTTTACACCTTTGAATGGCTCTTGGGCTCTTAGACCCATTCTTTCCTGAGCAGATAGGAGTTTTTTTTTCAGTGGAAATTCTTTGTGAGAATGCGCTTGGGCTTTTCTTTTACACTTTTCACAGAAAGGATCATCAAGATTATCTCTGCAACGTGAGCATCTGTAGGTTATTATCGTTTTTTGATCACAGTTTGAACATTTTATGCCAATGGAAGGTTCGCCACATTGGTCACAATGCCTGTTTGAGATATTTGTGAAGAAGTGTTCATTTCTGGATGCCTTTAGGAGGTCTCGAGTAGGACCTCCTTTATCACTAATTGGAAAGAGTACATGGGTAGGAGGTTTCATTTGTCTGGGTGCAGCTTTTTCTGGTCTGCCAATCCTGACTCCGACTGATGTTGAGAATTTATTTTTGATCTGGATTCCGCTAGAATCTGTCAAAATTTTTGGTACTGAAAAATCTGAATCCAATAATGGTTTCTTTCCAAATAATAGATTAGTGAAAATTATTGCTTCCTGATTTTCTAAGACAATTGAATTTCCTTCAACTTTATGGGGAGTGCCCAGTTTCTCAAGAATTTTTTTCCTGTCTTTTGGGTATTTGATTAATGTTTGAGTTTTGCTTTCCGGATGCAAAAGTAGAGAGAGTTCGTCTGACGAAATTTTATCCCAAAAATACAGATACTGAGGGTGTAGGGGAATTTGGAAATCAAGGGAAATTTTGAATGCTTCCTCGATTTTGGGAGGATTTACTAAAAATTGTTTGAGATGCTGATTATTGGGATCATATTTTTGAATTTTTTGCTTTAATTCTTCAATCCAAAACTCCTCAACATACCCAGAAGGAACTAATTGTGCATTATTTTCAAGAAAGTCTCCAAATGAAATCAGGATGTCTCCTAAATGGAGAATCTTTTCAATATCATTTTTTAATTCTAGACCGTGTTGGACGTCTTTAATCTTAACTACATTGCCGTTTTTTAGTCGAACAATTGGAGTATCAATAGAATCAACAAAGGCAACTGTGGCTCCTTTTCCAGGTATGTCAATTTTGATTTGTGTCCCCACTGCAATTGTATGATCTAGGATTTCTGCAATTACAGGATGAAGTCCAACTGCAGCAAATCCTGTATTGCATGCTCTTCCATAACGTAACCTAAATCCGCCTAGTTTGTTGGGCATTGACAAAACCGACCGCCCTGTAATCACCTCTCTCATTCTTTTTGCAGCAGCATCTTCCTGATTGTCTCCCTTCTGGACTGCTCCTTTTAGATCATTTAGCCACTCCCAGCCATCTAGATTATACAGTTCAATCCTTTTGAGTAGTTTTTTCGCTCTTCCAATCAGGCCGTCATTTAAAACACGTAAGGCCCCTCCTCTGACACGATCAGTCTTAATACGAGTCATGGACTTGTGATTTACTACCTCATATGGATCTGTATCAACACCGTCTAGTTCCACAGGAAGATTGGAAATAACATGTTCAATATCTTCATCTAGAATATGAAATTGAAAGCTGCTTGCTTCTCGTTCATAAATTCGTAATTCTTCGACAAATCTACCAGTTTCATCATCAAAGGAGTTTGCCTGAAATTTTGACAAGCCGACTGCCTTTCTGACATGATCTGCAATTAACATGGTTACCGCAGATTCAGTACCTCCTGCAGATCGCATAGGTCCTGCGATGGAAACAGAAAGATATTCAGTACCATCTTTGTTTTTCTTTATTTTTACTTCATTGATTCCCTGTAGAGGTGCAATTGTCACTCCCTCAGTAACAATTGCCAGGCCTACACGTACAGCTAGATCTAATTTTTCTTCCAATGAAGCATCTGGGAGGGAATATTTGCCCATTGCAATTTCCTTTGAGAGAATAAGTGCAGATAGTTCTTTTCCGTTAATCTTGAGTAGTTCCCTCAATGGTTCGGCAATATCAATCTCGTGCATTTTAGAAACTCTGTCGGCCAAGTCAAAGGCAATCTTTGGTTCAATCATTCCTGAAGAATCAACCAAACTTGCTTTTGCTGCTGCCGCATTCTCAAAAATAGAATATGTTTCAGCAGATAGATTAGAATAGTAATTAAGATAATAATCAGGCATCTTAATACCGCGGATTCTAGATATTGCGTCGTTTTCAGACATGTAGGTTACTACTCCTTGCTTCTTTGAATTGCTTTTGATATTTCTTTTAGTTTCTCTAAGCTCCCACCTTTTTCAAGGAAGGTTCCAATAACTAGTGCATCTGCTCCTGCTTGTACTAAACTTTGAGCAGTCTCGACATCTTTGATTCCTCCACCTACAATCAAAAATCCATTAAAAGTGCGTCTAACTGTTTGAACCATTTCAGGAGTAACATGAGTTTTAGCTCCTGAGCCTGCCTCTAAGTACACAAACCTCATGCCTAGGAATTGTGCGGCTAATGCATACGCCGCAGCTATTTTAGGTTTTTCAAAAGGTATTCCTCTTGCTGAACCAACAAACCACGCAGATGTACCATCTCCAATCACCAAATATGCGGTAGGAAGTGGTTCAAGGCCAAATTTAAGAACGCTTGGAGCGCCTAGAGCCTGAGCTTGAGTAATAAAATATGGATTTTCAGAGTTCATCAAGGAGCTGAAAAGGATAGCATCAGCATCAGGTACGACTCCTGTAACATTACCTGGAAACAGGATTATCGGAATTTCTATTCCCTTTTTGATTCCCCTGACCACCTCTGCCATCTCAATTTGATCAGTAGCAGAAGAACCCCCAACTAAGATTGCAGATGCACCAATTTTTTCCACATCTTTTGCAAGCTTGCTTGAGGCCTCCAAATTTGACACTTCTGAATCAATTAACACAAACAATAATGCATTTTTCTTTTCTAATTCTGATTTTAGGAATGATTCAACTTTATTTCCAGTCATAAAAGACGTTTGTAGATGACTCTTTAAAGTTTAATTGGAATAGCAGTATACAGATTTGTATAGCTATGGTGGACTCTACAAAATCAAATTTTAACAATATTATTAGCAAAATTATCAAAAAATCACTATTTACCGAGAGACAAATTGAAATTATTTTAAATCAGAAAGATCTTTTAGAATCTAGTTTTTCAATATCAAAAGGAGCCTATTACAGGCAAGTTGGGCAGTCAAGAGAGAAATTAATTGCATTGTTTTACTCAATCATACTTTTACGCGGTCTAGGCATACTTTTGCCTGATGATATTGATGTGATATCAAAGCTTTCAGACCAGATTCGTGTGATAAATGACAGTGATATATTCCCAGAAAGAGAGGATGAAGTCATTAGTGTGATTGACAAGTTGATTCGTCAGGCGTGTAATATGTGACGTAATGTGACAAACCAATGTTCAACTGGATGAAAAAACCGTGACGCTTCATGTGAGTTTGTTAATCTAAAATGTGAAATAATATTGTTCAATCACAATAAATCACAAACTAGGTATAGAAATTGTGATGTTAGTAGAAATTCCTGATCCTAAGATAATTTTAGGTGTGATTTTGGCCTTTATTTTAGGGGTAGGTGGATTATACGCATATTACAAAATTCGTCCAATGATAAAAAATGAAGATTCAGTATCAGGAAATCTAGAATCAGAACGTCTGGAATATTATGAAAGGCAATTAATTGATATGAAAATACGCCTAGATGCCTTAGAAATTCAGGGAATTGAACAAAAAATAGAGGATCCAAATCTGGAATTAAAGCAATTCTTAGAAAAATTAGCAAAAAAAGAAGAACATAGTTCTGTTGTACCAGAAAGGATAGAGAAAGACGAGGTTTTGACAGAAAAGGTGAGTGAAAAACAAGATGATATCTCTACCATCCCTAAAATTGATGTGACAAATCCAACTGATTATGTGCTACAATTAATCACAAACAAGGATATGACATCACGTGACATCCAAATCACATTAAAAAGAAGTAGAGAACATACTTCCAGACTAATGAAGAAATTATTTGAAGATGGTTATGTTCAAAGAAATACAGAAAGCAAACCCTACACCTACTCAATCACCGAAAAAGGAAAGATGAAAGTCGGTACTGTTCAACCAAAACTTACAACTGCATAACAAACAAAATTTTAGATTTTATACACCAAATTGACAATCTGAAGTAATTTTCTCTCTCATTTAATGAATTTTGATATTAATTTATAATATATAGTAATTATTAAATTATATATATTATTAAATTATAATCGATTTATGTCAGTACAAGAAAATGAAGTTTTAGTCAAAATCACATCAGCAGGTACTATCTCAATCCCAAAGCAATTTAGAAAATACATGGATGTTCAAAAAGGTGAATATGTGAAAGTAATTCTTGGTAAGGATAGGTTAATCGTAAGAAAAATTGTGATATCTTAATTTCTAGGTCTGTTTCTGACTGATTTTTATGGTTTGGTAGGTCCATTCACGACCCGTTCTTGTTCTTTCAACCCTCCCTTTTGTCGAAAACCGCGACAAATATGTGGAAATTACACTAAGTTTTACTGGTTCATTGAATTCGTCTTCATATTTCTCGAGAATATTGGTTGATGTGAACTTGCCCATAGGGAAGAATTTGTCTATAATATGCCAAATTTTTGAGCCTACAGAATCAATGTTTGTGGATTCATTTTCTTCTTCAATATTCATCAAGTCCATCATTTCAAAGATTTTTAGGACTTTTTCCCTTGTTACGTTACCCTCTAACTTTATGTCATACCTGGCGCCATCTGCGTCTTCCATATCAATTCGAATTCGTTTTTTTGCCATTTCAGGGATCTTGAGGATCTGATGTTAACAGTTCAATTGATCCAAGAAATTTTGTTAACACAGTACTTTGTTAATGTTGACTGCGTAAGTCACGCCTAGCCTTTATTTTGTTATTAACACAAGGCCCTTCAAATATGGTTAATTTGAGGAAAATTCATGCCTGGAATGGAAATAAAGGGGTTATTTCTTTGATTTTAACAGTGTTAACGTCTATCTTAACGCCTGGAATGGAAATAAAGGGGTTAAAATGGGCTTTTTTTAATATTCCTTAACATGAATTTAACAATTTGTTAATTCATTTTTTATTTTTAGGATCAACCCACACACCTTTGTTTCCACTCTTTTTTTTAATTTTTTTTTTTTTTTTTTTGAAAACCTAAAACCTAACTAAAAATAATTAATTACAAACTAAACTAGAGTTACTATTCTATACTATACTCTCATAATTTAGATAATGGTTGTAATGTTATTGAGTGGAAACAAAGGTGTGTGAGTATGTCTGACCCAATAGATAGATTACTTGATGCAGCTGAAACCGGTAAATCAATTATTACCAATCGTGAAATTTTACATTTTACCTATCTTCCTGAAACCATCCTTCATAGAGATTCCGAACAAGAACAAGTAACGCAATCCTTACTTCCAATTCTAAAACAATCCAGACCTTCGAATCTTTTGGTGTATGGAAAACCCGGAACCGGCAAAACTCTTGTTGTAAAAAAAGTTGTCTCGAAAATCCAAGAAAGGGTAAAAAAATCAAATTTTCCAATCAAACTTGTTTATTCCAATTCAAAAGAAGAAACAACTCTTTATGGATTATTGGTGAGTTTAGGAAGGCAATTAGACCTAACCGAAAAAGAAATACCCAACACAGGCCTTGCAATAAGTGAGGTCTTCAAGAGGATTCTAAACAATATTACAGAGAAAAAACTTAATGCAATTTTCGTAATTGATGAAATTGATTATTTGGCTCAACTAGTCTCAAAAACCGGCAAAGACATCCTTTATCAACTAACAAGGGCAAATGAGAGGCTAAGTCAAGGGTCCCTAACATTAGTTGGAATCTCAAATGATTTGACCTTTAAAGAAAAGTTAGATCCTAGGGTAATTAGCAGTCTGGGTGAAGAGGAGATTGTATTTACTAACTATGATGTTGACCAAATAAAGAGGATACTAGAAGAGCGAATTAAGGAAGCATTTGTAGCCAATTCAGTTGAAGAGCCTGCATTGAACCTCTGTGCGGCCCTTGCAGGAGGGGAACATGGGGATGCAAGAAGGGCGATTGATTTGATTCGTGTTGCCGGAGAGCTTGCAGAGAGACAGCAATCATACAAAGTTACAATTGAGCATGTTAGGGAGGCATCCCAAAAAATTGAAGAAAACAAAGAGGAAACATCTCTAAAATCATATCCTTTACATGAAAAACTCGTAATATTGGCCATAATGAAGGCCAATGGGTCTTCTACTGGAGAAATTTACTCATCCTACAAAAATCTCTGCAAAATGGTTGGACGAGATGAATTAACGCAAAGAAGAATTACCCAAATGCTAAGTGAGATAGAACTTTCTGGAATTATTTCAGGAAGGTTGGTTCATCAAGGAATTCACGGTAGAACAAAAAAATACAAACTGACAGTTTCCTCAGAAATGGTAAAAAAGACCTTCAAAGATGACCTAACTTTGCAAGACATTATCTAAATTTGAGTTGTAATTTTCATGAAGGACCTGAAAAGTCTTCAGATTAACCATGATTGCAATACCTGGATTTGGTGTCATTCCAACACTAGCTTGGAAGGGGGTTTGTTTTTGCCAAGAACCAGAGTTTACTAATAAAATCCCCTTGTACATATCTAACTGGGCCCTATGGACATGGCCTACATGAAAGATATCTGGAATGTCCTCGATTACCATCAGGTCTTGCATCTCAGGTGCAATAGGGGTCTGGCTTCCATAAATTGGACTAAGATGTCGTGCCTTTAACAGATGTTTCATTACAGTGGTTGGCTTGTCATAACTGAGACCCGGCGTTGTTTTTACGATATCGTCTATACTTTGTCCGTGAAACATCATAACCTTGACACCATTTAGTGAAATAACGGCTGGATTTCCGACCATTACTACATTTTCACGTTCCCATAAACTGGAGTTGTATTTTTTTGGAATGGCAGGCTGTGGCAATGCCCTTCTTCCAGGATCGTGGTTTCCAGGCATAATGATGATCTTGACATTTTTTGGAATTTTATCAAGTAAACTCTCCATTTTTTCTAATTGTTCCTCTATGGTTTGACAGACAAGCTCTTTGTCCTGATTTGGGTAAATTCCTACCCCATCGACTGCGTCTCCTCCTATCAGGATAAATCTTATTTTTTTTGCCACAGGATCTGGACTTGACAACCATTGCACAAATTCGGTAAACTCCTGTTCCATGAAGTATTTACTGCCTATATGCAGATCTGAAAGAAACGCAGCATATGTCTCACTTTCTGACCTATTGCCAGATTGATCAGGTATGTCAGGCAATATGATATCTTTTACAAGCAGTCCTGAATTTTTTCCAATACTTATTCTTACCATTACAAATTGGTCACTAAGTAGTGTATCTGCCAACTGTTGCAATTCTTTATCAAAAATAATTCCTTCAAACGAACCAGAGGGATCTTCTAGAATTAATTTTGTAATGTTTCTCTCTGAAACTCTGTTAGTAACAAGGCCGCATACGTACATGTCATCCTCAGTTTTTGCTGTTTTTGTTGAAGCTATCGATTTTAGCATCCTTGATTCGGGTCGTTCTGAAACTATTCGCTTGAACTTGTTAAATCTGCTGGAAAATAATGCATTATAGCCTTTGACGCCCTCACCCGTGGTGATTTTTGAAGTAGGATCCGATATGACTTTGACCTCACATTGTAGTGTAGGATCATCTTTTATTCCTAGGTATACCTCTAAATCGTCCTGACTTATTTGAAATAATTTCTGCTTTGTTTTTTCCTTGACAATTTCCTTTATGATCTTCTCTAATTTCCTAACATCTACATTTTCTAGTATTTTAAAAGCATCAGGATGAATCTGGAACCCCTTGTTTAATGCATAGTTTAATGCAAAGGACAGTTCCTTTTTCATATCAAAAAATAATTTCTGGTTTAATTAAATCTGCGCCCAACTATAACCCTCAAATAATGTCAAAAAACAAACTTGACGTGAATAAATCTAGATTAACAACTTTTTTCATTTTTTTGATTTTGTTTTCTACTACATTCCAGATAGGCTCCATGTCTACTGTAAATGAGGAAGACGCAAAGGAGTTTTTATCTGAATTTGAAAAGCTGGTTTTAGACATTGACGCTTTTGGAATATTCGCCCACAATACAACCATCGCCTTGCCCATGTTTATTCCAGGGTTTGGAATTGTTTGGGGTCTCTTTTCAGCATGGTCAACAGGATTTGCCTTTGCTTCAATTGCTACTACGGCACCAGAATTAAAAGAAATTCCGCCACTTTCCATACTGTTCTTTTCTCCTTTTGGATTGATGGAGCTTACCGCATATTCACTGGGCATCTCAAGAAGTTTTCTTCTAATTCAGGCAATAATTAAAAAAATCTCTGTCTACCCACAAATCAAACCAACAATAATAGAAATAGGAATCATGATCAGTCTACTTCTGGCAGGAGGATACATTGAATTTTACATGATAGAACTGGCTCAAGAAGAAGGAATGTTTGGATTACTAGAAGGATAATTTTTTCTATACATCCTAGACAATAAAGGCCATAAATTCTGTGTTTATACTAACTATTGGTTTAATCTAAAATAATTTAGTAGCAAATTATAAACTAATAAAAAAAACAATTGTATCATGAAGAAGGCCATACTTCTGTTTTCATTATTTGTATTTGCTATAGGATACTTTGTTGATGAATCATATGCTGAGATTTCAGAAAATCAGGCCTTTATTTTGGAAGGTTCAGGATTTGCCGTTACTGAAGACTTTATTGAAATTTCAGAAATTGATATGGGATTGTTATCCCAACAACAAAGGGGAAGCACAATTAACTTTATGATTGAAGATGGATTTGTTACTTTGGCTGATGAGGAATTCGTTATTTCTGATTTAGAAGGAAAATTTTTGCGTGAGGGTCGTTACATAAGGATAAATGGCAACGTTGAAGGACCAACAGGGTTTGATACTACAATTAGTTTTTTTGGAAGGTTAGTTGATGAAAGCAAAGATGCTGCAGTGTATGGATTTACAGGAAGGATTAACACTCCAGATGAATCTTTCAAGATAATTTACACTACAAAACTTTCAAACCTTTCACAGATTGATGTGACACAAACCTCTGAAAAGTTAGAAGACATTACCATTCACATTCTTAGGGGTTCATCTACACAAGGTCTGATAAATAGCTACATTGACGCTAGTTCAATAAGGGAACAAACCAGTTCTACAGAAATTCCTTCTGATCTTTCACGATTAAGGTATTTTTCGTCTGACAGAATCTCAGTAGAGCCTGGTACTACCATTACGATAATGAACAACGATGTTGTGTCGCATAGCATTCTTAGCGGTAAAGAAAACTATGGTGATCGTCATAATCCCTTTACTGCAGATGGAAGAATCTCTACAGGAGAAATTATATCAGGAAAAACAGCAAACATAACATTTGAAGATGCCGGATTCTATAGATTGTATGATCCTGATTATCCGTGGATGAGAATAGTAGCTTATGTATTTCCAGATTCTGATAAACTAGTTCTTGGACAGGGAAAAAATTTTGGAAACTAGTTTTCCCATTGCCATCGGTAATTCATGTATGAATCTAATTTAGCCTGATTGAAAACCACTACGGACAAATCAGAAAATTCTTTCCCCTTCAAATCCTTAACAGTGCCTTCAAAAACAGTTTCATTTTCTGTAGTCAATTCCTCAAAAACATGAACCTTCATAGAAGCAATGTTAAAACCATTGGATTCAAGGTAAGCAGCTATTTCTGATGGCATAAAATGTTTGTCTGGTTGTTTTGGCCATGGGCGAGGAACCAGAATCACACTAAAACCATCAATCAATGCCTTTTGCATTTCTAACTTTTTATCTTCAATTGGAGTTGTTACGTGCATTGTTATTACCTTGGACTTGTCAAGTGGAACTTGGGCTTTGGCTGCTACTACCTGAATGGCACTAATCCCCGGAATAATTTCGATTTCACCAAAAATTTCTATTAACCTATCTACTACTTCTGACTCTGAGAAATTGACATCTCCAGTAAATGGAATTACCAATTTCTTATCCCCTAATCTAGGAAGAACTTTCTGGTATGCCTCTTCTTGGTCGTTCATAGTAATTTCATGAATCTCTTTTCCCTTGATTATTTCCTCGATTGTTTTTAACGTATACTTGTAGCCTATTACAATATCACACTCTTTGATTACTTGCTTTACAATCTCTGTAACATATTTTGGCGAACCCGGTCCAACTCCAACAGCATAAATTTTTCCCAATTTATTTTGTAAATTTTTGTCTGTCTTTAATGTATTTCACAAAGGGGGACCAATCTACCTTCATGTGCTTCATTGGTTCCTTTGCAGGATATTTTACCCAGTCTTGCGCTATTGAAAACTGAAATTTTTCTTCTTTTCCATCCTTTTCATATTCTAGATGTAGTAGGCTTCCCCATTCCTTTTCTTCAAAACTAATGCTGGAAATATCATCAAAAGATAATTCTACGTTTCTGTCGTCTTCCAAATCAACTTCTAGTTCCTTCTCACCATATCCGTCATGCTGGATCATTGTATTTTTTGATTTAATGAAACTTACTACCTGTCGTTGAGTAATTGCTTTCCACCAAGCCATTTTGGCTTTTGTTTTATGTATGAACATCAAGTGTTTGTCCGTTAAAATTAGCATACCTTCCCTTCCACCAATTGATAGGAATTTTTTTGATTCTCTCCAAACAGAAACCAAATGTGCCTGAATTTTCTCATCAGGTTGCATGTGGGTTAATTTTTTTATCTTTGTTAAAAACCCATCAATTGCCTTTTAAGTAACTCCTTTTGCAAAACATTGTTGAATAAAATATTACTTGTTATGGCAATTTCGATAACACTATTTTCTTTTGGTCATAATGCACTAGCTCAATCCGACGAAAAACTTGCTGTATTAGAAACAAATCTTGGTACTATGGTAATTGAATTCTTTCCAAACGATGCACCAAATCATGTTGATAATTTTATCACATTAGCTGAATCTGGATTCTATGACGGAACCATCTTCCACAGAATAATTCCTGGATTTATGATTCAGGGGGGTGACCCAAACACAATTGATGGTGATCCTAGTACTTGGGGATTGGGAGGACCAGCACACCGAGTAAATGCAGAATTTAACACCATCAAACATGATCGAGGAATTGTTTCGATGGCACGCTCGCCTGATCCTAACAGTGCCGGTTCTCAATTTTTCATAGTTCACAGCAATTCTAATTTTCTTGATGAACAATACACAGTTTTTGGCCGGATTGTAACTGATGAAAGTTTTGATACACTTGACAAGATTGCTTCTGTTGAAACCGGAGACAGAGACAATCCAACAGACACAGAAAAAGTAAAAATCACAAAAATAACAATTGTAAATGCCAATGAGGTTGCCGACAAACTAGATTTGAGAGAACCAGAACGAACACAATCTACCTCAGTTACGACTCCTGGCAACCAAAAATTTGAAAGTGATGAACATGATATTTCTCTAAGTGTGCCAGAAGGTTGGTTATTGCAGCAAAGAGAAAAACTTCAAGAAGACTCTCCGGATGTAGTTGCAGTTGGTCCTAAGGTAGGTGTGATGAACCCAGTCATTTCTTTGACTGTGCAATTAACCAATGAAAAAACTTTTGACGATTTAATTGCTGAAAAAAATGAACAGTTAAACAAAGCAGTTGAATCAGGAAGTCTTAGTCTAATCTCCCAAGAAAAAATAACAATTAATGGAAATGATGCTTATGCAATTGATGCAGAAGGAATATTCTCCTCTAATAACGAACAATATGATGTAAAGTTTAAGGAAATCATGATTTATGATGTGGAGAAAACCTACACCATAGCATACGCAAATGGCATAGATGATTTTGACTCTCAAATTCCAAGATTTGAAGAAACGGTAGATTCTTTTGAGATTCTTTCAAAAGGAAATCAATCATTTCCTACTGATGATAATGCATCAACCGAAGAAGAAAACGGTGGATGCTTGATTGCAACTGCAACATATGGATCGGAGCTTGCTCCACAAGTACAACAATTAAGAGAGATTAGAGATACAAAAATACTACAAACAAGTTCAGGACTAGCTTTTATGACTACATTTAATCAAATCTATTATTCCTTTTCACCGTCAATTGCAGATCTAGAGCGTCAAAGCCCTCTATTCAAGGAAACTGTCAAGCTCTTAATCACGCCGATGCTTTCAACTCTTTCTATTTTGAATCATGAAGAAATTGATTCAGAGTTTGAGATAGTATCTTATGGTATTGGAGTTATCATGATGAATATTGGAATATATTTTGCATTACCTGTAGCAGCTGTAGCTGTATACAAGATCAGAAAATAGAATCCAAGTAAGATATTTTTTTACCAAACATCGTCTACCTCATCGAGCACTTTGTATTCTTTTTCTGTTTTATGCTTCATCAGTTTCAGTCTGGAAATATCTCTGTCAAAGAAAAGATCTATGGTCCAGTCTAAAAATACTCTCACTTTCTTATCAAATGTTGATATTTTTGAGAGATAGACGTTTCTCCAAATTAGCCAAGCCCAAAATCCAGAAATATTCATTCCAAGAAAAGTTGCAATTCCTGTTCTCTTTCCAATAATTGCCATTTGACCTTTTGAATGATATTCAAATTTCTCTTTTTCAGAATTTGTAATCAATGCATTCAAATTTTTTGCAGCAGTTTTAGCTTGGGCTTCTGCAATTTGAGCAGTCGGAGGAAATGGCCTATTTGTTTCAGGATCTAAAAATAATGCACAATCACCTATTGCAAAAACACCAGGAAAATCTGCAACTTCTAGGTATTTATTGATAATGACTTTTCCTTTATCTGTCTTAAAGAGAGATCTCTTTATTGTGTTAACAGGTGTTACACCTGCAGTCCAAACCAAAGTTTTTGTTCTAATTGCGTCTATTTTTGATTCATCTGAAGGATTTTTTGGATTCTCATCTAACTTCTTTATTGTGACTTCGTTTCCATCAAAACTAGTAACAGCTGTACGCAACCTAATGTCAATTCCTCTCTCTATCATTTTCTGCTTTGCAAATTCTGCTAAATCTTGGTTAAAACCAGGTAGAATCATTGGCAATGCTTCTAGTATCACAACTTTCAAATCTTCTTTGTATATTGTTGGGTAATGTTTTCGTGCGTCTAAAAGTAAGTCCATCAATTCCCCTGCTGTCTCAACACCTGCAAATCCACCTCCAACTACTACAAAGTTCAGAAAACTTTTTCGTAAAATTGGATTTGTCTCATTTTCTGCTTGTTCTAACATATCTATTACTCTATTTCTTAACATTACTGCGTCATTAAGCGTCTTCATAGTGTACGCATTTTTTTCAACATCTGCCATGCCAAAGAAATTAGTCTCACTGCCAAGAGCAATTACTAGAAAATCATAATGGATAGAAACACTACGTTTGTCTCCTGTTCCCCAAATTGTAACTAATTTTCCATATGGATCGATATTTTTTATTCGGCCTTCATAGAATTTGGTTTTTTGACATATTGTTCTGATGGGTAAGACTATGTGCCTTGTCTCGATCATTCCAGATGCTACCTGGGGCAACATTGGAGTAAACAGTAAAAAATTATCTTCACTGATCATCACCAATTCAATTTCAGGGTTGTCCCTGAATTGATCTTCTAACTGTCTTGAGCACTCAACACCCGCAAAACCTCCACCTAAGATTACAATTTTTTTCTTATTTCTGCCCAAGGCGTACTTCCCACAATCTAGGTGAATATATGCTATAAAGCCTAACTTCAGTCCAAATTAGATTGCTATCATGTTTTCAGGTATATCTAAATGTAAACTATGAGTTCTTAATGGATCATCATCCTCTAATTGAGAATGATCATGCAATGTCTTAACTAAAAACTAATTTCTAACTAATTTTGTTTGCATGTAATCCTTTTGAGATATAGGATTAACTAGCCTCAAAAAAATAGCTTTATGCCTACTCGATCTACAAAATAGTCTAAATACTAAGGAAAATGACCTAAAACATTGAAGCTTTATCTTGATTTTGAACCTTGCCAAGAGTGCCATACTATGATGGCAGAGTTAAGCAGTCCTGAAATGCTATTTGCAGACGCAGAAACAAGATCTGATAAATCTGCAAAATTCCTAAGACACTTGACCTATAACCATAGTGAAGTTGTTCAAGCCGTAATGGAAGATCTACCAAAACAGAAAAAGAATCAAGAACCTGATTTCTATCAGTAGAGTTCCTACATATTTTGAAATTCACAATTATGTTCATATACAAATTATTGTAATTCTTTTTTATGAGAACTAGAACATCAATTATTTTTTTACTAGCATTTGTAATTTTGTCACCAAATTCCTTTTCTTTTGTATCCGCCTCAGACAGTGCTCCAGAGCCTGAACCTCCTCAAATTCCAGAACCAACTCCAGAGCCTGAACCAATCAAACTACCAGATCCTACTCCAGTACCAGATCCATTCCCAAAAGAAACTGAATCAGAAAAATTAAAACGATTAACAAATGAAAATTCTCAACTAAAGCAACAAAATGCCGCCTTACAAACAGAGATATCAAATCTTAAAGACGAACAATTAAGATTACAAACCGAAATAACAGAACTAAAGCATTCTATGCAGGAATTTCAAAAAATAGTTTTAGAACAAGCTCGCTTGATTATGGATTTTGTAACTAAATTAAAAGATATGATTCCTTGAAAATACAATCACCAATTCGGCAAACATATGACCTCTATAATTTAATCAGCTATTTTCATAATTTTCCTAATTGAATTTACTCTATTTCTTATTGTTACACTACTTACTCCTGACTCAGCTGAAATTTTGCTCTGACTAATCTTCTCGTTATTTATCATACAAGAAACATAGATTGCGGCAGCAGCTTGCACGACTGGATGTTTTCCAGCCGTTATCTGCTTTTTTTCACAATTGTAAAAAATTTCAAATGCATCACGTTTTGTTTTTTCTTTTAAATTCAAATTATTTGAAATTTTTGAAATAAACGTCGTCGTGTCATATTGATTAAGATTTAATTCAAGTTTTTTAATTATGGTCCTTAGATCTCTTGAAAGTATTTTCTTTTCAACATTTCCCGCAATTGCAATATCATCTAATGTTCTAGGAATCCCACTTTCTCTACATGCAGCATATAATGATGCTGAAATCAGAGACTTCATGGTTCTTCCTCTAGTTAATTTTGCATTTACAACTTTTCTGTAAATGTAGGCCGTTTTTTCCACAACATTATTGGGAATGCCAAGTTTCGACTTCATTGCATGTAACAAGGTAAAGGCCTTGCTCAAGCTTGCTGTTTTTCTAGATTGACTTCTTTGATCCCACTTTCGCAACCTATTGAATTCATATTTTGATTTATTTGATAATGGGATTCCACAAGAATCTTTGTTAGAACCAATAACAGTAGATAATCCCTTATCATGCATTGTTAGTGAAATATTTGGACCTGTTCTTGTTGATTTCATATAACTTTCTTGAGAAAAGGTATTTGATTCAGATGACATGTCCCAAATTTTCTGCAGTAAAATTGATCCACACTTCATACATACGATTTCTCCTCGTTCAAAGTCTGTAACTGCAGGATAGTTCTTGCATGTATCTAATTGACATTTGACATTAAAATTGCCAGAATAATTCTCTAACACTGTTGTTAATAGAAGGTGATTTTAAAATAAAAACAAATTGTTTAAGGTAACGTAATAATGAAATTTTAAAAAAATAATCAAGAAATACCTAATCCTTTTAAAAATAATTGTTCTTTTAAAAAATATGGCTACAAATTGATAATTTTTGAAAATAAAAAATATTCTTTACAACTATTTTCCAATTGATTCTAAAGAATTACCCCCGAACATTGGAATAAAAACTGACAACTAACTAGTTTTATTAAATACAACTAATAATGTCGTTTTTTAATTTAAAATGATGAAGGGCATTGAATTTGTATTTCTTGCTGTAGGTTCGCTACTTGGTGCGTTTTTGAGATACAAAATGACAGAATCTCAATTACTCTTCAATACCTTGCCTGTTAATGTTTTACTGGTTAACGTTCTTGGTGCATTTATTCTTGGAGCGTTTATTGTATTATCACAACAATGGAACCTTGATGGAAGATATTCTCTTTTTGCAGCAATAGGGTTTTGTGGTTCATTAACTACGATGTCATCCTTTGCACTTGACTCGACTAATCTTCTAGAGAACAAACATTATGCAACATTTGCTGTTAACATTATGACAAACATTGGACTATCTATTGGAGCACTGCTTGGAGGAAAATCCTTAATGAGTGCAATTATTAATAATTAGTAATTATGGTCTATTCCTATCAAGTTATAAAATTTCAAACAATTTCTTTTTTACAAGGTACTAATTGGTCTCAATCAATTGGAGACAAAGGTATTCTCTACAAATCATTAAAAGATCCATACTCAAAAATCCTAGTCCAGTCATCTAATGGTTCAAAAAAACTTTATCGAATACCTAAAGACAGAACTGTATTAGTAACAAACGACATTGTTCATTTTCTAGGCGAATTAGGCTGACTTGATTGACTACTTGAAAAATTGGTCCACTTGATCTCTATACTTGAGAGCAATCTTTCCAAAATCTGCAAAATCTTCTTCTGTAGGATATTTCATTCTCATAGCAAATTGATTTACGAATACTGATAATGCACTACCTATGATCAAATTATACACTCCATCAGCAACATTTTTCGAATAAGGAAATGCAACCTTAATGAATGGAAGATATGTCTCTGTCTGAGATATCATTAACTTGATGTGTTTTTCAACAAATTCTTCAACATCAGTAGGAATTGTCATAAATAGTGATAAGAGTAATTTCTTATAAATAGAACTTTAATTTTCAGGCGTGATTAGATATTTTTCACAAATCACAATTCTGTTAAGGGTTTCTACTGTTCACAAAAATTTCTATTATCTTACTACTTGAGCTAAATACTTTTCCTTTCCCTTCCTACTTCTTGGAAGACATCTTAATTGTCGCTTACAGCATGGACAACAAATCCCATCATATTCTAGAAATATTTCACAATAATTGCATCTTTTTTGACCTGCAGCATATCTTCCAATTTCAATTGGTTTGTGTGCTTTGTAATTTTTGCATTTACCTATACAGTAAGTCATGAAAAACAAAGAAATCCTCAAAGAGATAAAAGATTTGATTGCAATGCAATTACCTGCATGATTTAAAAAAATTGAGTTTATAATACTGTTGGTTTTTAATTATCATGATGCTTGAATTAGACAAGAAAGTTTTTGGTAAAATCTTGACCAGAGAAATTATTGGAGCAGAACCTCCTTTAGATCCTGACACAAAAGAGATATTCAAAAAAGAATTTTCAATTTTGACCAAAGAACTAGAATCAAAATCACAAACTGAACTTGCTAGAATTTTAGAAGAACAAACAAATGCAAGAGATCACGTAAATAGCAGACCTGGTGCTATGGCCTTAGCTCAAGATAAAATTCAGTTATTTAATGAATATAATGAAAAATATATCAAAACAATTGAAAATATAATCAATTCTTAAGTTTTTCTTTCTTGGTCTTTTTTACTATAATTTTGATTTCTTCTCATCTACAGTGATATTATCACACCTGCAGGTATTCCTATTAGTCCCAAGACTGACATATGGCGCAATAACGAAATAACCAATACATATCCCTCAGTCTATATTATTTCCATAAACATTCTAGGCCTTAAAATTATAGAAACAGTTTGTGAATCTTCTGTTCCATCCTCATATAGTCTGTATATCTTACCATGATTTCAAAAGGAAAATTATATTCAGAATTTATTTCTTCGTTAGGTGTTATGATCTGAAAAGTAATTTTAACAGGAGTTTTAGTTTCTATTTTTGAAAATGTATCCTTTATTGTAATGGGTATTGCAATATCATGAAAAGTCTCAGGCATCCGAACTTCATTATTTGCAACCAGAATTTGTGAATAGTTTAGGTTTAGAAAATGAATTCCTGAGTTTGTATTATTTGAAACTGCACTGTCTCCATTGACACCATATGAACCACCTTCTGCAAGTCTGTCAATCACGATGTTGTCTTTTGGATTTGTAATCAATATGGAGTTCAATCAATATTGGAAATATCCAAAAAATGTTCATATTTCTTAGTTAAATTACTCGATAATGCTTATTCTGTTTTATTATCAGGCTCAAAATTTTGGAAAAAAAGTTGTTGATTCATAAATACCAACCAACTCAGGATCCTCGATTCGTATATGGTAAGTAAAACAAAAGAAATGTGTCCAAGATGTGCACAGGGAAAATTAGTAACTGATAATGAATCTGGAGAAATGTTTTGTTCAAAATGTGGATTTGTTATGACTGAAAAATTACAGGAATCTGGACCTGAATGGCGATCTTTCACACAAGATGAACACGGTGATAGAGCTAGAGCAGGTGCTCCAACCTCATTAACAATGCATGATATGGGACTTGCAACGATAATTAACCCAGTAAACAAGGATGCCTCTGGAAGACCTCTTACAGCATCAATGAAAAGTACAATAGAAAGACTACGAACTTGGGATAGTAGAAGTCAAGTACATGAGCCTGTTGACCGAAATTTTAGGCAAGCATTTAGTGAATTAAACCGACTAAAAGACAAACTAGCTATATCTGATGCAGTAATTGAAAAAGCTGCATATATTTACAGAAAAGCCTTAGACAAAGGCCTAGTTAGAGGTCGCTCAATCTCAGCTTTGATGGCATCAGCACTTTATGCTGCATGTCGTGATACTGAAACTCCAAGAAATTTGAAAGACGTTGAGCAAGCTGCCAATATCAAAAGGAAGGATATTGCAAGGTGTTACAGATTACTAGTCAAGGAACTGGATTTGAAAATGCCTGTAACTGATTCTATTCAATGTGTTGCAAGAATTGCAAGTAGAATTGGAATAGCTGAAAAAACAAAACGATATGCAGTAAAAGTGTTAAAACAAGCTCAGGAAAATGAAGTCTCCGCAGGAAAAGATCCGATGGGTCTGGCAGCAGCAGCATTGTATCTATCATGTGTAAAAAATAGTGAAGACAAAACTCAACGTGATATTGCTGAAGCTGCAAATGTTACAGAAGTGACTATAAGAAATAGATACAAAGGTCTAAAAGATTCTCTAGACCTATAACAAGACGAATTTCAAATCTTAATTTAATTTAATTTTCAAATCCTTGTTTTAACTCTGCGACGAATCTTCAGGTGGTTTTTTAACAAATCCTCCCTCCATAGATTCTGGAGGAGGTATGTTTTTTGATTTTCCTAAACCAATTGTGGTTATAATTACAGATGATAAAATAATAAAAAATATGATCTGTGGGTATGCTTCTGCATTAGGTAGACCCATAGTTACAGGATACGTTGCAAGTACGGCAGCAGCTAATCCCCTTGGTATCATAGAATTTGTTACTGCTCTATCTAATTTAGAAAATCTTTTCGTTAGTGTTATCTTTCCAACAAACAATCTTCCAAAATAAACTGCAACCGTTATTAAAATACCAAATATGATATATTCAATTTGTCCAAAACTAGCCATTAAACCAACAAATACAAAGAAGAAAGATCTTACCAAAAATGTAAGTTGATTATGAGTTGGATCATCTGTTTCTATCCTAGGTAATTTGAATTTGAGTATTTTTGACAAATGATTCTTGTTTCCTAACATTAAACCAAACACCAAGGCTGTCAGTGCTCCTGATTCTCCAAATGAATTTGCCAAGAAAAATAAAACAAACAACACTCCTAGCGTAAGCATATAGGCATGCTGCGCATTTCCCAGCTTTGTAGAAACATACATCCACGGAACTCCTACTCCGAAACCTAGTATCAAACCAACTACTATTGCCCTTCCTAAAGTTTCTTGAAGAGTTTGAAGATCAAATTGACCTGCTAATACCGCTTCAAATAAAATAAATGCAACAATGGTAGCTAGGATGTCTGTTAATGCTGATTCAAAGCTTAACATTGATTTTGTTTCTTCAGATATTTTGATATTTCTCACAAGTCCAAACACAATTGCCGAACTGCTTCCACCAACAATAGATCCAAGAAGGATGCTTTCTAGCCATAACCAATTTAACACAAAGTGTGCCGCAAGTGTAATTATGACAACTGACAAAATAAATCCGAGTATTGCCAACGTAACTGAAAAATGAGCAGTTTTGATGACATGTTTAATGTCTAAATTTAATCCACCATCAAACATGATAATGATTAGTGCCAACGCAGCAAAATACGGCACAACTTGAATTACAGCTTCAGGTTGAATAATTCCAAAGACTGGTCCTATTATCACTCCTAACATCATTAGAAATGTTACATCTGGAATGCCTGTTTTTTTAAAAAATGCTTCACCTGCCACTCCAAGAAAAATTACAACTCCTGCTGCAAGCAATATTACATGAGCCGAAGCAATTGGACCATCTTGAATTGCTAGCGTTCCTACGGATCTTTCTAATTCTGCAATTTTATCCAATATTATACTTGAATCAAACCCGGCAAATGAGGGCGCATTACCTGTTTGACCAGTTAATAAATTCAAAATGGATAAAATTGTGAAGTTCATTAATGACTAAATGTAGTTACGTATGGATAAAAATTAAACTAGATCGTGTTGCAATGTTAGATTTAAAGCAAAAATCTTAGATACACATTAAGTTAACCTTAATGCCCTGTTATTTACTTGAGTGCAACTGATAC
This sequence comes from Candidatus Nitrosopumilus sp., assembly GCF_965223225.1. Taxonomy (GTDB): domain Archaea; phylum Thermoproteota; class Nitrososphaeria; order Nitrososphaerales; family Nitrosopumilaceae; genus Nitrosopumilus. The sequence continues at coordinate 1,669,973 of NZ_CBDCVU010000004.1, forward strand.
ACTACGTGAGGATCATAAACAAATTAGACGTTTAGACAAAATTATTATCAAATGTTACACAGAACTTTATACTGGAAAAGACATTCCATTATCTGATATTAATAAAATTACTGTAATAATAGAGGAATTCTTGGATTCAATTCATTATTCCAGAGAGGAAGATTCGTATTTTCCGTGCGTTGCAAGCTATGATCATCTAAAACAAGAAATTAGAGGATTGTTAATAGAACATGAATTCTCTAGAAGAATTGCATTACAAATTAAAAAATATCTGAAAAAATGGAATGAAGGCGATGACGCAAGAGAACCTGTAGCTAGGTACCTCAAAACATATTCTGTATATCTTATGGATCATATGACAAAAGAAGAAAAATTTTTTGATGAGGCAGAAGCGGAAGTTCTTTCAAAAGAGGAAGAATATGACATGTATGATCAGTTCAAATCTGTAATGAGTATCTCCAAAAAAATGGAAGACATGATCAAAGAGATTGAATATCTGGAAAATCAATCTTGGGTAAAAAATTAACGTAAGCTCTTTATGTGCTGTTTTGGATTTTTAGATATGAAACCCTTTATTCTTTGGATGACTGGCTTGCCCTGTTCAGGAAAGACCACAATTGTTAAAGATTTACAAAAAGATATACCTAATTTAGCAATGTTAGATGGAGACGAATTACGTGAATGGTTTTCCCCAAAAGACTTTTCAAAAGCAGGACGAGACGAGCATAACAAAAAAGTAGCCCATTTAGCAAAACTCCTACTAAAACATGGAGTTCCAAGCTGTGTATCTTTAGTATCACCATATGCTGAAAACAGAGAAAATGCCAGAAAAATCATTGATGCAGGAGATCAATTTGCTGAATGCTATGTAAAATGTTCAGTTGAAAAGTGTGAAGAAAGAGATGTTAAAGGTATGTATGCAAAGGCCAGAAAAGGAGAGATCAAAGGATTTACTGGAATTGATGATCCTTATGAAGTTCCTGAGAATGCAGATTTAGTAGTTGATACTGAGAACGAATCGCTTTCTGAAAGTGCAAATAAGGTCAAAGAATTTCTGAAAAATAAAAATCTATTATAATTTTTTAAATTCTCTTACTATTTTATCATGTAACAATCCATTTGTTACAAGTATCCCATTGTGATGGTAGACGTCTTTGTTATTGTACGATATGTCATTGCCTAACATGTCTGTCATTTTTCCACCCGCCTCGTGAACAATACTGTGAGATGCAGCTGAGTCCCACTCTTTCATTTTATCTGTAGTTGTAATGTATGCATCGGCTTCACCTGAACTGATTTTCCCAACTTTTAGCGAGCTGCCTATACTTGTGAAATTAACGATGCCTAATTTTTTAATGAAATTTTTTTCTTTATCTGTTAGATGATGTCTTGAGCCAACAGTTCTACAGAGTGAAAGATCCGAAATTTTTGATACAGACATTTTTGTCCATTCATTATTTGAATATCTAAATGCTCCACTTCCTTTTTGTGCAACAAACAACGTTTTTTCTGTGGGCCAACCAATCACTCCCAGAATAGGCTCATTATTTTTTATCAATGATATCATTATTGTAAACTCTCCAGTTTTGTCAATATAGTCTGAAGTTCCGTCAAGAGGATCTATCACCCATATTGTATTTTCTGATAATCGTTTTGGATCGTCAATATCTTCTTCAGATAAAATAGAATAGTTCGTTTTAGAAAGGATTTTCTTAATTATTTCATTGCTTTTAAAATCAGCGTCAGTTACAGGAGAATCGTCAGTTTTTGTAGTTGTCCTAAAATTTCCATCGTAAATATCTAGTATTGTCTCTCCTGCTTTTATTGCAGCATTGACTGCAATCTCTAACTCTGGAATTTTATTTGTTATAGGAATTAAGATCAAATGAATTCCCTATGTTGTAAGCTCTGGTTTTAGTGTCCAAACTACACCTAGGACAATAAATGGAACGGTCATAATTCCGATGATTCCAAGTATTGTGGTAAATTGAGATTCTGAAACTTCGGGATTATTTATTATCCACGGAAGAGGTAATGTAATGATTATCCAAATAATTCCTAAAAGTATTATCAATTTGGCTTTGGATTTTCTGTCTTTCATCATCATTCCTATTCCTGAGCTGTATTAAATTCCTGTGAATTCATTTTATTGATTCTCCTCCGTCTACTGTAAGGATAGCACCTGTGGTCCAAGAAGCCTCGTCTGAAACAAAATAAAGTACTGCATTTGCAATTTCTTCAGGTTTACCAATCCTTCCAATTGGGTGTTCATTATCCATGAATTCTTTGTCTTTTTCTGTTTTCAGGAAAGATTTTGTCATGTCTGTATCTACTACTCCTGGACAAATACAATTAACTCTAATCTTATCGTTAGCATATTCTAATGCCCAGCATTTTGTTAGTAAAATTAAAGCCCCTTTTGTTGCAGAGTATGCATCAGCGTTAAAACCTGGATACGCTTTTAGGCCTGCATCTGATGCAATATTGATTATTGAACCACCTGTTTTTTGTAAGTGAGGAATGGCTTCTCTTGTAAACTTGAATTGTCCGGTAAGATTTACATCTAATACTTCTTCCCATTCGTCGTCATCAATTTCATGCAATTTTTTGATTTTTGGAAAGATTCCTGCGTTGTTAATCAGAATATCCAATCGTCCAAACTCATCAATTGTTTTTTTTACAATATTTTTAACATCGTGACTATTTTTGATGTCTCCAGAAATACAAATTGAATTAAGAACTTCTTGTGATGAATTTTGTAATCTGTCAGAGTCTTTTGCAGTCATCACTACTGTTGCACCATTTTCAGCCAAGATTTTTGCCGTAGCTAATCCAATTCCTCTGCTTGCTCCAGTTATGAGTGCAACTTTCTTTGCTAATTTCATAATTTTTAGGCATGAATTCGTAATTTATAGATCCATGTTAAAAGGATGCACAAAAATTTTCAATAAATTTTCGAAAATTATATAAAAATTAATGGAAAATATTAAATAATTAAAGTTACTATATAATTTAATGCCGATGGATATAATTCCTATCGACTAAAACTGCGTAGCCCCGCAGAACGAGAATGGTGTTCGGAAAAGAGTTTTCTGACAAGGAGAGGAAATCTCTCAAAGTTCTGCAGTAAAGGGGTTTACGCCAATTAATTTTCTATAATGTCTACTGATACTGAACCCATCGTGTTTCCATTAGGATCAATGGTCACCAAAATTTCTTGATCAATGGTCACCAAAATTTCCTTTTCCCCTTCATAATTCCATGTGTAATATTGTGAAATACCAGTTTCATGCAAAGTGTTTTCAAGCACAAAATTTCCGTGAAAATCAAACTTTTCCCCTTTCAACATTATCGATAAAATTTCTGGACTGCTTCCATTTGGCACAAATCTAAATTTGTATAGGCCCTCACTAACGTTGATTTTTTCTGTGTAAACTCCATCATCTCCATACAAACTTGGATCTGCAAGTGTTACATGAAATACCACAGAATTCTCTCCTTTTTTAGGCGAATCAGTTGTAAAACTCACAAAAATAATTCCAAATATTATGACAATTGGAATAATTATCATTTTTTTGTTCACATAATCGAATTTAATATTTACATAAAAAGAGCTTTCTGATAATCTCCTTTTCCTTGTATTCGAAATTCAACTTCTCTTTGAATTTTTATTTGCAAATTTTTCAAACCGGCTAATTTTCTCTCACAAAAACCTTTCAACAGCAATCGACTTGTTAGTTAGCAAAATTTTATGAGCAGTTAATGAAAATTTACACTTAAAATTAAGTACCAATTCCAATATGAGGTTCTGTGTCTAACTTACAGAATAAATGGTCAAAACAGCCACAACCTACGATTACTGAAAAAATCAACGACACTATAAAACCTAAAGGTGCTCTGAAACCAAGAGTTGAAAATGGAATAAAAAAACTACGATTACAAATTAAAAAATTAGATTCTATGTTAACAAATTTACAAGATCGAGATGCAAAATTATTTCAGAGAATTGTAGAGGCAACTCAAAATCATGATACTCAAACTAGCAAGGTTTTGGGCAATGAATTGGCCGAAGTGCGTAAAGTTACTAAAATTCTAAGTAGTGCTAGAATAGCCTTAGAACAAATAGAATTAAGATTAACTACATTTAATGACCTTGGTGATACCGTAGTTGCAATTATGCCAACTATGGGATTGATGAAGAATCTAAAATCTTCTCTAGGAAAAGTAATGCCAGGAGCTGAACAAGAAATTGGTCAAATGGCAGAGATGTTGGGAGGCTTTATGACAGAAAGCTTCTCAGGAGATGCAGCATTTGGAACAGATGAAACTATGACCGCTGAATCTGAAAGCATTCTAAAAGAAGCTGCCGCTGTTGCAGAAAGTTCTGCAGGTCAGATGTTCCCCTCAGTTCCAACTGATACTCAAGGCTCTACCACAACCACAAAATCTTTCTAATTATTGTTGATCTCGTGATTCTTTAATTCTCTTAACTTTGTTACCTTCATCTTCAATAATGGTGTCGATTCCTGAAAGTTTTTGTCTTAAATTATTGATTATAGTTCCTACTTCATCAGCTTCATTTTCTACCTGTTTTCTCTTGTTTGCTAATTCTTTAATTCCTTGATTTTCTTCATCTATGTATTCACTAACTTTCTGTAATTTCTCTTTCAGATTTTTAATATCTACTGATTCATCTTCAATATCTTTTTCAAGCAAGGTTCTTTTGTCTTTCAGATTCTTAATCATCACTCCCACGTAATCTATGGCTTCTTCTAGCTTTGCGCGTTTGCCCATTAATTCTCCAATGCCAATATCACTTGATGATGAAGTCTCGTTTGTTGTCTCTACCGAAGTCTCGTCTATTTTTTCCTCAACTCTCTCTTCTACTGTCATTTCTGCCCCTTCACCTTTTTTGAATTTATCAAACATTTTATCACTTTCTATTCAAACTGAGAATAAAAAGTTACTAAGAAACCCAAAGCTGACTTTATGAATGATTTTTTACCTCTTGATGATGATTACTCCATTATTTTACATCATATCTACATAGTTTTGATTAAAGTTGGTAGGTTCAATTAATATCGAATAGGATTCGTCTTTATCAGTAAAATGTAGGATCTCATTTTCTTTATAGTGACTATCTACACCTAGTTTCATCAAGGAAATGACGTATTCATTTTCTTCAATCATATTTGCATTATTTCCTGAAAAAATGACTTTGTAACTAAAATTTTCTTCTGAGAAAGTTTTATTCGATAATTCAATCATATCATTAGAATTTGCCTTTAATTCTGAAATTGATGGATTTTCTTGAGACTTTGCAGGATTATTTGATACAATTGTCCAAAATTTACTCTCTTCCTTGGAGACTTTTCCGTCAAAAAGAACTATTCCTGACTCATATGCATTATGAGTTACATATGTCCAACTTGAAGTTTGTTCATCAGATAACAATATTCTCAGTCAAAATCCCTTTAATTTTCTCATTTTGAGCATTTTTTTTCTATATGTAATTGATTTTCATGTGTCTTATCTTGGCCAGTTTTTGACGTATCTGCTAATGAGTATGTCACAGATATTGGAGAAGCTCCCAGCATCAAAAGTACCATAATGCCAAAAACAGGCTTTTTTCTAATTTTCATCATTTGGTTTTTCTTTAAATACTAGTTTAGGAACAACTACGAATCGTTCTGTTCCTTATATACTGAATTCTAGAATATTTCTTGGCAATTACATCGATTCATTGAATTTTGTAAGATTAGAAAAATAATCAAAGTTTCAGAAAAAAGACCACTAGATAATCTCTCAATTTTAGGAATGACTTTTTCTGGCAAAGTGCCCGCGCGCCAATTTTGTTGAAAATTCCTCTTTTTTTAACACGAAACATCCGTTCCGCTATGCGTTCCGCTATAAAGTTTCAAAATGTACCTGATAAACCAATTGAGATTATACTAATCCATGTCAAAACAACAATACAGGTCCGAAATGGGCATCATGGGTGATATCTTAGACGTTACCGCTGATGGCGGTCGTAATGGAATCATTGTATCTGCAATATCTCGCAAAGCCAACCTATCTCACTATGCAGTACTAGACAAATGTGAGAAACTGGTAGAAGCAGGCTTAGTCGAATCCGTCAAGAATGACAGGAACAGAGTCTTTCTGATCACTGAAAAAGGACTCCAATTCTTCCAAGAATTCAAGAGATTTCAGGGGTTAGTAGAGAGTATGAATCTAAGGTATTGAGTAGATGCACCAAGAAATTGAGTCTCTCAATACTAAGATCCATTCCCAAGTAGATGGAATGCTTTTTGTAAGGACTGATGGTATTCTCGAAACAATGGTTAAGACTTCATTGATAGTAGCTGGCTTAATTGTTGTTGTTTTAATGATGCCAATTCAGACTTCATTCAGCTCTACTCGCACCCTAGATCTTACTCTTTATGCTGATGGTTCAGCTCATGTCTCGGCTCAACTAGATATAGATCCATTGGAACCAGATTTTGAGGTTGATTTGTTTGGTCCTTCAGTGGATAATTTTGTCGCAGTTGGGGAAAATGGATTTTTGTTTAGTGAAATTATTGAAGATAAAGTAAGAATTGATACCATAGGCTCCTCCTCTATTACTATAGATTATGATATTCATGACTTGATTTCAAAAGAGGGAAGAGTCTGGACTTTCTCATTTGATTCATCAACTGAATATTCTCTTTTAATGCCTCCAAACTCCATTATTGTTGGCATGAATGCTCTTCCACTAAACATGGAATTACAAGATGACCAAACAAAGCTTGAACTCAATCCAGGTTTATCTGAAATTAACTATATTTTTGGAAATACCAATCCACCAGTTACCAATCCACCAGTTACCAATCCCCCAGTTACCAATCCACCAGTTGACCCCCAACAGCCAACCATCGAACCTTATTCTGCTGTTCTATTAGCTATTCCAATAACTACAACTATAGCAATTGCAATTATTTTAATTAAAAGGAAACAAAAAAACTCCTTGAATATACCATCATCAAACTCTAATCCAAAACCTGAATCAATTCCTAATGACACAATCAATATTGAAAATATTTTAGATTCCAGACCAGATATGCGCGAAGATGATAAAGAAATTGTTAGATTTATTTCTCAAAATGGCGGAGAAGTTTTAGAAAGCGATCTGAGAAAAAAATTCCTTCAACCACGCACTACCATGTGGAGAGCAGTAAAAAGATTAGAAAGACAGGGATTAATTGAGATTACAAAAAAGGATCTACAGAACTTAGTAAAAATCAAAATTGACACAGAGGATGTAGAAGAATGAATAACATCTTAACTTTTGGTCTCTTAATTTTGATATCTAGCATTATTTTTGGAGGTATTACAAATGATATCTATGCACAAGAAGATCTTTCAATTCTTTCCAAAATCGCTAAACGTGCACAAGACCAAATCGAAAATCAAATAAATATTGATTCTTCTGATAAAATCAAACAATTATTTAACAAAGGTTCACAAAATATTGAATCATTAGAAAATGCAATTAGAAATGAAGATGACATTTCTGCCAAAGAGAATTTTCTTTCTGCAATGAAGATTTTTGCAGAAATTTCAAGACTACTGTCTAATCAAGAAAGTGATTCCAATAACTTGAATGATGAACATGTTTCAATAGACCTACAAAGACTACAATCTTATGTTAAAACTTTAAAATTGCTTGCAAAAAACCATGACGTATCATTTGACTTCTCTATACTAGACAAGTTGTTTATCCAAGCACAAGAACAAATTAACAATAAACAATACAAATTATCTCTTGAAACTATAAAAGAGATTAAATCCATTATTGTGAAAGTAAAGCAAGAACTTAAAGAAGAAGCATCAAATCACGAGTCTCAACGTGCCAAAGAGTACGCATTAAAATATCTAGAACAAATAGACCGTCTGATTGAGTATGCGAAACAACAAAATTATGACCAAGAGATCATTGAAAAACTATCAAATGCTAAAGAAAATCTCATTTTAGCAGAAAGTCCTAGTGAAATTATCAAGGAAATTAGAAATGTAATGTCATTGAAAGTAGAGTATCAACTGACCAATAATGATATAATCGAATCTCGACTTTTACAAATTGAGAAAACCATTTCAGAATTATCTAATAATGGTAACATAGAATATGATGATATTCAAAGAGCAAAACAAACATTGGAAATTATTAAACATCATTTGAATAATGGTGAATTTGATCTAGCAAATGATCTAATTAAAGATCTATTAGAGCAATTACACACCATCAAAAATTCTCATTAACATTTTATCATAAACTTCATATACATTTTCCAAACAGCATGATTATGGCATCTAAAGCAATTACGGCTGGAGTGGGAATTCCAATGATTGTTGTTGGTGCCTTAATGGCATGGTTATGGGCTCCAATAGAAGGAATTTATCAAAGTCAGATTGAACTTGTAGGCAGTACTATTGGAATTCTAGGCGTTGTATTCTTTATTTCAGGATTGTTTTATACTAAAGAACCTGTAATGCACTAAAAACTCACTGAATAAATAATGAAAAAATTTTACTGAACTTACTTGAAAGTGAGATTATTTGAAATATTTACATCAGTAGAAGGCGAAGGAATTCTCTATGGCACAAAGACACTTTTTGTAAGACTTGCAGGATGTCCTTTTACTTGTTTTTATTGTGATACGCCTGAATCCTTACCACTTGATTCTGGAAAAGAGTATACAATAGATCAAGCAAACCATTTGATTGATTCCAATCTTAAAGACCATACCTACAAGGTTAATTTTACTGGAGGCGATCCTTTAATTCAACATGAGTCAGTAGCCTTATTGGCAAAACATGTACAAAATAAAAAAATCTTAACTTATCTTGAATCTTCATGTTTTGATGCGGATAGATTTAATCATGTTTTACCTTTTATTGATATTGCCAAAATTGAATTCAAAACCAAAGATTCCGGTTTTGTCGATTCAAAACATTACGAAAAATTAATTGGCCAAACAATGAAATGTCTAGAGTCATCTGTCAGATCTGATAAAACCACTTACATCAAAATTGTGGTCAGTTCAAAAACTCAATTAAAAGAATTTGATGATCTTACAAACAAAATTTTTTCTATTATATCAAAGGATGATATTGATGGATTTATTATCCAACCAACATACGGAATCGCTGAACCTTCCTTAGATCTCTTATTGAAATTGTATGATGTAGTTTATCCCCATTATGAAGAAGTAAAGGTAGTTCCTCAACTTCACAAAATTATTGGGGCCCCATAATTCTAACACGGTAAAAAATCTGATTAGGTTCAAATAGTAGCACAAATCTGTGAATGTATAAAATGGACGAAGAACGAGTGAAAAAACTTGTTAGAGAATTGATAATTGAAGTGGGAGAGGATCCTACACGTGAAGGGTTGAAAGAAACTCCTGAACGAATTGCAAATATGTACAAAGAAATTTTTGGAGGCTATGATTCTGATTCTGAATTATCTGTACAATTTTCTGAAGACTCTGATGTAGTTATTGCCCGAAATATTCAGTTTTATTCAATGTGTGAACATCATATGCTGCCATTTTTTGGCAAAATTCATATCGCTTATTCACCAAATGGAAGAGTTTTTGGCATATCAAAATTAGTTAGGCTTGTTGAGAAATATTCTAAGAGGCTTCAGATTCAAGAGCGACTTACTAAAAATATCGCCGACGAATTGCATGCTCAAGGAGTCAAAGGTGTTGTGGTTTTGGCTGATGCTGAGCATTTGTGTATGAAAATGCGAGGGGTAAAAAATGATGCAATGCTTTCATCATCTGCATTCAGAGGAATTTATGAAAATAAAGAGGAAAAAGAGGGAATTATGACTCTGATTAGGAAACGTGCTTCAGATCCCTCTTTTTAGAATACTGAATAATTAAATAATCATCTCTTCTGATCTTCAACATGGGAAGTGCTCATCCTAACGTTCATGTTCCAAAAGAATCATGGCCTCGTTGGACATGGTTTGCACTTGAGTTTGGAATTGTTCTTGCAGTATCCATGCTTGTTTCAAGAGAAATTACTAACTCGATTGAAGAACTTACTCCCGAATTACAAAACTATGTCTTCATGGGAATAGTTGGACTAATATTTCTGGCTTGGTATATTGTAATTAGAGGATTTGTTCTCAAAAAGAAAATCCTTCGAAATAGTTACTAGTATTTTTTAACATATTTTGTTTTATCTTCAATACCGGCTTTCTCAAATGCCAACTTTCTGTTATTACAAGATTCGCAAACTCCACAATGAGCCTTTTTGTTTGAATAGCAACTCCATGCATTAAAAATTACATCTCCTAAAGATTTCTTGCCTATCTTTAACAAGTCACTTTTTGATAATCCCTCTCTATATGGAGACCAAATTTCAAGTCTTTTCCGTAACTTTGAGTTTATTCCATCAATTTCTCCTTGGTTAAATGCCGTTTCCAATTTTTTTGCAAATATTGGTCTACAATCTGGATAATGCCTGTCACCTGTATGGGCTCCATATGCAACAATGGATGCATTAAGAGTATATGCCCATGCTGAAGCAATTGAGAGAAATACAGCATTTCTAATTGGAACTACAATTGAATAATCAAATTTTGTTGGAATCTTCCGTTTGGTACTAGTCAGTACATTGGAATTTCCATACAAATCCTTCATAAAACTAATGTCAACTATCTTGTGTTGTTTTAATTTCATTTTTTTTGCAAAATATTTGGCCGTATCAAGCTCCATACTTGCTTTTTGTCCATATGAAAAAGTTATTCCGTGTAATTCATATCGTGATTTTAAAAAGGAAGCGGCACAAACTGAGTCAATACCTCCACTAAAAACAATAATTGCTTTTTTCATCTATTCTCACCAAAAACTATCACTTGTTTGAAGCACCTTTACCGGTTTTACAGATTATTGTCTTACATTCTATTTTAGCTGATGCAAAACCTTTTTCCATTGCCCTGCAAATTTTTTTCTGATCTGAAGATCTTTCTGTAAAAGCAATTACTGAAGGACCTGCGCCACTGATTGTCACTCCTAATGCCCCTGCTTTTAACGCATTTTCTTTAACTTTGACAAATCCTGGTATCATGTGCTTTCTTGCTGGTTCTACTATGATATCCTTGATTGATTTCCCAATCAATTTAGAATCCTTGGTAAGAAATCCAACAACTATGGTAGATGCATTTGAAAGATTCCTCGTACTATCCTCTAACTTGATTTTCTTAGGAATGACTCCTCTAGAAACTTTTGTTTTCTTTTTTGGTACCTTAAGCTTGGGAACCGCAACACATAACCTAAGATCTTTTGGTGGTTCTATTCTAAATACATCTAAGGGATCTGTTCTAACAATAACAAATCCTCCCAAAACTGATGCTGCAACGTTATCGTAATGGACTGAACCTGCACTTGCTTTCTCCCCATACCCTGCAAATTCCACCAGACTGTTTCCATCAAGACCTAACCCAAATAATTTATCAAATGCTACAGCGGCTCCAGCTGCAGATGCAGCACTACTTCCCATTCCAAATCCTGCAGGAATTCCTTTTTTAATTTCAATTTCAATTCCTTCTTTAATCTTAAATTTTTTTTTCATATTTTTGACAACTAGTCCAGCAGTGTTGTCCTCTAATTTTGTAGGAACGTTGTCAGTGGTAATTATTGATATTCCTTTTTTGATCTTGGTTAATGTGATCTCATCATAAAATGCATCTAATGCAAGTCCAAACACGTCAAAACCTGGACCTAAATTTGCAGTAGTTGATGGTGCACGAATTGTAATTTTTGAATTCATCAATCTTCGACCTCTTCACCTAAATTAAGAATTCTGCTTAACGCTCCTTCGAGATTAACAAAACCTTCTCCTGTAACATTAGAAATAGGAATTAAACCCTGTGCAAATCCACTTAAATTCAAACCACGTAAAATGTTTGTTGTTAATGTATATGTATCTCCATCTGCTTCCTTTGAAATTGCGTTTTCTAAGGTAGGTAAACTTGTAGACCACTTCAAAATATCTTTCAGTTTATTTCCAATAAGATCTGTTTTTGTAACTACATTTGTTGTAGGTAAATTTAGTCGTAACCTAATTGAGGTGGCAAGAAGCGCAATTGAAACAAAATTTACTGGTGTTGTGATTAACGCTCCATCGAAAAGAAAAATATTTGTTTTTTCATCTGATGCAATATTCTCAACTAAAAATTTTCCACTTGAACGATATGCCAATAATTCCACTTGTCCTGGAGTATCTACAATTAGATAATCCGGATTGATTCTATCCACTTCTTCCCTTATGTCATCTATTTTTGATGCAATGAGGTCGTTTGCCATAATTAGCGCACCATTTGGACCTAGGTCATATTGTTGCATTATAGATACAATATCAACAAAATCTTTGACGTCTACATCACAAGTATAGGGTAGACTTTCGACGCCTGGATCTAAATTCAAAACAGATGTAAATGCACCATTTTTTGTATAATATTCATACAACTTTGATGTTAACAACGATTTCCCTGAACCGGCTGTACCAGAAATAAAAATTGTCTTCAATACATCTGATTTTTTTATATGCTTCTATTTCAAACTAGCTTGGCACTCTAAAACCTCAAAATATTTTATCCACAAAAATAAATTGATAACTTTACTTCTTTATTCATAAAAATCTCTACGATAAACCGAATTCTTGAATGATTTTCTGTGCCTATACTGGTTAAAAATTACTTTGATTTGGAAATTTACTCAACTTTCATATTTACATCTGCGACAAAGTTATCAAATGAACTGGAGACTTGTAGCTATTCCAGCTACCCTAATTCCTATTTTCATCATTGCAATTCAATTTGATATTAAATTAGAGGATGTATTAGCAATTGGATTTTTCCCCTTTGTAGCTGCAATTCTAGCAATGATGGTTAAATTAGGTCTTCAAGGATTCAAGTTTGCATATATCACTAGAAAGTATCTTGGTTGTTTTGATTCCTTTTGGAAATTGACTGGCGTAAGAGTAGGAAGTGAATTTATTAAATTTACAACTCCGATGTTTATTGGAGCAGAGTTTATTGTAATTTATTATCTTCATAAAAAAGGAGTAAAACCCTCAAAATCTACATGGATTGCAATAATGGATATTGTTACTGAAGTATTTGCAGGAGGTTTGTTGTCTATTCTTGCAGGAATTATTGCGTTATTAAATGGGGCTTATGTTGTAGCTGCGGTTGTTTTAGCTACTAGCATTACTGTTACTTCATTGTGGATGGTTTTGTTCTTCTTGTCTTCCAAACATACATTTCAAGTACCAAACCTTCTTGCCAATTTAGTTCAAAGATTTGGAAAAGAAAAAGGAACAAAATATATCAATCAAACAAATTCTTGGATGGAAGAAGTATGTACAATGAGCAGAAAAAATTTACGAACTTCTGAATCTAAAAAAATATTTGGCATTTCCTTCTTGTTTTCGCTTGCATCATGGTTGTTTTACGGTATATCCTTTATGATTATTGCAATGGGTACAGGATACATGATTAGTGCATTTGATTCTATTATGGCAGTAATGGGAGCAAATGCAATTGGAAATCTACCCATTACAGTAGGAGGTTCTGGTCTAGCAGAATTTGGAATTGTTGCGTACCTTAACAATTTAGATCCATTCAATTTTGATATTCCTGAAGGAAATGTTGCATGGGATGCCGTAATTGGTTGGAGAATTGCAACTTATTACGTACCTATCTTAATCACTTGGTTGCTGTTGGTCAAATTAGCATTAAGCAAAATACCCAAACAAAGTTCTCCTTAAACCAGAAATTTTTTAGAAATATAGAAACTACTTTATCTCTCAATAATTTTTCTGAAATGTGGATTTTAAAAATAAGGTAGTAGTAATTACTGGTGCATCCTCTGGAATTGGAAAAGAAGCAGCAGTTGAGTTTGCAAAACAAGGTACCAATCTAGTTTTAATTGGTAGAAGACAAAATAAACTCGAAAATATTGCTAATGAACTAAAAAAATTTGATGTGTCTATACTAACATGTCAATGCGATGTTTCAAAAAAAGAACAGATAGAATCAATGTCCAAAACTGTCTTAGAGAAATTTGATTCTATTGATATTCTTGTAAACAATGCAGGTTTTGCAATATATGGCTCTGTCTCTGATCTTTCAATAGATGAAATAGAATCCCAGATGGAGACGAATTATTTTGGAATGATCTATTGCATCAAACATTTCCTACCTGTAATGCTTAAGAAAAAAAGAGGACATATTGTCAATGTTGCATCTGTTGCCGCTAGTTTTGGTTTGCCTGGAATTGCGTCATATTGTGCATCAAAATTTGCAATGTTGGGATTTTCTGAGGGTTTGAAATACGAATTAAAGGATACAGGAGTTGGACTAACAGTTGTTAGTCCAATTATGGTTCGAACTAACTTTTTTGATCATCCATCATTTGAAAAGATGCCAAAATATTCTCGTACATCATTAAGTCCTGAAAAAGTAGCAAAAACCATATTGAGAGCATCAAATTCATCAAAATTAGAAATTATCGTGCCTTCTGTGGCACGTAGTGTTGTCTGGGCGAAAAGTAATTTTCCTTTTTTGGTCAACTCCTTGTTAGGAAAATCGTTTAAGAAACAATTAGATAATACAAAATGTAATTGAACCTCTACTCTTCAGCATCGTCTTCAGCAGAATCTTCTGATCCCACATCTAATAATTCTAGAGACTTTAATTCAAATTGATAAATTGCATTCATTTCTATCTCTTTTTCTTTAGCTAAATATTCTGAAACTTTCTTACTTAGTGGGGCTTTGTGTTGATCAAAAGTGAACTCATAGACCACTCCTTTTTCTAAATCATCAATTTTGATCTTTTTTGGCAAATCCATTGTAACAATATGTCGTCCATCTTCAACTGGGTCATACAGTTGAACATCAACTTTATTATCTTCATTGTATAATTCCAGTATGTACCCAGTTCTTTTCAGTTCTTCTGGTTTCTTAAACTTGGCATTTTGAATTTCATCAGAAACCCAATCTGGAATTTCATCTTTCTTTTTTACCATATAATCAACTCTAGTTTGCTTGTTTTTCTTTTTTACTTTTTTGCCACCAATCTAGATAGTCATCATGTTTGTCTTCTCTTGTTTTCTCTTTTTGATTTAATCTAAATCTAATATCTGAAATCTCTTCTCTTGTACCATATAATCCACATATCTTACAGATGAAATTTCTTCTGTTTTTTTCATCCATTTTCATTGGAATATTAATTTCATCAAATAATTTGTATAATTCTTGCTTATCTCTGTCTTCTTCAGGAACTTCTGCTTCATACTTTGCTTGAATCTTTTTCTTTTCTCTTGCAACACATTCTGGACAGTTAGGCACTGATGATCTGGCTAAATTTTTTCCATAAAAGCGTTCCCACATTATTTTCTGATCGATATTCATCTGACACGCGGATTTTTTCATCATCCCTTGCGGTCCGTTCGCCCATCGAACATCCCGCGTGCCAGATGAATCCAAATTCTTAAGATAATCTATTATCTCTTTTCTTCTAGAATTTGGGCCGCTATCTTTGCTGAATTTTCTGCACCGTTAGGCATAAAATTTTTTGAAAAATCACTAAGATTTTCTTCAAATTTTCCATAATTTTCTTTAATTTTAGAGATTGCTTTGACCACTTGATTTGTTTTTGTAGCTAATACTCCCAAATTTTTCTCCTCAGCCCATCTTATATTATTAGTATGTTCATCATAAATTGGAATTCCTATTATCGGCTTTGATTTTCCTCCCATTATTTCACCCATAACTGTATGAGATCCGTTAACTACTGAATATTTACACAGATCCAAAATTGTGTCTTTTTCTTGCTCGGACAAGAATCCTACATCAATCTGAATCCAATCGACTTTCTTCTCTACAGCATCTGAGATGGAATATTTTTTCCCATTTTTTCCAAGTACAGAATTAATTTTCGGATCATTCCTAGCATGTGAAATAACCCTTTTCTCATTTTTCATTTCATCTTGATGAAATACTTCTTCATATCTCTGGCCAGTTCCATCATTAGTGGATTTATTCCCTGTTCTCATCCAATACCCAAATTCATTATCTCTGACTAATTTTTCAATATCTGAAGTTTGTTCTTTTTTGATTTGTTTTTGATTGGTAAAATGTCCCACATAGAATACTTTTTTTTCTACTTCTTTGATAAAATTTAGGTTATATTCACACATCGTAAATGGTGGCGGCGAATCTGCAACAAGAATTTTTGATGCTTTAGCAATTTGTTTTGCTACAAAGATCAATGATGGATACAAATAAGATCTTGAATTGTATAATCTTGGTCTAAATTGATTTGTGACAAACAAACTTGGAATGTTTCTATTTTTTGCTAAAATATTGGATCCCATATCTCCGTCATTGATGACTAGGTCAAACTTTTCTTTGTTGTAGATTTTTCTTTCCTCCCTCAAATAATTTGCAATCTGTCTCACCAACGGAGGATTCTTTGAGATAGGTAATAGTAAATTCATCAATGACATTGAAACACTAGGACCAAATTTTCCATCAATTGGAGTGGGCATCAATACTTCGTGGATTCTTTCTCTTTCATTTGGAAATTTTTTCAATAATTTCTCATATACATGATCCTTACTTGAAAAATGAACTTCAAAATCTTCCTTGACATAATCACCTAATACCTCATTTAATCTCATCATCCTAGAATAATGACCGCTTCCCCAAGGATAGATGAATTCTCCTATTTTAAGCACAATATGAAACCAAATGTGCCTGTTTAAATTCTCAATGATTTTCACCTAAAGAGTCCAAAATATCATGAACGTTATTAGGACCCAGATGAATCAAAATTTTTTTTCTTGTCTTGAGGATAGATTCTACTTGTTTTTCTGAAACTAATGGAACTTCATTTGATTTATTGATTATTTTTTCCAATTTTTTAAAATTCTTATCCGTGCCTAATTCTTTTGCGTCATAAAACATATTATCATCTACTCCTGAGAGTGGCAAAATTGGTATTTTTTTACTTTCAAATACTTGCTTTAGTGCATTGCTAATAAAATTTGATGAGAACACTAATGGTGACAACGCTAGTGAAACATAATCTTTTGAATCTTGTATTAGTATCCAGATTATTGAATTGACATAAGTCAAATAATTTCTAATACCGTTTGAATTAATATTTAGATGAATAAACTCTAATTCAATTTTATCTTCTAGAATCCTTGGAATTATTTGATTGACAATTTTTGTAAGATTCATTAATTCGGATTTCTTTCTGTAACAAATTATTATTTTAGTATCATATCCTTGTTTTATCGTTTCATAACAAGATATTGCGGAGAGTTCATCGTACACTGCACAAATTGTTTTTTGTTTTTGTACTTGATATGGGATGCCACCATTACCTTTATCTGAAAAGATACTGATGTAAGCATTTTTTGTTGTCAGATACGTATACAATAGCTTATCATGATTTTTCTCTGTTCCTGGGTAAGCTCCTAATTTTGATTTTTTTTCTATAATGTTTGATGTTGCTGCAATCTCTACATCTTTTGTAAGAAATCCTTTTGATACTCCTTCAACTCTCACCAAAAATTTTTCGCCCTTAAGAATTAAGTTACCTCCAACAGATGTGATCTCAGACACTATCTCATTAAAATTATTTTTTACACATTTAGCAATGGAGACTTTCTCAATACCAAAAAGTAAATTAATTGCAGAAGAGGCAAACACAGGATCGTTTGAATCCACCAAAATAATATCTCCATCACGTTTTACAGATCTAAATTTTTGATTTTTAATTTTTAAGATTTTTTTGATATTTTTTATTAGATTTGGGATTTTATTCTTTGAAAAAATATTTGGAAAAACTACGACATATGAAATGCTATCCATGTTCTATGATTGAAAATATACTTGTTTATAATTTAGGCAATATGGGTAATTAATATAAAACAAATAATCTAAATGACCTTATGACAAAATTCACCCAGGAACAAGTGGATGAATTAAATTCAAAAATAAAGACTACAGAAGAAGCCTTACAATGGGCATCTGAAAATCTTCATCCTAAAGTAGCAAAAGCCTCCAGTTTTGGTGCTGAAGATGCAGTCATCATGGATATCATGCTAAAAATTAATCCTGACTTTAGATTCTTTACCTTGGATACTGGACGATTGCCGCAAGAAACCTATGATATTATGGATATTGTACGAAAAAAATACAATATTTCAATTGAAGTCCTATTTCCTGACACAAATGAAGTAGAAGAAATGGTTCGAAAAAATGGGATGAATCTGTTCTATGAAAGTGTTGAAAATAGGAAATTATGTTGTGAAATTAGAAAAGTTCATCCAATGAACAAAATGTTAGATGCTTTGGATGGTTGGATTACCGGTTTACGACGAGATCAGACAAAAATACGCGAAAATGCACAAATTTTTCAATTAGATTCTGGACACGGGGGGATTCTTAAGATTAATCCAATAATAGATTGGACATGGGATCAAGTTCAAGAATACATAAAAGAAAATCAACTTCCTTACAATAGTCTTCTAGATAAGGGATATCCAAGTATTGGCTGTGAACCATGCACTCGAGCTATAAAACCTGGTGAAGATCTTAGAGCTGGAAGATGGTGGTGGGAACAAGGAGAACACAAAGAGTGTGGCCTTCATATAGACCATAAATAGCAGTTTTGTTATGTCAGAAGATAATTCAATCAAACCACACGGTGGAGTGTTAATTAATAGAACAATTGATGAAGAACCAACAGGATTAATCTCAATCCAAATTAGTGAAGATTTGGGAAATGATGTAGAAAATATTGCTGATGGGATTTTTAGTCCTTTAGAAGGATTTCTAGGACAACAAGATTTTGAAAGTGTTGTTTCTAAGGGAAGGTTAGCAAACGGTTTAGCTTGGACAATTCCGATTGTACTAGATGTTGATGAACAAACAGCATCAAAAATAAAAGATGCTGGAGATGTATTGTTAGAAAATCCTCACGGTATTAGAATTGCAGTTTTACATGTGGAGGAAACATACTCTTTTGATAAAGAAAAAACGGCACTAGGAATCTATGGTACAAACGATTTGTCTCATCCTGGAGTTGCAAAGACAATGTCGATGAAAGAATATCTTGTAGGAGGAAAGATTGATCTTATTCGTCGACCCGAACAAACTGAAATTAGAAAATATCGATTAACCCCTATCCAAACACGAGAGGCTTTTGCAAAAACAGATTGGAAAACAATATGTGCCTTTCAAACAAGAAATCCTCCACACGTAGCACATGAAATGCTACAAAAAACATCAATAACTACCCGTGATGGTGTTTTCGTAAATCCGATTATTGGGAAGAAAAAATCTGGTGATTTTGTAGACGAAGTTATCGTAAAATGCTATGAGACTATGATAGAAAGTTATTATCCTGAAAACAGATGCCGTCTTGGAACTCTTCATACTGAGATGAAGTATGCAGGGCCAAAAGAAGCAATTCATCATGCCATAATGAGACAAAATTATGGTTGCACTCATATAATTATAGGACGTGATCATGCTGGCGTAGGCAAGTTTTATGATCCATTTGCAGCACAAAAAATATTTGATGATTATCCTGAATTAGAAATTGCTCCGGTATTTTTCCCAGCCTTCTTCTACTGCAGAAAATGCTTAACATACACAAATCCGAAGGCATGTCCACATGATGATGATGCAAAAGAACAGATAAGCGGAACAAAATTACGAGAAATGATCCAAAATGGTCAAGCACCATCTCAGTATATTCTGAGACCAGAAGTTGCAAAAGTAATACTAGATCATCCTAAACCCTTTGTTGATTAGATATTTATTCGATCAAAAGGGGTTTAGCTTGTGAAGTATTTACTAGCGTTTATTTTGTTCATTGGATTTCTTACAACACCTGCGTTTGCTCAGCAAATAAACCCCTCTTTGCTTATTGAAACTGTAGAAATTCCAGCTGAAGAATTTAACAGAGTTTTACGTGATGCTCCAATTGTAAAACTTGATGATGTTCATGCAATTAGTTGGCAAGTAACTATTGACAATAATCTCATATACGCTAATCCTAATGGTAATGCTGTTTTTAGGATTTATGATCAAGAGTCTATTGATGAATTTATTGAGGTAGGAATGGGTTCTCATCCTGATAACAAGTATTGGGTAGCTGTTCAAACTCCTAAAGAAGGGTATATTGTAGTACATCGAAATTTGGATAGAGGTTGGTACCCAGAAGCAAAATCTATTGTATCCTATACTGACAGAGCAGGTTTGACCGTTAACAATGGCGCTAGAATAGTTGTTACTAACTTAGACATAGGAACGTTTGTAATTGATTCGTATTCTGTTCATGGATTGGAGGGTTCTACAGATCCACCAGCAGTTAATTCTGGTACCCTTATTATGGAATTCTTGTCTGGTGATCCTGCGCAAAATGTGTTTGCATTATTTCCATTTTTCGTTGCAGCTGGAATTGGAGTCATTGTTGGAACACTATACCTAACTAAGAAACGCTCTTAGTAATTTTGTAATATTTGCATTCCTTCTTGATCTTGCATACATCACACATTGGAGATATTGGTTTACAAATATTCTGACCATACATGACAAATGTATCGTTTATCGCTATCCAGTATTTTTTATCAATTTTTTCCATCAATTTCAATTCAGTTTCTTCTGGATTCTTTGTCTCAACTAATCCTAGTCGATTTGAAATTCTATGAACATGTATATCAACTGGAATTGCTGGTTTCTCAAATGCATAAACTAAAACGCAATTTGCAGTTTTTCTTCCAACTCCTGGTAGTGCAACCAAAGAATCTAAATCATCAGGAACTATCCCTTTGTACTTTTTATCAATAATTTTTGCAACTTCTATGATTCGTTTTGATTTTACGTGATAAAATCCAATTGACTTAATTATTTTTTCAACATCCTTAAGCTTTGCATTTGCAAGTTCTTTTGCATTTTTATATTTTGAAAATAATACTTTTACAACTTTTGTTGTACTTTCATCTTTAGTTCGTGCAGAAAGAATTGTACCTATAAGAATACTAAATGGACCTCCAGTCTCTGCCTCATGCAATTCTCTGAGTGCTGTCATTCTAGGGGGTTTAACAGAGTTCATAGTATTCATCATTCCACGAAGAATTTTTTCCAATTTAATTTGAAAAACTACCTACAAGTATTATAACTGTAGTAATAAAATAATTGTAATGGACTTAACAAGAGAAGAAGAATCTGCATTAAAAGGTGAACATGGAGAAATTATGCAGATGGCTTATAGGATCTTGGTTGCAACTGGAGAGGCAACAGATGCAGAAAAGCTTGTACCTATAGAGTGGGCTCATTTATCTGGAGTAAATTATAATACCATAGGAGATGCTGGCGAGGAATTTCTTTCCAGTATTAGCAAAGATGCTAGAGTGAAGGTAAAAACTACTCTAAATCCAATGGGGTTTGATAATGACAATGTCTTGAATTATGGATTAGATGAAAATTTTATTTCAAAACAACTTTCAATAAAAAAATCATATGAAATGATGGGCGTTATTCCCTCTTTTTCTTGTATTCCTTATGAGATATTTGAAATCCCAAAATCTGGCTCACAAGTTGCCTTTGCAGAAAGTAATGCCGCAATTCATGCTAATTCATATGATAATTTAAAAACAAATAAAGAAAGTGCATTTAGTGCACTTGCCAGTGCACTAACTGGAAAAAGTCCTTACTCTTCATTACGAAAAGAAGATTCTGCAAATATTACAATCCGTATGAAGATAACAAACCCAAATGAATTAACTTATGGAATGCTTGGATTTTTTGCAGGAAAAGTAGGGGAAACATCTGTTAATATTTTTGGTTTAACTGAAATGGATCGAAGACAACGCAAAGCTATGTGTGGTGGAATGGGCACTTCTGGCACTTGTGCTAAATTTTATTTTGATGATGGAGATTCACAATCTGAAAAAATTGATTTTGATGAAAAAGAAATGCAAAATGTGTATGATGAATTAAACACATCTGAAAAAGGTGATTTAATTACGCTTGGAAGTCCACAACTAGGATTAGAAGAAATTTCAGATCTTGCTGGAAAATTAAAAGGAAGATCATTTAAGAAACGATGTATGGTTTTTTCTCCTAGAACTGTTGTAGATCAGGCACGCAAAATTGGATATATTACACAACTTGAAAGTGCAGGTTGTGAAATCCTTTCAGATTGCTGTACATGCTTAAGCCCCTTAATATGCAAAGATGAGGTAGATGCGGTTACCACAAACAGCATCAAGGGTGCTTTTTACTTGAAAAATTCTAATGGAGTAGGCATCAATCTAAAACCCCTCTCCAAAATTATAGAGGATGAAACACAGTAATGAACAAAATCTTAGTTTCAGGAAAAGTACAAGGAATTGTACTCAAATCAAATGATCCAATTAATTTTCTAGGCACTGTTGATAAAAAAACCGGCATTGTTTCCGATAAAAACCATGATCTATTTGGAACTTCAATCAAAGATGTTATTCTTGTGTTTCCATCTGGTGTGGGTAGTAGTGTAGGTGCATACACAATTTATTCAATAAAATCAAACAAAGCAGCACCTCTTGCAATGATTTGCAAAAAAGCAGATCTGACTGTAGCTACAGGATGTGCATTGGCAAATATTCCATTAATCACTATCACAGACGAAAAATTTAGTTCTCTTGAGAGTGGAATGAAACTTTTGCTTGACACTGATTCATCTAATCTAATTCATCATCAATAAAATCGCCTTTTTGCAGTCCTCCTATTCCAATATCTTTAATCTGGCTTTTTCCTGCAGGCAGAACGCGAACAAAATCATCTATGCTAATCTTTTTGGCAACTTCATTTAGCTTCAAAAATTCTAATCTTATTTTTTTTGCAGCTTCTACCATCTCAATTCCGTGAGGTTCAATTATTGCGTAACATAGAGAATTTTTCTTTATTGTGTCTGGTGGACCACATGTTAGTGCAAAATCATCCTCTCCTTGTGGGATGATTCCCACTGCCAGTCTAAGATTTGCAGCCTTGATGAAATTTCTTTGTCCTTCAATTGTAAAAGATCCCTTGGGTAAAAATTGGCCACTTGGAGCAGATTTTTTTACTTGTTCTGGATTAACCCAAAATGCGCTTAATCCATACATTCCTTCTCTCCATGCTCTACTAAAACAAACAGTAGCATGTGCAACTTCATTCATAGTAGTATTGGAAGCATTTTGAGCATCTTTTAAAATAAAAAATGGTGAACCAAAGATGTCTCCATGAAATATTTTATCGTCTTTTCCCAAGTGTTTTCTAACTACTGCAGAATTTGATGCAGCATCCCTTCCCCCAATTGCGAGCATTCCGTCTGATGTGAAGAACCATCTATATCGTTCGTACCAATTTTTTTTCCTAATTTCGGAGACGGTGAACTGTTCCTTTTTTGATTCTGTTTTATTTTGTAGTTTTTGCAATTTTTTTTCAGTTTTTAATAATATGTTTTCAATTGAGCTAATTGCTCGCGATTGTTTTTTTGCTTCATCAAACAATATCGATGCAATTGATTGAAGAGATGAGTGTGGGTTTATCTTTATCTTTTCGTCACCTATTTCAATTAATGAAATTCCTTTTTCGGTTATCAATTTTGCATTTTGATTTTTCAAGAATTCTTGGGAACTCTTATCTGCTATTGACAATATTCCACTAGAGATCATTACAAACATTGAATTTGCAACATTTGTAATGTTCTTTGATCTCTCTTTAACTAATTCAATTGCTCTTTTTTGTTCTGAAATTTGTGTTTCTAATTCTTTGATTTTCTTATTAGAATCACTCGATTGGATATTTTTTCCTTTTTCGATTAGACTTTGTGTGAATACAGTATCTAATCCCTCGATAAAACTATTGACTTTTGTTATCTCTCCTTTTAATTGTCCTAGTTTTACAGGAAAAACTTCTACCTTTTCATTTCTAACTATGATTGCTTCGTGGTTTCCGGATATCACATCTGAAACAATTTTTTTTGCAGTTTTGTAAATTCTGTTTATTTCATCTAAATTGAGTTGATTTCCAACTTTTTTTGAATCTACTTGTGCGATTTCAAATATTCCTTCTACATATTTTTTGGGTAAACCCAGCGTTCTACCAAACCATTTTCCTCCAGTCAAGTCTATTGTTTTAAGTTCTTCAAAATCAAGTTCTGAAATATTAAAAATATCTATTCCCTTGTTTGGCGGTTGTGCATAATCTAATCCCACCGTTAGTTTTCTATGTCTTACGTCTATAGAGTGCTGTAGAGCTAGAATTTTCATTTCTTTGTTGCACAGCAAAATATTTCCATCTCCAAAAAATTCTCCAACTAAGACAAATTCTTTCCCAAAACCCTCAAAGATAAAATAGGCAATTCTTTCAGCGCCTATTTGCTCGATTTTTTTTAATTTTAATCTTAAAAGATCACTTCTTAGTCTCTTAAGCAGTTTATTGGGTTCTATCTGATCTATCTTTACCGTCGTTAACCATATTCCTGAAGTTGACACCATCATGAAGAGATCTGTCTTTTCAGTATGGTGTAATTTGAAGAGTATGCTGTCTTTGGTAATTCCGTAAATATTACTAACATAATAGTCCTGGACTTGTTTTGAAATGTGATCTATCAGATAACGTAATTCTATCCCAGCTAGGGTCATAGCAAAATATGATCTGCCTCGGCATTATATCCTTGTTTTTATGAGCCTAATCTTGGCCAAAGACTTTAAACATGGTCTGCTTGAGACACGCTAGAAATTTACTTGGCAAAATTCAAAAAGAAAAAATCTAAACCTACACCTGACTCAGAAGATTCCAAAAAAGAATCTGTAAAAGAAGAGTCAATTGATATTGTTCCTGAGACTGAGAAAACTGAACCAGTTTCTGAAAATTCTTCTACTGATCCCCCAATGAATCCAGCTGAAAAGAGCGACAAAGATAAAAAACTTAACAAATTATTTTGGCTTCGTGTTGGTCTTGCTGTTATTGCAGGTATTGCAGCAACTTTCATTTTTGAGGGTATTGAGGGCGAAGATAGACGATGGGCTTCTATTGCATTTATGATTGTCATATTTGCAGGAACAATTGTTGTAGCTAAGGGAATGAAAATGCAGTTGCCTTCCTCAGATAGAAAGAAAATTGTTACTCAAGGTATAGGAAGTTATGTCTTTATGTATCTCTTTATGTGGATTCTCTCATATACTCTGGTTAACGTGGGAAGTGGAACAACTGGAATTCCATCTCCAATCTCTTAACTATGTTGAGGGAGGGTTTTGAATGTGGGAATACAAAACGCCAGGAATCCCTGACAATTATTTTGATCGAGTTGATAATGTTCCAATCACCAAAGAGGAAGTTAGAACTGTTCAAATTAGTAAAGCTAGATTAAAACCAAACCAAGTTGTTTATGATATTGGATGTGGAAGCGGTTCCATCTCTATTGAAGCAGCAATTCAGATTGGCTCTTCTGGAAAAGTCTTATCTATTGACTATGATGAAAATGCAGTTGAACTAACTAAAAAAAACATCAAAAAATTTGATCTGAACAATATTTCTGTGATTCTTGGAAATGCAAAAGAAAAAATGCAAAATCTTGAAATTGCTGATGCAATATTCATTGGAGGAACTGGTGGAGACACAAGAGAGATAGTTGAGATTTCTCAGGATAAACTAAAATCCGGCGGGAGAATTGTAATTGGAATCATATTGATTGAGACTCTTTATTCAGTCCTGCAAGTGTTAGATAATTTACAATTTAAATCCGTAGATATAACTCAGGTTACAATATCCAAGAGCAAGAAAACTCGAATGGGAACCATGATGTTGGCACGAAATCCTGTTACTATAATTTCTGCTACTAAAATTTAATCTAGATTTTTAATTGGGTTAAAACAAGTTTCCTCATGACTGGATTGATTGGAATAGGAGTAGGTCCTGGAGATCCAGATCTACTTACAGTCAAGGCTGTAAAAGCAATACAGAATGCAGATATCATTATGTGCCCTGCATCAAAAGAAGATCGACCCAGCATTGCATTATCTGTTGTCTCATCTTTGATTGACAAATCAAAAAATCAAGAGATTGTAAAATTGATCTTCCCTATGACTAAAAACAAAGATATTTTGGAAGAAACGTGGAAAAAAAATGCCAGGATTATGGCTCAAAAAGTTCTATTGGGGAAAAATGTAGTTTATCTAACGGTAGGTGATCCTTATTTGTACAGCACTTGGATCTATATGCACAAGGATCTAAAGGAAAATCATCCTTCAATGGAGATTAGTGTAATTCCAGGTATTGTTTCAATGTTTACTTTTGCTTCCAAGGCAGGTGTTAGTATTGCTGAGGGTGCTGATAAGGTTGCAATTATTCCATCTTGCTACGATCTATCCAGCGTAAAAGAAATTGCAAAAAATTCTGAGACGATGGTGTTTCTAAAAGATGGAAGATATTTTGATCAAGTTATTGATGTGTTAAAAGAATCTGGATTTCCTGATGATTCTATTTTTGCTATAGGACAAGACCTTGGAACAGAAAATGAGATTATACGAAAAATGACTCTGGGAGAAGTGAACGATGAATCTTTAACTACAAAATATTTCTCTATTTTGGTGGTAAAACGTGTCTGATGTTTTTTTTGTAGGATGTGGTCCTGGAGATCCTGAACTAATTACTGTTAAAGCAAAAAAATTAATCCAAAAAGCTGACATCGTGGTTTATTCTGGCTCACTTATACCTCAACCAATTCTTAAACTATGCAAAAAAGGAAAATTATTTGATGCCTCCCATCTCGTAAGAGAAGAGATTTTTGATTTACTCTATAAAAATGCAAAAAAGGAGAAAATTGTTGTTCGACTTCATGATGGAGATCCATCTATTTATGGAGCAATCAAAGAGCAGATTGATAATTTAGAAAAAAAGGGAATAAAATCAATAGTAGTTCCTGGAATCACTGCATTTCTAGCCTCTGCTGCTGCACTTGGTACACAATTAACCTTGCCTGGTGTTACACAGACAATTATTGTTACAAGGGCTGAATCTAGAACAAAGGTTCCAAAACGTGAAAAAATTTCTGAACTAGCAAAACACAAAGCAACATTGGTTTTTTATCTAAGCATTCATCTTCTCTCAAAATTAACAAAAGAAGCCATTGCAGGTGGATATAAGAAATCAACTCCAGTTGCTGTAGTTTATAGGGCAAGTTGGAGTGATCAAAAAATAATCAAAGGGACATTAAATGATATTACAAAAAAAGTTCAAGATGAAAAAATTACAAGAACTGCTATAGTAATAATTAGTGACGTAATCGAACCAGAATCATATGAGTATTCTAAACTATATGACAAAGAATTCAGTCACGGATACAGAAAAGCAAAAATTAAGCAATGAAAGCCTTGGGTTTGTTTCTTATTCCTAATTTTAAAAGATTTTTTTGAAAAACTTTCAAATTACCAGAAGTAAAAATTTTCAATTTATTTTTTTCTTCTTGATTTTTTTTCATTTTGTTATGTACTTTTTTTGCAATCAAACTAGCAGGATCTAAAAATTTAACATTAGGAAATTCTTCTTCTAGGATTGATCTCAAAAAAGGAAGATGTGTACTTGATAGTGTGATAACATCTAAATTTTCTGCCATTACCATCTTTTTCAAATTATTTCTGATCTCTTTTTTACAAAATAATTTATTAGTAAGAAATCTTCCTGACTCTACTAATTCTACTAATGGGGATCCATTCATTTTATGAATTTTTATTTTAGAGTCTAGATTACAATCTTTGATAAAATTTCTCAATTCTTTACTCTGAATTGCTGATTCAGTTCCAAGTATTCCTATATTTCCTGTTCTTGTAATTCTTGCAGCTTCTTTTAGTGGTGGTTTTACACCAATAATTTTTCGAGTTTCTAGATCTAATAATATGGTTGGAGTATTTGATCCAACTACTATCAAGTCAGGACAAAAATTTTCTTTTATCAGAGTGATTGTTTGTCTGATAATTCTTTCAAGTTCCCTCTTTGACTTTTTGCCATATGGATAGTTTTTTTGGTCTCCAAAATAGATAATCTCCAATTTTGATAATTTCTGTATCTTCTTGATAATTGATAATGATCCCAAGCCTGAGTCAAAAACTACGATTTTCCCCATAGGTTTGATCTGCTCATCTTGGATAATAGTTTGTTAGCTAAATTTAGTCTAAAGTTGATCTAAATATACACCGTCCATTAAGAGCTTATTTCTAAACCACAAACCATGCCAAACTTCGATAAGACTTGGGCTCGTCAAGAGACCCAAAGCGTAACTGGCAAACTCCGAGAAGCAGTAAAGCCTCAAGGTGCATTAAAACCACGAATTCAAACTGCAGTAAATAAACTCCAAGTCCAGATCTCAAAAATGGACTCTATGCTTGGTAAGCTGCATGAAAGAGATGCGCAACTCTTTCAGAGAGTCGTGACTGCAATGCAGCAACATGATACTAGCACAAGTAGAGTTTTGTCTAACGAATTAGCTGAAATTCGTAAAGTTACAAAGATGCTCGGCAACGCAAGAATGTCACTAGAACAAGTCCAACTACGACTTACTACAATTCACGATCTAGGTGATGCTATGGTAGCAATTGGACCTGCGATGTCTACAATGAAGGGATTGAAATCATCGTTGGGAAGATTCATGCCAGAAGCAGACTCAGAATTGAATAGCATGACCCAAACCCTCAACGGACTAATGATGGATTCACTTGCAGGCGACTCATTTAACATGGAGTCTGATCTTTCAAGTGATGAAACTGAGAAGATTCTACAAGAAGCATCTGCAGTAGCTGAGCAACAGATAGGAGATAAATTCCCATCTGTACCTTCTTCAACTGGACTTTCGTCTCAATCCTCTACTTCAACCTTTGAGTAGGATGGATAAGACGAAAAGTCTTCTTTTTGTTTTATTTTACTAATTAACCTAACAGCTTTTCTTTAAAGGTCCATTTTTTGTTTAAAACAAAATTTCCAAATGCTGCAGTCATTACAGCTAAAATTAAAGCAATTGGATATGATATTTCATTACTGTCTACTAGGAAATACACCATTCCCAATTGTACTAATGCTCCCAAAGAACTAAACATCGCAAATTTTCCATATTGTGATATTGTTCGTTTCGCACCAAAATTACTATCTCCAAATGTCCAGACTTTATTTAAAATAAAATTTGTAGTGATTGAAGCAATGATTCCAATTACATTTGCATGTAAATACCATAAATCCGAAACGCCTCCAGCAAATAGTAAAGAAATTAAATAATTTACAACAAATCCAGATGCCCCTACAGTGTAAAACCTACCAGCTTTATAGAGAAATTTTACTGATAAACGCTTTTCTTGTTTTTCCATTGGTTTTCCATGTCTATATAATTTCCAGACTGAACTGCAGTAATCAATAATGGTCTTGGTGGTTAACTTACTATCTCCTAATTCCCTATCCTGAAAAGTATATGGAATTTCTTTAATATTGACATCTCTGGTTTTAACTAGAATTTCTAAAAGAATTTTGTAACCTATTGCATCGATGTTTAATCCCTTTATGATATTTCGCTTAAATGCAAAAAATCCTGACATTGGATCTTTAGTATCTATTCCTAATCCTTTTTTTGCAATCAACGTCGCAAACTTACTCATGAATTTTCTCTTGAAGGACCAACCTTGAATTTTTCCTCCATTGATATATCGTGATGCTACTGCAATATCATACTGATATTTTTTTATAGACTCAATTAATTTTGGAATAATTTGTGGTGGATGTGAAAAATCTGAATCCATAACTACAATTGTATCTCCTTTTGCTTGCTGAATTCCTTTCAGAATAGCTGAACCCAAACCGTCTTTGGCTTTTCTGTGAATGATTTCTATTGTATAATCTGCAATTTTTTTTACATTTTTTAAATAATCATCTACTAATTTACCCGTACCATCTGGAGAGTTATCATCTACTACTATGGCTTGGGTCGGAATATTTTTCGGTAATATTTCACCAATAGAATGTAAAATCTTGATGATATTTTCAGATTCGTTGTATGTAGGAATTATGATAGAAATCTGACCGTTTTCATCTACTTTTTGTTTTAACATCCTTATCCACTTGACCTTTTCAGTGGATATTAAAGCTTAATTCTTTTAATTTAATTTCTGATTGAATTTTGTAAAACTTTGCTAATTAATAATAAGTTTAAATGAATATTTTTTGGTATTTCTTAAGGAAATGCAACAGATTGTAATAAAATTGAGTCAATCTCAGATAGGTTTATTCTTTTTTGTTCCATTGAATCCCGTCTCCTAATTGTTACTGTATTGTCTTCTAATGTCTGATGATCTACCGTGATGGCAAATGGTGCACCTATCTCATCTAATCTTCTATATCTTCTTCCAATTGCACCTGAATGGTCTAAAAATGTGTCAAATTTCCTTTTAACGTTTAAGAAAATCTCATCAGTTTTCTCTTTTAATCCGTCTTTTTTTACAAGTGAAAGAATACCTACATGCACTGGTGACAGATATGGTTTTAATGATAAAACGATCCTTTCATGTTCCTTATCATTTTTTAAAGAATGCTCTAATATGGTGTAGAGACTCCTATCAATTCCCATAGAAATCTCAAAAACGTGTGGCAAAATCTTTTCATCATTATCCATTACCTCGAACTTTTCTTTACTCTTATTTGCATGATTTGACAAATCATAATCAGATCTATAATTACATGCAACTAATTCAAGCCATCCAATTGTTGTTTCTACTTCAAAATCAAATGCTACTTCGGCATAAAACGCCTTTTCTTTTTCTCCTAACTTTCTAAATCTACTTTTTGCAATGTCTATTCCTGTTTTCTCATAAAACTCTGTCAAGATACCCAAATAATACGCAACAAATTTGTTTGGTACAATACCTGATTCTAACGCTTCTTTACAAGTCATCGATTTAGGTTCTGCATCAGTTTGAATTCTAATTACTGTGTCTTGAACTTCTGAGAATTTTTCACTTTCATTCAATTTTGTTGGATTACAAAACACTTCGATTTCAGCTTGATAAAACTCTCTTAATCGAAGAAGACTTTGTCTTGGTGCTATCTCATTTCTAAAACTCTTGCCAACTTGAGCTATTCCTATAGGCAATTTTCCTCTCATTGTTTTAAAAAGTCGAGGAAAATCCACAAAAATTGATTGACAGGTTTCAGGCCTTAGATATGCCTCCTCACCTTCTGGACCAATTCCAACCTCAAACATCATATTGAATTTTTTTGTATTTTCAAACTCACCTTTACATTTTGGGCACTTTATGTTATTTTCTTTAATTGCATTATCAAACTCTTCCAACTCTGCATTCTCTGGAATTTCAATTTGTATCATGTCTGCTATTGTCTTGTCTGCTCTGAATGTAGAACTACATTTTGTACATTTTATTATTGGATCAGCAAAATTTCCCAAATGACCTGAAGCTTCAAAAACTGATTTTGACATTATTTGGGATCCATCAATTTCGAGCATTCCATCTCTTCTGATGAGTTCTCTTCTCCATAATTCAAGGAATTTATTTTTGAGGCTAACTCCTGATGGTCCATATTCCCAAAATCCTGCTTGCGCGTCTCCATATACCTCACAACTAGGAAAATAAAATCCTCTTTCTAGTGCTAGTTTCATCACAGCTTCATAATCCATTATTGTTTCCCCTCAATCATTGCATAAATTTCTACGCAAATTCTTTGGCTTTTCTAATATTCCCAAAATCATCTCTATCATCATCTATTGGAGTCTCTAAAATTATTGGTATTTTGTGATTATTTGCAAATTTTACAATTGCAGTTATTCCTTTTTCTCCAATTCCGCCTAATCCTAAGTGATAATGTCTATCTAGGTTACAACCAAGATCTCCTTTTGCATCATTGAGGTGAAGAATTTTTAAATTTTTTATTCCAACATATTTATCAAATTCATCAAATGTTTCTTTTACCTTTTTTTCCGTTCTGAGATCATATCCTGCAACAAAGGCATGACAAGAATCAAAACAAACTCCAAATTTTTTTGTTGGTTTTAACTGATTAAAAATTTCCCCTAGTTGTTGAAAATCAGAACCAACAGAATTTTTTTGTCCTGCAGTATTCTCTAATAATATCATTACATCATTTTTTGTTTCTCCTGCTTTTGTTAATCCTTCAACTAATCTTTTGATTCCTGATTCCTCTCCAGTACCTAGATGACTGCCTAGATGGGTTACAAGATAGGGTATTCCTAATTGTGCACATCTCTCTACTTCGTTTATTAGAATTTTAACTGATTTTTCAAATCCATCTTTTTTTGGGGTTGCCAAATTTGGTAGATATGGCATATGTGCACAAGTTGCAAATCTGTTTATCTTACTTGACTTTAATTTTGATTTAAAATTTGTAATATCTTCATCTGAAAGATCTTTTGCATGCCATCCTCTTGGATTTCTAGTAAATATCTGAAAGGCAGAACATTCTCGTTCAACAGCATTATCTACTGCTTTATCGATTGAACCTGATATTGAAACATGGCATCCTATTTCCATATTCCAATAATTTATCAGAACATAATTTAAATCAGCATAAAATCAGATTTTTATGTAAATATTATTTATCTATATTATGCTAGTACTTGGTCAGGATGAAAAGGCAAAATATCCTTTTTTGACTGATGCAGGTGAATATCTAAAGGATAAAGGGTTTTCATTAAATGAATTTGGAACTGATCCTGTCCTTAAATTATCTGCAGAGAAAGCTTTTCATCGAATCAAGGTTGTTACAGAAGGCACTATTTACAAATCAGATCTAATTGACGGACAGGCAACAAAACCTCATATTCTTGAGAGAGAAGTTTTCTCTTTTCTTCTTGCTATTGTATTGATAAAATTAACGGGCATGTCTACTTTGATCAAACGATTTGCATTGGCCGAAGCCCGAAGAGCAGAAAAATATCTTGAAAAAGATTTGGGAAATGCCTCTGACAAATCCAAGATTGATTTGGCAACTAGAATAATTTATGATTTATTTAACATTGAAGTAATCAAACAAGGTGATTTTTTTGAAATTCCGGTTTCAGATTATCTAAAACATTCAGTAGCTTTTCATGAACGTGAATGGAAATTAATTAATCGACATGTTGAAAATGGTAAAGTTCTTCTTAGCCCAGAGAAAACAGTAAGACTAATTCGAAAAGAACTTGGCAATTATATTAGCTCAAAAATTACTAATGCACCCACTCCCCCTATGATTCCTGGACTTGAGTCAATGGTAGATGAACTAAATTCACTCTCTAAAAAATATACAATTTTTGCTGTATCTACTGGTGAATACCCTCCTTGTATAAAACATGCTATTGAAGTACTTGAAAAAGGTGAAAATTTGCCACATTCAGGACGATTTATGTTGGCCACTTTTCTATTATCTAAAGGTCAATCTGTTCAACAAATCGCACCCATGTTCAAAAATGCTCCTGATTACAATGAACGTGTTACTCTCTACCAACTTAATCACTTAGCAGGAACTTCAGGAAGCGGAACTCAATATTCCTGTCCTTCATGTGAAAAATTAAAAACACAAAGCCTGTGTTTTGCAATACCAGAATGTGATAATATCATTAGCCCTTTACAATTTGGAAAGAAGAGAAAGTAATGCAAGAAATTGATATTAAATTTTTAGAGGATTCATTTAAAGAATATTATTTCAAACATTTTGATTTGATCCATGTTCCTGAACGAGCATCTGAAAGAGAATTTGGTTTTCAGAAATTTAATTCTGGAATGACTCGTCATATATCGGTAAAAAATAACAAAGAACTTCATCTTTTGTTTATGCAAAATATTCCATCTGATGTTTATTGTTCAAATGCATACTATTCATTTCCTAATTTAGCTATGAATGAAAAAGAATGGAAAGAGGCTGATCTTATTTTTGATATTGATGCTAAAGATCTTAATTTACCATGTAGGAAAAATCATATCGTATCTATTTGTAATGAATGCAATACTGTTTTACAAAATTCTAAACAGTGTTTTAAATGCAATTCTACTAAACTAGAAAACAAATCCCTACCTTGTAAAATATGTATTAACGAATCAAAAAATGAAGTCAGTAAGTTATATCAAATTTTAACTGATGACTTTGCAATTCCAGAAAAAAATATCAAGACATTTTTTTCTGGAAACGAAGGCTTTCATGTATATGTCTATGACTCACAATTTCAAACTATTGGTTCCAGAGAACGTTCAGAATTGGCTGATTATATTTTGTTAAAAGGAGTAATTCCTGAAACATTTGGGATGAGAAAAATTAAACCAAATAGATCTGATTTTCCGGATTTTCATGAAAAAGGATGGCGAGGTAGATTTGCAAAGTATGTATATGGTTCAAAATCAAAGCGCTCAAAAATTATTACTGAGTTAATTGGAAATGGTTATGGTTCATTTCAAAAAACATTAGACAATTTTTCAAGTAAAATTGGAGTAAAAATTGATCCTAACGTGACGATGGACATTCATAGAATCTTTAGATTACCTGGATCTATCAATAGTAAAAGTGGTTTGACCAAAATTCTGTGCGATGATTTGACTAAGTTTGATCCTTATGTTGAAGCATCCTTACTAAGTGATGATACTATTGAAATCTATGCAAATTGTCCCATAGAATTCAGACTTGGACAGAAAAAATTTGGTCCTTATAACAAAGAAAAGGTAACCGTTCCAACCTATGCTGCGGTTTATATGATTTGCAAAAAACTAGCCACATTATCTTAATTTGCTGGTAAGACATTAATTTACCAAATCACAACAAAATTTGATTTTGTATAGCGCCTCTACTGATAAGCAAGCTCCACCTCCTGATGCTGGTAAATACATCAGGTTGGGTATTGTTGCTATTATTGGAATTGTAATTTTTACTCTTGTTGGCAATCAAGCGGTAATTTTATCAATGAATTTTAACGAATTTGGGGATCAATTCAGTAAACCTCTGTACTACACCCTTATTTCCACATTAATTTTATCTGCCATCTCTCTTGTACGTGTCAACATTGCTGGACGTTCTTCAATATTCTGGTATGGAATTAGTACTGCAATTGGTTTTCTAGGCAGAAGTGGACAACAACCCATATCCAGCAATATTCAAAGTTTTAGAGATTACAAATTAACCCCTGCACAATTTGTAATTTGGCAAATTACCAAGATTTTCCTATTTGGTGCATTTTTTGCCAATATTATGTTTGGATTTGCAGCAATGTCATTTATTGACGGAAACTATCTTGGAATTGAAAATCTTCCAAATCTCTTTTCCTTACCATTTGTAACTCCTGATACTGATCCTGCTTATGCTGCAGATAAGGTCGTCCCAATGATTCCAGCTTTAGTAATTTTGATTCCGCCAATTCTTGCAGCTATAGGTATGAGATTAGTTTTGTATGTAGGCTTGCATAGAATTATTAACGTTATCACGTCATATCTTCAAGATTCTAATGATGGCAAACCAAGATATCTAAATTATGTTTCAACTATAGAAGGAATACTCGGAATTGGTGTTTTATGGGCTGGGTTTAATCTCTTCTTTACAGATCAAATTGATTATAATACACGTTACGTAATTGGTGGTACTTTAGTAATTGGTTCTGCTCTTATTGCTTTTTCAATAGTTGATAGAATTAGAGCACGTGTCCTTACCCATATGTTCAAACGTGATGTTTACATTAGATTCTTAACAATAATTGCAATTGCTATTATTGTACTGGGAGTTGTTTCTGTTAACAACAGCATCGCTGACGCCAAAAAAATTGAATTTCTTGGCCCATATACAGCACAACAAATTGGCGTAAATCGTTATCTAGGTGAATTAACAAATGTGCAAGAAAATATTCATGATGTCAAGCTGACATCTGTTTCTCCAAATAATATCAATAACTATGTTAAACAAAATAGTGATGTTCTTGATGTAATACGAGTATGGGATTGGGAGGCTGCCTTTGCCAAATTAAAACCTGAAATTGGATTAATTCCGTATGTCGATTTTGAAGATAACGATATTCTTCGTTTCAATAATACACTGTATTGGACTGCTTCTATGAAGCCAATCTTACCAACATCAGTCAGCTTAGAAAATAGATGGTATAATGAACACCTTGTATATACTCATGTTCCAGATGGATTTTTAACTTTAGAGGCTACTAGTGGCCAGATTGTTGATAGTAGTGAATTTTTCCAACAGAGGGAAATCTACTACGGTGAAGGTGGATTATTTGAGCAAACTTGGTCTGCATACCCAAACTCAAGAGGCTCAAATAGTGCAGAGCTAGGAGGAGCATCTTATGCCGGTACAGGTGGTTTGGATATTTCGCCTCCTCTAAGCTGGATATTTGAACCTAATTTCTTGTTGTCATTTCCTGCCGAATCTGTTCACATTATGCGCTATAAGGATGTCAACGAGAGAATGGAAACCCTTTATCCATATTTCCTATACGATTTGTTTGGAAGAGAACTAGATTCGTTGCCTGTTACTGATGGCGAAAACTCCTATTGGTTAATTCCATTGATTATTGGTTTTGATACTGGTGATGTTCCTTGGTCAGTAGGTAATCCTTACCTTAGATTAGTTGGATATGCTTTAGTCGACTCTTATAATGGTGATATTCAACTCCTGAAGACTGGAAATGATTTCTTTTCTGAAATGTTTGCAAGTCAATATTCTGAGCAATTTGAACCTATGCCTGCATGGTTAGAAGAACAGATTAGATATCCTGTAGAACTATTTAATTGGAAAACTGAGATGTATAACATCTATCATGTAACGAATGTTGAGACATTTATCCAGGCTAATCAATTTTATGAAATTCCACGTGGCCTTGACACATATTATGTAGAAGCAAAACCACCTGGTTTTGAACAAACCGAATTTCTTGGGTTACTTTCATTAGAATTAAAGGGATCTCAGGGAAGAAACCTTGCCGGCTACATGGTAGTTGAAAATGATCTAACTAATCTTGGAAATCTACAATTCTATGAAGTTCCATTAAATTCAACTACAAAATTGATAGGACCTACAGCTGTACGTGAGGCTCTTGATAGGGATCCTGAATTTGCCCAACTAAAGACGCTTTTGAGAAACCCAAGAATTGGTGATAATATCCTTTATCGTGTTGGTGCTCATGATATTTACTTTATTCCTGTTTATACTGCAGGCGCAGGTGGAGTCGTTGCTCAATTAGGTACAATTGCAGCCGTAGGTGCTGCTTTTAATGGAGAGTATTTTGTTGGTTTGGGTGACACCCAAGAAAAAGCGTTTGAAGCTTATCTGAAAAAAGTTTCAGGTGTTGCTCCAGCTATTACAACACCAGATAGTGACTATGTTGAACTAGATAGAGTTGATAGAATTGATGTTATTCGATCTGTATTCAAAGAAAATGGAATTACAATTGCTGAACCAACATCAATTCAAATCCCATTATCATTTAACGAAGGAAGTATGTTCTTCTTTACAGAGAATGATCGTGAGAGTACCGAAAAGTTCATTGATAAGTTCATTGATAATTTCGTGAAACCAAGAAGTGATAGGGTATTCATGTGGGAAGAAGGAAATGATCTTAACATAGGTACAGTCTATGTTAAAGATGAAGTACCAGAAATGCACTATATCTCAATTGAGGTAGGTAGCTAGTTGCTTCTTGTTGTAGATAATGGCTCTATCTACACAAAGCAACTAACAGATTTCTTAGAAAATAAGGAGATTCAATTTAAAAAAGAAACTCCTGAATCCACTTCTCTAGATTCATTATCGAATTATCACTCCATTATTTTATCTGGAAGAAGAAAAAATAATAAAAAAATAAATGAAATAAATTCAAAAATTATTTTTTATTGCATCAAAAACAACATCAAATTACTTGGAATTTGTTATGGTGCAGAAATTTTAGCTCTGACCTTGGGTGGAACAATAAAACAAAGTAAATCTATTCAAAAAGGAAATCAACGTATCAAAGTATTTGAAAATAATTTTATCTTGAATAATTCTTTGAATGTATTTGAAAGTCATAACTTTGAAATATCAAAATTACCTGCTTCTTTTACTCATCTGGCTGAATCTGAAAATTGTAAGTATGAAGTTATACAATATCGAAATCAATTCATTTTTGGAACTCAATTTCATCCAGAAATGAGTCCAGACGGTCATGATCTTATTGAAAAATTCTGTTCTCTTTGATTGATTTTAATAACTCTTCTAATTCTCTATATTCGTGGACGAAGAAAATCACGAATTATTTTTACCTCTTGTTGAAGAAGAAAACATATGTCTACCTTTACCAATAAATGCAGTCTCACAATATTGGAATATTCAATTACCAATGAGTGAAGCAATAGAGACGGCAAAAAAATACGGTGCATTTAGTGGGAGTATAATGATTGAAGGTATTGAATCTGCAGAACGACATGGCCTACAATGTAAAATTGTTAGTTCATCTTTATCTGAATTAAAAAAAATAATTGATTCTGGAATTCCTCCTATTGTCCTTTTACCAGGAATTCCTGAAATTACACAACATGCATCAATAATCACAGGATATAGTGATGAAGAAAATACCATATTTCATTATGTTCAGAAAGGCACACAAGAGGGAGAGCAACAGGAAGGAGTAATCCCACAGAATATTTTTGATGATGAATGGTCTGAAGAAGGAAGACTTGTAATAATTTTAGCACCTTCAGAAATATTATCTAAATTGATGTTTGAAAACATATCAAGTGATCAATCAAACAGATTGTGTTTTGCAGCTGAACGATATAACATTCTACAAAATCCAGAAAAAGCACTAGAATCACTTAAACAAGCACTAGAAATTTCTCCTGATAATTCTGTTGCTTTACATCTTATGGGGACAATGCTTAGTACACAGAATTCTTCTGATTGCATTAATCTATTTGAACAAAGTCTAAAATCTAATAAAAGATCTTATCTGTCTTATAATGGCCTAGGAAATTTTTATCTCAAAACAAATCAATTTGAAAAAGCAGAAAATTTTTACAACAAGGCTATTGAAATCAATCCAAAAAGATCGGCAAAAATTTACAAGAACCGTGCATATGTTAGAGAAAAATTAGGTAACATTTCTGGTGTCAAAGATGACTTGAAAAAATACTTGAAAATTTTTCCACGAGCTCCTGATAGAGGCATAATTGAACAAGCTATAAGAGAACTCTGAGTGCGGAGTGCGGGATTTGAACCCGCGGCCTTTAACTTGGGAAGCTGACGTCATACCAGACTAAACTAACTCCGCCACATACACTTCAGCAAATATAATTAAATATCTTCATCATACAATAATTGTATGGATGCAAGATGTCCTGAATGTGAAAAAGTCGCTATTCTAGATGATGCTATTACTAATGTAAAATGTCCTCATTGTAATTTTCAGGCAGACTATGATACTTATTTAGAAATCATGAAAGATCAGGCGATCAATATGTCCTCTGAATATATTCCCGATCGACCTGGACTTTAATCACCAATAGTTTCCTTTATCTGAACAATCAAGATGAGCTCCACAATTAGGACAAAACATGTGACATGCTTGCATGTCAACCATCTTATTATCACATCTAGGGCACCTTATCTCTTCATTCACACTCAAATTTCTTAATCTATAGTTAAAAAATAATGTCCAAAGGTTAATTAGTCGTTCAATTTTTTTTTGCAAATACATGGCAAACTTCAAGCTTACGATTTCAGACATCAAAGGTAAATCTATGTCCAAAGAACTCAAGGACAGTGATGCTAATCCTCTATTGGGCTTACAACTGGGTAATGAAACTGACGCCTCTATAGTTGGATTAAATGGAAAACTAAAGCTAACAGGAGGTAGTGACAAATCCGGTGTTCCTATGAGAAATGATATTCATGGTGCAGCAAGAAAATATGTTTTACTTTCTAAAGGAGTTGGTTTACAAAATGCTGAAACTGGTCAAAGAGTGAGAAAGTTAATGCGTGGCAATACAGTATCTGAAGAAATCTATCAAGTAAATTGTAAATTTGATGGAGAATTACCCGTTGAAAAAGCTAGTGATGAATCTGAAAGTACTGAGGAATCAGCTCAAGATAAAAAAGAATAACTTAACATATACCAATTCTATCTTTTGACTCATGCACTGGAAAGAGACTCTCCCTGATTGGTATGTAAAAAAATATGGTTATCAACCATGTGTAAACATTGGTACCGCAGGTCACGTAGATCATGGCAAAACAACTCTTATTCAAGCATTAACTGGATCTTGGACTAGTGTACATAGTCAAGAATTAAAACGTGGAATTACAATTCGTGTTGGATATTCTGATGCCGCATTTTACAAATGCAAAAGCTGTGAAGAACCATTAGGATACTCTACAACCCCTAAATGCAATAATTGCGGAAGCGAAAGTGAATTATCTAGAGTTGTTAGTTTTGTAGATAGTCCTGGACATGAAAGCTTAATGGCCAACATGCTTTCTGGCTCTGCGTTAATGGATGGTGCATTATTATTAGTTGCAGCAAATGAAAAAGTTCCTAAACCTCAAACTAAAGAACATCTATTAGCTCTCCAAACTCTTGGTATTCAACAAATTATTATTGTTCAAAATAAAGTTGATTTGCTTTCCTACAAAGAAGTCTTGGCAAACTATCAAGATATTACAAAATTTGTAAAAGGAACTACAGCAGCAAAATCACCTGTAATACCAATTTCAGCTCAATCTGGATTAAATATTGATGCTCTAATTGGATCAATTGAATCAACAATAAAAACACCTGAAAGAGATGAGAAAAAGGATACAGTAATGCATGTGTTAAGATCTTTTGATGTGAACAAGCCAGGTACAAAACTAAAAAATATTCGTGGTGGTGTTATTGGAGGAAGTTTGACTCAAGGAGTCTTTAAAGTTGGAGATGAAATTGAGATTAAACCTGGAATAATCAATGAGAAAAAGAAGTCATATGAACCATTGCTAACTGAAATTACCTCACTGGGCACCGCTGCAGGAATAGTTGAATCTGTAAAACCTGGTGGCCTAGTGGCAATTGGTACAAAACTAGATCCATCTATGACTCGAAGCGATTCATTTATTGGATCCGTAATTGGAAAACCTGGAACACTTCCTGAGAATTCTTCAACAATAATTCTAACTGTAAACCTATTTGACTCCGCAGTTGGGGTGACTGAAGATGTTAAAGTACAACCAATCCAATCTGGCGAACTTCTTCGACTCAATATTGGAACTGCTCCTGTATTAGGAAAAGTTACCAAAATCAAATCGAAGAAAATTGAGATTGAATTGAGACGACCTGCTTGTATTTTTGAAGGTGGTAATGTAGCTATAAGCAGACGTATTGCTGATAGATGGAGATTAATCGGTGCCGGAATAGTTGGTTGAAGTAATCTGTGATACTAATTTCCTAATTCATTTATCCACTCGACGAATCAAAAATATTGATAACCTTGACCAGGAAATAGGTTCAATCTCTTTTGTTGTTCCAGAGGTAGTTTTATCTGAATTATTTAAACTACAAAGTATCTCTTCAAAAAAACAAGATATCACTGCAACGTTGGAATTTATAAAAAATATGAAAATAGTTCCCATTTTTGGAAGTTTTGCTGATGAGGAATTAATCAATTATGTAAAAACTCATAATTCTTTTATTGCAACCATGGACAAAATATTAAAAAAAAAGATAAAACAAGCTGGAGGCTCTGTAATTTCTTTTTCAAATAATAAAATTGTCTTAGAACCTTAGAAAAATTTAACTTGAAGAGATTGTCATGATTGTTAGTTATGTTACTTCAAAGTCTTGCTTTTAAAAATGGAGAAAGCATACCACGAAAATATGGTTATAAAAATGGGAATCATAGCGTTCCATTAAATTTTGCTGAAATTCCTGAGGGTACTAAATCACTAGCTTTGATTATGGATGATCCTGATGCAATGGGTGCAGTTGGAAAAGTTTGGGTCCATTGGATTTTGTGGAATATTTCTCCTGAATCCAATGAAATATCTGAAAATTCTATACCTCCAAATTCACTTGAAGGAAAAACAGATTTTAATGAAATTGGATATGGAGGACCAGCACCTCCTGATAAAGAACATACATATCAATTCAAGCTTTATGCATTAGACACACTACTGAACCTAGAGAGAGGCTCAAATAAACAAGAACTTGAAAAGTCGATGGAAAATCACATCTTAGCAGATACAAAACTTGAAGGAAAATACACTCCTTAATTCTAGTTTCGTATCAAATCAATTTTTTTTATAGAATCATTTCCAAAAAACTAAATTTTATTGATTTAGTCATATCTTTCAGCTAATCTGTATCTCATGTACTTATCATCAGGAGAAAATTTTGCCGGATGTGCAGAATTTGTTTCTTCTTTACATTTTGTACATTTGTCTTTTAATGTATATCTATTACACTTTGAACATTTTCTTAATTGAAATCTCATTTTAATTTTCCCTAGTTTTCTTTGAGACTTCTCTTGTAAACTTGAATGATCCTTTTTTCTTTTCTATATTGTTCTGAATTTCTGAAATAATTGGTTTGAGAGACTTTTCTGCAGATTTAAAATCTTCAGCTGTAATTGATAATCTATACTTTGG
Organism: Candidatus Nitrosopumilus sp.; assembly: GCF_965223225.1. Classification (GTDB taxonomy): domain Archaea; phylum Thermoproteota; class Nitrososphaeria; order Nitrososphaerales; family Nitrosopumilaceae; genus Nitrosopumilus. Next base: position 1,712,711 of record NZ_CBDCVU010000004.1, read on the forward strand.
AGCACCTAAATATGTTATATCTATCGTGGGATCCTTTTTTAGAACATCCAACAATATTTTCTTAATAATTTCTACTCCTTGTGAATTATAGTTTGTAATTTCCATAATTCCTCTTATTTCAACTGAAGGTAGTTTGATTTTAGAACAAATTTCTTCAATAACACTTGCAGTTTTTTTTGCAAGCTTCAAATCTTTGACAACACCAATACCATTTCTTCCAATTTCAATAAAGGCATCATAAACAGAATCATATTTTGAATAAATGACATCTTCTAACTTTTCAATTTCTTCATCTGAAAGCTTTGCTTTTTCTTGTACATTTTGAAGTAAAGTTTTTCCTTTTTCAAACTTCTTTACTTCTTTTAATTTTTGTTTCTTCTGGTCGTTAGATACTTGTTTTAATGATAAATCGATATCTCCTCTATTGGGGTTTACTTTTTTTACAAGTAGTACCTTTTTCTCTCCATCTTTTACAAACCGATTTACCGATCTAATCCATCCCGGCGCAATCTCAGAAATGTGTAAAAAACCTTGAATATTTTCATATTCGTCTAATGTCACATATGCCCCATGATCCATTACTTTTGTAACTGTGGCAATAACAATTTCTCCTTGTTCAGGCATCTCTTGAATTTCTGTAGACATTTCTTCTAAAACTTCTACATGCGTAAATTAATGTTGCTAGTTAGAAATCAATTCCTTTTTTTGCTTTAATACCACTTTGAAAAGGATGTTTTATCTCTTTCATTTCGGTGACAAGATCTGCTATCTCAATTATTTCTTTTTTGGCGTAATTCCCGGTCAAAACCAAATCAACATCATAAGGCTTTGACTTTATGAGTTGCAGAACTTCGGTTAAAGAAACGAGATTTAAATTGACAGCATAGTTGATCTCGTCCAAAATTACAATATCATATTTTCCAGATTGAATTTTTTCACTACTAATCTTAATTGCTTCCTTTGCAATTTTCTCATGATCCTCCCTTGGACTTTTGTCATCAATAATGCCGACAAATCCTTTTCCAATTGCAACCATTTCAAACTTTGGTTCAAGTTTTTTTGATGAATCCATCTCACCGTAATGCCATGAACCTTTGATAAACTGTATCATGCAGATCTTCTTCTGATAACCAGTAGCTCTTAGTGCTAATCCTAACGCTGCAGTTGTCTTACCTTTACCTTTACCTGTATAGACAATAGTTAATCCCTTATCCATAGGATTTCCTTTTAACATCTAAGTAAAAAGATTAAGATTTTACAAACACTCGATTTAAATAAAAAAATAATATCATTCATGCAATTGAAAATTCCTAGAATTGTATTGGCAGGTGCAAGTAGTGGAGTTGGAAAAACATCCATTACTTGTTCAATAATTTATGCACTAAGAAAACACGGATTCTCTGTTCAACCATTCAAGGTTGGACCTGATTATATAGATCCAAGTTACCTTTCAAGCATTTCAAAAAATGAAACATTCAACTTGGATGTTTGGTTAATGGGTAAAAACCAACTTTTATCAAGTTTCATTTCTAATTCTAAATCAGATATTTCTGTCATTGAAGGTGTAATGGGGTATTATGATGGATTTGAAGGCAAGACTAACTATGCTAGCACTCATCATGTTGCCACGTTAACAAAATCTCCCGTAATTCTTGTTCTTGATGCAAGTAAAACTGCTCGTTCTATTGCTGCTACAGCTTTGGGATTTCAAAAATTTCATAAAAATTCTAGAATTTCTGGCCTAATTCTAAACAAAATAGGTAGCAAAAAACATGAGAATCTATGTAGACAGGCTTTACGAGTAACAAAAATTCCAATAATTGGAGTAATCCCAAAAGATCCTCTCTTAAAATTAGAATCAAGACATCTGGGATTGTTTTCTACTTTGGATAACAAAACATTATACAATAAAATCCAAAAGATATCAAAATCTATCTCAAAAAATTTTGATATTGATCAAATTATTAAAATTTCAAAAAATACATCTAAAATGTCTACCATTTCTTCATCTCATTTTAAAAAACCAAAAATCACAATTGCAGTAGCATTAGATACATCATTTAATTTCTATTATCGCGATAATTTGATGGCTCTTCAAAGAGAAGGGGCTTCACTAAAATTTTTTAGTCCTGTCAACGATAAAAAAATTCCAAACTGTGATGGATTATACATTGGTGGCGGATTTCCAGAAATTTTGGGTTCTAAATTGGCAAAGAACCAAACTATGAAAAAACTTGTTAAAAAACTTGCAGAAGATAATCTTCCAATATATGCCGAATGTGGAGGATTGATGTATCTGACAAATTCTATTTCATCTGACAATAAAAAGCATAAAATGGTTGGTCTATTTGACGCAGAAACTTTGATGACAAAAAAAATGACATTAAATTATACTAAGGGAAGAATTCTTCCTTCTATAATTTCTGAAAGAACTCATAATATACAGGGTCATGAGTTTCATTATTCAAAATTATCTTCTGTATCTTCTGATTCAAGGTTTGCCTATGAACTAAAGATAGGTGATGGAATTAAAAATTCTAAAGATGGTTTGATTCAATATAATTCTCTTGCATCTTACGGTCATCTTTATTTTGATAGTGCAAATTATGCAGAGATTTTTATTAAAAATTGTATGAAATATTCAAGAAGATGATTCTTCTCTAATCAGTTTAAAAATTGCATTTATTATTGCTGATGCTGACGAACTGCCTCCCTTTCTACCTAAATTCGTGATAAATGGTACTTCTTCTAGCTTGGATAGTTCCTCTTTTGATTCCGAAGCACAAATGAAACCTACTGGAATGCCTATGATTAGTGCAGGTTTGACAATTCCTTCTTTTACCATTTTTATAACTTCTTGTAGGGCTGTTGGTGCATTTCCTATGGCCACAACTCCTTTATCGATATCTGACTGCGCAGCCCTCATAGATATTTGAGAACGTGTCTTTCCTTCTTTCTTTGCTAATTCCATAATTTCAGGTTTGGATATATTGCAGACAATTTCATTTCCAAAATCTTTTGGATTTTGTTTGTTTAGACCACCTATCACTCCATTAACATCTACTACAATACTACAACCATTTTTCAAAGCATTTATTCCACTTTCAATCGCATCTTTATGAAAAATTATTTTATTCTTATTTGCAAAATCAAAATCTGCTGTGGAGTGAATAATTCTTCGTACAATGGGCCATTCCTTTTCATTGTATGGATGAGAACCAATCTCTTCTTCAATCATTTGCATACTTGCATCTTCAATTGATTGGCCTTTTTTAGTTTGCATCTTCTACCTCTTCTGCTCTCTCAATAATCAAATCAATAATTTTTTCATCAGTTCCAATATGTTTTGTAATAAAAGTATCTTTGAGATTTGATTCTTTTAATGCTGGTATAAGATCATTGTTAATATCGGTTTTAACATGAGCTCCTTCATGTAGAAAATAAAATACAATTATCAGTACTTTTGGTTCGTCTTTTTCACATTTTTTAATTCCTTCAAAAATATCTGGCTGTTCTATTTCTAACCAACATCGGCTAATATTTCTGTAAGAATCTTTTAGTTCATTTACAATATAATTTAAGGACATTTGTGCATTAGGATCTTTACTACCATGACCAATTATCAATACATCTACTTCTTTGTTAGGTAATTTGATGTTGTTTTCATTTAATGTAGTTGTAATTCTACTTTTAACAATGTCCACCAAAGTTTTGTGCATGCTCATTGGTTTCGTTATCAGAAACTTTACGTTGGTATTTTTTTGCATTTTCATTACATCGGTTACTGCAATTTTGACTTTTTTTCCTGGGTATAGGAAATACGGTACTATGGTTAATGAATCGATATCTTCTTTGAGACATTTTGCTACACCATCTTCGATATATGGTGGCTCCACCTCTAAAAAGCAAAAATCAGTTAAAACATAGTCCTTTTTTTCTTTAATTCCGGAACAAATCGTTTCTAATTCCTCTGATGCTTCTCTTTCCCTACTTCCTCTATCAATTATCAAAAGACCACGTTTCAATCTTCAATCCTCGCTATAGCTATAGTCAAATTTGGTGGGAATTTCTGTTTTTCTACAATTAATTTACCCCTTGACACTAAAATTGCAGCAGCTTCTGATACGCTTGCTGTCCCTTCAAAGGCTTTTACAGTTTCAGATGGATTAGGAGCTGTAACCTTAGCTAAATCTTCTCTGTTGATATATTCTACTGGAATTGCCATTTCTTTTCCAATATCTATTAGCCCTTGTACGTCTTGTGGTTTTTTTATGGAAACTAATTTTGCGATTGACTTTGAGCTAAGACCAAACTTCTCAAGACAGTTTTCGATTCCTTCTTTGATAGTTTCTTTTGATGTATCCCAATGCAAACCTATTCCTATCACTAGACTAGGTGGTCTATAGATAACTGATTTAGATGCTAAATCCTTTTCAATAATTCTGTCTGAAATTATTAAATTTGATTTAGAATTTGATTTTTCCAATTCTTCTATGGTTTCAAATATTGAGACATTTTTTGGTAATTGTTTGTACCAATTTTTTGTTCCTGCTTCTTGAAAAAGGCCAATTGGTTCTTCATTTACCATATCTGCACTAATTTTAGTTACATTTGAGTCATCCTCCATCCTCCATCCATGATCTTTTCCAACTAAATCTACTGCAATGGTCTTATTCACATCTGCAGCTGTAGTGATTACTGCCTGTGCTTGTAATTTTTCAGCAATTTTTTTTGTTAGCTCATTTGCTCCACCTATATGTCCAGATAAAGCACTAATTACAAAATTCATTTTATCATCGATAACAATTACTGCAGGATCAGTTTTTTTATCTATAAGATGAGGAGAAATTAATCTAATTACTGCGCCTAATGAAAATAAACAAATCAAAGCGTCATTATTCTTGAATAGTTCAATAATCTTATCTGATGTAGATTCTGAATACCATGTAATTGAATTGTCCTCATTTGAAAATTTAGACGGTGCAAAAATAGTCCATTTTGGAAAAAATTCTTTTAGTTTTTGTCCTATGTTTATGCCGTTTTTAGTAATCGCAAGAACTGAGATTTTTTCCATAACCAAATCTTTTCTGATTTAATAAAATACCTTACTCTGAAGACTTTCTTGCTAAAATATTTCCTTCAAAATCAAATAAGATCACGTCAATTGGAACTTTTCCATCGCTGTGTTTCTTCATGTGTTTATACACATTTGAGCAAATTATTTCAAAAAATCCCTCTATGTTATTCTCTTGAATTATTTCTGAAACATGTCTTGCTGTATTTGCTTTTTTTATTTCTTCGATTACTTTCTCGTCAGCATTAACTTCACTTGCTAATTCAGCTAAAAAATTCATGTCTACTTTTGAGCCTTTTACATGGGTTTGTTTTACTCCTGCTGCCATCTTGGCGAGTTTTCCAATAAATCCAACAACATATGCTTTCTTAATTTTTTTTTTACCACATTGCTGCATTGTATAACCAGAAAAGTCTCCCATCTGTACAAAACAGTGCTCTGGAAGATCTACAATTTTTTTTGCAAAATCTTCACTTCTTCCTCCTGTAGTTAGAACAACCGTATCGTTACCCATGGCAATTGCTACATCCAAATTTTGTCTAATGGATGCAGCATATGATGCAGTCGAAAATGGAATCACTATTCCACTGGTTCCTAGTATTGAAATTCCATCTTTAATCCCAATTCTTGGATTATCTGTTTTTGGTCCGAGTTCTTTTCCTTTTGGAACCGAAATTACTACTTTGATTCCTTTTTTACTGAGAAGGCTGTTTCCAGACTCTCTTAAATTCTCGATTATCATTTTTTTTGGAACAGGGTTAATTGCAGGTTTGTTAATTTCTAATCCTAGACCTGGTTTAGTTACGATTCCTACTCCTTCGCCTCCATCAATTTCAATTTCGTCTGTTTTTTCTGTTATTGATAATTTAACACAAATTTCTGCCCCATGGGTTACATCTGGGTCATCTCCCCCATCTTTTATCACAATACTTTCTGCTTCTTCAGACCCGAATTTACATGATTTAATTGGAATTTCAATATGCCCTCCTTTTGGCAATTTGATCTCTGTTTTTGTTATTTTTTTTTGATTAATTATAGACAATAATGCGGATTTAGCAGCAGCAGTTGCACAACTACCTGTCGTATATCCAGTTCTTAGTTTTTTACTTTTTATTTCCACATTGCATTTACTACTTGATACTGTATTAACTCTTATTTGATAAAATCAAATATTTCTTAATACATTTAAAATTAATAAAAAATTCAAATCCTTATGAATGAACCCAAAAAAATTGTTATTACAGGAGCTTCTGGATTTGTTGCAAAAAATATAAGAAAATTTCTTTCTTTGAATCATTATAAACTAATTTCTATTGCAAGAAACAATTTTAAGAAATATAAAAATGAAGAAAAAATCATCTTAGAAAAATATGATGATCCATCTCTTCTTAATAAAATTAAAAATGTAGATGTTTTGATACATTTGGTAGGAACTGGAAAACAGTCAGTTGATTCTGATTTTGAATCAATAAATGTCGGTTTGACTAAACATTTTGTTAATTTATCGAAAAAAACTAAAATAAAGAAATTCATTTATTTTAGTGGATTGGGAGTTTCTTCTACTACTCCTTTAGGTTATTTTATTTCTAAATATAAGGCAGAGATTCTAATCCAAAATTCTGGATTAAACTATACAATTTTCCGTCCTTCATACATAATAGGAAAAGATGATTTGTTTACAAAATATCTCAAGAAACAAATTCAAAATAGTTCAATAGAAATCCCAGGTTCGGGAAAATTTCTAATTCAACCTATTCATATCAATGATGTTGAACAAATTGTTTTGGAATCTATTTTAGAAAAAAAATTTGATAATCAAATCTTTGATTTAGTTGGACCTGAAAAAATATCATTCAAAGATTATGTTAGATTATTTTCTAAAAATTCAGATGTTTTAGTAAAAAAAATTAATTTAGAAGATGCATTTCATAGAGCCATTCATACTTCAAGTTCTGAATTTGGAGTTGATGATCTTAATCTATTGTTAGGTGGGTTTACTGGAAATCATGAGAAACTAAAAGAAATTTCTGGAATAAAATTTCAATCAATCTTAGGTCTTTTAAAGGCCTGCTGATTGTCTTAATGCACTTGCCTTATCAGTTTTTTCCCATGTGAATTCCGGCTCATTTCTTCCAAAATGTCCATACGAAGCGGTTTTTCTATAAATTGGTCTCTTTAAATCTAATTGTGATATTATTCCAGATGGCTTCATATCAAAATTCTCTCTGACTATTTTTTCTATCTGATTTTCTGCAATTTTGTTTGTTCCAAACGTATTGACGTACAATGAAACTGGTTCTGCCACTCCTATTGCATATGCAAGCTGTACTTCACATCTTTCTGCAAGTCCTGCAGCTACAAGATTTTTTGCAATGTATCTACACATGTAACATGCTGATCTGTCTACTTTGGATGGATCTTTTCCTGAAAATGCTCCGCCACCATGTCTTCCAAATCCACCATATGTGTCTACAATAATTTTTCTACCTGTTAATCCAGCGTCTCCATGGGGCCCACCAATAACAAATTTCCCAGTGGGATTGATGTGAATTTTAATTGAATCATTCCAAAGATTGCCTAAAACCGGTTTGATCACTTTTTCGGTAATTTCTTTTGTGATTTCTTCTTGTGAAACATCTGGCGAGTGTTGAGTTGAAATTACAACTGTTTCAATTTTTTTTGGTTTGTTGTCCTCATATCTGACAGAAACCTGTGATTTGCCATCTGGTCTAACCCAAGACAATGTATTATTTCTTCTAACTTCAGAAAGTCTTTGAATTAATTTATGAGCTAGTAAAATTGGCATTGGCATTAATTCTGCAGTTTCATTTGTGGCATAGCCAAACATCAATCCTTGATCTCCTGCACCCTGTTCTTTATCTTCAGTAGCTGTTACTCCTTGACTGATGTCTGGGCTTTGTGAATGTAATCGTAAATTAATCTGACATGTATTGGCATCAAACATCAAATCCTTGCTATCGTATCCTATTTCTCTAATTATCTTTCTTACAAGCTCTTCCTGAGATTTTTTATCAAGCTCAGCTTTAGATGTAACCTCACCTGATATTGCAACGAAGTCCGTAGTGACCATTGTCTCTACAGCTACACGAGAATCAGGATCTTGTCTAAGATATTCATCTAAAAAAGCATCTGAAATATTGTCACATATTTTATCTGGATGGCCCTCAGTGACAGATTCAGAGGTAAATAGAAAATTATTAGGCATAAAATCACCCCAAACTAACTAGAGTTCATTTTCTAGTTTGATAAATAATACATTGTTGCCCCTTACTATTACTCGTCCATAGTTTGCAATTGTTTTACCATCATGAAGTTCTTCTGCATCTGTCATAATCAAGTTCATGTAGGAATCTACATTATCCATTTTTCCTTTGTATTCTACTTCATTTTTTAGTCGTACGGTGACTTTCTTTTTTGTACTTTTTTGAAGAGTTGTTAAAGGTCTTTTTGCACTATTTGATTGGGACACTAATTATTCACTTGTTTTGCAACTTTGTTCTCTAGAATAAAAGCCTTACCTCCTTTCTAAAAATTGTAATTCCTTAAATTTTTTCTTAGTTTTTAAAATATTATACAAATGATTTCTACTGGTCTGCAAAAATTAGATAAATTTCTAGATGGAGGAATTCCTGAAGGTCTAATTGTAGATATCTTTGGAAAAAATGGAACCGGAAAAACTCAAATGCTATTGCAACTTACTTTTAATTCTGTCAAGAATGGTGGACATGTTTTATATTTTGATACCACTGGAGGCTTCAGACCAGAGAGAATACTTGAAATTCAAGAACAATCCAAAACTAATCAAAATTTTCTAAATTCAATAACCATATCAAGAATAAGAAATACCTCTGAGCAATTAAAATCCATAGAAAATCTTTCAACAAAAAATTATTCTTTAATTGTAATTGATAACATAACTGATCTTTTTTCATATGAATATAAAAAACCAGAATCAATTTTTGAAAAAAATTTTTTATTTATGAAATACATGCATAATCTTTCCCTACTGGCAACTAAAAATAAAATCCCTATTGTTATTACAAATATGGTTAGAAATATTGAAGGTAAGGAAATCGAAAATATGAATACTGCAATCAATCAATTCACTCATATCAAAATTCATCTCTTCAAAAAATCATCTAAATTTTCAGGCATTGTTTTTTCTCCTTTTAAAAAAGAATCTTTTTCATATGAAATACATGCATCTGGAGTATCAAATTGTTCTGAAGATATTTAACATCTAATAACAAAGCCTATCAATGAGAATTGTTGTCGATTTTACTTCAACATTTATTGTAATTTGTATTCTCTAATCTCTGGTGTTTTGATATGAAATTTGAAAATAAAATAGAGTCAAATACAAACAACCTTGAATTATTATTTGCAAATTTTGGATTTTCCAAATTAACTCAAATACAAAAAAAGGCATCACCTGTAATTTTACAAAAAAAAGACTGTCTTGTGATTGCTCCAACTGGTTCAGGAAAAACTGAATCTTCTGTCATACCAGTTTTTTCTACTTTAAAAAATTCTAAAAAAGAAAAAAAGATCAAAGCACTTTACATTACTCCTTTAAGAGCATTAAATCGTGATGTATTCAGAAGAATAACAAAATATGCTCATTCTAATTGTCTGTCCATTGGAATTAGACATGGTGACACCTCTCAAAAAGATAGAAAACAAATTAGTGATAATCCTCCTGATATCTTAATTACTACACCCGAAACTCTTGTAATTCTTCTGACTCAAATTAAGATGCTTGATGCATTATCTGATCTGGAATGGATAATTATTGATGAAGTGCATGAATTACTATCAAGTGAACGTGGTTCTCAACTTTCATTAAGTATTGAACGATTGGAATATAATTCAAAATATCCACTTACTAGAATTGGGCTTTCAGCAACAATTGGTAATCCTGAAGAAGCAGCAAAATTTGTCGTAGGAACAAAAAGAAAATGTAAGATAATCCAAGATAATTCAATTCGAAAATATGATGTAGAAATAAAATATGTTGATGGAACTATTTCTGATGTAGCTGACAAAATAATAGAATATGTTTTAGAAATAAGGCTAGATTCTCCTATTCTTTTGTTTACTAATACAAGAGGTGAAGCAGAATTTCTAGCTGCTGTTTTAAAAGAAAAATCTTCTATCCCAATAGAATTACATCATGGTTCTTTATCTAAGCAAGTCCGCGAAGAAACTGAATTAATTTTACGGGAAGGAAAATCTGGGATTGTTGTATGTACGTCTTCGCTTGAATTAGGATTGGATATTGGTTCTGTTGAATTGGTAATTCATTATGGTTCGCCAAGACAAGTATCAAAATTTGTTCAACGTATAGGAAGAAGTAGACACAATCGTAATGAATCAGCCAGAGGTCTAATCATAACTAATAGTCCTGATGATGAATTCGAAGCTCAAGCCATTCTTAATCGTATACAAGAGGGTTCAATTGAACAGCAAACAGTACATAGTGATTCCCTAGATGTTTTGGCTCACCATTTGGTGGGACTAACCATGCAAATAGGTGAAATTTCTGTTGAACAAGCTTTCAAACTTGTAACTAAATCATACCCATTTAGGAATATACGGATAGATGATCTTGTAAATGTATTAGATCTACTTGATTCTAATTATCTAATCTTTTTTGACAGAACAAAAATGACTTTTTGGAAGAAAGGCCGATCATTCAAATATTATTTTGAAAATTTGTCTACAATTCCAGACATACTTAAATTCAAAGTTTTTGACAGTGTTGGAAAAAAAATAATTGGTTCTTTAGATCAGAGGTTTGTAGGCGATTTTGGAGATTCGGGAAATGTCTTTGTATTGAAAGGTTCCCAATGGAGAATACTAAACGTTGATGAAAAATCTTTTACCGTAAATGTTGAGCCTTTTAGAGGAGGAGAAAATACAGTTCCATATTGGGAAGGTGAAAGTATTCCCATTGATTTTAAAACGGCACAAAAAGTTGGACAATTTCGTAGTAAGGTAAAGAAGAATATGTTGGAACTCAATAACAAAATAGTTGAAAAATTAAATTTTGGTGAATTCATCGATGAAAATAACATTACCATTGAATCTAACAAAATACAAGGATCAATAGTGATGCATTGTTGTTTTGGAACCAAAATTAACTCCACATTGTCTTCCCTTCTTTCGTCCATGTTGTCTTCTCTATTAGGATCTATAGTTGATTCTCGTTCAGATGGTTATCGAATTGTTTTGTCTTCTCACTCTAGAATTTCCGAAAAATTATTTCTCGAAGTTATAAGGGATGATTATGATCTTTATTCCATCGTTGGTGCATCTTTAACTGGAACTCACAATGTAAATTGGAAGACCTGGTGTGTAGCCAAAAAATTTGGAATTGTAGGAAGAGGAGCAATTTATGAAAAAAAATCTGCTCGTTTCTTGTATGAAAGATATTCTAAATCTGTATTAGTTCGTGAAGCACTGCGTGAATTATTCCATGATAAATACGATCTTGAAAATACTGAAGATATTCTGTCAAAAATTCGTAAAAATGAAATTTCTGTCAAGTGGATTGAGGTTGATAAATTTTCCAAATTAGCTGAACCCATTTTAGATCACACTGCAAAATACTATTCGTCACCAGCAAATCTTGATAAGGGAATTCTTGATCTTGTTAAATCCAGATTAGAGAAGACAAAACATAGATTAATTTGTGCTAGATGTGGAAAATGGGAACGTGTTGTTGAAACACGCGAAATTAAAGGTCTTTTAGCATGTCCATACTGTAAAGGTAGGCAGATTACTGCCACTTTTTATTCAGATTATGATCTCCCGTCAATAATAAAAAAGAAGCATGCTGGCAAAAAATTATCCAAGGAAGAAAAGCACAAATTTATTCGTGCTTGGAAAGTTTCTTCTTTAGTTGAAAATTTTGGTAAGACTGCAATAGTTGTACTTTCTGGATATGGGATAGGAGCTGATACTGGAGCCAGAATACTACGTAACATGATTGATGAAGAACACTTGTTTAAACAAATCTATGAAGCAGAACGACAATATATTGTAACAAGAGGTTTTTGGGATTCTTAATTCTTCTTTGTAATTTTAGAGAATGATGTTAAAAATAATTCTACTCTACCTTCAAGTCCTGATTTTGCGTTAAGTCCTGTTATTGAAATAATTTCTCCCAATTCACATTTGTCTATTAGTCTAGCTTGATTTCTCCAACCTTTTACCCAAATTTGACCTGTATCATCTTCAACAAACATTTCAGCAAGTAAGATTGATTCTCCTGTTTTCGTTTGAACTTCTCGTCGTTCGGGAATCTTTAAAATTATTGCTTCAATACAATAACTAGAATCTACTTTTACATCTTTGATTTTTGTTCTAGCTTGAGATAGTTGTGGAATCGAATCATCATCGTCAACTTTTCTTACAAAAGAATTTTCGTCTAATGTAATTGAATTACCATATATTTTTGATGGCATACACTCTATTACATCTCCTTCACCACAAATACTAGTAGAATTTGAAAAGTCACTAATATTGTAAAGATTATTTTTTTTATCCATTCCAATAATCATATTATTTCCATTCTCAGTTGTTGAAATTGAAAGGACTCTTGCAATAATTGGTTCGGCCTCTTTTCCTCCCTCAATCTCAATAATTGTGGCGTCATTTCCATGAATTTCTAATCCATTATTACCACTTTTTACTTTCACTCCTAGTAATCTAACATTAGCAGATTGAGAAATCATATTTGGAATTGATGACTCATCCTTACCCCAAATAACTACTTTCACTCCAATCCCATCCTTTCCTTTTAATTTCATTCTTAATGCTGTGCCTGGTTGGCCTCTGGAATTAGTAAACTTCATGCCACTGATTATCCCATCAATAACTCCTGAAATCACAAGATCTTTCTGTCCTTCTTTTAATTCACTAACATTTTTTGTAATATTCTCAATTGTCGGAATTTTACTTTCGGAATCTGCAGCTTCTATGTTTGAGCCTGAACCTATGTTTATTGTTGGTGATCCATCAAGATCTGATTTTACATATGCTTTTATGATTTTGACTAAATCTCCTGGCCTAAGATCACTAAGCCCTGGTAAATTGGCCTTTTCATCCCATAACTTTACACTTGCAGTTGAATTTTCATCATATACTGTCATTGTCCTTAAATAAAATGGAGAACCATCTTTTCTAGAAAATTGTTTTGTTGGTGATAAATTCAAAACTCTGGTTTCTAATGAAATCTCTTTTGCACCTGCATACAGATCCTTTAACCCAATTTCAACTTGTGAGGGTTCTGATAATGTGATTCCATAATCTGACGCAATTAAAAATAGCGCACCTTGATCTGTCAAGTATCCTGCACCTATCTTTTCTTTCTTTAGTTGAATTTGTTCAATAATTTCTTCTTTTGACAATTCTGGTTTCTGTTCCAAAAGTTTAGTAATTAGATCTTCTAATTCCGTCAATTTATTGTTGATAAAATGTTTCTATTAATAACAATTTCATTATTATGTTGTCTTAGAAAAATAATTTTATCTCTTCAAATTTGATTTTGAAGATACTTTGCTTATACTCATTAACTAAATTAATAGGAAAGATCGTACCTTGTGTGTGTCCTGTATTGATGTACAATGCGTATCAAAATTGTATGGATCAATCAAAGCAGTTGATAACATCACTTTATCTGTAAAGCCAGGAAAAGTGTTTGGTTTTTTAGGACCAAATGGGGCGGGGAAATCTACCACAATTAAATTACTTACAACTTTGATGCCCCCTTCAAATGGCTCTCTTTCTATTTTAGGAATTGATGCAATTGCAAATCCCCTACAAGTACGTCACAAAATAGGAGTTGTTTTACAGCAACCAAGCTATGAACCTACTTTATCTGTTGAAAAATCACTTGACAAGTATGGTATGATGTGGAATGTATCCAAAAATGAGCGTAAAAAAAGGATGGAACGATTATTGGTGGACTTTGATTTAAACGAAATACGAAAAAAGAGAAATGAAGACCTGTCCATTGGCCAAAGACGTAGAGTTCAGGTTGCACGAGAATTTATGCATGATATGGAATTATTGTTCCTAGATGAACCCACTGTGGGTTTAGATCCTACTGCCAGAAGAAATCTTTTGGATTATTTAAAAAAAAGAGTAAAAACTGGTTTAACTATTTTTTACACTACTCATATTCTAAGTGAAGCTGAATATCTATGTGATGAGATTGCAATTATTGACAAGGGAAAAATTATAACCATTGATTCTCCAGATGCACTAAAAAATAAATTTGGAAAAGAAAAAACTATTAAAATTCATTTACTAAAGAAGCATCCTGATGTTTCATCCATGTTAAGTACAATTTCAGACTGTGAAATTAATTTTAAAAATGGAACAAACATAATTATTCATTCAGAACAATCGGAACTTGTTTTATTACAAATATTAAAAATTCTTAACGACAACGGTATTGAAATTGAGGATCTATCTGCAATGCCAACAAATCTTGAAGAAATATTTCTAAAAATGGTGAGAGAAAATTCATCCGATAATTAGATTAGTGAATAGGAATCTAACCATTTCCTTGAATCCTGGATTTTTAATATGGCAAGTGATTTTTCCTCTTATCTACATTTTTGTTGCAGGTTTTGCATATGCACCATTAATTCAACAAGTTCCATTTGGTGTTAAAGATCTTGATTATCCTGCATTCCTTGCTTCTGGAATGATTGGGTTTAACATTATGAATAGTACACTAGTATCTGGAATTATTATTTGGAATGATAGACGACATGGCATGTTCGAACAAATAATGTCTGGTCCTTTTACTCGAAGTCATTACATACTAAGTAATATTTGTACAATAGGAATAGTTGGCTTAGTTAGTGCATCTTTAATTGCTTTAGTTGGTTATCCTGTATTTTTTGAATCAGTTGAAATGTCATACTTCACAATTCCATTAATCATCTTTGGAGCAGTTGTAGGTTCTGTCTTGTTTGGTTCACTAGCGTCAATTATTTCAACTAGATTACGTTCAAGTGAAGGGTTTAACGTTATCATTAATACTGTTTTTCTCTTTTTTGCTTTTGTTAGCACTGCATTTTATCCCGTAGAAGGTGTTCCTGAACCTTTACGATCTGCATTTTTCTTAAATCCCTTGACCTACTTAGTAGATATTATTCGAGCAGGGATCTTTGGAAATGTAACTGAATTTGTTATTTTTGAAATGGTGATACTTGCTTTTCTTGCATCCGTCTTTTTTATTATTGCTTCCAAACTTCTCACGAAATTAGATTTTTAGTAATTTTTATTGTTTTTTGAATTTTTCATATAATTCATTAACTTTTTTTATCATTTTTAGGTCTTCATTTTCCAGTAAACTGAGGTTTGGAATTACACAATGTCCACCAATTATCCCTGGATACATTTTAGGTCTATTTCCTAAATTCGAATGAATCTCATCTGCAAATTTCCACATTTCATCAAAGTCGATGCCTTCTTTTTGACAAATCATTTTTGTAATTTGGGCATAGTTAATTAACCATCCATAATATGTTGTGTCAACTAGTATCTTTGCATATTCTGCAGTTTTTGTAGTTGACATCAAATCTATCTTATGAAATCTTTCTTCTAGCTCTTTTTTTGTTTCTTCGTTTATAGGACTATCTGACGAAATAAATTTTGTATATTTTTTCATATCTTCCAGAAATCTTCTATGCACCCCACGAACTGGAGAAAATAAAATTGGAATTTTAGATTTTTCTTGAATTTGTTTTGTTGTTCCTGGTCGTATGGTTGAATGAATTAAAACCATTTTCAAATTTGGCAATTTTTTAATCCATTCTGATACGATATCTACAAAATCTTCCAACTCTCCTGGAAGACAAACATGAAGATATTCCGGATTTTCTTTTAATGAATTTTCTGAATAATTTTTACATTTTTGCTCGTCAGCATCAATTCCAACACAATTAAATTTTCTTTCCAAAAGTAGATCAAACAAAGTTTTTCCTACTTCACCCATTCCCAAAATGATCTCTGTCATGTTATCTGATTTTAAATAAATCTTCTACACTATATTGATTTTTAATTTTAAAATATAGTAGCCCGGCCCAGACTCGAACTGGGGTCAAGGGCTCCAAAGGCCCCTATGCTTGACCGCTACACTACCGGGCTGCTACTATTTCGGGCAGTTTTTTTCCCTTAATGAACTTTTTATTGTATTTGGTTAATTATTAAAATGAAAATTATTCTTTTATTATTTTGATTAATTTCTCTATTGGGTCTTCCATTTCTTGTATGACTTCTTTTGCTCTAATCTGACGTTCGTCATTTGTTGATTGAAAAATTTTGGTAATATATCTAGAAATCTTTTTGGGATCTATTTCTCTTTTAACTAATGTTTTTTTCACTAAAAACTTCTCAATTATGTTAGGAACTGCATTGTATGATATTGTTGGAATTCCCATTAATGCTGCCTCTGCAGTCATTGTTCCGCCTGATCCAATAAAAATATCAGTATTTTTTAGCAAATATTTTCCATCAAATGACATTTCTACGATCTTAATTTCTCTATTTGTCTGTTCCTTTAAATCCTGAATTTGTTTTTTGTATCTTCCAAGAACTACGATATTCTCGTTTTTATGATCTTTGATAATTTTTTTGATAATTGGAATGATTATTTTTGATTTTGATGCATATGATGCCTCCTCTTCCTCTATCCTAATCAAAATATTTTTTCTTTGATTATTTTCAAATGGTAATTTTGTGTTGTTTGTGTATCTTCTCTGAATAGTGACAAATGCATCTATCGCATTGTAAGGAATAATTTTTTCTTGTTCTATTCCATATTTTGTAAATTCTTTTTTTGGTATTGCATTAGGAATTAGTAATTTTTGAATCAATGGAAGAGTTAATCTCATCACGGCATCAGCATGTGGCGAATCACAAAAAGCAATGTGTTTTATCCCCAATCCAAATGAAACTCTAGCCGCCTCAGGAGAACAAAAACTAATTGTTATGTCGGGTTCAAATTTCGTAATTTTTGTTAATAATTTATTCATTCTATTGATACTAAATCTTAGTTTAGACTCTTTTTCACTACCTCCATGCTTTCCTACAAAAATAAGGTCCAAGTTACGTATTTTTGTCAGTTTTGTGACTTCATTATACTTCCTTGATGTACACAATAGGTCATTATTCTTCTTTAATTTTTTAATTAGAGGTTCAGCAAACAATAATTGCTTTGGTGTAAGAACATCTATCCAAATTTTCAAGTAATTTCAGTAATTATTGCAAGTTCAATAAGTTTTTCTTAGTCTAATAATGTCGTAATTGTAATGAGTACCAATGTAGTAGTGTACGGATTAAGCACAGAAGGATATTCTATTGCCTCACAAATGGCAATCAAA
Source organism: Candidatus Nitrosopumilus sp. (assembly GCF_965223225.1). Lineage (GTDB taxonomy): Archaea > Thermoproteota > Nitrososphaeria > Nitrososphaerales > Nitrosopumilaceae > Nitrosopumilus. The sequence continues at coordinate 1,730,210 of NZ_CBDCVU010000004.1, forward strand.
GGTGCTACAGTTTACATTATTGATGAATCTACCCCTTCTGCCATTTTGCTTAAATCAGAAATAGCCAAGACTTATCCAAATGTTTCATCTCTAAAAGAAGATGAGCCATTATTGGCCATGGAACCAATTGATACTGCAATCTCTAAAGCTCAATATCTCTTTTTTACACCTAGAATACGAAAAACAGGACAAGACGTAAAAACTGAAATTCATTCTAAATTCAAAGATGCAGTAACATCGTTAAAAAAAAATAGTTCAGTTGTTTTTACTCTTCCAGTTGGATTTGGTGGCAACAATGAAAATATATCGTTATTAGAACATTTAACTGGATTAGAGGTTGGAAAACAAATTTCCTATTTTTACTACCCTTTGGATAATCTAAACCCTCCTCCAAAAGTTGTAGGCTCCTTTAATGGAAAAGATGATCCAGTTTTATCTGACTTACTTACTGTAGATAAAAAAAATAAAAAATTTGTTGCTATTTCATCATCTGAACATTTTCACGCTATTGATGTTTTATCTCGATTTTCGAGTCTATGTAGCATTTTAGAAGTGTGTAAGTTTGCTCAAGATGATATTACAAAAAATGATTTATCTTCAGATAGTATTCATGAAGTCTTTCTTGATAATATGACTGGTGGATTACTTGATTTGAAATCTTTGGGTTCTTCATTTGAGGGTACTAATACATTGATGTATCTAATCAATGGAAGTGTAAAAGGAATTGATGGATACATCAAACGTTTAATTGATGAAATTAGATCTACTTTAAAGAAAAATGATCTAAAAGCTAGCAGAACGAAAATCGCACTGTCTTGGACTTTAGATCAACATACAATGCGTGGTGATAAAATTGAAATGCTTCAAAATTTAACTTCAAAACTTCGTGATTATATAGGCGATGTTGAAGCATATGAAGACCCAAATTTTGATCTATTTCATAGTGACAAGACCACAATTGTTGTTGCATGTTCCAAATCTGACTATGAAAATCTAAAGAAAACCGAAAAAAATTCTGATCTTATAATCGTAAAAGCTAATCCCTTGTGTGAAACAATTCAATAAGACTATAAATTAGCTCAATTGCTATTCTGTTTAAGTTGTCAACTGAAACAAACAATGATGAAATTTCTGTTAATATAATATCAGAAAATAAAAACGATACAGAAGATTCAACCCAATCAACTAAAACTTCAGAAAAAAATATTGATGATGTGTTGACTTTGTTAGAATTAGAACAAAAGAAAGTTACAGAATATGAAGAAAAATTAAAACATGTTTTGGCTGATTTTCAAAACCTAAGTAGAAAAACACAATCTGATATTGAAAATGGGGTAAATAGTAAGATTGATGAATTTATGCTAGATTTTTTAAAAATTTATGATGATTTTGTCAGGGCAAAAGAAGTATTTTCTCAAAGCAAAATCGATACCACAGGATTAGAGTCTATTCTAAAAAATATGGATTCGTTGCTTACAAAATATCATGTAAAACCAATTGATGCCTTGGGTGAGATTTTTAATCCAAATTTTCATGAAGCAATTTCTGTTGTTAGTGATCCTGATTTGGATGAAAATACAATCACAAAAGAGATCAGGAAAGGATATATTTCTCATGAGAGGGTTATAAGACCAACATTAGTAGAAATTTCAAAAAAGTGATGATAAAAAATGGCAAAAGTAATTGGGATTGATTTAGGAACAAGCAACTCTGCGGCAGCAGTTATGATGGGTGGTAAACCAACGATTATTCCGGCAGCAGAAGGTGCTACAGTAGGAGGAAAGGCATTTCCATCGGTTGTGGCCTTTTCAAAAGAAGGTGATCTGCTTGTTGGTGAACCAGCAAGAAGACAAGCAGTAACAAATCCTGACAACACAATTGTGGCTGCAAAAAGAAAAATGGGAAGCGATCATGTCTTCAAAATTCAAGACAAAGAATACAAACCTCAACAAATTTCAGCATTTATTCTTCAAAAAATCAAAAAAGATGCTGAAGCATTCGTAGGTGAAACTGTTGAAAAAGCTGTAATTACTGTACCTGCTTACTTTGATGATAATCAGCGTCAGGCGACCAAAGATGCAGGAACAATTGCTGGTCTAGACGTTGTTAGAATTATCAACGAACCAACTGCTGCTTCTTTAGCTTTTGGATTGGATAAATCAAAAGAAGATATGAAAATACTTGTCTTTGATTTTGGTGGAGGTACGTTAGATGTGACAATCATGGAAATGGGCGGAGGAGTTTTTGAAGTCATGAGCACTTCAGGTGATACTCAACTAGGAGGTACCGATATGGACAAAGTTCTCATCGATTACATCAATGATGAATTCAAGAAAAAAGAAGGAATTGACCTTTCATCTGATACTACGGCAATGACTAGAATACGGGAGGCTGCAGAAAAAGCAAAAATTGAGTTATCAACAGTAATGGAGACTGATGTTAATTTACCATTTATTGCTCATGACGCATCAACTGGAGCTAAAAACCTTGAATTAAGAATCACTAGAGCAAAACTAGATGAATTGATTACTCCTATTGTGGAGCGCTGTAGACCCTCTATCGTCAAGGCTCTTGAAGATGCAAAGCTTTCAAATTCTGATATTAACAAGATTGTCATGGTTGGCGGACCAACCAGAATTCCTTTGGTAAAAAAGTTTGTAAGTGAAGTTATTGGAAAAGAATCAGAATCTGGAGTTGATCCTATGGAAGCTGTTGCCATGGGAGCTGCGATTCAAGCAGGAATTATTGCAGGTGATGTTGCTAGTGACATAGTACTACTTGACGTTACTCCCCTAACCCTTGGAATTGAAACCTTGGGTGGGGTTAGAGAACCTTTAATTGAACGTAATACAACAATTCCGACATCTAAGAGCAAAGTTTTCACAACCGCAGCTGATAATCAAACGGCCGTAACGATACATGTTGTTCAAGGTGAACGACCTATGGCAACCGATAATGTTTCGCTAGGAAGTTTTAACCTAACTGATTTGCCACCGGCACCTAGAGGCGTTCCACAGATTGAAGTAAAATTTGATATTGATGCAAATGGAATAATTAATGTCACTGCAAAGGATCTTGGAACTCAGAAAGAAGCAAAAATTACTATAGAATCCAGCTCTAAATTATCTAAAGATGAAATTGAAAAATTGAAAGAAGATGCAGAAAAATTCTCTGATGAAGATAAAAAGAAAAAAGAAAAAATCGATCTTAAAAATGAAGCTGAAAGTTATATCTACACAACTGAAAAATTAGTTAATCATGATCTTAAGGATAAAATATCTCAAGAACAGGGAATCAAAATTACTGATGCTGTAAAAGAAGTAAAAGAAGTACTGGATAAAGAACCTGATGAACTAAAACCAAAATTGGAAACTCTACAATCCATTGTTGGTGAGATAACAACTGAATTATACAAAAATGCTGCACCTCCACCTGGTGCAGAAGGACAACAAGGTGCAGAAGGACAACAAGGTGCAGAAGGACAACAAGGTGCAGAAGGACAACAAGGTGCAGATAATAACGAACAGTCTACTAACTCATCATCATCTAATGAAACGAAATCTAATTAGCTTCAAAATCGATTACTTATACGGTTATTGAAATAAGGGAAAGAATCAATGTCTGCAAAACGTGATTATTATGAAGTATTGGGTGTTTCAAAATCTTCTTCTCCCGATGAAATAAAAAAACAATATAGGAAATTAGCATTAAAGTTCCATCCTGATCGTAATAAATCATCTGAAGCAGCTGAACATTTCAAAGAAATCTCTGAAGCATATGCTGTTCTTTCAGACCCTTCTAAGCGTCAAGTTTACGACCAACATGGACACGCTGGAGTAGATGGAAGATATAGTAGCGAAGATATTTTTCAAGGTGCACGTGGTAATTTTAGTGATATTTTTGGAAGTGGTGGAGGTGGCTTTGAATCAATTTTTGAATCCATTTTTGGTGGACGAGGTGGAGGATTTGCCAGACAAAGAGGTTCTGATATTCTCTATGAAACTTCCGTAACATTAGAAGATGTACTGAATGGAAAAAATATGGATATTACTTTACAAAAACAGGTTCAATGTGATACATGTGATGGGACTGGATGCAAACCTGGAACTCAAAAGAAAATCTGTAACGCCTGCAATGGACAAGGTCAAGTTAAACAAACTCGAAATATGGGGTTTGCATCATTTGTAACTGCTGCTCCCTGTTCTTCTTGTAGTGGTCAGGGACATGTAATTGAAACTCCTTGCACAATCTGTAAAGGACAAGGTAAGAAAAATGGTACCAAAAAAGTTACTTTTGGAATTCCACCTGGGATTGATTCTGGAGATTATACCGTGCCAGGAGAAGGAAATGAAGTACCAGATGGGGAAAATGGTGACTTGATTGTTAGGATTAGGGTTCAACCTCATTCCAATTTTAAACGAGATGGAAAAGATATCTTCTACGACCAAGATGTATCTATGGTTGATGCAACATTAGGATGCAAACTAGTTGTTCCAACATTAGAAGGGTCCGAAAAAATAAAAGTTGACGCTGGCAGCCAGCCAAATACGATAATAAAACTTAAGGGGAAAGGAGTTCCATACATCAATTCTAGAGGTAGGGGAGATCAATATGTTAGGATCGTTGTCAATATTCCAAAAAACATCAACAAACATCAAAAAAAACTTTTGGAAGAATTCCAAAATGAAGATAATTGAATAAACAATGAGAATTGCATTAGATGTCGATGGTGTGCTGGCAGATGTTATTCAATCCTGGTTAAATTATAATAACTCAATTCGATTTAAAATTCAAAAATCTCATATTACTAGTTGGGATTTCTGGAAAAAATACAAGATAGATAGATATGATTTTTATAAAGAACTTAGTTTGTGTTGGAAAAATTGGAATTCAATACCGCCTACAGAAAAGAATCTCAAGAATGTAACAAAAAATCTTGCAGAGATTGGGCAAGTTGATATTGTAACTGCCAGAGAAAAATCTACTGATCATTTTGTAAAAGAATGGTTGAATGTTCAGAATATAACATACGACAATTACGTATCAGTAATTGATGGACCTATGAAAGCAAATTTGAATTATGATATTTTTATTGACGACTCTCCATTAAATGCATTAAAATTAATTCAAAAAAATAAAAAAATATTTCTATATTCCCAACCTTGGAATCAAAATCTTGTAGACAATCGTTTTTACAGAATTTCTACTCTTTCTGACGTGGTAGATAAATTAGGATAATTTCTTTACATATTTTCTAATTTTTACTTGATGACCACTTCTTACATGAGTTACGTGGGTTGTATTCAATAATTCATTAATCTTATCATTACTATAAAATTTAATATTATAACGACCGAGAATTTTTTTACAGTTTAAACAATAAACTTCTCTGAATTGCATTTCCATTTCCATTAGCTATCACTTATTCATATTATAATAAAGAAACTTATTCTAGATCTCAAAAATCCTCAGTGCGGGAATCGCCCAGCCTGGTCAACGGCGTAAGGTTCAGATCCTTATCTTCTAGGAGTTCGTGGGTTCAAATCCCATTTCCCGCATTAATTATTTTATTGCATTTTTTTCTTAATTGCTTGCAGTAAAATTTTGTTTATGCTCTCACCAGAGGCTTTTCCTCGTAATTCTTTCATTGCAATCCCCATTAATGGTCCTATTGCTCTTTCTTTTTGTTTGTTAACTATGTGTTGATTTTTTTCCACAATTGTTTCAATTATTCGTTCAACATCTGCAATACTAGTTGTTTCGATTCCTGAATTTTTTATTGCATCTGCAAGTGTATGTGATTTTCCAGACATTATTTCTTCCAAAATTATTTCAATGGATTCTTTTGCAATTTTTTCAGATTCTAACATTTCAAACATCTTCAAAATCTCTTCATTTTTCAATAATTTTGAATCCAATCCTTTTCTCTCTAAACTAGTAATAGAAGAACAAAGTACTGATGCAACAAAGGTGGGATTGACTTTGGTATTTTCAACTATTTTTTCAAACAAGTCCCCATATTCTGAATCAAAAATTTGAACAGAAAGTTGATTATTGAGATTGTATTTTTTTTGTAAATCTAAAATTGATTCATCCAATGATTTTGGAATTTTTCCTCGTAATTCTTCCAATTCCTTATTTGAAATGATAATTGGTGGAACATCTGTTTCTGGATACATTCTAGCTGATCCTGGCCTTGGTCTCAAAAATTTTGTTTTGCCATCTGGTGTTGCTAAACGAGTATCTCTTGGAATTCCTTTTTCTTTGATATGGTCTACTCTTGAGATTATTTGCTCTATTACTATTTGTGTTTTATCCTTAGGACTTGCTAAAATCAAAAATGCATCGTTATTACTTAGTGCCAATTCTTCTCTTACTTTCTTTACATCTTGTTCTTCTATTCCATAATTTGGAAGTTCATCAGAATGAAAAACACCGCCAATTCCAAAAAACCTAACTAACTCTGCAATTTCTTTTCCTAATCTTATGTCTTCATGTGGGGAATATCCAAAAATATTTGACATGTTTTGAAAGGATATTGCATAAATTTCATTTTCTTTTTTTAATGCATTTTGAATAATTTTTGAATTACATTTTGAAAACAAGTGTGTAATATCTTCTTTTTTTGACGTGTTTTGATCCCAATTGCTATTTTTTATCTTCTCAGATATCTCTAACAACCCATGTTGTCTTTTTGCTTCATATTCCACGACTTTTTCTAATTGATCTAACTGCTGAACTCCTTTTACTTCTATCACAACTTTTCCACCTTCGATTGATATGTTGACATCTTGCCTTATTGATCCTAAACCTCGTTTGACCTTTCTAGTACTTCGTAAAATTCTCCCTAGAGATAGTGCAATCTCTTTTACTTGGCTCAAATCTACTTGAAATGGTTCAGTTGCAATTTCTACTAGTGGTACTCCTAATCTTTCTAAACTATATTTCTTAACAGAATCTTTTTCTCCTAAAATTTTCGCTGCATCTTCTTCTAAACAAATTGATTGTATTCCTATTCTCTTTCCCTTTACTTCAAAAAAGCCACCATCAGAGATTAACATAGTTCGCTGAAATCCGGTAGTGTTTGAACCATCAATGACTGTTTTTCTCATAGGATAAACTTCACTAAAAATTCTTGAATTTAATGTAGATGCGATGATGAGTGCAGTTTCTAAGGCATCTTTATCTAATTCATGTGGTGGTTCTTCATCTTGTTCCACCATGCAACTGCTTTGAGGATTAGCATAATACATTATAGTCTTTGATTTTGTATTTTCAAACTTTGCAGCTGGATCAAATTCTCCCAATTCACTTTTTGAAGCTCTAAGCTTTCTGTGAAATTTTATTGGATATTCATCTGATTCAATTGGAGTGCAATTACAAAATAATTTTTTATTTGTTGCAAGTTGTTGATGAATTTCTAATCCAATCAAAACTCCTAATTTGTCTATAGAAAACTTTTCCATCTTCTTCACGTGACTATTTGGATATTTCCGAAGCTATTTTATTTAGCATAATTTTTTTTATTTCTTGAGAATTTTTACTATTTCCTGCTGCCCACATTGCTTTTGTTAGTGCAACTTCAGGTATCATATCTTCAAGAGGAATTATTCCAAGATTTAACAAATCCCTTCCACTCTCATATACCGTCATACTAACTCTTCCATCAATGCACTGGGAAGTCATGCCAATAAAGATGTCTTTCTCATTAGCTGATTTTATTATAGAATACATGTTCTTACCTACGTGTCCTAAACCTGTACCTTCAAAAATTATTGCTTTGTATTCTTTTTGAATATAATTTTGAAGGATTTCAGGATCAAATCCAGGATAATATTTTACTAATGCAACTTTTTCATCTAATGCTATTTTTGGTTCAAACTTGTTATTCGAAAAAAAGTCTGTTTTTTTATTATTGTGAATCTGATTGTTTATAATTAGAAACGCAGGATCGCCTCCAATTGTTTGGAATGCTCCTCTCTTGCTAGTGTGGTTTTTTCTCACTCTTGTTCCTAGATGACATGCAATTACTTCGTCATTTTCATCTTGATGCATTACTACATAGATTCCATTTGTCTTACATTTTACCAAAAACTCTGTTGCTCCAATCAGGTTTAGTGCAGCATCTGATGATGCACGGTCTGATGATCTCTGTGATCCCACCAATGCAATAGGGATTGGACATCCTGCTAGTGAAAAAGACAGAAATGATGATGTATAATGCATTGTATCAGTTCCATGAGCCACTATGATTCCGTGATATCCATTATCTTCTTGAATTACATTTTTAATTTTGTTTGCAATTTCTAACCAATGATTTGGCATGATATTTTCAGAATATTCTGAAAATAATACTTCTGTCTCTATGTTTGCAATTTCTGCTAGCTCAGGGATTGAATTGTTTAATTCTTCAGCAGTCAGTGTTGGAGTTACAGCACCTGTTCTATAATCAATCTTGCTTGCAATGGTGCCTCCGGTTGATAGAAGTAATAACTTGGGTAATTTTGAATCTGCTTTTATTTTCTGCTCTGACTTTTCATTTTTAGTTGGTTTTTGTTCCATTGCTGAAATCTTATCAATTCTGCCTAACTCTATTGCAATATTGTACCCGCTATCTACTTTCAAAACGACATGTTTGTCATCAGCGTTTTCATATCTTGGCATTATTATCCCGGCATAATTATCAGAAAATGCAGCACTGTCTCCTTTCGTAGTAATTTGTACTGTGTCTCCAACTTTTACATGGAAATCTTCTAGAAGTTTTAAAGAACGTCCCTTATATCCGGCAAGTTCAGACATTTATGAACTCTAGATTTGTTATTTTATTAAAACTACCTGTAATAGGATGCTACTAATTTTTCGCCCATCTTTAGGTCTTTTTGTTCCCTAACTTTCTTTACGGCTTCTTCGAAATGTTTCATTGTTACTTTTGCATCAATACTACTCTTTTCCACATCTTTAACGTCTGGATGTGAATCAAGAAATTCATGAATAACTAATGATACTGCTGTGTTGGCAATAGAAGCAGTATCAGCTCCACTTAATCCATCTGTCAAATCTGCAATTTTATCGAAATCAACACGTTGAGGATCATTTTCTTCGTTGACCGTTGGTATCTTTGCTGCATTAATTTTCAGTATACTCTTTCTACTTTCTTTATCTGGTAATGGAATTTGAATTATTTTATCAAATCTACCTGGTCTTAGTAAAGCCGGATCAATCATGTCTGCCCTATTTGTTGCAGCTAGAACCACAACTCCATGCATATTTTCCATTCCATCTAATTCTGTCAAAAGTTGACTCACAACCCTTTCGGTCACTGCAGTTTCACCCCCAGCTCCCCTTATAGGAGCGATAGAATCAATTTCATCGAAAAATACTACACATGGAGCTGATTGACGAGCTCTCTTGAAAATTTCTCTTATTCCTCGCTCTGATTCGCCTACCCATTTTGAAAGTAATTCTGGACCTCTCACAGAAACAAAATTTGCTTCACTCTGAGTTGCCACTGCTTTTGCTAGTAACGTTTTACCTGTACCGCTAGGTCCATGAAGCAAAATTCCTCTGGGCATATTGTGTCCTAATTTATCATATAATCCTGGGTATTTCATAGGCCATTCTACAGCCTCTTGGAGCTCTCTCTTAACATCCTCTAAACCTCCTACTTCATTCCATTTTACATCTGGATTTTCAATGAAAACTTCTCTCATTCCAGAAGGAGTTACCTCAATCAAAGCTTTTGTAAAGTCTTCATGATTTACAACTAATTTATCTAATGTTTCAGGAGGAATTTTCTCTTCTTCCAAGTTAAGTATTGGTAGCAGTCTTCGCAAACATTTCATTGCAGCTTCTTTACAAAGATATTCTAGATCTGCGCCAACGTATCCGTGGCTTACTGATGAAATTTTATCTACATTAACATCATCAGATAAGGGCATGTTTCTACTATGAATTGCAAGGATGTCTTTTCGTCCTTTTTTATCTGGAACTTTAATTTCAATTTCTCTGTCAAACCTACCTGGTCTTCTAAGTGCTGGATCAATTGCATTTGGCCTATTTGTTGCAGAAATAACAATCACTTTACCTCTTGCTTCTAAACCATCCATTAAGGATAACATTTGTGACACTACTCTACGTTCAACCTCTCCAGTTACTTCTTCTCGTTTTGGAGCAATGGAGTCAATTTCATCTACAAATATTATTGATGGAGCTTTTTCTCGAGCTTCTTTAAAAATTTCTCTTAATCTAGCTTCACTCTCTCCATAAAACTTACTCATAATTTCCGGTCCTGAAATACTAATAAAATGAGCGTTACTTTCATTTGCAACAGCTTTTGCTAATAGCGTTTTTCCGGTACCTGGTGGACCATACAACAAAACACCTTTTGGAGCTTCAATCCCTAATTTTTCAAAAATTTCCGGATGTCTTAACGGAAGCTCTATCATTTCTCTAACTTTCTTAATTTCATCTGTTAATCCTCCAATGTCTTCATAAGTAACTTGTGGAACCCCACGTAATGTTTCACCTTTTTCAGCAATGTGAAATACTGTTTTTTGTGTAACTAAAACTGCATCAGCTGCAGGAGTTACTCCAATAACCTGAAATGTCAAACGACCTCCAAAATAAGGTACCATCACATTATCTCCCTTAATTAGAGGAACACTTTCCAAAGCATCAGCAAGGTATCTCTCATCAATTGGAGGAATTGCTTCTAGCGGAGCAACTACAACTTTTTCGGCCGCCACTGCTTTTATCTTCCTGACTGAAATAGTATCTCCTATTGCGATACCCGAATTATTTCGTCCAAGTCCATCAATTCTGATTATCCCCTTTCCTTCATCGGATGGGTAAAGTGGAAGACATTTTGCTACTGTTCTTCGTTTTCCTTTAATTTCGATTACATCTCCTGTAGAGGCACTAAGCGTATCCATTGAATCATAATCAATTCTTGCTACTCCCCTTCCAACATCTCTAGTATATGCTTCTAGAACCTTAAGCGAAAGAGCATTTTGACTCATACAGAAAAGCCCTCTGTCTAATTTTTATATCTTTGTGGTAATTTATTCAAATGGTACTCAGTAATCACAAGCTTAAAATCCTCTGTGCGTAGGAAACGATCAACTTGGGTAAAAGACCATTAGTTAGAAGACGTGGCCGTGGAGGATTCCAATTTAGATCTACTTCTACTGGAAAAGTAGGCTCCAAAGCAAATTATCCTCGTTTTCCACTCTCAGAACAACATGAGGGTCTTGTTATTGATTTAATTCATGAGCGTGGTAGAGACGCTCCACTGGCAAAAATAAGATTTGAAGATGGTTCAATTTCATTTATTCCTGCCGTACTTGGCACCAAGGTTGGCACAACAATGCAATTTGGTCTAAAATCAAAAATTGAAAAGGGAAATGTCATTAGTGTACAAAATATTCCAGATGGTACAATTGTTTGTAATATTGAAAAACACTTTGGCGATGGAGGTGCTATTGTCAAATCTGCCGGTACTGATGCTACTATTTTCTCTCATGGAGATGAAGGTGTTACAGTAAAACTACCATCTGGCAAATTTACCACTCTTAATCCAAAAAATCGAGCTATGATTGGAACATTAGCTGGAGGCGGAGCTAGTGAAAGACCATTCATGAGCGCAGGTGGCAAATGGAGAAACTTTAAAGCTAAAGGAAAGAAATACCCAATTGTTAGAGGTGTTGCTCAAGCAGCTTATGTTCACCCTCATGGTGGTGGTCGTCATCAACATGTTGGACAAAGCTCAACTGTATCTAGAGATGCTCCACCAGGTGCAAAAGTTGGTTCTATTGCTGCAAGAAAGACTGGTAGAGCTAGAATCAAAGAAAGAAAGTGAGTTAATCTAACTTAAAATTGATTAGTAACTCTATCAAACAGTAGTTAAATGACAGACAGACGAATCAAAATTTTTGTTACAGGTAAGGTACAAGGTGTTTTTTTTCGTCAAGCTCTGAAAGTAACTGCTAAAAAAAATAACGTCTTTGGTTGGGTCAGAAATCTTGATGATGGTCGTGTAGAAGCGATTTTGGAAGGAAATGAAGAAAAAGTTAGCAGAGTCATAGAGTGGGCTCACAGAGGACCTGCCAATGCTAGAGTCGAAGATGTAGAAATTCGAAATGAAAATTTTACAGGAGAATTTGTAAAATTTGATGTTTTGTATTAATGGATTAAATCAAAAGCTTCTTTGATAATTTTGGTATATTCAGTAATCTCTTCATCTTTTTTTACATGGATTATTTTTTTCATATCTTTTCGATCTTTCTGAATCTTGAGAATTAGACCTTCCTCTTCTGGTTCTACATCTAAAAACCATCTAAATGTCATAGACTTACAATAAACGATTCTATGCATTCTTACATCTTCTATCACATTATCTCCTAATTCCAGACAAAATTTTTTGATTGAGTCAAAAAGTGGCAGTACCTGATTGGGAATTTGTGGTTTAAAATCTTCAAAGTTTCTTTTATTTCCAAATCTAATCATTCTCTTACAGTATAATTGAGTTTTATAATAAAGGTAGCAGCTCTGCTGGTTCCAGTCTAGACGAATAGCCCCATTTCAAGGCATACAAGATCCGCCACGTTGACGAGGAAGCGTGGATGCTCCACCTTAGGATTGCTCCCTCCCGGACCTCATCCCTTTCGATGGTTCGGTCTTAGACGTTATTCCTTCGAATAATTCTAGCCCTGCAACCACCCGCCTCGGCGTGATTTCATTTCCGCACACCAAGCGGGAATTACTCCTCTAGAGATTTACCCAACAGTTACTGATCTCTGCATATAGCCGGTTTCAGAATGGGGCACGGCTGGCACCCCGATCCTACCTACTACCAATTTCTTTAATGAAAGTATGTTATATTTGCATTAGGTTTGTTCTTCTTTCAGTTTTAAAATCATATTGCAAACAGAACATGTTGTACCTGTACATTGATTTCCACACTTTGAACAAATCCTCTTTTCTTTTGTATTGGAGCTTTTTACGATGTCTGATATTTTGAGTATTGATTGATAAAAATTATTTTTAATGCCACTATGTTGATTTTCCAAAGAATTTAGAAATTCACGAATTTCTGTTCTTATACCTTCATTCATGTGAGGACATGGTTCTGATTGAAAAGGAATATCATTTGTAAAGGCATAAAACACAATTTCTGATTCGTATATTTCACAAAATGGTTTTATTTTTCTTAAAGAATTACCTGACGTATCCGGATGAGTCCATCCAATTTTATTAGTATCTCCTGATAACATGTTAATCACAAAAGTCTGTAATGTGTCATCAAGATTGTGTCCTGTTGCAATCACATCTGCACCAATATCTTTTGCAGCATAGTCAATTGCACGCCTTCTTAATGTTCCACAAATTGAACAAGATGATGTTTTTTGATTCTCTCTAATCTCCAACGCTTCATCTAATGTTAATGAAAATAGATCTTTGTAAGCATAAACTTTGTATTCTATTTTTAACTCGTTACAGAATTTTTCAACGATATGTAATGCCTCATTTCTATATCCTGGAATTCCTTCATCGATTGTGATTGCCTTTACTCTAAAGTTATGTGTTAACGACATCTCATGAATAATTTTTAGTAAAGCTAGGGAATCTTTACCTCCAGATACAGCTACTGCTACTAATTCATTATTCTTAATCATATTGTATTTAGAAATTGTTTTAGCAGTTTTTCGTACAATAGAATTTGAGAAACATTCTGAACATAGCTGTTCTCCTGAATATTTTCTTGTATATGCTGCTAAGTTATTTTTACATCTTGTACAGTTCATGATTCTTTAGATGATTTCTATATTGTAAACCATCCTGATTTAACATATGATAATGCAATATTTAACCCAAATAAAGCAAACGTGAATGCATAAATTCCCCACATTACTCCGTTTAGCGATTTTTCTGAGATTTTTTTATCAATAATAGTATGAATAAATTTTCCACCATCCAAAATTGGTAAAGGAAGCATGTTAATTATTCCAATGAAAAACGAAATCATCCACAACCACAATAAAAACATCGATACGTTTGGATCGTTCCATTCAATAAAATTTAGAACAGGTTTGTATGCAAATGTATTGTCTCGTATAATTCCTATTAATCCTCTTTCAGGATCATCAGGCGCTGGAGTTATTTCTACATCAAATTCTAATTCCTGATTGTCTCTGATTACATCCACACTTGCTGTTTCTCCAGGACTCAGACTAGGAAAATCAACGGGACTCAGAATCGGTATTCCATTAATTGATGTAATGATATCATTTGCTAACATTCCAGCCTTTTCAGCTCCAGAATTTTCAATTATTGAAAGTACTAAAACTCCCTCTGGCAAATCATAAAAGGTACTCAAAAGTGGTTCTGGTAATACCATTGCGAAAAAGGGATTTGTTAACAAAATAACTCCAAGTACAAGTGCAAAAATTACATTTGATGTGGCACCAGCTCCAATTACTCTCAATTTTGAAATCTTTTTTGCCTTGGTGAATTCTTCTTCGTCTGGTTCAACAAATCCTGCAAACATTGCAATAAAAATTGCAAAACCTCCTGTTTTGATCTTAATTTTTTCTAATGCAGCAACAATACCATGTGCTCCTTCATGAATGACAAGCACAACTGGAATTGATAGTAAAAAATATGTAATAGATGACGAGGAAGTCAATGTTACACCTGGGATAAGGACAGTTAACTCTGAGAATTCAGTTGGCACGACAAAAAAGTTTGTAATATTATTTATCAAAAACCAAAATGCAAATCCCATCATTATGAAACCTGAAATCACACTGACATCTGCAAAAACCCTAATTCCTCTTTTTGTTCGCCCTAAAATTTTTAGAAGAACAGAATTTACTTGTTTATTCTTGTATACAAGACTATATGCTTTAATTTCAAAACCAAATCTCTCTAGTCGGAGTCCTTTTGCAACTATTACAACAACTACCCAAGCAATTAAGACATAGATTATCGAATTTTGGGTAATAAAATCAAGTTCCAAACTAATTGCTAATTTTTTTAAAGTACGTACATTTATCGGTTACTATGAAACCGATTGTTCTTGTCTCTACTTATCCTGATAAAAAGTCAATTACAAAAATAGCCAATGATTTTGTAGAAACAAAATTGGTAGCATGCGTAAATATTTCAAAAATTTCCTCTATTTATTCTTGGAATAAAAAAATTGAAAATGCATCTGAATATTTGGCTATTTTTAAAACAGTTCCAAAAAATAAAAAACTCTTACAACAAAAAATTAAAGATTCTCATCCATATGAAGTTCCTGAAATAGCAGAAATTGATGTAACTTCTATCAATAAGGAATATCTGAATTGGATGGTACAGTCCACCAATTAAATTTCAACTGCATATCTTAGTAAAGAAACTATACCTCCCAAACCCGTAACTCTAAGGCCGATATCTGTTGACGAATCTACACTGTAGCTTTTTACGCCTTTACTTTCAACATCATTTAAAAAATCAATTATCTTCTGTTCATCATATTCTTGAATTAATTTATCCGAAAATACAATAGAATCAATTGCACCCATCTGATTTGCAGCAAATGTATCGTCAAAACCCATAGTGAATTTCTTACTAGTTTTATTTGCAAGTATCATAACCTCGTCTATTATTTCAGATACTTTGGCTAATTTACTATCTGTCATTATTTCCTTCATTATTTCTGATTTTGTAAAGGTGTAAATCCCATCTTCACCTCCTGAATCAATTCCTTCAATAACTTGCAATTTTGAATTTGATATGTTTTGAGACTTTTGAATAAAATTTGCAAATCTTTTTTTTGTTTCACCTGGACCAAAAATAATAATCATATCTTTTTCTTTGATTATTGACAACAAGCCATGTTGCACTTCAACAAAGAATTTTTCTATTTTAAAATTCGTTTTGTATCTTTTTCCACCTGAACCTGAATAAATATTTGGCATGAACTCTAGATGCGTTCCTTTTAATCTTGCAATTCCACAGTCTGCAGTATCAATTGCAACAAGAATAAAACCTTGTTTATTATTACTTGATTTAATTAGATTTTTTTCAATTGGCAGCCATTTTTTTTTAGAAATTGTTATGCTATCTCCAATGTTCAAAATTAAGGAATGATGAGAACCATGTGGAACAGATTCGTTGTTTGACTCCAGAATTGTTCCGCCTATCCGTAACTTGTCTAATACATCGTCAAGTGAAATTTTCCCTAATGCTAATCTGATTCTTACCTTAATTCTTTCTCCTTTGTCTGGTCTTGTAAAGTCCTTATCTTTTTTTAAAACCCTTGTTGTGTCTCCAACTATTTGATCATTTATCTTTAGAATTCTGCGTAGATTCAAAAGATCGTCAGAATCTTCTGGAATAATTGAAATTGAATTGTCATCAATAGTTTTTGTAATCATTCTATATTCAACAACAACTGCCAAATGAAGAGTTAGCTTGATTCTTCATTGATTTTTGTTTCTTCAGATTTTTTCTTGAGATAATTTTCAACCCAATCCAAGGTGAGAACTCCAGCTTCTGCCAAATTTGTCAGAGAATTTGCTGATGCTTCTCCACTAACTTTTCCATTATTTCGTCTTAATTGACGCCATTTTAGTGAGGTGTTGCCACTTTTTGAATTATAGATTATGCCAAGAACATCTCTTGCATTTACAAATGTAATGTCTCTGATTTTTTTTAATGTAACTTTGTCGGCTGCCTCTACGTAAATTGATCCTAAACTATCTTCTCTTTCTGCAAATACTTCAAAATCATCCAAATAACTTCTAGGCGCATATGATTTACACGTACTTGAAATGATAAATCTCCTAAAACTTTCCAATGATGCAGGTGTATCAATTGAAACCATTTTGAATGACTAAACTATTCGCCATTTATCAAGCTTCTTGAAAGACTCAAAAGTCATCTGTTTAGAATATGCCTACAGGTAATGATGAACATATCCCTTTGATTGATGATGAGGATCTTGAGTTCTGAGCCTGTCTAATGATATTAATTGAACATTTTCTTTTTAAAAATATATGATTTCTCTTACTGAATATCTTACGTTTCAAACTAAAACTCGTAGAGCATTTGTGAATATCACACCTGACATAAGAAAATTGGTTAAAAAAAGCCAAATTCAAGAAGGTATCTGTCTTGTCAACGCGATGCATATTACAGCAAGTGTTTTCATTAATGATAACGAACCAGGTCTTCATCAAGATTATGAAAAGTGGTTGGAGAACTTGGCACCGCATTCTCCTATCGATCAATATGATCACAATAACACAGGTGAAGACAATGCTGATGCTCACCTAAAACGACAAATCATGGGAAGAGAAGTCGTGGTAGCTATTACTAATAGTGAATTGGACTTTGGTCCTTGGGAGCAAATTTTCTATGGAGAATTTGATGGAAAAAGACCAAAACGAGTTTTAGTAAAAATTATTGGAGAATAACTTATCCAAAATCTGCATCACGTTTCTGGCTTTGTGATTCATTCTTTCTTGCAGCTGCCCTGAATTCTTCATCATGATTTTGAGGGCCATGTCCGCATTTTGTACATGCTATCTTGAACCCATCTGTGTCTTTACTATAAGTTTCACATCCACAAAAACATGCCATATCTACTTCCACTTTTCAATATGATATATCTTTTAGGATGTAGACTTCTGTTACCCTGTTTTACAACATTCACCAGCGGGAATCTCATGATCATGGGGACATTTTCTGGGATGATTTAGCATTGTGCACAAAGCATCTGTAAATTGTTTGTTCATATGATGTTCTATCCCACATACCATTTCCTCATCAATTGCAACCTTTAATGCACTATCCATTAAAACTTCCAGTAATCTGCTATTACGCATCATACTTGCACCGATCTTCTCTCCTTCTTCTGTTAGTTTTACTCCTGCTTTATTGTAGGTAACCAAACTTTGAGCATTCAATTTCTTTAACATTTGAACAACACTGGGTTGTCTAACATTGAGCATTTTTGCTATGGTGCTAATTTTGACATCTTCCCCTCTTTCCTTGATATGCCATATAGCTTTTAGATACATCTCAACATGTTCTGCTTCTGCAGTTCCAACAAAAAGAATCTCTTCATCATTTAGTGCATCCATATCCTAAACCTTCCTTGAATCTTTTAATAAGTATTCAAAATATTGCCTTGCAAATCCGGCCAACCCTGCATGATCTGCCCAAATTGCAACCACCTCAGACGAATTTTTACCTCCTATTTCTGGACCTAATAATATTACAACATATCTTTTGTCTGAAATTATACCTCCTCCAAACAATCCTTTTTTTATTTTTACAGTTGCAACTCTTTTAATTGCCTTGATAGATTCTTTATCCATTTTATCTGAAGTAAGTATTGTGATATCCACTCCTTTATCATGTAACGATCTTAATTTTGGTAACGCTTGTCTGACAAGTTCTTCTCCAGCTTCAGGTAGTGCAATCATTACTTCATTCCTACAGGTCTCTACCATCTCCAAAATCTTTGCTGCTATGTTTATTGCACCTGAAAGTACCCAAATGTCTGGCCTTTCACTTGTTCCACTTTTTTCATACAGCGGAACTAACTCATTGAGTATAATGCTCTGATTTTTTGAAAAGTCAACTTCCATCTTTTGTTTTGTAGTTTCTATTCCAGTTGATGGTGACTTTGCAAAATATTTTGTTGGTCTTGAATCATCTGATCCAATCCATCCTTTCTCTTCTAAAGTTCCTAACACTTCATAAATTTTTGAATATGGAACTCCTGATTTTTGACTAAGATCCGACGCTGTTAATTCCCCTGATTTTAAGAGAGAAGAAAATGTTCTAATCTCATAACTTGTTAATCCAATTTTTTCTAATGCCTTTCTTGTCTTATCTGATATGCTCATGCGATCTAATCGATCAGATTTAATATTTAAACCAGGCACACGTACTTCCTAAATTCCACACGGGGGCAAGTATGAAATGCATTATATAGTATTTCTGAAAAATGCCCAATGTAAGCATGGCTCTAATTCAAATATCTAACCAATCTACTAAAAATTTAGGTAAGAAGTCCACCATAAGATTCACTCAAAGCATATGTCCTGACTGTAATATGATTCTGGACGCTGAGGTTTTCGAGAGAGACAACAAAGTATTCATGTCCAAAGTATGCCCAACACATGGCGAATGTGAAGAATTGTACTTTGGTTCTTATGAAATGTACAATAAATTTAGCACTTATTGGATGGATGGAAAGGGTGCTCATGCTCCAAACGTAATGATTGACAAATGTTCTTGCCCAAATAATTGTGGATTATGTTCAAACCATTTGTCTCACAGCGGCTTGGCAAACATGATTGTTACAAATCGATGTGATCTTACATGTTGGTATTGTTTCTTTTACGTTAAGAAAGGACTTGAAGGTGCATACATGTACGAGCCAGATCATACTCAAGTCAGAGCAATGATGAAAACTCTTAGAGCTGAAAGACCAATTCCAGGAAATTCCATGCAAATAACTGGTGGTGAACCAATGTTGAGAGAGGACATTGCAGATGTTATTAAAATAATGAAAGAAGAGGGCGTTGATCATATTCAAATGAATACCAATGGTATAAGACATGCGATGGATCCTGAAGCTGCAAGAGAAGTTAGACTTGCTGGATGTAACAACTTGTATCTCTCATTTGATGGAGTAACTGCAAGAACTAATCCAAAAAACCACTGGGAAATTCCTTATGCTCTTGATAGCTGCAGAAAAACCGGTACAACTGTTGTATTTGTGCCAACTGTGATTAAATCCATCAATGATCATGAACTTGGTGGAATTATTCGATATGCTCAAAAGAACATGGACGTAGTTCATGCTGTAAACTTCCAACCTGTATCTCTTACTGGAAGAATGGGAAAATCTGAACGTGAAAAATACAGAATTACTATTCCAGATTGTATTCAAAGAATTGAAGAACAGACCAACGGAGAAGTTACTGTTGATGATTGGTTCCCAGTACCAAGTTGTATGCCTCTGACTAATGTAATTGAAGCATTCTCAAGCAAACCAAAATACGAGTTATCAATCCACTTTGCTTGTGGTGCAGGAACTTACATCTTTGAAGATGAGGAAACTAAGAAATTTGTTCCATTAACAAAGTTCTGTGATATTCAGGGTATGTTGGAATTGTTTGAAGATAAATCTGAAGAGATTCGTTCTGGTAAAAATAAGTATTTCACAATGCTTGAAGTTGTAAGAAAACTCAAAGGATTTGTTGACACAAAGAAACAACCTGCTGGGTTGGATTTGGCTAAAATGTTTGGAAATATCTTAATGAAAAGATCATTTGATTCTGTCGGTTCATGGCATGTTAAAGGTCTATTTCTTGGTATGATGCATTTCCAAGACAAATACAACGAAGATCTTGAGAGATTACAAAGATGTGATATTCATTATCTTACACCAGATCTTAGAATAGTTCCATTCTGTGCATTCAATGTAATTCCAGAATGGTATAGAGATAGAATTCAAAAGAAATATTCTATCACCGTTGAAGAATGGGAAGAAAGAGAAGGTGTAAAATTAGAAGATGGATTATATCGTGGTCTTATGAGACGTGGAGCAGGAGATGAACTTGCAGCTGGTTGTGCTAAGAGTCAGATGTTCCATGATGCAGCACAGGCTACAATGTGAAACTAGATTCTTACTCTAGAACTCTTTTTTCAAAAGAGTAATAACCATTTATTCTATTGTTTCATTGTTGACATCTCAATATACTTTATTTAAAATTCAAAATTTTGAGTTTCGATTAATTCACATATTGATTATTGGCATCTTGATTCTAGCATTTTCTACTTCTTTTTTGATTCGTTATCAACCTGCAGCATTTGGATTTGAATTAAACGAATTTGATCCTTTTTTTAATTTTCGTGCAACTCAATTTATTATAGAAAATGGTTTTTCTGAATATTTTCACTGGCATGATGATATGACATGGTATCCAGAGGGACGTAACGTATCTAGTAGTTCACAAGTGATGTTGCATCTTACTGCAGCGACAAGTTATACAATTTTTGGTGGTGATTCTTCTTTGTATGATTTTACAATCATGTTTCCGGTAATTATTGGATCGTTGACAGTTTTTGTTATTTTTGGATTAGTTCGGGTTTTGGGTGGCACGGTTGCAGGTCTAATTGCTGCATTGCTCTTTTCAGTTTCTTTACCAATTGTTATTAGAGGAACTCTGGGATGGTTCAAATCTGAACCTTTGGGATTGTTTTATGGACTCTTAGGGATTTATCTTCTACTAAGTGGAATAAAATCTGAAAATCAGAAAATAGCTTTTCTTAAAGTAATTGGAGGTGGAATTGTTTTAGGTTTTGGATTAGCATCGTGGGGTGGAATACAATTTTTTGTATTGCCTATAGGAATTTTTATTTTTGCCCTCCCATTTCTTAGACATGATTTTCGTTTTTTAAATATCACAATACCGTTATTTGTTGTCTCTTTTCTGTTTACTGCTGGATTGTTTGAAAGACCTGGTATGGATTTTGTATTGGGTCTTGGTGGCTTGTCCTTAATTATGCCAACCTTGTTTATGGTTGGTTGCACATTATTACAAAAGAAAAGCAAACCTGAACATCAAAGAAGAAATGGTTTATTGTTCTTAATGGCAATAATAATCATAGGGGTTTCATGCGTTGTAATTGCAAATGAGTCTGACTTGCTCTCATTACCTAGTTTTAGATACCTAAATGCAATTAATCCCTTTCTTACTACGACTGATCCTTTGGTTGATTCAGTTTCAGAACACGCAACGACCACCATACAACAATCCTTCTTGTTTCATTCAATATTGATGATTTTTGCAGGATTAGGAGTTTGGTTGATCTTCAGTAGGAAATCATCCCTTAATCCCCCAATCATTTCAAATGAGAATATAGCTTTTTCATTAATTATTGGTATGTTAGGTGTCTATGTTAGTTCTGCTTTTGTTCGATTAGAGGTGTTTGCATCCATATCGATTATTATTCTATCTTCAATTGGACTGTCTGTATTAATCCATAAATTTATGAATAAACAATCATCTCAATCAAAAACTAATTTTGTCAGAACTTCTTCCAAAATCCTATTTATTTCTGGAATTGTAGTTCTCCTTCTCATGCCTTTAATTTTCCCTCTAAATGGAAACTGGGTTAGTGCATCTAGTAATCCCCCAACAATATTGAATGGAGGGACTTCTTTTACTATCACCACCAATGATTGGAAGGATTCTCTAGAATGGATTAAACAAAATACTCCTGAAGATTCTGTAATTGCTTCTTGGTGGGATTATGGATATTGGATTACAACCTTATCTGAAAGATCTACTTTGGCAGATAATGCTACAATTCATACTAGCAAAATTCAACAAATTGCAAAAATCTTTCTGAATTCTCCTGATCAATCTTGGGAGATGCTAAATAAACTAGATGTAGATTATGTAGTTATTTTCGTGTCAGGTCAGAAATTAGATATTCCTAGTGAAACTCCTCTTTACACTCTTAGTGGAGGGGGTGATGAATCAAAAAAACAATGGTTTATGCGTATCGCTGATGAACCATTATCAAAATATTTACATTCAGATGGTATTAGTGGAACTGATTATTTCTGGGATCAAACTATGTTGGGACAGATGTTCCCTTTTTCATTGTTAGGTTACGTCAATCCTCAAAATCAACAACAACAATCCGTCTCATATGTGCCTGGATTTATTCCAATATATGAAAAAGAAATCAAATATCCTATAAACGAAGATGGTCCATTCAAATTGGTATATGCATCACCCAGTTTTACTGAAGAAAAATCTGGTCCAATGATTGGTGTATTTATTTATGAAGTTAACAAGAACTATGTTGTATCAGATATTAACATTAATGACTCTTAACTTATTTTTGTATAAATTATGTTCATGATACTATGATGGTAATTTATTAAAAAATATTTTTTGCCCTCTCTCCATTTGTAATAAAACAATCTAAGACCTTAATAGTCCTAAATCATTTTCTTATTGTTGAATATTGGTCTGATTCATGGTTTTGTTGGAGGTGGAGGTGGTACCGAAAAAACACTTCTAACAATAATTGATTTTCTTAAAGAGAAAAAACATAATGTTACATTATATTCATTCTCAAAACCTTCTATTCCAGTTACTGGAATTAAATTAAAATACATTCTTCCATTCCACTTACCTTTTTTTGGATTGTATCAAAGATATTATGAAAAAAATTTAATAAAAAAAACTGAAAAAGATGATCTGATAATCAATGCTTCTGGTGGTTTAATTTCTTCTGATAATCCTGTAAAACAAATAGTAGTTTATTGCCATAGTGATTTCCAAGATGAGCTTGGAAAGAAAATTTCAAAATACAAAGGATTATGGTCCCTCTATTACAAACCATATTCTAATTTTATAAAAGATCTTAATAATTTAATTCACAATAAGAATATCCATCTTATTACCAATTCAAAATTTACTCATGATTCCATTAAATCTAGATATTCAAAATCATCTACTGTAATTTATCCTCCTGTCAATTTGTCAGAATTTACGAAAAATACTTCACCTAAAGAAAATCAAATTGTAACAGTTTCACGTTTCTCACAAGAAAAAAATCTTGAATTTATTTTAAATGTAATAAAAGATTTTGATGGATCATTTACAATCATTGGTAATACTAAGACAAAATCTAACAAACTATATTTTGACAAACTTTTAGCAAAAATTAACAAATATGGAATTCATCATAAAGTCAATCTTTTAAAAAATACATCAAGACAAAAATTAGTTAAAAATCTAAAAATGTCCAAGGTTTATTTTCATTCGTCTCCAGAAACTTTTGGGATATCTGTAATTGAAGCAATTGCGTCTAAGTGTATACCTATTGTACCTGATGATTCTGCACATGTAGAAACTGTTCCTTTTAAACAGCTCAGGTATAGACCAAATGATATTAACGATGCCTCCACTAAACTTAAGGATGCTTTAGACGGCAAATTTGATCACTTGTTGGATCCTCTCAACAAGTCTATACAACAATTCGATAAAGAAAATTTCAAATCTAATCTAGAAAGTTACTTAAACAATAAGCTTTCAATAAAATTATAATAAATTAATTTGTTTGTCATTAACATTTTTTTACATAATGAAATATACCTATCAAAATCAAGTTCAATTGGAAATCAATGAAAATCGCTATTGCAATGGGAACTAGACCTGAAATTATCAAACTTGCACCAATTATTAAAAAACTTCCAAAAAAATTAACTACCATAATTTTTACTGGCCAACATTATGATTTCGAAATGAGTCTTAAATTCATAGATCAGCTTGGACTAAGAGAACCTGATTACAAAATAAAATTAACTAAACTTCAGAATACTACAACGGATCGTGCTACTCAAATTGGTGAAATTATGATAAATTTAGCTAAAATTTTCACATCTATAAATCCAGACACTGTAATTGTGCAAGGAGATACTAATACAGTTTTATCATCATCTATTGCTTCAATTAAATGCAATATTCCCGTATCTCATGTTGAAGCAGGTTTAAGGAGTTATGATTGGAGAATGCCAGAAGAACATAATAGAATTGCAGTAGATCACATTTCTGAATTTTTATTTGCACCAACTCACAAAAACAAGTCCATTTTAAAAAATGAACAAGTGCATGGTAAAATTTTTGTTACTGGAAATACTTCTATTGATGCGGTTAATGAAAATATACATCGTATTGAAAAAATGAAAACTCTTTCTTATGATTCAGATGATTTTGTACTCTTAACGTTACATAGAGGAGAAAATGTAGATGACAAAAAAATTTTATCTGGAATAATAAAAGGATTAATTGATTCAAAAGTAAAAATTGTTTTCCCTTTACATCCACGTACTTACAAAAAACTAAAACAATTTGGACTGTATAGTAAAATAGAAAACTTGAAGACTATCTCCATTTTGCCACCTATTGGATATTTTGATATGTTGTATCTTATGAAAAAATGTAATCACATAGTATCTGACTCTGGAGGAATACAAGAAGAATCTACTTCTAAACATATACGTAAAAAAGTTCTAGTTTTGAGAACTTCAACAGAAAGAACTGAAGCCATTGATTCTGGATATGCCGAATTAATAGGAATAAAATCTTCTATGATAACCAAGTCTATTCGAAAAAATTTTGATACATCTTTCAATCTTTCAAAAAATCCGTATGGAATAGGCCATACAAGTCAAAAAATAGTCAATATTATGAAGAAAACGTTTGATTAGTCATGTCACGATATATTATATCTGAAGAATATGAATAACATTATGTCTTATGAATTACTGCTTGAAAAAATAAAAAATTATCAGGCACAAATTTCTGTTTTAGGGTTAGGTCAGGTTGGACTACCAACTGCGTTAACTTTTTCAAAACAAGGTTACAAAGTTTTTGGAAATGATATCAATAAAACATTGATTTCCTCCCTTATTCAAAAAAAATCTCCTTTCAAAGAAGAAGGCTTGAACGAATTAATCAATCTAACAATTGACAATGGAAAATTTGAGCCTCATGAATCACTTGATTATGTAGTCAGTAAATCTGACATAATCATAGTTTGCGTACCCACTCCTATTGCATCTAATAATAAACCTGATCTGACATTTCTGCAAAATGTATCTGAATCATTAGGTACAATGAATTTGCACGGAAAACTTGTAATCATAGAATGTTCAATTCCGCCTGGAACTTTTACTAACTCTGTATTGCCTATTATTAGTAAAAAGAATAAACTTGGTGAAAATTTTTGGGCCGCTTATGTTCCTGAAAGACTTTCTCCTAGCAAAGCATTATCTGAAATTAAACAAACTCCTAGGGTTATTGGAGTTGAAGATGACAAATCTGGAAATCTGACAAAATCTCTCTATGAAAATATTGTTAATTTACCAGTTATTATAACAGCTTCAAAAATTGTAGAGTTATCAAAATTAGTTGAAAACTCCTTTAGAGATGTGAACATTGCATTCGCGAATGAAATTGCTCTCATTTGTGAACATTATGGGGTAGACTTTACAAAACTTGCAAATGTTTGCAATTCCCATCCAAGAGTTGATTTGCATATGGCAGGACCTGGAGTGGGAGGTCCATGTTTACCTAAAGATCCGTTTCTTCTTTTGAATCCTGCTGGGGATATTAAACTAAATTCCAAAATAATTCAAGAATCTAGAAAAGTTAATGACCTAATGCCACTTCATGTATCAAAACTGGTTACTGATGCATTAGAATCACAAGGAAAAAAACTTAGTGAGTCCACCGTTCTAATTTTAGGAGCTGCCTATAAGGGAAATGTAAGCGATACTAGATTTTCACCTTCTAGGCACATAATTCATGATTTGCAACAAAAACTCTGCACAGTTTTACTTTACGATCCACATACAGATGAGACCTTTAATGCTGAAAAAATTGATGTCTTAGACGAATCTATAATCCGAAATTGTGATACTCTAATTATTGCAACTGATCATGATGAATTTAAAAAGCTGAAACCTTCTTTTTTTAAATTAATGAAAAAAACTCCAATCCTAATTGATACAAAACGAATGTTTAACGCAACAGAAGTTGAAAACTTAGATGTAATCTACATTTCAGTTGGTTATGTAAAAAATTCAGATATGTCTGATAATAGAGGAATATAGATTGCATTTACACGCTTCAAAAGTTTTAGTAACAGGAGGAAACGGTGCAATCGGATGTAATTTAGTTCAAAAATTATTAGCATCTGGCACTAATGTAACAGTACTAGATGATTTCTCTCAAAGTAGTATTCATAATTTGAACAACCACAAAAACCTCAAGATAATCAAAGGTGATTTATTAAACTCTAAAATTCTTAAGAAAACCTTTTCTAATGATTTTGATGCCGTTTTCCATTTGGCAGCTAGATTTGCAAACGAAATGTCAGTTTATGATCCTGTTGAAGATTTACGTGTGAACATAGAAGGAACATTAAAAATTTTGTTAGAATCTGCTAAAAAAAATGTAAATAGGTTTGTTTATACTTCTTCTTCTTCTCTTTACGGCCAAACAAATTTAATTAAAAAAAATGAGTCTTTATTTCCAAAACCAACTACCCCTTATGCTGTCAGTAAATTATCTGGTGAATTTTATTGTAATGCCATTCATGAACAGTATGGGATGGATTATTCAATTGTACGATTATCTAATTCCTATGGTCCATATGACCCACCTGGAAAATATAGAAATGTAATTCCAAATTTTATTCAAAGTGCATTGAAAAATAAAAATATCGTTATTACTGGTACTGGAAACGAAACTCGTGATTTTACTTTTGTCGATGATGTGGTTAATGGAATAATTTTAGCAGCAAAAAAACCAAAAGCAAGAAATGAAATTTTTAATCTAGGGACAGGCAAAGAAACAAAAATTTCTACAATTGCTCAACTAATTAAAAAAAATACTAACAGTAAGTCAAAAATTATTTTTAAACCAAAACGTAAGTTTGATCACATTACAAGAAGAAAAATGGATATTTCAAAAGCAAAAAAACTTCTTGGATATTCTCCTAAAACAGACATCAAAGATGGAATTTTTAAAACATGTGAGTGGTTTTCTCAAAATAGGTGATATAATTACATCTACTTGTTTTATGCAATGTTGACCTTTCTCAAAAATGGGGTGACTATACACGAGTTTTCTCACTTATGAAAGCATTTTCTGATAGAGGTCACAAAGTAACCATTTTTGTAATAAGGCCTGAAAAAAAAATTCCATCTGTTTCTATTTTTCGAGATAATTCTATTGATGTATTTGAAATTCATCCTCCATCATACACTCCGTTTTCTGGAAAAAAAGGAGTTGGAAAATATGTAAATTACTTTCTTTGTAATTCAACAATCTATAAAACTGCTCTAGAAATTATGAAAAATAAGAGAATTGATTTTGTGTATTCCTACATGCCTGGCATTGGAAGTTCATATCCTGCTATGAAACTTAAATCAAAATTAAAAATTCAACACATACTTGATTTTGCAGATCTTCATGTCTATGTAAGGCCTAAACGATTAGCTAAAAGATCGTTTGAAAATGCAGATAAAATTATCACTATAACTGATTATCTAAAACAATTTTTGATAAATTCAGGAATAAATTCATCAAAAATCCACATAATTCCTAATGGAGTGGATTTAGATCTATTCAATCCATCCAAATACTCTTCTGAAGAAATTCAAAACCTACGTAATTCCTTTAACGCCAAAAATCTCATAGTTTTTTCAGGAGCGTTACAGGATCTAAATATAATAATTGATTCTGCAAAGAGTGTAATTTCTGATTTTCCTGAGACAAAATATCTAATTTTAGGTGATCATCGTGATCCAAACCGTTCTAAGGACCAATGGAAAAAAAAAGTTCAACAGAAAGGATTAGATTCTTTTTTTATTTTTACTGGAAAGAAACCTAGAGAAGAAATTCCAAAATTCTTACTTTGTGCTGATGTTTGTATTGATTCATTTCCAGATGAACCATATTATGCAGCAGCACACCCGGTAAAATTACTTGAATATGGTGCATGTGGAAAACCTATAGTTGCAACTAAAGTAACAGAAACAGAAAAATTGCTAAAACATGAATTATTTGGATATCTTGCTTCACCTTCAAATTCAGATGAATTTGCACATAATTTGAAACTCTTATTAAATTCTGCTCAACTTCGACAAGATATATCTCTTAATTTTTTAAATCATGTTAAAACAAACTTCAATTGGAACATAATTGCGGAGAACTTGGAAAAGATTTTAAATAAAAATTAATTTTTCTTGCGAATTTCATTAAAAATAGACTTGAATAACTTTCTAGTTTTAATATCTATCACATATGTTAAACCTAGGTATCCCAAAATTCCAATAAAAACAAATATCAAAAGATTCGGAAGAAATTTAAAAATTTCAGCATTATACTCTAAATAATTTTCAGCTAATAGGAAAGTACTTCCAAATACACCCACACTAATTATCACATATTTTAAAATGGTAAATCTCTCTATTTGTATTTCAAAATATCTTCTTAGTACTAAATAAAAATAAATTGTGAATGGAATTTCTATCAATAACGCGGCCATTGCCCAATATTCAACTAATTGTATTTGTGTTGAATCATTGAAAATAACGAATATGATAACTAGACTAATAATGTACAATCCTGCTTTAATCATCTTAACAGTTGGCACGAAAAACAATTTACTTTTAAAATAATCTTTGAAAGTAGATTTCTCATCCATGTCAACTTTCTCTATTCCTGATAATGATTGTGTGAATACAACAGTCAAAGTTGATGTAAAAGCTCTCAAGCTCAAGAAAAAAACAACAATTACTGCAATTTCATATGCAGGATTTAATGCAAATAGACCTCCTTTCATAAATGCAATAGAAATTGCTGTAAGAGGTATTGAGAAATAAAATAATCTCATTAAATTTTCTTCTAAATGTTCTTTTCTAGCATCACCCAGTAATTTTGGATAAATCGCTTTTGATATTGCACCTGAATGAATAACTAGTGAGCTTACAGCAAAAGCTGCTGTGTAATATGCTAATCCTGTTACAGCACCTGTTAAAATTGAAAATATCAGAACATCTAATTTTATAATAACTCCAGTTATTCCAGGATAAAGAGAAATCCAGCTAAGTTTGAACCATTTTTTAACAAAATCAAATGAAAAACTTCCCTTTAGTTTTCTTCTACCAAATACAATTAGAACGCTAATACTAATTATGTTTCCAATGAAGGTCGCGACAATAGCTCCTTCTACTCCCATTTGTAAAAAGTATACGAATAATATCCCTGCTGGTATCTTTGAAATCTCTGCTGCAAGAAAACCATACCTTTCTACATGTGGTTTCCATCCATAATTAATAGCAGATAGAATCCTATTGATAAAAGTCACAGGAATTAATATTGCCGCAAAAAATAATGTTTCCCTACTTACTTGAGAGTTTTCACTTACTACTAATGCAATGATCAAGTATATTGTAATTGCTATTGTTGAAAAAATAGTTGATGAAACTAATGCAGTCTTTCCCGATTTAATATCTCTTGCAGTTTCTCTTGTTGCCCAGTAACTTATCATTGGTTCAATAACCATGACATACACAATCAATCCTCCAATCAACGTCCATGAGCCTAGTTGTTCAGGAGACAATTGTCTGGTTACTATGATGGTAAATACTAAGCCTGTAATGATACTTAGTAATCCAATCACAAATGAAATTAAACCTGAATATGTTACTCTGATGTTAGACATGATTTTACAGATCCGAACTATAGGGTTAATCTAAAGGTTTGAGGAATTTGATTATTTTACTAAAAGATTTTTGAAATATTGTGCGTGCTTGATCTATTCAATTTTTTCATTATCTGCTCTGCAATAAAAAAATCTAATGGTTCATCTATGTCTATTGAAATGTGGTTTTTTGGAATTAAGGGTAGTATTTTTGGTCCATACATATGATTAAATTTTTTTAAATTTTTGGTCCAGAAGGTGTAAATTTCTCCAGTTGGGTAATAACATTTTGGGAACATCTGTCTTTGATGATATTTTAAAAAATCTTTGTTTAAGGGTTCCAAAAATTTCTTGTACCAAAATGTTCTAAATGGATGATTTTTAGAATTTTTTACAGCTATAATTATATCTGCTTTCGATTGATTTAGTGATCGTATAGACGAATCTATCATCTTTACAGTCCTAAATGGCGTTGTAGGTTGTAATAATGTCACTACATCTGGAATGTATGATTCTTTTTCATCAAGGAAATTTATCGCATGTCTGATAACATCTATTGTTGATGCTCTGTCATTTGATAATTTTGCTGGTCGTTTAAAAGGTACTTCAATTCCATTTTTTATTGCATACCTCTTAATTTTTTCATTATCTGTACTTACTATGATTCTCGAAACATATTTTGACTTTAACGCTGCTTGAATAGAATAATCGATAAGTGGTTTATGATTTAATAATTTCATATTCTTCAAAGGGATTGATTTTGATCCTCCTCTTGCGGGAATAATTGCTAAAACTTCCATTTTATTATCATCTGGTTAAACTTGGTCCAATACTAATTACTTAGTCTTTTGATCTTGTGTATTTTTTAATTTTTTTAACATGTTCTTCAGCAATTGTAGAAAATTCATTTTTATGTTCTTCTAAAAATTTTTCCATTTTTGGTACGTCAATATCACTTTTAATTGTATTAACATTCAATCCAAAATAATTCTTAAAATCTATTCCCAATTGCCTTAGATCTATTTCAAAAGAATTTTGTTCTATTGTCCTTACATGAGAGTCTAAAGCAGAAAAATCTACCTTTTCATTGATTGCTGATCTTATGATTTTAGGTAACTCTTCAATTGCCCTAATCCTGTATACTGATGGTAATGTGGAGTAACTATTATCTGCAAACGTAATAACTGGTTTATTGTAAAAAGTGGCCTCAAATCCTGATGTTCCAGAAATAGTAACTACCAGTGATGAATGTTTCATTAAAACCTCCCCATCAAATGACGGATGTACTAAATCTACATTTGGTATTTTCAAAATTTGTTCATAATATGATTTGTCTCTCCATCCTCTAGGCTCCATCATCCAATGTTCTTTTACTATTAATCGATAATCTATTGGTAATGATCTTGCTATGTTACGAATTATTTCTAATTGATCATCAAAAAACGGCGCAACCATTAAAAGCTGGCGCTCTGGTTCAACATGTAGTGGAAAATATACAAAAGGTTTTTTGATTTCTGGTTTGCTTAGAAATTTTTTATCTATGAATTTTCTTCTATACCATCTTTTGAAAAACATCCATTGTGAAATAACCGAAAATTTGTTTTTGCCTAAATGAGCGTAGTAATCTGTTGTAGTGCTGTCTAGTAATCTTAAATATTTTAGATATTTTTTAATTCTTGTAATTGAACTCTCAGTTTTTGTATAGGTACTTTTGAGTGCCTTTGATTTATTGTGTTTGTCTACTATGTCCTTTAACTCTTCTATACTCCTCTCTTTGTCGTTTATGTTTCCTATAACCCTCGTATCGAATTTATCATATTCATCAAAAATTGCGTATCTGTTATGTAATCTTGTTGATGCCATCATCAATACTCTTATGCCTTTGGCCTTACACATTCTGAGAAGAAGCTCACTCTGATGTGAATCTGTTAATTTGGTAACTAGATAATCAGGTTTAACTTGTTCTAATATTTCATCAAACAATTGAATTTCATTTTGAAGTATGGTTTGTACTTCAATTGCAGAAAAAATATGGTATGGATTATATTGATAGAAAAATCTCTCTGAAAGTGCAATTCTCCATAAATCTATTTTGTATTTCTTTTCCATCTTTTTTAAGAACTCTAGATCAGGCGTTTTTACTCCATTCTGCAAAAAATCTCTATAGAACCAACATTTTTCAAATTTGATTATCTTCTGATTTTTGTAAAACTGTTTTGAATTATAATCTATATCTATTATTGCAAATGATTCGCATGGATGTGCGTCGATTATGAATTTTGCTATTCCAAAATGTAACCATTCCATGTCCAGTAAAAATAATATTTTATTTTTCATCAGGTAATTGTTACAAAAAAACAACGACTCTTTATATTTTACAAGAATTATGTTTCAAAACTTTGTAAAAGTATTAATCAATAAATTTTAATTTGGATAATCTTCACCTTTATTGATTCTTTTTGAAATATATTAAAAATATTAAACTTGTTTTAACCGATGTTGACGGTGTGCTTACTGATGGTGGTAGATATTTTTCTAAAAATGGAGAAGAACTAAAGAAGTTTCATACAAGAGATGGAATGGGTGTTAATTTATTGTTAAGAAATGACATCCCTACTGCCATTATAACTAAAGAGAGGTCTCCAATAACTAAGAAATGGGCTGTTCAAATGAATATTACAAAGGTGTATTCCGGAGCAATATACAAAGAAAAATTATTACCAAAAATTTGTAATGAATTTCGAATAAACTATGATGAAATTGCGTTTATTGGAGATGATGTTAATGATATCAAATTATTACAAAAAGTAGGATTTTCAGCATGTCCAAAAGACAGTTCTGTTTTTGTAAAAGAAATTGTAGATTATGTTTGTAAATCTGAAGGCGGAAAAGGTTCTTTTCGAGAATTAGCTGACTTAATTTTAATTAAAAAATTCCCCTCAAAAACTGATTGGTATTAACAAAAAAACTATATTGTAACCCAATTATTTCTCTATTGTGGTGTTTATTACAGCTGAAATTGGCATCAATCATAATGGTGACATTGAAATTGCAAAAAAATTGATTGACGTTGCTGCCACTGCAGGATGTGATGCAGTCAAATTCCAAAAGCGTACTGTAGAAAAAGTATACACACAAGAATTTCTTGATTCTCCAAGAGAAAGCCCATGGGGAAATACACAAAGAGATCAAAAAAATGGCCTGGAGTTCTCAATTGCTGATTACAAAAAAATTGATAAGCATTGCAAACAGCAAAAAATAGATTGGTATCTTTCATGTTGGGATATTGATAGCCAAATACTGATGAGATCTTTCAAAACTAAATATAACAAAGTTGCATCTGCAATGCTTGTTCATGATAAATTATTGGAAACCATTGCCTCTGAAAAAAAATACACCTTCATATCTACTGGAATGAGCACACTTAAAGAAATTTCACATGCCGTAAAAATTTTGCAAAAATACCGCTGTCCCTTTGAACTTATGCATTCTAATAGTACTTACCCAATGCCGCTGGAACAAGCTAATCTCAAAGTTATAGAAACTCTTAGAAAAAAATTCCGATGCAAAGTAGGCTATAGTGGTCATGAAGTAGCCTCCTATATTGTATCAGTTGCTGCTGTAATGCTTGGTGCCACATCTCTGGAACGTCATATTACACTTGATCGATCTATGTATGGCTCTGATCAAGCTGCCTCTCTAGAGCCTCATGGATTATATAGGATGGTTAGAGATGTTAGAACTCTTGAGAAACTTTTAGGTGATGGCAAAAAAATAATTTGGGACACCGAAAAACCAGCTATGAAAAAACTTCGAGAAATCTTGGCTTAGTGTTTAAGTATGACTACTTTTGTTGAAAAAGAAATACTCGATAGTGCAGAAATAATAAAAAATTCACTCTCACTTTCAGCTGGTATTCAAAGTGCTGCAAATGAAATTATTAATTCTTTAAAAAATGGAAACAAAGTTATTATTTTTGGAAATGGCGGTAGTGCTGCTGATTCACAACATATAGCAGCTGAGCTTGTTGGAAGATATCTGTGTGAACGAAAAAGCCTACCTGCAATTGCATTAAGTACTGATACATCCATTCTTACAGCTTTAGGCAATGACTACTCTTTTGATCAAATATTCAGTCGTCAATGTGAGGGATTAGTTTGTAAAAATGATGTTGTTATTGGGATATCTACAAGTGGAAATTCCAAAAATGTTATCAACGGGTTAAAATTATCCAAAGAAAAAAAAGCAAAAACTATTGGCTTGTTGGGAAATGGAGGTGGAATAATATCCAAATTTGTTGACATACCAATAATCGTGGAATCTTCTTCAACCCCTAGAATCCAAGAGGTACACAGAGTTGTTTATCATATAATTTGTGATCTAGTAGAACAGTCCTTAACTAAAACAAAAATAAAATAAATTATGCATTTGGAATTTTTCTAATATGAAAATTATTCAATTAGGCGCAAAAATAGGCCCTGGCAAAAAGGCAGGCAAAGGAAACGCAGGTGACACTGCAATTGGAAGCGCATTTGAATATTTATTTGCCAAAGAATTTCCTTCCAGCAAGATTGAATTCATGAATTGTAGAAAAATTTTCTCCACTAGTGATATAGATACAATCAATCAAGCTGATTTACTTTTTTTGAGTGGAGGAGGAGTATTCTTGTATGATACTTTTCCAAATAACGTTTCGGATTGGCAATGGGGAATATCTGAGGAATTACTTGAACAAATTAAGATTCCTATCATTGTTTATGCTATTGGATACAATAAATTCAGAAACCAGAGAAATTTTAACGGTTTATTTGATAAAACAGTCACTAAGTTAGTTGAAAAATCTATTTTCTTTAGTATGAGAAACACAGGAAGTTGTCTGTCTGTCCAAAACCATATCCCTAAAAATTTGTCTAATAAGGTAAAACTAAATTTTTGTCCTACCTTAATGTTAAACGAGAAATACAAGTTTCAAAATTCACATTCTACTAAAAATGTAGGCTTTGTCTTTGGAGGTGATCGATTACATTTACGCCATACTGACTTGAATAAATTTTTTGAGCAAATCAATATTTTTGTAAATTACCTAAAACAAAATGGGATTAAAACTATTCTTGTAAACCATTTGAATGATACTTGGATAAAGGAGTACCTAACGTTTGATGCGGAGATTGACTTATTTGAAAAAGATGCAGAATATATTTACAAAAAATATTCTGAAATTGATACTGTAGTTGCAGATAGAGGACACGGTCAAATGATTCCACTTGCATGTGGTTGTAAAATAATGACTCCAATTTCACATGATAAACTTAGTTGGTTTTTAAAAGATATGGGTTTGTCTCATTTTGGGATTGAGGAATCTGATCCAATGCTGGGCAAAAAATTAATCCAACGTTATAACGAATTGTCTGACTTGAATTGGGATTTGATGCATAAACAAATCATGCAAAAAATTAAACAAACATACCAAACAAATTTCCAATTCATTAAAAATCGTTTACAACTTTGAACATTACTTCTCTGTATTCTCAAGATTATTTTTTTGCTATTGCTATTAAGGTATCACAGATTAGCTTCTTCTCTAGATATTTTTTATAATGATTGTCAATCCAATCGTACTCTGCTGGCATATTGTAACTTGGTTTTTTTGCTTGTGGTTTTCCATTTAATTTCCAACTGAACATATTTTCAATGCTATATCGTTGAATTCCCGAAATCTTGACTTCTTGAAATTTATTTCTTGTTAAGATTTCTGAAAGAACTTTTGCAGAAAAATAACTTACATGAGCTTTTTGCCAGAACCAATCTCTATAAATCTGATTTAATTTTAATTGAAAATCATTTACATTTGGAATTTCTATTATCAATTTACCATTTTTTTTAAGAATTTTAGATATTTTTTTTAAAAACTCTACCGGATCTACTATGTGTTCTAAAACCTGAAACATAACCACTGTATCAAATTGTCCAATTGATTTGGTTTCAGAAAGTATGTCAAAATCAATTACTGGTGCGTCTGATACTATTTGTGAAATTCTTCTCCTTTCTTGTGATATCTCAATTCCTCTAATATCATATCCTTGTTCATACAATTTTTTTAAAAGAAAACCATTTCCAGAACCTATCTCTAAAATTTTCTCTTTTTTAAGACAGTATTTTTTTAATAATTTTGACCTTTTATTGACATCAAAATTGCTTTTCTTTTCAAGTTGTTCTATTTTGAAATCAAATTTTATATTTCTAGTTTGTCGATTCTCATCATAGAATTTTCTGTAAGCTGATTTTGTTAACAATGGAAATAATTGTATATGTGAACAATTTTTGCATTTAATTATTTTATGTCTTTTTGAATCTCTTACATGTTTTGAAATTGTACAAAAATTTTTCTTGTTACAAATTATACAAGTTTGATTCATATCTTGATTTCCTTATACATGCATAATAATCATTAAATTAAAAAATAGAGCCACATGAAAATTCATCCATAATTATTCAAGACTTCGTTTGACAAAATCTATGGGTTCTACTGGTGTTGGATCAGTTTTAGATATGACTGCTTTGTATATTGATGCGTAGTCTAATAGGTAAATCAAACACATCAATTTTGATAATATATTACCATTAATTGAAAAAACTTCTTTGTATTCTACTTGTGTAGAATTAAACAGTTCTTTAATTGTGCCCCATCGTTCCTTTGTTTTGTGATAATCATCAGAACCTTCTAACAAAATTGGCTTCAAATTTGTTTTAGTTACCCATGGAACTATCCCATTATGGCATGCCTCTATGATATCTTCTGTTATTGCATGGAGTTTTGCATTTTCTTGAAGAGAATTCTTGAATCTTATTGCAGCTGATTGCAATCCTGCCGGATAATAAATTACTGGAATACTTTCTATCCATTCTGCAACAGATAACGCTTGATTTGTATTTGACAAATTTCTAAATGAAATTTGTTTCTTGATCTTTTCTAATTCCTCTATTGATTGTATTATGTCTTTTTTTAGAATCGGAATGATCGGTTCTAAAATTTTTAACATAGCATAAAGGAATGATACCAATGATGCTCTGGGAGAATGTATCATAGTTAGTTTTCTGTATTCTATGTTATTTTTTTTGCAATATTCTCTTACCAATCCGCCGCTTGAAAAGGCAATAGTTTTACATCCTATTTTTTGTGTGGATTCCAAAATGTTTAATGTTTCATCCGTATTTCCTGACACACTTGTTACAACTACTAGTGAGTTGTTATTGACTGTCTTAGGAAGAAGATATCCTTTTACAACATTAACATGAATGTCGGTTTTTGATAAAATTGATGAGAAAATATCCCCAATTGTCCCCGAACCTCCCATTCCTGCAAAAATGATATTTGATATGTTCTGAAAATCTACTTTTGGAAAATTGTGATCATATTGCTCTTTTGCTATTTCTGGCCATTTCTCATAAATTTTGTACATCTTTTGTGAGTCATACTTTTCTAAACTTTCTAGATCCAACAAGTGTTTGCTGAATATCTTGATAATAATATAATGTTTGATTCTATCTTCAATAAGTTGATTTTAAATATACTAATCTAGTCAGGGTGGTTAAATGAATCCTAAGGCGTCTTCTTTACGAACTGTTGAATGGTTAGACAACAAAGTTGTAATGATAGATCAAACCAAATTACCAAATGAACTAATCTTTGTTGAATACAATGATTACAATCAAGTTGCAAATGCAATTAAAACTCTAATCGTACGAGGGGCCCCAGCAATTGGGGTTTCTGGAGCTTTTGGTTTGGCTTTGGCAGCACTTCAAAGCGATGCAAGAACAAAAGACCAATTAATTTTAGATTTAGAAAAAGCACAAAAAATTCTTTTTGAAACAAGACCCACTGCTGTTAATCTCAAATGGGGACTAGATAAGATAATGCAGGTTGCAAGACAATACGATGATCCTGTAGAAATTAGAAAATCTGTTGTTGAGGCAGCAAAAAAAATGGCTGATGATGATATTCAAATTAACAAAACAATGGGAAAAAATGGTTCTGTTCTTTTTGAAAATAATGATACGATAATGACTCACTGTAATGCGGGTGCTTTGGCTACTGTTGCCTATGGGACTGCGTTAGGGGTTATCAGAGCTACAAAGGAGAGTGGGAAAAATGTCAAAGTAATTGCAACGGAAACCAGGCCTGTCCAACAAGGTTCACGTTTAACTGCATTTGAGTTAAAACATGATGGTTTTGATGTTAGTTTGATTCCCGATACAGCTGTTGGATATTCTATGGCTAACGGGTTGGTAGATAAGGTGGTAGTTGGGGCAGATAGAATCGTAAAAACTGGCCATGTCTTCAATAAAATCGGTACATACCAAGTTGCTACCATGGCAAAACAACACGGAATTCCATTTTATGTTGCAGCACCTCTGTCTACTATTGATCTAGAAAGTAAATTTGAGGATGTAATTATTGAAATGAGAAAAGGAACTGAGGTAACAGGGATTGGTGACAAAAAAACTGCGCCTGATGATGTTGATGTGATAAATCCCGCCTTTGACATGACCCCTCCTGAATTAATTTCAGGAATTATCACAGAAAAAGGAGTGGCTCAATCTCCATATGAGGAGTCCATCTCAAAATTATTTGAAGCTAATTAATAGAAAGTTTTTATTCTTTTTCAATATCCAAATTTCATATGAGTACTGTTTCTGAACAAGCAATTGAGGATTCTCTCAAACAATGTATGGATCCAGAGGTTCCTCTTAATATTGTAGAAATGGGTTTGATTTATGGAATCGATGTTGCAGAAAATAATGATGTTAATATTAAAATGACAATGACTACTCAAGGTTGTCCATTACATGAAACCTTAGTTCAAGACGCAACCCGATACGTCAAGAAAGTTCCAGGAGTTAACAATGTCAATGTCGATATTGTCTGGGATCCACCTTGGTCAATGGATAAAATGTCTGAAGAGGCAAAAATCAAAATCAAAAATATGGGAGCTGGAACGAATACTCCTGCACCAATTAACTATGAAACTGCTCTTCCACAAGGTGTTGGAAAACTTGTTCAACAAGAAGATGGCTCAATGGTATTAGCAAATGAGCATGATCAAGGATTTATGGTAAATCAAGCAATTGTTGATTTTTGGAAATCTTGTAACGGACAACGCAAAGTTACCGAACTAGTAGAAATCTTTGCACAACAAACAGGACTTCAAAGAAATCAAGTGGAGAAGGAAGTAATGCAACTATTACAACAATTGCGTGATGGTGGACTAATTGCAATTGCAGGTCAACCTGACACACCAAATGTTGAATTTAAAAAATAATTTTTAATTATTTTTAAAAAACATAATTTGAATTTGCGCCATCGAAGTTTATTGTAACTCCTGATAGGTATTTTATCTCATTTTCAATTATTGATTTTATGAAATCTCCTATTTCTTGGGGTTCCCCTAATCTTTTCATAGGCAATGATTTTTTGAATTCTTCAACATCTTCTATCAATTCCTGTGTTCTGTCTGTATTGATAGGGCCAGGAGCAATATTGATACAGCTTATATTTTTCTGAGCATATTCTTTGCTTAAAATTTTGAATACTTCAGTAAATGCAGCACGATATGCAGATGAAATTATCAGCTTTGGATTTGGTTCTTTAATTACACTTGAGCTTATCAAAAAAATGTAACCTCCATCATTAATCTTCATTTTCTGTAAAATTAAACAAAATCCCAAAAACAATTGATTATGATACGAGTTCCAATCTTCTTCACTAATTTCTGGGAATAGTTTTGGAGCAGGCCCTCCTGTGTTTAACACTAAGATATCTGTTTGGCCGTATTTGTTCAAAAACTTTTTGACACTATCCAAATTTGAAGTATCTACATCTTTCTTAGAAGCTGCAAAAACGTCCATTTGAATAGATTTTAGTGAATTTGAAATTGCTTTTCCTATGCCACGTGAACCGCCAAGAATTATCGCTCTGGTCATAAAATGAAAGAAGTTCTGGAAGATTAAATTTCTTTAATTTCAGTTATTGTGGCTTGAACAGAATCCATTTTTATTATTGCTCTTTTCTCATTCCATTCTAAAGCAACATACCAATCTCCAGCATCATCATCATATTTTGTTTCTAATGTTTTGATCTCTTCTGGTTTTGTATTGTACTTTTTTACAATCCCTGAAATTGCAAGAGCAATTGCGTCTTTCTCCTTTTCAAGACGCCTTTTCATTAGTCCTATTCCTGGGCTCATACTATTCCTTAATGTCTCATCTAATATAGATAATGT
Source organism: Candidatus Nitrosopumilus sp. (assembly GCF_965223225.1). Classification (GTDB taxonomy): domain Archaea; phylum Thermoproteota; class Nitrososphaeria; order Nitrososphaerales; family Nitrosopumilaceae; genus Nitrosopumilus. The sequence continues at coordinate 1,770,796 of NZ_CBDCVU010000004.1, forward strand.
CAAAATTACCTTTGTGTGTATTTTAGATCTGAAATTGTCACAATATTTCAAATATGCCTGATAACTAGACAATACAAATGAAGTTACTTCAAAAAATTTCAAACTCTTCTTTTGTTAAGCCTTATACTCTCATTTCTGTTGTATCTATTCTGGCAGTAATCGGGCCTGTTATTGTAGTCAGCGCTGGTTTTTGGGATGCTATATCGCATCTTCAAAAGGAGCCTGAATTCTTTTGGAGCTCTCCACACATTGTTGTTTATACTGGAGTTTCTATAACTTCGTGTGCTGCAATTCTAGGTACTGTTTTGTTGGCTAGAAAACTAATTAGGAAATCTTTCAAAACTGGAATAATTCTTGTTATTGTAGGTTCTGCCATTCAACTAATTTCAGGATTTGGTGATTCGATTTCTCATGAAATCTATGGTATTGACGGACTGATATCTTGGTCTCATCAGCCTCTTGAACTTGGACTTGTACTTGCGTCTCTTGGAGGCTTTATGATTCTAAAAAATAATGAAAATCCAAAACTGAAAATGTTTATTCCCTTTTCTGTTGTCACTTTCCTTTTTTTCACTACGTGGCTTTTGTTTAATTTGGTCCTAATCTTTGGACACACAATTCAGTGTATTCCAGTTTATGAAATCTTTTCATCAGGATGTGCGATATTATAATTTGCTAATTTGAAATATGACATTACCAATACTGTAATACATCCTATCATCACCAAAATCCCTGCTGGAATCATTTCTTGAGAGCTAGTATTGCCAAATTCAGTTTGTACTTCTATCATATTTTTAGAAATGTTTGTGACTTTCATGGTGTATGTTCCATCATCTGTAAAATCAAAATATCCTACTGACATTTTTGTCTGGATTTTTTCTTCCTGAATTACATTTCCCTGCGTGTTTAGTATCTGAATGAAAACTTGTTCTCCTAAAAATTCTGGCAAATAGATCTTGTAAAATCCAATTTCTTCACCTGAAAGTTTTATCTTTGATTCAACTGAATTTGATTGTTTTATTTGAAATACATCCTGAGTTTTTTCAGTTCCATTAAAAATAATTCCAATCCACATTATTCCTATTATGATTAATACCACTCCTAGTTTGAAAAGTGATAATTTCAATTCATCTACTATCCAAATACTGGATTAATAAGATAATCTGAAGGGCTCGGAGGGCTTCGATCCCTCGACCTGGCGGTTCGAAGCCGCCCGCACTATCCAGACTGTGCTACGAGTCCAAACAAGTAAGAATTTAACAGGCCTAAATATCTGTCTAGGTGCTTTGAAAGTCTCAAAAAAAGTTGCTGGGGTTGAATATGCCATTAGAGACATTGTTCTGGCAGCAAGGAAAGTTCAACAAAAAGGAATGCAGGTAGACTATCTAAATATCGGAGATCCTGTCCAATTTGGATTTCAACCTCCTGATAATGTTAAACAAGCCTTAATTGATGCAATAAACAGAGGGGATAATTTTTACTCTTCATCAGAAGGATTATTGGAATTAAGGCAAGAGATTGCCAAAAAAGAAAATGCAAAAGGCTTGTCAATTTCAGAAGAAAACATTTTGGTAACTAACGGTGTTTCTGAAGGCCTTGATATGGTAATCTCCTCTATTGTAGAAGATGGGGATGAAGTATTGTTGCCTGGACCGTATTATCCTCCTTATGCATCATATGTCAGATTACATGGAGGAATTCCAGTTGAGTTCCAAGTTGATCTGAATTACTCTACTCCGGATATAGAAGACATCAAATCAAAAATTACTTCACGTACTGTTGCGATTTGTTTGATTAGTCCAAATAATCCTACAGGTGTGGTATTCAACGAAAACTCTTTGAGAGAATTGGTTGATGTTGCTAACCAACACAATCTGTACATCATCTGTGATGAAATCTATGACCAGATCATTTTTGATGAAAAGTTTGTAGGAATTGGCAAGGTGGCTGGAGACTCTCCTGTTATTGTTCTTAATGGCTTTTCAAAAGTTCATCTAATGTCTGGTTGGAGAATTGGATATATTGCATTTAACAATTCTTCTAAACTTGATAATTTGCAAGAAAATCTGCCTAAACTAGCTCGAGTGCGTATAGCAACAAGTTTGCCTGTTCAACATGCTGCCCTTGAATCTCTTCGCGGTCCTCAAGACTATATAGGCAAATTTGTCTCAGAAATTAAAAAACATCGAGATCTTGTCGTAAAGCGTTTAAATGAAATGCCTGGAATTTCTTGCCCCAACCCCAAGGGAGCCTTTTACGCTTTTCCAAAAATTGAGACTCAACAATTTGGTAACGATAAAAATTTTGTAACAAAACTTTTAGAAACAAAAGGGGTATTGACTGTTCACGGTTCTGGATTTGGTGAAAAATATGGCAGTGGACATTTTAGACTTGTCTATCTTCCAGATATGCAAATTTTAGAATCTGCAATGAATAAAATTGAAGACTTTGTATCTCAATAACTCCACTGTGAAGACTTTGCCGGAATTATTTCAATAACGCAATCAGTATCGTCAAGTAACTCTTTTGCAGAACTATTTTTTAATGTCTTAAAATACCTCAACAATATTTTTTTTGCAATTGTTTTAACTTTGTCTGTATCAAAGATCAGATTTGCTGTTCCTTGTCCCATGACACCAAATATTTTTGGCGAATTAATTCCAACATCTACACAGAAGGATATTCTGTTATTTCTCTTGAGATTTTTTACTTTGTTGGTGGTACTGTTTGTTCCAATGTATATTTTTCCTCTACTGTACATATACCAAACAGGAACAATGTGCGGAGTTTTGTTTTTGTCAATAGTGGCAATCCTTATGATTTTTTGTGTTTTTAAAAATTCATCTTTTTTGTTCATGTTTTCTAAATCCTAGTAGTACCATTATCAAGCCAAACGTTAGCATTGCAAATGAAACCTTTTCATTTGTGATTTCATCATTAAACAAAAAGTCTGAAACAAATTCTGGTCCCCATATTAGTAATTGTCTGATTAGAACGATAGCCGCACTTACACAAAAAAGCACGCCCATGGCCGTATACCAATTTCGACCTCTCCTTTGGTACTCGTGACTCATGACAAATGAATGACTTAGATAATTTTTATTCCTGGATTTTTTATCCTGTTTTTAATCATTGCATTTAGTAAAAGAGGTGTACACATCTCTGCAAGATAAGAGAGCTCACCAGAACCAAGATAGATTGGTCTTAGTCCTTTTATTTCGTTAATCAATCCATTTACAACTTCAACTGAATCCTTGTCGTCTCCACAGACAAAAATATCATAATCAAGTTCTAATGTTGGGTTAATCAGTTTCTTTTCTGAAATTACATGAAATGCAGACACCAGTTTGGACTTGTCGTTCATATGTTTTGAAACCAATTGGTATGAAAATGGTTTGTTTTCTTTAATGGGAATAAACTCAAAACCAACATCTGTCTTTGTCATTGGTACAATTGGCGATACAACTATGCAACCATCTTTAATCTCAGATAACAGTCCTGAACACACCGTGTCAATATTGGTGTAAGGAATTGATAAAATCAATACGTCGCTGTCTTTTGCAACTGAAAGATTGTCACTTCCAGAAATTGTACCGTTAATATTTCCAAATGCTTCTTTTGCAAGATTTGTATACTCTGTTGCTGATTCAGCTGCCCTAGCTGCATCTCTTGATCCAACAATTACATCATGTTTTTGTGACCATCTCAAGGCAAAACCTTTGCCCATTCCACCTGTTCCACCAATTATTCCAATTTTCATAATTTCTATCTGATAATGTTATTATTATCTCTATTTGAAGCTCGATCAAGTTGGGACAAGTAATTTTTCTAAGACACGGTCAAGCAAAAAATAATACTGAACGAATTTTGGCTGGAAGAACCGAAGGCATACCTCTAACTGAAAGAGGAGTACAGCAGGCTGAACACACTGCACAATTACTAGAACATATGAATATCTCTGCAATCTATTCCAGTCCTATTCAACGGGCAAAGCACACTGCTGAGATCGTTGGTAATCATAACTCTATTGATGTGCAAATTGATGATCGTTTAATCGAACTTGATATGGGAAAATTTACAGGAATGCCTTATGATGAAATCTTTAACAGTCATGGCAATGTATTTATGAAATTCTATAATGGTGAGCTCGAGATCGCTCATAACGGCGTGGAAACTTTTTCTGAAGTAAAAAAAAGAGTAAATAGCATAGTTGAGCACGTTCTTGAAAAACATCCAAACGAAAACGTTGTCCTAGTAACACATATGGATCCGATCAAAGCAATGCTCTCATCAATTTTTGAATTAACTCCTACTGCTCTTTTTGAACTAATAATTGCCAATGCTTCTCTTAACATATTTCGAGAAAACGATCGCAAGTTCTCACTTTCTGGATTGAACGTAATGCATCCTTCTCGTTTCGATCAAACTTGGTAAGTAGTAATCTTGAAAACCCTTAAATAGAAATCAAAGGTCACGTCTGTCAATCGCTAATGAAGAATGTGGTCGGATTATTCTTAGTATTGGCAGTTTTGGTAGGAATTCCATCCTTGGAATTGGCTTTTGCCGCAGGTGACGAACCTGGAGAATATATGGACCGTAGAGTGCTTATTTGGAATTTATTCTTTAAAATGATGACTGTTGCTTTTGTAGTTGGTGCAGTAGTTTCTGGTACTATTATTTGGCAATGCTGGAGATTTAGAGAGTCTCATCCTAAAGCAAAGCCTACTGCATATGAGGGGACTGACTGGTAGAAATGGGTGATCATTCTAACTGGCCTGAATGGATCTATATCGGTGTTGTAGTGGCCTTGATGTGTTGGGTAGGTGCTGAAGCATGGGAAGTAGAAAGACTTGTAGAACATTATCCAGAAGATGCTGAAATAATCAAGGTTGTGGGCCAACAATGGTTCTGGACTTTTGAGCATGAAGATGGAACCAAAGAAATTGGAGAATTACACGTTGAAGCTGGAAAGGCATACAAATTTGAAATACATTCAAAAGATGTGAATCATTCATTTAACATTCATGACTATGTGGTATTAATGGATGCAATACCCGGCAGAGTCAATACTGTGTGGTTTGCCCCTGATGCACCTGGAGTTCATGATATTCAATGCAGAGAGTATTGTGGATTAATTCACTATAATATGCGTGGAACATTGTATGTGGAGGAACCTTCAACTTGATAACGCTTTTATCCCAAGTTTCAAATGGCTCAATGGAGGAGATTAACTAATGGTCCTAGAATTACAAAAACCACGCCCAATTTGGCAAATTATGTTCTCAACTCATCACACTGATGTAGGCTTACTTTATCTGATAATGTCTCTTGGATTTATGTTCCTTGGTGGTGCATTAGCACTAGCAATTAGAGCAGAATTGTTCTTGCCAGGAGCACAAATTATTGGAGATGCCATGACATTCAACAGAATATTTACCGTTCACGGTACAACTTTGATTTTCTTGTTTATCATCCCATTTGCATCTGCAGTTGGTAACTACTTTGTTCCAATAATGGTTAGATACAAAGACATGGCTTATCCAAAACTAAATGCCATTGCATTTTGGATGATTCCACCTGGTGGAGCACTCATCTGGTTAGGCTTTGCAGATTTCAGTTGGTATGCTAATCCTCCTTATTCTATTATCAGTGCACCTGGTCCAGCAGCTGATATGTGGATTTTTGGACTGAAAATATTGGGTATTTCCTCGGTACTTGGTGCAATTAATTTCATTGTCACTATTCTCAAATGTAAACATCCAGACATGTCAATTGGACAAGTTCCGCTACTTGCATGGTCCTTCTTGTCTTCATCATTAATTATCTTAGTTGCAATTCCAACATTTGCAGCAGCACTGCTCATGCTTCTTACTGATAGACTTGGTGTAACTGGATTCTTTAATCCTGCTATGGGAGGAGATCCTATTGCATATGCACACTTGTTCTGGTTTACTTTCCATCCTGAAGTGTATGTATTAGTAATTCCTGCAATTGGAATGATGTATGAAATTATACCTAGATTCTCTAGAAAACCAATCTATAGCTATAACTCTGGAATCTTTGCATTTGTCCTGTTATCCATTGTAGGTTTCTCATCTTGGGCTCATCACATGTATGCTACAGGAATGTCATTTACAGAAAAAACAGTCTTCATGATTGGTACACTTGCTGCTGTCCCAGCATCTGCAATGCACGTCTTTAACTTCATTGCTACAATGTGGAATGGTAGAATAAAGTTCTCAACCCCAATGATGTGGGCTGTAGGTGGTATTGCACTATTCTTCTCTGCAGGAGCAGGTGGTGTAGCAAACGCTGCCATGCCATTAGACTTCACAACTCACGATTCGTACTGGGTAGTTGGACACTTCCATCTGTTTGTCATGGGTACCATTCTATTTGGCTCAGTGGGATATCTCTACTACATGTTCCCATATGTTACCGGCAGAATGTACAATGAAACAATGGGTAAAATTCACTTTATACTATCATTTGTAGGAACTGTATTGGTATTCTTTACGCAACACATACTTGGTCTGTATGGAATGCCAAGAAGAATCTTTGACTATCCTCCAATCCCTGAATGGATTGCAATGAACCAAATAGCTTCAGTTGGTGCCATGATAATTGGTGTAAGTATGGTCATATTCTTATGGAACATGATTTACAGTTCAGGTAAAGGCGAACTTGCAAACACAGACGATCCATTTGGCGTTGGTGGCAAGTATTACTATCCATTTGAGGCAAAGAACCCATCACATTAGGAGATAAATGAAATGACTCATGATATAGACCCACAAACAATTTACAGAACAACTCCAGCCAGAACTGGAAAAATGATGGCAATCATGTTGGGCATTTGTATTGTTGGTGGAGCAATATTCTTCTCAATGTGGGATTATTGGATTTCAGAACCTGCTCCTGTTGTGGCAATGATGGCAGGAGATGTAGATCATGCCGCCCCTGCAGCAGCAACTGGAATAACAATTACATCTAATCTATCTTTTGTTGAATCATCGGACTTTAGAACATTGGGATTTAATGGCTTACCTGGTGAAGATGGGGCCAACCCAACTTACAACATTAGCGTAGGTGATAAGATTGAGTTTAATGTAGTTAATGATGGGGTATCATTCCATGCATTTGGTGTCACAAAAGATACTGAAGGCTTTGGAGGAATTATTCCAGGATCTGAAATAGCTAGCCCATCAAATCCAATGAAAGCTGGTGAAAGTGGGTCTTCTGAATTTATTGCTGGTGAAGAAGGAACTTATTATTACATCTGTACTGTACCTGGTCATAGAGAACAGGGAATGGTTGGTGAAATCATTGTTGGTCCAGCTCAAGGTGGTTCATCTGGTGGTGAGGCTGCAGGTCCAACTGGAGTTTCTCATGACTTTACTTTAGACTTTGTAGAATCTGATGATTTCAGAACCTTGGCATTTAATGCATTACCTGGTGAAGACGGCAATAATCCAGAGATTCGTGTTAATTCTGGAGATGAAGTAACCGTTACTTCAGCTAATTTAGGTAACTCATTCCATGCATTTGGAGTTGTTGCAAATCCTGATGACTTTAACAATGTCATATGGGGTTCAGAAATTGGATCTATGAGTAATCCATTAAAGCCAGGTGAGTCTGGTAGTGTTACATTCATGGCAGGTGCTCCTGGAACTTATTATTACATCTGTACTGTACCTGGACACGCAATGCAAGGTATGCAGGGCACTTTCGTAGTAGAGTAATTTTGGCAATTCAGTACCTGGCCCTAGCAACAATGATAGTGCTTTATTCATTGATGTTCTTGGGAGGATATATCTCTGCTGCTGGACTTGGGTTGACTTGTCCTGAATGGCCATTATGTCCAAATGGAGTCATGCCTTCAGAAGAATATCTAATTGAATGGATTCATAGGTTGGCAGCAGCTACAACTGGGGCTTTGGTAATTGCTACTATGGTTGCAAGTTTTCTCAACAAAAATGCTGATCTTAAAATCAAAGTTACAAGCACTCTTGCTACTGTATTTGTAATTACACAAATTACCTTAGGTGCACTAGTAATCGACACAATGTTACATGCAGTATTGGTAGCTATCCATTTAGGAATTGGAATATTGCTATTCTCAATGGTGCTGCTAACAACCCTATTTGCATTTAGGATCTCTAGAAATCCTATACCTGCTACTGCTTGAATCTTTTTAACAACTTTGGCAAGTAGATGTAAATCATCATTCCTGTAAAAAACAAAGCCCCAATAGCAATTGCAATTATGAAGACATATCCAAACGGGCTTTGTGTTCCCATGTTGAATTGATAAGTTAGAACTCCTGAAGTTCCTCCCATGTCATAAAGGTCGATCTTTACTATGTGGTTTCCAGAATTTTTCCAAACATAATCAAAGTCCCAATGCGAGCCCTCAATAGAAGTTGGAGGAATTGCATCTATTTGTTCATCTTGGTAGAAAACCCTAATTCCCATAGTAAAGCGATCAACTTCTTCATACTCAAAACCCTCAGTTACTCTTATCAAAAACTGTGAAGGTTCATCAATCTGAGGAAATTCTGGTGCCGTAGCAACCTGAACTCTGTATCCAGCATAAAATTTTTCAGCCGAATTAAACAGAGAATGTGCGTACACATCATCAAATATTGGAATGATTGAAAGGATCAAAAATAATATCAAAATTGTTGATCGCTGTTTGGCCATACGATCTATCTTGTAGGTCAGATGAATATATTGTAAATCATTTGGCCACGAAAATCTTCAAAACCTTTAAATCCTTATTGGCAAGACATTGAATCGTTGACCCTCGTAACAAAATCAATCGACATTAAGACACCAGTAGAGAATGTATTTACCTACTTTGCAAGACCAGAACATGTTTCTGATCAAATTAAATCTGATGCAGTAGGCATGACTGTCGTTCCTATGGATATCAAAGAAGGAATGGGTGTAGGTACAACTTTTCGAGTTATCGGTGACTTTAGCGGCAAACGTTTAGAGTGGGATTGTGAGACAACTGAATTCATCAGAAATGAAAAAATTTCTGCAATGCAAATTGAAGGTCCATTCAAGAAGTGGCAAATTACTAATGAATTCAAGGCTCTAGGTAACAACCTTACAAGAGTGACAATGTCTGTAGATTATGAAATGCCATTTGGTCCACTAGGAGCAATTATGGATAAAGCAAAGTTTGCAAAATCTGCTGAAAAAGGCATGGAGACTGCACTTTACAACGTTAGAGGATTGCTAGAAGGAAATGGTTCAATTCCAGTGTACATTACACTTGATGCATACCAAAAACTCTTGGCCGAAAAGAAAAAGATGAATGATGTTCCTGTTTCAACTGCACTTACTGCTATACTAGAAAAATACAGTGAGATTGAAGCTAAAGCACACAACTAAGTTTTTCCTTATTTTCCAATCTTAAGATTAATAACAACTCTGGGCATGTTTTGTTTTAGTGGGGTCTATGGCGCAGCCAGGTAGCGCACAGGACTCTTAATCCTGCTGTCGAGGGTTCGAATCCCTCTAGACCCGCTTTTTCTGATTTCTAAATTTACGATTATAAAATTGGCATTTTAATTTAGACGATTTCATGGTCTCTTCAAATATACAAATTGAGTTTACGTATTTTTGACAGACACAAATCTTCTAATTTACAAATTACAAAAATCAATTTGAAATTGACTTGATTGCATTATCTTTATTTTATACAAATTAAATTAATCTCTGATGTTTTTGTAAAGTTAATTTTCAACTTTTACTTTTGTTAACATTGTTAACTTTATTATCATAAACCTTATGTAAAATATTTTTCTACTTTTATCATGAATCAAGAAACTTTACTAAATTCAAAAACTAAATTTGAAAATCATTATTCTGAAAATGAATCCGTTTTTTCAGACAAAATTCCACCTACAAAAATCATCACGGCAGTTAGCAAACCTAAATCTTTCTGTATAGGAATGGTGGATATAGTTGATTCAACCAAAACAGTTGATCAACTTAGCTCAGATGAAGTCCCAAAATATTATGAGATATTTCTAAATAATATGGCAAAAGTAGTATACTCGAATAATGGGGACATTCTAAAAATAATGGGTGATAGCCTTTTGTTCTACTTTCGAGATACGTGTAATCCTGAAAATACTAGATTCTTAGATGCCATGGAATGTGGTTTCTCAATGATAAATATGCACGATAAACTTAACAACATACTTGAAAGATATATGCTTCCTCTAATTGATTTTAGAATCAGTTTTGACTATGGAAATGTAACCGTAATGAAAACAAAAAATGGTCTCATTGATCTTGTTGGACCAACAATAAACACTTGTGCAAAAATCAATACTCTAGCCGCTAGAAATAACATGGTAATTGGAAGAACTGTTTATGAAAGAATCAAAACCTTTGACCAATTTATCTTCAAACGCATAGGTGATTTTGAAGTACGCTCTACTCACTCATACCCTATCTATGTGATTTCAAGAAAGTGGACTAATTAATGAATAGATCCAAAAATTTACATCTTTCTTAAAAGAGTGAATCTACTTTTATCTGGATCTATATCCTCGTGCATATCTACATTACTTACTATCCTGACTTTGTAATCCATCCATCTCTTGTACATGTTGCGGAATTTATGACTCTTGTCTATCTCTTCTTCAATTTCTGAAAATTTTTCGCAATTCATTATGTATTTTCCAGCTACTCTATACATTTCTGAGATTCCTTTCTCCAATTCATCATCTTCTAAATAATTCAATAATTGATGTGTAAAAACAAAGTCTATTGACGAGTCCTCAAAAGGTAATTTTGTAATTGTTTCTTTGCTGAAATTAGCATTTGGCATTTTTTCTTTTGCAATTTTCAAAGCATTCTCATTTAGGTCAACCCCATTTATCGTAAAAGTGTCTGGAAACAGTCTCAAATCTATGCCAGTTCCACACCCGATCTCTAATACACTTGAACAACGCAATGAAATAGCTAAATCTCTGATAAATTTTGCAAATTCTTCATTGTATCTTGATTCATTTTTACTTGTATATTCATTCCAAAACTCTTCATTATACTGCATAATTCTAATTTTTACAAGCTGTATTTGTTGGTAATCGTCTAGTGCTGGCACTTGCATGGGATCATTTTTGTATCAAATGTACAATCATGTGGACCATCTGATCTTCCCTGTGTGGGTATTTCTTTCATGCAGTCGTCATGTCTTCCTTTCCTACAGAACCAGCAGATCTCTTCGGTCTTACCAGGCGTACATCCATCCATGATTTTCATTTAGGCGTATGGGTAAAAAACTTCTTCTCTATAATCTCAAACAAATGTCAGCCATGGCAAAAATCTCTCGTCTTTTCCCATTGCTGCATCCGAAAATGATTTTTGTAATGCTTTGGTAACCTGTCCCATCTTTCCATTGCCAATCTTGACCTTATCTATCTGCGTTACAGATTTTACCTCTGCGGCAGTCCCAGTCATGAATATCTCATCAGCTGAATAAAGATCGTCTCTTTCCAGATCCCGCTCTATAACAAATCCGCTGTTCTCTTCAATAATCTGAATCACACTGTCTCTTGTTATTCCTTCTAATCCTCCGGCAGATAGTGGTGGTGTTTGAACAACATCGTCTTTTACAATGAAAATATTTTCAGCGCTTCCTTCTGCTACCTTTCCATTTGAGTTTAGCATTATTGCCTCATCATATCCATTTTCTAAAGCCTCTACTCTAGCAAGTGCGGCATTTGCATAGTTTGATGCAGCTTTTGCTTGCGTGGGTTGACATCTAGAATCAATCTTTGTCCAGCTTGATACCTTACATTTTGCTCCTGAAAATTTTCCGGCCTTTGACTCACCCATCTTCCATTCCCAACATGCAATTGAAACATCGACTTTATTCGTTGTAGGAGTCAACCCCATTGTTCCATAACCATAGTATGCTAGTGGTCTAATGTAGCATTCTTTGAGCCCGCTGGATTTTACAGTTTTTAGTATTCCTTCTGAAATCTCTTTTTTCGAGAACTGCATTTTCATTGAATAGAGTTTTGCAGACTTGAAGAATCTGTCAACATGTTCTTGGAGTCTAAATACTGCAGAACCATTTAGTGTGTTGTAGCATCTGATTCCCTCGAAAATTGAAGTTGAATAATGTAATGCATGAGTAAGTACGTGAACTTTGGCATCTTTGAATGGGACCAACTTTCCATTCATCCAGATCTTGCCAACTTCTTTCATAGGAGAGGGAAAAAAACCTGCTAATTTAAATAATTATTTTTATTGATTTTCTGGACTTGTAAGGTACAAATTTGGTTATATCCAAAATAAAGTATGGAATGGGGTTTAGCATTTGCAGGAATAGCTTGTCTTGTCGTTGGTCTTATAGGACAAGGGTTTGAAATGAGAAAAATCCGACTTGCAACCTATGGCAATGACAATTTAGCCTCACCAAATATCTTTGTTGATAAAAGAAACTTCAAGTGGTATGCCCTAATTGGGATTGGAATAATCTTATTTTACGCAGCTGAGAATATGTAAAGTGATCTATATAGATCAGCTCTAAATACTAGAGATGGTAACATATGGTATCGCGTGTTTTGGGTAACGCCGGACTAACTCTAGATAATGGTCCAAGAACAAACCCATGATGGCGCTACTGGTGAAAACCTGTAACGCCACACTTTTACTAAATAAAATTAATGTTTGAGATTTCGTGATGTATTGCTTTGATTGCCTTTCTAATGTTGCCTTCTGAATCTTCTATTACGATTATTATTCTTGAAGTTTCTTCTTGAGCATCCATGTTTAGTATGTTTAATCCAGACTCTCCTATTTTTGCACTGGTTCGTGATGCGACCTGCTGAACTCTCCACATCTCATCTCCGATTAGTGTTATTACTCCTCTGTTGTATGTGATCGTTGCAAGAGAGTCAAAACCCATGAGATATTTTTCGTTTCGTTTTACATAATCTCCATCCAAAAACAAAATTCTGGAAAATTCAATTCCATCTTTTGTGAATGGTGATAATATTACGTATTCACTGTAGCGCTTGTCTTTTTCTAGGGATGTCAAGAGTTTTTGAATGGAGCTTGTTTCAATTCTAAATATACAGCAATTTTCTTTTCCAGTGACTAATTTTATTGGATGACCTTCTTGGTTATCTAATGATCTTTTTATTGTAGTTATCTCAGATGGATTTTTCATGTTAGTCACAGTTATCGGCATATCTACTCCGTTTTCTACTATCTCTTTTATTGCAATTGGATCCAAAATTTTCATTCCAAACATTCCTGCAAGTCTTGCTTCATTGTAAGATAATTGCTTGACCTCTCGCAATTCTTCTTCTACGGTTTTTGGATCTGCAGAAACTACTGCACTATCTTTTTCAAAATCTATGCTGGTCTCATATTTTTTATTAAACAAAATTCCAAGATCAGCTGCTGTTCTATCTGATCCCCCTCGTTCATATGTTGTAGTGATATTATCTACTGTCTTTCCAATAAATCCGCCGATGGAGACAACTTCATTTTGTGCAACCAATTCTTCGATTTTACCCATTTTTCCCCGTGATTCTGATGGAAGAAAGTTTGTTGATTCTATGTTGCTATCTGTTATGATTGGCCAATCATCATATTCTACAGAATCTGCATTGATGTGATTACTTTTCAAAATATACTTCATTACATGTGACATCAAAATTTCTCCTGTGAATGCCAGTGCCTTAGAACGAGTCTCATCTGCAAATTCTTGTTTTTCAAGGGCATGGTCAAGAGATTGTTGGGCCTTTTCTAGATTGATGTCTATTATTTTTCTACAATCTGATTCGTTCTCAGAATCTAGCAATTTTACTATCTGATTATATGTTGACCTTACCGTCTCCAGAGTTGGAGCGATGCCTTTTTCTGCATTTCTGCCCTGCTCTAAGATAACATCTGTCAAAGATCTCTTTTTGCCATCATTATCAATTGTCAGCGGTGCTGAAAAAACGGCAATTACCTTTGAATTCTGCTTTAAATCTGCAATACGTTGAATAATTTGTGGAATTCCCTCTCCGTTTGGGCCTATTGCACTACCTCCAAATTTTGCTACAACTAGTTTGGTCATTGGTATTTTACCAAAGTTTTACGGCCATCTATTAAGCATTTGATTGTATTTCTGCTATTTTTTTTAAAATAATGGAAGATGCTTTTTTTGCTCCATCAGTATTCACTTGTTTTCGCTTTTCTTCCAGTTTTTCTAATATCAAAGACTCCAACCTGTAGATATCTTCAAAAACAAATCCTTCATTTTCTGCATTGTCTTCTTGCTCAAAATGATCCTTTATTGGAATGAATATTCCAGGTGTTCCATACGCCCTTGCTTCATCAATAGTAGACTTGCCTGCAAGTGAAATCAAGAGATCTGCTGCAAAAATAACTTCATGTAGATTCTCCACAAAACCCAAATTTCTTGCTCCTTGAAAATCTCTCTTTATGGAAGGACCCGAGACCAGTACTATCTCTAAATCTTGATTGATCTTTGATAATGACTCTAGTGCTTTATCAATTAGAAATATTCCCGCTTCGGTACCTCCAATTGAAATTACAACAGTTTTTCTTTTAAAGCCAAATTTTTCTCTTAATTGATCCCTTGAAAATTTAGTTTGTCTTACAATTGGTCCTACTCTTCTTATGTTGTCTTGATCTTTTCCATCTTCGGGAATAATTACTGTATTGCAATTTTTTATGATCTCCTGCATTGACTTGTTCATTTTTCTCTCAATTAGTGATGCAAGTCCTTTAGTGAACCTTGTTTCCAAAATATCAGTTACAAGTATTGTGGGAATTTTTTTGCTCTGAGCAACTGTTAGCGATGCAAAGTCTTCATCACTGATTACTAGACTGGGATTATCCTCTTGAATAATTCTCTCTGAAATATTCTTGCAATCCTTGTAGTATTGGTAGTATTGCCAAAGCCACTTTGCTGAACTTTTGAGCTTTCCTTTTTCAACATTAAATGAGGGTGGGTGATATTCATTTTGTACCTTCAAGCCTATATTTTCCAGCAGTTTTGCTGCCCCACTGCCTGTGATGAAATTAGTCGAAACATTTCCAAAATTATTTGCAATTGCGATGTCTCTAGTTATGTGGCCTAGTCCAATTGGGCTTGCAAAAAAATCTACATTCACGAATTTATATGATTTTCATGTTAGATTTGTAGATTTTCCAGTCTCAAAGTTTAAATGGATTTCAACAAGGTAGGTTTCTGGGCTCATAGTCCAGATCGGTTATGACGTCGCCCTTACACGGCGAAGATCCGGGGTTCAAATCCCCGTGGGCCCATTTGGACTTGAACCTTCATTGATTCAAGTCCTTTTTAGAATATTTCACAGTTCATATTGATACAGATTATTGTGTTTTCATGAATTTATTCAAAAAAAAGCCTGAAACACCTGGTCTAGTTTGTAGAATATGTGAAATGAAATTCACTGATCCTGATAGAACAATGAGACACATGGTTAAAGCACATTCAAAACCACAAAAAACTAAGAAATAGAATCTTTGTTCCTAAAAACGATTCAAATTTTTAAGGGCTCATATTCTTTGAGAGATCTTTCTCCCCTCCTTTCATTTCGTTTCATTTTCACGTTAAGACAGTGTCTATG
Source organism: Candidatus Nitrosopumilus sp. (assembly GCF_965223225.1). Taxonomy (GTDB): domain Archaea; phylum Thermoproteota; class Nitrososphaeria; order Nitrososphaerales; family Nitrosopumilaceae; genus Nitrosopumilus. The sequence goes on from NZ_CBDCVU010000004.1 coordinate 1,786,439, forward strand.
AACTAAAAATATGATTCTCTATAGTTTAGGTAGATTTCCAGTTTTGTCTAAATTTGATTTACAAACTTTGCAATATAATCTAATTTCAGTTGAAGGGAATTCTGTGCCACAATTCTTACAAATGTAAAATTCTTTTTTACTCATAACCTTGATCAAGCATTCTTGAGTTAAGTATGTGTTGATAGGATTTATGGAACACTAGTCTTATGAATACAAATCTCATTTTTGAAAATTAAATCTTAAGAGAATAGTCCGTGTGTTTATCTTTGGAATTATAGGACAATTGCTTTGGATATGTCAAAAAGGGGGCCAATTAGAAATATTGAACCCATCTAATCAATTCAATGCATAATCATTGGATCAATTCAAAGCAAGTAATGAAATGAAAGACAAAAGGTTTCGAAACTTAAGGTCAGCAGCAGCAGGAAATCTGACGACAGCTTCGTTCTGATACCATTGCGGGTAGGACGGTTTTGGTTTTAGCATCGGTTTAAGACCTGTAGCCTTTGTTATCAGGTCACAACCGAACCTTTCATAGTTACTCTGCCGTCATTATACTTAACTAGTGATAAAGAATAATGCTAGTGGTAATTGAATAATTTTTGAAATCAATTTTTAACCAAAGAAAACCAATACAATCTGAATTAAATGACATTTAAAATCAAAAATATATGCGCAACATGCAGAAAAGAATTTGATAATAGAAAAAGCCAATATTGCAATCTTGAATGTGAGAGATTGGATATATCGTGTAAAATTTTTAAATTTACAAAATACTAAGGCAGATCTAGATAATCAAATAATTGAAATTTCCAATCAAGTATTCTGATTAATTTTCAATCTTAGATTGCCAAAGATGGCATTTGTGCTTATCTGCGTCTATTTTTATCCCCGAAATGGTAGTTGAGTCCACGTGGGCCCATATCACATTCATAAATGATTATTTTTTGGCAAGTTGGGATATTATTTTTACAGTTTTTGATTCTAACTCTGGATTTACTTGAGATTATATTCCGCTATTCATTATATCATTATCAAGAAATTTAATTTTTTGAGCAGTAACTTTAACTTCGTCCGGAGTCATAGATTTCTCCAAAGTAAGGTAAACTGTCAAATCTGGCAAGTATAAAATCACTTGTTGCATTTTTTCTCTGATAATGTGAATGTAGTCAGTTTTGCCGTAGGCCTCATCAAAATGTTCCCTAGTACTTCGTCTAACAGCAAGTTGATTGTAAAACTCTCTTCTGTCAGAATCAGGTTCTGTTGGAGCATTTGCTGCAGAAGATTGATCAAGCAAGACACTTCCTTCCAAATCCACTAAACCTAAATGAACAATTTGTGGATCTGCATTAAAGATCTCCTTTGCAAATCGTTGAGATTCTTCTGATGACAACTAATTCTATACGACTTTATTTTATAAAAACTTGGTTAAGAACATAACAACTTTACAATCTTTTCTTGTGTAATTAGTGATGCAATGATACCTAAAATAATCATTCCAATTCCCGTAAACAACATAATCTTTAGCTTCTGGGAACCGGACATGAAAATTAATTCTAAATTAGTTCCTTTTACCCTTAATTTAGAAAATCAAGAGATGTAATGATTGTATTGTGCATGAAACCTCTTGCCAACAAGTTCAAACCCCATGTGTCCATTTTAATACTCAAAAACGGTTCAAGACTTTTTGGGTTCATGCACTTTAAACAATTTTGCTGAAATCCAAGAAATTGATTGTAACAATAAACAAGAGTTTATTGAATGGATATAATTGGAAGATGTTAAAGAGGTTTTGAGAAGGACATGACAATCCGATCACGAAGAAAAACAAAAAACATGTCAATTAATAAAATGGTGGGGATTGGAATTTTAATTTTCTTTTCTGCAACATTGTTCTATTCTTTTGTGATTTCTCCTGATATGGGTGAAAAGATCCTTTATGGCAAAAACCCTCCTAGTAAAATGTATGTAAACCTAGAATATGGTGAGATAATTATTTCTGGAAACTATTCCTGTATGGAATCAGCTTCTCAGAAGGCCCCATGGAAACTTGAAAAAGTTTGTTGAGGAGTTTAATCTGTGTCATAAAGATATATGATCTAACCAATAATATCTAAAAACCCAAATTTGATTTAGATTTGATTCAGAACCTTTGATTTGATGTAAAATTACAATTCATGCCTACTTGTATCTCATTTTGACCTCAGAACAGTAGCTGAGTCATGAGATTATGTGAGATTTTCTTATGTTATTATTTTTGTAACTAGTCTCTATAGATTCAAAACTAAAAATTTGCTATTTAATTTATATCTGAATATATGATGTCTGCTTCATGGATCTAGTTGGAATGTATATGTTAAACACTGAAGAATATGAGAAGGAGAAAATTCAACAAGCCATTGATATTTTATACAAAGATCGAAAAAATGAATTTGATGAATTATCAAACACAATCCTTACAGACAAAGTAAAAAATTTACCTACCTGGAAAGAATTTATTTTAAATTTTTGTCTAGATATAGGTGACTCCTTTAAGACTTGGACAAATCAAAAACCCTCATCTACAACTTCGCCACAAAAAGCTTTTACGATCCTAAGAAATCTGGGCAAGAATAAAACATCAATGAATCAGATCTCACATTTGTTGAATATGTCATATGACATCTCAAATGAATTCAAAGAGATTTACAAAAGAATAAAATAAATTTTTTAAAATGAACCAAGAAAACCTTGACGTAAATGAATATGCTGATAAATGCTCTAAGATTTTAGAAAATCCAGAAATCCTTTTTGCAGGATTATTGGATGGTATGGATTCTCTTTTAGCAGGAGGCTACAAACCTGGAACTTGCTCTAGATTAACCGATGAACAACATCAAAATATTTGTTCTGAATTAGCATCTCGTGTTACAAAAAGAAAAAAATTTAATTCCGAATTGGGTCGTGTAAAGTATTCTGCCTCAAGAAGAGAACGTGTTGTCATTATGAGTTTTCCCATTTATAATAATGTAGTAATGATACTTGCAGAATCTCACATCAATATAGACAGGCTTGCATTTAGAATTCTCTCAAAATTAAATAGACAATGGGGATATATCGAAGAATAATTAAAATTTAAATCTAAATTTATAATTTTCATGCATTTTACGTTCATTTTCTATGCTTAATTTGGGAGATCAACCGGAACACATGAACTTCTCATAATAAAAAAGAATAGAGTTATGGCTGAACTACTTCAACTCTATCTTGTAATTTGTCATAGTATCCGCTGAATTCCATCGAAGAAACATAAAATGTTGCAGATACTACGTCACCAACTTGCGCATTACAATTAGGCACAACAACACTAACACCATATTGTGATTCTCCAACACATCCGTGTTCTGTAATTCCAAGAACTGTTACATCTTCAGTTATTTGTGTAGGGATAAAATTCCATGGAGTTAATGTTAAAACAAGAACAACAGCTGTTCCTGCAGCCATCATTGCAATAAATCCAAGCCTTGGTGTTTTCTTTGTTTCTTTTTGTCTTAGCATTTTTCCTCACTAATTGTATGCATTTTTCAATAAAAAGGAAATTGGTGATTTTGTCGAATTAAATGATGCTATAATGCAAGAAAGATATCTTCAGAATACAGTGAAGATGTACATTTTTGTTGAATTTATTAAAATAAAAATTTATTTTAATCATTGTATATTTCGTTTTTCTTTTTATTGAATTTGTTGTATCCTTCTTTGTCATAACCTAGGTGATCATACCCATTCTCATCATACCCGTCTTTGTCATACCCATTTTTATCATAACCATATAAGTCATATCCATACTTGTCAAACGTACGGCTAAATCTGTCTAACAAACCCATAACAGAATTTCATGGATTCAATTCAGATAAGTATTTTCACACTGTCTGAATCTATTTTTAACTCCAAAACAATAGCTAAGAACACAGAGCATTTACAATGATGCTAGAGCCTTTGTCACATCAGTTTTACTGATTATTCCAGCAATGCCATCATTTCCGTCCAAAACAACCAATCCACTTACGTTATTTTCTAAGATAGTTTTGCAAGCTTTGGCTAAATCCTCATTAAACTTTACAGTGATTATTCCTTTGGTCATAACATCTCTTGCAAGTGAAATACCTCCAAACCCATTCTCTGAAAGAAATCCGCGTTTGATATTGTCTGATAGTGTGAATCCTGAATAATCTTCCTCACTGCCAAGCTCAACTGAAATTCTGAACAAGTCTCTAAATGATATTACGCCCACCGATTCTCCATCTTGATTCTTTACAATTAATCTAGAAATTTTATTGTCCAACATTTTTCTTACAACTTTGTATAGAGGAGCAGAAGTATGTGTATACTCATAATTTTTGGTCATCACATCTACCACTTTTATTTTTCATGAAAAATTATCTCCAAAATATCTTACAAGATCACTTTTTGTAAAAATTGACTCTACTTTATCCTCATTTTCCTTGATGGCCAAAGAGCTTATGTTTTTCTTTATCATCAGTTTTGCTGAATTCTCAGGCGTGATGTCATGACTTACAAACTCAATTGGTTTCATAATCTTTGTTATTGGAATTTTATCCAATCCTTGGTTTGCATTATCTGAAAACAAAAATAATCCAATGTCTTTTTCAGTAATTATTCCCACATGTTTTTTATCATCCGTAACTACTAGTCTGCTAATTTTTGTATTTAGTAACATCCTGATTGCATCTGAAATTGTTGAATTCTTCAATATTGTAATTGGTTCTTTTGAAATATTTCTTGCTTGCAATTCCTTACCTAATGGAATTTGATATAAAAACAGAAGATATCATTCTCAATTATGATGTTTGTGTATGCAACTGGTTGTAAAATTATTAATCTCTAATAATCGAATATTCTAAATTTAATCATGCGTAAAGAATTACAATCCGATCTAATTATTTACTTATGATTTTCATACTTTTTTTATACCATGCTTACATAATGTATTCATGGAAAACAAACCATGCAAAATTTGCAACTCTGACCTTGAAGTACAAAGAAGATGCAAAGGATGTGATGAACCAACAAGATTGTTCTGTCATGACTGTGGAATAATGGCAGAAAAAATAATGCATCCTGTATGTTTGCTAAAGGATATCAACTCCATGATGGTGCAAACTTAGTCTGGGTAGAATCATTCTTCTTTTGAGGTCAAAATCTCCTTTGACACTCGTAATGCTAATTCGATGCCTCTCTAATGTGGAATTGCATTAATAAAGTACCTTCTAATATTTTCTAGATGGTTTCAGCAGGTCTTACTGAATTTCTAAGCTTATTGGCAATTCTCTTTGGTGGAGGCATGATTAGTGCCTGGATTATGCACAAAATCCATTTTCCAACAATCATAGGATTCATACTGATTGGTATAATTGCAGGTCCGTTTGGTCTTGGTCTGATAAAGGATGCAGAACTAATCAATCTGCTTGCAGAGTTTGGAATTATAATACTACTTTTTGTTGTGGGATTGGAGTTTAGTCTAAAGAAACTACAAAAAGTTGGATTTACGGGAATTTTAGTTGGTACAATTCAACTTGCAATTGTATTTTCACTAGGCTATGTGGTAGCCATGGCATTTGACTGGACTCATCTTGAAGCCCTATTCTTAGGAAGTATTCTGTCGATTACCAGTACTGCAATATCACTACGTTTTCTCAGGGACCTTAATCTAGTAAAGACTACCGAATGGAATACCGTTGTAATAATTCTCATCGTCGAAGATCTTGCAGCTGTTTTGTTGTTGACTATCCTAGGTGATGCAACCAAGGGGAATGGTTTTGAATTGACTGATTTTGGATTAATCATACTTCAAAGCATTGTATTTTTTGTAATAACTTTTGGAGTTGGAATCAAAATTATTCCAAAACTTTTAGAGCATGTCAGCAAAATCAAAATGGAAGAGGCTCTTTTCATTTCATCACTTGCACTAGTATTTGGACTCTCTGTACTTGCTCACTTTTTGAATCTTAGTAGTGCTGTAGGTGCATTTTTGATGGGAATGATCATCGCATCCACCAAATATTCTGAATCAATAACCTCCAAGGTTTTGCCTCTCAGAGACTTTTTCCTGATAATGTTCTTTGTTTCCATAGGCATGCTAGTGAACATTGCTTTGATACCAGACGCAATTTGGATCACCATTCCAATAGTGATTGTGGCAATAATTGGGAAATTCATAGGAAACATGTTTGCAGCATCATTTGCAGGAAATTCACTTGTCAGTGCATCCACAATAGGGGTGGTGATGATCCCAATTGGAGAATTCTCATTTATCATAGCAAAGCTTGGTGCAGACAGCGGAGTCATACGAGATTCAATTTTTCCAGTAACGGTATTGGTGGCAATAATTACGATGCTGATAATGCCACTTCTTTTAAGGGCAATGCCGACAAAGGCAGACCCCAAATCAATTGTACCATACAGACTGCTTAACACCATATATTACGCTGGAATGTTGCTAAGAGGAAAACCTGCTGATCAGAAACCAGACTCGGATCAGAAAACAAGCATCAAAAAATATGCTCCTCTAATCCTGGTCCATATTGTTGTCATAGTCACAATTTTAGCTGCAATGAATTACTTTTCACCTACAATCATCTCATTGATGAATGAATGGGAAATACCCTTCTTGATAGATCCTGAAATATTTCTTGTCATTCTGACAGTAACCATCTTAATTTATCCAGTGTTTTCGTTCTTTGGAAAAACAGAAAAAATAATTTCAGATATCTGTAACAAAATCACCATTAACTTTGACTCAAAGGAGAAAAAACAAGTAGACCGCCCACTGTACAAAGTCATTCGAAATTCTCTTTTTATGGGTTTAATGTTGCTGTTGGTATCTATCTTTATCAGCTTCGTTGAATTTGAAGATAATACAGTCATAGTCATAATCTCAATTGCAGCCTTGATCATAGCTATGCCACTGATTTTAGATACTATTTTTTCAATAAAGAGGTTGACTCAAACTCATGTATTTGACAGCTGGATGCCTACTGGAAAAGAAGAAGATAATGATTGAACAAAACTAGACCAGCAAATATATTTAGAAACAACATCCTAATGTTGCACAATATTTTTTTTTGAAAAAATAAAAATTTCAAAAATATTCTATGATGATTGAATTTTTTGTTTTAATACTATTCGAGTAAAAATAATTCCAATGAATGTGGCAAACCACATTGTACAAAGTCTCATCATAATTACAAGTGATGCTGCAACAGAAAGTTCCAATCCCTGTCTTACCAAGAGCAAATCTGCCACACCCTCGCTGACACCTATGCCTCCAGGCAAAAGAGACAGTATGCCGTATCCCAGAGATGCTAGATAAATTTGGGAAGTTAGAATATATCCCAGATCAACATTTAGAGACAGAAAGACCACATACACTGAAAGAGAGTCTATACTCCATCCTAAAACACTGAACAACCATCCACGGGTCATGTTTTTGGGCTTTGTAAGTATGGAAAATGACTTGCTGGGTTTTATTTCTGGGATGTTTTTTGATACAAATCTTACCTTTCTTAATTTGGAATATAGTGAGACAAAAAATCTCTGACTCTTAATCAAAAGGAAAATCACACCAAGCAATAATGACGAGATAACAACCAAAGACATTGAGATCAGACCAAAATGAATCAATAATGTAACTAGAACAATAGATGTCCCTCCAAGTAAATCATGATATCTCTCAAGAAAAATAACTGCAATTGACTTTTCAGTAGGCGTGTTGAATATTTTTTTCATATACACTGATTTGATAAAAATACCAGCACCACCTGGTGTGGTGACAAGTGAAAGTCCTGACATGTATATTATCAAATTTTGAAACATTGGAATCTTTTCTCCTACCAATCCAAACAGATCCTTTTGTCGAAAACTCTTCACAACATGAGACAAAAAACCAAGAACAAATATCAAAAATAAGAACTCTGCTCTAATATCCAAAAATGATTTGGATATTTCCTCAACGTCTGACATCAAAATCAATAATACATAGAAAACTGCCGTTCCAAGAATAATCCACAAGAATTTTGTTTTAATTGCATCTAGCATCTTTCCCTTATGTGTCAAAAGTAAATCCCGTAGGAATATCCTAGGATAAATAATTTGCAGGAAAACACCAGAACAAAAATCCCTCTAAAAAACACGTAATCTACTTATTATGCCAATTTGTTAGTCTTGCAGATTTCAAAAATTGAATTTAAATACATTGAAGATTAATCATCGTTATGAAAAAAATTGAAGCAATCGTTCGAACAGGACTGAGGGAAAAAGTAGTGAATGCTATCAAAAAGAACGGAGTCGGTGGTGTTACACTCCATCAAGTACAGGGTCAAGGAGCACAAGATCCTCCTCTGGTAGGACAATACTTTAGCAAGGACATGATCATTTGTGTGGTAGATGACCCAAAACTTGACGACATTTTGGATTCCATTGCAAATGTTGCATGCACCGGAACCAAAGGGGATGGTAAAGTCTTTGTCACTACAGTAGATGATGCATTGGATATATGTACAAGAAAACGTGGAACCACATCCATTTAGATCTCTTTTTAAGAAATCAAAATCACATCGATTATACACTTTCAATTTTGAAAATCATGTTCTTTTTATATAAGATATCACTGAAAGCGAGTTGTAATGGCAAAATTCCAAAAAATTCTTGTACCTCTTGATGGATCAGCAAATGCTATGAGAGGACTGGATACTGCAATATCAATTGCAAAATCCAGTGATGCAGAAATAACTGGATACTATGTGTTTCACTTGCCTTTGGCAGCAGGAATAAAGTACACCAAAGCAATGAAAGACGATGCACAGAAAAAAGCTGTAAAAGCAATTGGACCGGCCATGCAAAAATGTGAACGTGCTGGTGCCAAATTCAAATACGCTACCGGTGGCGGTAATACTGCATCTCAAATAATCAATGCAGCCAAAAAAGGAAATTTTGACATGATTGTCATAGGAGCTCGCGGCATTGGTGGAACCAAAGAAGCATTCCTTGGAAGTACATCTAACGCTGTTATGCACAAGTCCAAGGTTCCAGTATTGATTGTAAAATAAATTTACAATTTCTTTTTATTATTTTGTTTTTGAATTTTAACTGTTTTGCAAATCTGAAATTTGTCTTTAGACAATACGGGAACTAATTTCTTTAAAATAACTCCGGATAACTGTACTTAATGTCTGAGAATATTGAAAATGTAAAAATGCAATTTGCTCAAAGAATCAGGGATGGTAACTGTGTTATTTGTGGGACAAAACAACCTGTAGAAGAGTTGGAGATTCAAAGCATTGAAATGCAAACTAAAGAAAAACAAGGCGGCTTTTTTTATCACAAAATTTGTCTTCCCAAGGTTACTGTTGATTTTGCAAAAGCTATGATTAACTGTAAGACACTTGATGACATCAACAAGATGTTAAATTCTTAATTCAAAAAAAAAGAACGAAACAAACTATAACCCAATTTATGATTATTAACAGTAAAAACAACTATTCTTGCTCTTACACAAGTAAATTTACTCTGATATTCTGTGAATTTACAGTTTAGAATCTATTTTCAAAAACTATCTTGTCTAAGGATAACTGACCGCCACGAGGCTTTGCTGGTTCTGCTGCCTTTCCAACAACTATCATTAAAACAATCAAATGGTTTTCTGGAAGGTTTATCACTTTTGCTAACTCATCATACTCAAAACCGCCCATAGGACATGAATCAAGACCCATTTGTCTTGCAGCAAGCATTATTGTCTGGGCTGCCATCCCACAGGAACGAATAGCCTCATCCCGACGATTTTGGGGACTGTCTGCATACTTTCTATGTAGGGCATTTTTTACTGTCTCTTGTTTTTCAGAAGGATGGTTTTTCCAATATCTTAGAGGCTCTTCCTTCCATGCATTCATGTTTCCACACAAAATAATAACCAAAGATCCCTCGGAAGGTTGTGGTTGGTCTCTTGCAGCCTTACTAATTTGATCTTTGATTGACTGTTCTGTAATTGTAATGAATCTCCAGTTTTGTTGGTTGTAGCTTGTAGGAGAAAGTATTGCATGTTCCATCAATGATTTAACTTGCTCAGATGTCATTTTGTATGATTTATCGAATTTTTTTGTTGCACGTCTGGTTTTGATTGCCTCCAAAGTATCCATAATGAATGTATGAATTTTAAAAAATTGTAATTTATTTGATTTGATCAGGTAATTCTAATTATCACTAGAATTATCTTTTAATCCATCATGGTCTTTTCTATTTCCATATTGTTGATCATTTCTTTACGACATCAGAGGAATCTGAAAGTATACGAGTATTGCAGCCAAGAAAATAGTTGGAACCGATATGACAGCACCGGGCTTTATCCATTCCTTACTAATTTCTTAAAACAAATTATTTTGATATAGTTTTTTGGAAAAACAATTGAGTAAAAATCAAAAATGATAATCATCCCCAATCGTGAGAATATGATCTCATCTTAATAAGCAATTTAATTCTCATATAGATATGTCAGATAGATGCAGAGAATGTGGAAAAAAAATACATGACCATAATGTTACTCATTGCTCTGATGTGTGCCTGTTTAGATCTGTCTCTTATGCTAAATCTTTGTCTGATATTCCAATAATGTTCAATATCGATAATGATCCGTGGATATGAAAATAAAAAATTAGATGCGATCTGTTTTAGCCTAAAACTATATTGCGCATGTCAATTACATCCTAGTTTGCAAAACTTGTAAAGTTTTTAAAAATAATTATCTATTATTAGTTTGAATCTGAATTATCTTCTGATTTACAAGAAATTCAATTGCGCTTAACAATTCTCCTTCTGTTACTATGTCTTGAGCATACCATACAAAAACATTCTTTATCCAGTCTGGAATTTTTTTGTCTTGACTTGATTCTTTTTCTACTGTGATTGATATTGATTCATTTTGATGCGTACATATTTCTCTGTGAATTTCTCTACATTGACTAGTTATTTCTATGTCGTAATTTCCTACTTTGGAATCTTTTGACGTTGGAATCTCTACGAAAAATTCTCCTTCTGTATTGCTTGTTACATATTCATCAAAAATTTTCATTTCAAGAGGATCACTAACAATTATTCTTAACAATACATCTGATGTTGCCTCTTCGTTATAGTTTACCCATCCTGAAATTACAATGTCCTCTCCTTGTTTGTAGTTAGTCTTATCTGATGTGATTATTGGGCTTGAAATGTGTGTTTGGTATGACTCTAAAATTATAAAATTGGCACAGAACAAGAAAACAAAAGAAACCAATGCAATCTTAATCATGCCTACATTTCGATATAGCGCTATTTCAATCCATCATGGTAATAATGATGCCTAAATTTCTGTCTGCATTTAGGAATCTTTTGTGATAATTTTCGTCCATTAATCAGTACTTGTTTTATATCATTTACAAATCAATTGCCCTATTTTCATTCATTCAAAAGATACGATTTCCACACTTGGAAACTATCTTTGAAAACTGTACTTTGGTATTTTAAGAAAATCTACAGATACAAATTCATGCAAACCAAAAATGTAGGAATTCTTGCTGGTATCGCAGTTGTAATTACAATGGTTGGGGTTTTGACCGTTGGAACCAATATTGAACAAGACAATATGGACAAACTCTCAGTAGACTATGAGACAGTAGGTGTGTTGTTGGACAATGATATGCATGTTTTAGTTATAGATATTAGATCTGCAGATCAATATCAGAAAGGACATCTTAATGGTGTATCTTATGACCAATTGGATCCAGCAACTCTTGAAAAAAGAGTTAAAACAATCCAAAATAGGCTCCCAGAGGTTGCATCAAAGTATAACTTTGTTTTAGTTGATGATGATGGAACAGAGGCAAAAAAGGCAGCTCAGACAATGACTGAGATGGGAATCCAAACCTTTTATCTTAATGGAGGCATCAACATTGTTTCTGAGAGTCTTGAATCTGGCTCTTATCCTGTTATAACTTCACAAGAGTTATCAGAAAAACTTGCCACAAACGAAGATATCTATCTGCTAGATGTTAGAGAGCCTGACGAGCTTTTAAAATCCAAGATTGATGAGTCCGTGAATATTCCTCTAGCTGAAATTTTCAAACCAAACCAAATAGATGAGATTCCAACTGACAAACCTGTGGTGGTTATCTGTGGTTCGGGAAACCGTGCAACTATTGCGTCATATGCACTAGCACAGGAAGATATTGACTTTCAAATCCTAGAAGGAGGAATAAACGCGTGGAATTCTTTTCAAGAATTAGAAACCTAATTCTTTAATTTTTTTTGAATTTAGTATTTTTTCTTTTCAAGAATTGTTCAAATATAATCGACTAAATGTTAAACTAGAAATTCAAGAGTAATCTTGATGATGAATTTTTTCAGCTTTAATCTTGATTAAAATTCTCTTTTCATCCGGAGATCGTCTGGGATATTTCTCCATTCCAAGATATCGTTTTGCCAACTTGTCAACGTGTGTTTCAGCTCCATCAGTTGTTACTTCTACAACTTTTCCTCTAACTGCCAACATGTGATATGGATTTTCATTATCATAAATCGAAAGAGCAATTCTGGGATCTTTTCTTACATTTTTTCCTTTAACCTCCCTAATGCTGTGTTTATCAATATGATGTCTTCTTCATGATCAATCCATGTAGGTGCTACATGAGGTGATCCATCACTTAACAGAGTAACAAATGATGCAAAGTTTTTGCCTTCGAGCAATTTTATAATTCCAGGCTCAAATGTACCCATAATTCCCTTTATTCGAATTTGCATAAAAACCTGTTTGAAGTTATCTGCATCTATTTTATTCAAATTTAATGACTAGAATTTCAAGAATCTGTTGCTGTTTTTATGATGAAAATTTATTGATATAATAGATCCTCGTATCAAATATGGAGTAAATCGATACGTCTGCTAAAACTGTAGTAAACCAAATCAAAAAATTAGATGTAAAATGGATCAGGTTACAATTTTGTAATCCTTTTGGGTTGCTTCATCAGCTAAGTATCCCTGCTGATGAAATCACAAAGGAATCTTTTGTAAACGGGTTTCCACTAGATGGCAGTTCAATACTTGGATTTACCGTTATCAACAAATCTGACATACTCTTGGTTCCTGATCCTTCAACCTTTGCGGTCTTGCCAGATTACTTTGATTCCACTCCAAGTGACGGAGAAGACTACTCACCTAAAGCTGCAAGAATGTTTGCAAATATCTACAATGGATTTGGAGGTGGACGTTTTTCAAATGATTCAAGGCATATTGCACAAAAAGCCGAGCAGTATGCAAAAAAGAACGGCTTTACAAAATCATATTGGGCAGCAGAATTGGAATTTTTTGTTTTTGACAAGGCTAAATCAATAACTAATGAAACTACCGAGAATAATAAATCAGATACACCTTCAATCATTTCAAGAGAAGCTCCATGGATATCTGATGATGTTGAAAATGTTATTGCACTAAAAAGCGGATATTATCGAGATTCACCATCTGACACTCTGACTAATTTTAGAGACGAAGTTTGTGATACGCTAAAACAATTTGGAACAAAGACCATAGCTCATCATCATGAAGTAGCTACAGCTGGACAAAGCGAGGTTGTGTTGTCATATCAAGGTCTTCTTAAAATGGGAGATAGTTTTGTTTCTGGTGTAAAGACAATACGTGAAATTGCTTCAAAACGTAGAATGGTTGCAAGCTTTAACCCAAAACCCATGCAAAATGATAATGGTTCTGCTGTTCACATTAATCAAAGTCTATGGAAAACGAAAAACAAAAAAGATTATAATGCATTTTATGACCCTTCAGACAAATATGCAGAGCTGAGCCAAACTGCTCATTATTACATTGGAGGTCTCTTAGAACACGCAAGGGCGCTATGCGCTATTACCAATCCATCCCAACAATCCTACAAACGACTGGTACCTGGTTATGAGGCACCAACTAACATTGCATGGGGAAAAATGAATCGCTCAGTAAGTGTGAGAATCCCAACGCATCATAAAAAACGACCAGAAAGCAAACGAATTGAATATCGACCTCCTGATCCTACCTCTAACATTTACTTGGCAGAGACGGTAATACTGCTTGCAGGACTTGATGGTATAAAGAAAAAGATTCAGCCACCTGATCCTGTGGATGTTGATACCTACAAACTATCTGAATCAGAAATGCAAAAACTATCGATTAAAAAATTACCAACCTCATTAAAAGAATCTATTGATGCTTTCAACTCAGATAATAATTTTCTAAAACCAGTATTTGATGATGATTTTCTTGAAATGTATATTTCTCATTTAGATTAAGATTAAACTTACTACAATTTTTTTAATTCACACAGTGATTTTTTTATATCTATACTTTACTGTAATTCATTTGTTGTAATTTTTTTGTGAAGGCAATTATTTACATTGCAATAGTATCTGTAATTGTTATTATTTTAGGAGCTTCTGCAATATTTGTTGTAGAGTCTGAAGCTGAAAATACTCAGATAAATTCTTGGCTTGATGCATTTTGGTGGGCCTCAGCTACTGCTACTACTGTAGGTTATGGCGATATTGTTCCGGTAACTGAGACGGGAAGAATGATTGGTATTGCAATGATGTATGTGGGAATAGGCGTGATTGGTGCTTTCATATCCTCAATTGGCGCAACATTAATCGGCTCAAAAATGAGGCAAACAGGAGTTGCAGATGATACAAAATCATTACTAATATCTAAAATTGAAGAATTAGAAAAATTAGAGAAAAATGAAATTGAGATGTTAAAAAACATGATAGACACACTACACCGCGATATACAACACAAAAAATAATTTCTTTAATTTTTATTCCTATTTTAAAAATTTTAATTAATTCTGACTCAAATTTTCAATTTTTATGCGTTCTACTCTTTTATTTTCAACCTTGAAAATCAACGACGATAATTGTTATATCTTTTAAAACTCCATCTGTTTTGTCCTACAACATGAGAATTAAAACAAAAAAAATTCTTGTTCCACTTGATGGCTCCAAAAATTCTATTCGAGGTCTAGACATGGCTATTCACATCGCACGGCAATCTCAGGGAACGATTACTGCACTTGCAGTGAAATCTGTGCCTGGAATATATGCACTTCACCCACTCGGATTCCTAGATTTTAATTCCATGACTGAGGTTAAAAAAATCCTTAATGATGCCAAACTTCGTGCTGCCAAAAAAGGAATTCAATTGACCCAAAAAGCACTTGCAGGCGATCCTGGTTATGATATTGCTCGTTTTGCAAACAATGCTAAAAATAAGATAGATCTTGTTGTAATTGGGGCAAGAGGAAGGGGCTCTGCCAAGGAATTATTCTTGGGAAGCGTTTCAAACTATGTTTTACATAAATCAAAAAAACCAGTTTTGGTTGTAAAATAATGCATGATCTATCATGCTAAAAATCATTTTTGGAAATAGCTACCTTAATTTATAATTCAAATCAATATCGTATCAATATGACTGATAGCGTACCCTTGTATCTAATTGGTCTGCCAAAAGATGAGCCGGCTGGTGAATTACTCTTGTCAAAATTTGGTGGTGTCTTAGAAAAAGCAAAAAATGTTCTTCCAGAAATTATTGAAGCAAAAATTTCTGTCAAATCCCAAAACACAGAAGGTACAAAAACACATTATGACGTAACCGCTACAATAGTGACTGCAAAAAATCAATTGATTTATTCAGAATCAGATTGGGATATTTTGAAAATCTCAGACAAACTATGTCGTAAATTAGAAGACAATTTGACCAAGCACGATTCCAAGCGTCAGCGCTCAAGTATTCGTAAAAAAGACGCAGATTGATTTCAATTATCGGTGCTGGAAGAGTTGGTTCTTCTATTGCATTTCTTTGCGTATCTAGTGGATTGGATGATGTTGTACTGATTGATAGAACTAAGGATGATGCCATTGGCGAATCATTAGATCTAGCAAATGCAATTCCTTCTACATCAAAATTCTCAATTGATGCAACTGATGACTTTTCAAAAATCTCTGGATCAGATATTGTTGTCGTAACTGCAAGTACTGGAGTCTATATGCAAAGCAGAACTGAAAATTTATCCCAACAAGTATCCATGATAAAAGATATAGGAGCAAAAATTAAACAATATTGTCCCTCTACAATAGTTCTGATAATTTCAAATCCTCTTGATGTGTTGACTTATTTTTTTCAAAAAGAAACGGGATTTTCAAGATTCAAAGTAATTGGTGTTGCATCCAGTCTTGATTCAAGTAGATTCCGCTTTCTTATATCAAAAAAATTCTCTGTGTCTCAATCAGATGTTTCTGACGCAATAGTTCTTGGAGAACATGATATCTCTATGGTTCCGATTTTTTCTAAAGTTAGTGTCAAGGGAAAACCTCTTTTAACATTACTTAGTGATGAAGAAAAAAATTCAATGACACAAGATGTTAGAGAATACTGGAAAAAATTGAGAAAATATAAGGGCAGATCTCAATATGGAATTGCAAAAAATGCTTTTGATATTCTTGAGGCAATTAAAAATTCAAACACCTTGTCTGTTCCTGCATGTGTTGTGTTAGAGGGAGAATATCAAACAAATGATGTTGCAATGGGCGTGCCTGTTAAAATTAATCAAAATGGAATTTCAGAGATATATGAGATCGCCCTAAACTCCGAAGAATCATCAATGTTGAATTTATCTTCTGAGATAATTAAAAATTTGATCACTTCAATTGAAAATTAACTTTGAATGTTTCTTGTTGTTTTATTCAATAAAAATAGAAAATTAGTGGAATTCTTCTGGACAAAGAAAAGTTAGAAAAAAATCTAGCTTGTTGGGTTCATCAGAGCAGCTCGTTCTTTGGTTTTCTGGTCAACCATTGCATATACAGATTCGCCTGGAGCTGCATCACATTCTCCTATGTTGACTGAATAACCATCAAAGGTCTCTCCAATACATCCTGATTCTGTGACTGCTATGATCTTGACTCTCTCCATAGTCTCCTCAGGTGCAACGTACCACATCAAATATGCAAATAACAATACTGCCCCAATTGCAATAATTCCGCCTACTGTGATCAGAGATTTCTTATCTGAACTTTTTTTGGGTTTATTTTTGATTGCAGACATGGTAAAAGGTTAGCTAAAACTTGATTTAAATTCAAAATACAATTTCCAATACTAATTTTCAAAAATGGAAATCATACTATTGGATTTTAGATAATAATCCCTTATGTTCATCCTTTGAATCAAGATTATATTGATTGGCTTTTTAGAAACTATAGTTGGCTGATTTCAAACTTTTAGCAAGAGATTCTAACTTACGTAAGGCAATTCTTAAAGCATTATCTGACGAGTATTCCAGAACTATTATGAATCAAACAATTGAAAAACCAAAGTCTGTAGTAGACATTGTCAAAGAATGTGATATCCCCATGACCACAGCATATAGAAGGGTTCATGAACTTGAAGAAAATAAAATTCTAAAAGTTGCAGGCTCAATTGTAACTGATGATGGGAAAAAATACTTTCTCTATCAAAATAGACTAAAATCAATATACGTGGTTTTTGGTTTGGAAGAATTAGACATACAAATTGTAGAAAATGAGGGTATGGGAGTTAGCTCTTACTGGTAATTTGTTTTTGTTATGTTCTGCAACAACTACTCTCTTCGTAATCTATAACTGCTCCACAATCATCATAGCATCTCCTAATTCATTAGAGTATACCTTTGTGCTATCACAAACAAGACATTTTCTTGTGATCTTTGCATAAAATGGCATGTTTTTTGAAAATTCCATATTCCTTAATCGTAGCTTCATGTGATTGTTTCATCAAAATACTATATTACAAATTTCATAATTTTCTCAAGTGGTTTTCAGATTTGGCAACTGTCGGTGAAAAATGTATTTTAATTTAATATTTTGTAATTTTCTTGAATTTTGAAAACACGAAACAATAATTACTTTGAATAAATATTCCAAAATAACATGGTTTCATTTGAAGATGAAATGCTAGATGTGATGAATAAAGCTGCAACCGCACTATTATTGTCTGTTGGCCATAGAACTAAACTATTTGATGCCATAGCAAAACTTGAACCTTCAACTAGTCAAGAAATTGCAACAGCAGCAAATCTGAATGAACGCTATGTAAGAGAGTGGTTAGGAGGTTTAGTGACTTCAAAAATTATAGATTATCAACCCAATTTGCAAAAATATTCTTTATCTAAGGAAAAAGCAGAGTTTCTTACCCGAGATGGAAATTATAATTTTGCATCTTCAATGCAATGGATTCCATCCCTTGCATATGTTGAGGATCATATTGTAGATTGCTTTGAGAAGGGTGGTGGGGTATCATACGAACTATTCAATCGATTCCATACCGTTATGGCTGAAGAAAGCCAACAAACCGTTCTCCCTGCCTTAATCAACGAGATTTTGCCACTAATTCCTACCTTTGAGAAACTCAAAACAGGAATCAAAGTGCTTGATGTAGGATGTGGTAGTGGCAGAGCAATCCATCTTATGGCAAAATCCTTTCCACATTCTAGCTTTACTGGCTATGACTTTTCATCAGAGGCAATACAAAATGCAAGAAATGAAGCAGAAAAACTTGGCCTGCCTAACGTCTCATTTGAGAAACAAGACGCTGCATCCTTTTCTAAAGAGTCTTATTTTGATGTGATAACTGCATTTGATGCAATCCATGATCAGGCAAAACCAGAAAAAGTTCTAGAAAACATCAAAAAAGCACTAAAGCCTGATGGAGTATTTATGATGCAAGACATACGTGCCTCTTCAAAACTTGAAAATAATATGGATCATTCACTTGCACCTTATCTTTACACCGTTTCTTGTTTACACTGCATGACTGTATCTCTTGCATTGGAAGGAAAAGGTCTAGGTGCAATGTGGGGAAAAGAACTTGCAACACAGATGTTAAATGATGCAGGATTTTCAAGCGTTCAGGTCAAAGAGTTAAGCCATGATCCAATAAACTATTATTATATTTCAAAACCATAGACTGCTATCTCTTCTAATGTCAAACAACTAACAAGTTTTTTCCTGTTTCCATTCAGTTAAGAAATATTTTATGAACACTTTCTTTTGTCATGTTTAGTTTGTAAATGTCATCGTCTTTTATCAAGAATATTCTGTCATGCATCATAAACAATTCAATCATTTCAGTCATATCTGAACTTACAAGATCTGATGTACTGTAAGGACAGAACATCAATCCAGGAAGCCTTGACTCATCATAAGCTCTTTCGATCTCCATAGCTTTTCTAAATGAATTTCTCGCAATATCTGTAATTACAAAATCGACACAACACAGAGGCTTTTTTTTAGATTCTTTTGAAAGTTGCTGGATTAATTGTCCACAATACTTCATGTCATCCATTCCTTTTGGATTGTATGGTTTTACAGTCTCATTGTTCCAATTTAGTCTTGAAAAAATCTTTTCTGTGTGGTGATCTGGTGGAGCTACAAAGGATTTGTGCCATTGGGACTTGTCAGCCATTCTATCCAACGATTTAAGGAAATTGTTCATTGATTTTTCATCAGAATAAATCAATAAATCATGAACATGTGGCAGATGTGTTTTATTTTGAAGCCACTTGTCAATTGCATCTTTTACAATAGAGTTAACAGAGACTCCCATCTTGTCTGCAATTTTGGTCAATTCCAAATGCTCGTTTTCATCAATGTCTCTAATGTGAAGATCTTTTCCCATGTTGCTTATCTCTATTGCATGCTCTATATACTTTATGGTACCATGGTACCATTACTATGAAAACATATTCAACAATGAAAAAAAATTATCTGATTGGAAATTGGCCTTTAATTCAATTGGCAATCAGGAGAGTGAAAGTCAAATCCTAAACGGTTTGATTGTGAACCTCGAAAAAAATTAGAACAACTATGGGAGTGTCAGCATAAATGTCTCAAACCACAAATAAAATAGTAAATGGTGTAAACGTCACACAACTATTTGACACCATTGATGCAATAAAAAAAAACAGCAATTGCAAAATTTAATTTTCGAGCAAAAAACAAATGGGTAGACGGTACTGAGAATCGAACTACCATTAGTGATTATTATGGTGCTTGCAAAACTTTCACACGAAGTAATCCACACGTATTTGTAAAAGATGAACCTGAAATATTACTGGGAAATGACAGCGGTGCTAATCCTGTTGAATATTTACTTGCAGGATTGGCTGAATGCATTACAACAAGTCTGGTGGCTCATGCCTCTGCACGTGGAATTAAAATTGATTCAATAGAATCAACTCTAGAAGGTGACATAGATCTTTCAGGACTTCTTCAAATAGATGAGAATGTAAATCCTGGATACCAAGGAATCAACATCTCATTCAGAATAAAATCTGATGCGTCTGATGAAACCCTACGAGAGTTAATTGCTTTGGCAAAGAAAGCCTCTCCAGTTGCAAATACCGTTTTACGACCTACGCCAATAAATGCTTCATTAGAAAAGTAATTTTCTAATGCATTCATTTCTTTTTTTAATTATTCTATCAGGTAAAATCTAATCTTGATACAAATCTAGTTTTCAATTTTAAGCGTATTCTAGTAATTCACTCCATTTTATGGGTCTCAGATTGCACCTGCAATTTTCTCTCTTCCCACACTTTGGACAATTACAATCACAATTGAGCAATGATGTGTCACATTCAATACATTTTGTGTATTCTCCAAAATCTTCTCTCATAGAGTAATATGGAAACACAGAAAATTAAATGTGCAATTAATTTTCTTTAAATTTATTTAGAATTTTACAATTTTTCAAAAATGTTTATCCTCCGGTAGCTGCCTCAAATAACGCACATTCGCATTCATCACGTTCTCCACAGTAAGGACAAACACAATAGCAGTAGCGTAACGGATTGAGACATAACTGGCATTTTGTGTATTCTCCAAAGTTCTTGGTTTTGGCTGTGTTCTTTAATACAATTGATAATTCATTTTGAGGGTCAAAGTTGTATCCAACCATTGCTTCAATTTTTTCCATGTTCCGTATTGATACAAATCATATTTTAATGGTTATTAGTGAAAACCTTATAATCATAACATAAATATCAATTAAAATTGATAAATTTTTAATTTATAAGTAATATTACTTATATTCAATTTATCCAAGAAATCATTCTTTTTGTCATTTTTTGATTAATTCTTCAATACCTCATCATCTGCTAAGAATAGTTGCAGGAATCATTAGAGATGTTTTTTCAATATTGAATATCGCACAACTCAAGTTATTGCTTGATAGCAAGAAAAGTAAAATAAAAAATTGTTAATTTATTTTAAAACAATTAAACAGTTCTAAAGGCGTCCAAGCATTAAGATTATTTTATTTTGATGAGAACTATATCTAATGTCTGTTACGCAAAATGTCAGCGAGAACGAAGAGAAATTACTCAATATGATTTTGGGTGAAATTCCAAGTTCTAGAATCGCAATAATATGTGATCAAGATGGCAATATTTTGTGGAATAGTATTAGAGATAATACCACTAGTTATCTCAATCTAGATGAAACCAAAGAGAGCCTAAAAAGGTCTCTTGAATCCTGGAACAAGCGTGATAGTTTGTCATCCAAGATTGGCCATGGTAAATATGCAATTGTTGCATATGACAAAATCAAAAGAGTCACGGTACCTCTCCCCAACAATCACTTGTTGTTTGTCAGTTTGGAGGGAGAAAAATTTGGCAACGTCAAAAATATCATGACTATTGTAGATTAGGTAAATGCTAACATGGGACTCTAGTATTCTTTCTCTGCTTTTTTTACAAATTCCATAATTAACCAAAAGAATATTTTGATAGAATCAATTATCTCTATCACCTATTTTCTAATTAATCCGAATTGTCTGATATGACATTTGAAATGTTATTGCCTGATATTTGGTGTTTTTGTTTTCCTCTAAATTTTTGAAAAAAATAACATCTTGCTTTATCAAAATTTTATTTTAAAAAAATTTGAAAATAATTTTCACTAACCAAAATAAAAAATGGACGATTGATATGAATAAATTGTTCGTGAATATTATTAATAATTTTTCATATAATAATAACATGAAAAATTATAACCCCAATCCAAATCTATCTTCTCAGGAAGCTAGAATCCATCAATTGAATGCAAACCAAACTGTTGCAACAATCCAAAATATCTCAAAAAACATTAGGGAACATTCTTCCCAAATGAGACAGACCATGAAAGCTCTTCGTGAAAGTGGAGCTATTCCTGAAATTGCTTTTGCAATTAGAGAAAGTTCATTTGCTGTTCGTGATATTGTTAAAGATATCAATGAAACAACTCAGGAATTAAAAAAGAAAGGAATAGTCAACGATACTGCCAGTGCAGTTGAAAACACTTTGAAATCTGCAGAAGAGTCCCTTGTAACTGTAAAGCAACTCTCAGATGTTGCTCAGAAAGCTACGCCTTATACAACTAGAGTTGTAAAGGAAAGTCTTGAAACGGCAAGAAAAGAAACCGGTCATGTTACAGGAAAAGTAGTGAAAAGCATCAAAAACAAGGTAGAAGCATAATGTCAAACTTTGCTAATGAGAGAAAAACGAGAACAAGTCCTTCACTACAATGGGCAACTAGAGTTTCTGACCATACTGAAGTAACACTGTTGATCTATTCTCTAGAAGCAATAACTAGAATTGGTAAAAACTTTCCAATCATTTTTCTCTCATTGGCAAGTTTGAACACCTTGATGGCTGCAAATGATTTTCTTGCAAATAGTGTGGAATTTGGAGTACTTAATTCATTATTTGCAGCTAGCGGCTTTATTTTTCTAGCACAATTGCATCACAACAACAAGATTCAACCTATTTCTTCAAATGCAGATGTACTTGAAACTCCAGCAATTCTGGAGACAAAGGAAAAGGAGGTGTAAGATATGGAGGCAATAAAATCTAGCAAACTACGTGAAATCAAAGATACTGTTTCTGATGCAGCAGAAATAATGCAGCAAATTGGAAATCCAGGAGTCCTTGAATCCCTAAACAAAGTTAAGGATACTGCAAAAGCAGTTAATGAAATCATACGTGGATTGAGTACATCAGAAATGGTAAAAAACATTGAAAATTTCCGTCTTATTTCAGAAAATATGAATGAGACCTCTGCAAAAATGGAAAATACTGTAACACAATTACGTGAGACAGGATTTATGTATGAAACCTCTGAACTGGTAAAATCTGCCAAAGAAAAAATAAATTCGTTTTCCATTGATGATGATCCAAACAACATCAACGGTCAAGATCTTCGTGACATGAGTATTGCATCCAAAGAAATGATGCTTTCTATCAAAGATTTGGTCAATGAGATTTCCTTGACTATGGCCTACTCGAAAAAATCAGCTACCATCAACAACGTCAAAGACACAATTAAAGAAGTATCTGATGTTTATGCTGTAGCAAAAGAAATGTAATGCAGTCAGATTGATAAAAGATCTTTTCTTCTTTATTTTTAAATAATATAATGTGTCCTTTTTTTTGTGACTAGACAGCACAACAAAAAATCTGTTGGTTTGACGATCCTTACGACCATTCTAATCGGGATGGCACTTGGATTTACGGATCTATCCGAACAAAATCCTGCAGATACTCTAGTTCACGAGTTTGGAGAACTTTTAGATGGTGTTGAATATGAGATTCTTGCAATCCCAAATGACACAAGCCCTGCCACAGACACAACTGAAACAATGTCAACTGAGATGATTCAATCTCACTATACACATCTAAAAGCCTTTGATGAAGTAATCAAGCAACAAATTCTCTAAAGTACTCGTAGATTTCCCTAGTGGAAACTAAACTTTGAGTACTTGTTTTTACATTAATTTTCTTGGTAGACAGTACTCTGTTCCTCTTTTTTTCCAAATGATATGCCCATTCAGTTCACGAATGTAACTAGCATTGTCTAGCTAAAAATGATATCATGATATCAAAATAATAAGTTTTATATGGTAGATAAAACTATGCTAACTTATGCAAATAGTTACGGTTAGAACCTTAAAGGCAAAAAGCCATCCTCAGACAAAGGCTTTGTTTTGTTTTCTTTTTGTTGGAAGTAGAGGAGGTTATAGTAGAATCAAGATCATGTCTGCAATCTTGGAAAGCCCAAGAAATGTAAACCAATTATCACAAACAGTTGGTATGGATTACAAAGCTGTTCAGCATCATATGAGAGTTCTAGAGAAAAATAGTATGGTTTCAAAGGTTGGAGAAAAGTATGGTGCAATATATTTTCCATCTACCTTATTTGAAGATGGTAAAGAAGTATTTGATGAAATAAAATCAAAACTAAATTAACAAAAATTTTTTAATAATTTTTACGTAATCCTACTCAAATAATTTTATTGGAACACAAAATGTTTTAGTGCTTTGATATTCAAATCAATCCAAGAATAGTTTGTGAATGTTTTCTTTGGTTACATGTATCTTGTACAGAGAATCTCTCTTGGCAACAAAAACCTGATCGTGTGTTTCAAACAAGTGAAGTACATCTTCAAAGTTTGCCGACAAAATATCTTTTACATCTGCAACACAATGAGTAATTCCTTCAACATTTTGATCATCATACCATTTGCAAAAGTCTATTGAATCTGACACTGATTTTTTTTCAGCAAGATTTCCTGTCAGAAATGCTAAAACCAAAAGCTGTTCTTTGTCTGCGTTGGTTCCTATTTTTTTCAGTAGTTTTTTTCCATATGTGTTTGGATTTTCAAGAAAATTTTTGTATGGTTCTACAGTTCCATTGAACCATCCGTGTTTGACAAGATACTGCATTCCTGGATGATCCTCAGGTCCACAACACGTGTTAAAAATATCATTATTTTCTGTGATACGGTGCATTGATTTTAGTAAATTCCTCAAAGCTTCATTATCTGCATACATGATTAATTCATGTTTTTTTGTGATTTGCGATTTTGCTTCTAACCATTTGTCTACTGCATCTTTGACAATTGAATTCAAAGATACTCCCATTTTTCCTGCAGCATCACCTAATTTGGTATGGATTTCATCGTCAAATCCACGCACAAGTAGGTCTTTAGTCATGTTTTAGTTCTCCAATCCTGACATATATAAGATATCACGATATCATTTCAAAAAAAATCAGTTATGCCATAAAATACAATCAAATATTTCCATTTGTATCTGTATTTGCTTTTTTGCTTGATGATTTTTTTTATGGAAATATTATCAGTTAGGTCAAAATCAAAAATTAGGATGATATCTCAGCAGAACACCTGTCTGAACAAATTCTTCTGTTAAACACGTCTTCATATTCTCTACCACAATGTACGCATTCCCTAAAACTCATGATCGAATTGGGTGGTTTAAGAATATAAACAAATCAAAATTTAGCGATCAAGTGCTAACAGTGATTTGTTTTTTATTTAAAACCATTTCATAAATTACAATCATTTTTTATCTTGAAAATAAAAATCAAAACTCAATTTTTTGTAGTAAAAAAAAGAAAAAAGTTAGTTTGCAGGAACTGCAAGACCTCTTTCAATCATCTTAAGTGCTGTATCTGATTTGAGACACATTGGTATTCCGTTGTTTGACTTCATTACAAGGTTAAATCCCTCACGGCATTCAATGTCTGTAATAT